>CAWAPC010000003.1:0-408280 GCA_963783805.1 uncultured Acidobacteriaceae bacterium | reverse complement strand
AAGCAGACCGCCGTATGCGAATTGCCAGAACAGGAACAACCTGGTCGCCGCCAGCGACCTCAACAGCACGTCTCTCGCAATTCCCTCAAAACTGATATTGCTCGAACGTCACCGCAAATTCACTATTCCAACAAAACTTTCCGCTACCTGAGACAACGATAGCGATGCTCGCAACCCTGTTTTGCTCAAGAAAGGAGGCTTCAGGGTGAAAGAGATTTTGAAAGTCCTTGGTCCCAGTCACCAGCGGCGAAAGAAGAAATCCGGACTTCATCATATTCGCATTGACCCGGAAGTCGGTCTCTTCTCCGCTGCGCCTTGTCACTCTCATCGTGAGGGACGGAATCTTATATGCAACGCCGATCAGCTTCCCTAGAGCGCTTGGTGTTACTTGTACAACTGCGAAAGTGAGGCCGGAAAACGCAGGTACGCGAACCTGCTCGCCTACCTTTGCCGAAACCGTCTGGACATAGGCGTATCGGCTGAAAGCTTTCCTGTCCGAATCAGGTTTCCTGGTCAGGTGGATCCAACCGTGATCTGATTCAGCAACTTCGTAGTTGTCCAGCATCGCGGGCCAGCTCAGATCATCATCCAATGAGGGCAACCGGCCATCTATCGTATCCAGGCGGAAAACAAGATGGTCTGGAGCCTCGGCTGAGCGCAGATGCCTTTCGTTGAGGCGTAATAACTCAGGCGTGTACGCGGAGTAGCTTTGCAGGATCGGCCTGGGATCCCATTGATAATCGTGGGCCAGCAGACTCGAGAGATCCTCTGTATAGATGTCCACGGTTCCAGGCATGGCAAAATCCAGACCAGACGCTTTGTCGATCTCGCGTTTCGCATGCTGGAATTGCGTGGGCCACGACGCCGGATTGAAGTTCCAAGGCAGCATTGGAAATGGTTGTGTGGAGAGGGCGATTGATATGAACCTCTTGGTTCCAA
Organism: uncultured Acidobacteriaceae bacterium; assembly: GCA_963783805.1. GTDB lineage: Bacteria > Acidobacteriota > Terriglobia > Terriglobales > Acidobacteriaceae > Silvibacterium. The sequence continues at coordinate 407,341 of CAWAPC010000003.1, read as the reverse complement.
TTTCGCGTCGCAGGGAGTTAAGGTGGTCGCTAATCGCTCGATCCCTTTCCCCTTTCGATGGGAGTTCAGCGGCTCTCAACGCATGAATGAAATCGTCGTGCCACAAGCGGGAGCTGATGATGACGGTGGGGGTCAGCAAAGCGAACCCCAGCAATTTCAGATGGGCAAAAGATAGCGTCGCATCATCCAACAAACCTAGAAAGAGAATGCAGATGGCCAGACAATTTGGAAAGATCGCGACGTGGTAAAAATCACGGCGAACAAACCCTTCCTTGAACCCGATAAACAGGAAACCCGTGAAGATCAGAAGCAGGAAGATCCTCTGGTCTTTGGGTAGCCCCTTGCTAATCGCTATGCTTCTAAGAATTATCGTGGAAGCAGCCAATGAGATTACCAAATCCCAACCCGAACCAGACGGACTGCTGATTGCCATCGCTTCCGAGTAGCCTGAAACGATGTATTTTAGGCTCGAAAGGAAATCTGACAATGCGTGCAATGGTAAGGATGCGCACCAGATGACCACCATCGTCAGAGCGGGCGCCGCCACGCACAGCATCGCCAATGAGCCCCGCCGGTTAATGGCCAAAAACATCGCGCAGAACACGCAGTTTACCGCGGTCGTTAATAGCAGCGTGCCCTTGATCAGCGGCAGCAATCCAAGGCATGCAAATGCGAGAACGATCAGGATTTGCGTGGTGATCTTTGAGAATGCGTCGGTGCCGTAACGGCGCCGGAGTTTTATTAGGACCAGGCTCGGCAGTAATGGCACAGACAAAAGAAAAGCATCCTGAGCCGGACCCGGGTTCTGGCTCATTACGACAACGGTCATAATCGCAAAGAGAATCAAGGGCCAGCGCCAGCGCGCATCCCTGACGAGCCACACGAAGCAACCGACATATAAAGTATCCACCACGAGAATTCCCGCGATCATTCGCGAGACCGTAGCTGGATGATAGACACGCGTATAGACTGCGGCATATGGCCCGTATGTAAAGATGATGTCTTTCCCAAAGGTCAACCCTTGAGCCACCGCCTGATTTACGCCATAGCACCACGATGAATCAACGCCAGGTCCGGGCATTGTCGGAGTAAATATACCGAATACATTGACGAAGCATAAAGCCAGGATGCTCCATAAGAGGGCGAGGGAAAGCTCCGAAAGACGATGTTTAGAAGCATCGGCGTTCATTAACTCTTTAGCACTGGACTGCGCTGAATTGCGGTGCACTTATTTCCTCTGATCCTCTGACTATAGGAGAACTGGTGCAAGATTATGTGGCTTGGATATTCAGCGACAGGAACAGCATTTGTCTCGGAATTGATTCGAGGGTGCTCGTCGACCTTCAGTGTAGATTGCTGGCAAGCATAGCAAACAATGCCTCACGTTGAATTTCGACCGAATCCATGCTTTCAACGCCCGGGCGACCATCTCCATCCCAGGTAATTGCCCAAACCTGCCCGGAATTCAACAAACTTCTCGCCCATCCCTGACCCCTGATCATGCGTCAGGTCCCGATCGCGGCCGTTGGCGCGGTGCCTCGCGGTCCTGAAATACCACCCTCGCGATTGTGCTCTGTTATGTGCGCACTGCCGTGGTTAACCGCACGAGCGAAGCCGCATCTCGAAAAAAGAACGCGGCCATTCGCCGCGTTCTGCCTGCCTTCGCACGCCTGTGTCAGCGAGTCCGCGCGAACCATTGGTCCGCGGGACCGGTAGATCCCAGACTCAGTTGTTCGGTGAAGTCGTCGGCGCCGGTGTCGCAGCCGGTTGATCCGTCGCGGCAGCGGCAGGCGATGCTGACCCTTCCTTCGCAAGTGTGCGGATATAGTTCACCAGATCACGCACTTCGCCATTCTTAGCGCGGCTCTCCTCCTCGGGCGGCATCTTTCCCTTGCCCTTGCGAATTGTGTCGAACAGCTGCTGGTCCGTTTGCCCGGCAAGGGCCTTCGGATCTGTCCAATCCAGAAGCGTCAACTGCATATCCTTGGCTAGGTCTGTCTTGCCGTCCCCGGTCGCCCCATGGCAAAGCGCGCAATCCATGTTGTAGACCTTTTTGGCCTTTCCCACAGAATCGGAACTCATCTTCTTGGCGGGCTGGCTGGTTGCTGCATCTTGCGGCGAGCGGGCGGGAGCGGATGTGGATGCAACGAGAATCACGACAACCGCCGTGAAGAGCAAGAACGACTTGCGCATAATCGTCTCCTCAGTTGCCGGTGTCGGGGTTGGGCATCGAGCAGCTGTACGTTTGTTATTCGACAGCATTATAGGCCCGTTTGAAAGTGAGTTGCATCACGTTCTTTTGCCCAGTAAACAAGCCTCTTTCCCCAATTACGCCCTTTGACCGGCGATCCCGCTCCTCATTGTGGTATACGTTTCCACATGTTCCGACCTATCCTGATCGCGGCCTTCGTTTTCGCGGCACTCTCCGACAACACCCTGCCTCGCCCAGAACCTCGGCCCCCACCCCCCCCATGGGCTGGAACAGTTGGGACGCCTACGGCCTCACCATCAACGAAGCCGACTACCGCGCCAACACTACTGTCCTCGCCTCCATCCGCCAGGTCGGCTGGCAATACTCTGTCATCGACGAAGGCTGGTACATGCAGGATCCCTTCGCCGGCACGCTCGAAACTCGCAAGTACCTCTGGAACGAAAACGGCATCCTCATCCCCGACCCCGCCCGCTTCCCCTCTTCCGCCAACAACGCCGGCTTCAAGCCGCTCGCCGACTGGGTCCACTCCCAGGGACTCAAATTCGGCATCCACATCGTCCGTGGCATCCCCCGCCAGGTCGTCGCGCAAAACCTCCCCATCGCCGGCTCCAGCTTCCACGCCGCAGACGCCGCCGACCAGCAGTCCCCTTGCCCCTGGGATGAAGGCAACTGGGGCGTGAAAGATAACGAGGCCGGCCAGGCCTACTACGACTCCATGCTGAAGCTCTACGCCGAGTGGGGACTCGACTACATCAAGGTAGACTGCATTAGCGACCACCCCTACCGCCCCAGCGAAATACGGCAGCTTGCTGAAGCCATCCGCAAGACCGGCCGCCCCATAGTGCTCAGCCTCTCGCCCGGCCCTTCTCAGCTCGCCAACGCCGCTGAAATCGCCAAGTACGCGCAGATGTGGCGCATCACCGACGACCACTGGGATGGCTGGACCTTCCCGCATAAGCCCAATTCCGAATATCCCTTCGGCCTCCGCGACGAATTCGACCGCATCGCCCAATGGGCGCCCTACGTCAAACCCGGCAATTGGCCCGACCCCGACATGCTACCCGAGGGCTACCTCGGCCCTCACCCCGGCAAAGACCAGCCTCGCCAGTCCGCCTACACACACGATGAGGAGCGCACCGAGTTCACTCTCTGGGCCATTTCCCGCTCGCCCCTCATCCTCGGCGCCAACCTCACAAAGCTCGACGACTTCACTCGTTCGTTGATTACCAACAAGGAAGCCACCGATCTCAATCAGCGGGCCGTTGAATCCAAGCCAGGTCTCCAGCCGAAAAACGACGGCAAGAAGGCCTCGTTCCCGCAACGCTACTGGTACGCCCGCACTGGCGGCCCTCACCCCAAGCTCTACGTCGCCGTCTTCAACCTCGCCGACGCCACCACTTCGTCTAACATGCCGTGGGTTCTCTTCCACCTTGACGACAAGCCGCACGCCGTCTACGACGTCTGGAACCGGAAGCTCATACCGAGTTCAGAAGAACTCCACGTCGTCCTGCGAGCCCACGGGTGCGCCCTCTTCCGCGTCGAGTAGAAGTGAACAGAAGAGAGGACCCCTTTTGGTGCTCCTCAACTCTGGTTGCCCCATCCATGCCGCGGCATTATCGCGGCATGGGTGGGAAAGCACAGACCCTGGGGTGCCCCATCCATGACGCAGCCTCATCGCGGCATGGGTGGGAAAGCACAGACATCACCCAGCCACACCCCTTTTAGTGCGTTTTCACCGCATCCCTCAACTGCGGCTCGACCGCACTCGCAGCTCCGTGCCCGCGCCACACCACATTTCCCTGCGCATCCAGAAGCATCACCTGCGGTTCCTGCCCGTTTGAAACCGCAAAAAACTTCTCCCACAACGTGTCGTCTTGTGTCAGCACCACGCTGCGCTCCTGATCGGCGGTGCTCATCCCCTTGCGCATGCCGCTCTTGATCATCCCCCGAAACAGCCCCGGCGCACCCTCCAGCATGGCGACCTCGTACACCTCCACGCCCGCCAGCGCCGCATCGCCGCGGATCGCCTTCATCCAGTCGCCGCACGCGATTCCACCATCGTGACTGAACCCCGCCACCAGCACCACCGCGTGGCCGCGCACTGCATCCGCCAGCACAATCCGCTTTCCGCTCAGCGTCTCGCCCGCCGTTTTCGGCATCTCCGGTGTCTGCGCATGTAACGCAACCGCAAACCCAGCCAAAGCCAAACCCATCAATGCCCGGAGCACACGCATGCGACCTCGCCAGACGAAACCGCGCACGCCGCGCAAGCCAACGGGCGCGTTGTTCTCAGCATACGCAACCGCGCCCTGGCTCGTTCCGCCGCTCACACGCCACCCGGCCCCGCTGTGCGAAACTGTAGAGTCCCGCGCGAGTCACTTTCACCCCGAAGCGTTCGCCGGCAAGGTCAACTGATGCCCGTTCTACGCTCCGCCTTTATCGCACTCTCCCACAATCGACCTCTCCGTAAATTTGCTGAAACCTCCAGCGTCGGCACCCGGCTCAGTTCCCGCTTTGTAGCGGGCCTCGAAATCGAAGACGCCCTCCGTGTCTGTGCCCAGGTCAACCAGCAGGGCATGCATGTCACGCTCGATTCGCTGGGCGAAAGCGTCACCACCGCCGACGAGGCCCACCGTGCCGCCGACGTCTATCACCAACTTCTCGACCAGATTGCCGCCCGCCAGCTCGACTCCAACATCAGCGTCAAGCTAACCCAGATGGGCCTCACCCAGGACCCCGCGCTTGCCGAGCAGATCGCTACCGACCTCACTCAGCACGCGCAGTCCACCGGCAACTTCGTCCGCATCGACATGGAAGACTCGCCGCTTACCCAGGTCACGCTCGACATCGTGCGCCGCATCCATGCCCAGGCCGCCTTGCGCGATCACATCGGCATCGTCATCCAGGCCTATCTGTACAGCTCGCAGGCCGACATCGAATCCCTCATCGCCGACGGCATTCGCGTGCGTCTCTGTAAAGGCGCCTACAAGGAGCCACCCGAGGTCGCCTTCCCCAAGAAGTCCGACGTCGATACCAACTACATCAAGCTCTCTGACATGCTGCTGCAAAGCCCCATCTACCACGGCCTCGCCACCCACGACGAGAACATGATCGCCGCCGCCAAAGCCTTCGCCGCGCAGCGCGGAATCGATCGCAGCCACTTCGAGTTCCAGATGCTCTTCGGAGTCCGCCGCGACCTGCAGCGCAAACTCGTCGCCGAGGGCTATAACGTCCGCGTCTATATCCCTTTCGGCCGCGAGTGGTATCCGTACTTCATGCGCCGCCTCGCCGAGCGCCCTGCCAACGTCTTCTTCATCGCCAAGCAGATGTTCCGCCAATAGTCGGTCAACTGGCGCGCCTTCTTCCGCACAGGGCCGATCATCTCGGCCCCCGCACAGAGACTAGCCTTCTGCTGTCGTCGGGTCGATGGTCGACGAGACTTCAGCAATGACATTCGCCGGGAAGCCGCCCAGTTCGGCATGCTCCCTGATCAGCTGTTCGTTGGGAGCGCGATAGATGCAGTAAATCTTGTCCCCGGTCACGAAACTTTGAACCCACTGGATCTCAACTCCCAGCTTGCGCAACACGCTGCAGGACGTTTGCGAAATGTCCTTCAGTTGCTCCGCCGTAAGACTCCCGGCGCCGGGGACTTCGCGCTCAATTACGTAACTAGGCATTGTGACCTCCAGGCTTGCTCCACACTTTGGCTCCGCGAGATAAACGGCCACCGGTCCCCGCTCTTTCTCGCGGAGTCCGAATCACTTCACGGTGACTTTGAATCGCATCCAGGGATGAATGCAGCACTGAAAATAATGGTCACCCTTCGACAGGTTCATGACCTGAAGCTGGCTGCCCTGCAGGATTCTCGTCCTCGCCACCGCGATGTTCTTGAAACCACCCGAACATTCGGGAACCGTCTCTTCTCCCGGTCCATTGAGGGGCGCGATGAAGCCGCCGCCGAACTTCGCCACTTCCGTGAAGGTGTGAGGCTCTCCGCCCTCATCCACGACACTGAGCGTGCCCCCATCCCTGATCTCGGCGGAATCGGGTTCGAAGTCCCATCCCGGGTCCGGAGTTCCGGCCCCTGCGCCCGCGAACAGGTCCGAAATTGTCGTGAACGCTCCAAGCGTGACGTTTTTGCAGAAGTCAGGACCAAGCGCGCCATTGAACGTGACCGGATCACATTCATCCAGTGCCACTACCTGGACCACATTCGGTGTTTTTTCCTGGGCCGGCGCACCCTGGGCAAAGCCAAGAGCGAGAGCGGCAAACAATGGGGTTGCGATTCGGCATACGAATTGGGTTCTCATCGGGATCTCCTTTTGGGGCTAACGCATATCGCCTTCGGGTCGCCATCGACCAATCAAAGCTCGCGACGAAGCGAATCTTGCTCCCCGCGCCCTTGCCGCTCAATAGCGGACTCCTGTCGGACATCTTGATTTTTTCTGTCTTCCCAAACACAAGACCCGGAAAGGGATAACGCAACAAACCGCAAACGGTGTAAAATCTGTCCACTCCTTGGAGGGGGTGTGATGTGGCATCAAGCCCGGCCGGAGCACAGGAATCCATCAGATTTGGGAAGGATTTCGAGGTCGATCTGCGAACCTTCGAGCTTCGCCATGCTGGCCGCGCCCTGAAACTGGAGCGCATTCCCCTGCAGGTCCTGGTCATCCTGATCGAACAGAGGGGCCAGCTCGTTACCCGCGAAGAAATAGCCGAAAAAATCTGGGGCAAGGGCGTCTTCCTCGATACCGATAACAGCATCAATAGCGCCGTCCGCAAAATTCGCCAAGTCCTCAAAGACGATCCCCAGGAGCCCCGATACGTCCAGACGCTCCCCGGCCGGGGATACCGATTCATCGCTCCGGTCTCCGAGGAAGAGCCGGATTCCCCGCAGATCCGCCCCTTCAAATCCCAAGTAAACCCAATTGAGTTCCCGCCCCTGCACGCCTTTGCGGCCGGCCGCAACCTGGGAGCTGAAGCCGCAATAGCCGTCGTAGCGGCCCGCAAGCGGCAATCCGATTGTGGTGGATTGCGGCTCTCTCCTGTTGCGCGATTGGACTCGCCGCCTGGATCGGATGGCTCGCCTTACAGTCAAAACGCAGCACAGCACATACGCTCCATCGCCGTGTTGCCCCTTCAGAATCTCTCTGGAGATCCGTCGCAGGATTATTTCGCGGATGGCATGACAGAAGAGCTCATTACGGAGCTTGCCCGGATTGAGTCTCTGCGGGTTATTTCCCACACGTCCGTAATGGATTACAAGGGGACGAAAAAGCACTTGCCTGAGATTGCTCGGGAACTCGGCGTCGACGCCATCCTCGAGGGATCGGTGATCCGGGAAAACAACAACGTGCGCGTGACCGTTCAGCTCCTGGACGGCCCGGCCGATCGTCATTTGTGGGGCGAAGAGTATGAGCGCCCGCTGAACGGCGTTTTGAATCTTCAAAGAGATCTCGGCCAAGCGATTGCCCAGGAGGTTCGCGCAAAACTCAGTGCGACCCAGCAGCGCACGGTTCGCCCGGCGCACGCGGTGAACCCGGCGGCGTATGACGACTATTTGAAGGGCCGCTTTTACTTCGATAACGGCTTCACCAAACCTGATTCGCTCAAGAAGGCCCAACAGTATTTCGAATACTCGATCCAAACCGATCCGAGTTTCGCGCAGGCGTACGCGGGATTGGCGAATACCTACATCTACTCGGCGTTTGCAGGAGTTTTGAAAAGGGATTCGGCCTACCGGTCGGCCAAAGAGGCTCTAGCGAAAGCAATGGAACTGGACGACAGCGTGGGCGAAGCCCACGATACCCTCGCCGCGCTGAAAGAAGACTTTGAATGGGATTGGGGAGGCGCCGAACTCGAGTACAACCGTGCCATCGCTCTGGCGCCGAGCTACAGTTGCGCACATGAAGGTCGCGCCGGTTTACTCGCCTTGCTTGGCCGGCGCGATGAAGCCCTCGCAGAGCTTGCAAAGATTGATCAATTGGATTACGGCTATGGTTCGGCTGCGACCGAATCAGGGGTCTACTATACGCTGCGGGATTACCCGAAACTGATTGACGCGAGCAAGAGGGTGTTGCTTTTGGACCCCGCCGACTGGCGGAGTCACTACGAATTGGCCGTGGGATATGAAGGTACTGGAAAATATGCGGAAGCTATTTCCGAGTATCAGAAAGCAACCACGATGTCCACTGATCCTCGTCCCGTTGTGGGGCTGGCGCACGCCTATTTCAGCTGCCGGCAAAAAAGCTGAGGCGGAAAAGATTCTTCGCGATTTGGAGCGCAAGCTAAGCGCGACCGCCGCCGATTCACCATATACGATGGCAACCATCTATGCCGGGCTGGGACAGAAGGACAAGGCTTTCGACTATCTCAACCGGGCATTCCACGAACAGAGCTTCGAGCTTTCGAGTGGCCTGAAGGCAGACCTTGTAATCGATAACCTCCGCTCCGACCCGCGCTTCCAGGTCTTATCGCGGAAACTCGGCCTCCCGCAGTGAAGCCTGTCATCCCGAGCGAAGCGTGTTTTGGGCCCCACAGACGAAGTCACTGGGATAAGCGATGGGTCATCGATCCTGAGCCGTTTCCGACGCCAACCCGCTGTCATCCTGAGCGAAGCACGCTTGGGGCCCCGCGCAGTGGGGCAAGCGGAGCGAAGGATCTGCTTCTCCAACCCCAACCCGAGGTCGCTCGTCAAATCGGACGCCCGAAGCACAGCACATACCCGCTGTTATCGGTGATCTCAAAAGCCCGCAATCCATCGTTGGTATTCGCGAGCTCCCGGTGCATCGGAACCTTCTTGTCAACAAACTCTGCATAAAGTGCGTCGGGGTCGCTTGCGTTGATGTAGGCGTCCCATCGCGCCCATTCGTGGCGCGAATGATTTGGTTGCGGATGGACCTCGGGTGCGATGGCCTTGAACATCAGCATCACCTGGTCGCGCCCCAGGAAGGCCCAGAAATCCTCACCTTTCCCGTCGCCTCCTCCCTTATACAGGACGTTGAACCCCAGCTTGGACTGGTAAAACTCCAGCGTCGTGCCCAGATCGTCAACGATGAAGAAAGGTGTAACACTGTTCAACATGCCGTAGACCTCCCAGAAATGAAGTGTATTGAATCAGCCCCCTCCAATCCATCCGGAGAATGTAAGATTCTCTAACTGCCCCTGATCGGCCTATGAAAGCTGCCGTCTACTCCAAGACCAAATCCGGAAAACGCCTTGAGATCCTCGATCTCCCCATTCCCGTTCCCGCCGACAACGAAGTCCTCGTCAGGATTCGCACAGCTTCCGTCAATCCACTGGACTGGCGTTTGAAGAAGTCCCAACCCGGTGTGGACGTTGCCGGCCACGTTCACGCCATCGGCAAAAATGTGACGCAGTTCAAGCCGGGAGATGCGATATTCGGAGCCTGCAAAGGCGCATTTGCAGAGTATGGATGCGCCCCCGAGTCAAAGGTGGTTCTCAAGCCCGACTACGTCACATTCGAGCAAGCCGCTTCCCTCCCCATTGCGGGGCTCACAGCGTTGCAGGCGCTCCGAAACATCGGACGCCTTCAACCCGGCCAGCAAGTTCTAATCAATGGCGCAGCCGGAGGAGTGGGCACATTTGCGGTGCAGATTGCAAGATTCCTCGGCGCGCAGGTCACCGGAATTTGCAGTACCAGGAATGTCGATCAGGCTCTTGCACTCGGAGCAGAACGCGTCATCGACTACACCCGCAGCGATTTCACAACCGACGGAAAGCTCTATGACCTGCTGCTCGACAATGTCGGCAATCGCACGCTATCGGAGTGCAAGCGAATTCTCGCGCCGCATGGCAGGTGCGCGATGGTGGGCGCTCCCAAGGCGCTCGGCACGTTTTTCGTCCGTCTGCTGAAAGCGATTGTCTCGTCGCCATTCACGCCGCAGAAGTTCACCTTCCTGGTCGCCAAAATCAACAAGGACGATTTGAATCTTCTCTGCGAACTCATCAGGACCGGAGGCCTGACGCCAGTGATCGAGAGAGGCTATCCCCTCAGCGAGGTCGCGGATGCCATAGCATACGTCGAAGCAGGACACGCCCGCGCCAAGGTGGTCATCAACGTAGAAGGATGACTCTGCCGGAAACGGCCCGGCACGACGGTAGCCATGCCTGGGTTCTAACTGAACATCACTGCTTGCCGAGCTTCGGGAGTTGCCGGTTTTGGGAGGCCACGACAGTCTCAGAAGATGGTGGCTTCCTGCCGTAGAATCGCTCGACCAGGAGGGGATCGCAAATATGCCGCTGTTCGTATCTGCGGAGTTCGCCCTCGTGATAGACCGTTGCCACGGTCGCGATGCATCGCCGACATATGGAGTCCATAGTTCCGTCCAGATTCGAACGATGAGCGAATTTCGGAGATTCAGTCATTCGAGGTTTCTCCAGATGAAAGCGGAATAACCCCGCCAATCTCGTTGGTTTTTCACTACGCGGCTACAATGTCCTTCGCTCGACGGCCGAAGCAGGTTGCGCATAGTACCGGCCTGCCCTGCGTCGGCTTGAAAGGGACAGTTGTGTTGCTCCCGCACTCTGAGCATGTGACATGCGTTTCGATTCGACGACGTTTCTTGCCGCCATCCCTCTTGGTCTTGCATTGCTTGCAGTGTTTCGGTACGTTTGTGAATCCTTTTCCATGGAAGAATTCTTGTTCTCCCGCAGAAAATACAAAGATCACACCACAATCTACACACTGGACATTTCGGTCATCGAAGTGCACAAGACTTCCTCCTTCGCACTCAGGAGATTCGATGAAGCGCAACTGTGACCAAACCGCAGTTTTCTCCACTGAAACTCACTGCGAGGCGAACATCTTAGACGATTGAGTTCGGAGAGGTGTGTTCGGCATCCGACATAATATTATTGATTTTTTTCCCAGGCCAAACTCCGCCCCCACTGGCCTCCCTATGCGGGCGCCGTGCGAGCACTGCGGTGCGCGTGGCCGAGATGACGTTGTTGTCGTCTTCCTGCCTCTGTGCTGCACCTGCCACTTATGCAACGCTACAGGCTCCTTGTATGTAATGGATCTTGTCTCTGAGGAGCCTCCGAGGTTGTTCTCTGAATCAACAACCCGTTGAGTTCAACTTCTAAACACCCGTGCTCCTCCTCGACTTAGTGGACGCCCTGCGCGCCGAGTAAGTCCGACAAATGGTTCTGGGGCTTTTCGGAAAATGTCTCGATGAGTGATTCGGTGGCCGTACAAACTTCCGATTCCTGCTGTCGCGCCTGGCAACTGCCACCATCAGCGAAGAAATCGCGGACATGCGTGACCCGACATTTCAGACGCAAAGTGTTTCGCTAAGTCCCACCTTGACGCGAACAACTCACAGTTCGCAACAAGGCCATCTTCCAATTTCAATAATTCAGTCGAAAATGGACAAATCTCTGTATTTTAGAATTTCATCTCCGTTATATTGTGTAACGAGCCGCTATGTGATTGTCACCGAATTGTCATTACTCCCCAAGTAGTTCATGATAAAGCTTTTAATAAAAATCCTATATGTGACGAATGGCGGTCAAATTTGTGACGAATGGCCACTAAGTGGCACGTTAAGTGCCATAACTCAGGTGTTTCACCGGTCTGGTTAACCAGTACTAGCCAACGCAGAAAACAGCACTCATTTCGACCAAATGAGTGCAGAGGATTTCCCTGTCTCATCTCAACGAGCAACATTGGAGAAACCCGTGACACTTTCCAAACGAATTATTGTCTTGTTCCTCAGCATCTTTGCCAGTACGGCATTGGCTCATGCGCAAACATCAAATGGAGCTATTGTCGGAGTCATTACCGATGGCAGTGGCAGTGTGGTCGCAGGTGCTACCGTGACCGTCACCTCGGTGGACACGGGGGCTGTTCGGACCACGCTGACGAATCAGGAAGGCCTCTATCGCATCGAATCAGTTTCGCCGGGAACCTACAACGTTTCTGCGAGTGCAACCGGATTCGAGACGACGGTCAACAAAGGGCTCGAGGTGCCCGGGACCGCCATCGTCACAGCGAGCCTGGTGCTCAAGATTGGGAGCACTGTCGATAAGGTCGAGGTTTCCGCAGACAACGCAGTCGTCAATACTGACAATGGACAGTTGGATGGAACGATTGGAGAACAAGAGATTCACAGTCTCCCGATCGCCAGCCTCAATCCTTACGAACTTGCGCTGACGCTGCCAGGTGTGATGAATACCCAGGTTGGTGGATTTTCAAACGGTGTTGACTTCAATGTGGGCGGGGGGCGTCCGCGCGCCAACAACTTCCTCATCGAAGGCCAGGACAACAATGACGCCGGCATCCAAGGTCAGGGTCTGCAACCCGGAAACGACGAAGCCGTAAAGCAGGTTGTCGTCATTGAGAACGCCTACACGGCGGAATATGGTCATGGCGCCGGATCAGTCTCAAATTTGATCTTCAAGAGCGGCACGAACAGCTGGCATGGGTCTGTCTACGAGCGCCTGCAGAACTCCTCGCTCGACACCGTCGACAAGAACGAGATCTTTAACGGCATCACCAGCGTCAATAAGTACCGTGAAAACATGCCAGGATTCACGATTGGCGGCCCGATCATCCATGACAGGGTCTTTGGGTTTGCATCTTATCAATGGGACTATTTCCGCTCGACGGCGAATCTGTCGCAACTTACTGTTCCCACCTCGAATGGTTTCGCAACTCTGGGCAATTTCGCGTCGAATCCACGGGTGGCTAATCTCGTTAAAGCATACGGCGGACTGATGGGCACGAATGGTGGTAACAAAATCACTCCTCCGGCAATTCCGCTCGGACCTGATCCAGTGACGGGCGTAGATCGCGGAACGGTTGAAATGGGTACCGTCGAGCGCAATCTCGGCGCCGATGATGATGCTCCCGAAATTGATCTCAAAGGCGACTACATCATCAATCCAAAGGACACGCTGAACCTGCGATTCATTCGCACGCGGTTTATCGCTCCTTACGACGTCTTCAATTTCACCAGTCAACTTCCGGGGTTCGATTCGGATCAGGATGGAACGTCGTACAACACGGGTCTCGTCGAGTCGCACGTTTTTGCGCCCACGTTGGTCAACGAGGTGCGTCTCTCCTATGGCCGTATCGGTTTCTCATTTGGGCTGCCCGGGTCTACCCTGGCCAATCCACTATATGACCAGCCTGCAGTCACCGTTACGGATATGACCGGTTATGGCATTCCCGGCAACATCCCTCAGGGCCGATTCCACAATACCTATCAATTGCAGGATACGATCAGCTGGACGCGCGGAAAGCACTTCATCAAGATCGGAGAGGATATTGCGGATATCCGGGTAAGAGACCAGATTCCTTTCAACTTCTACGGGTCAATCGCATTCGCTGACGACAAAGCATCAACACCGGTCGTAGGCGGCGGCACATTCAAATACAGGGGACTTGCCAACCTGATCGACGACTTCGGTGGTCCAAGTACTTCCGTGGCGCAGAATTTCGGAAGCCCCATCGCGCAGCCAAGGCTCTTCAGCCAGAACTACTTTGTGCAGGATACTTATCGTCCGATCCCAACCCTTAGCCTCGATCTCGGGTTCCGCTACGAGTACAACGGCGCTCCATTTAATGCCACCGGAACGCCCTACCCCGGCATCGATCAATCCAATCCCGCCTGCTTCCCATTAACGCCGGGCTCCAGTTGCAACACCAGGCAGAAGGCCGACGGAAGTCAGTGGGGACCGAGAGCCGGCATTGCGTGGAGTCCAACGCTGTTTGGCCAGAACAAAACTGTCATCCGCACCGGATTCGGCGTCTTCTATGACGTCGTGTTCACCAACATCATCGACAATATTCAGGCTGCCGCGCCAAATGCCGCGTCTCCGGTAATCACAAGCAGCAGCGCCGCAAACGGCAACCGTGGCACAGGTTCCTGGTATGAGCAGTTCGCCAATCTGAATCACGTGCCGCTGCCAACGAACACTGCAGAACCCATCGTCAATCACCTTGTTTCGCCGCGGACGCTGCATTGGAATCTCAGTATCGAACAGGAGTTACCCTGGTCGACCACCTTCCAGGTCGCCTACGTCGGCGAGCGCGGAACACACCTGTATGGCAACACCAACCTGAACCCGTACCTGAACGACAACTTCTCTCTTGACCGCACCATCCCAAGCCGCGGCTCCATCGTCATCCGTGACAACTCCGATGACTCGGAATATGCCGGCCTCTGGGCTGAGCTCGATCACAAATTCAACCATGCGTTCCTGCTCCGCGCTTCCTATACGCTGGGCCGCGCCTTTGACGATGGATCAGAGATCTTCACGACAGCAAACGAGTCCTCTTACCAGTTCAGCCGGTATCCCACGCCGCGCGGTTCAACGGATTGGGGACCGTCGGAATACGATCATCGGCAGCGCCTCGTACTGAGTTACATCCTCATGCCGCCGACCTGGCACACCGAAGGCAGCATGAAGGTGCTCGGTAACATTGCCAATCACTGGGCTCTCGCTGGTGTGACTCAGTTCCAGTCCGGCAGCGCGCACAATGTGGAGATTGGTTACGACAACGATGGTGATGGAATCAGTAACGATCGCCCGATGCTGGGCAATCCGCATGCTCCAATGGACACCTACGCATTCGACTCCACCTGGCTCGGATACGCCGGCGGATTCTACTGCTCCGGCCCCAGTGTCTGGTACACCAATGATGCATGCCACCAGGTAGATGCAGATTCTGTGCACTGGCTGGTCGGTCCCTTTGGCACTCACCCCAGCAACCCTGTCGGTCGCAACTCTTTCTTTGGCCCCGGCTATCAGCAGTGGGACATGAACGTTCAGCGTTCCTTCAAACTGCACGAGAGACTTTCGCTGGACTTCCGCGGCGAGCTCTTTAACGTATTCAACCATGGTCAAGTCGATACCAACGGCTTCCTGGAGAACACCACCCTCTCTACCGGCATCAACACAGACGCGTACAACAACAACGGAACAAACACATTCGCGTCTCCCTATCCGGAAGTGAACGGTCATCGGCACGCGCGTCTGTTTTTCCGGATCACGTTCTAAGCACTGTAGCTTAGTCTTGAAGGGCAGCCCCAGTGGGCTGCCCTTTGTTAGTGTTCGCGATCCGTGCATGTTTGGCCGGTTCCGAGCGGATGACCGGCAAATCCTTACCGCCCTCGGTCAAAGACGGCGGACAGTATATAGGCAATAATTCAGGCGCGCGACAGCCCGATCACAACTCACCGCGGACGCGTCGCAAATCCGTGTTCCTTCCATAACCGGTCCCATTGCCAGATTCCGCCCCACGCCTTCGGCGACAGGCGATACCCAAGCTGATGCGCCAGCATGATGATCTGCCCCCGATGATGCGCCTCGTGCGAAAACATGTAGGAGAACATCGTCGCGCCCGCAGGCCACGTCCGCGTCCAGCTTCCACGATAAAACTTCGTCACCTTGCGCCCCGGCTCCGTAGTCAGCACCTCCGTCAACATCCGCAGACATTGCGCAGCGCTCTTCCGGTGCGCGCTCGATGCCTGGTCCATCGTGCATTTTCTCGGGTCGAGCGGCTTGGGACACTTCAGGTGCGGCGCGCTCCCTTTCAGCCACACCAGACGACTGTTATGCAGGTGCGCAAAAATCCCGCCAATGGTCCTGCCGTCATTCCCCTGACCGGGTAGTTGCGCCCGCCACGCCTTCGGGTCCAGGTGCGCCAGCAGCAACTGGTTCATCGCATCGTTCACCGCGTAGGTCTCCACCAGCACCTCGCGAACGTCAGCGTCCACTCCTTTTTGCACAAGCACCCCCTGTCAAGAGCCGTATCGCTTTCTCAGCCGGCATCTCCTGCGGAACGAGTCACTTCGCTCACACCTGCATTTTGCAGTCTATTTCCCAAGCTTGCCGCACAATAGAGATGTAATCAGTAGATCCAGGCGATCTATGGCCTCAAGTTGACTCCTGACCACTGACCCGCAACAGTTGGTTGTAAGTCTCCTGCTGAGAGGTATTTGGAACCTAACTTCAATCATAAGAATATTTTGGCGACATACTTCTCCCGTAAACCCATTGACAGGAGTAATTTGCCGCCAGAATACCGGTGGGGGGGGCCGAAGTTGGTGCATTTCGAGCGAAGGGCTCTACTTGATCGTTGCCACCCTGCCCTCGGTCGGAAACTTCTTGAACTGCAGAATGTCGTGCCCAGGCACCACGCGATCGGGCGAACCAGCCAGTTCCGCCATGCGCCTCTGCTGCGCGATGTTCGCTTCGTGATCCGCATCGCTGAATGTCGCGCTCGCCAGATGCTCTGAGAGATTGAGGTAGAAGTACGCGTTGTCTGAAGCCAGCACCCACGTCGGATGACCCTTCACGCATAAATACTGCGAGGCGAAGGTGTGGCGCGATCCGGTGTAGGCGCGGATGCCGGGCAGAATCTCCACGTTGTCGCCATCGACAAACCGCACCCGATGCTCGGTGTTCAGTTTTACCAGCGCCTGCACATCCGAGGGATCGATGCCGCCGTGGTTGCCGCCGTTCTGCCACGCGTCGCCGGTGTAATAGCGATATTCATCCCGCTGGATCCATACCGTCGCCTTCGGAAACAGGTCGATGCCGCCCATGTGGTCCCAGTGGGCGTGGCTGATGATGATGTCGGTTACGTCCTCCGGCTTCACACCGGCGGTTGCCACCGCCTGGTCGGGACGCAGGTAATCCTGCATCGGAAATTCTTTCGTAAACGTGTCGCGATGAAAACCGCTGTCAAACAGAACGGTGTGTCCGCCTCCCGAATCAGCCACACCACCATTGCGATGTCGACCTTCCGATCTTTTGGCCCGTTCACAACGAGTTCCGCAAGCGGCACGCCGGGCGAAGTCGCGTAGCGGATCGCCTTGATCGAGTACTCCGGCGCCTGCGCCGTCAATCGCAGCGTGACCAGCAAAGCGCCGACAAGCGCTATCAAAAGCCGTTTCATTCGCACCTCCGCGGAGATGGATGCCCCCCATCCTTGCGATGCTTTCCAATCGCAAGAAAGAAAACAGCGTTCCACGTATCGACCGATCAGCCCGGGCTCGTCCGGTCACGTCTTCCGCGAATCCGAATCATCCGGGGCTCCGGCAAATGGGACACTCCCACGGATAGTAACCGAAGAACGGCCAGAACCGCTTTTGCAGAAATCCTTCGCGAGGAAGACGCCGCATACGCGGTCCGCCGCAGTCGGGACAGACGAGAGAGCGGGAAATCGATTCATTCCCGGAGGAGATTGCCACTGCCATCACTGGCCTTTCATCGCATGGCTCCGCACAACCCGCGAGTATGAAGGTTTTTTTCCGGACACTGAATCCGGCGACACTTCAATGGCGTGTTGCAGTTCGTGGCGACTGGGGATTTCAGAATTTTGCAAACGAGCGAGCGCCAGTCTTGCGGCAAGATCGCCGAAATGGCCCTGGCCAAGCGTCGGCGACCGATTCAGTGACTCCGGCCGCTCCAGCCGGATGCCCAGCTTGGCCGCATACTCGCGGAAGGCAATATCCACGTCGTAGAGAATCTCGACGTGATCGCAGAGAAATCCGATCGGCTGCAGGATCAGCGTCTTTACGCCCTCGGCCGCAATCGCAGTCCAGCGTCTCTTCCACGGTCGGTCCAATCCACGGCCCGCCGCTTGCGCCCTGGCTCTGGAAAGCAAACCACCACTTGCGGAATCTCCGGCACGCGCGCCGCCACCAGCTCGGCGGTGTGCCGCGCCTCTTCGGCATAGGGATCGGCGCCCTGCGCCCGGCCACAGCCTTGGCCGCCGCCCTTCCGATCTGCATCGCGCTGGAGGCTGCACCGTGCGCGTGGGCACGCTGTGCGCCGTGAACAGCACCGGAACCGGCTGCGCCGGTCTCCGCGTCAGCTTGCTCAGCGCCGGCGCGCAGCCGCTCGGCAAATGCCTCGGCCAGCAGCGGATGCTGCGCCCAGCCCTCGGTGAAGTCGATGCGCAGCGCGCCCGCCTCGGCTTCCACCGCGCGCCGGTAAAGCCCCACGCTGGTGCGCGAGTTCTGCGGCGCCATGCAGATCACCGCGGCCTCTTCCACGCCGTCGGCGCGCATCTGGCGCACCACGTCGGGAATGTACGGCCGCCAGTTGCGCATGCCCACGTACACCGGAACGGCGATGCCCTGCCGCGGCCAGCTCCGCCTCCACCAGCCGCGCCTGCTCCAGCGTGATTTCGGTCAGCGGGCTGCGGCCAATCAGCGAATAGCGGTGCTGAATCTCCTCAATCACCGCCTGCGGCAGCGGCCGCCCGCTCACCACGTTGCGCAGATATTCGGGAATCTGCTCCACCGTCTCCGGCGTTCCGTGGGCCAGCAGCAGGACGGCTTGTTTAGGCATTGCGCCTGCCTCCAGCCGGAATTCGCGCACCATGCTGCACCACCGCCTGCACGTTTTCGACCGGCGTTGCCGGCACAATGCCGTGGCCGAGATTGAAGATGTGGCCCGGCCGCCCGTCCGCCGCGCGCAGAATCTCCTTCACGCGCAGCTCCAGCACCTCAAGCGGCGCAAACAGCGTAATCGGGATCGAGATTTCCCTGCACCGCGTGGCCGTGGCCCACCGCGCGCCAGCCCTCGTCGAGCGGCTGCCGCCAGTCGAGACCGATCACGTCCGCGCCGGTCGACGCCATCTGCGTCAGCAGGCCCGCCGTCTCCACGCCAAAGTAAATCACCGGCACGCCCATCGCCTGCACCGCGCGCACCAGCCGCTTCGAGGCCTCAAATGCGTAGTCGCGATAGTCGGCCAGGCCCAGCGAGCCCACCCAGCTATCGAAAATCTGAATGACGTCCGCGCCGGCCTGCACCTGCAGCCGGCAATACTCCGTCAAGCACCGTCACCAGCTTGTCCAGAAGCAGCCGCCACGCAATGGTGTCGCCGATACATCATCTGCTTGGTGTGGATGTAATTCCGCGAGCCGCCGCCCTCGATCATGTAGCTGGCCAGCGTGTACGGCGCGCCGCAGAAGCCGATGATGCCCAGCCGGTCGCGAAAGTGCGCGGCCACCTTCTCAATGGCCCGCGCCACGTAGGCCAGGTCGTCCGCGCGATCGGTGCGCAGCGCGCGCACGTCTTCGGCCGTGCGCACCGGATGATGCACCACCGGCCCTTCGCCCGCCTGAAACTCGAAGGGCAGCCCCATCGGCTCGAGCGGCAGCAGCAGATCGGCAAAGATGATGGCCGCGTCCACGCCCAGCTTTTCCGCGGCGGTGATCGTGACCTCGGCGGCCAGCTCCGGCTGCTTGCAGATCTCCACCAGCGTGTGGTGCTTGCGGACGTCGCGGTACTCCTGCATGTAGCGGCCGGCCTGGCGCAGAAACCACACCGGCGTGCGGTCCACCGGCTTGCGCAGGCAGGCGCGCACAAATCGGGTGCCTTCCAGTAGCGAATCCGAGGTGGATTCCTGTCCGGCTGGGTTCTTGTCAGCAATGGTCATATAGGGTGATTCTACCGGCGAGCGCGGGGTTGCCAGCAAGCGGGGGCCGAGCAAAGTGGTCATCCAGATCGCAATGACACCACTGCAAACCGAGATGCGATCAGTTAAGCCTATCGGACAAACGGGACGCTTCCGGGATCTAAAGGTGCAGAGTCGGCCACTTGCCACCCTCTCGCTTTATATCGAATGTGCGCCCGTGCACCTCAAGCCGGTATGTCCCATCGGGGGCAGTCTGATTGGCCGCGGTGATGCGAAGACTTGTCCACACCGCTACACTCGGTGAGTCGTGATTGAGCCTGGTAACAAGCGCAACTGTGCAGTCGCTCTCAAAGGCGTTTCCCCGCAGCACGCCCCGCAAATGGTCTGTCGTTTGTTTCTCTTTCTTCCCTCGTTCCATACCTATCCTTTGGCTCGGGACGACCGCCGTTCGGGGGGGAAATAACACCCGGAGCACACTCTCGGTTCCGGCTATCTTAATTCAACTGAGGCAGCTCTCGATACCTTGATGTTGCAGTGCAAGGTACGACGGGTAAAGGCACGCAGTGTGTTGATTCGATCCCGACTCCGCTGGTTCGCGCGTAAACGTCCCAACCCGGACGCCAATACGGCAACTGTTTGCAAGTGACTGAAAATGGGAGAATAATCTCTAGGAAACGGCAATCGGGTAGTCCTGGTTAAAGGGAAAAATCAACTCCGCTTCGGTGGGCACAGCCTTACCGTTCACAGTCGCCGGCTGAAAGCGCCAGGTCTTCACCGTTTCCAGCACAATCTGGTCAAGCTTCGTGCCAGAACCCTTCACGAGCTTTTCGCTAACCACCTGGCCCAGCGCATCTACTTCTACGTCAACCACTACCTTCTGTTCTGACGTCGGGAGCAATGAGCGGTCGGTCACGGGAGGATGAGGCGAGAAAACCGGGAATGCCGGACGAACATCTTCGGCTTCGCTGCCATTGCCGAAAACGGCCCCACCCGATCCGTCACCATGATGAGGAGCCTTTGGAGAGCCGCCTCCTGACGTTTTCAGAGTTGGAACGTCCATTGGCAGAATGGTCTTCTTGGACGAGTCGGAATGGGCGTCTGGCGTGGGGGTGTGCGCCGCAAACTGGGATGCCGGTAAAGTGATGCGAATGGCGTGGGATGCTCCCGAATTAGAGATTCTCGCCACCAACTGCGGCTTAACAGGCTCAACGATCCTGATCGTTGCCCGGGCGCCAAACAGATACACGACAGCGAAAAATGCTCCATGTAAACCGAGCGAAATCACCATTGCGCGAATGTAATGGTTTGGACCTTGAGCCGGAGATTCCATGGCGACCTCACTCAGGACGGGACCATCGGTGTGACGATTGTCGCATAGTTCTAGACGCGTCGATAGCTGTTCCGGGAGCGGCCTAAACGAATCGGTCGCGACCAGTGACCTTCGGAATGCTTGCCGTCCATTCTCGAGCGCCATTCGTCACTCAAAAATTGCAACCGACGATATACTGAAGGCACCCGACAATCCTTCAATCCCTATTGGGTGGTGGTATCTGTCTTTGCATCTTTTTAGAAGCTCCTGGAAATTTGCCGAAACATCAATTCTGTGTGTCTTCGCCGTTGCGCTTGTGGCGGACAGCGAATTTGCCCTTCATTGCGGTGTCGATCAACACCAAATGAAACAGCTGGTCAGTCTCGCGCAACAACGTCGCCAAGCTTGTTTAGAACTTGGCCTGCGCTGGGAGGCAGACGACCAGGAACGACAGTACCGGCCTGGCACAAGTGCCGGCACGAACACGACCGTGGGGCCAATCTCCGGATTTGTGATGGACGTAACAGAAAATGAGTCAGGGCACGCTGAAGGCCAATGCCACGCCATCAATGCGAGCTACAAGGAACTGCTGGCTTCTTACTGATTGATCTCGGGGGGGTGGAATGGGCGCGACATTAGTCGCGCCCGTTTTCGTTGGCCGAACAACTGTCCTCAGAATTGGAGAATTCGTCAACACTTGGCACATTGACCTGAAGAGGGGTATCTCCATGCGTTAGTCTGAACCGTTCAGGAGAATCCTTCAATCATGCTCAAGCCGATCCGCCTTTCTCTCAATCCCCTCTTGCTATTGGTCCTTTCATGCGTGACTGCTTACACGCAGCAACCCGCGGCGACTGAGGAGTTTGTTCCGGCCCATTTCACAAAATACGAGTTCCGCATCCTGATGAGAGATGGCAAGCGACTGTTCACGTCGGTTTACGTCCCAAAGACCGGAGCCTTTGCGGACAAGGGACCCTATCCGTTCCTCATGGATCGGACCCCATATAGCGTGGCGCCGTATGGCGAAGATCGGTATCCGAAGAACCTCGGCCCCTCGGACGAGTTTGAAAAGGGTGGGTACATCTTTGTCTACCAGGACGTGCGGGGGCGCTGGATGAGCGAAGGCGATTTCATTGAAATGCATCCGCACATCGATAACAAAAAGAGTCCCCAGGATGTGGACGACGCCTCGGATACCTACGACACCATCGAGTTCCTGCTGAAGCATGTAGCCAACAACAACGGGAAGGTCGGGATATGGGGCATCTCCTATCCCGGGTTCTACACCTCGGCCTCGATGATCGATTCACATCCGGCCCTGGTCGCAGCGAGTCCGCAGGCGCCGATGACGGACTTGTTTCTCGGCGATGATGGGTACCACGGCGGGGCATTTATGCTATCGGCGAACTTCGGATTCTACGCATTTTTCCGTCCCCAGAATGGACCGCAAACACCGAAGCAAACAGCTCCGTTCGATTTCGGCACGCCCGACAGCTACAAGTTCTATTTGAATGCGGGAAACGTTGCGAATCTCGACAAGCTTTATCTGAAGGGATCCAACTGGCTCTTCAACGACCAGATGAAGCACGATACGTACGACGGCTATTGGCAAGCGCGCGATTTGTCTCGCCACATGAAGAACATCAAGTGTGCGGTCCTGGTCGTCGGCGGATGGTTCGACGCTGAAGACCTGAGCGGACCTTACCGGACCTTTTACGCGACATCGAAGTTCAACCCGGAGACGCCAACGACTCTGGTGGAGGGGCCGTGGGTGCACGGAGGCTGGGCTCGGAGCGATGGGTCGCACCTTGGCGATGTGCAATTTGGGGCAAAGACGGCCGAATACTTCCGGCAGAACATTCAGTTCCCATTTTTTGAGCACTACCTGAAGGGAAAGGGCGAGGCCCCGCCCAAAGCCGTCGTGTTTGAAACGGGAACCAACGTGTGGCGGCATTTTGACCAATGGCCTCCCAAAGAGGCGATGCCGAAGGTGCTGTATCTGCACGCCGGCGGCAAATTGAGTTTTGATTCTCCGACCGAGGTGCAGAGCCGCGATGATTACGAGAGCGACCCAAATCACCCCGTGCCCTTTGTTGGATTCACGACGAATTCTGTGCCACAGCGCTACATGGTCGACGATCAGCGCTTCGCGAGTCAGCGTCCGGATGTGCTGACGTACGTGAGCGATCCGTTGGAAGAAGATGTGACCATCGCAGGACCGATTTCGCCGAAGTTAAAAGTGGCGAGTTCGAGCACGGATTCCGATTTTGACGTGAAGCTGATCGATGTATATCCGGACGACTATCCAAATCCGAGTGACACTCAAACGCCAAACAAGCGGATTGTCGATGGGCCGCCTGTCTTCATGGCCGGGTATGAGCAATTGTTGCGCGGCGAGCCGTTCCGAGCCAAGTTCCGAAATAACTGGGAAAAGCCGGAGCCTCTGGTGCCAGAGAAGATAACCGACATCAACTTCAGCATGCCGGACCTGTTTCATACCTTCCGTCGCGGGCACCGTATCATGGTGCAAGTCCAGAGTTCGTGGTTCCCGCTGACCGACCGGAATCCGCAGGTCTTTACCGACATTCCCAATACTCCGCCGGCGCAGTTCACCAAGGCAACCGAGCAGGTATTTCATCAGAAAGACGCCGCGTCGGGGGTTGAAGTGCTGGTCATGCCGAAGATGTGATCAATCTGCGGGCCAACCGCCACTCCCGACGGTAGGGTTAGGTCGCTGTACACAGACGGCGAGAATGCGATAGATTTCGTTGTTGCCGTTTTAACTGATGCTTACGAGGTATGTGATGCCCGTGCGTTCTTCTATCCGATCGATTTCAGTTCTTGGTGCAGTTTTGATGATTACAGCACCCGCGATCCACGCCGAAGAGGGAATGTGGACCTTTGATAACCCGCCCTTGAAGCAACTGGCGGCCAAGTACAACTTCCATCCGTCGCAGGCGTGGCTGGATCATCTCAGGTTGTCGAGCGTCCGCCTGAATGACGGAGGATCCGGATCATTCGTTAGTCCAGACGGGCTGCTTTTGACGAATCATCACGTGGCGCGCGGGCAGCTGCAAAAGAACTCGACAGCCGAACATGATTATCTGCGAGATGGTTTCTATGCAGCGACCCAGGACCAGGAAATGAAGTCGCCGGATCTCGAGATCAACGTTCTGGTCGGCATGCAGGACGTGACCGCACGAGTGCAGGGTGCGGCCAAGGGAATCGCGGATGATGCAAAGGCGCTGAAGGCGCGAGAGAGCCGAGATTGCCGCAATCGACGAAGGAAAGCCAAGACAAAAGACCGGGTTCCGTTCGGATGTGGTGTCGTTCTACAAGGGCGGCGAATACTGGCTCTATCAGTATAAGGTGTACACCGATGTGCGCCTCGTCTTCGCGCCTGAGGAGCAGGCAGCATTCTTCGGAGGAGATCCCGATAACTTCACCTATCCGCGCTACGACCTCGACATGGCAATCTTTCGCGTCTATGAGAACGGCAAGCCGATCCACTCTGACAATTATCTGAAGTGGAATGCCAAAGGTGCCGCCGCCGGCGAACTGATTTTCATTTCAGGACATCCGGGGGGTACCTCTCGCCAGGATACGATGGCAGAGTTGAAATTGGAACGCGACCTGGTGGAACCCGCCGTGACCGACTACTTGAAGCGCAGAATCACGGCCGCACAAGCATACGCAGGCCAAGGCTCCGATCAGGCCCGGCAGGTGGGCAGCACGATCTTTGGCCGCAGAACAGCCTGAAAGTCTACATTGGCCGCACCGAAGCGCTTGCCGACAAGAATCTGATTGCCAAAAAGCAGGCAGAGGAAGACGACTTCCGCAAGAAGATCGCCGCTAACCCGGAATGGCAAAAGGAGTACGGCGGCGCGTGGGACACGATTGCGAAGGCTGAGGATCAGGTTGCGCCGGAGTTTCGCTATCAAATCTATCGCCGGACCGACAGCCGACTGTTTACTATCGCCCTTCAGCTGGTTCAATACGTGGCCGAGATCAAGAAGGCGGATGGTGAGCGTCTGCCGCAGTTCCACGATGCAAACTTGCAATCGCTCAAATTCCAACTTCTTTCGCCGGCGCCAATTGTGACTGGAACTGAAAAGCTGTTCATGAAGACAGCGCTGAATCTTGGCGAAGAGAAGTTGGGCAAGTCCGACCCCTATCTCCAAGCCGTCCTGCATGGTGGGCCGGTGGAATCAACGGTAGACTCGCTCGTGGATGGGACCAAACTTGCAGACGTGGCTGTGCGGAAGCAGCTGATGGATGGCGGTGAGGCGGCAGTTGCGGCATCAACTGACCCCATGATTGAAGCCGCGCGCCGCGTGGATCCGATCCTGCGCGAATCGCAGCGCAAGATCCGTGACACCATCGCCAGCGTACTGACTCCGGCGGGCGAAAAACTGGGCAAAGCGAGATTTCTGGTCTACGGACGGGACGTTTATCCAGATGCTACGTTCACGCTCCGACTCAGCTACGGAACGGTCGATGGGTATCCCTACAACGGTACAATCGCACCTCCATTTACCACGTTCTATGGACTCTATGACCGTGCGGATAGCTTCGGCGACAAGGAGCCATTCAATCTCACACCCAAAGAAGCGGCCGGACTCGGCAAGCTTGACCTGTCCACTCCACTGGATTTTGTTTCGACCGGCGACATTATCGGCGGCAACTCAGGTTCTCCGGTGGTGAACCGCGAGGGCGAACTCGTAGGACTAATCTTCGACGGCAATATTGAGTCCCTCGCCGGAGACTTCGTATATGACGGAAGCAAGAATCGCGCGGTAGCCGTGCATTCGTCGGGCATGATTGAGGGCCTGCGCAAACTTTATGGCGCGGACGCCCTTGCGGATGAATTGCAGGGAAAGAAATAGGCTGCGGATTCTGACGACCAAGGGAGGGAGCATACGGCTCCCTCTCTTTTTTGGTTAGATACGACCTACGGCTTTGGTGACGCTGGCGAAGTCCCGCCTCCAAGCGCCGGAAGAATCAGGGCCATGAGCGCCAGGGCGGCAGGAATTATCAGCATCCCTGTGCGCAGGCTTCCAGTGTGGGTGGAGATGAAGCCGGCAATCCACGGCACCACTGAACCACCAAAACCCGCGGTGAACAGTATCCAACGCGAATCCGATGTCTGGCGTGTGCGCGCGAAAAATGTGGCCAGCACCAGCGGGTAGGTCGGTGCGAGAGCTGCGCCCAAAAGAAACATCGCCACATTGCGCACCGCGACCGAGGGAGCGAATAAAAGCAGCAGGGCCGATGCGAACCCAAGCGCAACAGCGAATCTGAAAACGCTCATAGGTGGTGCGCGCAGCAGGAGCAGTGACGATAGCCCGCGCGACGAGAGAAACCCCGCCCAGTAGAACGAAGATGACACAGCTGCAAGAACGATCCCGCCGGCGGCCATCCGGAGCGCGTACGTGGGCAGCCATGTAGCGACGGTGTTTTCAATCCCCACCTGAAGAAATGCCGCAAAAGCGAAGATGCCGACCAGGTAGAGAGCCGCTGAGGGTGTATCTGAATCGCGGGACAAGCGCGCGGGCTCAGGCCCGTCGCGCAGAGAGAGTCCGCACACAACGGATGCAATGACTGATGCAACAGCAAAGATGATGTACGCGGCGCGGTAGGTATGGTGCATGAGAATTCGCGCGGCGATCAGCGGCGCAGCCAATGCTCCGATGCTCCAGCTGAAATTGAGAAACGTAAGCAACGGCGCGCATCGGTCGG
Organism: uncultured Acidobacteriaceae bacterium; assembly: GCA_963783805.1. Classification (GTDB taxonomy): domain Bacteria; phylum Acidobacteriota; class Terriglobia; order Terriglobales; family Acidobacteriaceae; genus Silvibacterium. The sequence continues at coordinate 380,680 of CAWAPC010000003.1, read as the reverse complement.
CAAAGTTTCGCCCGGTGAATAGCGTCGCTGCCGACATGGGTACGCCAACGCTGACGCCGAGGAGAAAGAAAACCGGGGCGAGAAGTGGACGGGTTGAGAACACGACGGCAATGCAAGTAAACGCCATGGCGCCAAAGCCGAGTGTCATCAGGCGCGCGTAGCTGCCGTGACAGAGCAACGCTCCGATCGACGTGCCCGCAAAGTAAAGCAGGAACAGCAGGCCCGAGGTGGAATCGGTGAGATGGAATTGGATGGCGAGGGACGGAAGAATGGCTCCGCCAACCACATGCAAAATGCCAGTGAGTGCAAAGACGGGATGAAGCACGGCGAGAGTCCGAATCGATGAGGGCTGATTTGAAGACGGCATCGGCGGCTCAGATTCGCTTGCTTCGCGCGCGTTTTGGATTGGGAGGACTGGTGGATTCTCGAATAATCAGTTCGGGATGGATCGGGACAGAATCAGGAAATGTGGCCTGCCCTCGAATACGCTGCAGCAGGATGCGTGCGGCCATCAATCCCATCTGATGCAATGGTTGGCGGATCGTGGTGAGGCTCGGGTTGTGAAATGCCGCTCCTTGAATATCGTCGAATCCGACCACCGAGACATCAGTGGGAACCTGCAGACCGTGATTCATCAGCGCACGGATCGCCCCGATCGCAGAGACGTCGTTGAAGCAGACCATGGCGGTAAAGTCGCCGCCTCGCTGAATGAGTTCGTTAGCGGGCTCGAGTCCCAATTCCGGTGTCGAAACGCGGAGTTGGAGTTGCACCGTGAGCTCGGGCGGTACCGCAAGCTTGAGTTCCTGCGCCACCGTCATCAGACAATTCCAGCGATCGTCGGCATCGGAACTATGGCTCCCACCCCTCATGAACGCTATTTTGCGATGGCCGAGCTGGTATAGATGGCGCAAGGCGAGTTCCGCAGCTCGCTTCTGATCAAGAACGACATTGGTAACACCTTTGATCTTGCGATGGCCTGCAATCACGACGGCTGGGAGAGCACCGGGACTCTTTTCGAGTGCGGTGTCGATAAAGATAAAGCCTTCGACGGATCGATCCAGAAAAAGACGCGGGTACTCCTCGATTAGATCTGGCTTCCGGCGATGACTGGCCGTTAGGTAGAAATAACCCTCTTCGATCAAGTGCTCCTCAACACCACTTAGTACCTGCATCGCGTAACTGTCGCTTAGTTCCGGCACCAATACGCCAACCGTGAACGTCTGGCGCTTGCGCAGTGAACGTGCATAGAAACTGGGCCGATAGTCGAACTTTGCAGCCGCCTCGATCACCCGCTCGCGGGTTTCCTGCGGGATGGACCGCACACCAGGTGCATTGTTGAGTACCAGCGAAATGGTCGCCGGCGAGAGGTTTAGATACTCGCCCAGCGTGCGCAGGCTGATCGGTTGGCCCGGCTGGGGCTCCGCTCCTGGGTTTGTCCTCTTGGGCATGCACTCCTGTTTTAACACCGCCGAGCCGGAACGCGCTGTAATTTCGCCCTGATTACCGGAGCGACAAAGCCGGATTTGCTTCTCTCGTCAAGACGGGGTGCAGCCTGGTGCGCGAAAATGATCCCGCATCAGAATCGCCTTGGGGGAATGATATGAACCGTTGGACCATTTGCTCTTGTTTTGTCTTTGCAATTTCAACCACCGTTACAGGCCAGGAGACTGCGCCTGTCGGTTTATTCGAAGGGCATCGGGATGTCGGTTCCGTGCTTCATTCGGGTTCTACGAGCTACGACGCTGCGAAGCAGAGCTACACGGTGATGGGAAGCGGCGAGAACATGTGGTTCGGAACGGATGATTTTCAGTTCGCCTGGAAGAAGATAAGCGGCGATGTAGCGATTTCGGCTGACATCGCGTTTGAAGGCGCGAAAGGAAACAACCATCGCAAGGCCGTCCTGATGATTCGGCAGACTCTCGATGCAAATTCGCCAGGAGTGGACATTGCGCAGCATGGCGATGGGTTAACATCTCTCCAATTCCGCGACGCTACCGGCGTTGACGATCGTGAAGTGCAATCAAACATAGAGGGACCAAAGCGCTTGCGGCTTGAAAAGCGAGGTGATTACTTTTACGCATTTGTGTCCGACAAGAACGGGCACCTGGACCCCGCAGGAGCTTCAACAAAACTGGTCCTGACAGCGCCGTTCTACGTCGGGATCGGCGTGTGCGCACACGACAAGAACGCAACGGAAACAGCCGTCTTTTCGAATGTAAAGATCGAGCAGTTACAGGATTCTGGAGAAAAACGTGTTCTATACAGCACACTTGAAACGGTGCCGATCGCTTCCATGGATCGGCGCGTTTCCTACGTGGCACAAGCTCACTTCGAAGCTCCGAACTGGTCACGTGATGGTTCGTATTTTCTCTTCAATCAGGACGGCGGCATTTACAAGCTGACTGTAAACGGCAGCGAGCCGCTTCGGATCAACACCGGTCCGGAGACCAAATGCAACAACGATCATGGCATTTCTCCCGACGGAGCCATGCTGGCAATCAGCGATTCGACGGAAACCGGCACATCGCTCGTCTACACCTTACCCATTGCGGGCGGCGCGCCAAAGAAGATCACTCCCAAGGGTCCGTCATACTGGCATGGCTGGTCGCCGGACGGCAGTACGCTCGCGTTTGTTGGGCAGCGCGACGACAACTTCGACATCTACTCTGTTTCGGTTAACGGAGGCGAAGAAAAGCGGCTGACAACAGCACCGGGGCTCGACGATGGGCCGGAGTATTCGCCGGACGGGCAATGGATCTACTTCAACTCAGAGCGCACTGGGCACATGCAAATCTGGCGGATGCATCCGGATGGCAGCAACCAGGAACAGGTCATCACCGATGAAGCGAACGATTGGTTTCCTCACCTCTCGCCGGATGGAAAGTGGATGACATTCCTCTCCTTCGAAAAAGGAGTGACAGGGCATCCGCCCGATAAGGATGTCATCCTGAACCTGATGTCCCTGAGCGACAAGAGCGTAAAAGTCGTGGCAAAGCTCTTTGGCGGACAAGGGACGAATAACGTGCCATCCTGGTCACCAGACAGCTCAAAGATAGCATTCGTCAGCTACGAGTATCTTTCCAGCGTTCCACGGGACTGAGACACACTAAAAAATGATCTGAGCTGAGGGGAGTTGAGCGCCGGATGAATACAAGGTCATGGTTGCAATCAGCTGGCATGAAACTTGGCACCATTCTGACCATCGAGCGGTTATCGTGGAGATCACGAGGCTAGCTGGATTTGACTGGCTATGGATCGACGGTGAACATGGCCGCTTCAACGAACAAGCCGCGGCGCTCGCGTGTGCGGTGAATGCCGACGGACCACCGACCTTTGTGCGACTACCGGATCGATCAGCGACCGCGATCAAGCGTTTTCTCGACACCGGCTGCAATGGAATCATTTTGCCGCAGGTCTCTTCCGCCGCCGAAGTCGATGAGATTGCACGCGCTGCCCTCTATCCGCCGCGGGGAGAACGCAGTGTTGGCATCGCACGGGCGCAGGGATATGGAGCCAGATTCACTGAATCTATGGAGCGACAGGACTACGCCATCGTTGTCCAGATCGAAACCGCCAACGGATTGCGCAACGCGGAGGCGATTGTCGCGCACGACGCGGTCGATGCGGTCATCATCGGCCCCTACGACCTCAGCGGTTCATTGGGAGTGCCTGGACAGATCGATTCACCGCAAGTGGCGGAAGGCATCCGAAAGGTCCAAACGTTATGCAAGCTGGCCGGCAAGCCCTGCGGCATCTTTGCCGCCAATGTTGAGAAAGCTAAATTGTATTCGGCCGCCGGATTCGAACTGATCGCCGTCGGCATTGACTGCAGCATCTTGCTCAACGGGTATAACGCACTGCGGACCGCAATGGCGTAGACTCCGATGAACGGCGGATCCCCGGCGCGGGTGGTTTTGCCGCGGACTAGGCTAAACTGAGTGCAAGTAGTTCCCCACTCGCGGAGAGCTGGGTGAGCGGTTGAAACCGGCGGTCTTGAAAACCGTTATACCTGAAAGGGTATCGGGGGTTCGAATCCCTCGCTCTCCGCCATTAAGTCTCTTGAATCAAGCACCTAAGAGAGAAACCGGCTCTAGTTGCCCAATTTCGGCGCAAATACCCAACTCCTGGCTCCGAAAGGGACAAGAGAAACATTCCACGCTGAAAGCCGCCCGCGAAGATCGATCGAATTCTCTGTTCGCAGATACCGCAGTTCCCTTTCGGAGAAGGCCGTTTAGGGCCAGTTTCGCCAGAAAATATCGTCCGAATCGCGCGCGAGGAGTCGTCCCGGCGAAGCTGTTCGCTGGAATCCGGTAATCTTGCCACTCATTCACTGCGGACAACTTGCTTATTGATACGGGGGGGGTCGCGTTGCTGCAGCTCTGCTGTTAGTTGGTCAGATCAACGAACGCTACTGAAGATCGATGCGGATCTCCTTTCCGTCGTATCTTACCTCCCTGTCAACTCTGGCTGTTACCTCTTCCCCAACCCCGTGACCGTTGCCAACCACCACGATGCGAAACATCCTTTTCTCCACCAATCCCGGAAAATTACCTTCGCGGGTTCCGATCGTCAAAACTCCCGACCGATCATCCCATCGAATGCGGATGATTGAGTGCTGCCCGCGCTCGTACTCATATCCATCGCCGGCATCCTCGTAAAGGTCAAATTCGCCATCTGCTCCTTTGTAGATACGAAGTTCGATTGGACCACTGGGATTCTGGTCAGCGTATTCGGTCTCCGGCCCTAGAGGCAAGATCGACCCGGCGCGCACGTACAGGGGCATTCGATCGACGGGCGCTGCGGCTTCGATTTTTCTGTGGCCCACTTTTGACTCGCCTGACCAGAAGTCATACCAAGCGGGTGCGTCGGGCAGATATACGGCTGCGGGATAAAGCGCCTGCGTCCAGCACCGGACTCACAAGAATCGCAGGCCCGAACATGAACTCGTCGCCGATGTTCCATGTATTCTGATCAGTACGCCAATCCATCACCAGCGGTCGTTGAATCGTATAGTCCTCGCTCGCAACCTTCCATGCAAGCGAATAGATGTACGGCATCAGGCGATAGCGCAGCTTGTCGTACAGGATGAGGGTAGGTTCAACCTTGTCATAGCTCCAAATTTCGTTTTGAGGGCGATGTCCATGCGTGCGAAAGACTGGACAGAAAGCGCCGAACTCAAACCAGCGTGCATAGAGTTCCTGGTATGCGGGGTCTTGCACAGGGTCGTCGTGCGGAGGCCAGTAGCCCCCAATGTCTGTTGTCCAGTAAGGATAACCGCTAAGAGCAAAATTCAAACCGGCCGTAATCTGATGTGATAGTCCCCAGAACGTACCATAAACATCACCCGACCAAACCGTCGCCCCAACGCGTTGTTGGCCAAGAAAAGCGGATCGCGTCAGCAGAAAGACTCGCTTGCGGTCTGTGACGGACTTCCAATGTTCCTGCACGCCGAGCGTATGGAAGAACGGGAAGACATTGGTGTATTCCGCGCCATTTCCGATGGCCATCTTCCGATCGCGGAGGATGGCGTCTCCCAAATGCGGCCAGTACTCTTCCGGCTCTGCACTATCGAGCCAGAACGCATCCCAGCCTTGATTGAGCAGCTTCTCCGGAAGCTTGTTCCAATAGATCTCCCGGGCTTCGGGCGAGCTTGCATCGTATACATGTGCACCCGAAAGGAGAAGGCCTTTCTGGTCAAGTGCTTTATAGGTCTCGGATTCAGGATCGAGTAACCCCCACACAGAGATCATGGTGTGCACGTTTGCGTCGTGAAGAGCGTCGAGATCCTTCGACACATCGTGATAATTCTGGTTGAATTCCGGGTCTCCCTCCGTCTTCCACCAGAACCAATCCTGCACTATCGCGTCCAGTGGGATGTGCTCCCGGCGGTACCGCTGCGCAATACTCCGAATTTCATCGAGCGAGACATAACGATCCTTCGATTGGAAAAAGCCGTAGGCCCACTTCGGCAACATAGGCGTGTGTCCGGTCATTGAACGATATTCGTGAATAACAGTGTCGATCTCAGGGCCGTAGATGAAGTAATAGTCGATTGATTTGCCCGCCATGGAAGTGAATGTCAGCTCAAGCGGAAAACGATTGTCGACGTAGGTGAAGGCAGCAGTGTTCCAAATCAGCCCATAACCCTTGCTTGAAACCATAAATGGAATGGCGACGTCCGTATTGTCTTGGGCAAGCTCGACAGTGGCGCCTCGGTAGTTGAAAAGGCCGTTCTGGTGCTGCCCAAGACCGTAGAGCGCCTCTGTCACATCCGGAGAGAAGCGGTCCTTCACCTGGAATGTGTGCTCGCTGTTTAACTCAACAGGCTCGTAGGTACGCGGCACGTTGGACCCTTCGTCAAGCAGGGAATATCCCGAGCGAGTGCGGAATGAGATGTTGCCGCGTTCAAGCCCAAAAGCCACCTCGAGAGTTTCCGTCTTGATCGCGGAAGATTTCGAATCCTGGGTATACGTAAAGGGTGCACCGGGGCAGGAGTGCTGAGCGTCCAGGATCCACGGCCGCCTTCCCTCAGGCTCACTTGCTTTCGGCTTGGCGACGATGTGGATGACGGAGTTCGCACAAACGGTAATATCGATCGTTTCCTCGCCTACGGTCGCATGGGCGCCCTGAGCTGTCTGCACCGCGCTCACCCGCGGCAACTCGGGCATGGATTGTCCAGGCATCTGGGCACGGGCTGACGAATTGCATGCAAGAATGACGAGCATGGTTAGAGCGGCGCCTGGCAGCAGCCTGCTCAAGGCAATGCGTTCCGTACAAGTCGTCTTGTTTGTTCGCCGGCTACCCTGCGAATAACTGAGCGGTGCCAATGTAGCAATGTAGATCGGCAACGGTCCGATGGAAAGCAGATGTATTGTCCAAGAGAAAAAATATGCACCAGTCCAGACTCCTTGTTGAAGAGTGACAATTGGAGATACTTGAAATTCGGCTTGAAAACACCGCCTAGGATTTGTGTCCAGTGAACGCACCTCGATTCGGTCTGCGCACAATAGTTGAAGACCATCGCGAGTGCGACAAGCATTGACCGACGCAGAACACGGATGACAACTCGGATGAATGACCATTCAAAAAGATCCATCAAGCGGGACAACAGCGGAAAGCATTTGGCCAATCACGGATTAATCGGCCTCTCGGGCTGAGACTCGAGCGAGGACAGTTCGGGGTCTTCAATAAGCTTGTACCCGCGTTCTCGGCGCTGGGATTTGATTGCCTTCATTCGGTCGATCGCAGCATCGGCATCCTTTAGGTCTCCTTGTTTGCGGTAGAGATGGGCAAGTAGATAGTGGATTGACCCGTCCGCGTCGCTCGATGCGCCCAGGTTTAGCTCTCTTATTGCCTCTTCAGTTCTGTCTGTTTCCGCGTAGACCTTGCCGATCAGTGCGTGCACGAGCGGTAACATCTGGGGCTTTGGCTCTGCGTGGAGAATTTTTTCCAGATAGGGTAAGGCAGAAGCATAGTCGTGACGGCCAAGCTCGACCTCGGCCATGAGTAGGTTGAAATCGGGATCGTCCGGGCGCTTGGAAAGTGCCGATTGCGCGGCCTCGGCCGCTGCGGAAAGGTTGCTGTTGCTCAAGTACGCAGTGGCCACGCCGAGCAATGCCGCGGGGTCTCCGGGCGAAAGCTTCAGTGCCTTGAGATACTCCGTCTGCGCGTCGTCATTTCTTTCCAGTTGATGGTACATGTCTCCGAGCAGTACATGGCTCGTGGCAGAATCTGGGTCAAGCTGCTGAAAGCGCGCCAGAGACCGGAGGGCTAGCCGTTCGTTGGCCTGGATTGACCAGTAGAGCGCCTCAGCCGAATGCGGCCGCAAACGGTTGAGCGCGTTTGCTGCGCGTAAGGCAAGCGCGTCGTTGCCAGTGGATTCAGCGCACTCGGCAAGCAGACGCAGCTTCTCCACCTTCAGGCGTGCGACCGAAAGTTCAAGTTGCCGGGCACATGCAAGGAAGTTGACCTTCCGTGTAATAAGCCTCCGGTGTCTGATGCATTTGAGACTGATCCGGAGAATGAACGGCTGGTCGATTCGACTTCGGGATCTGAGAAACCGAAAGCAGCCGACAGCGCATTGCGCAGATCGGGCGTCAATGCCGCACTCTCCTGCGAAGAGAAAAGTGCAACAGTCGTGGCCGTCGCATCGCTTAAAGTCCCATCCAGAAGGATGCCTGCATTCGACTCGACGAAGCCGTGGTCGCGATTCCACAAATCATCGAGAAGCTCGATGGCGCGTTGATTGTCGCCATTCGCAATCGCAATCCGAATTTGTCCTAGGACCGCCAGCGAGCATTCCGGATGCGCGGCGCGCTCTGCTGCAAACTGTTTTTCAGCGCCTGAGGGCTCGTGGTTGCGCAGGAGCGCAAAGCCAAGCTCGGAACGGAGACATGGAGGCTGCTGCTCGGCATTGAGCAGACTTTTGTAGAGTGTTGCAGCCTCGCCGAATCTCCCCTCCTTTTGAAGCGACTCGGCATACACCGCACTCGCAAAGGGCGACTCTTTGTCGTGCTCAGACATGATCCTCGCGTCATCCTGTACCAGGTCAAGATGAGAGATGCCTGAGGCAAACCATGCGGCCCCAAGCTTCGGCGCCAGGCTGGTCGCACGATCCAGTTGTTCAACAGCGGCCGAAAACCTGCCGATTGAAATGTAAACTCGTCCCAGCGCGAGTGGCGCCTGCGGATCGGCTTTGTTGAGCTTCTCTGCAGCGAGCAGATAAGGAATCGCCTTTTTCGCCTTTCCGGAGTGCGCGTAGTCGATTCCGAGAAAGAGATTGGGGACGTAGAGTGAAGGATCGAGATGGAGTGCATGCTGAAAGCTGCCAATGGCTCCTGGAATATCTCCGACCTCGTGCTGCATCAGTCCGAGATTTGCCCAGAGCTGTGGCATATCCGATTGCAACCTCACTGCCTGCTTGTAGTCGTTCACAGCCGCCGTGTAGTCTCCCGCAGCCTGGGCTTGTCGAGCGTTGGCAAGCACGGACTCCAGACTGGGGGCCGGCTGCTGCTGGCCGAATCCGATCGTCGATGCGGCCAGCAGAACCAGCAACAATTTGGTGTCATGGGTCACGAATGAATCACCAATAGAACTTCCCCGCCCATTGAACGTTCCTCGGTGCGAACGTCTGCGTGATGGTTCCAAAATTACTGGTGCAACCTGCTCCTCCGTTGGGATCGCAGCCTTGGTAGGCAGTGGCTCCCGCTTCCGGCGCATAGAAGTTCGGATGGTTGAAGGTGTTAAAGGTTTCGAAGCGGAATTGGACCCTCATTGACTCACCGAACTTCCAGTTCTTTTCCAGGGCTGTATCCCAGTTCTGAAAATGAGGCCCGCGAAGATCTGAGAAGTAGCGAGGCGCGTTGCCAAAACTTCCGTAAGGGGCAAACTGAAATGCGCCGGTGTTGAACCATTCATGAGTGGTCGGATGAGAGACATGGACGTTGCCGACAACGTTCGGTCGAGGATTGCCGCCGTAACTCGGTTGGTCATTGCCAAAGATGCCGATCGGGATTCCGCCCTTAAAGGTAGCGATGCCGGAAACCTCCCAACCACCGAGGACTGCGTCGGCCGCGCGGCCCATATTTGAGCCAACACGCTTACCGCGGCCAAGAGGCAACTGGTAGATGTAGCTGGCAACCAGCGCCTGCGGAATGTCGCCGGCATCTACGCTCTTGTCGGCGGCAAGGTTGTAGTTGTTAGCGGTTCCCACGCCGGCATTGGAAGGCCCGTTGTACGCCCATCCGTTGTTGCCTTCCACGTTGTCGAGAAACTTGGAGTAGGTGTAGGAGACAAGCGCAGTGAGTCCTTTGCTGATGCGGTGGTTGTAGCTGACTTGCAGAGCGTTGTAGAGCGACTGTCCAACTGGAGCATCGGTCTGGCTTACGCCCCCGTTGCAGTACTGCGGAAAGGGCGAGAGCAACTGGGCGTTGGTTGCATTAGCGTTGTCGAGGTTACAGGAACTAGGAGCGATGGTCCCGCTCGCTTCCAGGGTCTGCAAAGGGGCTGCGAAGGGATTCGAAACCGCCGCTGCGCTGAGATAGGCCGCTCCCAGCGGAAGGTATTTGGGGTTAAGCTGGTTATAATTGTGGCCGCCGATCATACGCACGCCTCGGTTGCCGATGTAGTTCACTTCGAGTTGATCGTTGGTGGTGATGGCATACTGGACGCCCAGCATCCACTGCTGCACATAGGGCGACGGGCGGCTTCGAAATACACTTCCCAAGCCGTTCCCCACTTGCTGGTATTCGCCGTTGGCATTTCCGGTAATTTGCGCATAAACTCCGCCCCAGGGATCGCCAGTGCTTATATTTGGGTTCGGGGTTACGCCTCCGTCGAGACTCGCATTGGAGAAAGTGGAAGCAGAGAATCCGTCCTGGTCTCCCGCGCCGGCGCTTGTTACCGACTCCGGAAAGAAGATACCGTAGCCACCGTGAATCACGGCTCGCGCGAAGGTCTGGTACGAGAAGCCGATGCGCGGCGCCCAGTTGTCCCGGTTTAAGTCATATACATTGCGGTTGCCGGGCCCGAGGAATTGGAGCGCACCCAGTAGCGGTCGGCCCACTGAGTTGCTGAGCGGATTTAAGGCATTCGGATTGAAGACCGATGCCGCGTCATGACGGTAGGTGTACGGCGTCTGAATTTCATAACGAAGGCCAAGGTTCAACGTCAAATTGCGCACCGGCTTCCAGTCATCCTGAATGTATTCGCCAAAGAGGTGATTCGACTCCAGGGGACTGTCCGCATAGCCAGCCGTTGTTCCGGAATCGATAGTGCCAAGCAGCATCTCCGCCACGCCGTTGCCGCTTGCCACGCCTGAGCCGCTTAGAGGATCGGGACCGGAGGTGAATTGCCCATTGAAATTCAGTCGTGTTTGGTAATACGGGTGCTGACTGAAGACTTGTTCGACACCGGTGGCGCCAAAGTTCAAGGTGTGATTGCCTTTCAGCTTGATGAAATCAACAGAGACCGTACCAATCGGACCATGGTTGATCACAGCCTGCTGGTTATTACCCCCGGGCCCCATTGGCGATTCGCCCCCTACGTTGACGATCGGAAACAACGGGCTGTTCTGGTGGATGTAGGCCGGAAGTCCGAGTGTCGTGGCATCGAATCCGAACGACTGGTTGTCGGAGGTCTCATGCCAGATCTGAACGCCCGATGTTAGATTCATCGTGAATGTGGGGCTGAACACTTGGGAATAGCCAGCCCACATTCCCCAGCGATTATTCGGCCGTGAATTACCCGGACCGGCTGGGTCGTTGCCCCAATCTGCCGCCGCGCCGGTCTTGTAGTCCTGTTTATAGGCATAGCGGAAATACGCTCTTGCGTTGGGGGTGACGTTGTGATCCACGCGAATGTTGTACTCGTTCGAATGGGCAGGTGCACTGCCCGATACAACGAGGTTGTTCGAGAGTGTCGATGTCTTAGCCGCGGGATAGTAGCTAAGCAGTTTGGCTCCGACCGCATCTGCAGAGTAGCCAGCCAGATTGCTGAGGATGTTGCCCGGGATCGGATTGCGAATGTAGCCCGTTTGCGTGGCGGTGAGGCCGGTGCCATAAGGATTCGAAGATGATGGCGTGTCCGGTTGACCAGCGACGATGTGGTGACCGCTACGCGGATCGTAGATCTGTCCTACGTAGATCGGCCGCCCCAGCGCGTCGTTACCCGACGATGTGCTGCCCAGGATCTCGGAGAAGTTGCCTGCGAGGAAGTTGGCGTCTGGCACCGTGTAGGTGTCCACGGTCGGAGTTGAAATCTGAAGATGTTCAAACAGCCCGAAAATGAATGTTTTGTTCCGCTGTCGATATAGGCCCGGAAGATAGAGTGGTCCGCCGGCCTCGGCGCCGACCTCTTCACGAGACAATGACTGATTGGATGTTGAAAAATATGGGATTGCGTTCAGACTCTCGTTTTGGTAGAAGTTCCACCCGGTTCCGTGGAAGGCATTGGTTCCGGACTTGGTCACCACATTGATGACGTTGCCTGTACTCCATCCATATTGAGCAGTGAAGGAGTTGTTTTGCACTTTGAACTCCTGCACAGCGTCGACCGACGGAACATAGATCACGCCTCCCCACTCGGTATCTGTGTCCCACGAGCCATCAAGCATGAAGCCGGTAGTTCCAAAGAACCCGCCGGCAAAGTTCATGAAGGAAATGTCTTGGTCTGCATTGTCAGTTGTGTTGGTGCCCCCACCCAGGACCATCTGACTCTCGGAGGTGTTGCTCACCGATGAATTCAGTGTGGCAAGTCCATAGACATTGCGGGTGCTAAGCGGTAGCTCGACGATTTGTTTGGATGGCAGATCGGCAGCCACGTTGGAATTGTCGGTGTTCAATTGCGAGGCTTCGGAGGTGACGACCACCGACTGAGTCTCGGCACCGATTGTGAGGGCCACGTTCTGCGTAGCCGACTGCCCCGCGTTGAGGACAATTCCTCCCTGCTGGTACGACTCAAACCCCTTCGCCTTGACGGTCAACGTGTATGTCGCTGGGGGTAACTGCGTAAAGGTGTATCGGCCGCGGCTGTCTGCGACGAATTTGCGGCTGATCGCCGTTTCGGGGCTGACAAGTTGCACATCCGCATTCGGCACAACCGCGCCCGTGGGATCAGCAACGGTGCCGGAGATGGTTGCGGTAGTGGTCGCAATCTGCGCATTGATCCACGGGGTGCTTGTCGCCAACACCGTTACCAGGATTGCGATTCTCCGGAAACGCCACACAAACTGCTGATTCGAGCATCTTCTTATTCTCAATTTGAAGCCTCCTGATGATCCGACCTGATGCATGGAACGTTCGAGCCGGGCCCTCTCCAGTGCGCGGATTCATCTCTGCCAAGACATGAGATATTCCAGCGAGAGCAAGAAGATATTGAGTTGCTTGGCTTCAGCAAGGTACGGTATAGTACTGTTCTGGAAAGAGATGGCAAGTACTAGACATTTCAAAGAGTTAACTGGGGGTACAGTACGTAGTAATTTGCGTTAGCTGTGTTGAATCGCAAAAGGTGTGCAACATGGAGCGAGAAGATCGAGTCGGCATTCTGCCTAAACCTGCTCTCCTGCAAGAGGCTTTGGATGAGATCTTTCATAGTTCGCCTTTTCGCGCCAGCAAACAGTCTCAACAACTGCTCCGCTACATCGTCGACGAGACTCTGGCTGGCCGCTCAGAGCTGCTCAAGGAGCGGCTTATCGGCGTAAACGTCTTCGGGCGGCGGCCCGACTACGATACGAATGAAGACCCAATTGTTCGGGCGCGTGCAGCAGAGGTGCGGAAGAGACTGGCTCAGTTCTACGTTGGAGAAGGAAGCCGTTCGGCAGTCCGCATCGAAATCAGTCCCGGCTCATACTTAGCTTCGTTTAGCGAGTATGCGACTCGTCCAGCTTCAGCATCAGTCAACCCGGCCCCGGAACAATCGGGGGTGGAGGCGCCAAGACTGGTATCTCTTCCCACGCCGCTTCACATCGAGCGGCCGAAATCCACACACACAATCCAGCAACGTCGGCGGAGATTGATCATTTCGCTTTCCGCCATTGTGCTGCCCTGTTTGGCGTTTGGAGTTTGGTTCCTGTTGCGGCCGATGGCACCGATCGACCTGTTTTGGAAGCCGCTGATAAGCGCGCCGAATCCCGTGGTTGTTTACTCGGGAGCCAACGCGGTTTACCTGTTGAGCCCCGATTTCATCAGCCGGTACAAGTCGACCCATCATTTGGATGGACTGAAGAGTCAAGGGCTTGAATTTGTGGTGCCATTCTCTCCGGACACGAAGTTGGGACCCGATGACTTCATCGCATACAAGAACGACTACCTCACCATTGGCGATCTGGCAGCAAATGTGCGTGTCGCCTCCCTGCTAACGAGTCATCGACAACGATTCGACCTGCGGCTCGGCGATGATGTTGTTTTCGGCGATCTTCGTCAGAATCCGACTGTCTTGATTGGCGCATTTAACAACAGTTGGACTATGGAGCTGACGGGAGATCTGCCCTTCAATGTTGACGGTGCTCAAGCGCTATCGATTCGAGAACAGGCTAACCCAGGCAGAATCTGGACGCCGACATACGATTCTGATGGCAGAGCAACCGTGGACTATGCGGTAATCACGCGCATGCCTCGCTCGAAGACTGGTCAAGCTCTCATTGCCATTGCGGGACTGACCCAAAAGGGCACCCAGGGAGCAGCAGACTTCGTTACCGATCCCGAACAAATGAAGAGGCTATCGATCAGTGCCCCTAAGGACTGGTCCCGGAAAAACTTGCAGTTCATTCTTCAAACAAAGGTAGTGAACAACACTGCAACTTCACCGGTCGTCGTCGCCATAAAGACCTGGTAGACGTCGGCAGACTGGTACGGTTCGCCGCGTTCACCTCTCCTTCAAAATTGGTTTTGTGCCCGCGACCTCTGCCCTATTGACCTCTGCTCTGACCGTTGCCCGCAGCGAGTGTTTTTGTTTGGAGTTCTCTCGTTGAGTGACTTGGTGATAGTGCACTCGTTGAGAGCGCCCTTCGGAGTTGAACTACTCTGCTTTGGAGGAACGTAGACGCGCCTTTCCTAGGTGCTTTATATTGAGGCTGTTGCTCGAACGGAGGTGGGCATGGCTCGCAAGCAAAGTCTTCCGAAGAAGCCGTTGTTGACGCATCCAGATCACCTGCGGAAGTTCTACGGCGCCAACCTAGCCGAGGTCTTCCGGACGCCGCTCTATGATTGCTCCCTCAAGAATGTGTCTGGCGTGCCCGACTTCGCCCTCACCAGGCTCAAGGGTGGATCGATGGAGATGCAGCGGGCGCCGGCCTATCCTGAGGACCGCGCCGATGCTCATCTGCGTGGCTTTAGCTCCAACTCCGGTTGACCGGTGGCGCGCACGAATCGCCGGACAAGAAGTCAGCGTCTCTCATTCGATCGCATTCGCAACAACGGTAATCGATCTTATGAAGCCGATGGAGATGTGGGCGGCAGGTCCGTTCGACTATCTACACTATTATGTGTCGCGCGATCTGCTGGACAGAGTTGCAGCAGACAACAGGATTGCACCAGTTGATTCGTTTCGGATGGTCTTCTTTGAAAGGGACCTCGTCGTTGCTCAATTGACCAAGACCATCCTCAGTCAGGTGCGCAACCGTGAACCGCTCAACATGCTTGCATTAGAAGATGTCTCACTTCTTGTGAGCACACATCTTCTGCAACACTATGGAAACGGTAAGGGAATTCTCCGGGCACAGCCGAGCCTGGAGATCTGGCAAAAGATTCGCACCGAGGAGATGTTGCGTGCGCATCTTGAAGGCGAGATCAGAATTGCGGACCTTGCAACCGCCTGTCAGCTCTCCCCGAGTCACTTCTCTCGTTGCTTTCGCCAGAGCTTTGGCACTTCAGTTCATCAATGGCTCATCAAGCTTCGAATCGACACGGCGAAGAATCTGCTTCGCGAACCCGAACTGAGTCTGGCAGAGGTGGGATTTCGGTCGGGATTCTGCGATCAGGCTGCCTTCACGCGCGCGTTTACCACGCTCGAAGGGACAACGCCGTTTCGCTGGCGCAAACTGAACGGTCATGGCGCGGTTGCTATTGACCACCTTGTCCCTGGTGAACTGCGCCCTCGCTAATCGCTTCTATAGAAGCGACGATCCGCTTCACCGAGAACTGTGCTTTTCTGTCCGCGTCCGGGTCCCGAAGAGAATGGCTGGAGACATGGTGGCTCAGATAGATCCCGAGCAAGTCCCACGCCAGCTGGGCGACGTCGGTATCCTGCGATAGGTGTCGCTTGTCGGTCGCATCACGGATCAACATCATGAGGGTCTGCCGCCAAACAGATTCCGCTGCAGCGGCAGCCTCTCGAACAGGTCCCGGCAAGAAACTCAACTCAACAATGGCTTGAGCAATCGGACAACCGCCCGGTAGTCCTGCCCTTCTCGTCCATCCAATCCATACATTCAGGTATCGGATCAGCGATGGCAACCCGCCTCCAACGCCAGTGTCGACTCCGAGGCAGGTGCGGCTCCAAAGGTCCAATGCAGCATCGAGAATGGACCGCTTTAGGTCGCCCAAATGCGGAAAATGGGCGACAACGCCACCCTTTGACAGGCTCGCGCGTCCGGCAATCGAACCAAAGGTGATACTGCAGAGCCCCTCTGCGCTTGCCAAATCAAGCCCCACCCGAAGGATGCGGGTTCTAGTTACTTGACCAGACACTGATCGTCCTCTACTTGTCCGCTACAAAAGCTCTTCTCATTCCCGACGAGGTAAGCTACGTCCGCCAGGCGACTCCGAGAGGTATGGTACGCGGTACACCATCTTGGAGGATTGCCGATATCCGTCCTATTTGTCGATTCGGACTCAGTTTTCGAGTCCAAACGAAGCGCATTCATCAGTGAAAGGACCATAAATCCTGCTCAGCACCAGCATTTCTGGGAGCTATCTCATTCAACCGCGGTCATTTTGTACAAGAATGACCGTTCTTTTTGGCGCTACGCTACACTCCGGCGCAATCCGACGTCCGCATAGTCCCCTGTAATTCGACAAGGTCTATCCATGACGACATCATCGAACCCAGCAAGCGCCTATGGCGCGCAGATGGCGAAGTATTTCACCATGAACCAACCGCCCCATGTTGCCATCGATTCTGTGGTTTCCGTCGTCCGGCCGCAACTGGCGATTACCCGGCTGATTGCACGGAGCGGCATCCCGGAACGAACTGCATCCATCCCATCTGAAAAGGCCTATGTTGTCTCGCTTCATCTTAATCATGCGAATTCCGGGGAATGGGAACTTTGGACCGATGGCAAGTACACAAAGACGGGGGCATGGCCAGTGGGCGGAGTCGCGATGTGCGACCTGGAGTCAAATACGACCATTCGAAATCCGGGCCCGATCGATTGGATCCACTACCATGTTCCGCGTGCAACCTTGGATTCACTCTCGGACGATGCCGGAGTGCCTAGAGCTAAGCGTCTCCACTGCGTTTATGGAACTCCCGACCCGACACTCCATCACCTGACGCAAACGATTTTGCCGTGCCTGAATAGGCCGGAGATGTTCTCTCAGTTGTTCATGGATTCTTTCACCTTGATGGTTTGTTCGCATCTTGTCGGACGGTACGCTCAACCTCACGAATCCTTCCCGCAATTCAAGGGCGGTCTGGCACCGTGGCAAAGACGGCGCGTTGTGGATTTGTTCCATGAGCACTTGGACGGCGAGTTAAGACTGGAAACACTTGCCGATGAATGTGGGATTTCAGTCAGCCATTTTGCGCGATCATTCAGGAGATCGTTTGGGACCTCCGCACATCGCTACCTGATTCTGAAGCGTGTTGAGATCGCCAAGGCTCTTTTGTCTGAAACGAATAACTCGTTGGTGGAAGTTGCCGCGCAGACTGGATTTTCCGATCAAGCCGCGTTTACCAGGGCGTTTGCAAATGTGGTCGGTGCGACTCCGGCAAAGTGGAGGCGTGAACACTCACGTCGCGGGATTTTTGTCGAAATACCCAAACTCCAATTCCCTCAACCACACGAATAGATCCCATCCTCAAGTTCAGTGGCCGGGCGATGTTGCTCGGAATCGTCTCTGGACGCAATATCGGCGCGGATTTGAGATTCGGCTAGAGTTCTCGCGTTGAACTCGAGCCCGGAGCGGTCTTTTCACCCGCCTTCACTCCGCATTTGAGCAGGAATCGACAAAAAGTGGTTCATGTTTTCAATAATGCCGAGCTCGTTCCTGACTATGGTTGGTCGCAAGTGCGGGAGCTTCGGCGCAAGGCGTTCGACATCGAAATCAACTGATCCGAATGGATCTCTAACTGCAAAGGAGAATGGTCATGACACAGCATATTAAGAACGTGGTTCTGGTGCATGGAGCTTTCGCGGATGGCTCCGGCTGGAAAGCCGTCGCTGACATCCTCAAGAATGATGGCTACAAGGTGTCGGTGGCGCAGCCTCCCGAGACTTCGTACGCCGACGACCAAAAGTACACGAAGGCCGCAATCGACGCCATGGGCGGCCCAGTGGTTCTGGTCGGCCACAGCTACGGCGGGTCCATCATCACCGAGGCCGGCAATCATCCAAACGTTGCGGCGCTTGTCTATATTGCCGCCTTTGCTCTCGATGAAGGTGAGAGCTGTGCGTCGATCGAACAGGCCCTGCCGCAAGCGTCCACGGCGTTCAAATCGGACAGCAACGGGCTCTGGTGGATAGACGAGCCGCATTTCGTGGCTGACTTCGCCGCAGACATTCCACGGGATGAGGCGGAGTTCATGGCTATAGCGCAGGTGCCGATCTCTACCGACTCGTTCACCCATCAGGTTAAGAATCCCGCCTGGAAGCACAAGCCCACCTTTTACATGGTGGCTACCGAAGACCGGTCGATCAATCCGGACCAGGAGCGCATGATGGCGAAGCGCGCCAAGGCCAAAACGGTCGAAGTGAAGTCGAGCCATGTGGCCTACATGTCTCACCCGAAGGAAACGGCCAAGCTCATCGAAGAGGCTGCCACCTCCGTCAATGTGTAGCTCTGCGCTTTCAGACAGAATGATCTCCGCCGATCCGGTTCGGCGCGGCGGAGATTCTGTATCGATCATAGCCGCCTCAGGAGGGCGAAATGACGGATCACATCACCGTAAAGGACAAGGCGGCACGTTCTGCCGCCTATATCGCAAGACCGAAAACCTCGCCGGCTTCGGCTGTTGTCGTTCTGCAGGAACTGTTCGGTGTGAACGCCGACATTCGCAAGCACTGCGATGAATTGGCGGAACAAGGTTACCTTGCGGTCGCTCCAGACCTGTACTGGCGGCAGGAGCCGGGCGTCGACCTGAACGTCACCTCCGAAGCCGACTGGCAACACGGCCTTCGCCTCTATTCGGCTTATGACAGAGATGCCGGCGTAAAGGACATCAAGGACACCATCGACGCAGTACGCAATCTCGTGGAATGCAACGGCAAAGTTGCCTTGCTCGGCTATTGCCTCGGCGCGCTGATGGTCTTCATGACAGCCGTGCGTAACGACGGCATCGACGCCGCGGTCTGGTATCACGGCGGTGATACTGAGAAATATCTGGGAGAGGTCGATGGGCTTCATGCGCCCGATTCTCATGCATCTGGCCGAGGAGGATGAGTTCATCTCCAAAGCTGCACAAGCGGCGATTAGAGCGGCACTTGCTAAGAAGCCAAATGCGACGGTGTACAGCTACCCAGGGCAGAGTCATGCCTTCTCTCGCCATAACGGAAAGCACTACAACGCCGCCGCGGCTCACCTTGCCAACGGTCGAACGAGCGAATTCCTGAAACGCCAATTGCGATGACTGCCGGACGTCTTCAAGGAGGCTATCCGGTCGATTCGAGAGACCTACATTATTTCGACCGAAACGCCGTCGCTCAGCGCTGCAAACGAGGGCTAAGGAGCCAGAATGATCATAAAAGTTGAGATGGAACGGTTTTCAGTGACCTCCTCGAAGCCAATCGACGCGGTCGTTGCAGCCATCAAGGCATCGATCGGTCACCCGAATATGGCAGAGTTCTGGCAAACGACGCAACGAGCGACAACTGCCGCCGAGCTAGAGGTCGCCATACAACCCGCGATCCTGTGTCAGAACTAGGCAGAATCGCCTCTCTCACAAAAATGAAAGCTGTACGTCACCCGATCCACGATGAGCCGGATGATCAGTTCATGCTGCGGGAAGACTTCAACCACGGCATTGCGGAACTTAAACAGTTCGATCTCAGGTACGACATCCTGATCTTTGAAAAGCATCTTCCCCAAACCATCCAATTCGTGGATCGGCATCCGGATCAGATCTTCATCCTTGATCATGTTGCCAAACCTCGCATTCGTGACGGTGTACTTGCGCCATGGCAAGACAACATCCGCGAGCTGGCTCGACGGCCCAATGTTTATTGCAAACTTTCGGGAATGGTAACGGAGGCAGATTGGCATACCTGGTCCGATGAAGGGCTGTCTCCCTTTATCGAAACCGTGCTGAGAGCGTTCACTCCGAAAAGACTGATGTTCGGCTCAGACTGGCCAGTCGTGACCTTGGCCTCTTCCTATCGGCGGTGGATCGGCACAGTCCGGGTTGCGATAGCTCAGCTATCGCCGGACGAACGTGACTGGATTCTCGAAAAAACGGCCATTGAAGCTTACGGGCTCGCGACGGCATAGCTCGGAAATTGTCCTACCGCATTGACAAAGAGGTAATGATCGGAGCTCAACACGACAACGGCAATCCAAGATCCCATCTGGAAAACAAAGAATAGCGGCGCAAATGTCGGATTCACCCCCGATGGCAAAGCCATGCACTTCTGTGCGCTGAACGATGACGGGATCGAGGCGGCCATCATGAACTTTGGACCGCGTATCGTCTCAGTACGAACGCCTGATTAATAGCGGTCGGCTTGTGTCTACCGATCCGCTCTATTTCGTGTGGATGTATAACCGGCTATCCGGAAGTTGAGCCTCAGTTGGTGAGAACAGGAGGATGGCTGTTGAAAAACTCGATCTTTGCAGAAACTGCATGATTCTGGGCGATGGCTAAATGGTCAGTCCATGTCTATGAATCGTTTATAGGGCATCCTGACGCGAAGTCATTTTGGACAATTTCCCGCATCTGAGTTTTCAACAGCCAAAGGGGCAATTCACTCATTGAGCGCTCTGGGCGAATCGTCGGCTGCCTCGGAAGTTGGGCGCAACCTCCTGATACATCAACCTCAAAAAAAGACCCAGTCCGGGCACGCCGGCCGGCAGCAAGTGAGAGATCGATTGGCGGTAACAGGGCGAAGCGCGCATCGAAACTGACATGCGTAGAGCCGACTGAATCGCTGTCGATTCGCAATTGGAAAGGACGCGCTAGCGGACTGGGCCGTCTGCAGACGCGTAGCCGCTCTAGATTCGCTTCTTTCCTGCGCCACGGCGATGACGCACTTCAGATCGTAGATGGCCACGTCATCCTGCATACTTTCGCAACCTATATACCGTCATAGCGTGAATATCCACGTTCTGCCCAGTAGTCTTTTGGCTCTTTCTCCATATAGGTGATCCGGGTGATAGCTTTCACGTTCTTCAGCCCGAGCTTCACCGGAACGAGCAAACGAAGCGGAGCACCATGATCGACCGTGAGCGGCTGACCATTGAAGTGGGTTGCGAGCAGAGTCTGCGGGTGACGTGCTGTCGGCAAGTCAATCGAAACGAAATATGGGTCGGGATTCCCGTACGCGTCGAGGTTAACTGATGATTCGATCCGCGCCCACTTTGCCTGAGAGACGGGCGGGTAGGCCTGCACTAGATCGTTGAACCTGAGACCGGCCCACCACGCGATTGCGCTCCAGCCCTCGACACATACCAGCCGAGTAATCTGCTCATGCACATGGAATCGAGCGAGGAGGTTTCGGATAGTCAGCGAAACGCTGATGCCGGAAGCGAGACCACCGAGGGTCAGATGCCACTCCGGGATGTAGCTTGGGTCGGGGGTTGCACCGTTGTAGTTGTTCTTGAGTGGCGTGATCTGCGACTTCGTGTAGGTCGGGACCAGGCGATTCTGCGAATAGAGCGCCTCCGCAACGTCATCATCGATGCGCAAGGCTTTGTTCAGAAGCCACTCTTTCCGGGGCCAGGTCTTATTTTCGTGCAACACTCCAAGGCGTTCCAGTGTGGCTCGCGGCAGCAAAGCGCCCCCTCCTACCATGGCGGCTACAGCTCCTGCCCCAAAGAGCAGAACATCGCGGCGGGTCCAATGACGCAGAACATGAGGGGCCACTTCGATCGTCTCCGGAGGCTGCTCCTGGAAGAACCTGGCTACCTTCGGAGGGGAGACAACTTTCTCAACAACAGACGGAGCCTTCTCGGCAGGCGGTGCTTCATCGTCAATTGACTCTGGCGTGGTTTCGTCCCTTTTTGTCTGCTGCTCCGTAATAGCGGTAGCTTCGACCGGCGAAAGGGGTGCTAATGCGGTAAGCTGCGGCTCTTCGGGACCAATCGAAGAACGGTGCGCCTCAGCCTCATCGGGCGCGTTAATTTCAGCCTGCGGAAGCGTAGAAGACCCTTCGCCTTCGGTTGCGACCTCAATCTCCCTTAGATCCGGCGTCTCGTCTATCGGCTCTGCCTCGACACAGTGTGTGTTGTCCGGCTTTGTCGCAGCATCTTCGTCTTCAATATTCATCGTGGATGTCCTCCGAGTTGTTGATCTTCATTGACCAACCAACGATCATGCTGCGCAGCGTATCCCAGCCGTCAGCAAGAACCAAGATCACATGCGGCACGACAAAGAGGACAAACAACCACATCAACCAAAAATGCCAAATACGCGCCTTGTCGTAGCCCCCGAAGATCGCAGCCAGCCAATAGAGCTGCATCGGCTTGTGAATCGCCCAACCTGTGGCAACAGAAAGAAATCCGGCAACCGGAATAGAAAAGTAAGCGATGCGTTGGAGTGGGTTGTACTTTGTGTTGAAGCGTGGATGCAGCCAGGTTCGGCGCGCCAGCCATGCAAAAGGAAGACCCGTATAGTACCGAAACATCTTCACTGCGTCGCGCAGATCGGTACGGCGTGGCAACAGAGAACGCCACCCTCCTCCCATGATCAGCCCGGCCACGTATACGAGTCCATTGAGCATAAATAGATAGGCGCACAGCCAATGAAGGCGCAACGCTACGCCGAGCATCCCCGGCCCGAGGCCGATATGGTTGTAAACCCAGTCCGGCGGGCTGCTGTAATGATGCAGCCCCGGAACATGAGCGCATATCCAGATACCGACATCCGCTAAGTAGTCAAAATTGCCGGTCTGCGGATCTGGTTTGTGCTGGTAAACCGGCGCAGCCCAGTAGATAGCTACGCCGCTTAGGATAAGGCCCAGCAGGATTGGCACGTTCAGCCAATGGCTCCATCTCACCAATAGGTGGTGCTTGCGAACTACCTGCACGCGCGGATGATCCACCGGCGTGCCTGTAGCGATTGGCTGTTGGTTGATTTGGATTACCTGAGGCATAAGAATCTCCCAGCTATCGCATCGCGTTTTCGGTCGGAGCTGCAGCGATGAGAAAGACCTTGTTCGTCGTGAGCGTTCCGTTGGGCTGCTTCATTGTCGCTGCGTATACGGTGTCTCCCGGAACCAAGTTCACCTTTCCCGGCACAACCTGAGTGACCGGGACATTTGCAGGCACCGAAATCGTCTTTGCGCCATCCTGGTAATGAACAACCAGCGTCGTGCCATTGCCCTTCTGCACGGTGCCGTTTGTCATACGCGAGTGGGACATGGCGAAGACCGGTCGAGACACAGAGCCGTTCGTCATTCTGCTGTGGGTCATGGCGCCCCGAGCGGCATCCATCATGACACTGCCCTCGCCCGCACCGCGCAATTCTGCCGGGAAAATCTTGATTTGAGTCGCCATCTCGGCTCCATTCGCCTGCCTCACGGAGGCGACGCCAACATATGAGCTGGATGTGACATGACTCAGATCTGAGGGCACTTGCCGATAAGTTGTGAGAGGTTGCTTGATCTCGACATGCGATACGCCTGATTGCGTCTGAATCGAGATGGAGCCGTGAGTGACTGCTTCAAGCTTCCCCTTTACTCCTGAGATTGGCGAAGTGGCTTGGGCCAGCGCCACTGTGGGGACGACCTGCGCTGCCAGAAAGGCGGTGAAGACGAGACGCAATACGGGATGTTTCATGTGATTATCCTTCCGATGGTTAGTGTGGGAGCGATATATGCTCCTGTAGAATTCGCTTTCAATAGTGAAGTGGCACAAGCGGCGCAAATTATTCCGCGCCTTTGTATTTTTATGGATAGAACGCCGGTGTCAGCGCGGCATCCCGCAGAACTGATGACGCCGGGATTGGCCACGGTGGAGAAGGCAGCCTTACAAGGAAATAACTCGAGAGGCGACGAATGGTTGCCCCTTGAATCCGCTCCACATGCGTAGTTGAGACAGCATGCTTCATAGTTATGTCCATGGGTTAATACCCGGAAACACCGGACTGAAGAGCGACAGTCTTCAGTGAAGCAAGGTCGTGGTTTGCCAGCGCGGCCCTTTTCTCAGCATTGCTCTCTAGTATTTTTATGGTAGTTTCCTCGCCGGTCAGCGTTACACCCCTGAGATAGTCGGCGTCACCGTATTGATAGAATGTGACCTCCCCATGGGCAACAGGCTCGGTGCCTAGGGTAGGGGTGTAGAGAATAAATGCAGCACGCGACGAATCGGTGCTTCGAATCAGCACGAGATCGCTGTTAAGATCCGGCTGAGTCATCCTGTAAGACCCGGCCGGCATCTTCTGATCGGAAACGTAAAACGGAAACGAGGTCGTAAACTTCACCGCATGGGCCGACCCGAAGGCCTGAGCGTGCAGAAGTCCAGTGGGTAGTGTGCAGATGGTTGCGACCAAACTTAGTATCTTGCTTATACGTGTCATAAGAATCTCCTAGAGGGAAGTTGGTTGAGTATCACGGATGATGATGAATCTCTAAAGGCGAGGCTGACGGATGGCCATCATCCCTTTCCTTCCAATGGTTAATGTGGGAGCGGTATGAGCTCCTGTGGAATCCGCTCTCAATAGTGAAGTGGCGCGAGTGGCGCAAATTATTCCGCGCCCTGGTCTCTTTATGGGCAGAACGCAAGAGCACCATCAATCATGGGTTGGCACCCTCTTCATAATTGAGGGTCGCAGGCGCCGCACGATATTGATAGCGCGCGTTCGCGTTGCCGATTTCTGCGCTGGTTTGCTGGAGTTGGGGCCTGACTCAGTTCAACGATTGAGCTAAGTCCGAGGCGATAGCGTGTGCTTCCTTCCAAGGCCCGGTGTGATGATGTGGAACCCACATAACAATTCCACGTCATCACAGGCCCCAGCGCCGGCCACGAATGAACTGCAGTTCTATTTGGCACTGACAAGCATAGCCTGCTCCACAGCCTTCGTGTTCTTGTTCGTGTTCTCGGCCATGGTTTCGGCCTCTGCTTCGGCTTTGGTCGGGGGGAATTCGATCCCGTCAGTGTCACCTTCAACCGACAATGTCCGCAGATACGCAGTATTTCCATACTTCTGGAAGGTGACATCTGT
Organism: uncultured Acidobacteriaceae bacterium; assembly: GCA_963783805.1. GTDB lineage: Bacteria > Acidobacteriota > Terriglobia > Terriglobales > Acidobacteriaceae > Silvibacterium. The sequence goes on along the minus strand of CAWAPC010000003.1, from coordinate 355,651 downwards.
CTCTTTTTGGGGATTCAAAGAGCTCGTGGGTATGAAGTTAATGAACTCTTCCTTCGTATCGGCAATATTCCGGATTTGCGCTATCGTCTCACCTGTATTCGCGTTCGGTTCGGTAATTATGTAAGAGCCTGCAGGCAACTTGACATTGCCCGCGTAAAAAGGAAAGGGTGCTGTAAAGTCGACACTATAGACGTCACTATTGGCGACCTGCGCCGCGAGCGGGATTACCGACAGCAGCGACAGCATTCCCATCCACACAACGATCTTTCCAAATTTATACATACGAATCTCCTGATGTTATTCACATTTTGTAATGACTACGTCTTTTGCAAATTGCACTCAACCAGAATGCTGAAGCGCAAGAATAACGAGCCTATGTTAGTTACAGCTTGTGGGCACCTGATATTTGTTGCTTCCATACATAAAGTGGCGAGAAGGGAATGAAATATTCCAAGCGCTCAGTGTTTTTCCAGAGATTACGTGTCGATGTCCATCTTCGCCCTGTAGGCGCGAATCGCTCGGTCGCTACCGTTGAACAGCAGGACATAGGGCCGCCTTCCATCAGACCAAAGACTCGCGCTGCCCGACGTATCGTGCATCGAATGAAATCCATTCTGTTGCGTCAAACGGGCATCAACGATCAGAAGGCTTGTCCGCTGCTCATTTGTCATCTTTAGAAATGCGGCTTTGTGGTCGGCTATAGTGACGACAGCTGCGCCTTTCGTGGGTAAGGGTGAGCGCAAGGGTTAGTGTTTCTTGCTGAGCCAAAGGTTCATCGCATCGATCTCGATTGCTGGTCGACAATGATCTCTTCTGCGAGCCAGCGCATCACGGGGTCTTTTCCGTAGCTCAGTTCCGCTTTGGCCATATCGATGGCGTCCTCATGAAGGGGCATCATCACCATCTTTGTCATGCTCGTTTCCATCACTTGCATAAACGAATCCATGGCGGAAGGCATGATCGCAGCCGTCAAAGTAACCAGTAGGACGGGTAGCGTCCATTTGAGGTTCATTGAGTTGCTCCTTCTATACGTGCCCTATACGTGCCGTGACGATCTCCATACGACTCGTCTGTGCTGTCAGTGAAGTGTCGAGTAGGAACTGCGTTATTCCGTCGATGCCAGAAATTTCTGACCTTTCTTCACGAAACCTTCGGAGTCTCTAACTCGTTTCCTGGATTTAGGCCATTCAACCCGCAGTGAAATCATGAATTTAGGCCTTGAGAATAATATTTGCGAGAAAAACAAAGGGTATTTGGAATAAAACGGAAGGAAGGACACACTCTATTGGTGACAGCAGAGCAAGGCTGTCGAGGGTTTACGGTGCAGATCACTGACCAGATGTTCAACGATTGGGTAAGGCAGCACCAGAGGCTCCTCTTCGGGATCGCCTACTGGTGGACTGGCTCGCGGACGGACGCGGAAGAATTGACCCAGGAGGCTTTCCTGCAGGCCTATCGTTCTCGTTCGAGTCTTCGCGATGTGGAACTTGTAAAAGGATGGCTTGTCGGCATCTTAAGACACTGTCACAGCCAGATGCGGCGGCGAACGAAATCGAGAAAGGAAGTCTCCTTCGACGAGATGCTCTATGAGCCGGAGAGCCGGCCGACGCTCAATGCCGATGCTCTTGCTCTTCATCAGTCTCTTGAAAAGCTCGAGGAACGGCATCGTCTCCCGGTTGTCCTGTTCTACTTCCAGGATCTGTCCTATCGGGAGATCGCCGAAGCCTTGGAACTCCCGATTGGAACGGTCATGTCCAGACTCGCCCGCGCAAGACAACAACTGCATGAGTTGATGAAGGCACCTACGAAATTAGCTCTGATGAAGAAGGCGGCATCCCTATGAGTTGCGAACTTTACAAATCGGAGATGTACGCGTGGCGTCCGGGTGATAATCTCCCAGACTCCAAGCCACTCCTTGACCATCTCGCAACCTGCCCTGAATGCGCGCAGTGGTTCGCGCACTTCAGCGCGAGCGATGAGAGGATTCGGCAGGCTTTTTCAGAGGTACCAGAGAGCCCTTCGCTGGAGGCGAAAATCTTCGAGGGTCTGGCCTATGAGCGCCTCCAAAAAGCGCCTCGGAAGTCCACCTGGAGGAATTGGTTTCTGCTACCCATTGCGGCGTCTCTTCTCCTCGGCGTCACGCTCGGGCTCGGCCCCTGGCTCCAGGAAGCGCGCCTGAGCAGACAGGTGGCGACTCTTCTCAGCCACCCTCCCTCTGCGGAGATCAACAGCACCGATCAAAAGCAGCTTCTCGCCTGGAGCGCAGGCGCTCTGTCGGGGGATGCGGGGCTGCCTCCCGAGCTGAGTAGAGTAGAGTTTGGCGCCGCAAGCTCACTCAACGTCGCCAGCCACAAAGCTGTCCTGCTCAAGATGAAGAACGAGCAACGTGCCAGCCTGCTGATTATCGATGCACGACTCACCGCAGAGAACACGATCAAATCCTTCCACGAGACAGCAGGCAGCGATAGTCGCTGGTCCGATGGACGAAGGACCTACGTGCTCCTCTTTCAAGGGAGCGAGCAGGATATGCACGCCTATATGACCCGAATGGGCATCGTTACATAGAACTGCAGACTCGATTCGTTGACATTGGTGCGCGCCGATAGAAATCGTGCGCCCCGGGCGTCGTGCGCCCACGACAACCAGGCGGAGCCGCGGAATGGCCGGTCTCGCCTCTAAAAATCACCCTGTTTGCGGGGTATTCACTCGCCGAAGCTGAAACATCTGGGACCACTCGGCCTGGCTCGCAAATCATTTCATTTCATGCAAAACTCTCAACGATACCTGCCTTGACATTATCTCCAAAGTTAACTAGCATCCCCCACGTATGCTGACTGTCTAACCCCTCCGCCGCGATTTGATGGGTCGCGACTTCCAGGCCCTCACCGACTCATTAAATCCCGCATTTTGAGGAGAGGGTGGCTTTGTCCCCGGTGTTTCCTCCGTTCGGGTAGACATTAAGTATCCGCGGCAGTGATCGAGAACTCCCGCCTTGCATGGGTGCGCAATGCGCCCTCCCCGAACCTAACAGGCCAATACGGGGGTTCCACTATGACACAAAGAAGATTGATTGCATTCGCCACAGGGCGGCTCTGCACTTGCGGCGTGCATTGATCCATAACCTGAATCCCGCAAAAGGAGAAAAGCTATGAAGTCACAAGCACTGTCTCTAGCCAACGCCGCGCGAGTGGCTTGGCGGCGTTCGTTCCCGTTCTTAATAGCGTTAGCCATGGTCATCGCAGCTGGCACTCCAGCGTGGAGTAGCGACGTGATCTACCTGGAGAGCAACAGCACCGCCGGCAATTCTATTCTCGCCTTCAAGAATGACGGTAGCGCAAGCCCGACTTTCCTTGGCAGCACGCCTGCCGGTGGCGTCGGCGTGTTCAATAAAACGTTTGCCCTCGGTCCGTTCGATTCCGACCAAAACCTTATTGAAAATCCTGAGGGCACGTTGCTGTTTGCCGTGAACTCGGGCTCCAATTCCATCGCTGTGTTTCGCATCACTCCGGAGGGCCTTCAGGCCGTGGACGGCTCGCCCTTTCCCTCGGGCGGGAGCGATCCCGTAAGCCTGGGCCTGAAGGACGATATTCTCACGGTCGTGAACAAGGATCAGGACCCAGCTCAGAATGCTAACCTGGTTCAGCCGAACTACACAACGTTCCGCGTATTGCCCAATGGGGTGCTTGCCCCCATTGACCACTCCACCGTGTCCGTCGCTTACGGCAGCTCGCCGTCGCAAGCGCTCATCGCGTCTCGTGGGTCCGTTCGTGTTCGGAGCGGATTTTCTAGGTGGCCTGCTGCAGTCGTTCCGGCATCGATGAAGATGGCCGTTTGCGCCAGAATCCGCCCCAAGCGCTGCCGGATTCTGTCTTTACCGGACAGACCGCCCTCCATGGGCCGCTGGGAATGCGAACCCATCCGAATCTGCCCATCCTCTATGTGGACATCACGCTGATCAACGAAGTAGCAGTGTATACCTATGACGGGAGAGGAAACCTCTCGTTCGTCCGAGCCGTGGCGGACTCGGGAGCCGCGCCTTGCTGGGCCGTCGTTGACCACGCGGGAACGCGGCTCTACGCCACTAATACCGGCGATAATTCCATCGAGGTTTACGACTTGACGGATCCGTTCAATCCTGTGGACATTCAGCATTTCGTCATGGAGGATACAACGGGTGCCCCATTTTCGACGGTGCTCGACGAATCTGACCATTGGCTTTATGTTTCAAGCGAGCAGTCCACCGCAACCGCCACCACCGCAGCGAACGCCTTCCACACTCTGAAGGTAGGTGCGGATGGGATGCTGACCGAACCTTTTCCGCCCACCGTCCTTCCCATCGGCGGAAACGTACCGGTGCAAGCCCAGGGAATCACAGTCGTGGGAGCACACTAGTTAGGTCCGACGCCGCCTCTGCCGCCCTGCGCATCGGAGATCTGCGGAGTAGAGCCGCCCGCGACTCCGCCGATTCCATAGCGCAATACGCCATACGGAGCCGTGACATCAGCTTCTCTGGCTTGTCTGTCTCGCAAAACCTGATATGTGAGCGGACGAGCCGGAGCTAAAGGTGGTCGATGGCGGTAGACCACGGTCTCTTACGTCCATGTGCCACGGATGGCCGACCATCCGCCCGGAACAAAGGAACGCGCCGAGAGCAAGTCTCAAAGAGTGACTCGCCCTGATATCCGCAATTAAGACCCTCAGTTTCCGGTTAGCCTATGGTTCGCCCGGACAGCGACGCCGGCGGGATTCCAGCTAAGAAGCAAGTCCAACCGGGCCCGCGATCGTCTACTGCCTGACGCCGAGAGTGACATTGAAGCTGTGTTGGATGTTGCCGCTGGTTGCGGTTATGGTGATGGTGTAGTTCTGCACAGGCTGCGTTTTGAAACCATTCTCTGATCCGCATCCGGAGAGGGATGCGAAGCCAACCGCGCCCGCCGCAATCACCAGCACCAGAGTGGCGCTGCGACCCAGACGCGACCTGCGCACTCGCCGCATGCCCAGCAGAGGCAGCAGCAGACAACTCAGAACCATTGGCGCTCCGCCGCGCTTGAAGGGATTGTCGCTTTTCGCGGCCACCGGCACGGTTTGGATCAGCATACCCACAGACTGCGCTCCACCGCTGGCCGCAATGGTGGCTGGAGTGAAGGTCGCCGTCGCTCCCGGCGGCAGTCCCGACGCGCTGAAGGTCACCGTTGACGGATAGACACCGTAGGTTGGGCTAATAGAGAAATTAAATGTCGCCAACGCTCCGCCGGTCACTACTACCGGTACGCTCTGCAGATTCAGCGAGAAGTCCAGTGGGGCAACGATAACGGAGACTCCGGCGGTGCTGGTTGATCCGGCATAGTTCTGGCTGCCCTGGTAGGCTGCCGTCAGCGAATTGGTGACCCCGGCATTGAGCATGCTGGTGGTAAAAGTGGCCGAGCCTCCGCTGAGCGTTGCCGTGCCCAGCAGCGTTGTGCCGCCGTAGAAGTTCACGTTGCCGGCGGGAGTGCCAATGGTTGTCGATTGCACCTGGGCGGTCAGCGTGAGGCTCTGGTTCGGATTGAGCGAACCGGCGCTGGCACTCAGTGTTGTGGTGGTCCCCGCCTGCGTAACCTTGAGGGTGCCGTCGGTCGCGTCCACCGTATAGTCGTTCAGGTTCGTTCCCGTCACGCTGGGAACGATGGCGTATGGGCCCGCGTTCGAGGTAAGCGTGGCTGCTGTTGCAAAGCTCTCAGCGAACGTATTGCCGTTCACTGCTCCGGTCACCGTCCCGCTGAAGGCAGGGTTCGCCGTCCCGTAGGCGCGGGTGGCATTGTTCGCGGTGGCCTTCAGCGTGGCCTGCGTAATGGTGATGCTGGTTGTTACTGCCGCGGGCGTGTTGTAATCCGTGGTATTGCTGGGCACAAATGTCGCCGAAAGCGTCTGGTTAGCGCCCGCATTGAGCACTGTTCCGGCAGCCGGGCTATAGGTGAACATTCCGGCTAACCCTGCGTTGTTGTAAGTAGTCGCCGTCGCATCCAGCTGTGTACCTGAGAGGGCCGTTCCATATGGAATTGATGCCGGTGTGGCCCAGGTCAGGCTCGGTGTCGCCTTGTTCACTGCCAGCGAGAAGATCGCTGTGGCCGTCTCGCCATTGGCGTCGGTCACGGTCACCGTGTAGGTAGCCGTCGGACTTGTTGCCGTCGGCGTTCCCGTGATCGTGCCAGTCGACGGGCTGAAGCTCAAACCAGCAGGCAGTCCGGGAGAGACGCTATAGGTTAACAGTGGAACGCCACCAGAACCAGTCACCGGAGCAAAAGAAACCGAGGGCTGATCGAATGTCAACACCTCCGATGGAATTGCAACCGTTGCTGTCACCGCTGGCTTTACCGTGAGCGAGAAGCTTGCTGTGGCCGTCGCACCATTGGCGTCAGTCACGGTCACCGTGTGACTGGTCGATGGGCTTGTTACCGTCGGCGTCCCCATGATCGCGCCCGTCGATGTACTGAAACTCAAACCAGCAGGCAGAGCCGGAGAGACCCTGTAGGTCAGCGTGCCTGTGCCGCCCGCGCCCGTTACAGGAGTGAAAGCAATTACCGCTTGATTCTGCGTTAACGACGCAGAGGAAATCGCAACCGTCGCCGATACTGGGGGATTCACCGTCAGCGAGAAGCTCGCCGTCGCCGTCGCGCCATTGGCGTCGGTCACCGTCACCGTGTAGGTAGCCACCGGGCTTGCTGCCGTCGGCGTGCCGGTAATCGAGCTTGTTGCGGAATTCATGCTCAATCCCGCGGGCAGCATCGGAGAAACGCTGTAGGTCAGCGGCGTCGTGCCGCCTGAGCCGGTCACGGGAGTAAACGCTGTCGCCACGTGATTCACCGTGAGTGTCGTCGAGGCAATCGCCTGCGTCGCTGTCACCGTGGCATTCACCGTCAGCGAGAAGCTCGCCGTCGCGGTCGCGCCATCGGCGTCGGTCACCGTCACCGTGTAGGTAGCCGCCAGGCTTGTTGCCGTCGGCGTGCCGGTAATCGAGCCTGTTGCGAAATTCATGCTCAATCCCGCGGGCAGAGACGGAGAAACGCTGTAGGTCAGCGTCCCTGTGCCGCCCCCGCCGGTCACGGGAGTAAACGCTGTCGCCACGTGATTCACCGTCAGTGTCGTCGAGGCAATCGCCTGCGTCGCTGTCACCGCGGCATTCACCACCACCGAATAGCTCCCTGTTGCCTTGTTTGCGGGAGTGTCGCTATCCGTTACCGTGACGCTGAAGCTGAAGGTGCCCGCCGCCGTTGGCGTGCCCGACAAGAGTCCTGAGCCGGATATGCTCAGGTGTGGGGGCAACGAGCCCGCGGAGACGGAAAAGCTATAGGGCGCGATGCCTCCGGACGCCGTGAACGTCTGGCTGTAGACTGCGCCCGCTGTGCCCGGCGGGAGGGTAGTCCCCGAGGGCGAAATCGAGACCGGCAAAAAGTAGGTGAAGTGGTCGTTGTTGCTGGGGACGCTCGTTCCGGCGGCATTGGTTGCAGTGATATCGACGACGCCGGGACCAGCGGCGGGTGAAGTCGCGGTGATGGTGGTCGCAGAAATGACCGTGAACGTAGCCGGATTGCTGCCAAAGTGGAGAGCGGTGACCGCGAGCCCCGTGCCGGTAATGGTTACCGAAGTCCCGCCAGCGGTCGGGCCTTGATTGGGTGTCACGGTTCCGATCATGGGAACATTGCCGGAAACCTGCACTGAGCCCACATCAATTTTCGCGCCTACAGTCGACGGGCGAGGAGCGCCGCGCTGGTCTGTGGTGGGTTCTCCAGCCTGATAGGCTCCGGCATTCAGCGCCGGGCTGCCGCCGAGCGGAGGCATCGTCTGCGTCGATCCGCCGTAGTTGCCCAGCGGGGCCAGATTGATCCCGCTGGTGCCGACCAGGTTGCCACCCTTGTTGTTATAGTTGTTGCCATCCAGATCGGAAGCCGTATTCCCGGCGACGATACTGTCGGCCAGGTTCAGAGTGCCACCGTTGAAGATGCCGCCGCCGACTTCGGCGGAGTTGCCGGAGACGGTGCTGTTCGCTACCGTCAGCGTGCCCTGGTTGTTGATGCCGCCGCCGCCGCCGATTACGCCGCTGGAGGCGGCGTTGCCGGAGACGGTGCTGTTCTCTATCGTCAGCGTGCCATCGTTGGCGATGCCGCCGCCGAAGCCGCCTAGGGAGGCGGAGTTGCCGGAGACAGTGCTGTTCGTTACCGTCAGCGTGCCATCGTTGACGATGCCACCGCCGTCGCCCCTGGGGGCGGAGTTGCCGGAGACAGTGCTGTTCGTTACCGTCAGCGTGCCCTGGTTGGAGATGCCGCCGCCGTTGTTGCTGATGCCCTTGGCGATGGTCAGGCCGTAGAGGGTTGCCTGACTGCCCGAGTCCACAGTGAAGACATTGGTGGCTCCTCCTCCGGAGACGGTCAGCAGGTTAGCACCAGGGCCGATGATATTTTCCTGTCCGCTCAACCCCGGCAGGGCGCTAGACAGTGTGATGGTCTGCCCATTGAGGCTGGATGCAAAGTCGATGTCTCCATCACCCGCGCTGTTGGCCGCGTCAATCGCGTCGCGCAGTGAGCCGGTACCTGAATCGGCCTTCGTGGTCACCGTCAGGTAATTGGTCTGCACCGCTCCCGCGTCGACGCAGGAGGTGTCCAGCGGGAAACCGCGCTGGTCGGTAGTTATGCCACTGGGAACCGCCGATGCGGAGCCCGCGCAGATGGCTGCGCTGCCCGGCTGCGGAAGCATGGTCTGAGTTGGCCCGCCGTAGTTGCCCAGCGGTAGCAGCTTGGGGTCTTGGCCCGTCACATCCGTGCCCGACGGAGTGAAGCCGTAGGCGTTTCCGCCCGTGTTGTTGTAGAAGAGATTGTTGCTTTCGTTGATGGTCTCTCTGACAGAGATGCCGCCCGCGGCATCGCTTCCTGACCCCGAATTGCCAGAGAAGACGCTGTTGAAGACTGACGCCGTCGACGAGGAATTGGAATAAATAACATTCACGGCGCCTCCGTCATCGCCCCCAGACGCGGAATTACCCGAGAAAGTGCTGTCACTGACGAGCGCATCATCGCCAACGCACTCGGCGAAACACTGCGGATACAAAAACTCCACGCTTCGACGGTTCTGGAGTTTCAGATCGAACCGCCCGCTCTCTAACTTTGTCCCGAGGTGAGAGCTATATGGTTCACGATTCGCTGGATGAGCACGATGCGTATTTTAATGCGTTTCGCCACGTCGGGCAGAAACTCGGTAACCAGGTTGTCAATCGGTGACGAAGCAATTGCGATTGCCGAGCTTTCGGCGGTTGGTCCAACGCCTTGCTTTCGTCCGGGCACATAAACATTTGCAAGTGTGATCGTAGCCGGAACGCCGATCAGATTTCCATAATTGGGCATGTGATTTCCGCTGTCGCTTCGAGTCCAGATCGGCTGCACGAGCACGTTCAGGATGCGGCGGCGAATCGAGCCATTTGGCATTCGGTAATACCGCGGATCTTGCCGCGTGAGCGATGGAACGAGAAAGGTGACAAAGAAAGCGCCCGACATATCTTCCGTTAGCAAGGTGCCGGAGTTCTTCGCCCAGCCCTTCATCCCGGGTCCATACCCGGTATCCGGATCGCTGCCAATGGTGATTGCCGCCGTCGCGCCGATCGTGATCAGGTTAAACGGATCCACTACATTGCTGGCCGCGATGCGGAGTTTATCTCGCGAACTCAGCGGCCCGGTCTTCGGTGGTTTTCCCAAGGGATAGAAGTAATCAAACTTGTGACGGCAACCGGTATCGGTGTTCGCCGGCGGTGTTGCCGTCCGTGGAGCGCCCGAAGGCCCGCCGGTAGGCGGCGATGTCGGCGGGCAGTTCTTCCGCGGAGGAGGCACCTTAGGCACATCCGATGGGGCAGGCGCAATCTGCGATTGGGGAGCGTCTGGCAGTGCGGCAACCTCGACAGACCCGGAGATCCGCTGCGCGGGAAGCCATCCAGGCGCTCCCAAAAACAACACCACAATCGTCACGCGAATGAACAACGCTCGTCGATTGCTGTGCGGAACGGGCCTCACATCTGTCCTCAACACAAGGTAGAATCGGCGGCGGAAAAACGGATGGAATCCGCAACCGCACAGCGTACACAGCAGAAACACTCGAAGCATCCCATTCCCTGAATTGTGGCTATGTAGCTCGTTCCAACCCAAGACTGGTTGTGCACCGTTTATCCCTGGAACTTCGTGCGCACCAATACCATTTTAAGCGTTATCCATGCGGCCCAGTGGCTATGCTGCTGGCCAACTGGCCCCCAGAAATTGGTCCCAATCGCGCCGACAGGCCAATTTGAGCGTTCTTTGCCCAGTCACGCCAAGTGCTAAATCTGCCTCGTGAGAAAAATCATTGAGACCTATCGATTCAATCCTCGATCGAGGATTCAATCACTTTATCCGACACACCACTCGAAAGCGGCAGTCAGCAGAACTTCCGCAGTCTGCATAACCGACATAAATTCGACATATTCGTCAGGATTATGGGAGCCAGCTCCACAAGGTCCAAAGACCAATGTTGGAATGCCGAACTCGCGATGAATAAGCGAAGCATCGCATGGGTAAGGAGCTCCGGTAACGACCGGCTTTTTCCCTAACGCTGCGCTGGCGCTTGCGGTCATGCAGCGGGTCCATGGATGATCCAGGGGTATTTCGTCGCCCAACAAGGGCTGCTCCAAAACCGGCTTCCACCGAATGGAGTGAGCACGAAAGAAGACATCCGATTTCTGGAAAGCAGAGAGCGAGCTACGGATTTCCGCTATGACCGCGCTTACGTTTTCATGTGGAAGAAATTGCATGTACAGACGAATTGCGCCGGTCAAAGGCACGCTCAAAGGGATCACAGAGTCGAATCCATTTGCTTCAATCGCCAATACCTGCACCGGAGCGGGATCGGGAAAGGAAACATACGCGCCAGATTTTCTAACTTTCTTCCGCCGTTGTGACAAGGAGTCCACCCATCCCAAAAGCCTCCCCATTGGGATCGCCGGACTTAGAACCTCGCCTTGTGAGAAATACGAAGCGGGATCTCCTCCCTCGACTATCAGGTCAACTACAAAGCCGCCACGCGTTCCGCGGAAAATATCTAGATGAGTGCCCTCTGAGACGACACAGGCATCGGCGGAATCTCCGCGCAGCCTCCCTGCAAGGGTGCCGCCTCCACCGCCCCATTCTTCATCGATCACAGATTCACAAATGAGATCGCCGCCCAGTCGCGCACCTGCTGCTCGAAGCGCACATGCCACACCGGCGTTCGCAACCAGCCCGCCTTTCATGTCAATACTGCCAAGTCCGTAAATGCGCCCTTTACGCGATGAACCAGACCAGGGAGAAGCAGCCCAGGGCGTTTTTCCAGGAGGGACCGTATCCATATGTCCGTTCAAGAGCAAACTTTTACCTCGGCCCGATCCCGGTAGGCGTACAACGAGGTTTTTCCTGCCCGCGTAGTTACGATTCTTTTGCAGCAAATGGCTGCCGGAACGAGTGATGAACTCGGTCTTGTAGACTTCCGGGCGAAGTCCTTTCTCTCGTAAGAAATCGCCCAGGACCAACTGCGCCGGAGTTTCGTTGCCATTTGGAGGGATTGCCACGCTGTTGGTGCGAATTAAATCGCACAGCAGACGCTTAAGCTCGCCGCGCAATGGGCGAAGCAGCTTGCTCGCCTCTTTTGCGGCGGTTGTCGTCGTGGAAAGAGATGAACGGCCCATCTAAAAAACCCGTTTTCTCCGGCTTTATTGCTCGCCCGCACAGAAAGCCTAGGAAGGGACCGAGACTGAGAAATGCTGGGAGTGAGCAGCAAGCCGGTAGGGGTGATTTGTACGCGTCCATTGTAGCATGATAAATATTCGCTTGTAATCGAATATGCAATATATTAGCGCTAGCTTGATCGATTATGATTTTCGCTAGGATCAGTAGTATGAGTATATTATGTTCGATTGTGTAGCTTTGTGGCGATTGGTGGCAACTCGCAAGTCTTCAGCGGCAGGAGGAGTCCCGGTCATTGGCCTAGGTATATGACCCAGCCAGGGCGACGGCGGTCTTGGCGAACCCAAGATGACAGAAGCGCCATACGCACATGGGTGGTGGAACGGGGAGGCAGGCATTGAGAGATATCATGTCTCGATATAAGCAGCCACGGACTGCAGTCGCCACTATGAAAGTATGGGGAAATTTTACATGTCTTGTTGTCTCTTAGCGGTTTCGCTATTACGACCGGTTACATTGCGGCGCATATTTGTAGGCTTGATTCTGTTCTCCTCCCTTCCGCTATCGGCACTCACCCCTCCAACTGAACTGGACCCGGCGCTAGCCAGCCACGAGGGCGCTGCGTATGTTCTCCAAAACCACCAGATTGAAGCGCGATTCGAGTTGGGCGGCGGCCACCTCACTCATTTGACAATTGAAGATCGTCAGAATTCCCGCCGCTTGGATATTCCTGACGCTTTCATACTCACGCTCGGAAATGGTTCCCAGCTTCGCGCCTCCCGGATGGAACTGCACGGTACTCCCGGCATCGAAGATCTGAGCGCAAATCCCGACGCGGCGCGCTACTCCGATCGGCTGCAGGGGAAGCAAATCTGCGTTGATCTTGACGCACGAGCGCCCGCGGCTCGCGTGCGCTGGTGCGCAGTTCTCCGCGACGGCTCCAATTATCTGCGCCAACAAATTACGATCCGCGCTGTCAATCAGTCGCTTGCGATTAGCAGGGTTTGCTTGCTTCAGCTCAACGATCCAGGAGCGCATGTTTCAGGATCAGTCAAAGGCTCACCTGTAACTGATGCGACGATGTTCTTCGGTTTTGAACATCCATTGTCGATGAGCGAGGTGCGGAATAACACGATTGTGGCTTGGCTTGCTCGGGTGCTGCCTTTGCGCGCAGGCCAAAGCGTCACTTATTCGTCCGTAATTGGTGTCGCACCCGTTGGTCAAATGCGTCGTGCGTTCCTCAATTACATTGAGCGCGAGCGTGCTCATCCCTATCGCACCTTCCTCCATTACAACAGTTGGTATGACATGGCCGATGGCGGCCGCTATGACGAGGCAGCGACATTGAATCGCGTGCACGCCTTTGGCGAAGAACTGGTTCAAAATCGCCACGTCGTGCTCGATTCTTTTCTCCTCGACGAAGGCTGGGACAATCCCAATTCAGTCTGGAAATTCAACTCGGGATTCCCAGATGGATTGACCCGGGTACGACAGGCGGCTGCGGAGTACCACTTTGGCATTGGCGTGTGGCTGTCGCCATGGGGAGGGTATGACGAAACCAAAAAACAGCGTGTCGCGTTTGGCCGTAAAGCGGGCTATGAGATTGTGAACGGAGGGTATGCTCTCTCCGGGCCTCGTTATTACCCGAAATTCGAGCAAACCTGCCTCAGCATGATCGAAAAATATGGTGTCAACCAGTTCAAGCTCGATGGCACCGGCAATGCCGACCAGGTCGTCCCGGGCAGCCTATTCGACAGCGATTTCGATGCGGCAATTCACCTCATTGAACGTCTGCGGCAACAGGAACCGGACGTCTATATCAATCTCACAACCGGAACTTATCCTTCTCCTTTCTGGCTGCGTTATAGCGATTCAATCTGGCGCGGCGGCGAAGATCACAGTTTCACCGGCGTGGGCACCTGGCGTCAGCGCTGGATCACTTATCGTGATGCCCAAACGTATAAGAATATCGTCGAGGCGTCACCACTTTTCCCCCTCAATTCGCTCATGCTCCACGGAATTATTTATGCGAAATTGACTGATCACCTTGGTACTGATCCGGGCCATGATTTCGCTTCAGAAGTGCGCTCCTACTTCGGCACTGGCACACAGTTGCAAGAGATGTACATCTCGCCCTCCCTGCTTTCGCAGCACGATTGGGACATCCTCGCCGAATGTGCAAAATGGTCGCGCTCCAATGCTGACATTCTGCGGGATACGCATTGGATAGGTGGCGATCCAAACGCGCTTCAGGTCTACGGGTGGGCCGCGTGGGCTCCCCGTGGTTGGATCGTCACCTTGCGCAATCCGTCAGATCATCCACAGAACTTTCAGCTCAACCTAAGAAGCGCGCTCGAACTTCCCGCAGGTGCACCAGTTTCTTACAGGGTCGAGCAACCTTTTGCACCATCTCACCCGAACGGCCTTCAGTGGGAAGCGGATCGCGCCATCTCGATTTCCTTGAGGCCATTTGAAGTGCTTACCTTCGAATCGCAGACGGTTCCTATGCGCCCCTGAATTTGTACAAGAAGAGCTCTCTCGTCATGACGAGTCGGCCTGTTAGCGCCCCTCTCAATTCGTTTTTGTGAGGATCAGAGCAGAACCGGCTTGATCCCCGTCAGCTCACAGAAATCGGCTAGCGCAGGGTAAAGTTCTACCCCGTAGCCGAGGCATGCGTATTCATTCGTCCAGTGTTGGAGAAGCGCATCGATGTCGCAATGGACCGTAACGAATCCATGCGGCCAGAAAGGAATGCCGCATTCGTCGAGGCGTTGCTGCACCTCTTCGCGAGAAGGTTCGAAGATAGACGCGCGGGTAATCACCATCTGAAACTCCCCGTTGACCCTTCCCAGGCGCGCCAGCACGCCTTCTCCAGCTTTGCAGATCAGCCGTACCGAGAGCCCGCCTGCATCTCCTTCCGTGGGTATCCCGTGTTCGGCAAACCCCGCAGGTCCAAGCTTGCTCGCGAGAGAGGGCGGGCAGGCGCCGTCGCCGATAATCTTGATCTCTCGCGCCTTGCGGTCGATATGCTGCAGATCTCCGTAATAGACTCGTTCCCGGCTCAGGCGTGTAAGCAGGAAGACCGTCAGCGCCGTATTGAAATCTCCCAGCGTGGACGTCCCATGGCCGTCTTCAAGCATCATGCTCTGTGCGAAGCAGGTCGCTGCATAATCATCCGCAAGGCCAGGGAATGACTGGATGGTGTAGAAGGCGTAGCGCTCGCGTTCGACAATCTCCTTTATCGCCAGATACAGGCGCATCGATCGTTCGTTGACACTATTTGTATCGGGCTCGGAGCCAAACAGCTCTCGCAGTCTGGGCTGGAGCGCCTCCAGTTGCGCAGCCGAAATGCGATCTGCCGTGCGGATGATCTCCGTCGTATCGCGCGAATCGATATCGATGCCAAACATCCGCATCCACTGCGAAGGATCGGCTGTTCCGCAGGTCTGTCCCATGCCCCTGCCACCGAATGCTCCAATCGTGGAGAGGTTCAGGGTGTTCTTCAGGTGTGCGGCGCTGGCGTAGCTCACGATGCGGCCAATCGTGTCCGGTTCCCTGATGTCCCCATACACAAAGCGGTGAGGAACGCCGATCTCCAGCAGTCCACCGTGCATCACAAGTCCTCCAACCGGCCTCCATCCCTGAGAACGCGGATGCGTCCACAGCAGAACGGCCTTCCCGCTGGCTGCGAAATCGCGCACTGCTCCCACAAGATGAGCTGCCCAGACCCACGTGCCCGAGAAAAGCACGACCGCGTCCACCCGGTCGTCATGTTTCATCTTCTTGAGAGCTTCGGCCGCTTCCTGCTTGCTGGCGATCACCGTCTCGTGCTCCACCAGCTGAAGCCCCGCCTGCCGCAGCGAGTTCTTGGCCTGGGTGATCAGAGCCTCATCGATAAATGGGTTGCCCATCGGGTCCTGCAACCCGTCCTTATGCACTCCGTAGACGATGAATCCGACAGTCGCTTGCATCACAATTGCTCTCCTGGGTGTTGAACTTCTCGGTTGTGGCGATGAACCAGCATCGAGCGCAGCTGGCGATAACTCTCGACCTGCGGCCTGTATTCTTCTTCCAGCGCCCGATCGGGGGACACGCATTCCTTCTCCCGTACCATCGCCTGTGCGGCCGCCTTCAGATTGGAGTGCACGCCCACAGCCACGCTGGCCAGCATCGCTCCGCCGAGACATACCGATTCCTGGCAGCTCATGATGTGCAGCCGTTTTTGCGTGAAGGCCGCGCGCAGCTTCAGCCCGAGTGCCGAGCTTACTCCACCGCCGGAAACATTCATGTCGTTGAAGGTGGAACCGGCATTCTCCAGGCACTCGGTAATGAGCGCGAGCTCAGAGGCAATTCCTTCCAGAATCCCTTTATAAAGATGGGATCGGCTGCTTTCCGAAGTAAGGCCGCTGATGGCTGCCCGCGCTTGAGGATCAAACTCGGGATTGCAGCTACCTATCAGGTGAGGAGTAATCAACAGGCCTGTAGGGCCTGCCGGAGCCTCGGATTCCAGGTCGCCAAAATGGTGTTCCTCTTCCTCTTTTCGTCCATAGAGAAGATTCGCCAGCCATTGCATCATAATGCCTCCGGGAAAGTAAGCGATCGTGACGAACTGGCCCGGAACAGCATGGGGATATGAGTTGAGGCTGGCATGCAGCGCGGCATCATTCAGGAGCAATTGATCGGAAACGACAGTGATACATTCGTACGTCCCCAGCGAACCCGCGGCTCGTCCCGCTTCGATCACTCCCAAGCCCACAGCTCCAACCGCCTGATCGTGCCCGCCCACAACCACCGGAGTGCCGGCGGCGACCCCAAGCGTGGCAGCCGCGGCGCTGCTCAGCGTGCCGGCCACGGTTCCGGCCTGCACCGGAATGGGAAGAGCGTCCGGCGACATTCGCATCAGATCAAGCAGATCCTGGGACCAGGTGCAGCGATTCACATCGAACGCCATAAACCGCGATGCGTGCGAGTAATCGACAAAAGGAGGAAGACCCAGCCGGAACAGAAGAAAACTGGTGACGTTCAGGAAGAGGCTGGCTGCCGTAAATGTCTCCGGCGCATTGCTGCGTAACCACAGGAGCTTGGGAACCGGATACATAGCATGGCTGGTATGCCCGGTAAGCGTAAAAAGTTGCCGACGGCCAATTTCCTTTTCAAGCCACGCCGCTTCCCTTGTAGCGCGCACGTCTATGTTCAAGATTGCCGGACCAAGAGCCTGCCCTTGCGCGGAAATGGGAATCATTGTCTCCCCATGCGAACTGAAGGAGATCGCCTGCACAGGGTCGTTTACCGGTATGCAGGCTACGTCCCTTGCCAGGGCAGTAACGACATTGAAAAAGATGTCCGCTTCGAGTTCGGCAAAACCAGGCCGTGGAAAGCGCGGCCCATAGACAGCGGAACGCATCTCCAACACCGTTCCGGAGGAGGAGAAGACAGCCGCTTTGCACCGGCTCGATCCCACGTCAACGGAGAGAAAACTCACTGTTCGCCCGTGGCCTCTCCTGCCAGAAAAGAACCTTCCGCCGGAAGGGAAAGAGCCCGCCCCTCGCCGAATTCCTGAACGACAACCCGATCCTCTTCGAGAGTGACCTCGCTTACCCCCTCAAAGTCCGGAGGAATATCCATCAGCACCGTCATATAGCGAACCTTGATCTCCGAAGCCGCGGGAAGCCAGCGGTACGTGGATTCGTTGAAAAGCGGCCCTTGGGAAATAGTCTGTCGCCGAGGCTGTGCAAACGGTGTTGTGCTGAATTCCAGACCCCGGCAAAACGTCTTTCCGCTCCACGGAGCTGTTTTCCGGTAAAAACGCTCCTCCCAATTGCCCACCCATGGGAAGTCTTCCCGCTGGAACACATAGGCCAGCAGCAGGCCGGCCCGGGGATTGCTGATAGCCACATAGCACGTCCCGCGAGCCTGATCCAACAGTTGTGCCGTATAACGGCAATAGGAGCCATCCGGAGTTGTTCTCAAATTGTGAGAACCGCCATCTTGCAGCGGAGCGTTTGGCCACCAGAAGTCGGCATCTGGAGTCAGCATCATCGCATCGCTATAACTAGCTGGATTCACCTTGGCTTGCGTCGCTGGCATGTCCACCATCGTAATTCCGCATTCCAGAAAGGGCGGCCCAATGGTGACATGCTCGTTCCAGCAGATAGGGCGATCGGCATGGCTCAGATTGCGCGCCTTCTCTTCGCAATAGACCACAGGATGTTTCGGATCGACGCGCAGGGTTCGTCTGAAATCAATCTGCGCCACCGGCAACTCGGCGCCATATTCGATGCTCGGCTGTCCCTCTTGAAACTCACGTGATATCTGCCACCGCACTGCAGGCGCTTCACCGTGGGTGCTGAGACCCGCAGCCGTCTCCTCCACGGAGGGCGGCCCGAAATAATCGAAGCTCAGACTGTGTCCTGCGATGCCTGCGAGCAGACGCCCATCCGGCGGAGAACCGAACTCCTCCTGGTCGTTCTCCAGCGAGTATCGCTCCGGATCGATCGTATGCCACAACGGACGCCATAGCGGATTCATGTCCGGATGCTTCCGCGTGACAAGCTGGCATATATGCCCTCCGCCAAGTACCGCCGAGACGTGCCCCCACTCCGCCCGCAAACAAAAGCCCGCGCGCTCATCCAGAACGTTCCGGGTGTGCTCTACGCTTACCAAGCTCATTCTGCTGTCCCGTTCAGAATTTCACGTGCCTGCCTCAGGAATCCGCCCATGTCCTCCGCCTGAAAAACATTACGCCCGAAGAACACACCTGCGGCTCCAGCCTTCATAGCTCCTCTCACGACGTCCAGGGCCGCATCATTGTGGCTGCCGCCAAGAACCAGAATGGGAATCGGGCAGCTTCTGACCACGTCGCGCATGCTCTCTATATTTCCGGAATAATCGGTCTTGATCACGTCTGCCCCCAGTTCGGTGGCTATCCGCGTATGCAGCTTCAGCCATTGTGGGTCTGCGGGGTTTTGGACGGCTTTGCCGCGAGCAAGAGTCTCGATCATCAGTGGAAGGCCTAAGCGCTCACATTCGCGCGCAAGTTGCGCATTGCGAGCAATTTCTTTCGTTTCAAAATCGGCGTCGCCGGTTCCCACTACCAGGTAGGTAAGAACAGCATCCGCACCATGGCGTAGCGCGTCTTCCGGACTTCCTAACATGCAGCTGCGTAATACGCCATTCTCTCCCTGGCTTAGCGAATTCCAAACCGTCGTCCAGTCGAGCCTGACGATAATTCCAGGCGTCGAAGCGCGGCCAAAGCAACTGTTGCAGCGCTGAATAAGCCCTAAATTCAGAAGAATCGCATCGACTCGGGCCTCGACAAATCGCGAAATCTGCCCACATGCATCTTCTGTGCCCGGGATCGGCCCCAGCACCAGAGCATGATCGAACGCCACCACCAAAGTACCGCACCCCTCCTTACTCAGCACCCGGTTAAGCCGGATATTTTTCCCAAAGTCAGCCAAGACAATATTTCCTTTCACTTTCGACCGGTTCGATTGAGAGAGTATCCGAACGTCTTTCATCTTGTCAATCGTTTTAGATCATATTTGTCGTAATTTGATCGATTAGATTCACTCGTCGGGCCATGACGTTCGGCATTCTGATGCACCACAATCTGGCAGCAACCCCGATGGAGTAGCCGCTGAGAGTGGCGGCGATTCGGTTCTGGAGCCGGGATGTAGTTTACGGACCCAGTGTGCTCATGAGCGAGACTCGTCCCACGCGAGTGGCGATCGAGAAGTAGGAACAGCGATTTCGAAATGCGCGGCGCCGGAAAGAGCAGAGAGCAGCCCCTGGACTGGGCATATACCGGCCTGACCCTATTTCTTACTAACTTCTTTGCCGGCTATAACTACCTGAACCCCAGAATCTTTGAGAATTTGCAGGTGTTCCGGAGAAGTTGCGCGGTCGGTGATCAACGTCGTCAACTCCGTGACAGGCGCGACATAAGCGAAGCCCTGCTTGCCGAACTTGCTATGGTCGGCAAGTGCTATGCGTAATTTCGCGGTTTTGATGATGCACTGTTTGACCGTCGCCTCAGCATGGCTGGCCGTGGATATCCCGTAACTCGGATCGATGGCGCTAACCCCCAGGAAGGCTTTGTCCACGCGAATCTCATTGATCGATCTCTGTGCCCAAACGCCTGACAGATAGAACACATCCCGCTGTAATTCACCTCCCGTACACATCACGGAAATCTCCGGGTAGCGCTGCAGATGGCAAAGAATGATCGGGGAGTTCGTGACCACGGTCAGGCGATTCCGATGCTGCAATCTGGGAGCAACTTCTGATACGGTGGTACTTCCTTCTAGAAATATCGTGTCGCCATCGAGAATCATTTTCGCGGCTTCGGCTGCTATCGCCTGTTTTTCTTCACGATTTGCCCGCCCGAGCGTGTCATAGGAAGGCTGGAAGTTTGTAGTCGGAGACTTGGAAACCGCGCCTCCATGGGAACGCACGAGCAAACCCTTACGTTCGAGGAACGATAGGTCGCGCCGTATTGTCGCGGACGTCACCCCAAGAATATCCGTGAGCTCAGAAGCACTCACAGCACGCTGTTGCGAAAGGATTTCTGAGATTCGGAATCGCCGTTCTTCCGCCAGCATGGACCGGTCCCTCTCTTGTTGGTCTACAGTGTCTAGCTGAACACATGCCTAGGGTCAGAATTTCGAAAGCGGAGACGGACGCTTGCACTCCACCGAAGTAGCTCAATTCTCATCTGTTACAGCGCATATCCTAACAGAATATGTTGACGCAACGATTAACTTGTTTCCCTCAATACCATTAAAATTTCGCGGTTCGTGCATCCGTCAACGCAACAGCCTGGGAGCCCCGTTCACCAGAGAGGCTGCCCATCTCAAGAACCGCTATAACGCTTCGACTTCCATTGCACATTACATAATCGGCTTGACCGATACCGGCGTCTTTCCAGATGTTGAGAGTAATCCCCCAAAGACGCGAATTTTTGCGAATCCGACTTGACATCCTACCGGCGGCCGAAACTATGCTCTTGCGATGCCAGTCATAGGCGCGTAAATCAAAACGGGATTCGCTATATTTCTAAGACCTCAACACGTGGTGGAATTTGCGAGACAAGGCAGGGAAGCGGGTGCTGCGTGAATAGCTCTTCACGATTTTCTCGCAATCTCATTGAGGCGGTTGCAGATGTTCGAAAACTGCGGTTTTCGAAGATTTCTTGACAACGGGATGGATCTGGAACTATGTTTTTGTATTATTCGCGACCGAGAAGATAACCAAACGAAACAGTCGAGCCCACAATCGATGAGTGAGAATATCTTCCCGCCGTCCTTCCGCAATGCATTTCCAGGAAGGAAGAAGGTGCATGGAGCCAGCAGATGGGGGAAAGCCTCCAGGTGAGAACTCTCCAAGCAGAGATCCATCCTGATCGCACAGCCTTGCCGGAGATTCCAGTGATCAATGAAACCTATGAGGATCTTACCGAACATCATCAGACCCTGTGGGCACCTGTCGCTGATCTTAATGCGATTTGGGGACCATCTAGCTCCACTGTGCCAGACGATTTCCGTTCCATGCAGTATCCGGAGTGGTCCGTATACATGCGGTGGCAAAAACAGGCTCCCTCCCTGAGAGGCCACGCCGAGCCTCATTCCTTATGAATATGAATCGCAGGGTTGACTACTCCGTATTCCATGTCGGACTCGAGCGGCGATCCTGATCTTGACGTTCCTATTCCGCCGTTGAGATTGCGGCGGAACTAATCAATGATGCGATGTCCCATCGCCTTATCGCCGTATCAGCCACGAAGGAGTATTAGATGAGTACCGAGACTGCACAAGTGAAATATTTTCAAGTTGGGACCATGAAGGTAGAAGTGCATCCCAGCCGCGCAGCAGCAGGTGCGGCTGCCGCGCTGGCCTCGGCCAAAGCATTGAAAGAGCTGGAGCAGACTCGTGGCTCCATAGGCGTAATCTTTGCCACCGGCGCGTCGCAGTTGGCTACGCTTGATGCAATTACCAGCATCGACAACTTACCCTGGGATCGTATTCGCGGTTTCCATATGGATGAATACATCGGTATATCTGCGGATCACCCGGCCTCGTTTCGGTGTTACCTGCGCGAGAAATTGACGCACAAGGTAAAGATGAACGAATTCTTTGAGGTTGACGGATCAGCGCCGAATCCGGAGCAGACAGCCCAGGAGTATGCCGAGAAACTCCGTTCCGCTGATCCACAATTATGTTTGCTCGGGATCGGAGAGAACGGTCATCTGGCCTTCAACGATCCGCCTGTAGCAGACTTCCACGATCCTCTGGATGTGAAAATCGTGCATCTGGACGCTGTATGTCGACAGCAGCAAGTAGCTGAAGGTTGGTTTAAGTCCGCTGATGACGTCCCGGCGCGCGCTATTACGCTCACCATTCCAGCGTTGTTTCGCGTACCTAAGCTGATCGTATCCGTGCCGGGAAGCCGCAAGGCCAGGATTATGAGACGAACGATTGAAGAGCCGATCTCAACCGAGTGTCCCGCGACGATCCTCCGCACTCATCCAGATGTGACTGTCTATCTGGATGTTGATTCCGCCGCTGAATTGGATGGAGTCATGCACGCCAATTGAGAGTGGATAGTTTCATAAATAAGGCAAAAGTATTTTGTGAGATACCTACAAACTGGAAATAGGGGAACTATGACTGACAAGTTAACTTGCGGAACTGATCGCCGAACGTTTCTGAAGCAGGCGGGAGGCACAATGCTGGTGGCGGGCATGACTGCACGATCCTATGCACGGGTATTGGGTGCGAACGATCGTATTCAGCTGGCACAACTCGGATGCGGAGGACGAAGTCATGGTCACGTGCATATGGTCCAGATGGCGTCCAAAGAGGTACCGGTTGAAACCATTGCTGTCTGCGATATATGGAGTCTGGCGCGGGAGCGGCGTGCCGCCCAGGTAAAGGAAGCCTTCAATCTCACTCCGCAATTGTATAAGTACTCCGAAGAGATGCTGGCCCGTAAGGACATCGATGGCGTGATGATAGCTACGGGCGACTTCCAACATGCCAAGCTTTGCACTGAGGTTGTGCGGGCAGGCAAGGATTGTTATGTAGAAAAGCCATTTGCAAATGTTCTTTCCGAGGCCAAAGAGGCTCGCGATACCGTAAAGGCTTCTAAACAGGTGGTCCAGGTAGGGTCCCAGCACCGTAGCGAGCCGTACCAGTTGGCCGTTCGGGACATCATCCGCTCCGGTCGTATCGGCGATATCGTTCATATTGAACAGGAGTGGAATGTGAATGAGGAGCGTTGGCGGTTTGTGGATATGGATACCGGCAACTCCCCCCAGATGGAACAGGATCGCAATATGGAATGGAAGCGGTTGCTCCTCGATAGGCAATCGAAACTTCGCGAAGAGGATACGGACTGGAACCGCTGGTTATTGGGTAAACCCTATCGTCCTTTTGATCCACATGTCTATCTTGAATTCCGGTTGTATAAGGATTACTCGTCGGGGATCTTCGATCAATGGATGAGCCATGGTAGTGACTTGGTGCATCTCTGGACCGATGAGACCTATCCGGAAAGCGTTGTAGCTAACGGTGGTGTCTATGCCTGGAAGGATGGGCGCCAGAATCCCGATACTTGTGTTGCGGCAGTTACCTACCCCAAGGGTTTCCTCTATACCTATAAGACAGTGTTTGGGAATAGCTTCCGAAGCTTTTCGCGGATCCAGGGTCGCGATGGTACGGTCGCGAACTATGGCGGCGAAGGCGCGTCGCTCTTCACGGTCAGCAAAGAAGGTGGCAGGGCTGAATATTCGGGATCGGTCAGAGGGATAAGTTGCCTATCGTCGCGCCGGCTGGGGACAATGAGGAGATTGTGCAGGTTCCTGGCGCTGAACCTCCTAATACGCGGGGCCCTGGCGACGACAGCGTCGTTCATCTGATGAACTGGCTGACAGCAATGCAGTCGCGGAAGCAGCCGAATGCCAATGTGGATCATGGTTTCTCGCACTCTATTGTGACGATTATGGCCGCACAGTCTTACTGGAGTGGCAGGAAGCTCTATTGGAATCCCCAAACCGAGGAAATAGTGGACCGGCCTGTTGCCCAATCCAGCTAATAGTAATACGGAAGGTCAATCCCGAAGTTATAAGCAAGATATAAGCAATACCGACTCTAAATAGCGAGATGAGATGAATACATTGAATGGCACGCAGCAGCCGATGGTCCATCCATCTCGAGAAGGTAGGAAGCCAGGGCGGACGCGGTGGTGGGTGGTGTGGACACTCTTTTTCTCAACCGTCATCAACTACATTAGCCGGCAGACATTCTCAGTGTTGGCGCCCCTACTCACGACGCAGTTCCATCTCAGTCATACCCAACTCGCAAAGATTCTCGGCGCCTTTCAGATCTCATATGCGCTTACATGGCTTCTGGGCGGCATATTTCTGGATGCCGTGGGCACGCGCATAGGCCTGGCCGTGGCCGTAGTGTGGTGGTCTCTGGTGAACATCCTGACAGGGTTTGCAGGTTCCATCTTCAGCTTTGTCGCTTTTCGATTCATGCTGGGAATAGGAGAAGGTTTCAACTGGCCAGGAGCAAGCAAGGCAGTCGCAGAGTGGTTTCCAAGTCAGGAACGCAGCGTGGCTGTGGCCATCTTCGACAGTGGATCAAGCGTCGGAGGAGCCTTGGCCGCCCTGGTGATTCCCTGGATTGCCTTGGCTTTTGGCTGGCGATGGTCGTTCGTCTTTTCGGGAATGCTCGGCTTTGTTTGGCTGGTCGTATGGTTGCGCGTTTACCATCCGCTCGACCGCCATCCACGAGTGACAAAACAGGAAGTTGCCTTTATCCGTGCAGGGCAGGAGATAGCGCCCAAGTCTGTGCGCAAAGGCCTGTCACGGTGGCTCCATCTAGCTAAGAATCGGAATGTCTGGGGTATTGTGCTTGGCCGCGCGCTCACCGATCCTATCTGGTGGTTCTACGTCTTCTGGCTTCCCCAGTATCTGAGCGATGCCCGAGGGTTCAGCCTAAAGCGAATCGCCATGTTTGCATGGCTGCCGTTTGTCGCAGCCGACTTGGGCAACTTTACCGGCGGTCTGATCTCCGGTTATTGCATTCGGCGAGGAGTTTCCGTAGTCCGTGCTCGTACATGGGTATGCGCTGTCAGTTGCCTGCCGATTCTGGTGGGCATCCCCGCTGCTCGTGTCCACAACGTGTATGTGGCGTTGGGCCTGATTTGTGTGGCCTTGTGGGGTTACGCAAGTTGGTCCACGATGGGACTGACTTTACCTTCGGACCTTTTCCCGGAAGATATAGTTGCCACGGTTACGGGACTCAGCGGGTTAGCAGCGGGACTTGCAGGCGCGGCGTTCACCTTCATCGTCGGGCTGACTGTGGATCGATATTCCTATGGCCCGGCATTCTTAGTCGCCGGACTTATGCCTCTTGCCGCAACAGCTTCCTTATTCCTGTTCATCCGGCCACAAAAGTTATGAATTGGTATCACGTTGTGGGGAGGCGGCCACAAGATCGATGTGGATTCTCTGCCTCCCAATCTGTCTTAGGGCATCGCGGCAAATAACAAGGAGGTCGTTGTAAATGGCGCTGATCGGGCTTAGTAAGTTGTCTTATTCGCATCGAATTAGGCAAAGCGTGGTGTTCTCTTTTTCTCTGCTGCTGCCGATTGCGGTCTTCGCCCAGGTGGACGTGCTGACGCAGCACAATGACCTTGCACGAACCGGAGCAAACCTAAAAGAGACGGTTCTTACGCCGGCGAATGTGAACGAGAAGCAGTTCGGCATGCTTTTCAAGCGGGTTGTCGACGATCAGGTTTATACGCCAGCCTCTTGCTTGTGACTAACGTAAAGATAGCGGGCGGCTGGCACGATGTGGTGTATGTGACGACGGTCAACAATAGTGTGTATGCGTTCGATGCCAACGATGCAACGTCGCGCCATTCTGGCATGTGAACTTCGGTACTCCCGCCAGCGTTCACGATGCGGACTTCGGCTGCACCGACATCAATGGCAACATGGGCATCATTGGCACGCCGGTGATCAACGCCAAAAAGACTACGCTGTATGTCGTGGCGCTGACCAAAGCCGGTGGACGGCTTCTCCAGCGTCTTCATGCTCTGGATCTTGCCACTGGAGCCGATCTGCCAAACAGCCCGGCATCATCCAGGCTCCTGGCTTTGACCCGCTTATGCAAAATCAGCGCCCGGCGCTTGTTCTTTCCGGGGCAATGTCTTCATAGGCTACGCTTCGCATTGCGACAAGGACCCTTATCACGGATTCCTGTTGGGTTACAACGAAGCTTCGCTGAAGCAAGTTGGCGTCTTCAATACTTCGCCCGGAGGAGAGGAAGCGAGCATCTGGCAGTCCGGTCAGGCGCCTTCAGTGGATGACAAGGGCAACATTTACTTCATCACCGGAAACGGCAGTTGGAACGGCACCACTCAGTTCAGCGAGAGCTTTATCAAGCTCGATCCGCACATGCATCTGCTGGACTGGTTTACTCCCACCAACCACTTTCAACTGGACAAGGACGACAATGACCTGAACTCTTCGGGAGCCACTCTGATTCCAGGAACGCACCTGGTGATCGGGGGAGGCAAGGAAGGCGTGCTTTACGCGATCGATACGGACACTTCGGACATTTGGGGGACGAGCATGCCGTGCAGCACTTTCAGGCAACCAGTTCTCATCTGCACAGTATTGTGTTATTGGAAGAGCGCCAGGAACGGCGAACTGCTCTACCTATGGGGGCAGCGAGACAAGGCACGTGCTTACAGGTTCAACGGCGACAAATTCGACGAGACCCCACTGATGATGCGGCCGGATAAGAACGAAGGCCATCCTGGAGCGATGCTTTCGCTTTCCGCGAACGGGGATAAGGACGGGATCTTTTGGGCGGCGATTCATGCCACCGGCGATTCATGGGATGAGTCGCGCCCCGGCATTCTGCATGCCTACGATGCGGACGATATCAATCATGAGCTCTGGAATTCACTCGAGAATCCTGGGCGGGACGACTGCAACAACTACTCAAAAATGGCGCCCCCAACTATCGCAAATGGAAAGGTTTATCTTGCCAGTTTTGGCACGGAAAATGTCGGGACCGGGCAGTTGTGCGTCTACGGCTTGCTGCCCGACGGCCCTCCACCGGATGCGCCGTCAAATGTACGGGCCTCAATCAGTCATCAGTTCGTTTCGCTGACGTGGAGTCCTGTGCCGGGAGCCGGGACGTATACGTTGGAAAGCACACAAGGGGGTACCCTGCACATCGTTGCATCCGGGTTAACGCTGCCGAGCTTCACCGATCCAGCGGCAGACAAGGGAACAACGGCGTACACCGTGGTGGCGGTCGATGCGAATGGTCAAAGCGCACCTTCCACGCCGGCCACAGTAACGATAACGCAGACCCTTGTATCGCGCATGCCCATGCCTAAATAGATTCGGCTACCGCATCGGGCTCGATCATCAGAAGCTGATAACGCGATTGAAGGATGAGCCCGCGCTTTTGAAGCAACCCACGTTCCGTATTGCTCCTAGGTATTACGGAGCGATGTTGGTATTACGGCGCGATGTTCTGCGACGATCGCTCTATGCGTTCTTCCTGCATTCCTGCTTTAGCGCGCTTCTCCAAGAGCATATGCAGCCCGCGGATCCCTCGGCGATCCGGCATCCAGGCGCTTTGCGTGGCTGACAGTCGTTGGGTCTGCGCAGGTTTTCTTGACAACGGGATGAATCGGAAGTATGTTTTGTACCACAAGTGATTGATAAGGTAATTAAACGAAATGTTCAGACCTCATGATCGATAGGCGGGAGATGTTCGCCGTCCTTTGCAATGCACCTCCTGCAAGGAAGGCGGTGCATGGAGCAGGCGACGATGGGGAGGAGACTCAAGAGGACACGATGGAGACAGGCGGGATCGACCGAAGGACATTCCTCAAAGGCGCCGGGGGGATGTTGATGGCTACCAGCATGGAAGCGCGCTCCTATGCCCGGATTCTCGGGGCCAATGACCGTATCCGCTTGGGACAACTGGGATGCGGAGACCGCAGCGAAGGTCATGTGCACATGGTGCAGCTAGCCTCGAAGCAAATTCCGGTGGAAACGGTTGCCGTATGCGATCTATGGAGCCTGGCGCGAGAGCGACGCGCCGCGCAGGTGAAAAAGGCCTTCGATCTTGAGCCGCAGAGGTATCAGTATTCGGAAGATATGCTGGCCCGGAAGGATATCGATGGCGTGATGATCGCGACCGGAGATTTCCAGCACGCGAAGCTGTGCATTGCGGTGGTGCAGGCGGGCAAGGATTGTTACGTGGAAAAGCCCTTTGCCAATGTGCTTGCGGAGGCGAAGGAGGCGCGTGACATCGTGAAGGCCTCCAGGCAAGTCGTCCAGATGGGAACGCAGCACCGCAGCCAGCCTTATCCGCTGGCCGTGCGGGATATCATCCGGTCGGGGAAGATCGGCAGCATCGTCCACATCGAGCAGGAGTGGAATGTCAATGAGGAGCGCTGGCGTTTCGTACCGGTGGATACCGGCATTTCTCCCGAGATGCTGAAGGACGAAAAGATGGAGTGGAAGAGCTGGCTCTACGGCCGGCAGATCCCAGCTCCGCGAAGAGGACACTGACTGGAAGCGTTGGCTGCTGGGCAAACCAGACCGGCCATTCGATCCCCATGTTTATCTTGAATTCCGGCTCTACAAGGAGTTTTCCTCCGGGATATTCGACCAGTGGCTCAGCCACGGCAGCGACCTGGTACATCTTTGGACAGACGAGACCCATCCCGCGAGCGTGGTCGCGAACGGTGGCATCTTCGTCTGGAACGATGACCGGGAAAATCCAGATACCTGTGTGGCGGCTGTGACCTATCCCAAAGGGTTCCTCTACACCTACAAGACGACCTTCGGGAACAGCTACCGGAGCTTCTCGCGCATTATGGGCCGGAACGGAACGATCGAAAACTACGGTGGCGAGGGCGCATCCCTTTTCGTCACCACCAAGGAAGGAGGGAGGCAGGAGTGGGATCCCTGGGAGTCCGGTCCTGTATATCGCCAGCACCCCACTGCAGGGACCGTCCAGCGACGGAGAAACAACCCTGCAGATTCCCGGAGCGCCGCCGCCCAGCTCGCTTGGGCCGGACGATGACGATGTAGGCCATCTGGTGAACTGGCTTGAGGCCATGCAGGCGCGTAAACAGCCGAACGCCACTGTCGATAACGGATTTTCACATGCCCTTGTGTGCATCATGGCCACGCAGTCGTACTGGAGCGGGAAGAGATTGTATTGGGACCCCGTGCGCGAGGACATTGTCGATCAGCCCGTCTGATCGC
The DNA here is from genome assembly GCA_963783805.1 of uncultured Acidobacteriaceae bacterium. Lineage (GTDB taxonomy): Bacteria > Acidobacteriota > Terriglobia > Terriglobales > Acidobacteriaceae > Silvibacterium. Next base: position 326,626 of record CAWAPC010000003.1, on the reverse strand, counting down.
GCGCGGCGCTCAGTGACGATGGGGCAGGTGCGGAGGGGATGTGAGCCAACTGGCGATCTCCTCTGTTCACTTTCTCCAGGTGCGGTTTTGCGGTGCTCAATAAAGGTGGCCTGATGGTCGCCATAACCAGATTTGCACAGCGCAGGAAAGCAGCACTTTTTGCTTGACAGCATTAAGCAGATGATCATAAAAATTAAGCAGATGATCATAAAACTTCAAATACGATCAAAAACATAACCATGCTGGCGCGCCATTCGATAGAAAAGCTTAACAACGATAACAATTAATAGGCTCAGCACAGCTCAATAAAGTGAGGTACACATAAAATGAGGCCAACGGATAGAAACGTGGTTGTAGGACGTCAGATTTTCAAGCGTGCGCGATGCGGAGCAGCTTTTGTTTTGTCAGCGCTTTTCGTGGTCGTCATGTGTGCTACTACGGCACTTGCCCAGTACACCACTGCTCGACTCAGCGGCACGGTAATGGACAACACCTCTTCAGCGATTGCAGGGGCGACGGTTACCGTCGAACAGACTGGTACTGGATATAGACAGACAGTTAAGACAGGAGCTGCCGGCGATTATGTGTTTCCTAGCCTCCCGGTTGGCAATTATCAGTTGACGGTTGAGATGAACGGATTTACCACCTATGTGCAAAAAGGTATCGGATTGACCAGTCGGCCAATCCGCCAGCCAAAAGGTTACCATGCAGGTGGGTGCTGTAAGTCAGCAGGTCACGGTGGAGGGGAATGCGAACCAGGTAACCACAGACGATGCATCGATCGCGCGGCTCATCGACAATAAGAGCATTCAAAGCCTGCCCATGAATGGGCGCGAAGCACAACAATTGGTATTTCTTGTCCCCGGCGCGATCGATGTCACAGAGCAGAACTGCGGCGCCAATTGTGAAGGCGGCGTTCTTCCCGGCGAGCAATATGCCAAAGTCAATGGCGGCGGCGCCAACGGTGTCTATTACCTGCTGGATGGCGTGGATTACAACGATATGTATATCAACACCAATCTACCCTTCCCCAGCCCGGACGCCCTGCAGGAATTCAATGTGCAAACCGACAACATGAGCGCCGCTTATGGAAATGCGACGGGCGGAGTCGCGAATGTCGTAACCAAGTCCGGAACCGATCAAATTCATGGCGATGTTTTCGAGTATCTTCGCAATTATGCGATGGATGCGAAAAACTACTTTGCCACATCTCCAGACCCGTTGAAGCAGAATCAGTTCGGAGGCACTATCGGCGGACCTATCCTGAAGGGCAAACTATTCTATTTCGGATCCTATCAAGGCACACGCCAAAACACCGCCGTAAATGGCCGAAATAGCCCAGGTGCCAACCTTGGCTGAGCGCGACGGCGATTTCTCGGATCTCCTACCCACAGTACTGACAAACCCGAACCCGCAATCACCCTACCAATTTAACAACAATGTGATCAACCCAGCTGGCCTTCGATCCCACGGCGCAATATCTGCTGAAACATATTCCTCTTCCGAACGACCCCGCGGGAGGAATTAACCAGTTGCTATACAACGGCGCCCCATCTATCGAAGATACCAACGAATACCTGGTAAAGATTGACTATAACCTCGGTAAGCATCATCTAAGTGGGCATTATTTTCAATTGCAATACAAGGTCCCCATCATCCTCCCGCCCGCCAGCAACATCCTCGAAGGTACATTCAGAAACTCCGCAAAGCCTGGGTTTAAAGAACATTAGCGTGGTCGACATCTACACGATCTCGTCCAATATTCTTCTGAATAGCTATTTCGGATGGACAAGTCAGACCGGACTGACGCAATCTCCCGCGCCCTTCAATATCGCTGATGCTGGCGCGATGATCGCTCAGCCCACCAATTTCCCGGCTACTCTGAACGTGGATGTATCGGGAAACTTTACCATAGGAGATCAGCCTTCTACCGGAACCTGGGATCGCGGCGACATATCCGATCGTGAAATAGCCACCTTCATCAGGGGAACGAATGAAATCCAGTTGGGGGGCGAATATATGCGCATTCGAGCCCCCATGGGTAATACATACCAAGCAGATGGCAACTATAGCTTCGATAACAATCTCAGCGGAAACAACCTGGCAGACTTTATGCTGGGAGCTGCGTCCAGCTTTACCCAGGCAGGTGGGTTGTATCTTGACTTTACCGGAAACGAATGGAGTTTTTTCGTTCAGGATAATTGGCACGCAACCCCTCGGCTAACCGTTAGCGCCGGCTTACGCTGGGATCCTTTCTTTCCATACACCGATAGTGAAGGGCGAGTTGGATGTTTTGTGCCGGGAGCGCAATCCACGCGCTTTCCGAATTCGCCTCAGGACCTGATCTTCGGCGGGAGCAATCACGACGCTGGATGTCCCGCATCTTCAATCTTTAACAACCTGGGTAATATTGGCCCACGTCTGGGCTTTGCATATCAACTGACGCAGGATGGGAAAACCAGCATCCGTGGTGGGGTAGGCTATTATTACCAGGCGCCAAATACGGTAGCGTTTGAAGACGTCGTCGGCATTCCTCCCTTCGCTCCGATCGTGAATATTCAGGACACCAATTTCACCGACCCCTATGGGGCTGCGGATGTGACGAATCCCTTTCCCGCGCCGTTCGGCCCTAGCAATCCAGGCCCGGACGCTACGTTTCCCCAGAACATTTCCTTTACGCAGATCTTTGACAGGCACTTTCGCCTTCCCCAAATCCTGACGTATAACCTGACCTTGGAGCGCGGATTCGGCAACAGCTGGCTTCATTCGGGCTGAGTATGCGGGAAATCAGGGGGCTCATCTGGGTGGTACCGGAGACCAGGAGGCGGGGCTGCTGCAACTGAACCCCTCTGTTTATATTCCGGGCCAGTCGACAGAGGATAATATTCAGTCGCGCCGCATCTATCCAAATTTCGGGTTCATCAGTTCGATCAACTCCGGGGTGAACAGCAACTACAATGCCGGCCAGTTGGAGCTCGAAAAGCGCTTGAGTTACGGCCTCTCTTTCCAAACGAATTTTACGTGGTCGCGAGCTTTGAATGACTACGGTCCCAATGGAGAGCCGGGGGGATTTGGCTACGGCATAATACCTGCGGCTGTGGCCGCTCTCTTGACTATGGTCCTGACGCCGGAGACGATAACAAGGTTTTTAGATTGTCTGGAAACTATGCTTTTCCTCACGCCGCATTCAAGGGAGTCGCGGATAAGGCGATCAACGGATGGAACCTGAGTTCAATCCTGAATTGGCAATCGGGATTTCCATTTACGGTCTTTTGCAGAGGACGACAATTCCTTCAGTGCGATCGGGGACGATCGTCCGGACATGACGGTGGCCAGCATTAAGGATGCTGTGTTGAGTACCGGGCGGTCCCATTCGCAGTTGATCAATGAATGGTTCAATACTGCCGATTTCGCGGCAAATGCAATCGGGACCTACGGGAACATCGGCAAGAATTCTCTTCGCGGACCGAGGCTTTTCAATACGGATTTGGCTCTATTGAAGACCGGAAAGGTAGGCGAACGCGTTAATTATGAGTTCCGAGCGGAATTCTACAACGTATTCAACAACGTCAACTTCGGCAATCCCGATGCTGGACTTCAGGATAGCAATTTTGGGCAAATCGCTTCTGCTGGGGATCCAAGGATTCTCCAGATGGCATTGAAATTCAAGTTCTAACGAGCCTTTAGCTAAGCAGTGTGCCTGGGTGAAATCAACTACTCGAGTTCGATGAACCTTGCATCCTCAAAATAGGGCCGACTTATATAAGTCCTTATATTAAGTCAAGAAGTCCAGGCAGCATTGATAACAGGCTCTCGTACCTTCAATATGAGAGCCCAGCAACATGGTAAGACCAGCGAATGCGAAGTGCCCGCTCTAAAGACCGCTCTATCTGTCGCCTTAATGCGGGGCAAAAGCCCCGCTCTTGTATCCAAGAGATAGCTACCGGAGAGCACAACAGTATGAGTGGCGAGGACCTCAGACTGAGGACGCTCGACCGCCCATTTATCCGGGATTCCATCGACATTCAGATGTTCAAGCCATTGGAGTCTTCGGTATTTGCGGCCAAAAGCGGTGTGTTCTCCAGCCCTGCGGTGGATTGAATAGCCGACATCCGAGTCTCGGCCACACTGAGGTTGCTTGAAGGCAGTGCCGCGTTGCGCCGGCTGCGAGTAAGTGGCAACAGCGAAGTTCAATCGGGGGGATGAGTGGACTACAGGGGAGCAAGGAACAAGCCGCAGATGAATCAAGACTGGCGCCGCAGGCTCCAGGTTGCCGGATTATTGCCCTGGATACTCGGGATGGGTGCAATTTCCGGGTATGCCCAGGTCAGCAAGCCTTACGTGGAAGAGTCGCTGGCGCAGCCCTCGCGGGATGTTCCATCAAGGGAGTATCAACTGCAGGAATTCTTGTTGAAGCGTTTTCCTCCGCTGCCCACTCCCACCACGCCTGCATTGTGGAGTGCGGAAGAAGGAGCGGGTGCGCAAGCACATTCTCGACGACATTGCATATCACGGCTGGCCGCGTGAGTGGATTGATGCTGCCCCGAAATTCGAGGAAGTGGGGATCATTGAAACCAGCCACGGATACCGGATTCACAAATTGCGCTTTGAAGTTGTGCCTGGCTTCCATTCGACTGCGCTTCTCTATGAGCCGACAAAAATTACCGGCCGTGTACCCGCCATTCTGAATCTGCTCGGACATGAGCCGGATGGGATCGGCGTGGAATACGAACAGAAGCGTTGCATCAACTTCGCCAAGCGCGGCATCGTCGCCCTGGACGTGGAGTTTATTGGTTTCGGAGAGCTCACGAATCCGGAAAACGCACACGATTTCGCTTCCCAGTTGAATCTGGTCGGTTCCAATGCGCTGGGGACTCTTTTATCTTTCCATGCGGCGAGGGCTGGATTACCTGAGCGGATTGCCGGAGGTCGACACAACTCGGATCGGCGTGACCGGGCTTTCCGGAGGGGGATGGCAGACGGTAATGCTGAGCGCCCTTGATCCACGCGTCGCGGTCGCGGTGGAGGTGGCCGGGATTGGCTCGCGCGAGTCGAACCTCACCCATCCGGTGGATACCGATGAAATTGAAGAGGACGCGCCTGATTTGATGCAGGGTGAAGACTATCCTGAATTGCTTGCGTTACGGGCGCCTCGCCCCACGATGGAGATCCATAATGGCACGGATAGCTGTTGTTTTCGGGCGCCCCTGGTAAAGCCCTACTTATATGACCAGGTAAAACCGTTTTTCCAGCTCTACGGGGCCTCCGATGACCTGGCTTGGAGCGAGAACCTCTATCCTGGGACACACAACTATCAGTTGGATAACCGGCAACAGGCCTACCGCTTCTTCAGTACGCATTTCAAATTGCCGGTATTGGATGGCGAGATCTTCAGTGACGATGAGATCCGGACCCCGCAAGAGCTTGCCATAGGTGTGCCAGCCGATAACTTGACCTTTGTTACCCTGGCGAGAAAATTGGCGCAGCAGATTCATCACGAACCGGCGCCGGCGGACAGTACAGCGCGCCAGGTATGGGCAAAAGCAGAGCGGGAGAAGTTGGAATCCGTGGTCCGCTATACGCCGGTTTCGATGGTACGGGCCCTGCGGCGTGGATAACGGCAGAGCCTTTGATTTTCGCACCTTGTCTTATCGCTTTGATTTCTCCAACGAGCTCAGCGCCAATGGCATCTTGTTCCGGGAAGATAGCTGCTCCGGAGAACGCGCCGGCGACCATCGTGCTTGATGATAAAGGCTACAAAGCTGCCGGCGATATGGTGACTCCGCATGTGGACCGCGGAGAACAGGTGTTAGCGCTTGATCTGTTCTTTAATGGCGACCAGTTACCTGATCGCGGAGCCTGGGAATTACTGACGGATAGCAGCGGCGCTCGTCCTTTGGGGTTGGAAGCCGCGCAATTGGTGGCAGTAGCAAACTGGCTCCGGTCCACGACGGGCCACCCGGTGCAGGTGGAGACCGACGGAATTCGCAATCAGGTTATTGCCCTGACCGCCGCTGCCATTGCGCCCGAGGACTTCTCCGCTGTGGTGAACCGGAACGCCATGAAGAGCCTGGCGTACCTGATAGATACTCCAGTGCCCTTTCGCTCCGCTCCAGAGCTCTTTTGCCTCGACCTCTATCGATACTTCGACCTCGATACCCTTGCAGCTCTGGCTGGTCCTGGGAGGATCTCCACCCTCAGCTTCGTTCACAGGGGTAGCTCGATGTGAAACCAACTTGAGCGCTCCAGCCCATGAGTGCCGAACTTGATGATCATCAGCTTTTCGCTTGACAAGCGGACTGTTTCAACCCTAAAAGTAATAAACCGAAATAAAAGATAATCAGAGGCTCTAGGATCGTTAACGGCAATTCCGAAGATATACGCCTCGGGGGACCACCCAGCCGGATATTTGCCTGCTGCAGCAGGTTTGTAAGCTCTCGTGGTTCGTTGGTTGAAACAGCCGTAGCAAAAAGATTCTCAACTCGATGGAGGAATCGGTGAGCAAGAACTGGATGAGGCAAAGCAGGACGGAGTACGCGGCGAGATTGGCTATGGTTGCGCTCCTGGCCGGCAGCGGTATTGCTGCGTTCGGGGCGCAGTCGTTTGGCGAAGAGCAGGCCTTGCAAGTCAAGGTAAACCCGGCGGACGGACAGTACACAATCGCGATGCCAGGGTCCAGCTCCTATGCCTTACGCGCCGGAGCCGGGGTTGAGGTGGACGGGCGCTGGCTCCACGCGTCCGATTATCCGCGACACGAGGTGTCACAATCGCAAACTCAGGGGTATCTGGGGCAAGCGACAGATTGGCAGGTGACTTACTCAGGACTCAGCGGGCAGCCAGACCTGATTTATCACCTGCGCGCGTATTCGGGCGAGCCTTTCGCCGATATCCAGGTAACAATTCGGAATACCACAGGAAAGGTCATTCACATCGAGGGCATTCGCTCGGTGGACGCAACAGAAGGACCGATTCTCGACCTGGGAGGCGCGGCCGTCGACGATCGAGTTCTCTCTGATAGCTGGAGCGAAGATCGGCCCGGCATGACCATCCACAATCTTGCCGACGCCAGGCAGCAGATGCATCGCGCCGTGGGGAGTCAGCTGATCTACAATCTGCGGAGTCATGAGAGCCTGTTTCTTGGCGCGCTCACTTCGGACCAGTTCCTCACCGTTCTGCGGCTCCGCCTCGCCGACTCGTCCGGCAGTACGCCTCACCTTGCGTCCTACGAGGTCGACTCGACTGGAACAACCGAGATGGAGATGGAGAATTCGCTCGAGCATTCCCCCGCGGAGGATCAGGTGCAGTTGAATCTTCCCGTCATCTCCGGCGGCGAACTCTCTTCAGAGCGAGTGCTCTTCGGTCTGTCCAAGGATTATCACCAGCAGCTGGACACCTATGGTTCTCTGATTAAGAAGATTCATCATGCAAGAACTTCGGCGCCTCCATTGATGGGTTGGTGGAGCTGGACGGCGTACTACTTCGGGTTGAATGAGGGAGCAGCCCTCACCAACGCCGAGTGGGAAGCGGAGCATCTGAAATCGCTCGGCTACAACATCTTCCACATTGACGAAGGCTACCAATATGCGCGTGGAGAATACTCCACGCCGAACGCGACCCTCTTTCCCCATGGTCTGGCCTCGGTCTATTACAAGGTGCACGGTCTGGGGTTGGTTCCGGCAATCTGGACGGCTCCGTTTGAAGTGACGGATCGCTCTTGGGTATATCAGAATCACCCGGATTGGCTGGTAAAAAATGCCAACGGTCAGCCGATCCATGCCGGCACAGTCGTGGATGACAAGGATCAGCTGTTCGTACTGGACACTACAAATCCCGGCGCTCAAGAGTACCTGCGCAAGACGTATTCCACGCTGGTAAACCTCTGGGGCCTCCGCTATATCAAGATGGATTTCATGGACGATAGCGCAATCGAAGGCTACTACTACAAGCCAAATACAACGGCGCTGGAAGCTCAGCGAATCGGGCTACAGATCATCCGGGACACCGTGGGGAACGACGTCTACCTGGACAAAGACGGCAGCCCCATGCTGAATCCTGTGGGCATCGTGGATTACGGCCGGATATCGCAGGATACCGGACATACCTTTAACGCCAGCAAAGAGGCCGCAACCGGGATTGCCGCGCGGTACTACATGAACCGCAATTACTTTGTGGCCGATCCCGATGCCTTCACGGTATCTACCCAAACGATCAAGGACCAGGCATGGCACGAAAGCAGCAAGCCGGCCACTTTGGATGAAGCCGAAGTCTCAATTTCGCTCGCGGCTGTCTCCGGCGGGATGTTTGAAATCGGAGATAACCTGCCATCGTTGACGAAGGAGCCTGAGCGCCTCGCCCTGATCGAGAATCAGGACCTGATTAACATGATTCGCCTGGGGAAGGCATCTTTGCCTCTGGATCTGATGAATTACGCAGCCGAGGATGAGCAGCCGAGCATCTTCCTTCTGAAAGAGGATCAGCGACAAAGCATTTTGACCGTCTTTAACTGGACCGACAAGGAGCGGGATCATTCCATCGATCTCCCAACGGCGGGACTGCCTGCAACCGGCCAGTATGTGATCACCGATGTCCTGGACGCGAAAGATGTCCTCGCTTTGAACGCCGGCGTACTGGCCTTGCATCAGCCCGCTCATTCAGTGCGGGTGCTGAAGATTATCGACTCACAAGTCCCGGCAATTCCTCCCAGTGTGACTGCGAAAGTCCCTTCCGCAGGGAATGCGGGAGCCACGCTCACGTTCTCAGCCCAAAGCAAGGGAGATGATCCGGTGCTCTCGTATCACTGGGATTTCGGAGACGGCGTGACCCTGGAGGGTATGACAGTGAAGCATGCTTATACGGAACCGGGGGAATACACCGTGCATCTCACGGCCACCGGCCTCAGCGGGCTGACCTCGGAAGATCATTTCCAGTTGACTATCACTGGCCATATGCCTACGACCTTCGATCCTCCAAACATTCAGCGCTATCAACCGGCCAATTGAAATGTTCTTCCCGCGCGCATCCCGGCTAACAAACGGGATGCGCGCCGGGCGCCAGCGCCTCTACGGGCAGGGCGATCCATGAGAGCTATCCTCAAGCGCGAACGTGTTTCAAAACTCGCAGGCGAGCTGCCGGGAAGCGGCGCGCCTCGGGTTGCTCGGACGATTACATCTTTCCGTTGTCGACGGGGTAGCGTTTCGGCGTCGGGACGGGCATCGAGCCGCCGATGATAACCGGGTAATTTTCCTCGAAGGAGACGCCGTCTACACCCTCAACGCGCAGATGAACTCTGAAGCTGCCTGCATAGGTATACGTGTGGGTGACAGTCGCGCCGTCCGAGAGCACGCCGTCTCCAAAGTCCCAGTGATAGGCAAGAGCCGGAACGCTGTTTTCGGATTCGGCCGCTGCAAAGCCAAGATCTTCGCCGACCTTGCCTTTGGCCGGAACCTGGGCGGTAATCGAAGGCGGCTGTGCGGCAATAGACTCATCCAGGATTTTGAGCAACGTTACCGAGTGGGCCGGCTGGTTGTTAATTCGCAGACCAGTGGAGTCGAAAGCAAGTAGTTGCTCTGGCCGGAAGACATCGACCACGCGATAATGATGACCCGGCGAAAACGCGAGGTCCGAGAAGCTCAAAGTATGAGAGTTCGGGTGTTCCGTCCAGTTAAATACCGCCAGCATTGCCTGCCGCGAATCTTCCCGCAGCAGAAAAATTCCCGGTTGCTCATCCTCATGGCGATATGTCAGCAGGTCGAGAGGTAACGCGGCCTTCCCCAGTTTTACCATCTGCAACAGGTCAGGATTGGTGACTAGCGCGACGCGGTCCGGATCCCGGCCCAGGGTAGGCAGGTCATCGCCGATTTCGAACATGCCGCCTGAAACCGCAGCCAGGGCTACCGAGACTTTAGCCTCATTCAGGCGTAAGTGGCGCCTGAATGTGACGCTCTTCGATCATCTGCCGCGAGACTGTCAACGCATCCGGATCGCTGAGGAAAAAGTTATGCTGCATGTAGTACCGCGCTGCGATGCCGGGCGCCGCCTCTTTGCTGCGCAGAAAGGTGTGACCGGTATCCTGCGAGAGACGTCCTTCGTCCACTAGCCCGACGGGATTCAGCATGGGGCTTCCATCCTTGTCCAGCAGGACGTGCTCGCCCACTGCTTCGCGAATGATCCGCAAGCCAATCCGCTGAGCTTCGAGCGCTGTCGTGTTCGGAGCATAGTAGTAGCCTTCAATGGCGGTGTTATCCATGAAGTCCAGCTTGATGTAAGTCGCCCCCCAGTCTCTTGCGAGTGTCCGGTAAGTATCGCGGAGATACTGTTGGGCCGCCGGATTGGTCGCATCCAGGACATATAGGACTTCTTTACCGGCTTCGTCTCCCACGCCGATTTGAATCGGTTCGCCCTGCGCGTTATGCACCAGCCAGTCCTTGTGGTGCTCATACACCCACGAGCGGTCGCTTGCCTCAAACGGAGCTGTCCAGAATCCCATTTTCAAACCCAGGTTGCATACCTTGTGGCTCAGTGGGGCCAATCCGTTCGGAAACTGGGCAGCGTTGGGAGTGGTGTATTCTCCGCGCGCATAGGCGTATCCGAGATCGAGGTGGAAATAATTGAATCCCAGATGTTTCAGGTGCTCGGCAAGCCATTGTGCGTTGGACCAGCTGTTCCCCTCGGTGATGTCGGAATAAAAAGCGGTCCAACTCCACCAGCCAAGCATGGGACCCGTGCCGGAGCGGCTATGGTGCAGCAACCGAATGGCGCTACCGTAAGTATCGAGAATCGAATAATAGTTATTTCCCACAGCAAACATCAGGCGCTCAGAGTCGATTGCAGCACCCGGAGCCACAGGAAGGCTGAGTTCCACCAGGTTCTTTACCGGGCCACCTCTTAAGCCCGATTCCGGGTCAGACGCCTGTATTTCGGTCGTTCCCGTGGAATCGACAGTATATGAGGCAATTTCCGAAGAGCGCGGAGTATCCGAGTTGACCTTCAGGTGCATGATGGTCAAGAAGCGATCGGAGCTAAGAGCGCCAAAGAAGATTGATTCCTTGCTCTGCTGGTTATAAATCAGCTGACTGCCGACAGCGCGCAGCATCCCAGCGGGCGCCTGTCCCAGGTCATAGATTTTCAGCGGGGGCCAGTCTTCGCTGAAGCTGTCGGAAAGAACCCGGTCGTTGCTCTCGGCCGCACCGGTGTTCAGGGGCCGGTCGCCGATCGCCTCGACAGAACGGATCGACTGCACGGTGACGGATTGTCCGGTATGGTTCTGAACCTCGACCCGTATATCGCCGGCGTCGATGTTGTCGTAGAGCCGAATCACATAGGACAGCTCCGGCCGGGAAGGGAAGCCGCTGCACTGGACAGTCACTTCACGGCCATGTCCGAGAGTATCGTCGAAGGAGGATTCAGCGACATGATGCTGCGGGTAGTCGCTCGAAGTGACCCAGTTGTGATCCACCCTCACCGCAACTCGGGCGTGGATTACGGAACGGTTCTCCTGCCCGATCTCATACGAGCCATCGCCGGAATGCACGATGACGAATTCCAGCCGGTTGCGCAGGGTGGTGTCAGCGGCATGAGCCAACTGCGCTAGGCAGAGGATCATAACCACCGCCCCAATTTTCGGCAAAGTCCAGTCCACGCCTAAGCCGATTCTTGTCTGCCTAAGCTCTCTCGATTGTGTCATCCCTCACCATGGATCGATATTGCACAACGTTCGGCATTCTGGCGCGCAGGTGAACGATCCTGATCGATAGCAGCATGGGCACTCTGCAGAATCGAAGCCCTGGCTGCAAGCCTTTTCCTGGAAGCAGCTCCGGCTGATTGTCTGCAAAGATCTCCACAACGACCACGACGCGCAATTTCCATACGATATTGCGGTTCCAGCATAGCGCGTCTGGAGAAATTAAACAAACAAAAGAGAAAATATAGCAACAAAATCGATTCTTCCATTTTTGGATCCTCGAATTATCAGCGGAATGGTCTCGAGGAAAGACTTGTGGCGAACTCGACGAGAACCAAATCAGCCTGACGCGGCAATCAGGATTGCATCGCAAGAGTAAATAATGGTAATAATACGAAATTCCGCATGGCCATTTTTATTAAGGGCACGGGCCGACGCCGGGAACTCCGAACCTAAAGAATTGCGATGACGACCCAGTTTGATGTAACGATGGCCGGAGAGATCAATCTTGATCTCATCCTCTATGGCTTGCCTGAAAATATTCCGGTAGATCGCGAGATCCTCGCGGCGGATTTTGAGGTAACGCTGGGCAGTTCTTCTGCCATTCTGGCGCATAATCTCTCTTCGCTCGGCGTGCAGGTTGGATTTATCACTCGCCTCGGCAGTGATGAGTTGGGAAGAATTGCCCTCGAACGCCTCAGGGAGACCCGCGTGGACCTCTCTCGCGTGGTGCGCACCGCCGGAGACACAAAAACCGGCGTGACGATCCTGCTCAACCACGGCGGTTCCAGAAGAATTCTCACCTATCCGGGTGCCATGTTCGAGATGTCACAAGCCGATCTTGACCTTGACTATCTTTCCTGCGCCCGGCACTTCCATCTCTCATCTCTGTTCTTGCACAAGGCCCTTCAACCCGATTTGCCTGCGATCTTTCGTGAACTGAAGCGTCGGGGGCTGACCATCTCACTCGACACGAACGACGACCCCGACGATCGCTGGGATGGAGTGCTGGATGAGCTGTTGCAATATGTCGACATTCTCCTGCCGAATGAAGACGAAGTGCGGCGCATCGCGCGACGCAACACTGTCGAGGAAGCCCTGGATGCGCTTTCCTCGCGGGTGCCATTGATCGCCGTGAAATGTGGAAGCAAAGGCGCTCTGGTGCAGCGCGGCAAAGAGCGTTTCCAGGTCGCGTCTATTCCCTCAAACCCGGTAGACACAATCGGCGCGGGAGACAGCTTCAATGCCGGATTTCTTGCTGCGTGGCTAAGTGGAGCCGATCCGCAAACCTGTGCGGCGGCAGGCAATGTAACCGGAGCGCTCTCGACCCAAAGGCCGGGTGGAACCGAAGCTTTCCGCAATGCGGAATATCGGGAATCTTTTCTGAGCCATCACGGATTTCCCGGGCTGAAGCTTCCGAGTCTTCCATGATCCATCCGACTTCGATCCATCCAACTTCGATCCATCCAACTTTGCGCTTCCATCGAGCGGCGTAGCGGCAAGAGAGGAATTCCATAAGCCATGGTTGCGACCGCAGATCGTGACACGTCCGTCCCTGGACTTCGGCGCTCGTTGAAACTGCGCCACCTGATTCTCTACGGAATCATCATCATCCAACCCACTGCTCCCATGAGCATCTATGGCGTGGTCAGCAACGTCGCCCGGGGACATGTGGTTACGACCATTCTCATCGCCATGGTCGCCATGCTGTTCACCGCGGTGAGTTATGGCCGGATGGCCCGGGTCTATCCCAGCGCCGGATCGGCGTACACCTATGTCGGGAAGGAAATTCATCCTCTTGCCGGTTATGTGGTCGGCTGGTCCATGCTGATGGATTATCTGTTGAATCCCATCATCTGCGCCATCTGGTGCAGCGCAGCCGCGCAAAACGTGCTGCCCCAGATTCCATATGCTGCCTGGGTCGTGGCTTTTGTTCTGGTGTTCACCGGCCTCAACCTGCGGGGCGTGCAGACTTCAGGGCGCGTGAATGCGCTGCTGGCGATAGGCATGAGCATCGTGGTGGTAATTTTTCTCGCTTATGCGGTGCGTTATATCGCCCTGGTGGCGCGGCCGGTGGGAGGCCAGTGGCTGCTGCCCTTTTACGATCCTGCAACTTTCGCTCCCGGCCGCCTCTTTCACGGAGCATCGATCGCCGTGCTGACCTATATCGGCTTCGACGGCATCTCGACCATGTCTGAGGAAGTAGAGAACCCCCGGCGCAACATCTTGCTGGCCACCGTTTTTACCTGCCTCGCGATCGGTATACTCTCAGCGATCGAAGTGTATGCGGCGCAACTTGCATGGCCGGCGCGGACACCGTTTCCCGCCTCCGTCGTTGATACCGCCTATGTGCAGGTCGCTCTCCGTGTAGGCGGAAAGTTTCTCTTCCAGTTGCTGAATGCAACGCTGCTGGTCGCCAACATGGGCTCCGGCATCGCGGCCCAGTTTGGCGCCGCGCGCCTGCTCTACGGAATGGGTCGCGAAGATGCGCTGCCAAAGAAGTTCTTCGGCTCGGTGAGCTCGAAGACAGGGGTTCCGCGCAATAATGTGCTGCTTCTGGGAGCCCTTACCCTGCTCGGCGCTTTTCTGCTCACCTTCGAGAAGGGCGCGGAGCTGCTCAACTTCGGCGCGTTTATCGCATTCATCGGAGTCAACGCGGCAGCGCTGATTCACTACAAGTTCCGTTCGCGCGAAAAGGTCCTGTTCGCGGCCGCGGCGCCGCTCTGCGGCCTCCTGGTATGCATCTTTATCTGGCTCAACCTCAATCTTGACGCCAAGCTGCTGGGCAGCGCATGGCTGGCAGTCGGGCTGCTGCTCTATTTCGTGATGCGGAAAAGAAAGCCCCGCACCGTGCTGGAGTTCCCGGAGTAAGGAAGAGCCTCCAGGCCGCACTTGCAACCGCTGGAGGCGCGGCAGCAGAATTTCGTTTTTCCGGCCCGCTGCCGGCCCTGGCGCCTGAACCCTCAGCAGCCCACAACGCTTCGCCTCGAGCCATTCCGGGCGCTCACGCTGGAATCCCTCTCAGGACATCCCAGACGCGGTAACGCGGCTGATTTCGAAATAATTTCCAATCAAATTTCGATTTGCGATTTCATATTACGTTTTGTTACGATGAGTTCCGCGACAGGCGAGAATCGGAGGGCTTCGATGGGCTGCAATGTCCATCTTCGTGCCCACGATCATCGCCCGTCCATTCGGGAAGGAGCCCACAAGCGTGAACCCACTATCGGCATTGCTCAGCCTCTCGGACTACGAAAAGCTGGAGCGCGGCCTCGTGCACACCCCGCAGGAAATTATGCAGCAACCGGCAACCTGGCTGGGGACCTTCGGAAGGTTGCGCCCGCAGTTGCAGGAAGTGAGAGACTTTCTGACCGCCTCCGGCCTGCAGAATCCGGAAGTTCAGCGTCCGATCGTCTTTCTCGTCGGCGCGGGAACCTCCGACTATATCGGCCAGTCTCTGCATCACCTGTTGCGAAAGAATTGGCAGTGCGAGGTGATCCCCGTCTCCAGCCCCGATCTGCTGATGGATTTCTCCGACTACATGCTGCCGCAGCGCCAGTATTTATGGATTTCCTTTTCACGCTCTGGCGATAGCCCGGAAGGCGTCGCCGTGCTGGCGCGGGCGCTGGCCGAGTGCCCCAACGTGCGACATCTGGTTGTTTCCTGCAACGCCTCGGGTCAAATGATCCGGTCCATACAAGGTCAGCCGAACTGCCTGGGCGTCGTCCTGGACGAGGTCACGAATGATCGCGGCCTCGCCATGACCAGTTCTTTCTCCAACATGGTGCTCACCGGCCAGATCCTGGCGCACGCATGGAGCATCGAAGAGTACGAGCCTATCTGCGAGGCACTCTCCCAGGCTGCGGAGAGCTTCCTTCCCCGGGCCGCCGGGCTCGCCGCAGACCTGGCGGGCCATAGTTATTCGCGCGCCTGCTTTGTTGGCTCCGGAGTGCTCACCGGAGCGGCCATGGAATCTGCCTTGAAGCTGCTGGAACTCACCGCCGGCAACGTTCAGGCCTTTTCCCAGTCGACATTAGCGCTCCGCCACGGACCCATGGCCGCGCTCGATCGCGACACCCTCTTCGTTAGCCTTCTCTCAAGCCAGGAACAGCGTCGCCGGTACGAACTCGATCTGCTGCGGGAAATCGGCGGCAAATCGCTGGTCCGCAGCCGCATCGCCGTCGCCACCTCCGGCATCGCGTCGCTGCGGCCGGAAGCTGACTATATCCTCACGCCGGAGAGGAGCTTCGCCATCCCTGATCTCTATCGTCCCGTGCTCGACGTCATCTTCGGGCAGCTTCTGGGGCTCTTCGCCTCTCTTCATTTCGGGCTCAAGCCCGACTCTCCCAGCCCCAGCGGAGCCATCAGCCGCGTGGTTCAAAACGTAGGGATTTACCAGTAACTGAGAGCGGCTCTTCGTGACAGAAAAGCCGCGCGAAGTTCGGCGTCTTCGCGGGATCTTGCCGTGCTAAACCAGGATCACTTCCATGTTCTGGCCGCGAAGCGTTTCTGCGATTTTCTCCGGCAGGTCTTTGTCGGTAATCACGCAATGAATGGCGGACAGGGGCACAATGCGGGACAGGCTGCGGCGGTTGAACTTGGTGGAGTCACAGACCGCGACGACCTGCCCGGCGGCCTTCACCATGGCCCGGTTCACCCGCGACTCAAGAAAGTTCGGCGTGGTTAACCCGATTTCCGGATCGAATCCATCGACCCCGAGAAACAGGATATCCGCATGCATTTCTTCCAGGACGTCTTCTGCCAATGGACCAACGAGCGAAAATGAATTCTTTCGCAGCGTGCCGCCGATCAGAATCACTTCAAAATCTGTCCCGGCCAGGTCAGCGGCGATATTCACCGCATTGGTGATCACTGTGAGCTGAGAGAAGCGCTTGAGAGCCTGCGCTATCGCCGTGGTCGTGGTCCCGGAATCGAGCATGACGCACTGCCCTTCCTGAACCATCTTCGCCGCCGCCGCCGCAATCCGTTGCTTCTCCTGGGAATGCTGTTTTTGTTTCTCCTGCAAAGAGGGATCGAACAACGCTCCCGACTGTAGGCGCAAGGCGCCGCCATGAGTGCGCTGAATCAACCCTTTCGATTGCAGGTAATCGAGATCCTTGCGAATGGTGATTTGCGAGATGCTCAACGTACGGGAGAGTTCACCCACCAAAGCCCTGCCCTGGTGCTGGATCTGGGACAGGATGTGTTGCCGCCGTTCGTCGATCAGCATCTGACCGGTGTCTTCCGCCTTGGCGGCACTCGCTGCTGATTTTCGTTGCATGCTTCGACCTGAATGTTTCGTAAGTGCCGCAGATCGAATAATGGCGGGCCAGCCCGTTGGCTGCCGAACCATACCAATCTCGTCGATACAGAAGTAAGTCAGATATTAATCGTAAGTCAGACACTGGAGCAAGCGCCGACCGAACGGCTACATCCAGCAGGACTGCTGTGGCTACTTTTCGTGGGACACAGACGGTAATCTTTATTCTGACGGCTGTGCCCGAAGAGAACATCCAGGGCTATGCCTAAGTCTGTTCGATAGGAGACTCTTGGCAACCTCTGGTTCCATTGGACAGGCATGGCCGCCCCGATACCGCTGGCGGATCGCATGGCTGCTCGGATTTGGCGTCCTGGTGAACTACTTTGACCGGGTCAACCTCTCGGTTTCGCACGCCGCTCTCTACACGGCCTTCGGAATCTCCAATGTAACCTTCGGCTACCTCTCCGGTGCTTACAACTGGACTTACGCTATGTGCCAGTTGCCCATCGGAGTGTTGCTGGACAAGTTTGGAGTCAGGCGCGTGGGGCGCGTGAGCACATGCGTGTGGAGTCTCGCTTCTTTCGGCGCAGCCATTACGCCCAGCCTCGGCGGATTCTTCGCGGCACGCCTGCTGCTGGGCGTAGGCGAGGCTCCGACCTTTCCCGCGAACGCCAAAGCCATAGGTTATTGGTTTCCGGCTAGCGAACGAAGTTTCGCCACGTCCCTCTTCGACTCCGCCGCAAAGCTCGCCTCGGCCATTGGAGTGCCCCTCATCGGCATCCTGCTGCTCTGGGCCGGCTGGCGCTGGAGCTTCGCGATCACCGGCTTCATCAGCTTCTTCTACTTCCTGCTCTTCTGGAAGATCTACCGCGACCCGGATGAAGACCCAGGATTAAGCGACGCGGAGCGCGCCTACATCGCGGCAGATTCGACCCCTTCCAGCACGGCGATGCAAACGTCATCGCAGCAGAGTTCACTCGGCTATCTGCTGCGGCAGCGCAAGGTGCTCGGACTCGCCCTCGGCTTTGGCTCATACAATTATGTCTTCTATCTGCTGCTGACTTGGCTGCCGAGTTACTTCTCTGCGGCTCTGCACATCGATCTGCTTCATTCATTTCTTTACACCGGAGCGCCGTGGCTTTTTGCCACCCTGACAGACCTTTTCATCGGAGGCTGGCTGGTCGATGCGCTGATTCAGCGCGGCTGGAACGCAAACCGCGTTCGCCAGGTTGTCCTCATCGGAGGCACGGCCTTCGGACTCGGCATCATAGGTGCGGCCCACGCTCACAGTGCTGCGCGTGCTCTACTCTGGATTAGTGTTTCGATTGGCGGACTGGCGGCGGCAGCGCCGGTCGGCTGGTCGATCCCTTCTCTCATAGCCCCGGGAAACAGCGTCGGAAGAGTCGGTGGAATCCTGAACTTTTCCAATCAACTTTCAGGCATTGCTGCACCCATCATTACGGGATATCTGGTGGCGGCGAGACACTCTTTTGTATGGGCCTTCGGGGTATCGGCTATCTACCTAGTGATTGGCATCGCCGGATACATATTTCTATTGGGCAGAATTGAACCAATAAGCCTTGATCCTCAGGCATCCATCTGACAAATTGCGAAGGAACGCTTTTACTTTCTCGCCTGATAGACCTTCACTTCTTGCGTGCGGCTGTTCATAACTGTAAATTTGCCGTCCCTAAATGCTGTCAGCTCGAAAAAGTTTCCCGGGTCTGTGCCTTCCAGATTGGCGATGAACTCTGGAGCGGTATTGTGCTGTGTGCCTCCCTCTTTCGAGTAATGCAATTGCCAGAGTGTTTCAAGCCCTGGATCCTTCTTTAAGGTCACAAGCGTGGGATTCGAGCCTCCCTTGGTTTCTCCGTTGTCCATGAGCGCGACGACCGGAGAGATTGCATCCACCAGCGCCGGGCTTGAACTCTGGTACAAGCCGTGGTGCGAGACGATCAGGATGTCCACCTGCCCGAGCCGGTTTACCGGGCACATCAACTGCATTTCCTTATCCCAGGTAAGGTCGCCCAGGTCCAGAATCTTCAGCTTCCCAAAAGTAATCAACGTTCCAAGCGAGCGCGCGTTTTCGGATTGATCGGCCGGCCTCTTCTCAGACTCAGCGCAATATGGATTCTGTTCTCCACCCCCCGGCAGTGGTTGCTGGATAAGGCTTCCGTCGGCGCTCACCACGACGGCATGGATGCCCGTTATCGGCAACACGTCTCCAGGTTTGGGGGTGATGTGCCCATACTTGCCCGTCGCGAGCACCTTTTGATAAGCCTCCCATCCGCGCTCCGTCGCGGGGTTCGTCGTCTCGCGGTTCGGCCCGTGGTCGATGAAGGTGCCCACCGGAATGCGCGCAACGAGTTGCGGCACGCCACCCACATGGTCCACATGGAAGTGCGTCAGCAGCACATAATCAATCCGGTTGATCCCGGCCTGTTTTGCGGCAGCAACGATGCGATTCGGGTCCCGCCCATTCTGGTCCGGCCAACCGGTATCGATCAGCAGCGACTGCCCTGTCGGCGTTACAAAAAGCGTGGACTGGCCGCCCTCCACATCGATGACATATATCTGGAGCTTAGCGCTCGTATTAGCAGCGGCCAGTCCCGCTGTAGGCGCGAACAACACGGCGAGTCCTGCAATTGCCAGGACGATTGTCCGCAATTGCGTATGTATATGTCTGTGAAAAGAATGCCTGCCCATCCTGATTACCCTCTGTCGTTCATTTTTCTGGCGGAGGTGCCACCGTTGCCCGCATTGCGCCGGTCGAAATGCCGCCGTCTACCAGTAGCGTTTGCCCCGTAATATAGCGGCTTGCCTCGGAGGCCAGGAAGACAACTGCACCGTCAAGGTCGTGCGGTTCGCCTGGCCTCTTTAGTGGAATGCGGTCCACCAGATACTCGACCCACTCCCTGTTTTCATAGAGAACCTTGTTCTGTTCGGTACAAAACCAGCCCGGCGCAAGGCAATTCACGGTAATACCATGCTTGCCCCAATCGTCGGCGAGGCTCATCGTCAATTGGCGCACGCCGCCGCGGCTGGCTCCATAGGGTGCAAGTCCCGCATAGCCAAATACGCTGGTAACCGAGCCGATATTGATGATGCGTCCATAGCCTTTCGCAATCATGCCCCGTGCCACGGCCTGCGCCACGAAGAAGGTGCCTCGCAGATTGGTATCGAGCACCAGGTTCCAATCCTGCCACGTCACATCGAGCGCCGGCTTCCGGATATTGCATCCGGCATTGTTGACCAGAATGTGAATTTGCCCGAAGGCGGACTCCGCCTCCGCAGTCATTCGGTCGATGCTCTCCTCGCTCTGCACGTCGAGTTCGAGTGAAACTGTGCGCCGTCCGAACGATTCGATCTCCGCTGCAAAAGAAGCCAGCGTCTCACGCCTGCGGCTGGTGAGCACGAGGTTCGCCCCTGCTTTTGCCAGGGCTCGCGCGAAGTATTGCCCCAGTCCCCGGCTTGTTCCGGTTACGATGGCAGTCTGTCCTGTCAAATCAAAAAGGGAGTCACTCATGCCCGGTTTGGCGTCAAGATCACTTTCATCAAATTCGGCTCGCGTGCGTGCAGCCGTTGGAACCATTGCGGTCCTTCTTCGAGCGGTGCAATTGCCGAAATGAGTGGTCTTACCTGAAACTTTCCGTTCGCCACAAGCTCAATTGCACGGGGATATTCTCCTGCAGAAGCGCAGGAGCCCTGCAACCGCAGCTGTCGCGTCACCACTTTTTGCAGCGGAAGATTTACTTCCGGCGCGATATTTCCTATCAGCGTGACAGTGCCGCCTTTGCGCGTGCAATCGATCGCAGCGGCCACGGTTTCGGTTCTTCCCACAGCTTCCAGGGTAAGATCCACGCCCTTGCCATGGGTCAGCCGCAACACTTCGGTTGCGAGCGCTGCTCCGGAGAGATGCAGCACTTCCTCCGCGCCAATCTGCTTTGCAAGGTCCAACCGGGTCTCATCTATATCCGCGATCAAAACTCGCGAACATCCGGCTGCCTTTGCGGCCTGCAATGTCAATAATCCAATCATTCCGGCGCCAATCACCAAAGCGGTTTCTCCGCCCTTCACAGGCGAAACCCGCACTGCATGAAGCGCGACCGAAACAGCCTCCAACATCGCAGCTTCAGCAAACGAAATCTTATCCGGCAGGCGATAAAGTATGTGCTGCGGCACAACGACAAATTCTGCAAACGCGCCTGAACGGCGGTAGTCCGAGCAAGAGACGCCGACGACCTGGCGGGTGTCGCACAGGTTGATCTCACCTCTGGCGCAATACTCGCACGTCCCGCAATAAACCGTAGAATCGAAAGTTACGCGGTCTCCTTTCGAGAGTCCCTTGACTTCCGCGCCAGTCGCGGCAACGGTTCCGGCAGCTTCATGACCCATCACGATCGGCGGCGTGCGCCGTCCGGACGAACCATCATACCCGTGGACATCACTCCCACAGATGCCGCAGGCTTCTACCTGCACCAGAACTTCGTGCGGCTTTACAGAGGGAACAGGCAGGTCAACAACTTCGAGATGGTTGTATTCAGAAAGAAGCAAAGACTTCATGGACTTAATTACGCCTCATGTACAAGTAAAACATTCGCCTAATCTCTTATATGCCCTAAGTGCGCTCTTCATCTTCAGCGATCAGCTTTCCAGCATTCGCTGATCGATCATTAACATCTCGCGGAGCCGGTGCTCCTGGTCACACAGATCGGTACCGGCAAGCAAAGTTAAACATGGTCTTGCTCTTTGAGAATCCTCTCAAAGAAAAGAAGGCTATCGCCCACGTGAGCCTGCCAATACGGCCACGAGTGATCTCCGTGATTGATTTTGAATTCGTGCGGTATGCGATCTTGTTCCAGCGTTTGGTGCAATGCGCAGTTTCCATCAAATAGTGCATCTTCCCGTCCACAATCAAATCGCAGCGGCGGCAGTTTATGAAGATGGAGGCGTATCCAATATAAAACGTCGAGTATCTCGCGCGGCGCGGATTGAAAACAACTCATATCGCGAACGAATGCTTTGAACTGGTCGACCTGGGTAATCGCCGAATGTGCTGAGATGCCGCGGAAGCGATCCGGATATTTCGCACCGAGCCGCAAAGCCGCGTACCCTCCCATGGATAAGCCGGTGAGGAAGACATCCGCATCTCCGCCTGCAGGACAGAAGAGTTCTTTGATACACGCAATCAAATCGCTGCAGATCCAGGCTTCATAATTCTGATCAGAGCCTGGAAGATATCCTGTGCCATCGCCGCGCAATCCGTCCGATGGCGCAACCATCAGCATCGGACGCATCCGTTCTTGCCGTATCAGTTCGAGGGCTGTACGGTGCGCGCCCCCTTTAAGGAACCATGACCAGTGACTGCTATAAACGCCGTGTAAGAGAATCACGATCGGGAGCTTTGCCAGAGCATCCAATCCAGGCGGTACGAAAAGACTGACATCTCCACGACCCTGCAGAGCAGGACTGTAGAAGGTGAGATTGCGCAAATACTCATGTTCGTATGCAGCATCCGACAGTTCAATCGGATCGAACCGGCCTGCCACGTCGATAGGGCCCGTCATGGAATCAGCACGCCTTTAGCATTTACGCCACGTTTCATGTGGTCGAAAGCCTCCGCCAGATTTGAAAGCGGGTAGGTACGCGTGACCATCTCATCGAGCTTGAGCCTCCCTTGGCTGTAAAGCGAAAGAAGAACTGGAAAGTCGATGGAAGGGCGGCATTGGCCGTAGAGTGGGTTCATGTAGCGCTTATCCCACTCGAAAAGTTCCATATTCACCGGGACAACTTCTTCAACTCCACTAACGGCGACAGCGCACCCGCCATTTCGCACCATGGCGAGCGGTGCGGATCCTAACTCTGGTACCGCAGTACATTCAAAAGCGTAATCCGATCCGCGGGCAGTTAGTTCGCGAACCCGCTGAGATGCGCGCAACAAGCCCTGGTCCTCTTTTTCCGCCAGAATTGTATGGGTCGCACCAAATCGCTTCGCGAGTTCCAGCCTATGTGGATTTAGGTCGACAGCAATAATCATGCTTGCGCAAGCATAGACCGCACCTTGGATCACGCTCAGACCCACTCCGCCGGTACCGAGTACAACGACGGAAGACCCCTTCTGCACCTTCGCGGCGTTGATGACCGACCCGAAACCAGTCATGACTCCGCAACCCAAAATCGCAGCGGATGGGAATGGAATCTCAACCTCAATCTTTGTCAATGCCTGCCATGGAACGACCGTGTGGGTAGCCATTGTTCCAAGCTGGAAAGACCTGCCGATGGGGGCGCCATCATAGTGAACGCGTTCGTCCGGAACAGTCGGCTTATGTTCACAGATGTTTTCCGCGCCGGCGCGACACTGAAAACAGTCTCCACACGGGATAGCCCAGTTCAGCAAGACACGGTCGCCCGGTTGCACGTGGTGTACACCGGGACCACACGCGCGCACAATTCCGGCGCCTTCGTGCCCCATTACGCAGGTTCTTCCCCAGGACATCGAGTCGAAATCGGTGTGGCAAACGCCACTGGCCTTGATTTCAACCAGAACTTCACAGTGTTGCGGATCGTCCAGAGTGAGTTGGTCGAGAAAGAAGGCGCCTTTCCCATCGGTGATGATTGCGTTCGCTGTTGTCATAGAAATCTGGCTAAGGTTGCATATGTTTCGAACGCACGGTTTCCACCCTTAGCCTGCGGTGAGGCGGAGCCGTCACTTCAGCTCCTAACAGCATCTCCGCGGGAAGGCTCTTCGATGCTTCGCAGCCGAGGCTGCTTTAGCCAGCCACCTGTTTCAAATCTGCGCGTGTATTTTCGTACGTCGTATCGTAGGCAAGCAACTCAGGTTCAGGTTCCACTCCCCAATATTTGCAGGCGGAGCGATAAACGTCCGGCCACCAGTTGCGATGTTCGGTCAACCCTTCCTCGCGCCATTTCGCCCAGTCCACCAAAACTCGCGACCAGGCCGAGTCCCCATATGCCAGCGCCTGTTTCTGACCTCCCAACTCTGGGACGAGCCAGTCCCTACCAATCCGCGCGTGAACAATCTCGTCTGCCCAGTCGTAGTCCTGAATCACAGCCGTAAGACGGTTCGCCGTGGCTATAGCAACTTCCCATTCGTACTGTTTGCCGGTTTTCTTGGGCATCAAACCTTGCTCGATGGCATAGAGAACTGCGTGCCGATCTAATGCTGTAAGCCGTGTATTTAGCCCGAGCGACCAAGTGAAATTCAATGGGATCCGAGTCCAATCAATGCCCATCGATACAAAACCGATTTCTCCCATCATTGCGTGGCGCGCTTCATCCCACAATTGACGCGTCATGGCGCGGTAGTACTCCCACGGCTTTCCTTGAGTTTCTGCGAGAATGCTGGACATCACCTCGGGAACATCGATCTCCCGCATGCGTTTGAAGTACAGCATGATGGATTTGGGCAGCGCAGGAATCTTGGAATTGAACAGGAATGCCTCTGCATTCACACCCATGTTGTAAGGGTCTTTGAAGCGGCCATCCCGCTTTGGAACACCATCATATTGGTAGGGCAATATAGAAAAAATAGGCTGGAGTTTATCGGTCGTTCTGGGTTGTGTGCCGTCCAGATCACCGGCCGCACTGAGAAGTTGCTCCAGCAAATGGGCCCATTCGCGAAGTGAATCTTGCATATCATTCTGAACGAGAGACTCCACCGCATGTTTTCCGAACTGCAAAACATCCCGCAGTTCGACAAGAGTAAGCCGGCACACCCGGTATGTTGGATGGTCGAATAACTTATTTGTATCCGCGATAAGTCGCTCCAGCGCTCGTGTTACGGCAGGGATCGCGTACTTATAGAGTCCAAGCACGAGAAACTCGGTGTCCGGTGCCGCCAATATTTCATCGAAGAAAACATCGAGAGAAGCATCGGGAGCGGACTCCAGGCCGTAAGGAGGCTGTCGCATCTCACGCACGCGCGTGGCAAAGTCTTCCACATGTTCCGCGCAATAATGGGCATGAAGACTGAAGGCCATTTTCAGTTCATAAATTGGAGTCGCTGCAATGCGTGAGACAAAAATCATATGCAATCTCTTCAGCGACCAATGCAATCTCAAAAGTCTGGCGACAGACTCCGCCACCGTGAGTCCTTTTGTGCTCGCTTCCGTCATGGAATGCAGACCCACCAGCGGAGGAAGGTTGGAGTAGCCGCGATAGGAATCTGTTCGACTTCGTGCATTCTCGTCTTGCAGTGCGACGTGGGTCATCGTATCTCTCCTCTGTTGTCGAATCCTATACCCCATTGATCAATATTGATGAATCCCATTGACGGGGCCATGTTAGGAACAGAATAGCGCTGCTTTTTTTTCGAAGTCTTCTTGGACATTGATACGTTTATGTACTCAATTTGCCCACGTCAAGAAGGAATGCGCCTAAAATTTGCCAATCACGCGAGAATTCAACAGATCAACCATCACTCTGTCGTTTCTTTAAGCGGGCTACTACCGGTTGCACAATGATGGCCCATATGAACACTCGAATTTCGAGCGTCGAATTAAACGAATCAAAGGATTTGGCCCGCGCACGCTGTGGCAACAAGTTTCTTTCCAACAGCGAACTAGACGGCCGCAAGCTCCCGCTCCAGCGCCGGATAGCGTGAGATTAAGAATGCGAGCTTAAGCGTTTCTTCGGTCTCAAAGTTTCCAAATAGGGTCGATCAAATCCGGGTGGTTGGTCCGCACGCTGCTCACATCGGTAGCCACCTATAATCAGTTCAAGCGGAGAAAGTGACAAGATGGATCTCAAAGTAGGCGACGTTGTGCAACTTAAATCGGGCGGTCCGAAAATGACCGTAAATGAACTTACCCCAGCCCAGGCCCATTGCGTTTGGTTTGTTGGCGGCGCGAGAGAAAGTGGAGTGTTCCATCCATCCTCCCTCGATAAGGCGCAGTCTTTTCAATAACGTCGCGTCGCGCACCCGGGCCAGCCTCCAGGCATGCTTCGTAGCAGGGACGCTGTGGGACTAACTTCGATGTAAGCTGGATGAACTGAGCCAAACCCGTACGATAGATATTCTCCCTTCTACCATTTTGGTTACACGGCCCTGGTCCTGACTCAAGCAAATCCACGCAAAGCACACTCGCAAAGCACACTAGGTTCAGCGAAGGCCCAACCTTCCGGTGCACGGTAGGGAGTCTCCCGGTACCAGGCTTGCAGTTCGTGCGCCGCTGCCCGTTTGGGTCACTATGCATGTGAAGACGGCTCCGAGACGACTGACATTTATACCGTGACTTGCTTCTGTCTCGTAAATTGTTGAGGCGACGAAAACCCATATAATTTCGCACAGAAAAAACGCACAACCCACTTGACACTATTTCATTACTGGTTCAGTCTTCTTGTACTTCTTTGCCGCCCACGGCAACCTGTACCAAACAACGCTGGAAATTTCTCCCATTAGATGGGCGGCCGAGAGCGCACAGCTGTAAGCTGCCGGAGGTGGGCCCGTGGCGTTAGCCGACCGGGGTCCTTTCCCAAGTATGATCCACCAACTCGTTTGCGGTTATTGGTCTGCTCCGGATTCCCAGATGTGAAGTCTCAATCATGCGTTCAAGCACGGGGCCTGGGTTAAAAACTTAATCGTCAGAAGGTGCGCTATGGCATCCCCGACTTATCCTGGTGTGTACATCACCGAGCAAGTCAGCTCTTCCCATCCCATCACCGGCGTCGCAACGTCAATAACGGCATTCGTTGGTTACACGGCAACCGGCGTCGATAACCGGGCTGAAACGCTTCTCAGCTTCTCTGACTATGAGCGTCTTTTCGGCGGACTCGCAGCCGACAGCGAGTTGAGCTATGCAGTGCAGCAGTTCTTCCAGAATGGCGGAAGTCAGGCCTATGTGGTGCGAACGCCGCGGCATGGTGCCGAGGACGCCCAGGTAGTGTTTGGCGGACTCACATTTACCGCGCTCAGCAGCGGCTCGTGGGCCAATGGCCAGATTTTGATCGACATCGACTACGCGAATGTTGGCGATCAACTCAGCGGCACTCTGACGGTTGCGAATAATTCAGCAAACGTGACAGGAAGCCTGGCCGGCTTCAAAACCAATCTGGCGCCCGGCGAGTGGCTGGTGTTCTCCGTTGATACAACGCAGACTCCATACCAGGTCCAGTCGATCACCGATGATAACGATCTTGTCCTCACTTCGAAATTCAGCGGAGTCGGCGGAACCGGGACCGCGGTGTATTTCGTTGACCCGACAGCATTCAATCTCACGGTTACGAATCTGGTCGACGGCACGGTTGAGCCATTTCCTTTGCTGTCGATGAACAGCAACCGGGCCAATTTCGTCGCGTCGATTATCAATGATCCTGACAACGGCTCCCAACTCGTGAATGTATCGGTGGGCTCCCCTGCGCCCACCGTTCCGCCCGCGCAAACCGGGCTTGTTGGCAAGCCGATTTCTGTTGCGGCGGTGAGTGCCGCATTGGCCTCTGCAGCCGTGCCCGGCAACGTCGACGTTTCTGCGTCGGCAACTGTCACCGGCATCGGAACGACCTTTACGACCTCGGTTCAGGCCGGGCAGCAGCTGACGTTCGCAGCCGATACAACGCACACGCAGTACACCATCAAGGCGGTCGAGAGCGATACCAAGCTGACGCTGACAACCCCTTACACCGGAACAATATCCGCCAGCACTGCGGCCACCGTGATCGGGTCGGCGGCGACCGCGGCGTTCACCGTGCCTTTCAGCGTTACCAAGCCAACGACAGCTCCGGCCCCGCTGCCCATCACGGTCACAGTATTCGCGCAGGGCGCGCCGATCCCGCAGACCGTCGCAGGTCTGGCGTCGCAGCTGCAGAAGTCGCTTAACGCAGCGCTCGCCGTTCAGCTGCCGGGCGCTTCTGTCGTATGCTCCGTCGCTGGAACAGGCGCAGGGCAGGCAATTCGCGTGAATGCGACTCTGCCGCAATATCCAGATGCCATTATCACCTTCGACTCATCACCCGCGCCGGCGACCGATCCGCTTGGCATTTCGACCACCGCGACCGCCAATATCAATGTCGCCCACTATGCG
This sequence comes from uncultured Acidobacteriaceae bacterium, assembly GCA_963783805.1. Classification (GTDB taxonomy): domain Bacteria; phylum Acidobacteriota; class Terriglobia; order Terriglobales; family Acidobacteriaceae; genus Silvibacterium. The sequence continues at coordinate 298,647 of CAWAPC010000003.1, read as the reverse complement.
CTCGGAACGGGCAATGGATCGGCCGACTCCTGGGGGCCGTATCTCAACAGCGCGAATCCGGGCACAGATGGCTCCGGGCTGCCTTGGACGCAGGACATCATCGGCGATCCCAGCCTGAACACCGGCATCTATGCGCTCACCAAGGTGGACATCTTCAACCTGCTCAGCATCCCGGACGCTACGCGCGCTCTGCCCGGAAACTCGAGTGCGCACGATCCGAATGTGGATTCGAACTCCGTTTACAGCGCGGCCATCGCGCTATGCGACACCAAACTGGCCATGTTGTTAGTCGATCCGCCTCCCGAAGTGAACACCATTCTCTCTGCGGTGGACTGGAAGACCAGCGGCCTGAATGTGAATAACGAAAACGGCGCGTGTTTCTTCCCTCGTCTTCGTCTGCTCGATCCACTCAATCCGGGAATGCTGCGAACCTTCGCTCCATCCGGAGTGGTTGCGGGCGTCTACGCTACCACCGACTCCAGCCGCGGAGTGTGGAAGGCGCCGGCCGGCATCCAGGCCACGCTGAACGGCGTGCAATCCCTCGTATACAAGATGACGGATGCCGAAAACGGTGAGCTGAATCCGTTAGGAGTGAATTGCTTCCGCACCTTTCCTGTTTACGGCAACGTGCTGTGGGGCGCGCGAACGCTGGTCGGTGCCGATGCCGAGGCCAGTTCCTGGAAGTATGTGCCAGTGCGGCGCACGGCGCTTTTCCTCGAGCAGAGTCTCTACCAGGGAACGCAGTGGGTTGTTTTCGAACCGAACGACGAGCCGCTGTGGGCTTCCATTCGGCTCAACATCGGGTCATTTATGCAAACGCTGTTTTTGCAGGGGGCGTTCCAGGGATCCACGCCGGCCCAGGCTTACTTCGTCAAGTGCGACAGCGAGACGACAACGCAGACCGACATCGATAACGGCATCGTGAATATCCTGGTCGGCTTTGCGCCGCTCAAACCGGCTGAATTCGTCGTAATCCAGATTCAGCAGATGGCTGGCTCTCAACCCTCTTAAAGCAAATCGAGAAAGGAAGTGACCCGTGACGGAATTCACAGTGAATACGCAGCGCTTCGATCCGTACAAGAATTTCAATTTCCGCGTGAAGTGGGACGGCCAGTACGTGGCGGGTGTCAGCAAAGTTTCAGGCCTGAAACGGACCACGGAAGTTGTGAAGCACCGCGAAGGGGGCGACCCGAGCACCAGCCGGAAATCTCCGGGGCGCACGGAGTTCGAAGCGATCACTCTCGAGCGCGGTGTTACGCACGACGTCGCATTTGAACAGTGGGCCGCTAAAGTTTGGCAGCTTGGCGCCGGGCTCGGCTCGGAGGTTTCGCTCAAGGACTTCCGCAAGGATGTGATCATCGACTTTTTCAACGAGGCCGGGCAAAAGGTCATCAGCTATTTTGTCTATCGCGCCTGGGTGTCCGAGTATCAGGCGCTCCCTGATCTCGACGCCAACGCAAACGCCGTGGCGATTCAGCACATCAAGCTCGAGAACGAAGGTTGGGAGCGCGATCTGTCAGTGGTTGAGCCAACGGAGCCCAGTTTTACTTCGAATAACGCTTAGGTTCACCTAAGCAATCTGGCGGCGCAGATGTCGCCGCCGCTGAATCTGTCTTCATTGGGGTGGACCCTATGAACGCGCTCGCTGGTGATCAGCTTCTGGCTGCCTGGGATCGTGGTTTCCACGAATCCCAGCTCGCTCGCCCGCTGACGCTGCTTCAAGTCTCGTCTCCCGAACGAACCCGCGAGAATCTTGCGTCGCTGAGTCTTGCCGAGCGGGATCTCGAGCTCTGGCGTTTGCGGCGCATGACATTCGGCGAGTGGTTGCGAGCGACACTGCCATGCGCCGAATGTTCCGCGCAGATCGAATTCACACTCGCGTTGTCGAGTGTCATCGAGCCTTTGGAGCTCTTACAGCTGAAGGCGCCCGTTGAAACGCAGACGCACGGTTGGCAGGTTGCGGTGCGTCCTGTAACCACCCGGGATATTGAAGCCGCATTGAGCTCGTCAGACGAGGCATCGGCAAAGCAGGCCCTGCTTGAACGCTCTGTCTCGCTGAAGTTGCTTTCCGGTGCGGCCGCAGACTGGGAGGATGCGCCGGAGCCGGTGCGCAACCTTGCGCTGCAATCTTTCGAAGAGGTCCACGAGGGTGCCGAGTCCACCTGCGTTGCGACCTGTCCGCAGTGCGGAGCGGTCGAGATGGCGGATCTCGATATAGGGAGATTTCTCTGGTTCGAGGTGCGCAACGCCGCCAGGCGCCTTCTTCGTGAGATACATGAGCTCGCGTCGGCCTATGGCTGGAGCGAATCGGCCATTCTCGCCATGAGCTCGCAGCGCAGGCAAAGCTATCTGACAATGGTGCGGGCATGAACACACGACTGGATCGCATGATTCAACGCGCACGCGCGCCGTTATCGGCGCTGCAGCCAGTCGTGCCATCGGTCCTCGCGCCTGAACCTCCGCTGCGGGAGGATGTGCGGGAGACCGTGAGCCCGCCGCCCGCATCGCTGCGCCTGGAGCACAGCGTGCCGCTCATTCCTCCACAGCGGAGCACCTTTTCCCACGAGCAGAGCACGCAGCCTTTGCCCGTCAAGCGCACGGTTGATTCTTCGCGCACGGGCCCGGCCTCGTCCGCTGAAAACAAATTCTCGCTCCCTCACGATCAGGCGAGTCTTCGTCTCGGTGCTTTGTCTACGCTTGAAACGGCGCAAAAACCTCCCGGCGCGAACGTTCGAAAAATCTGCTCTCGACATCCCATGGCCAGTCGCCCAGATTGTTGAACAACGCGAGAATCTACCGGCAAAGACTTCGAACAATGTTGTCGCGCACGTGCCGCCCCCGCAACCAGCATCGTTGCCGCACCCGCCAACCGCCGAGTCTGCCGAACCTTTGATTGAGGTCAATGTATCCATCGGCAGTATCGACTTCCGTCAGGGACGCCCGGCGGAGCCGATCAAGCGTTCGGAATCGCATCCACGCGTGACGCTCGACAGCTACCTGCAGCGCGGAAAGCGGGATACGCGATGAGCGATTACCTGGCGGTGGCGGGCGTGAGCGTCGTACTGAAGTGGTTTCTGACCAACGCGCTGACGGTAGCGGGAGGGCCGGCGTCGATCTACGGCAACGCTGCAAGTGTCAGCGTCATGCCGCCCGACATTGTGCTCGGGACTGGAGAGGAGCCCGTCAGGCTCAACCTGTTTATGTACTACTCGAGCATCGACCCCGCTTTTCGCAACTCACGGCTGCCCGCCTACGACAGCCAGGGGAATCGCCTGACCAATCCTCCATTGGCGCTCGATCTTCATTACTTGATGAGTGCCTATGGTCCGGGTGAATTTGATTCCGAGATCCTTCTGGGCTGGGCAATGCAGCAGTTCCAGGAGACGCCGATTTTTTCGCGCGCGGCGATTCAAAACTGGCTGGCTGCAGCGGCTGGCAGCCCCAGTCCATCGGTAGAAGTGAAGGCGGTTGCGCTTACCACTCTGCCATTCCAGTTTGAATCGATCAAAGTGACACCCGCCTCGCTTACGAACGACGAAATCTCACAGCTTTGGATGGCCTTCTCCACGCACTATCGCGCTACCACTGCGTATCGCGTCTCGGTGGTGCTCATTACAGAGACGCAGCCGCTGAAGTCCAATCTGCCGGTCCAGCAGCGCACGCTCAAGGTGCTTCCACTGCAGGGCCCGTCTATTACCGCTGTTACACCGCCCATGGCGCCGGTGGGAGCAGTTATCACGCTGAGCGGAGCAAATTTCATCGGGGACACCGCATCCGATACCGTCGTTTCCTTCAACGATGGCACGCCATTTCTCCCCGACTCAGTGGCGTCGCAAATCATCCAGGTGACCGTTCCTTCATCTCTCCAGGCGGGCGTAGTCACCATACGCGTCGCAACGCGTGTCAGCTTTGGAGTTCCGGGCGACCCGCACGTGGGTTCGTCATCGAACACCATGCCCTTCCTGGTTCAACCCGTCATCACCACCGTTCCTCCGATCACCGTCGCCGCAGGCGGCACGCTAACGCTCGGGTTGAACCCCGGCGTCGGTCAATATCAGTCAGCCACTGTCTATCTCGGCGATTTCGCAATCTCGATTCCGCCCCGCAGCACCGGCCCCGCGGTGTCGCCTAAGCTCGCCTTCCCCATTCCCGCCGCGGCGAGTCTGCCATTTACCCTCCCCGCAACGGTGCCCCTTCGTGTTGAGATCGATCGCTCCCAAAGCGCTCTCACCGTGGATGCAAATCCCGCAAGTCTGACATTCGGCAAGCTATTGCCGCTGGTGGTGGTCACATGAACACGCTTCTCCATCAGCAGGACAGTGAGATCTCGCAGGCGCTCGCGCCCGTGTATGCGGCGCTCCTGCGGTACGGCGGTCTTCCCGCGGAAGCATCGGATGGAATCGCTCAAAGGACGGACTATGCGCCGCTGGAGCAGCTCGTAGAGTCTTTCGGACTAAGCAGCTTTGAGCGCGATGTGCTGCTGCTCTGCGCGGGCGTCGAGATTGATTCGCACTTCGCGGAGGCAATGATGTCTCTGCCGTCAAACATGGCGCCGCAGGGCAGGCCCAGCTTCGGCCTCGCGCTTGCGTGCCTCGAAAACCCGCACCTGAGTGCGATCAGTCCATCGAGTGCCCTGAGGGGCTGGCAATTTGTTGAAGTCGTCTCCGGCGATTCGCTGCTTAACAGTCCTCTTCGGATCGAATCGCGAATTCTTCTTTACCTGCTGGGAATCCCGGCAGCCGACGAATTGCTGATGCCAATCCGCCCATCCACGCGCAGACTCGGCCCGCGCATGCAGCGAACAGACGCGATGGAGCTGGGAGTTCGTTATTGGCTTGGCAGCCTTCGACAGAATGATCTGCCCAGGCCTCTGTTGCTGGTGGCCAGGGCCGAACAGCTTCGTCGGTCCATGGCGCAGGAAATCGCCGAAGCCTGCGGATTCGCGCTCGCTCTCTTGCGCGCCTCCGAGATTCCGCCGAACCCAATCGAACGCGATCGCCTCGCGCGCCGCTGGGCGAGGGAAGCTGTGCTGACCACATCCGCGCTCTATATCGAGAGCGGCAGCGGAGAACGTCCGGATGAGTCCGAATCTCTGGCGGCATTTTGCGACCGCCTTTCCTTGCCATTCGCGGTAGGCATACAGCAGGAGTCAACGCTGGAGCATCTTCCAGGGCTGCGCATTCCGCAGCCCGCCGTATCGATCGAGGAGCGCCGCGCGCTGTGGAGCGAAAGCCTCGGGCCGCTTGCGCTTCGGATGAACGGCAAGTTCGATCGCATCGTCGAGCAGTTCGATCTGCCGCCCTCGGAGATCGCATTTGCAGGGGCGCTCGCGAACCTGGCAGACGGCGATAGCGACTGCGGGGAAACAACCTGGCAGATCTGTCGCCAGCGCTCCCGCCGGTCTCTCGATCAATTAGCGCGCCGCACGGAGACGCGCGCGCAGTGGGACGATCTCATCCTACCCGAGCCGCAGAAACAGACCCTCAGGCAGATCATCACGCACGTTCGCGAGCGCGCACTGGTTTACAGGCAGTGGGGATTTGAAGAGCGCTCCGCGCGCGGACTTGCAGTAACAGCATTGTTCAGTGGCATCAGCGGCACGGGAAAAACGATGGCCGCGGAGGTCATCGCCGGCGCGCTCGATCTCGACCTGTTTCAAGTGGATCTCTCCACCGTCGTCAGCAAGTACATCGGCGAGACGGAGAAGAATCTGCGCCGCATCTTCGACGCCGCCGAGGAGAGCAGCGCCGTCCTTCTCTTCGATGAAGCCGACGCGCTTTTCGGCAAACGCAGCGAGGTGCGCGACAGCCACGACCGCTACGCGAATCTTGAAATCAGTTACCTTTTGCAGCGGATGGAAGCCTATCGCGGTGTCGCCATCCTCACTACCAACATGAAACAAGTGATCGATCCTGCCTTCGTGCGCCGCATCCGCTTTATCGTGCAGTTTCAGTTTCCCGGATGCTGAACGCCGGGCAGTCATTTGGCAGAGAATGTTCCCGGCGCGCGCACCGCTGGGGCAGCTCGACTACGAGCGGCTCGCGCAGCTTAACGTGCCCGGCGGAGTAATCCGAAATATCGCGCTGCAGGCTGCCTTCTTTGCAGCCGAAGAGGGACAGCCAATCGGCATGAAGCACATCCTGGAAGGCGCACGCAGTGAATACGGAAAGCTGGAGCGCTCCCTGACTCCAGCGGAAATTCGAGGCTGGCTATGATCGTGAGACCGCTCATCACCCGGCTTGCCGGCACAATGCCCGCGATACCAACCGCCGCTGCGCAGGGAGTGAAAACTGGCGCAACGAATCCGGGCGTGCGCCTGAACCTGCGAATCAAACGCTTGAATATCGACGGGCTCGCTCCAAGCGAACGGGGCATTTTTCTTTCCGCTTTCCAGGCACGTATGACCACGCTCGCTCAAGATCCTGTCCGGCGGAAGCTCTGGTCGAAGCTGGCTCAAAAGAGGTATGCAACTCTTCGACGCATCGATGGCGGCGTGGCACCCTCGCGTATGGATGCGAAGAGCATGGGAGAGCATGCGGCATCAGCAATTCTTCGGGAGATATTGCAATGACCTTTGCTGGAAACGACCTGTCGCGGACGCTGCATTCTGGAGGAAAAGGCCATGCCTAATGTCTCGCCAATCCTGCTCAAGGGCGCCATTCTTGCCGTCGACCCGAACACCGGCGCGCTGCAGAATACGATCGCCCTGCAATACAACCCGGAATCGATCACGCGTTCGCTGAAGCCGCAGAGCGTGAGTGAGCAGCCCGACCGCACCGAGGTGCTGCGTTTGAAGGGGCCTGCCATCGAAACCATCAAGTGCACCGCGGAGATCGATGCCACCGATCTACTCGCGTCAGGCGATCCCACCACGATGACCTATGGAATACAGCCGCAACTGGCGCTGCTCGAGTTGCTCGTATATCCGTCGACATCGGTGCTGAACACGAATGAGGCTCTGACCTATGTCGGCACGCTGGAGATACTGCCGATGGAATCGTCGCTCACGCTCTTTGTGTGGAGCAAGAGCCGGGTCACGCCGGTGCGCATCACCGACCTCGACATTACAGAAGAGTTTTTCGATCCGCAGCTCAATCCAATACACGCCAAGGTAGCGATCGGGATGCGCGTGCTCAACGTCAACGACGTTGGATTCCAGAATCCCGCTGGCTCGCTCTACATGACGTATCAGGCGACGAAGGAGGCGCTGGCGGCGCTCGCGCCGTAGCGGAACCTATGAATACCGCGATCCAGTCTCTGGTCCTGGCTGCTGCAGGCAACGGCGGCCCCACAAATCCGAACAGCCGCTATTACGGGGCAACCGTTGAGAGCCTGGTGCTCCCCAACGGCACAATGGTGCAGTATCTGCAGCGGCGCATCATTCCGTCGGCGAGCATCTACACGTCGCTCCAGAATTACACGGTGGTGGATGGCGACCGCATCGACAATCTCGCGGCTAAATATCTCAGCGATCCGACTCTCTATTGGCTCATCTGCGACGCGAATACATCGATGGACCCCGATGCTCTGGCCTCGCAACCCGGCTCCACGATCCAGATACCGCTGAGCGCCGGCATCCCGGCGGGGGCGCGCAATGGCTAGTCCGCTCTACCTCACGATCCTCATCGGCCCCATGGTCGCGGTGCCTGCGCCGAAGCCATTGATCGACGCATTGGTGTCGGCGGAGGTGACCGTATCGGCTACCGGCAGGAGCGGTTTCTCGCTGACCTTCACTTTGGCAAACAGCTCTCCGCTCCAGACGCTTTTCATGCTCAGCGGCGGACTGCCCATACCTTTACTGCGCGTGATTCTCGTGGTCACGCTGGGCGGCCTGCCGCAGGTCATCGCCGACGGCGTCATCAAGCATCACGAAGTTACCCCCGACGCGATGACCGGCTCATCCAAACTGACCTTGATCGGTGAAGATCTCACCGCAGTCATGGACCTGGTGGATTTTTCCGGATTGCCTTATCCCGGCATGACGCCCGATTTGCGCGTTCTCACCATCCTCGCTAAATACGCGCCCTTCGGCATCATCCCGGTCGTCATTCCCGTGATCTCGCCCGATGTCCCAGTGCCCGTCGAGCGCATTCCCTCGCAGAAAGACACCGATCTCAGTTACGTTCAGCAGCTCGCGCAGGAAGCCGGCTACGTCTTCTACATCGAACCCGGGCCGTTGCCCGGCACCAACACCGCCTACTGGGGTCCGCAGGTGCGCATCGGCATTCCGCAGGCTGCGCTCAACGTAAATATGGATAGTTGGACGAACGTCGAAAGTCTGAGCTTCCGCTACGAGCCGCAGTCATCGGTGACCCCGCTGGTCTTCATCCAGGAGCCGTTTACGAAGACCACTATTCCGATTCCGATTCCGCCGCTCAATCCGCTCGATCCCCCACTCGGCGCTCTGATTCCCCTCGCTCAAAAGGTCGAGCAGATAAAGGATACGGCGAAGCTGAATCCCGCCGAAGCATTCATGGCCGGCATCGCCCGTGCTTCGCAGACATCCGACGTCGTCTCCGGCGACGGCACGCTGGATGTCCTGCGTTACGGACAGCCTCTCCGTGCGCGAGGGCTCGTCGGCGTACGTGGCGCGGGAATTGCATTTGATGGACTGCACTATGTCGAGAGCACGAAGCACAGCATCAAGCTCGGGCAGTACAAACAGAGTTTCACGCTCAAGCGAAACGGTCTCATCTCCACCGTGCCGCTGGTTCCGTCATTCAGTTTCTAAGAGAGGGTTTGGATGGACAAGTACTACGGCAAATATCGAGCGACAGTTCTGGACAACGTCGATCCCATGCAGATGGGCCGAATCATGGTTCAGGTGGCCGATGTCTCGAACGTAATTCCGAGTTCATGGGCAATGCCGTGCCTGCCTTTCGCCGGAATTCAAACCGGCTTATATGTTTTGCCAACAATCGGCTCCGGCGTGTGGGTTGAGTTCGAGCAGGGTAATTCGGACTATCCGATTTGGGTGGGCGGCTACTGGGGTTCCGCGGCCGAGGTCCCGGCGCTGGCGCTGGCCGCGCCTCCTTCCGTCCAGCAGGTCGTAATGCAAACCGTGGAGATGAACACCGTAGTCATTAGTGACGTGCCTGGTCCGACCGGAGGCATCCTTCTCAAGTCGACATCCGGCGCTCTCATCGCCATCAACGATATCGGAATCACCATCGACAATGGCCAGGGCGCAACCATTGTCATGACCGGACCGAGTATCACCGTCAATGAAGGCGCTTTGACTGTGGTTTAGAGAAGGGGAAAAGACGATGCCCGGATTTTTGCTCCATGTCGGTGCAACCGTGCTGTGCTCGCACGCAGGTCAGGCCACGCCCGTTGTGCCGAATCCGCAGGTGCTGGTGAGCGGTCAGCCCACAGCGCTGCTGCCAGATCCGTGGCTGGTTGCCGGATGTCCCGGAATTCCGCCCGCGATCCCTCCATGTGTAACCGGGCAATGGATTATCGGGTCCACGCGTGTGCTCTCAAACGGGATGCCGCTGGTGATCGCGGGCGGGCAGGGAATCGGCATGCCTCCCGGTACACCGCTGCTTCCCGTTGTCATGCAAACGCGAGTGAATGCGACATGAGGATGCCATGAATCTTCAATTCCCCTACGGCTTCAGCGCGAATGGTTGGACGGCGACGACCGACCTCGCGACCCATGTGGCGGACATGATCGAGCAACTCCTGCTCACCTCGCCTGGAGAGCGCGTCAATCGTCCCACGTTCGGCACCGGCACCGCGCAGCTGGTCTTCGCCGGCATCAGCGATTCGCTGGCCGCCGCGCAGCAGCAGATCATTCAGGCATCGTTGCAGCAATGGCTTTCCGATCTGATCAAAGTGCAGGCCGTCACAGTTACATCGCAGGAATCGACTCTGAACATCGTCGTGCAATACACCATCCTGCAGACGCAGCAGCAGCAGACGCAGCAGGTAAGTTTTGGAGTGACCGCATGATCTTCTTCTGCTCGCAGAAAAACCGGCGCTCCCTGGTGCTCGAGCATCCAACGCTCAACGGCATCGATTATCTTGAGGTCTGCACCAGCGGCCCGGACTGCGAATGCGGCAAGCAACTGCTGCTGTGGCTGCTCAAGCCGGCCGTTAGTGTCACGCTGGATGCGGAGCAGGTTCGCATTACCGGTGGTTCTTCCTCAACCGCGCAGATCACGGTCGCATCCGTAACCGCGCCGACCCCGCAAAATCCAAACCTGTTCGTCATCAATCTCGATCAGTCGGGCGACTTCTCCACCTACACGCTGGCGCTCATCGCCATGCCGAGTACCTGGCAGCCGCCTGAAAATATCGATCCTCAGCTGTCCCGCGTCTCTTTCTCCTTCAAGGCGGGATGCCCGACCAACAGCGATTGCCTGCCTGACAATTGCTGCCCGCCGGACGTGATTGCTCCTCCCGACATCAACTATCTAGCGCGCGACTACGACAGCTTCCGTCAAACCATGCTCGACCGTCTCGCTGTTCTTGTGCCGGGATGGCAGGAGACGCACGTTCCCGACACCGGCATCGCGCTGCTCGAATCCATGGCCTATGCCGCCGACCATATCAGTTACCAGCAGGACGCCGTCGGCACGGAAGCCTATCTGCGAACCGCGCGCAGCCGCATCTCTGCCCGCCGTCATGCCAGGCTGGTCGACTACTCGGTCAACGAAGGCTCCAACGCCCGCGCATGGCTCTACTTCCGCACCCTCGCCGATGATGTTGTCGTGTCCCAAGGCACCGCTGTTTATCCGCTCGTGCCGGGGTTGCCGCCGGTCATTCCTCCCACTGCTCCTTCTGAGACGTTGAAGCTCCTCCAGGCCACCGGCCTCGAATTTCTCACGCTGCAACCTGCCACCCTCTGGCTGGAGCAGAACAAGATCTGCTTCTACACCTGGAGCGACACGAACTGCTGCCTGCCGCCCGGCGCCATTGAGGCGACCTTTGCCGGCACGCTTACCTCGCTTGCCATTGGCACCTATCTCATCTTTGAAGAGATTGTTGGTCCGGACACCGGCCAGCCTGGCGATGCCAATCCATCAAACCGCTGGGCAGTGCGCTTAACATACGTGAACTATCGAAGTTATACGGGTCATGATGTCCTCCGTGATCCGCTAACACTACATCCCATTACCTATGTGCGATGGGACCCCGCCGACGCACTGCCTTTCCCGCTCTGCGTCTCGTCCACCGCCAGCGCGGTTCAGCCGCCGAAGCAGTTGACCGATGTCAGCGTGGCCCGCGGCAACGTCATCCCTGCCGATCATGGCAGTTGGGTCTACGCTGAGCAACTGCCCGTTGTGGGAGCGCCGCCTCTCTCTCCTGTCACCGGGGCAAGCTGCAGCTGCGGCACCCAATCCATCATCGACACGCCGATTCCGCGGTACTTCCCGCAACTAGCGCAGTCGCCCCTCACCTTCGCACCGCAATTCCTGCCAACCGCGCCCGCGTCCCAGCTTGCAGAGACGAGCCACGCTGTGCGGGCGATCATCAGCCTTATCGATGGGGCATCGAACACATGGAATCCCGAAGAAGACCTGCTCTCGAGCACTGCCGACCAGACGCTTTTTGTGCCCGAGATCGACAGCAGCGGCAACACCTTCCTGCGCTTCGGCGACGGACAATATGGCGCCAAAGCGGACCAGGGTGAAACCTTTGCTGCCACTTATCGGGTGGGCAACGGAAGCGTAGGAAATGTGGGTCGCGACACGCTCGTACATGCAATCGCGCAGCCCACGCTGATCGCGCAGGTGCGCAACCCGCTCGCTGCGGTTGGCGGCGTCGACGGAGAGACGATCCAGCACATTCAGCAGACCGCTCCCTTCGCCTTCAACACCCAGTTGCGCTGCGTCACCGAGGACGACTATGGCGATCAGGCCGACCTGATCTCGGGAGTGGAGGAGGCGCGAGGAACATTTCGCTGGACGGGAAGCTGGTACACAGCCTTCGTCTCCGTGGAAGCGACCGGCGGCAATGAACCAACCGTGGAGCTGGTCACCACGGTAAAGCAGGGACTGAATCTGCTGCGCATGGCCGGAACTGACCTGCAGGTCGAGGGCGCAGTGATCGTTGGCCTCGATATCGCCTTCGAGATTTGCGTTGCCGAGGACCATTTCCAAAGTGACGTTCGCGACGCGTTGCTGCAGCTCTTCATCGCCGGCAATCAGTGCAACGGACAGCCCGGCCTGCTCGCTCCCAGCAACTTCACCTTCGGCGAAACCATTTACCTCAGCCCGCTGATCGCAGCGGCCCAAAGTGTCGAGGGCGTCGTCGCTGTCACGCCGCTGAAGTTCCGTCGCATGGATGCCTCTGGCGTAGATAATCCTCTGCTCGACGGTGTCGCCCAGGGATACCTGGTGATGGGACGGCTTGAGATCGCGCACTGCGACAACAATCCCAACCGTCTCGACCTCGGAAAGTTTTCTCTCACCATGGATGGTGGCAAATGAGCTGCTCCTGCCAGCCGAACGATCAGCAACTCTGCGGCTGCTGCGCAGGTGTGCAGCCGGAGACGCCGGAGGCCATTACCAACCGGCCTGCGCTGAGTGCGATCACATATCGAATCGGGCGCTACGGCACCTTCTATGCAAGTATGCTGGCCGCGCTTTCCGAGTCCGATCTCCCGGCGCTTGCGCCGCTGCGTACCCGCGATAGTTCAGATTTCTCGATCGCGTTTCTCGACACCTGGGCCGTCGTCTGCGACATCCTTACGTTTTATCAGGAGCGCCTCGCCAATGAAGCTTATCTGCGCTGCGCCATCGATGACCGCTCCGTCATGGAGCTGGCCGCACTTGTGGGCTACAAGCCCTCCCCCGGCGTCGCCGCTTCCGCAATGCTCGCCTTCTCGCTGAACCCCGCGCCCGGCGCACCGGACAATGTAACCATCCCTGCAGGCACGCGCGCGCAGAGCGTTCCCGGACCAGGGCAGACGCCGCAGGTTTTCGAAACGTCGAACGACATCGTCGCGTTGATCAAGCAGAACCAGATGGCAGTGCAGATCTCAACCCCATGGGGTCTAAGCAGTGGCCAGACTTCCATCTGGATCTCCGGTACAGCCAATAATCTCAGCCCCGGCGATGCGCTGCTGTTTGTGAATCAGGCTTTTCACAATCAAGTAACTACTGGTGTTACGAATACCTCGGCCCAGGCCGACTTTCACTTCGTCTCCTCGGTCCAGATCGACACGGAACTAAAACAAACGCTGGTCGTCTGGGATCAACCGCTGATATGGTCCGCTTCCAATGATGCGACCGCCTATCTGTATGTCCTGCAGAAACGCGCAGCTCTCTTCGGCGCTCAATCCATCGATCCCCGCTCGCTGGCGGTGGTCTCGGGCAGTGGTCTCACCGGCGTGACGGGCTGGCCTTATAGCGGTGGTAATCCGGAAGTCCCAGCGAAGGCTGACTGGACATTCACTGCGCCCTTCACGTCTCCGGCCATCAACCTCGATGCATCCTACTCCGGCCTTGCACCCAGCCAGAATCCCAGCGCCGAGCCGCAATGGATTGTCCTCGCGAATCTGGCCAATGGTTCTGCCGTCTTCAACGTAAGTTCCGCCGCGGACACTGCGCCGAATGCCTTCCTCATCACCAGTAAGACCACGCAGATGGCACTCGCGAATGGCTTGACGCTGGCAAATCCCCCCGCCCAGGCTGGCTCCACGTATCTGACGGCCGTCGTCACAGACACCCGCGATACAACCGTCTACGTGCAGAGCAGTCGGCTCACTCCGGTTGATCCTCCCTATCTGCCGACAGCTACACTCTGGCCCTATCCCAGCTTTACCAACGATCCCACGCTGCTGCTTCCGGTATTCCAGAAGAACCTGGAAATTATCGACGGCCAGCAGCTCACCAACGGCCAGCCAATTGCGATCAACGGAAGCCGTTTGCGCATGCAGATTAGTCAGGGAACAAGCTCCAACCAGGCGATCTTCTCGCCTGACGGAAGCTCGAGCGCCTTGAACGCGGCCGACGGGCAGATATTCCTGATCGATGCGTTTCCGTTCACCGCCGATCCCTCCAGCGGGGACCCGATTTGGCAGGTGCTGACCACCACGGGTGTCGCAGGCCTCCTGGATTCAAAGGATTGGGCAATCGAGCTGCTACCCGCTGGCCCCAAAGATCCACCGGCCAGCGAAGCCGCGATCATCAGCAGCGCATCGACTGCGGGCGACATCACCACGCTGGTGCTGACGGCAATTCTTACCCGCGCCTACGACCGCAGCACCGTCACCGTAAACGCGAACGTTGCACCCGCTACCAATGGCGAGACGACCAACGAAATTCTCGGCAACGGAGACGCCACCAATCCGGCTCTCGAGTTCACCCTCAAGCAGAGTCCCTTGACCTACGTGCCGTCCTCCGTTGCCTCTGGTTCGGTATCGACTCTGCAGGTTTGGGTGAATAACCTGCGTTGGTCCGAGGAACCGAACTTCCTCACCTCCGGTCCTGCAGACCGCGTCTTCGTGACCTCGGTCAACGCAAGCGGCGCCGTCAATGTCGAGTTCGGCAACGGCACTACCGGCGGGCGTCCACCCACTGGCCTGATGAACATCCGAGCCCTCTACCGGAAGGGAATCGGTTCGGCCGGTAACGTTTCGACCGGGCAACTCTCCCTGCCGCTTGATCGGCCGCAAGGTTTGCAGACGGTCACGAATCCGCAGCCCGCGGCAGGCGGTGCTGACCCGGACACCGCGGCAGATGCGCGCGCCAGCGCTCCGCTGCAGGTGCAGACCATCGGCCGCGTCGTTTCGCTTGAGGATTATCAGAACTTCGCGCTGGCCTTCGCCGGTGTTGCCAAGGCGCTCGCCACCTGGACGTGGTTCGGTCGCACACGAGGCATTCTGCTGACCATCGCTGGCCCCAACGGCGGCATTTTCCAGCAGACGGATCTGACTGTTACCGACCTCATCGCCGCGCTCATCGCCAATGGCAGCCCTTATGTGCCCATTCAAGTCGTCTCCTACACGCCGGTACTCTTCGAAGTGGGAGCGACCATTCAGATCGACACCACGCAGTATGATCCAACCCTTGTACTCGCCGCAGTATGGCAGGCGCTTTCCACCACCTACAACTTTCAGAATCAGCAGCTCGGCTATGGGCTTCCGCAGAGTCAGGTAATCCGAACCATTCAGCAGGTTCCCGGCGTCATCGCGCTGGAGCTCACGCAGTTCAACCGGCAGGATCAGTCGACCGCTCCGCCTCTGCAGCAGGTTCTTCCCGCCGGTTCACCAATCAACGGGTTGGATACCAGCGCGACGGCTCCGCTTCCCCAGGGCGCGGAGCTCCTCACCCTTGATCCCGCATCGCAAGCAAATCTGGTGAAATCCAAATGAGCCTGACCGCCGACCAACTCTACGCCTTGCTGCCCGCCGTTTATCGGACGCGCGACCAGGAGACTGGCGCGCCCCTGCAGGCATTCATGACGGTCCTCGCCGAGCAACTGCTGCTTATCGAGGACAACCTCCAGCAGCTCTACGCCGACGAGTTTATCGAGACGTGCGCTTCCTGGGTCATTCCCTACATCGGCGACCTCGTCGGAAGCAACGGGATCTACCAGATTGACTCCGCTGCTTATGGCAGCCGCGCAGAAGTAGCCAACACCATCGGCTACCGGCGTCGCAAGGGAACGCTGCTCGCTCTCGATCAGATATCGATGGATGTCTCCGGAATGCCCGCGCGCGGTGTGGAAGAGTTCAAGCGCCTGATCACCACCGAGAGCATGCGGTTGGTGCGTCCCCTCCATGACACCACCGTCGACCTTCGCCACGTTGAACAGCTCTATCGTTTCGGCACCGCATTTGACACGCTGAATCGCACCATCGATGTCCGTCGCATCGCTCCGCATAATTATGCTCCCGTGTATCCCGATCCCACTCCGCTCGATATCGTCCTGCATGGAGGGGGCAAATCCAATATTCCGGATTTAGCCATGTACCTGTGGCGCTGGCAGCCGTACATGCTGCAGAACGCGCCCGGCCTTCGCATCGATGCGCGCCGCTGCATGTGCAGCCCGCTCGGCCAGAACATTCCGCTCTTCAACAATCGCGCAGACCGCGTCTCTTTCGAGCGCCTTACCACACGCTACGATGTCTCACAACCAATTGGGCGCAGGGAATTCGCTCACCATAAGGAGAGGTTCTACTCTGCGGACGACAACATCACCTTCACCGTCGACGGAATCACTCTCTCCACGCGAACAAGCATTCAGGTTCTGCTCGACGGCGTCGCCGTCGACCTGTCGCAAATCTGCTGCCAGAATCTCTCCGATCGCAACGCGAACTCATGGGGTGGTACGCCGCCATTCAAGGTGGGGATAGACCCGGAGCTCGGCCGCATTCAACTGGGAAGCGGAATTCCGGTGCCAAATGAGATTCGTATCAGTTACTGTTACGGATTTCCCGCAGCCATTGGCGGAGGACCATACGACAGGTCCGCCAACCTGTCGCAACTCGTCTCGCTTCGGCCAGGATTCTTTGCCGCCGTCAATTCCGACGCAGCGCTTGCAGCCGCCGTGGCTACCTGGAACACGCAGCCTGTCGGCACGACCGGCCTCATCGTTATCGAAAACGTTAACGACTTCAACTGCGATCTGACCGGCGCGAATGCCATCCTGCTGCCTCCCACCAGCCAGTTGTGGATTGTCTCCGCGCAGGTCAGCAGCGCGAACGCTGGTGTTCCCATCTACAACTCTTCGCTGGCAGTGCTGCGCGGCAATATCGAGATCAGCGGCGTCTCGCTTCCCGGAGAAAACCTGGCGTCGCCGCCGCTGCCCGGCACCTGCTATATCAATGGAGTCTGGCTTTCCGGCCAGTTGAGCGTAACCGGCGAAGCGGCGAATGTCTTTCTCTGCGATTCGACGGCGGTGCCGGGGATCGCGCTCAATCCTAATGGACAAGCCACGCTTCCCGGTGAGCCCAGCGTTATCATTACTTCTCCCGCTGCCACCGTCGCACTACAGCGTGTTATAACCGGACCCGTTGTCTCGACACTGGGCGCAACCGTCCGCATCTGCAACAGCATCGTGGATGCCGGTTCGCCATGCGGTGTGGCCTATGCCGCAGCCGACTTGGAAAGCGCAGGCGCAGACCTCCACATCGAAGAGAGCACCGTCATCGGCAAAGTGCATGTGCACACGCTGACGCTGGCCTCCAACACCATCTTCTATGCGCGGCTGACCAGGCTCGACTCATGGCCTGCCGCGCTCTGGTGTGCGCGCAGGCAGAGCGGGTGCGTCCGCTTCTGCTGGCTGCCTACGCCCGCGATTACACCGCAAACCTACAAGTGTCTTCCTGACACGGCGAGCGATTCCGCCGCGCTTGTTCCTCAGTTCATCACGCTGGAATACGGCAGGCCGTCCTATGCGATGCTGAGCGGGTATGTGCCAGTCTGCATCATGAATGGCGCCGACGACGGATCGGAGATGGGCGCATATCACATTACCCAGGAATGGCAGGCGATACGAAACGTGCAGATTCGCCTGGGAGAATATCTCCCCTTTTCGCTCGAAGCGGGAATTTTTTTGGTGCCGTCGGCCACGGAGCCGGTGGTTCGTGCTGTTGCATATGGCTACGGTGCCCCGAACACGGGCCCGATCTGTGACGACGGCGAAGGCATACAAATGGCGGGCATAGGCGTGGGCCTGCTCTAGCCGCAATTATTCCGCTGTGAACCACGCCGCCCGGTAAGCAGGGCATGGAGATGGATGATGAAAGGTGACTTCAGTCGCATACGCTTCACTCCTAGTGAGAACTTCACGTCGGTGCTGCAACAGCAGGGGCGCGTCTCGCTCGACGCTGACGCGAATGAGCAGTGCGCCATCGATGAGTATCTACGCACCACACAGATCATCGACACTATCGGCGCGGTAGGCGGTCCCGTTGGCAGCGCCGGGTTCGAGATCAGCGTCGAAGACTCGACGATCCGCATCTCCAACGGCCGTTATTACGTCCATGGCCTGCTATGCGAGGGCTCGGCCACGGACTATATGGATCAGCCTTTTCTCATCGATCCCAGTGTCACCGACGCCGAATATCTCGAAGAGCTGGATGCGGGAACCATCGATGCGATCTGCGTTCAGCTCCAGGTCTGGCAACGATTGGTTACGGCTCTCGACGATCTCTGCCTGCTCGAACCCGCGCTGGGTCAGGCCGACACGACCGCGCGGCTGCAGACGGTGTGGCGCGTTGTCGCCTCGCCAATTCTTGCCCCCGCCCCGCCTCCAACTACACCGACTGCACCGTCTGCCCCCACCGGCCTGACCGGCGTGACCGTCAATCAGAACTTCGCTCCGGCGGAAAGGCTGCTTACTAAGAGCGGCGCGGCGATTACTCGCGAGCCGGTTTCTTTCGGCACTATCGCATCCATCGGCACCATCGCATTTTCGCCCATAATTGTGCCCGTGGAGCGCGCTGGCAGACTCTGCGTGCAGCTTAGCAACACCGGCGACGACTGCTCCTGCCAGCCGATTCCTCCTGCTGGATATCAAGGGCTGGAGAACCAGCTCTATCGCATCGAAATCCATCAGCCCGGAGATGAGACAACCGCAACGTTCAAGTGGTCGCGCGAAAATGCCTCGATCCTTGCCGCCGTCACCAGCTACTCCGGCACCAATCCGCAGACAATTTTTGTCGACAGTCTCGGCAAGGATGCGAACCTCGGCTTTGCGGCGAACCAATGGGTTGAGATCAGCGACGACACCACCGAGTTCGGAGACGTACCGAATCAGCCGGGCCAGCTCTGTCAGATCAGCAGTGTAAGTCCCGCCGGCCAGCCGCCGTCCATCACCTTCACCGCAACGGCCCCCGCCGTCGATCCAACAAAGAATGCCCGCGTGCGTCGCTGGGATCAGCCCGGAACCGGCACCGCAGGCGATATGCCGCTTTCCATATCTGCGCCGATCGATATCGAGAACGGAATTCAGGTCACCTTCACCGCTGGCGCATACAAAAGTGGAGACTACTGGCTTATCCCTGCGCGAACCGCGTCCGGCAAGATTGACTGGCCACCGTGTGGAGGCGACGGAAGACCATGCCAGCTCGCTGCCAACATTCCCGTTTATACAGTGCCGTTGGCTCTAATTACCCTGCAAGATATTTTCACTACGCGCAAACCGGTCCAGCAAACAGGTGCCGGTCTGGCCATCGCCAACAAGAATGATTCGCAAATTGCGTTTCAGGAAGACGAGATCGGCACAATTGCAGATCAGAGCAACTTTCTGGTTCAGGACCTGCGCAGCTTCTTTACTCCCCTGTCCTCGAACGCATTGCACGTCAATCGCATCAGCTGGATCAATGACGACGTCATCACGCTCGATCAGCTTGCCGCCAGCGGTCTGAAACTCCTGCTTGATGACGCTCCCACCAGCGTCATCGATGCCTCTGTCTTCCGCGTCACCATTGAAATACCCAGCTACCGCAGCGCAGACCGTACATTGGGTGCCACTGAGTTGGGGAATCAGGTGGGCGGGTCGCCCGCAAATTCTCAGCAGTCGATCCAGATTACCAGCGCACCCCGGCTCAGAACGGAATATGTTCTCGACGGCGTCGTCACAGTTTCAAACGACATCGTCTATTGGTCTCTTCTGACTCAGGACACGAGCAACAAGATAGTGATTGAATTGGGCGATTTACTGTTTCTCGAGCTCAATACTCTGCTCCAGACGATTGTTTATGCTCCCGATCCAACATGGTTTGCCCGCGTGCGCGTTCGCCTGCTCAGCCACATGATTTACGCGCAGATATCTTCATCCGGCGGCAGCTGTGGGTCCGCCCGGACACTCTTCCTCGACGGCCAGACCTTCGCCACACCTGGTACGCGCCAGGATCAAACCCCCAGGATCGCCTTGCAGTATCCGTCTGGAAACGGCGCAAAGGCCAGCGACTTCGAGAGTTGGTTCTATCTTGCGCCCGCGACCGTCATCTCCAGCCTTGCCTTCGATCCTGCAAGCGTGTCGTTGCCTGGAGGCGGAGCAGCAGGAACCACTACCGGCACTGTCACGCTCACCACACCCGTCTCCGCGGATACCACCATCACCTTAACCCCCACTCCGGTTACGGGAGTGATCTTCAATATTCCCGCAACCATCATCGTCCCCGCGGGGCAAAACTATCAGACCTTCACCGCGAGCGTCACCGTTACAACCCCTACGGCCGGTGCGGGAATCGTCTGCACCGTCTCAGCCTCTGTCACCTGGCAGGTCGGAACAGGCAGCACCGTCACCGGCACATTCACCGTAGTCGCGCCGAATGGGTAGCCATATAAGGAGCATTTACCGGCGCGAAGCACGATCGCAGTAAGCGCGAATCACGTGTTCGGAGGCAGCACACACGATGCGGGCAGTCTGGTCATTTTGGAGCAAGCCGTTTCAGGGCTACATGGGACGCACCTGGCGCGAGCCGCTGCACCACTGTCTCGCCTGGGGCCTGTCCCTGCGTCTGGCGCGCCGCCATTATCGCGAGACCGTGCTCGTCACCGACGATGCCGGAGCAGCATTTCTCGTCGACCAGCTTGGCCTCTCCTTCACGCACGTCTCAACCGAACTCAATCGAATTCGGAAGACCGACATCGGCTGGTGGACGATGGGCAAACTGCTCACCTATAGCCTTCAGGATCAGCCCTTCATTCATCTCGATACCGACGTATTCCTCTGGAAGCCGCTGCCGCGTCGTTTGACCGACGCGCCGGTATTCGCGCAATCCCCTGAGGAGCACCATCCCGCGGAAGAGTGGTGCGGAGCGCGCGACGTGGAAAATGCGTTCGCGCAGCACAGCCTGCCTTTGCCGGTTGAGTGGCAATGGGTCCGCTCGTGTGACCACAATGATGGACGCCAGGCGAACTGCGGTATCCTCGGCGGAACCCGCACCGACTTCATTCGTTACTACGCGAATCAGGTTATGGACCTGCTCACCAGCCCGGCAAATGCACCCGTATGGGAAGCCATGTCCAACAAGTCAGGATTCAACCCTGTAATCGAGCAGTTCACTCTCTCGGCCTTCGTGCGGTATCACCGCGCGCATCGTGGATCGCCGTTTGAAGGCATCCATCTCAGCTATCTCTTTCCATCGTTTATGGACGCATACAACGCCGGCATCTCCGCACGTCTTGGTTTCACTCATCTGCTCGGCCCCGCCAAGCAGGACCCGCATATTGCGGGCCGGCTGGTGCAGCGCGTGCAGCGTGAAGATCCGAAGTACTATCGCCACTGCGTGTGGCTCAATCGGGATCGCGAACTCTTCGCAGCGGCAGGGGACTGATATGGGATCGCAAGCCGCATCGCTCCTCCGCAAAACGCCCGCCCGCGGACTTCGAGCTTCGCCGGACCAGTTTTCTGCGCTTGATAGGCCGCACCCTGCTGCTCAGGAGCCGAGAATCCCCGCACCTGCAATTGATGCCTCCCGAAGAACGTCCTTCAAATCGCTGACCGGCATTCCGGTCTTCCCGCCTGAAGAAGGCACTCGTACGTTTTCCAGTTCGCGCCTGCCCATCCAATTCAAGCTCGCAATCGGCGCAGCCAACGATCCTCTGGAAGCGGAAGCCGACGCGATGG
The DNA here is from genome assembly GCA_963783805.1 of uncultured Acidobacteriaceae bacterium. GTDB lineage: Bacteria > Acidobacteriota > Terriglobia > Terriglobales > Acidobacteriaceae > Silvibacterium. Next base: position 277,110 of record CAWAPC010000003.1, on the reverse strand, counting down.
CTGCCGGCGTGATGGGCATGGCGCCCAACGCGCCGGCATCTACCGGCACCGCCACTCCTGTTCTCCGCCGCAAGTGTTCGTGCGGGGGCGAAAAGTGCGATAAGTGCAAGCAGGAGCAGGAGGGCCAAATCCAGCGCAAGGCAGCAGCCTCCGTTACACCAAGAGAAGCCCCGCCCATCGTTCATGAGACGCTCCGCTCCCCAGGCCAGCCGCTCGATTCCTCGACACGCTCCTTCTTTGAACCACGGTTCAAACGCGACTTCAGCAGCGTGCGTGTGCATGCGGATGACAAGGCGGCTGAATCCGCAAGATCCGTGAATGCGCTGGCTTATACTATCGGGCCGCACCTGGTATTTGGACCGGGGCAATATGCACCATCGGCGCCTGCTGGCAGAGAACTACTTGCGCATGAACTGGCTCACGTCATGCAGCAAAAAGAAGGACACACCCTCGTGCAGCGCGCCTGCAAATCGGGTGCATACTGTGCAACTGCAGCGACGCTCACCACCTTCGTGGCTTCCACCGAGAGTAAGCCGGAAAATGTCGCGAAGGCTGCCAGGCGCAAGAAACTTTGTGGAGTGGTCCCTCCTGATCCCAAGTGCACTTCTGATGGACACGGCGCCCCCGCCACTGCCCTCACCGACATCTTGCGGGCGAACTTTAGTTCCCGGTTGGGCTACATCACTGGCATCTACGTGAACAAAGACATGCCTGCTGACTATGGCGCGGTGACCTTTGCCTGTAGCGGATTCACCCCGCCCCTCCCCGGTGGTACCTGCACGTTCGTACCCGATGTATTGGAAGCGCAAGCCAAACATTATCAGAGCGGCGCTCAGACGATCGGTGGGAGTTCTCGGGCCACTTGGTTGACCGCGACCTTAGGAACGCTGACTCACGAGACGGAACACGCTCGTTTTGATGCATCTGCTCCCATTGCGGAGCCGAGCCCGACAGCTTGCAAGTTCGTAGACTTTAGTGACAATCTCTCAGAAATGGCGGCACATCTCAGCGAGATGCATGTCTACTACAGGGCCGCGCTCGCGCGCCCTACCGCAGATCGCTGGAAGCAGTTCGACCAGATGTTCGATTTTTGGGTGAAAAACGGCTCTGAGGACATCAGTGGGATAGTGAAGGATCTTCGCTGCAAGTGCGAGTGCTCCGACGCCGATTACTACATTACGAAGACCGCGGAATCTGTATCAAAGAGTCAAAAATGGAATTCGTATGAGTTGTCAGTAATCCATACCGCGCTAAAAGACCCTAAATGGGGCCTCGACTGGCCTGTAGCACCGCCAGCATCCATCGATGTTGCGGATCTGCCGACAACCACGCCTGCGCCTCTCAAACTGGAGTGACGGGTTTTTGTGGCTGGCAACAGGAAGCGGTCAGTGATGCCGTCCCAATGAATGTTCCCAGGTAGCCTGGAAGGAACCACGAGCAGACGCGCCGCCCGAAGAACGCATCCAGCAGAAGCGCAGAAGGTCTATCATCACTGCCTACGGCTCAACCAGAACTTAAGCTCTTTGCGGCGCCGGAGACTGATATGGGTAGCAAAGCAGCAGCTTTGGTGAAAGAGTCGGTCCCGCCGTCCAGCAAGCCCTGCCAGCGGATTGCGCCCGCGCGGACGCATGGCGTGGCGGATCAGGATCGGTTGGTTTCGTCGCCAACGAAGAGAGAGGGGAGCGCCGCCCGAAACCTTTCTTGTCGGCCAGGCGGATGCCGGACACGCTCCAGCCGGCGCCGGCCCGGCCCATGCAAGTCTGGTCGACGCAGGTCCGGTTGACCCGCTTTACCCCCCGGCGAGCGAATCGAGTTTCATCGGACACTTCCCGCCTCCTCCGTGCTTCGGCAGCGCGGCCTGCAGGAAGTGGTCCTCATTGTGGAAGGCGTCTGTTCGCCTCCCGCGACGGTTCAATGGCAATGAGAAAAGCAGGCCGCCCCGTCGCGGCCGACGCCGGATCAGTCAAATGACCCGGTTTTCACGCTATTCGATGCGGAAACGCTGAACAAATTGCCGCGCGCTCGATCTTCTCTCATCCTCATCAAGAGCAAACCGCGCGGTCCGCCTCTTCTCCCCGCTTGACGCAGCGCGCTGCGGTGCGTATAACTGCGACGTTAACGCACTTATTTTCAGGGAATCAATGCATGCCCGAAGCACGTCAGGAAAGCGCGAAAACCAAAGCCTCACGCACTCTCGCCGGCAAAAAAACGCCGTCCGCCAAATCCGCTCCCCATCCCTCGTTCACGCAGTATCAGAACGCGGTGCAGTTCCTGCAGGAAGGGAAGTTTGAGAAGGCCCGCGCACTTTTTGAAAAGTTGACGCAGAGCGGCGCGCCTGAAGTGCTGGAACGCTGCCGCACCTATCTCGCGGTTTGCGAGCGCCATGCGCAGAAGAAGAGTCTCGCCTTCGACACTCCCGAAGAGCAATACGATTACGCCATCTCTCTGCTGAACACCGGCAATTATGAGGATGCCCGCGACCATTTCGAGAGCCTCCTGAAGAAAAACGCCTCGGCGGATTATGCCCACTACGGCCTTTCTGTTCTGAACAGCATTACCGGACAGGCCGAAGAATGCCTGGACCACCTCCGCGAAGCAATTGAGCTGAACGCGCAGAATCGCATCCAGGCCCGCAGCGACACCGACTTCACCGACATGGCCGACGATCCGCGCTTTACCGAGCTACTCTACCCCGAAACGACTTGAAGCAAGTGTCGGGCAAAAGCGTTCCGCGGCATATTGCTCTATAAACTTTGGTATGGACCTTTCCCTGTCTGCGAAGCCCGAGGTTGTGCGTTCAACCCAGCGAGACGGCGGCCTTCGCGTCGTCGCCATGGGCGGGGGCACGGGCCTCTCAACCCTTTTGCGCGGACTCAAGCGCTACGTTCCTTCCGCAGCCGCCGGCGTTCCCGGCGATACCCCCCATCCTATTAGTGATCTGGCAGCCGTTGTAACCGTGACCGATGACGGCGGCTCCAGCGGACGCCTTCGCAAACACTTCAACATGCTTCCGCCCGGAGACCTGCGCAACTGCATGGTTGCCCTCTCTGAAGATGAGCATCTGATTTCCCGTCTCTTCCGGCATCGCTTCCAGGCAGGCGGTGAGCTTGAGGGACACAGCTTTGGAAATCTCTTTGTCGCCGCACTCACCGAAATGACCGGCGACTTCGGCCACGCCATCAAGCTGGCCGGCGAAGTTCTCGCCATGCGCGGCTGCATCTATCCGGCGACCTATGCCAACGCCACTCTGGTTGCCCACATGGTCAGCGGCGCGGTGGTTCGCGGAGAAACCAACATCACCGCCAGCAAAGAGCAGATCGCCGAGCTCACCCTCGACCCCGCCATCGTCGAGCCGCTGCCCGAAACCCTCACCGCCATCGCCGAAGCCGATCTAATCACGCTGGGGCCCGGCTCGCTCTACACCAGCCTCATCACCAATCTGCTGGTGCAGGGAATCCCCGAAGCCCTCGCCGCGGCGCAGGGCACGCGCATTTACATCGCAAACCTCATGACCCAGGCCAACGAAAGCCTGCACCTCACCGCCTCCGAGCACATCGAGCGCATCTACACTCACATCGGCCAGTCCGTCTTCGACTACGCCCTCATCAACACCGCCCCCGTGCCCGATTCCATCAGAGATCGCTACGCCGTCGAAGGAGCCGAAGCCATCGAGCCCGACATCGAGCGCATCGAGGCGATGGGAATCCGCTGCATCACCGGCAACTTCGCCGCCGAAGGAGACGTCCTCCGCCACGAAGCCAGCCGCGTAGCCAAAACCGTCCTCGAAATCGCCACCGCCAGGCCCGAAGGACGTTAGTTCGGCCAGTAAGCACTCCCGTCGCAAGGTGTAGCTCGCGCCACAACTCCAGCCATTAGGCAAAGCGAAGAAACAAATTGAGCGGACTCAAACTATACAAACGGGCATGAGCCATCTTAATGTCCGAAGAAATGCACTCCGAGTGTAAGCAGGACAATGTTGGTGATTACGTGCATGAGAACTGTGCTGACCGTCGAGCCAGTCATTCGGCGTACATACCCGCTGGCGATCCCAAAGAGGAAGGTGCAGGGCAGCGCAGGCGGGTAGACGTGCATTGCCGCAAACAGTGCAGCCATTACCAGTACCGCAAGCACGAAGCGCATGTGCCGGTTCAACCAGGAGAGCAGGAGCCCTCGAAATAAGACTTCCTCAAAGATCGGGACAAGTAGACAACCGCGAAGAATCGCGATTACCCATGCGGACGAACCCTGACCCTGGAGACGTTTGGCGTCGGTCGCCACGGCGGTCAATTGCTCGAGCAGATGCAGAAAGCCTCCAAAAAACAGGCCCAGAAACGCATACGCAAGCGCACAAACCGCAATGAGGGCGATTGTTGCTCCGATTGCGACCACGAGATCCTTGATGCTCGTAAAGTGCAGCGCAATGGGAGGACGACTCGGTGGCCGAAACGAGTAGCACAGTACGGCGACCAGCGTTAGATACACCGCAAACGTGACGATCTGCGGCAGTGCCGATCCGAGCAGAGTGCCCATTGTCCTGATCAGGCTGTAGTAGCTGACGATTCCAACCCCTGCCGCCGCGCAGATACTTGCCAGAAGAGAAAGGCCGAATCTGCGACCGCTGACCAGGACTTCTGGTTCCGGGAATGATCGCGTGCTCTTGATCTCCATTCGCTCTGCAGCTCCTTGCTTAAAGCGCTCTAGTTCTGGCATCCCCCAAGGCAAAGTCGATTAGCCCGATTCGGGGAAAGGAGCGCCCTCTCGCCGAACAACTCAGAAGTGCAGTCACATCTCTGCTATGGAGAATCGTGGGCATGAGCAGTGTGCGCTACCTTGCGGTCTTTCGTCAGTGCTACGGCAACCGAAAGCATCCAGATGACGCCCAGGTATCTGGTAATCGGAATGAAAAAGTTTGCCGGGTAAGCGATAAGGCTGAACGAGGAGAGTTCTCCTGTTATTGCGAGAAGCATTCCAAGAACTACCAGCCACCGTGGAAGAAGCCGCATAAAGTGGCTTGTGACGGACACTCCCGCTGCCAGCAGACCGAATCCGACCGCGAAGACGACTCCGCCGAATAGGAAGTTGAGAAAACTGATCGCCTTCACGACTTGCGCTGACGCCAATACTTCGGGCACGGACAAGACCCAGCCCGCGCTGCCGGAAAGGATCAACGCAATCGTGGCGATCAAACCGCCGAGGAGGGCTATGTTCGTACCGGCAGCGCGGACACCCATGAAGCGCAAGCGGCTGACGGTTGTGACTGCGAAGATCCCGAAAGGAATTGCAGAGCCAAACAGGAAAAAGTTGCTCACGCGTATAGCCGTTGGGCTTTGCGCAAGAAACGAGCGCAATTCTTCGGCTGGCGCGAAGGGGGTTACATATGGCGCCCCATGTCGGAGCACCGCCGCTGCCACGAGACCGGCCACAAAGAGCAGGATGTGAACAGTCGCAAGCAGAATCAGGGAAGGGCCACGGAATCTGAGGAATCGTTTTTTCCATGTAATGATTTATATAATAAACGAATTGAATGTGCAATAATTTATTTCAAGATGAATTCACACTGAGGCGGGAAAAGGGCAAGCAGCGTTCCTGCTTGCCCAGCTTGGAGCGCATGCCGCGTCGCAATTTGCTGAAAGATTGGGGGTTCTCGAACTCGCCCCTCCAGATGCAGGAATCCTGCGGCTGTTGCGCATTGCGGCGGGACTGAGCCAACAGGAGCTCGCATCGAAGCTACAGATTCACCCCAGCCGCCTGGTGGCGATACTGGACAATCTTGAGAAGCGAGGGTTCGTGGAGCGGAGAGCAAACCCGGATGACCGGCGCTTGTATTCCCTTTATCTGACAAAAGATGGTGGGGACGTCCTGGAAAGGATCGGCAAGGTGGCGCGAGAGCATCAGGATGCTCTGCTCTCCGCTCTCAATAAGGAGGAGCGCGACGAGCTTGCCGCGCTATTGCTCAGAATCGCTGACCAGCAGGGACTTGTCCGGGGGGTCCACCCGGGATATCAGCGCTTGGGAAGGCCCAAGGGCTCCAGATAAATGCGTATCTCATAACCTACTTCATAGGGACAAATGGTCCAGCATCTGTCATCGAAGTCCGCGGGTGAGATACTCGGCGGAGGAAGGGAGGCCCAACCGATCTAGCTGGGTCTTTTGTGTAGTTGGTGTGAGATTTCGTTGCGCGTACAATTGTGATCCTGCTGTGCAAGTTACTGTACCTATGGAGCGTGCGGACAAATGGCCCTTACGAATGCCTATCTGGTTACCACCAAGAATCTGGAATCCTTCTTCAATGCTCTTCGCTCCGCAAGGGCACCTGAGCGATTTACAAACAAATTTCTCAATCAGCTTGACTTCGGTAGCAGTAACGACCGTCTGTTCATCGGAGTCTTGAAGGGACTGGGATTTCTCGATGACGCTGGTACGCCAACTCAGCGATATTACCAATTTCTCGATCAGACGCAATCTGGGAGAATCTTAGCTGACGCCCTCCGCGAGTCCTACGCCGATCTGTTTGCCATCAATACTAAGGCCAACGAAATGACCGTAGAGGAGATCAAGAACAAGCTGAAAACACTCACTCTTGGTCAGAAATCTCCAAACGTTATTAACCTCATGGCCAATACGTTCAAGGCCCTTGCAGATCAAGCAGACTGGGAAGCTCCGGCTGTCCCCAATACACCCATGACGCCACCCCCGGCCAGCACGCTACCCCCTAACACCGCAGCTCCGGCTAGCACAACCCATGATGACAAGCCGTCGGCTGTTCCACCTGAAGTACCATTTTCTCCGCTCAAAGGGATGGAACTCCACTACGACATCCAGATCCACCTGCCCGAATCTCGCGACGCCGCTGTGTTCGACGCAATCTTTCAAGCTCTGCGAAAACACTTGATATGAGGAACACGCTATGAATCATGAGTTGTACTCGTTCGCGTTCAGGGGACTTCTGACAGATCAGACACTGGACGACACGCCGCGCCTCAGAAGGCGGTCACATGGAGAACTAGACCCAGAGATTACGAAGAGACTACCCATCGACGAACTTGACGAGGACTTCGTATCTCAAGCCAAGAGGATGGCTGTCGTTTATGTAGCGATCGCAGCATTTGAGAATACTGTCCGTGAGTTCGTATCAAAACGTCTCTTGGAGAGCCTCGGCGCAGAGTGGTGGACTAAAGCTGTTTCGGAGAAAGTTCGAACAAGGGCAGAGAGCAGGCGCGAAGAGGAGAGCAAGATTAAGTGGCACGCTCAGCGTGGTGACCAACCGATCAACTACACAGAGTTTGGAGATCTCAGTTCCATCGTGAGCCAGAACTGGGAGCACTTCGAAAATTACCTTCAGTCTCAGGAGTGGATGCGTCAGATTATCACCACGCTGGAACGCTCAAGAAACGTAATCATGCACAGCGGTGAGCTAGGCCTACAGGACATTGAGCGGATCGGCACCGCAATACGGGATTGGGTCAGGCAGATTGGAACGTAAATTTCAAATTATTTAGTAAGAAGGCAGAGCTGATAGTGGTTGGTACTATCGCGAGGTTGATATCACAAGTGGCGAAGACTGGCGAGACTAAGCGGTTCCCACCCCACTTCTGGAACCCGGTCGAAGTCACGGCCGCCGGAATTCTGTCAACCCCCACCCGCACCAAAAACCCCATAAGCCGCTCATTCCAAAGCCAAAACAAAACAAGAAAATCTGCAGATCAATTACCCCAATTTAGTAAAATAGAAATTGAGCCACATAAACCAAAAAAGGGACCGCCCACGCGGTCCCTTTTCCTTTTAAGGAGCCGAACCATGTCCCAACCCGCCCGTCTATGCGCCTTTGATCTTCCCTCCGGTAGAACCTTGCCGTCAGGTCACTCTCAAAGGAGAGCAAGTCTGCCGCCACCACGCCCGAGACTTCCGACGCATCGAAGGCACAATTCCTCCACGACGAAGCGATGGAACGCCTCGCCGCCAAACTCAGCGCCCTCCATTTGCCCGAACTGCTCCGCAGGATCAACCGCCGGCTCGACCGCATCCAGACGCGTCGTCCGCCTCTACCCCGACGTCCAGCTCGCCCTCCGCATCGCATCGGATCGCCTGCAACGGAGAATCGATGCCGAGCTGGCCTTCGAGACATTCGCCAGGCAATACCCGATGCCCGACATGAACTCGCCCGAGTTCAACAAACTCTTTGAAACCCACATGGAATCAATGATCTAGCGCCAGTCAAAAATCAAGAAAACCCAATCGAATCAATGAATTAGCGCAACCGGCGGTTTATGAAAACCCAACGGAATCAATCATGTACAAACAAACGGGCACAAAAAGGGGGGAGGGGACTGGTAGACCACCCTTCCAGCACCGATGCCGGAAGTCCAATAAATTCCCATGAAACATCAATGAAATCAATGAGCTGGAGGAACGGAGGAATCAAGAAAGTCCAATGGAATCAATGAACTAGCGCAATCCAGCTTTTATGAAAACTCAATCAAATGAATGATACTACAGGCAAACAGGCACAAAAATAGGGGGGAGGGGTAGTTACCACGAAACCCGCTCCCCCTCCCCTCGACCCGGCTATTTCTGAAGAACAGCCACACCATACTTAGGCAGGTCCACCGCACCGACGCGTGACCCGCCCGACCCCAGCAGGTCGGTCATCTCACCCGGCAGAGCCACATGCTGCGGATCAGTCGAGTGATTAATCAGAATCAAAACGGTCTTCCCATTCCCGGCCCGCTCGCAGACCTCAACCCCGTCCGGAGTATTCGGAACAATCGGCTGAACCCCCGCCTGCTCCAGCCACGACGCCGTTAACTTACTGATCAACTCCGGATCGAGCCATGTACCTATATAGGTAATGCTGCCTTTGCCAACCTCGCGCTCCAGCACCGCAGGCTGGCCGTCCAGCCATCCGTTGCTCGCGCCATAGCGCATCAGCACCTTCGTCTCCGGAGAAGTCGCCGTCAGCGTCTCCGCCCACACATCCGCCGTGCCCGAACCAGCGTCTCCGCTCACCGGAACCGGATAATTCAGCGCATAGAACTGCGTCACCGATCCGCCCAGCAGATCGACGAGCGGTCCCGGCTGCCGCTCCGGATTCAACGCATCATACTGGTCCTTCATTCCGGTCCGCGGACCCAGAACCAGATGACCGCCCTGCTTCACATAAGCAATCAGCCGGTCGGCGATCGCCTGCGGAAGCACATTCAGAGCGGGAGCCACCACGACCTTGTAACCATCCAGCGGCGCATCGGGCGAAACAATGTCGACCGCCTGCGCCTGATCGCGCAGCGGACGGTAAAAAGCCAGCAGTTCGCTCACAGGATCGAACTTCGCACTGTGCCGCTGGAAGTTGATCGCCCACCGGCTGTCGTAGGACTCCACAATGGCGACCTCCGCGTGCGGAGAGGTCCCAGCCAGGGCCGCACCGGCCTTGTCGAACTCGTCGCCAACCTGCTGCACCTCCGCATACACCGGCGCAGGTTTGCCGTCGATGCCGACCAGAACGCCGTGATACTGCTCCTGACCGTTGCGATTGGCGCGCCACTGCCAGTACTCGACCGTCTCAGCGCCATGGCCAATGGCCTGCCACGCCATATCGCGCACCTGCCCCTTCAGAAGCGGCGTATTCGTTTTCCGCCAGTTCACGAACGCCGGTTCGGTCTCCATCACCCAGTAATTCTTGCGCTTGAACCCGCGCGTCAGATCATGAGTCGCGCCGTTTTGTCGTAGTCGTAATGATCGGAGTCGATGTAATCGTCCCACGCCGCAATATCCAGCACGGAATGCACGGTGTATTCATCGAAGCCGTCAAACCAGCCCATCGTGTTCGTAGTGATGAACTGCCGCGGATCGGCATGGGGACGAATGGCGCTGATCTGATTCAGCGAATAGCTCTTCCACGTGTCGCTCACGAAGTGCTTCCAGTCCAGCAGCAGCGCCGGATTCTCGTTATCCTCGCGTACGGGAATCTGGTCGAAGTCGTTGTAGGTCTGGCTCCAGTATGCCGTCGCCCAGTGGTAATTCAGGTTCGCGATGGTTCCGTACTTCTGCTTGAGCCACGCATGGAACTGTGCTTTTGCCTCAGGATCGAAGGAGGTATTGGCATACTCGTTATCGAGCTGCCATCCCACGACGTCCGGGTTGTGTCCAAAGCGAATCGCCATGCGCTCTGCGATATCGTGCGCCAGCTCGCGATATTTCTTATCGGCGAATGAGAACTGCTGTCGGTTTCCGTGCTCGTCGCGCACTCCGTCCTCGCTAATGCGCAGGGTCTCGGGATATTTCTCCGTAAGCCACGCCGGAGGAGCTGCGGTGGGCGTGCCCAGCACGACGCATATATGGTGCTTCGCCGCGAGCGCAATTGCCCGCTCCAGCCAGTCGAAGTTGTACTGGCCTTCGGTCGGCTCCATGGTGCTCCAGGCGAATTCGCCCGACGCGAACCACATGGATATGCGCCGCTTCCATGAGCGAAAGGTCGGGATCCCATTGCGACTCCGGCCACTGCTCGGGATACCACGCAGCCCCCAGTAAAATGGGCGGCTGATTGGCATATTGCGTCGCCTGGGCGAATGTAATCGGTGTCAACATCGCAGCAGCAGCCAAAAAGAGAGAAACAAAGCGCATCGAACCCCCTCCACGTTGAAAGCTATCGGCGAACCAGAACACCCGCCGATTGATAGGTTACGCCATCCAGTACCGTCTCAATCAGCGGCAGACCGGGTGTCCCCGTTAAAATTTCGATTGCGCCGTTCGCGAGCAGAACTGTGTCCTCCGCTTTCGCGCCGCGCAGGCTTGGGTTGTACGCGAAGGCTTGCGGAGCTACCACGTGCTCGATTCCCTTGGGCGTAATTACCCAGTCGCGCTCCGCGTAGCCGCAAGGGCCGCCCTGATGGTGCTGCTCGATTTCGTCCGCCGCGCCTACGGACGCATAGGCGCGCCGCGCCGCGGCAAAGATATCGCTCGAAACTGCTCCGTCCCGGGTTGCGTGCAGAAGCTCCGCGTGAATCTGCGCTGCCGCTTCAAAGGCGGCCGACAGTTCCGTCGGTAAAGCGCCAAAGTGGACGAAGCGAGTAATCGAAACGATCAAGCCCCAACGTCGCGCGCATAGATTAACCATGCCATAACGTTGCAGCACACCGCCACGAGGGGCGGCATGTTTATACCGATGAATCCGCTCATCGACGCCCATCAACAGAACGGTGGGGGCAAGCCCGCGCATCAGCAGCGCCGCCGAGGTGCGGGCTGCCATCTCCTGCTCGCTTATTCCCGGAGCCAACCCTTCGAGCACCTCGACGGTTGCCGCTGCGGTTTCGCGCGAAACGATTCGCAAGCGGTCTATTTCCGCCGGCAGCAGCGGAGTCTGCAGATCGACGAGATTTACCAGACGCGCATTTCGCGATAGGCCGCATCCGAGCACAACGCCGTATCGCCGATCAATTCCCGAAGTCGGCCGCCCGGCCCTTCGTGCCAGGGATAAATGACGGCTTCATAGCCCAGTCCCGCAAACTCCTCGTCTGCCAGCCGCGCCGCTTCATTATTCGGAGCCAGATAATACCGCCTTCCATCGCGGGTAAGCAGCAGCGAGCATACCGCGGTCTCCGACCCAGCAACTACGCGCGCTTCTACTTGGCCTGCGGTGATCCAGGCGATGTTTCCGTGTCGACTCAGGAGCAAAGCTCCGGCCGCATTGCGGTCGAGGAAGCCTTCAACTCTCTTCAGTTTTTCGACTATTTCGGAGTTGCGCTGCGTGTCAGGGTGGCGCTTCTTTTGTCGCGTTACGATCCGTCATCCATCCATCCCAAAATTCAGTTGCTCACTGGCAGCAATTCTAAAAGAGAAATCCTGAGCGGGTTCAGCCGCAGTTCCCGCCGTACATCCGAGCGGACGAACAGAAAGCCGCGCAACGAGAATGACCAGAGTGATCCACAGCAGATCGGCGCCGAGCAAATGCAGAATCTGCATGGTGAGAGGTGCCAGCAGCGCAAGGTCGGTCAGGCCCAGCGCATACTGGAGCAGGAGCAGTCCGGCGAGCCCGGCGGCAAGTCTATGGTTGAACGTATTGCGTACGCCCAGCAGGATAATCTCCAGCACAAACAGCCCCGCAATCAGGCTGACTACGGGATGCGCCCAGCGAATGCGAACAATCCAACTGCTATGGCCGGAAAAATCCAGCGCCAGCGCGGCTAGCAGATTGGTCGAAGGATGCAGCGTGTCGGCGAGCGCGGCCAAAGCTCCCGTAACACCGGTGAGAATTACAGCGATCAGCCCGGCTAAGGCGAGGCCGGCGCCGCGAATCTCGATGCTGCCTCGCATGTATCCGCGCTTGCGCGAGAGGAAGTGCGCCGTTAGCGTCAGCGCAGCCAGCATGAGAAGAGTATTGGTTAGATGGAGCGCTAAATAGACAGCGCGCGAAATAGACTGGTCCTGCGCCGTCTTGCCAAGCAGCACCAGCAGAGCGCCGAGAAGAGCCTCATCGAGCGTGAAGATGAGGGCCGCGATGGCGGCGGCGCGGGCCAGATGACGCTTGACAGTGCCGTTGAAGGTCCAGAAGACGAGCACAATGACGGCGATCAGCGCGATGCCGCTGGTAGCGCGGTGGGCGTATTCGATCAGCGTAGCGACAGTGGGATGCTGCTGGATGACCGACCCATTGCAGAGCGGCCAGTGTTCTCCGCAGCCTGCGCCGGAGCCGGTTGCACGAACTGCCGCTCCCCACAAAATGACCAGCAACGTTGTAACCGAGAACGCCCCAGGCGTAGCCGCGCAGCGCTCGCGAAGAAGTGGGAGAAGAAACGGAAGCCGCCGCGATTGCAGGAGTGGGAACGCTCATAGATGATTGTGTAGCTATTTTACGGCTCCTTAGGTATTTACGGCTCTTTGGTACAACTCGGGAGGTTGCGGGCGAATCTTGCAGGAATATGAAGAACTCGAAGACTCTCAGCGTATTGCTGGCTTCCGCGATGCTATGCGGGGCCAGTGTGACTGTCCTCGCCCAGGATAATAGCGCGGGCCAGGACCTGAAGAATGCCGGAACCGACACCAAAGACGCGGCCAGGGACACTGGACACGCCACTGAAGCCGGCACGAAGAAGGTGTATCACCACACGAAGAGTGGCACGCACACGGCCTATGACAAGACGAAGGAAGGCGCTCATACCGCTGCAGACCGCACTAAGGAAGGCACACAGACCGCGGCCGACAAGACCAAGGAAGGCACGGAAAAGGTCGTCTCGCCCAGCAAAGAATCCGAAACGAAGGCAAAGGACAACGCGCATCGCAGCTCGACCAAGGCACGGGACAAGGCGAGCGAGACGGACCAGAAGGTAGACGACGCAACCAGTCCTCACTAATTGAAGCCCGCCACGCAATTTTCGCGTGGCGGATATTGATCAGCCCGCGGCGAGTTCCTTGGCGCGTTGCGTGGCCCGCATAACGGCCTTGATCAGCGTCACGCGCAGGCCGCCTTCTTCCAGCTCCAGGATGCCGTCGATCGTGCATCCGGCGGGAGTGGTGACGGCGTCTTTGAGCAGGGCCGGATGGTACCCGGTTTCAAGGACCATCTTGGCTGCGCCGAAGGCGGTTTGCGCAGCCAGCAGCGTAGCGATGTCCCGCGGCAGGCCGACCTTAACTCCCGCCTCGGCCAGCGATTCGAGAATGATGTAGATGAAAGCCGGGCCGCTGGCCGAGAGGCCCGTGACGGCGTCCATGTGCTTCTCATCCACGATGACGGTGCGCCCGACCGCTTCAAAGATGCGTGAGGCCAACTCCATCTGTGCTTCGGTGACGAACCTTCCGCGGCAGAGAGCGGCGATGCCGGCACCCAGCATGGAGGGCGTGTTGGGCATGGCGCGGATTACGGGAATGTCGATTCCCGCGGCCTCTTCGATGGCTCCGGTCTTTACCGACGCGGCGAAGGAGATGAGTAGCTTTTCCGGCGTAAGCGATGGTTTGATCTCAGCGATCAGAGCTGGTACCTGGAAGGGTTTTACGCCGATCAGGATCACGTCTGCCTGGCGTGCTGTGGCGAGATTATCCGTGGAAACCTCAACTCCCCATTGCGCGGAGAGCGCCGCGGCGCGGTCTTCATGCGCGACGGTAGCGAGAAGCTGATCGGGGGCGAGCATCTGCTGCTTCAGGAAAGCCTGAAGAAGGATTCCGCCCATCTTTCCGGCGCCGAGTACGGCGACACGCAATTGCGAGAAGTCTTGATTGAAGGATGCGGTATTCATCGTACCTACCAGATTACAAGGAACAGGGCTCAGGCACAGGCGCCAGGTGCGATTCCTGCGCACTACTTGCTGCTTTTTATCCAGGCATCGATTCGCTGCTCGAGGACGTCCATGGGCACGGCTCCGGAGTCGAGCACCTGGTCATGAAACGCGCGGATATCGAACTTCGGCCCGAGAGCCTGCTGCGCACGCGCACGCAGTTCGAGGATCTTCATCTGGCCGATCTTGTACCCCAGCGCCTGTGCCGGCCAAGCGATGTAGCGGTCCACCTCGGCCTGAATATTGGTGTCATCCATCGAAGAGTGCGCGCGGAAGTAGTCCAGCATCTGCTGACGCGTCCAGTGCATGGAGTGGACGCCGGTATCGACTACCAGCCGGATCGCGCGCCACTCGTCCGCTTCCAGCCGTCCGTAGTCGGAATACGGGTCTTGATAGAAGCCGACATCTTTGCCCAGCCGTTCGGCGTACAGCGCCCAGCCCTCGGTGTAGGCGGTGTAGTACGTGTAGTGGCGGAACTCGGGCAAGCCGGTCAGCTCCTGGGCGATGGAGATCTGCAGGTGATGGCCGGGGATGCCTTCGTGGTAGGAGATCGACTCGACGTTGGTCAGCAGACGGTCATGAAACTTGTAGAAGTTAACGTAGACCGTTCCGGGGCGCTTGCCGTCGGGAGTGCCTTCTTCGTAGTAGGCCTGCGTCTGATCCTGCTGCATGTAGGCCGGAACGGGCGCGACGACGAGCGGCGCTTTGGGCAGGCGCCCGAAGAGTTCCGGAAGTTTGGGACGCATCTGGTCGATGTAGTGCGAGTAGAGGTTGATGAGCTGCTCGGGGCTCTGCGCGTGCAGCTTTGGATTGTTGGGGATCGAGGCGCGCAGCGCGGCGAGATCTTTGAAGCCGAGCTTCTGCGCAATCACCAGCATCTCGGCTTCGTCGCGCTTCACCTCATCCAGACCGATCTGGTGAATCTGTGCGGGCGTAAGGTCGGTCGTCGTGCTCTGTTTCACCAGGAACGCGTAGTACTTGTCGCCATCAGGAATCGACCAGATCCCCGGATCGCTGCGGCCCGCGGGAATGTATGTCTTCGTAAGAAAACGTGCCAGCTCGCCGTAGGATGGCAGCACCTTGGTCCGAATCGCGTCGAGAACTTCGGTGCGGATGCGAGCCTGATCGGCGGCGCTGATTCCCGCTGGTAATTTTTTGAGCGGCAGCGCGAAGGGGGTGTCCTCGGGCTTTTGACTTGCGATGGCTTCGACCTGCACCAGAACTTTTTCGAGGATGAACTTAGGCGGTACGCGGCCGTCATCGATTCCCGCCATCGCGTTGCTCGTAATTTGCTGAAACGCGACGGGGACTTTGTCGAGGCGCGCGGCGTAATCGTCGTAGTCCTTCGCGTTGTCGAAGCTGAGCTGCGGCACGAGCTCCGGCAGTTCGAGGTGAATGCCATCGAACTGCGTGAGCGGCATCTCCCAGGGCTTGAATTCGGCCTCCTCCTGTTGATCGACCAGTTGGCGGACCATGAGGTCCTTGCTCAAAGTCTCCTGATCGCTCATCCCGGCAGTGTCGATGCTGCCGAGCCGCATGAGGTATTCGCGTCCTCGCTGAAGCGAGTCGTTATATTCCTCTACGGAGTAATCGGTGAGCTGGTCGTCGTACCGCTTGTCGCCGATGCTGGATGCAAATTCCGGATCATGCGCGAGGCGGTCCTGCCACATCTCGGCGAAGAGCGCGTTGAGGGCGTTGCGACGGTCTTCAAGCGACTGCGGCGCCGCCTGCGGATTCACCGCGCCCGGATAAGACGAGTGCTGTGCAGCAGACTTCTGCACGGATTTGGGAAATGTCTGCGCGGCGGCGAGTGCAGTGGCGGCGGCGAGCGAAAGAGCAGCGAGTTTTTTCATGACGAAGTGCGGGTGGTCCGCAGCTCTCATAGTATGCGATCCGCATGTGCCAAGTACGAACGCCTGGCGTGTTGGCTCCATCGCAGATTTCTCTCTGGATCGAGCTGTTGGCAGCGTGTTAGGCTACGTCCGCAATGGGTGCTTGGGGCAAAAACGTTGCGATTCTTGGCAGTTACGCCTGCGTTGTAGGTCTACTCTGCGGGTGCGGAAGCAGCGGGGTCAATTCGATGCAGCCGTCCGGCTCATCCCAGTTTTCATTTCAACTCGCGAGCGCAACAATAGCGGCCTTCCCTAGCCAGGCTGCTGCCGGCGTGGGGATCACAGTGACGAGGTCCGGTTCGACAGCACTGAATGCGAGCGTATCGAATCTGCCCAATGGAGCGGCCGCTACTGTGACCTCGCCGGGGACCGGGAGTTCCGGAAGCATTTCCATATCAAGTGACAGTGCGACGGTTGCACCTATCCGCTCACGGTCAACGTAACCGATGGATCGACAGTGGTGACCCAGCCATTGAGCCTGACGATTGGTGTGACGACAATAGTTGGGAGCGGGTCGGCGGGTACATTGAATGAGGCGATGTCCACCTCTTTTCAGATTGCGGAGTGGACGAGCAGTTTCTTCCAGACATATCCGAGGACATCGACGACTCCGAGCGCAGCAACACTGCTCGGGAACCTGGAGCCGCAGCATGTGCGGATGCAGATTCTGTCGCAGGCCATCCCGCAGACCTCAGCGACGATCTGGGATTTCACAATGGCTGATGCCTCGGTGCAGCCGATTCTCGGCGTAGGCGACCATAGCCCTGAGTTCCAGATCGCGGTCGCACCAGCCTTTATGTATCGGACACGCAGCAATTTACCGATCCGACCTTCGCGCAGTTCGCGGGCTATGCCGCGAATCTGGTGCGGTACTACAACAAGAGCGGATTCACGCTCGGCGGGACACTCTACGAGTCTCCGAGTTCCTATCCGATCCAGTGGTGGGAAATCTACAACGAGCCGAACATCAACGGCGTCACTCCGCAAGAGTACGTAACCATATACAACACATTGGTCCCGGCGATGCAGGCAGTCGATCCTACGCTCAAATTTGTCGCCGTGGAGTTGTCGGACTTCGACACCGAGGAGCAACAGTTTATTCCGACATTTGTGCAAGGAGTGACGGCCCAGGTAGATGTCTCAGCCACTCACTTCTACTCGTCCTGCGATCAACTGAATACCGATGATCAGTTGATGGCTACTATCCGTGTGTTTGCGAGCGGCGTGCAATCCCTCTATTCGCAATTGGCGACGAACGCGCGACTGAAGAATGTGCCGGTGTGGATTCTTGAGAACAACGTGAATGCAGATTATGAAGGCGCAAACGGCATGAGCACCTGCAATCCGGGGCAGGTGTTTGTGACCGACCAGCGTGGATCGAGTCCCTTTTTCGCCGCATGGCGGACGTATGAGTTTTCCGCGCTGGGCAAAGCCGGAGCACACGCGCTGTACCACTGGTCGTTTGATGAAGACGCTCAGTATGGCGAGTTCAATTCCAACACCGGGAAGCTGCAGTTGGGCTATTGGGTAGATTACTGGCTGAGCCGCATGTTTCCGGCTCCCGCTGGAGGAACAATGTACTCCGTAACCAACACCGACTCGGGAAATGTGGAGGTGCTGGCGGTGAAAGAGCCCGGAGGCCCGACGGTGGTGATGGTGAGCGACCACGCCGTGGCGAATGCGAACGACAATAACGGAGCTGGTTCTCCGCGCACAGTGCTTGTGGATATGAGCGCGCTGGGATCGTTTACGAGCGCCAAGCAATTGACGATCAACGCGAATACAAACGTGACCAACGGCCCGCAGGAGCAAACAATAACGTATGCTCCGCAGATACAGCTAACCCTCGGCGGTTATGGCGTGACGTTTCTTACTTTGCAGTAAAGTTAAAACCGCTTCAAAGCGATGATCGCCTCGTAGATGTCATCGATCTGCGGCAGAATCACGTCTTCCAGGATCGGCTGGTACGCAACGAAGGTGTCCATTGCAGCGATGCGTTTTACGGGCGCGTCGAGGTCGTCGAACAATTCGTCGGCGATGCGGGCGGCGATCTCCGCTCCGTAGCCCCAACTCAGCATGTCTTCGTACGCAACTATCACCCGGCTGGTTTTTCGGACAGATTCGGCGATAGCGTCGAAGTCATACGGATTGAGGGTGCGAAGGTCGAGAATCTCAGTTTCGATTCCGTGTTCACGATGCGCCTTCTGCGCGGCCTGGATGGCGCGGGGAACCAAGGCTCCGTAGGTGACGATCGTTAGGTCGCGGCCTTCGCGCACGGTTGCTGCTTTGCCGAAGGGAACCATGTAGTCGGGACCGGGATAGAGCGGCGCGACCGTAAAAGCCGCGGTACAGATGCTTGTGCTCGAAAAACATTACGGGGTCGTCGCAGCGAATTGCAGTACGCAGCAGGCCGTTGGCGTCGAGCGCATTCGACGGGAAGACGACGCGGACACCGGGCGTGTGTGTGAAGATGCTTTCGCCCGATTGCGAGTGGTAGACGGAGCCCCCGGTGAGGTAGCCGCCGATTGGAACCCGCACGACGGCCGGGCAGGACCAGGTTCCGTTCGAGCGCCAGCGCATCAGGCTGAGTTCGTTGCGCAGCTGGTGCATGGCTGGCCATATGTAGTCGAAGAACTGGATTTCGACCACCGGCTTGAGGCCGCGCACGGCCATGCCTACGGTACGTCCGACGATGTTGGCTTCGGCGAGCGGGGAGTTGAAGACGCGATCGGCTCCGAACTCGGCCTGGAGCCCGGAGGTGAGTTTGAAAACTCCGCCTTTTCCTTTGACCAGACCTTCATCGAGATACCCTTCGCGCGAGCAGTCGGCCACGTCCTCGCCGAAAATGACGATGCGCGGGTCGTGGCGCATTTCATCTTTCAGGCAGGCGTTGATGAGGTCGGCCATGGTGCGCTCCTGCGTGCTGGCGGACGGGGCTGGAGCGGTCTGAAGCTCGCTGCGCGTGGGGTCGTAGTGCTCGGAGTAGACGTGCTTCAGGATTTCACGCTTCAGTGCGGCGAGGGCAGCGCGGCGTGGAGAGCGCGTTCTGCGGCATGGCGCACCTCTTCATCGATCTTTTTCTCAAGGCGGGTGATGCCTTCGGCGTCCAGCATGCCTTCGCGGAGCAGAAGCATCTGCGTCTTGGAGAGCGGATCGCGTAGGGCGTCGGCGTGCGCTCGGATTCAGGCCGGTAGAGGCTTGTCGTCATCGGAATGCGAATGCGCGTAAGGGCGGATGACGTGGCCGTGAATGAAGGCAGGGCCTTTGCCGGAGCGGCAGTGCGCGGCGGCTTCTTCAAAGGCGCGGAAGCACTCGACGACGTCGGTTCCGTCGATCTCGGCGAAGTAGAAATTGGGGAAATTCTGGACGAGCTTGGAGATGCTGCCGCCGGGCGTGTTGACTTCGACCGGAACGGAGATGGCGTAGCCGTTGTCTTCGACGACGAAGATGACGGGCAGTTTTTCGTTGGAGGCGGTGTTGAGCGCCTCCCAGAACTCGCCCTGCGAGGTTGACCCTTCGCCGAGGGAGACGTAGGACGACCTCATCGCCATGAAACTCGACGTCACGCCAGGCGCGATAGTCGCCTTCGTGCTTTTCGGCAGCTTCAGGATGATGCGTGAAGTAGCGTCCTGCCTCAGCGCAGCCTACCGCATGCAGGCATTGCGTAGTGGTGGCCGAGGACTGCGAGACGATATGGTGCGCGGGACTGCTCCAGTGGGAGGGCATCTGGCGGCCTCCGCTGGCGGGGTCGGAGGCCGCGCCTACGGATTGGAGGAGTAGGTCTTCAACGCTGACGCCGAGCGCGAGCACGAGGCCGCGATCGCGGTAATAAGGGAAGAACCAGTCGTATCCGGATTTGAGGACGAGTCCAGCGGCGACGAGCAGCGCTTCGTGTCCTGCACCGGAGATCTGAAAGAAGATCTTCTGCTGATGCTTGAGAATGATCTCGCGGTCGTCAGTGCGGCGCGAGAGATAAATGAGCCGGTAAATCTCGATCAGGCGTTCGGGGGTGAAACCGGCCACTGTTTTTGTCCTGCTCCGTTCTGCGACCACACTGCGGGCTCATCGACTACCTCTCGCCGGAAATCCGAATCATTGCTCTGGTTTCTTCTTACCTGAAAGAACATCAGATTGTACAGCGGGAGGCGGTCCCGAGGACAGATTCTGGGCCGGATGTGCCGCCCAATTGCCGCTCAATTACGCTCCGGCGATCTGTGTCGCAAGATCAAGACGCGCGGCGTGAGCAGGGGCGGATTCTGCCAGCCGCGTTACGCGGAGAACGGTGATGTCGTCCTGCTGCCCGAATGCGCAGGCCGCCTCCACGATCTGTTCCGCGCTTTGGTCCGCAGCGGCGAGTCCAGCGACGCGCTCGAAGCCGTACAGCTCACCCGTTTCATTGCGGGCTTCCACGACGCCATCGGTATAGAAAGTCAGCGTGTCGGTTTCGTGTAGCCGGAAGATCAGCTCGTCGTACTCGACGTCCGGTATCAGCCCGAGCGGCAACGATCCGGCAACAGGCAATTCAGATTCATTGCGGAACGGAGCCAAATGACCGGCGTTGGCCAGCATGACGTCGCCGCCGGTTTCAATACGCGCAACCAGACAGGTGGCGAAACCGCCGTCCGTACGTCCGATAAGCCGGCGATTTAGACCGTTAAGTATCTCCGCTGGACTTTGCGTGTAATCGGCCAAAGTGCGCAGCGTCCCCACAATCAGCGACACGGTCATCGCCGCCTTCAGTCCTTTGCCGCTTACATCGCCCAGCACGACCAGCGCGCCACCGTCGTCGGCAGGGATGACCTGGAAGAAATCGCCCCCAACCTCCTCGGCTGGACGGTAGATGCTGGCAATTGCAAAACCGGGAATCGCGGGGGTCACTTCAGGAACGAGAATCTTCTGCACTTCCTGCGCCGACTTGATCTCCATTTCGATCCGGCTTTGCCGTTCGCGCTCCAGGAACTGTTCGCGCGCGATAGTAAAGATAAGGGCTAGGAACAGCAGCGTGCTAAGAATGAAGGTTATGCCGAAGAAGGAGCCGCCTGCATGGAATCCGATAGCGCGAAGCTTGTTGCTCCATGCCAGGTGGGTGAAGCGGACTCCCTGGCCGGAGAGTTCAAAGAACCACGAATAGAGGCCATTGAGACACGCGGCCGCAATCAAAGGCCATAACGTGAGTTGCTTTCGGCGAGACAGGCCACATCCGATAATGGCAAAAATATAAAGAGGAGTGGTGGTATAGACGGCGGTTGAGATAGCGTCGATCCAGGGGAGGGCCGCTCCGCCTTTGAACCAGACAAAGATTGTGACGACATCGACGATTTGCGCGGTCAGATAAATCGCGATCAGCCACGCGGTCGCGCGCCTCCAGCGACGGTCCTTTGCCATGCCGAAGAGAAAGAGCAGGATCATCCACATGGAGATGTCCTGAAAGCAGATCAGAAATTGAGTCGCGAGTTGGGTAGCCCGGAAGGTCAGGTCGAAGTTGAAAGCGGACAGATTCTCCAGTCCACGTAAGCCAGACGCAACCAGGTAAAGAGCGAGCCAAAGATACAGGCCCTGCCTGCGATCGCGAAAATACAGGAGAAAACTCAAGATTCCGGCAACGAGAACGACTGCCGCGATGAGCAGTCCAGGCAGCCCGGTTTCATCATTTGTGTAATAGGGAAGCTTTGCCTGAGCAGCGAGAACGTCGGCCTTGCCGAGGAGGGGAACGCTTTCGAAGCCGCCATTGGTGGAGGGATCGATCGACGAGAGGGGGGCCTTCCAGACGCGGAGAGCGAGCACGCCTGTTCCTGAGGAGGTCGGCAGAGTGTAGACAACGCTGTGGCCGGACGACCACCAGTTCGCCGTGGGCGGCATTGCGCCGTAGCTGCCGATTTTCTTCCCGTTCCAATAGAGGTCGTAAACGTCGTCCACTGGCGGAATCAGCAACGCCAGATTCCCCGTCTGCGTGCGGCTCGAATTTTCGATTGTGATATGTCGCCGGTACCACGCGAAACCGGCATACGAAGGATGGGTTTGCGCGCCCCATGTCGTATCCGCGCCGATCTGTTCCCATCCGGAGTCGTCCACAGCCGGATTGGCCCAGAAGAGGTCGTCTCCGAGATGGAATTGCCATTTTCCATCCAGAGGAACGGAGCCTGCGCCCGGGTTTTCCACGGTCAGCGTACCGGCAAAGCCTGACGCCGCCAGCGAGAAAGCCGCCAAAATCAAAATCGGACGAAGCCAGGAGCGAAACCGAGAACCAACCCACGACCAGCCGGGAGCCCTGTCTGCCATTCCTGACCGCCTTTCGCAGAAAAACAGCGCCAAAAAATTAAGGGGAGTCGCAATGCCTTGGCCACAAGCATATCAGCAGCGATTTCCGTGAAGAACGGCGCCGAGAGAGCTTCTCCCGACCTGGAGATGGGACTATCGCAGCGTTTCCCAATCATGGAGTCGAATGCGGCGAACGGGAGAGGAGGCCGCAAAGTTGCCGATTGCCTCTTCGATGCCTTAGACTCTGCTTTCTTATGCAGCATCTAACGGATATTCCATTCGGGGCGGGAGCGGGCTGAGCGGTTGCGCTCCTGCCGGGTTCTTCGCATTGACCATGGTTTCTTCCACGTGCTTTAATAGCGCGTTTTGTGTAAGTTTGCGCTTCGGTCCGGTCAGGCTCCTTGCCTGCGCCTGGGAGTGATTTGCAGAAATGTTGAATGGAGGCTTTTGAATGGCGTTTTTTTCTTCCGTAGCAGCTTTGGCGTGGCAGGCCGATGGCGGTGCTACGGTAACAAGTGACCATATGTATCTCTGGATCGCGCTGGCGACGGGCGTCTTAGGCTTGATTGCGGCGTTTTTGTTCGCGCGCTTCGTGCTCGGTTCAGACGCGGGTTCGCCGGAGATGCAGAAGATCTCAAACGCCATCCGGCAGGGCGCAGAAGCATTTATGAAGCGGCAGTACAGCACCATTGCGATGATCGCCGTGGCGCTGGCTATCGTTCTTTATATCGGATACAAGCTCTCTCCCTTTACCGCTCCTTATGCAAATAAAGTTGTCATCAGCTTTCTGATCGGCGCGCTGTGCTCGGCGCTTTCGGGTCAGACTGGGATGTGGGTTTCAATTCGCACGAATATTCGCACGGCGGCGGCGGCGCGCACCAGCATGGGCAATGCGCTGCAGATGGCGCTGCGCGGCGGAGCCGTTACCGGCCTGGTGGTCGTGGGCCTTTCGCTACTGGGCGTGGGCTTGCTGTTCCTGGCGTTTGGCGGATTGACGAACCCGCAGCAGGTTCCTTATGAATTGGTTGGCTTCGGCTTCGGGGCCTCTCTGGTAGCGCTGTTCGCGCAGCTTGGCGGCGGCATTTACACGAAGGCCGCCGACGTGGGCGCGGACCTAGTGGGTAAGGTCGAGGCAGGGATTCCCGAAGACGATCCGAGAAATCCGGCTGTGATCGCCGACTTAGTTGGAGATAATGTGGGCGACTGCGCGGGACGCGGCGCGGACATCTTTGAGTCGACCGCCGCCGAAAACGTGGGCGCCATGATTCTCGGCGCGGCGCTTTATCCCGTGTTTGGATTGAAGGGCATTCTGTTTCCGCTGATCGTGCAGGCCATCAACATCATTGCCAGCATTGTGGGCGTGGCCATGGTGCGCAGTCGCGAAGACGAAGACCCCATGCATGCGCTGAACAAGGGATATTACGTAACCACGCTGCTGGCTCTGGCCGGCTTCGCGGTGGCGATCTACTTTATGCTCGGAGCACGCTGGTGGCTGCTGGGCAGCGGCATCTGCGGCATCGTGACCTCATTCCTGTTCGTGCGGATCACGGAGTATTACACGGAGACGCGCTTTCGCCCGGTTCAGAACATCGCAAAGGCTTCTTTGACTGGCCCGGCCACAAACATTATTCAAGGGCTTGCCGTTGGAATGGAGACGCCCGCGCTGCCGGTGATCGTGATCGGCTCGGCCCTGCTGTTGAGCTACTACTTTGGCGTGCGAGGACTGGAAGACATAACGACCATTTCCAACTATGCGAAGGGCATTTACGGAACGGCCATTGCGACGATGGGTATGCTCTCGTCGGCGGCCTACATCTTGGCGATGGATACCTTTGGGCCTATCACGGACAATGCCGGTGGCATCATCGAAATGAGCAACCAGCCGGATTCGGTTCGCCAAAAGACCGACAAGCTGGATGCGGCGGGCAACACGACCAAAGCCCTGACCAAGGGCTATGCGATCGGATCGGCCGCGCTGGCCGCGTTCCTGCTCTTTTCTGCATATCTGGCGACGGTTCACGACATCGTGCAGCAGAGGGTCATTGCCTCCGGAGGCGTTTTGCCTCCTCACTGGAGCTTCTCGAACATAAACCTGGCCTCCGTTCCGGTGTTTGTGGGCGCGATGTTGGGCGCGATGCTCACCTACCTGTTCTCGTCGCTGGCTATCAAGGCGGTGGGACGTGCGGCGCAGACTGTGATTCAGGACGTGCATGAGCAGTTCCGCGAGAATCCAGGCATTATGGAAGGCACCTCGCTGCCGGACTACGGGCGCTGCGTGCGCATCGTAACCGGCGCTGCGCTGAAAGAAATGGTTCTGCCCGGAATTTTGGCCGTGGCCATGCCTCTATGTGTGGGTCTGATCTTCCGGCACTTCGGCGCAGAGTTTAATCCGTCAGAGGTGACGGACGTTCCGATGATCAGTGGCGTGGCGATCAACCTTAGCGGCGCGGAAGCGGTCGCGGGTCTGCTAATGGTGGGCACGATCAGCGGCATTATGCTGGCGATGCTGATGAACAACGGCGGCGGCGCGTGGGATAACGCCAAGAAGCTCATCGAAAGCGGCATGTACGGCGGCAAACGCTCGGAAGCGCACAAAGCCGCGGTTGTCGGAGACACG
Organism: uncultured Acidobacteriaceae bacterium; assembly: GCA_963783805.1. Taxonomy (GTDB): domain Bacteria; phylum Acidobacteriota; class Terriglobia; order Terriglobales; family Acidobacteriaceae; genus Silvibacterium. Next base: position 252,082 of record CAWAPC010000003.1, on the reverse strand, counting down.
GTGGGCGATCCATTCAAGGACACGGCTGGACCTTCCCTCCACGTCCTCATCAAACTGCTTGCCACGGTGACGTTGGTGCTAGCTCCCCTCTTTCTCTAGGCCAAGCGTACAGGCCCGCGATCGGCGTTCGGGACAAAAAATCTGAACGCTGATCGCGGAAAACTGTACTCCTTTCGCGATGGCCTTAAGTTCCCCAATTCCGTGGTATCTGCGCAAGCCGTAGGGCTGGGTGTACTTTCAGTCTGTGCCGCTGGCGCGGCTGCGTGTTCTGCTGATTGCTGTCTTTATGCTCTTCTCGACATGGGGATTGTTTAGCGATCTGATTGGTGGCGGTCATGACCCATACCTGATTTTGGTCAGCAATATGTTGTACAGCGGAAATTATTTCCATTGTCTGAATTCTGGTCTTTGTTCGACTCCGCTGCTCTTCGATCGCATCGCCGCTATTGATTCAGTTCATGGGTACGTATGTGCAGAACTGGTGGAACCACGCTCTGGTGCGCGAGTTTGCGCTGAAAAACGTGGACGGCGCGGCGGGTATTCGCGTTTGCGCAATCACCATGATGGTGGCCGTCGTTATCTCCTATGTGTTCTTCATCGCGTTTATTCGCCACGAGGGGAAAGAGTCATTCAAGCTGCGCAATGAACTCGAATTGGCGCACGGAATTCAGCAGACGCTGGTGCGCCGTTCACGCTGCAGACAGCGCGGTTTGAAATTTATGGAATATCGAAGCCGCCGCGATGCCGGATTTGGCGGCGAAGATTCTGGGAGCGGCGAGCGGTTTCGGAAAACAGATCGATGACCAGACGATCCTCATCGTCCCTGCTTGTAACGGTTCACGGTTTAAGTCAGCCCGTGTACACCGCCTGAAATTCCCTCGACATTCGTGGCCTTGATCACTTTGGAAGTGGTAACGATCTGGCCGGTGTGCCGCTGCGTGTGGTCGGCGAGATGTACGAGGAGTCCACCGACGCTGGTGGGCAGCTGCTTTTTGCCAACGCCGCGCGGTTGGTCGAGATTCACTCCGGCAAAGGCGCGCACGCGTTCGGCCGCGCTTTCGAGACCCCGGTCGAACTCGGCGAATAGGTCTTCGCGCGTTACGCCGGGTGCGGATTCGCTCTTCAAAGCACTGATTTGCTCAACGCTTAGCTGATTGCCTTCCGCGTAGCGTCAGCAGCCGATCGAGGCTGCGCGGAATATGGCGCAGGTGAAAGGCGATGGGCGTGAGTCCGAAGGGCGCGGCGTGAAGATCGGCTTCGCTCAAGTCCGCAGTCCAATGGCGAACGTCCTCCTGCGCGAGTTCGAAAGCGTGAAGGACGGCGCGGAGCACGGCTGAAAGTTCAGAGTGGGTTCCGCGCAGCCAAGGCTCGGGCTGCGTTCCTGCTGGGGTGGTCATCTTATAGTCCCTTCTTCTGTCGAAATTCTCGCACGACCTCGGCTGGATCGCGATGCTGGCCGTCGACGGCTTCGTTCATGGCCCGCATATCATCGGCGGTAATTTTTCCGGCGAGCGCGTTGAGGGCGGTTTGTATCTGCGGCCAGCGGCGCAGAGCGTCGTCACGCACGAGTGGCACTGCCTGATAGGGCGGGAAGTAGTGCTTGTCGTCTTCGAGAACGGTCAATCCGAAGGCCTGGATCGGGCCGTCGGTCGAGTTGCCCGCGATCATGTCCACCTGGTGCGCGTTGAGGGCGCGATAGAGAAGACCTAAATCCATCGTGCGCGGCGGCCCGTCGAATTTCAAGCCATAGGCGGCGCTCAGGCCGGGCAATCCATCGGGCCGCTGCTCGAATTCGTAGCCTACGCCGAGTTTCCAGTGCGGCGCGTACTGTGCCGCCTGAGTCAGCGTGATGAGGTGCAGGCGGCGCGCGTCGTCTCCGCGAATGATCATGGCAAAGGAATTGTCAAAGCCCAGTGGCGCAGCCGCGGTGACTTGGTATTTCGAGGCATAGAGGCGGCGCACAGTGTCGAGCACCTGCTGCGGGTTGCGCCCGTCTTTCGAATCCAGGAGCGGCCGCTTCAGAATCGCGGTGAGCGCGGTGCCAGTGTATTCGACATAGGCGTCGATGCGTCCGGCGATGAGCGCCTGGTTGCAGATGTACGAACCGGCGAGATAGAAGCGGCGCTCGACTTTGAGCTGGGATTTAGCTTCGATCTCCTGCGCGAGCAACTCGCCGAGGACGACCTGCTCGGTGAAATTCTTGGCGCCGATGACGGGGTGGTTGGCGCGCGGCGGGGCGCAGGAGGTGAGGAAAAGCAACAGGGCAGCGCTGACAACAGAACTTAGTAAACGCTTCATTTCAGAAAGTCGCGCAAATCATAAGCCACAGCACAGACATGAGAGACGAAATAGCAAACACTGCAGTCGAGTACCACCGGCGCGAGCGGATGAACCAGATGAACGTGGGAACGAGCGTCACGATAGATACCGCCAAGCCGCCAATTTCAAATCCATAGTCGAGGGAAGATCGTCTCGACAAAACATCCAGGTGAAGTTCACCCCACAATCCGACCAGTGGCGACGCAAATGCGAACAGGATTGCGGCAAATGCTGATGTCCGTCCTAGTTCAGCACGATTCGTGCGCCAGAGCCGAATCACTATCGTGACGAGAGCTACTATTGGCAGAGCAAAGACGCATATCCATAGGAACATCTTGATCTTCTCTTATTGCTAATAACGATACAGCTTCATTGTGCGGGCACTCGCAGCCAGCGTTCGAGGAGGCCGAGGATTCCGTCGGCGGCGAGGGCGAGCAGCGCGGCGGGGATGGCTCCAGCGAGGATGAGGCGGTTGTCGACGGAGGCGACTCCGCGAAAGATGAGCTCGCCGAGGCCGCCTGCGCCGACGGCGGCGGCGATGGTGGCAATGCCGACGCAGGTTACGGTGGCAGTGCGGAGTCCGGCGAGGATGAAGGAGGCGGCGAGGGGCAGCTCGACCTTGAAGAGGCGTTGCGTGCCGGTCATGCCCAGGGCGCGCGCGACTTCAAGGATGGCGGGATCGATGCCGCGAATCCCCGCATAGGTGTTGCGCAGGATGGGAAGCACAGCGTAGGCGGTGAGGGCGACGATGGCGATGCGCGCGGCGCGTTCGCCGAGCCAGGGCAGCGGCAGCAGAAAGCCGAACATGGCGAGCGAGGGGATGGTTTGCAGGATGTTGGCCACGGTGAGGACGGGGCCGGACCAGCGCGGCGCGCGGGTGAGCCAGATTCCCAGCGGCACGCTGACCGCGGTGGCGAAGAGCATGGCCCCTCCGGTGAGCCAGAGGTGCTCGACGGTGAGCGCGGCGATTTCGCCTCCGTATTGCGAGAGAAAGCTGGTTGTCATTGGGTCGCTTTCTCTCCCCGATGGAAGGCGCGGACATAGGATTGCACTTTCGGCTGCGGCGACGCGAGGAACTCCTCGGCTTGGAGATGCGCCGCGAGTTTGCCGTCGGCCAGAAGCACGATGCGATTTGCCAGATAGAGGGCTTCGTCCAGATCGTGGGTGACGAGCAACACGGTTTTTTTCAGATGTCCCAGCAGATCGCGCAGCATGTCCTGCATCTCGGCGCGGGTGAGAGGATCAAGCGCGCCGAAGGGTTCGTCCATGAGCAGGATTGCGGGGTCTCCGGCAAGCGCGCGAGCGAGGCCTACTCGCTGGCGTTGGCCTCCGGAGAGCTGATGAGGATAGCGTTTTGCGTAGCTGTCGGGGTCGAGGCCGACAGCTCGGAGCAATTCGTAACTGCGATTGTTGCGTTCATCCCGCGGCTTGCCTTCGATCTCTAGAACAAGGCCCGCGTTTCGTTCGATGGTGAAGTGTGGGAAGAGGCCGGTTTCCTGAATGACATATCCGATGCCGCGACGCAGAATGATTGCGTCCGAAGTGCCAACGCTCTTGCCGCTTACCAGCACGTCGCCGCCAGTGGGTTCGATCAGGCGATTCACGGTTCGGAGCAGCGTGGTTTTGCCGGAGCCACTGCGTCCAAGAACGGCCGTGGTCGTGCCTTCTTCGATTGCGAACGAGATGCGGTCGAGCAATTTGCGGCCCTGCGGTGTGGTAAAGCTTACGTCGCGGAATTCGATGGCTGCGGCCATATCTTAACAAAGAAGAAAGCCGGGCTATTGTGCCCGGCTTTTAGTTTGACTGCGATTGTATTCCACTTACTCGGCGGAAGCTTCCGGCGCGCCGGCGCTCTTCACGCGCACCACTACGATCTTCGAGAAACCTTCTTTAAAGTTCGGTGGACGCAGGCGCTCGGCCATTTTTTTCATGGCCTCGTCGCTCACCGTGCGCTCGCGTTTGCTGTTGCGTTCCATGCAGATTTCGAGCGGGACGTCGAAGAAGACGGCCTGCACATCGTAGCCGAAGCTCTTTGCCATCTTGATCCATTGGCGACGTTCGTGGGGCGAGAGGTTGGTCGCGTCCACGTAGTTCCAGGGCATTTTGGCGATGAGCCTTGCGCGCAGCAGCGAGCGCAGGGTGGAGAAGACAAGGCCCTGGTAACGCTGCTCGGTGATGTCGTCGAAGAGGATCGAGCGCAGCATGTCCGACGAGAGTGGAGTTACTCCGCGGCGCTTGAACCATGTAGTCTTGCCCGAGCCGGGCAGGCCGATGGTGAGCACCACGAAACCTTTGGGGCCGTTTGGCTGGCCTGCTGCCTGCGGAGCCGGTGGCGGAGTCGATGGCGATTCCGGTTGGGTTTCTAATTCGAGTTTGCCGGGATCCTCGGGCGTGCCGACCGCAGCGGCGGTTTCCGGCGAAAGCGGAAGGGGCGAAGGTGGAATTTCCAGCTCCTGGTGTGTGCTGCCGCTTGCTTCGGCTCGCGCAGCTTCGTAAGAAGGGCGCAGGGGAGCCGGCTGGTTCGCGGGTATTTCCTGGCCTATCTTTCCTGTGGCTTCCGAATCGTTCGGGCCACGCTTGGAACGTCGTCTCATTTTTTCGCGCATCCATTCGCGCATATATCTGGATGTAACACAGTCGGCGTTCAGTCGCAACGCAAGCCGCTGTTTTGGAACCGTTTTGAGCAACGTGTGCGCGAATTTTCGCCATGCGCTGCCAACTTGGTTCGCGCAATATAAATTTCCTGTACAAAACGATTGACTACAGTGCTAGCATCGGTAATTGGGGGTCTGTGGCCGTTGGCGCCCCGCGAACGGTTCCCGAAAACACTCACAATCCAATCAGGATTTTTACGAAAAGACGAAGGAGAAACGTTTCAATGGCTGTAAAGGTTGGAATCAATGGCTTCGGCCGCATCGGACGCAACGTATTTCGCGCATCGCTTGGCAATCCTGAGATTGAGATTGTCGCCGTCAACGACCTGACGAGCCCCGCAACGCTTGCCCACCTGCTGAAGTATGACTCCATCCTGGGCAACCTGAAAAACGAAATCACCTCGACTGCCGATTCAATCACTATCGATGGCAAAGCGATCAAGGTTTTTGCCGAGCGCGACCCTGCCAAGCTCGACTGGAGCTCGACCGGAGCACAGATCGTCGTCGAGTCCACCGGCATCTTCACCGACGCAACCAAGGCGAAGGCTCATCTACAAGGCTCGGTAAAGAAGGTCATCATCTCCGCGCCTGCCACCAACGAGGACATTACTGTCGTCCTCGGCGTGAACGAGAACAAGTACGACGCGGCGAAGCACAACATCATTTCGAACGCCTCCTGCACAACGAACTGCCTTGCGCCGGTTGTCAAAGTTTTGCACTCGGAGTTCGGAATCGTCTCCGGCATCATGACCACGATTCACAGCTACACCAACGATCAGGTCATTCTCGACTTCCCGCACAAGGATCTGCGCCGCGCGCGCGCTGCCGCAATCAACCTCATTCCCAGCTCAACAGGCGCCGCCAAGGCGCTCAAACTGGTGATTCCGGAGATGGCAGGGAAGCTCGACGGCTTCGCGATTCGCGTCCCAACCCCGAACGTTTCCGTGGTCGATCTCACCTTCATCTCGGAGAAGCCAGTCACCATCGAAGGTGTCAATGCAGCTCTGAAGAAGGCCGCTGATGGCGAGTTGAAGGGCATTCTCGGTTACGAGGCTGGTGAACTGGTCTCGAACGACTTCAAAGGAGACGCACGCTCGTCGATTGTGGACGCGCCGCTGACCAAGGTCGTCGGGCAGTCGGTCAAGGTCATTAGTTGGTATGACAACGAGTGGGGCTACTCCAACCGCGTGCGCGATCTGATCCTGTTCCTCACCGAGAAGGGTCTGTAAACCGCAGCGCAGCAGAGAGCAACATTCCGCGCCGGGCAGTCGTCCGATGCGTCTGCTGCCGGCGCGCGGAGCATAGACGGTCTATGCGGCAGAATATTTCGGGAAGCTCTCCCTTCGAACCTATCATTGGCTTTTCGCGCGCGGTACGCGTGGGCAACACGGTTCATGTTTCGGGCACCGGGCCGGTCGGCGCGGACGAAGCCGACGCAGCGACTCAGACCCGGCATACACTGGAGATAATTCGCGGCGCGCTTGAAAAGGCCGGAGCGCGAATGGAAGACGTAGTTCGCACGCGCATGTACCTGACGCATGTGGAGGACTGGGAAGCGGTTGGGCGCGCACATGGCGAGTTCTTCGGCGCGATCCGTCCGGCGGCCACCATGGTAGTTGTTGCCAAATTGCTGAACCTCTCATGGCGCATCGAGATTGAAGCCGACGCCGTGATTGAACCAACAGATTAAGGAAAATTACCGGAGAATCATGGCAAAACTTTCGATTCGCAACTTGGACCTTACGCACAAACACGTCTTCATGCGCGTGGATTTCAACGTCCCTCTCAGTGACGACGGAATCGAAATCACCGATGACACACGCATTCGCGAGACGCTCCCTACGCTGGAGTACGCGCTACGCCACAAGGCCAAGCTGATTCTCGCTTCGCACCTGGGACGGCCCAAGGGCAAGGTGAATCCCAAATACAGCTTGCGGCCGGTCGTGGATCGGCTGCGGGTGCTGCTCGATTATCATCTTGGCGAGCAGGTGAACGTGGCCTTTGCGCCGGATTGCGTGGGCGAGCTGGCAACCGAGCTGTCGCGCCAGCTTGAGTCGGGCCAGGTGCTGCTGCTCGAGAACCTGCGCTTCCATGCCGAAGAAGAGGCCAACGATCCGAAGTTTGCCGCGCAGCTTGCCTCGCTGTGCGAGATTTACGTCAATGACGCCTTCGGCAGTGCGCATCGCGCACACGCGTCAACCGAAGGCATCACGCATTTCGTTAAGCAGTCTGCCGCCGGTCTGCTGATGGAAAAAGAACTGAACTACATGGGTAAGGCGCTCAACGAGCCGGCGAAACCCTTTGTTGCGATTCTCGGGGGAGCCAAAGTTTCGGACAAAATCGAAGTGATCGACAACCTGCTGTCGAAAGTGGACTCGATTCTCATCGGTGGCGGCATGGCCTACACCTTTCTAAAGGCCAAGGGGCAGGAGATCGGCAAATCGCTGCTCGAAGCCGACAAGATCGACGTGGCTAAAGAGGCTCTGGCTAAGGCAAAGGCCAAAGGCGTCCGCTTCCTGCTGCCGATGGATCACATTCTGGCGGACAAGTTTGCTGCTGACGCGAAGACGCAGGTCTTCGAGGGCAGCGGACCATTTCCCGCGGAGTGGATGGCGCTCGACATCGGCCCGAAGACGGTCGAGCTGTTCTCGAAGGAGATCGCCGAAGCCTCAACCATCGTCTGGAACGGTCCGATGGGGGTCTTTGAGCTCCCTGCGTTTGCCGTTGGAACGACCAAGATTGCCAAGGCTGTTGCTGCGAATCAGGACGCCACCTCTATCGTGGGCGGCGGCGATTCTGTTTCGGCGGTAAAGAAGGCCGGAGTCGCGGACCAGATCACGCATATCTCCACCGGCGGCGGAGCTTCACTGGAATTTCTGGAAGGCAAGAAGTTGCCTGGTGTTGAGGCGTTGTCGGATAAGTAGAGAAAGGCATTTCACGGAAATTTATTGAGAGCTTTGCTTACCAGAAAGTTGCCGAATTTCTTTCTTCAGCATGGCCCGCAGGTCACTGTGAGGGCCGGACCCTGACATATCTTGGATGTTGAAGATACGCCAATCATTCTTTTCCCGCGCCAGCGTGAGCGCAAGCTCATTGAGTCTATTGTCAATTGTGAACTCTACGATTACCGCCGCGCGCTTAGCGCTCGCAGATTCAATTGTGATTTTCAGATCGGGAAATTTAATGTCCGGGTCCTGACAGTTGCATACCGGGTCATAGTCGAGCACGCCAACATCTGGCTTTGCGGCCTTAGCGTCGGCTACGGCGAGCGCAATCAGAGAGGGCGTGAAAGCCTGGGTTGCATTTCTTTCAAACAAATTTGGCGGGTCGGCCAATCGGCCATAACGTGCATACAGGTTCTCAACAAAATGCCTGGCGCTATCGGTGTCTTCTGCGTTCTCATCCTGCGTAAAACAGCGTAACGAGATGCTCAGAACAGCCATCAAAACTGCTACCTTAAAGGGTAGGGAATTTTTCATACTTGTAGATGCATAATATCGCCCGCGAAATACTCTTTCACTATTTCTTTTCGCCAGATTAACGCTCCGAGGAATCAAAAGAATGTCACGCAAAAAAGTCATCGCAGCTAACTGGAAGATGTACAAGACGCCCGTGCAGGCGCAGGAGTTTGTGCAGGCGTTTCTGCCGCTCGTTGCCAACCACGATCGCGACGAGATCGTTCTCTGTCCTTCGGATACTTCGCTTTCCGTGGTCATAGCCGCTGTCTCCGGCTCGAATGTGGCGGTGGGCGCTCAGAATATGTACTTCGCCGACGAGGGCGCATTTACCGGCGAGACCTCACCGCTCATGCTGAAGGCCATCAACGCGACGCATGTGATTCTTGGCCATTCCGAACGGCGCGAGTATTTCGGCGAGACTGATGAAACGGTCAACAAAAAGTTGCTTGCGGCTTTGAATCACGGGCTGAAGCCCATTGTGTGCGTTGGCGAAGTGCTGGCCGAGCGCGAGAGCGGCAAGACGGAAGAGGTGCTGCTGCGCCAGATTCGTAAAGCCCTCGAAGGCGTCACTGGCGGGCAGTGCATGTCGACCGTTATTGCCTATGAACCTGTGTGGGCCATCGGCACCGGCAAGACCGCTACACCGGAGATGGCCGAGGAAGCGCACGCCATCATCCGCAAGGACATTGCTCGTACGCTGGGTCGGAAAGTGGCCGACGCAACGCGCATTCTGTACGGTGGCAGCGTGAAGCCGGAGAACGCTGCGTCGCTGATGAGCCAGCCGGAGATCGACGGTGCGCTGGTTGGCGGGGCCAGCCTTGATCCGCAGTCGTTCGCGAAGATTGTGAAGTACTGAGGGTGGTCGGGGAGCGGCCAACTAAGGTCCGGTTGGCCGGGAATCGATCAGCGAAGGCTTAACTCATGTCTGAGTTTCAGCGCGTAATGGGCGTTTCCGAGCTTCCTCCGGTGGGGGAGGCTCGCGAAGTTGTTTGCGGAGCGCGGCAACTTTGCATTGCCAACTCCGGAGGCGCAATTTCGGCGATGGACAATGTATGCCCGCATCGCGGCGGGCCGCTGGGGCAGGGAATTATTGAGGATGGCAAGCTGATCTGCCCTTGGCATGCGTGGGCCTTCGACACGAAGACCGGCATAGCGGTACATACGCCCAATGCAAAGGTAGATGTTTACGAGATTAAAGTTGAAGGCGAGGATGTGCTGGTGAAGCTTTAACAGCAGCCAACCTTCTTCACTCTTCATGCTAGGCTCAGAATGCGATGTCTGAAGGTCCTTCCAATCCTCCGAGAGCGAGCGGTTCTCCGAAAACGACGACAGGCGCGAATCTCTGGTGTCCCACCTGCGCGCGTTCGGTGAGCGATCCTCTGGTCTGTGGAGACTGCTCCGCCGTTATCTGCCGCGTGTGCGGAACGCCTCTGGAATCCGCTGACGAGTTGGCCTTTGGCTAGGGCAAAACCACTGAACCCTGTGGCAAAACACGAGGGGGCTGCTTCTTCCGAACCGATTGTTGTGAGCGGCCGCTGGCTGGCTGGCGCCCTGGGATTGGTTCTTGTGGCGGCTGTATTGTCCGTCTACGGAACCCTGGCACTCCTTTTCTATCAGGGACAGTGGCAGCTTGTGCTGCATCCTGCAAAGACCATCACTGCCACCCCGGAAACGAAGTTCGACGAGATTCACTTCGACTACACGGAGACGGGTGTCGCTCAACTCGACGGATGGTGGATCCCGGCGGAGCCGAACACGCGCTGGAGCGGAAGCACGATTCTCTATCTGCATGGCGGCGCGGGATCGCTCTCGAATTGTGTCGGTAGTTTGGCCGCGCTGCACGCGCTGGGCATCAATGCCTTCGCGTTTGACTATCGTGGATATGGCAGGAGTGCCGGCCCGCATCCGGAGGAAGCTCGCATGGCGGCGGACGCAGACGCCGCGTGGCGCTACCTGACGGACACGCGCCATCTTGACCCCATGACTATTGTTTTTTATGGGACGGGAACAGGAGCAAGCCTTGCAGCTGAGCTTGCCGCCCGCCACATTCCGGCGGCCGTGATTCTGGATGGGCCCAGCGAAGCAGCGTGGAAGATCGTAAGGGCGGACGCGCGAGCAAAGATTCTGCCGCGAGGGCTGCTGCTTACGGAGCGATTTGATCCGGCTGCGGCGCTCGAAACGCTCGCGGTTCCGAAGCTCTTTCTCGATCAGGATGGTGCGAAGCCGCGCACCGAGCAACTTTACATGCTGGCGGCCTCTCCGAAGCAATACTTTGAAGTCAAGCCGGGTGCGTATCAGGCCACGCTGGCGCGCTTTCTTGACGGCATTCTGCAGTAATCGGAAATCCTAAGACAAGTATTCCTTCAAGAACGGGTCATCGGAATGCACGAGATCGTGGGTCGAGCCGTCGAAGACCAGTTTGCCCTGATGCAGAACCAGGAAGCTGGTCTGCTCATCAGTCTGGTTCTTAGGCAGCGGCTCCATCTTATTGGCTTCGAGGTCAAAGTGGTGGCTGGCCAGCATAAAGGCGTCCTGCAGGCGATGTGTGACCAGCAGGGAACTGGTTTTGTAGACGTCGCGCTGCTTGATGACGAGTTCGATGATGGTCGTCGAGGTGATGGGGTCGAGGCCGCCGGTGGGTGAGTCGTACAGCAGCAGGTCGGGTTTCGAAATGATGGCGCGCGCGATGGCGACGCGGCGGCGCATGCCTCCGGAGAGCTCGGATGGAAATTTGTCGAGAGTGTGTTCCAGCTCGACGAAGCGCAGGGCCTGAGTGACGCTCCGGTCGATCTCATCATCGGGAACACGGTCTTCGGTGAGTCGATAGCCTACGTTGTCACGCACAGTCAGTGAGTCGAAGAGCGCGCCCTCCTGAAAGACTGTTCCGATGCACTCGCGCAGCCGGTACAGATCTTCCTGGCGCATTGCGTTAACTTCAAATCCGAACGACGAAGATGCGCCCTGAATCGGGCTGGATGAGGCCGTTGGCGAGCTTGAGCAGCACGCTCTTGCCCACGCCCGCAGGTCCGAGCAGGATCCGCGTATCACCGCGCTTTACCTCAAAAGAAATATCTTCGAGAACCTGTTTGTCTTCGAAGCCGATGGAGACGTTCTCGAAGCGGACGGCGGGGGCTTCAGGGTGAACATGGCTGGGCAGAACATCAGGAGCGATCTCGCTTGTTGCCATTGGCCCTCACCGTCCGAAGATGCCGATCATGAATTGGCTGATTACAAAATCCACGGCGATGATCAGCACCGAGGAGACGACCACTGCCTGAGTTGTGGAGCGGCCTACGCCCTGCGTTCCGCCGCGCGTGTTCATGCCGTAATAGCAGCCGATGGTGGCAATGATGAAGCCGAAGAAGAGTGGCTTGACGAGGCCCTGCAAAACGTCTGGATAGTGAAGGGACTGGTATGCGGAGTGGAAGTATTGCGAGGCGTCCTGACCGAGCATGACGACCGCGCTGAATGCCCCGCCAAGAGTGCCCAGAGCGTCCGACACGATGGTCAGAAAGAACAGCATGAAAATCGTGGCCACGATACGCGGCATTACGAGTTTCTTTATCGGATCGGTACCGAGCGCGCGCATGGCGTCAATTTGCTCGGTTACCATCATTGAGCCGAGTTCGCTGGCCATTCCTGAAGCGTTGCGTCCGGAGACCATGAGGCTGGTAAGCACCGGACCCAGTTCCTTGATCATGGAAAGACTTACAAGTTGCCCAGTGATGGCCGATGCGCCGAATTGTGCCAGCGTGGAAGCCGATTGGAGAGCCAGCACTCCGCCGGTGAAAAAGCCGGTAAGGATGACGATGGGCAGCGAACCGATGCCGATCGAATCCGCCTGGGTGATCAGCTCGGCGCCGTAAAACGGCCGCCGAAAAAGATTCCCAATGGCACGCGCCGAGAGCAGCGAATACTGCTGGACTGCGAAGACTCCTTTTTTTGCGGCTGTGTCGAGCGTGGTAAGAGGCATGGGCTTTATTCAGAATTTAGATGCAAATCCAGGATTTGCGGTTCAAGCCGAGACTACCACGGATGGCGATTTATTCCTTTACGCGCTTCTTGATCTCGATGTTCAGGCGCTTGATCTTCTGGTTGAGCGTGGAAAGCGGAATGCGGAACTGCTCTGCAGCTTCGGTCTGGTTCCAGTTGCAGTGCTCCAGCTTGTCGACGATGATGCGGCGCTCGATGTCTTCAAGGATATCGAAGAGCGACGCGTCAGGGTTGTGCTCCAGCAGGCTGGCCGAGTAGCTGCGGCCGGTCAGGTGGCCGGGCAGAAGCTCGGAGCCGATGACCGGCCCGGACGACAGAACCACGCCGCGCTCAATTGCGTTCTCCAGTTCGCGGACATTGCCGGGCCAGTCATAATCTACTAAAGCGCGCAGCGCGTCAGGCGCAAGTGACCGCGGAGGCAGGCCGTTTTCTTCGGCGTAATATTTCAGAAAATGCGCTGCCAGCAGCGGAATGTCCTCGCGGCGGCTGCGCAGCGGCGGCAGATCGACGGAGATGACGTTGAGCCGGTAGAAGAGATCTTCGCGGAACTTGCCTTCGCGCACCGCCTGGCGCAGATCGACGTTGGTGGCCGCGATGATGCGCACGTCCACCTGAATCTCCTGTACGCCGCCGAGTTGCATGAAGCGCTTGTCCTGCAGCACGCGCAGAATCTTCGCCTGCGTGTCCATGCCCATGGTGCCGATTTCGTCGAGGAAGAGCGTACCGGTGTTGGCGACCTCAAAGAGGCCCTTCTTGGTAGCGATGGCCGAGGTAAACGCGCCTTTGACGTGGCCGAAAAGCGTGGACTCGAGCAGGTCGGTCGGCATGGAGCCGGTGTTGACGGCGACGAACGGCTTGTCCTTGCGCGGCGAATTGGAGTGCAGCGCCTTGGCGATGAGTTCCTTGCCGGTGCCGCTTTCTCCCTGGATGAGAACGGTCGAGCGGCTGGGCGCGACCTGGGCCACCAGGTCGAAGATGCGCAGCATTACGTCGCTCTTGCCGATGATGTTCGAGAAGCTGTAGCGCTGCTTCAGCGCGCGCCGCAGCTGAATATTTTCCTCTTCGGCGTGGTAGCGCCCGATGGCCGAGCGGATGTCGGCCAGCAGTTTCTCGTTGTCCCAGGGCTTCTGGACGAAGTTCTGCGCGCCCGATGCGGATGGCGTCGACGACGTTGTCCACCTTGCCGTAGGCGGTGATCATGATTACCGGCAGAGACGGGTGGCGCTCGCGGATCAGAGGCAGAATTTCCAGTCCGTTCTTGCCCGGCAGAGCGAGGTCCAGCAGGACAAGGTCATAGAATCTCTCCTCGATGCGCTCCAGTCCGTCTTCGCCATTGATTGCCGTTTCCACCACATAGCCTTCGAGCGTCAAGCAGCGTCTCCAGCGATTCGCGAATCGCGGCTTCGTCATCGATGATCAGGATTCGCTGTGCGTCTCCGGACTGCGATTGCGGTGGAACGGGGATAGCGATGACTGCCTCAGACATGCGCAGGTTTCCTCAACATGGGGAATTCGAGATAGAAGGTGGTTCCGGCGCCCATCTTGCTTTCAACATGAATCTTGCCGGCATGTTCCTGGATAATGCCGTAGGTGACGGCTAGTCCCAGGCCGGTGCCGCGCCGCTGACCCTCTCTGGGTGCGGATTTGGTGGTGAAGAACGGATCGTAGATGCGTTGCAGGTGCTCGGGCGCAATGCCCGAGCCGGTGTCGGAAATGGCCACACTTACATGGCCGTTCGCTTCGGTCGCGACGCGCAGTGTGCCCCCGCCGTTCATCGCATCTTTGGCATTGAGGAAGAGATTGAGAAAGACCTGCTGCAGTTTGCCCGCGTTGCCCAGGATAGGCGGCAGATCGGGCAGCAGCAGAGTGTCCAGCCTGACCTGGGAGGTCTTGAACTGGTGCTCGATGAGCGTGAGTGTGTCGCGAATGATAGCGTTCAGGTCGGTCTCGCGAAACTCGCTGGTGCCGGTACGCGAAAAGTTGAGCAGGCCGTTGACGATCTCCGAGGCGCGGAAGGTCTGCTGGGTGATTTTCTCGAGCAGCGGCGAAAGCCGGTCATCGCCGCGCACCTGCTTGGTGAGCATCTGCGTATAGGACGAAATGACGGCCAGCGGCGTATTCACCTCATGCGCCACACCCGCGGCCAGCAGGCCGATGGAGGACAGTTTCTCCGCCTGTGAGAGCTGTGCTTCAAGCTCGGTACGGTCAGTAATGTCGTCGACCAGAATGATGCGGCCCACAGTCTTGAAGTCGCGCGAAACCAGCGGGGCGATGGCGGCATTGACGGTGCGGATTTCGCCCGCGCGAGTTTCCAGGCGGAACTTGTAGAGATTGTGAACGCCGGGTTCGCTCTTCACGCGCCGGTATTCGTCCATCAGCGCGGCAGGGAAGACGTTCGACGAGCGGCTGGCGCAGCGCTTCGGCGCGCGACAGCGCATACATCACTTCCATCTGCGAGTTCCAGCTTTCGATGCGGTCTTCGAGATCGACGGCGAGGATGCCGACGTTGATCGACTCGACGATGTTCTCGTTGAATTCCTTCAGCCGCTCGTACTCGGAGATCTTTTCCTCCAGGCTGGCGTAGAGGCGCGCGTTCTGCAGAGCGATGCCGATGTAGCTGGCGAGGGATTCGAGCAGCTCCACGTCTTCGCTGGAAAGAAAATCGCCGTCGGTCGTGCGCCCCAGCCCGATAACGGCGATGGCGCGGTCCTGCGTCCGGCAGGGAAGGTAATAGTTCAGATCGAGCAGAGAGGCCGTGCGTCTTGCGGACGCGGTGAGATGCAGCGCCTGCTGCGGATTCTCAAGAAAGATGTGCGAACCGGCCCCGGGCTGATCGAAGTCGAGGAAGCCCAGGTCGAGAGCGCGTGCCCGGTTCGTAAGCAACCGGCGGCAGGCCATGACCAGCGGCAAGTGTAAAGACTCCTGGCTGCTCGGACAGAAAGACGGCGATTCGCGTGACCAGCAGCGTGCGCGGCAGCCGGTCAACGATCGAGTTGAGCAGCGCGTCGAAGATCGGTTTGCGAGCTGAGGCCGCGGCCGAACTCGATCAGCGTCTGGCGATAATCGTAGCGCTTGCGGTCGAAGACGCGATCTACGCGGTCCTGGATCATGCGCTTGATGGGGTCGAAGAGCTGCGCGGTGATGATGATGGCCGCGATCAGCCCCCAGGTTCCGGCGCTGGGCAGTCGCGTATGCACTAGCTCGGCGGCCACGGCTACCAGGCAAAATAGAGGCCAACCAGAGTCGCGGTAGCCAGCGTGTAGGTGACGCCGCGCTTGAAGATCAGGTCGGTATCCATCAGCCGGTAGCGCACGATGGCCCAGCTGAAGGTGAGCGGCAGAAAGACCAGCGCAATTCCGGCCAGCTTGGTGGCCACGTCGGGAACGGCGACATTGGTCAGAAAAGGAATGGCGGAGAGCAGCGTAAACGGCGCGATGGCGACGATGGTGCCGCGCGTGAGCCACTTCAACTGCTGGCGGCGCAAAGGAACGTGGGTGTTCTGGTAGCTGACCCAGAGTACGACCGCGGCCAGCACATAAAAGGCCGCGTCGTAGCCGGTCAACAACTGGTCCAGGCGGTGACGCAGCAGCTCGGTTGCCGACCAGTGCATGACCGCGAAGACATATAGGCCGACGAGAAAAGCGCCGGGTAGATACACCAGCGCCATCAGCCATGGACGGCGGCGGCGGTTCTCTCTCGCAAAGGCCAGCGCGAAGTGCAGAAAGAGCGCGGGCTGCAGTCCGGAGGCGAAGATACTGCCCCAGTAAATGATCTGATCGAAGGTGTTGAACTTGCCCGTGTACTTGAACGAGTACAGCACGAACGACGCCAGGCAGAAGAGATAGAAGTGGGTCGAGTGCGGAGCCGTCCAGCGACGGAACAGGACGTAAAGCCCGATGCCCAGATAGACAAGCGCAATGAGCCGGAAGCCCTCATTGAAGCTGCGATCCTGCGCATCGAGGATGACTGGAACTTCCAGCCGCACGCCGTCCGCGTTCGATGGTGTAGTCGATGGTGTTGTAGACGCGGGTCGAAAAGATTTGATGGACTAGCGAAGCCCATCGCACCATGGGCGCGCCGTTGGCTCGCAGCAGCAGATCGCCTGCCTTCAGGCCGGCGCGCTCGCCGGGGCCACCCCGAGCGACGCGCTGCGCTTCAAGGCCGCCGTGGGCCTCGACCCACCACACGCCGTCGGTGGGAGTTTGAAAATTATTTTCCTGAATGAAGTTAAAAGTCGCAAAAACCGCCGCCGTCGCCGTGAACAAGGCAAGAAGAACGACCGTGATGCGAGTTTGGAAGGACCTTTCCATAGGGACGGGGGGCACAAGGGGCCGACAAACTAGCTCACCGCTTAATCACGCTGCAAGTTGACTGCCAGCTTCCCACAAAATTGCGGAGTGCTACTCGAATGCAGTATACCCTTTGTTAACAATCGCCTATGACTAGAAAACGCGATGACATCGGGGTACAGAAAATGAGGCACATTCAATATTTCATCCACATCTATGAAATATCATAGACTTCACGTTCTGGAAGAATGGAACTGACAAGCGCTACTGTTCATCAAGCCAAATGTCACGGGCATCTTCGCCCGCACAAAAGGGGAACGGGTTAGCCTAGTCTTGGGAGTTGTGCTTACGCGCCGGGCGGGTGGCCCAGATAATTCCGACGACAAAGATCGTAATAAAGCTGGCAATGGAATAGAAAGCCAAGGTATTTTCTCCTGTTCCGACCTTAAAAGAGCACGGTATCAGCATACCGCTACTCCGAGGAAGTCTCGCCCCTAAAAAGTTGAAGTCGCTATTGTGGTGGGCCATGACAAAGTAGCATCGTTCCTATGAGCATTCGCACTTTGAGCAGCCGCGAGGTCTATCGCAATCCCTGGCTTCGTGTTCGCGAAGACCAGATCGAGCGCAGTAATGGAGAGAAGGGCATCTACGGTGTTGTTGATAAAGACGATTGCGCAGTGATTTTGCCCATCGAAGGCGACACCATCTACCTCGTCGAGCAGTTCCGTTACACCATCCAGCGGCGAGCGCTCGAGCTGCCGCAAGGAGGTTGGGAAATCTCCGATGTCGATCCCGAAGATCTGGCTCGCGGAGAACTGCGGGAAGAGACCGGACTGGTTGCCGCGTCCATGATTCGCCTTGGGACGATGTGGATCGCCTATGGTTTTGCGAAGCAGAAACAGCACGTCTATCTGGCGACGGGATTGACGCAAGCCGGGACCGATCCCGATCCCGAAGAGCACGATTTGGTATTGAAGACCGCGTCCATAGCCGAATTCGAGCGGATGCTCATGGACGGAACCATTCAGGACGCATGCACTTTGGCTGCATGGGGTTTGTACAAGATGTGGCGGGAAAGACAAGCTGTGAAAAGCAAGCCTTAAATTGCCGGCGCCAGCAGCTTCAAAATCAGGAAGAGCACGCACCCCGGCGAAGAACACCAAGGCCATGCGGATTCCCGGCTCGCGGTTAACTTCCGGTACGAGGTCGGTAGCAGCCACATAGATTGCCACGCCTGCCGAGAGCGGCAGGCCGACCTGGACCCATCCCGGCAGCAGACTGATGAGCAGTACTCCCAATACCGTTGCAAACGCCAGCACTATTGCCGATATCATCGCCGTGCGGCGGCTTCGCCCGGAAGCCATCATTACGGAGGCTACCGTGAATCCCTCGGGCATCTTGTGCAGAAAGATGGCGAAGAAAATCAGCCATCCCAGCAGGTTCGAGAGCACGAAGCCCGAGCCGATGGCCACGCCGTCGAAGAGCGCATGCGCGGCCAGCCCGGCGAGCACCGAGTTGCCGGTGTGCGCGGAGACAAATTCGTGAGCGTGCGTCTCTTCGCCGAAGTGGAAGTGCGGCGTGATGGTGTGCTCGAGCAGATGAATAGCGCAATAGCCGGCCAGGACCAGCACCGGCGACCAGCGAAGCGAAAAGCGCAGGCTCTCCGGCACCATCTCGAGAAACGCCACGGACAGCATGAAGCCCGCGCCCAGCGCGACGAAGTAGCGCAGATAGCGCTGCTCCCACTGCCGGCGCACCAGAATCATGCCGCCAAGCATGTCGGCAAAGGCGGCGATGACTCCGAGGATGAGCGAAAGAAGCATAAGCTGGCTGGAAAACGATTAGCGTGATTCTGCCGGAGCACGCGTTTATCCTTTCACTGAAATTGTGCAGCCATGAAATTTGAACCGAGCACGCCGCGAGCTTCTTAGCTGAACGTTTTATCAGCTAACCCCTTCCTCGCGGACCGCCTCATCGGACTTTTTTATCCGCTATGCCGGATGTGCATGACATCGCCATCCTTCACCAGATAGTCCTTGCCTTCGAGGCGCAGCGTTCCCTGCGATTTCGCCGCGGCTTCCGAGCCCGCCGCCAGCAGCGTGTCCCAGTGGATGGTTTCGGCGCGGATGAAGTGCTTTTCCAGATCGGAGTGGATCGCGCCGGCCGCCTCCTGCGCGCGCGAATTGACCGGAATGGTCCAGGCGCGGCACTCGTCTTCGCCCACGGTAAAGAAGCTGACCAGGCCGAGCAGTTCATAGCTCTTGCGAATGAGGCGGACGCAGCCCGCTCTCGGTCAGTCCATAGGACGCGAGAAATTCGGCGGCCTCTTCGTCTTCCATCTCGGCCAGCTCGGCCTCGACTTTGCCGCAGAAGGCGGTCGCTCCGGCGTTGGGGCGCGAGGCGACCTCTTCGAGCTTGTACTTCGCCGCCGCGGCTTCGAGATCGGCGCCCAGCGTCGTGCTCTCCGGCAGATTCAAGACATACAGCATCGGTTTCTGCGAAAGGAACTGAAGCCGCGAATCAGCTTCTTCTCTTCCGCCGACATTTCCAGTTCGCGCAGCGGTTTCTCCGGCTCCAGTGCCTCTTTCGACGCTGAGCAGCAGCGCTGCTCCTTTTCGAGATCGGCGGTGCGCATCTTCTTCAGTCTTTTTCCAGGCGCTCCAGCCGCTTCTCCATCTGGGTCAGGTCGGAGACCATCAGGTCGAACTCGACATTCTTGATATCGCGCAGCGGATCGATCGGCCCGACATGCGGAATCGCATCGTCTTCAAAGGCGCGCAGCACATGGATCAGCGCATCGACATTGCGCAGGTTGGTGAGGAAGGCGGTCTCCTTGAGCGCCTCCTGGCCGATGGCCGCGACGTCGGCGTATTCGACCGTGGCGTAGATGCATTTTCTTGGGGTTGTAGAGCGCGGCGAGCTTGTCCAGACGCTCGTCCGGAACCTTGGCCACGCCCAGATGCGCCTCGCGCGGATTGGAGTAGCCGCGGTCTTCCACCTTCGCCTTGGTAGGATTCTGAACAGGGAAGTCTTGCCCACCTGTGGCAGGCCGATAATGCCGGTCTTCATGCTTGTCCTATGAAAGAAAGTTCAGCGTACCGGTCCGAAACAACGTTGCACGCCAATCCTTGATGATAAGCCAGTTCGCGGTTCAGAGCCGCTCGTTCCTCGACCGCCGGATAATTCGCAGCCACGAGGATTACCAGCACTATTCCCGCAAGCAGCACGCCTTCTTCCACCCTCTCCGAGACGCCGTGAAGCTTGTTGAAGGCCATGCGGTTCGGATCGGTCGGCGGGACGGCATCGATGGCTCCGCCCGCCGCGATGCGATATTCTCCATGCGCGGGATGATGGAGAACTGCGAGTACGCAGTGAGCCCGAGCATGATGAGCGTCATTACGACCGGAGCCGCAACGCTGCGCGGCAGTGCCTTTATGGTCTGCGCCACCAGAAGCAGAACCACGATTAGCGTGCCGGAGAACAGTCCTTCATAGTGCAGCAGCGCAGGCATTTCGCGACGATGGTTCCGGCGGCATGCGTATCGGGCAGCCATCCGAAGGCCGTTGCTGCGACGACGGGGAAAAACAGAACTCCGCCCAGCCAGAGAACGATGAGTAGCAGGATCAATGCGCGGATTGCAGTTCTCATTTACTTTCTACCCCGTACACGCTGGACCGCCCGATCAGCCGCTCAATCCGTTTCGGGATCGGCGGATGCGTTGAGAACAAGCTCGCCAGGTCGCGCGCGCTGATGACCGGAGCCACGATAAACAGGTGCGCATTCGAAGGCGAAGCTGCCATTGGCAGACGCTTCGAGTAGGCATCCAGCTTTTCAAGCGCGCTGGCCAGCGCATAAGGATTGCCGGTGATGTGCGCGCCCGTGGCGTCGGCCTCGTATTCACGCGAGCGCGATACCGCACAGCTGAATCAGTAGCGCCGCGATGGGAGCCAGAATGAGCATGAGCAAAGCACCAAGTCCGCCTCCGCCGCGGCGGTCACGGCTGGTCGCCGCCGTAGCCGCCGAACATGGAAGCGCAGACGCCCATGCGGGCGAGCAGGGTGATGGCTCCGGCGAGCGTTGCGGCGATGGAGCTGGTGAGGATGTCGCGATTTTTCACATGACCAAGCTCATGCGCCAGCACGCCTTCGAGCTCCTCATCGTTGAGCAGGTCCGAGGATGCCGTGGGTTACGGCGACAGACGCATGCTGCGGATTGCGCCCGGTGGCGAAAGCATTGGGCGAGTCGGTGGGGATGACGTAGATTTTGGGCATGGGCAGACCCATGCGCTGGGTCATGCGCTCGACGACCTGATAGACGCGAGGAAGCTGCTCGCGCGTAACCGGCTGCGCACTGTACATCTTGAGGGCCAGCTTGTCGGAGTAGAAGTAGCTGAAGAAATTCATTGCCGGCGGCGATGAGAAAGGCCAGAATCATGCCGTTGCGTCCGCCAAAGTATTCGCCGGCGAGGACTAAGAGCAAGGTCAGGCCGGTGAGGAGAAATGCTGTTTTGAGAGTGTTCATTGGATCCGCTCCTTTCACGGCTGCAATCACCATTATCGACCGATTCCGCTGACCGTTTCGAAATAATGACAGTTTCGAAAAAAAGGGTAAGTGTGCCCGCTCTCCCGGAAATGGGGCAGAGTTGTCGCAGATTTAAGACGGATCGTATGATTTTTGGGATTCGAGGTTCATTTTGCTGTACGAATTTATTAACTCGCAATGTACAATGCGCGACCCGAGGCTAGGCGTACCCTCAGCAAGTTGTTTGGATTGCATAGTTTCACCTCGCGGGCATTTCCCAGGCCGAAACGGTAAGGGAATTGCAACCTGTACCTAACATGAAAAATCAGCGGGCGCATTATTCAGCACGTATCCTTGTCCTGGGTCTGGCAGCGCTGTGTGCTTTTGTGCTGCCTGGAAGCCTCAGGGCACAGTCGCTCATCTCCGGTGACATTGCTGGCTCCGTTTCAGATCCTACAGGTGCCGCGGTTCCCAATGCCACAATTACAGTAACCAGCAAGGCGACGGGAGCTGCACAGGTCGTCACGACGAATGCGGAGGGTTCTTATCGCGTCCCTCTTCTGAAACCGGGCGACTATACGCTGGTTGTGAACAGCCGCCGGTTTTGAACAGGCCTCTATGCCCGTTACCGTCACACTTGGAACCGTCAGCTTCCGCCGATGTGAAGCTCGCCCTTGGTTCGGCCTCACAGACGGTCGAAGTTACTGCGGCCGCACCGCTCCTGCACACCGAAGCGGCTGACCTCAGCACAACCTTCAGCAGCAGCAGGTGCAGAGCTCTGCCCAATCCCGGCAACGACCTTACCTTTGTCGCCCAGACCGCTCCCGGCACTGTCATGAATACGGGAAGCGGCTACGGTAACTTCTCGGCCTTCGGTCTGCCCGCCACTTCGAACACCTTTACCGTCAATGGCGGTTATGAGAACGACCCCTTTCTGAACGTCAACAATTCCGGCGCGTCCAACCTGCTGCTCGGCAACAATGACGTTTCAGACGTTTCCGTCATCTCCAACGCCTACAACGCCTCCTTCGGCGGACTGGGCGGCGCGCAGATCAACGAGATCACCCGCTCCGGATCGAACAAGTTCCACGGCAACGCGCGTACTGGTGGAACGGAAGTTCCCTGAATGCCAACGACTTCTTCCTTAACCAGACCGGCACACCGAAGAATTTCGACAACGTCAACCAGTGGGCAGCGGCCATCGGCGGACCAATTTTCGCAGACAAGACCTTCTTCTTCTTCAACTACGAAGGCTTGCGCCTTGTCCTTCCTACCAGCGCCAATGTCTATGCGCCCGATGCCAGCTACGAGGCCCAGACCCTGGCAAATCTGGCCGCCGATGGACACGCAGACGAGATTGCCGGATATAACAAATCTTTAATCTGTACAACAATGCCCCGGGCCGTGCCAACGCAATGGTGTCCACGCCCGACTCCACTTCCGGCGGATACGGCACGGTTCTGTTCCGTGGCCATGCGGGCAATTTCACCCACGAATGGTTAATGACCGGCGCGTATCGATCAGTCGTTCAGCGACAAAAACCATCTTTTTGGCCACTTCGAAGTCGATAAAGGGTTGCAGGCGACTTACACCAGCTTTCTCAACCCCATCTTCAATGCCGACAGCCCTCAGCCGCAATATCAGGGGCAGTTGAATGAGACCCACACCTTCAGCCCCAACGTCACCAACCAGTTCCTATTCGCCGCAATTTACTATCGCGCCATCTTCACCAACACCAGTCTGGCCGCGGCCACCCAGATCGCGCCCTTTTCGCTGATTTTCGCGGATGGCGATCTGGGCAACAATGGCACTGCCGCATGGCCCGGCGGCCTGGACATTATCTGGCCGCAGGGACGCAACGTTACCGGCTACCAGTTCACTGACGATGTGAACTGGAATCATGGCAACCACAACTTCCAGTTCGGCTGGACCATGCGCCGCAACGATGTCACCGACTACAGCCCTTCGGAATACACCGCCTCGCCTGAGGCTGTTGCCTTGAACTGAGAATGTCATCCTTCCAGAACGGTCAGACTGACCATTGGTTTCAGCAGTTCCCTCAACGGTCCACGCAACCGGTAGCTCTGTATGCCATGGGCTGGTACATTCAGGATCAGTGGAAGGTGAAGCCTAACCTCACTGTTACCTATGGCATGCGTTTCGAGCATGACTCCAACCCTATTTGCAGCACGAACTGCTTCGCCCGGTTGCCCGGCGACTTTTCTACCGTCAGCACGTCTGCCGACACGCCGTATCAAAACCTAATCAAGTACGGCCAGCATCAGGCCTTTAATAGCCTTCAGGTGCTTGGCTACGAACCGCGTGTCGGCTTTGCCTACACTCCCCGTTGGCGCTGACTCGCACACGACCCGTTCGCGCCGGCTTCGGGATGTTTGCCGATGCCTTCCCTGGCCAAATCGCCGACTCATTCCTGAACAACGCTCCTACCAACGTTCCGTTTACGATTCTCAGCCAGAACTTTAACCCTGGAGGCAATGCGCCTGCAGCGGGCTACCAACTGATTCCCACCTCTGCCGGAAGCGCGGCCGGAGTCGCTGCAGCTTCTAATGCGGCGTTTACCGCCGGCTTCCTCCATGGCGCCACGCTCAACAGTCTCTCTGCCGTTCCGGGATTCAGCCCGCCCAGCATCATGACTGCGGTTAACCATATCAACTACCCCACCTATGAGGAGTGGAGTCTGACCGTCGAGCAACAATTGACGAAAACGGCGGCCCTGTCGGTGGGCTATGTGGGCAACCATACCTATCACCAGCCGATTCAGGCCTTCAACGTGAACGCTTTTGGGTTTGGCGGTCTCCCATCGTCGGTCCCGAATCAGAATTTTGGTTCTGTTAACCAGGTCTACAGCGCAGGCACTTCCAACTACAACGGCCTGGTCACCATCGTTGGTCAACCGTGCACACTGGCTTACCCTGCAACTCAACTAGGTCTATAGTCACGCGCTGGATGAGATTTCCAATGGCGGATTCGATCCATTCAACGGCAACACTGGCTCGAGTATCTACGAGTATCCGACCAATCCTACCAACTTCAGCCAGAATTATGGCAACTCCGATTACGACACCCGTCACTACGTCAGCGCCAGCTATGTGCTCCCTGTTCCCTATTGGGGAGGCCCCAGGGTTCTTACCGACGGCTGGGAGTTCTCCGGCACCGTCTTCCACAATGCCGGCTTTCCGTTCTCGGTCACGGCAGACACTGTCGCAGCGGGCATCCCGTTCTATGGTGCAGTGGCTGTTTGCCCAGCAGATCGCGCCGATCAAGAACAACCACTGCGGTGGAGCGAACCACAGCATCTACGGGCCCGCAGGGACCTTTAATCCCGCAGCCGCCTCCCTGCTCCTTCGTCTCTTCGTTCGGTGAACCCACTGCTCTCGGTCAGGGTCGCCGCAACGCGATTTATGGTTCGAGCTACACCGATTCGGATCTCGCCATCACAAAGAGCTTCGGGATTCCTCATTGGGAATCGGCTCACCTGAAGCTCGGAGCACAGTTCTTTAACATTTTCAACCATCCGAACTTCGGTAATGCGAACAGCAATATCGATCCGGCGCACCCGGCCAACCATATGGAATCATTTCGAGCACCGTGAACACGCCAACATCCATCCTGGGCTCGTTCCTCGGCGGCGATGCTTCGCCTCGTCTGATCCAGCTCACCGGGAAGTTCAGCTTCTAACCGGAAACAATACAACGAAAAGGGGACGGCGAAGGCCGTCCCCTCTTTCTTTTCTTACCTGATTTCGGTTTGGGAGCGGGTCGGTCGGCTGGTCGCCATAAGGAGGATGGCCTTTAGTAACCTTGCAATCCCGGCGGTTATAGGTTAGAAGGTCCCTAAGCCAACTTTTTCCGGTTTTCCCGCATCACGTTTAGAATAGATTTCTGTAATAAATCGATTGACCGCGAATGACTGCCGATATTCTTCTTGTTGACGACAACGCCGTTCAGGCCAGCACTCGCCGAAGTATCCTCTTAAGAACCGGCCGTCCCGTCGAGCTTGCGTCCGGTGCCTCGCAAGCGTTGGCCATGCTTGAAGATGCCACCTTGGTCGGCTCAATCGCGCTGGTCATTACCGATCACTGCATGCCCGGAATGAACGGCCCAGAGTTTGTTGCCCGGCTGCGGCACCGGTTGCCTTCTGTCCCCGTGGTTGTGCTCAGCGGATTTCCTGACGTGGAGTCGGAATATGAGGGTTTGCATGTTGTCTTCCGTGTGAAGCCCTTGGCACCCGATCAATTGATAGCGCTCGCTGAAGTCGCTGCTTGAACCGCCGCTTACAAGAACCGCCTGATTCCACACTTATCCCGCGCATCATTGCCGTTTTCTGCTGCGGTCTGCGACAATAGTTTTGTTCATCTCATGCCTACATTTGGCAGTTTCGCTCTCCTACTCGCTCTTGCTCTCAGCGTGTACACGCTTCTGGCTGGAGGAATCGCCCTTCGCCAGATTGCCACCGGAGCGCGCAGCCGCGTAGCGCCCGAACGTCTGGCTGAAACAGCGCGGCGTGCCGGCATCGGCACTTTTATCGCTACCACCGCTGCGGCTTTTGCGCTGGTATGGTGCGCTTTCGCGAACGATTTTTCCGTGTCCTACATCCTGCACCACTCCAACCGCGCTTTGCCCGGCCCGTATAAATTTGCCGCGCTCTGGTCCGGGCAGGAGGGCTCCCTGCTGCTCTGGGCGTGGCTGCTGGCGGCCTACGGATTTGTGCTGCGCGTCCGCCATAAGGTCGATGTCAAGCTGACGGCGTATGCCTCGACGATTCTTGCTGGCGTGCAGATATTCTTCCTGCTGCTGCTCAATTTCGCCGCCATGCCGTTTTCCCTGGTGAGCGGACCGGTCCCGCAGGATGGCTTCGGGCTGAATCCGCTCTTGCAGTATCCGGAGATGGTGATTCATCCGCCGATGCTGTATCTGGGCTATGTCGGATTCGCGGTGCCGTTTGCCTTTGCGCTGGGCGCGCTGATGATGCGCTATCCGGGCGAGAAATGGATCCACATTACGCGTCGATGGACGATGGTGACGTGGCTCTTTCTCACCTGCGGAATCTTTCTTGGGGCGCACTGGGCCTATTCCGTGCTCGGGTGGGGCGGCTATTGGGGATGGGATCCGGTCGAGAACGCCTCGCTCATGCCTTGGCTCACGGGCACCGCCTTTCTGCATTCGGTAATGATGCAGGAGAAGCGCGGCATGATGAAGTCCTGGAATGTCTGGCTGATCTTCTCGACCTTCATGCTGGCGATTTTTGGTACGCTGCTTACGCGGTCTGGCCTGGTGAGTTCCGTCCACGCCTTTGCGCAGTCTCCCATCGGAACCTGGTTCTGGGTTTTTCTCATCATTGTGCTTTCGGTCTGCCTGTTTACGTTTATCCTGCAACGCGACCATCTGAAGGCCGACAATAAAATTGAGTCGCTGGTTTCGCGCGAATCCAGCTTCCTGTTCAACAATCTGGTTCTGCTGGCGGCCTGCTTCACGGTGCTGTGGGGAACGCTGTTTCCCATCCTATCGGAATACGTGGTGGGGAATAAAGTTACGGTCAGCGCTCCGTTCTATAACCGCGTAGCCGTGCCCATCGGGCTGTTTCTGCTGTTCCTTACGGCGATTGGCCCGCTGCTGGCATGGCGCAGCTCATCGTTCAGGAGCATTCGCAAGAATTTTGTGCTGCCGGTTGTTGCTGCAATCGTCACCGGCATCGTTGTTATCGCGTGTGGCGTGCATCCGTGGGAGATTTTCACCACCGATCATCAAGGCTCGTTCTACGCCTTCGTCGCCTTTTCGCTGGCGGCGCTGGTGGTCACCGCCATCGGCTCGGAGTTCCTGCGCGGCGCGGCAGTGATTTCGCGAAATACCGGCAAGAATCTCTTCGCGTCCATCGTTCAGCTCACGCGTCGCAACACGCGCCGCTATGGCGGATACATTGTTCATTTCGGCGTGGTCGTCATTTTTATCGGCATTGCCGGACAGGCCTTCAACCAGACCCAAGAGCAGGAACTGGGCTTCCACCAGAGCATGAACATTGGGCCGTATCGAGTCGAGTGCGAGAGCTATTCGCAGGACTCGAACGCCAACTACGACACCGAGTTCGCGCTGCTCAATGTCTATCGCGACGGCAAGCTGGTGACGAAGATGGCTCCGGAGAAGCGCTTCTACACGGCCAGCCAGCAGCCTTCAACCATGGTTGCCAACCATTCAACCCTCGCGTGGGATCTTTACATCGTCTACGCCGGCAAGAATCCGGACACCGGGCAGCCGATTATCAGGGTTTTTCTCAACCCGCTGGTGGCCTGGATATGGATCGGCGTCGCGATCATTGTCTTTGGAACGGCGGTCGCGCTGGTGCCGAATATGTCCGCGGCGCTCGCAGCCAGCCGCGTTCGGGTACCCGCTCATCCGGAAGCGGTAACCGCGCAGGGTGGTGACTGATGCGAATGTTTTCCCATGCCGGACGCGTCGTTGCTCAGTGTGTCGCCTCGTGCCTGGCCGTGTGTGTGATGGCCGTTCTGGTGATGGGCGCGTCGGACAATGCAGCCCGCTATGACGATCTGGGTCACAAAATGATGTGCACCTGCGGCTGCGGCCAGGTTCTGCTGCAGTGCAATCATCTCGGCTGCCCCGACTTGGCGCGCGAAGGCGGAGAACTCCAGGCAGCCATCGATCACGGAGACAGCGATAACGCAATTCTCATCGCGTTTCAGAACGAATACGGGCCGACGGTGCTGGCCGCGCCCATGCTCACCAAATTCAACATGGTTGCCTGGATCGTGCCCCCCGCGCTGCTGCTTCTTGGCATCCTGGGAACGGTTGTGCTCGTGCGCCGCTGGCGTCGTCGCGCTGCTGCGCTTCCGCCGGTCGAGCGCGATGCGGGATTCCAGGCGATGCGCGAAAAAATCCGAAGGGAGACTCAACTGTGATTACTCTTGGCTGCGGCCTCCTGCTGCTGGGAATCCTCTTTTACGTCTTCTATCCTGAACGCCACGTCGAGGCGCAGCATCAGAAGACACGTCTCGAATACCTGCTCGAACGCAAGGAAGTTCTATACGACAATCTGCGCGACCTCAACTTCGAGTATCGTTCAGGAAAATATGTTCAAGAGGACTATGCCGCGCAACAGAATACGCTCGAGAGCGAAGCAGCCGGCGTGCTCGCCGAAATCGACCTGCTCGAAGCGCAGAACCGTGAACCATCCCGCTAACAATAAATGGCAAGGAAAAACATGAAGGTCGTCTCGAGTTTGGGCGCGGTTGCACTGCTTTTAGTCTCGCTCACCGCGCATGCCGCCACAGTAACCGGCAACGTCGTCGACAAAACAACCAACAAGCCTGCTGCAGGAGACGACGTCGTTCTGATCGCGTTCGTGCAGGGGATGCAGGAAGCGGCGCGAACGAAGACTGACGCGCATGGGCACTTCTCAATTGATGTGCCGGATAACAACATGCACCTGATCCGGGTGGACCACCAGAAGGCGGCTTATTTTGAGCCGCTGCCGCCGGGCACCACGAACGTAAACGTGACGGTGTATGACGTGGGGGCGAAGGTGGAGGGCGTCTCGACGGAGGCCGATGTGATGCGCATCGAGGCCGGTCCGCAGGGGCTGCATGTGATCCAGAACTATTTCGTCAAAAACGCATCGGATCCTCCCCGCACGCAGTTCAGCGCACAGGCCTACCAAATCTATCTGCCGCCCGATGCGAAGATTGAAGCCTCGGCGGCGGCCGGCCCGGAGGGGATGCCGGTGTCCTCGTCTCCCATGCCGCAGGCCGACAAAGGCCACTATGCCTTCGTTTTCCCCGTGCGCCCCGGAGAGACGCGCTTCCAGCTGAGCTACACCCTTCCCTATAACGGCAGCTACAAATTCACGCCCCGCATTGCACTGCCCACGGAAAACATCGCCGTGATGCTGCCAAAGAGCATGACCTTTGAAGGCGGCGCGCCGTTCCGGGCCGCCGATGTCGACGCGAATGCGCAGACCTATCTTGCCAAGAACGTGCTGCCATCGCAGTCTCTGGTCTTCACTGTCTCGGGCACCGGCGCAATGCCGCGCGACTCGGAGCAGACGGGAGCCAGCGCCCCCGGCGACCAGGGAAATGGCGGGCAAGCCGCCTCCGCTGGAAACGAGAACCGGCCGGGAGGCGGGCTCGCCAATCCCATCGATACCCCCGACCCGCTGCAGAAATACAAGTGGTGGATCTTGAGCGGACTCGCGCTGGTTCTGGTGATCGCCGCGGCATTCTTCCTGCGCGCCAAGCCGTCGGAAACGATCGCTGTTGAGCCGATTGCATCGTCGCTTATTCCCACGCCCCGCGCCATCCGCCAATCCGAATACGGTCCTGTCCGCGCTCAAAGAAGAGCTATTCGCGCTGGAAAGCGAGCGACTGGAAGGCAAGTTGTCCGAAGCGGAGTACGCAGAGCAGAAAGCCGCGTTGGAGAAGGTGCTGCGCCGGGCATTAGCCAGGCAGAATGCCTGAGGAGCGGGTAACTAACCCTGTTCCTGATTTGATTCCTCCTCTGATTCGTCCTGCGATTCACAGGGGTCGGCACGCTATAGTCACTAGTGGCGACTCTCACGACCTGGCTCGGCCGTGGCAAAAACTGACGTATACAAAAGCCGTGGCACGATGCTCGTCGAAGACGAGCCCGATCTCTTGCGCCCGGCCTCCTCATCCCGCACCCGCGTCGATAAGGAGTTCCTTCCAGACAACTTTGCCGATAGATTCCCGGCGAAGCGCGCTGGCGATTCCGGTGACGTGCGCATCCGCCGCCGCGTTCCCATCCGCAAAGGCGTCCTGCCTACGTGGACGAAGACGCGCTGGGGCCGCATCGCCGCGCTTACTCTTGTGGTGGCGGCGATCGTTGCAGCGGCCGCGGCGGCTCTTGCCGTGCGGCATTTCTTTGACCACGATCCACGCTTCCGCATTGATTCATCCGACTCCGTTCAAACCGTGGGCAACAGCCAGTTGACCCGCGACGACCTGCTTTCAGTCTTCGGCTCGGATATTGGCCGCAACATCTTCTACATCCCTCTCGCGCGAGCGGCGCGCCGAGCTCGAGCAGATTCCGTGGGTGGAACGCGCGACGATCATGCGCATCCTGCCCAATCAACTGCGCGTGACCGTGCGCGAGCGCACTCCAGTGGCCTTTGTTCGAATTGGAGACCGGATCAAGCTGGTCGATGCGGCGGGCGTCATTCTCGATATGCCACCGGTAATGATGGCGGCGAAGCATTATTCGTTCCCGGTCGTAACTGGCATCAACCTCGGCGATCCGCTTTCGATACGCGGCCATCGCATGCAGCTCTACCAGAAGTTCGTTGCCGCGCTCGACTCCAGCGGCGAGCATCTTTCCTCGAACCTGAGCGAGGTGGACCTCTCCGATCCCGAAGACGTGCGCGTGACATTGCCCGTGAAATCGAGTGATCTTTTACTGCACTTCGGTCATGCGAATTTTCTGGCGCGCTATCGCATCTACCAGGCCCATCGCAGTGAATGGGAACAGCAGTATCCCCAGCTTGAGTCGGTTGATTTGCGCTATGACAGCGAGGTGGTGCTGAAGATGACCGGCGACGCGCCTGCCGAAAGCAACGGCCAGACCACCGGCGCTTCGGCTGCGGCACCGGCGCCGTCGGTCAAACAGGTTGCTACGAAAAAACACGCGGCGGCTCTCCAAAAGCATGCCCCAAGGAAGAGACGATGAGCCAGCAGGCGGAAAATTTGATTGCCGTGCTCGACGCCGGAAGCTCGAAGACGCGCATGCTCGTCGCCGAATTGAATGATGGCGCGCTGCGCTATCGCGGCCACGGCATTGTCGACGCGGCAGGGATGCGCAAGGGTCTGATTGCCGAACTCTCGCCTGCTGTTGACTCGATCAACAAGGCCACCACGCTGGCTGAAAAGCGCGCAGATGCGGTCATCGAGCGCTGCGTTATCGCCGTCGGCGGGCCGCATGTGCGGGGAGTGAACAGCCGCGGGGGGATCAGTCTGGGCGCGCGGCTCCGCGAGATTACTCGCGAAGATGTGCGCGCCGCTGTCGACCGCGCGCGCTCGGTTTCACTGCCCAATGACCGTGAAGTCATGCATCTGCTTCCACAGCAGTTCATCCTCGATGATCAGCCGGGCATTCACGACCCGGTCGGTATGGTGGGCAGCCGCCTTGAGGTGAATCTGCACATTGCCACCTGCTCGGCCAGCGCCATCCAAAGCATCGTGACCTGCGCCAACAAGGCCGGGACTTGATGTAACGGAATCAGTCTTTGAGGCGATTGCCGCAGCCGAGTCCACTATTTCCGCCGATGAGCGCGAGCTAGGCGTCTGTCTCGTCGATATTGGCGCAAGCTCGACCGAACTGATCGTCTTTTTCGAGGGCTCGGTGGCGCACACGTCGGTGATTCCGATTGGTGGCGATCACTTTACCAATGATCTTGCCGTGGGCCTGCATATTACCCCTCCTGAGGCAGAATGGATCAAATGCGAATACGGCCACGCCGTCGTAACCTCTGTCTCGCAGTCGACCGAGATCGAATTGCGCGGCATGCCGGGCTATGAGCCGCGCATGGTGCGCCAGCGGCTGGTAAGTGAAATTCTGGAGCCGCGCGCCCGCGAGCTCTTCCACATGTTGCGCGACAATTTGCGACAGGGTGGTGTGCTTGAGGCGCTCGGCGCGGGCTGTGTCATGACCGGAGGCGGAGCGCGTCTCACCGGGCTGCTTGACGTGGCCGAAAGCCTGCTGCGCGTACCCGCCCGCATCGGTTCGCCTGTGCCGCTTGTCGCGGATGCCTGAGGAACTGGCGCAGCCCGAGTGCGCCACACTGATCGGAACCTTGCTGTACACCCACCGCACCAGCGTCATACGGGCGGCGGAAGACCATAGCCTGCGCGCCAAACTGCGCGCCATTTTTGCCGGAAGCTTATAGGAGTCGAAGCCGATGCATCAGCCAGACGAAATTCGTATTCAGTATCAGGACGAGGTTCCGCGCGGAGCCAGGATCAAGGTCATCGGCGTCGGCGGCGGCGGCGGTAATGCCGTCAACCGCATGATCGCGGCTCGCCTCGAGGGCGTGGAGTTTATCGCCGCCAATACCGACCGCCAGGCGCTGCAACTGTCGCAGGCTCCGGTCAAGCTGCAACTGGGCACGCGGCTTACGAGCGGCCTCGGGGCGGGCGCAAACCCCGATGTAGGGCGCAAGGCAGCGCTCGAAGATTCGGAAAAGATCATCGAGGCTCTCGAAGGCGCGGACATGGTCTTTGTTACGGCAGGTCTCGGAGGAGGAACCGGCACGGGTGCCGCTCCGGTGATTGCGTCGCTCGCCAGCGAAATGGGCGCGCTCACTGTCGCCGTGATTACGCGGCCCTTCAGCTTCGAGGGCAAGCGCCGCATGGCCCAGGCCGAGCGCGGCATGCAGGAGCTGCTCGATAGCGTGGACACGATGATCGTGATCCCCAACGAGAAGCTGCTGGCCGTAGCCAAGGACGCGGGATTTTTCGAGTCCTTCCGCATTGCCGATGACGTGCTGCGCCAGGGCGTGCAGGGAATCTCCGACATTATTACGATTTCCGGCATCATCAACCGCGATTTTGCCGATGTAAAAACCACGATGGCAGGAATGGGTTACGCGGTTATGGGCACAGCGGTGCGCAGCGGCCAGAACCGCGCCGTGGAAGCGGCCCAGGCGGCGATGGCGTCGCCGTTGCTCGAAGCCGGAGCCATCGACGGCGCGCGCGGCATCCTGATCAACATTAGCGGATCCAGTTCTCTGAAGTTGAGCGAGGTCAATGAGGCCTCATCACTGATTCAGAACTCGGCGCACGAGGACGCGAACATCATCTTCGGAGCCGTGCTCGACGAGACGATGGGCGACGAAGTGAAGATCACGGTCATCGCCACGGGCTTCCGGCAAGAGATGCCGGAGCGCCGCGACCGCATGTTGAACGCCGCGCTGCGCGATCCCGCCGTTCCGCATGTAGATTTGGGCGGCCGTCCCGCCGCTCCGCGATTTGCAAGCGAAGAAGAGGATCGATGAAGATCCAGTGTTTGTCTCCGTGGTGCGCCGGGAAACCATTGAAAACGAGCCTGTCTTTGAGACTAGCGCACGAAGCTGCCGGGGATGCTTCAGGAAGCGTCGCAGGGGAGCCCTTGGCCGAAAACGTGTTCAAGTCGAACCGGCGGCGGTTGCAGTGGCCGATGTCGCGCCGCATGAGGACGAACACGGAGAAAATCTGGATATTCCGGCGTTTATGCGGAGAGGCGGACTATAAAACCGAGATTTTTCGTTTCGCTGGACGGAAGATCGGGTTAAGATGAAGTAAAAGTTAACGTGGTGCTTGCAGATCGACTGCAAAATATCATTTTGGAAGAACCATTTACGAATTTTGTGTTTGAATTCTTTACGGCGTTGGTTTCCCAATCGGGAACGGATATCCCGAAGTGGAAACCCCAACATCAAAAGGAACGCTTAGCCGGCTTTTCAGGCTGTTTCTGTGCGTAAGATTAAGCAGAGTTGTCTGGCCACAGGGTTGATTTATCGATGAGACGCATTCTCTATTTCGTGCTCGCCAGGCTTTCTGGCGCTGCCTCTTCCGTTGTCCGCCCTGGACAGTACGACGACTGTCACACACCATCATCGTTCGTCACCGCGCGCATGTCCATGAGTCGGCCACCGCGCAGAGTCACATCCGCCACTTGCAGCACAGCAGCCGTGTGGTTTATACGCGCCGGCTATGGCTCACCTTCTGCGCGCCTGCGCCGTGCTGGTTTCGAGCGGTTCGCCGCGGCAGAGTATGAGCACTTCGATGCCAGCTCGTTTACTGATTCCTCCGATCTTACGCAAGGCGACATCACTACTGGAGAAGATCCGGTCGTGCGCCAGGCCGCAATTGATGCACTCGGCAATATGAACGGAACGGTGGTTGCCATCGACCCGAGCGACGGGCGCATCCTGGCGATGGTCAACCAGAAGCTGGCGCTTTCAAGCGGAGCCGAACCATGCTCGACAATCAAGATTTCTGTGGCGTTGGCGGCCCTTGAAGAAGGAATCATCACAAAGGATACACCGGTTGATCTCGGCGGCTCTTATCGCTTGAATTTGACTGAGGCGCTGGCGCACTCCGTCAACGCTTACTTTGAGGTTCTGGGACGCCAGCTTGGTTTCGATCGCGTGCGTCACTACGCGAACGAATTTGGTTTGGGCGAGCTGGCCGGCTACGATATTCCCGGCGAGCATCTCGGAGTCTATCCCGATGAACCGCTTCCCGCAGATCGCGGCGGTGTCGGTCGCATGTGTTCCTTCGGTGAGAGCATTTCGATGACGCCGCTTCAACTGGGCGCGCTGGTCGCGGCTATCGCCAACGGCGGAACGCTCTACTATCTCCAGCACCCCACGACCCCGGACGAGGTTCTGAATTTCCAGCCGCGCATCAAGCGCACTCTCGACATCAAGCCGCTCATTCCCGAAATTCAGGACGGAATGGCAGGTGCGGTCGATTACGGCACAGCCCGCTCGCTCCGGACGAGCTTCACCCAGTTCCCGGTGCTTGGTAAAACCGGAACCTGCTCCAACAATGGCACGCGCCTAGGGTGGTTCGCCTCCTACGCCGACACCCAATATGGCCGAATCGTCACCGTCTTCTTCCTCGAAGGCGGACGCCCGACTTTTGGGCCTAAGGCGGCAGAGCTGGCCGGCCACTTTTACCGCGATCTGTTAGACCAGCGCTATTTTGCAGCGAAGCAGCCGACTGACCAGCAAACAGCTACGACTGCGGTCGGCATCAACCAGTAACTGGCTGTTTTCACCTCGCCTGCAAGCCGGAAAACGCGGGAATTTAGGATAAAGATACAAGGCTCAGAGGCGAATGCATCTGGGCCTTTGTCGTTCGCAAAAAAGCCCCAACGGTTTCATCGGCGGGCAAGGATTTCGGCCATCTGAAAGAGTATGGTGATACAAGAATTGATCCGTAACACTTTCAGGATGCGGACCGGATGCTGATTTTGACAGCCGAAGAAATGCGCGTCGCCGACCGCGCCACAACGGAACACTTCGGCGTTGCTTCGATTAGCCTGATGCGTCATGCGGGCGAGGCCGTCGCCAAGCTTTGTGGGAAGTGAATTTTTCTGCTCGCCAGACGCGTTACTGTGCTTTGCGGCAAGGGAAACAACGGCGGTGACGGGTTTGTAGCGGCGCGTCTGCTGGCGGTTACTCGCAAAAAAGAGGTTAGCGTGCTGCTGCTTGGCAATCCAGACGATCTGAATGGCGATGCGAAGACGGCGTTCGAGGAGATGGGGATTGTCCCAGTGCTTGCTCCGGATGAGGAGTCGCTCGATCGCCCGAAGTGAAGGTGCTGCTGGAAGAGGCCGATCTATTGCTGGACGCCGTTGTTGGAACCGGCTTTCAAGCCACCACTGCGCGGAGTGGCTGCGGCGCTGCGTGACCGCGTGAATGCTCTTTCTGCGCCGGTTATCGCGGTCGATCTGCCTTCCGGATGGGACGCGGACTCGCGCGAATTCGCCGTTGAAGGCGCTTATCGCGCGGATGCCGTGGTGACCTTTACCGCACCCAAGCTCGGCGCATGTATGCGGAAATCTCACCGCCAGTAGTTTATGGGCCAATTGTGGTGGCGCCGATCGGTTCGCCGGAAGCAGCAATCCAGTCCAGCCTGAATTTGACTTGGGCGGGGGCATTCGGCGGCGATTGCGCGCGCGGCGCGCAATGCCGACAGCAACAAAGGCATGTTTGGGCACGTGCTGGTCATGGGCGGCGCGAAGGGCAAGTCGGGCGCGCCGTCGATGGCTTCGCTGGCAGCGTTGCGGGCGGGCGCGGGGCTGGTTACGGCTGCTGTCTCATCGTCGATTCTGCCCATTGTTGCTGGCATTGCGCCGGAGCTGATGACGATTCCTCTGCCGGAGGATGCGGCAGGCGCCATCGATCGCGGAGGCAATCGATTTCGACGATCTGTGGAGAAGAAAACGGTGCTGGCGGTCGGGCCGGGGCTGGGGCAGAGTCCGGAGGCAGGAATTTGCTGTTTGCGCTGATGGAAAAGACCAAAGGCTCCGCTGGTGCTTGATGCGGACGCGCTGAATATCCTGGCGAAGCATCCGGAGAAGATTGACGGCAGCGGGCGAACGATGGTGCTGACGCCGCATCCCGGGGAGATGGCGCGGCTGGCAGGAATCAGTACCAGAGGAAGTGCAGGCAAACCGCGAGCCACTGGCGCGCGAGTTCGCCATGAAGCACAAGTCACGGTGGTGCTGAAGGGATGGCGCACGCTGATCGCGCATCCCGATGGAGAGATTGCCGTGAACACTACGGGCAACCCGGGGATGGCGAAGGGCGGCAGCGGCGACATTCTTACTGGAATCGTGGCGGCGATGGTGGCGCAGTATCCTGACCGCTGGGCAGATGCCGTGAATGCTGCGGTGTATCTGCATGGGCGGGCAGCGGATTTCGCGTTGCGCGAGCAAGATGAGCACACTCTGCTGGCCACCGACGTAGTGGCGCACCTTTGGCGCGCCTTTCGCTTTCGCGCCGAGGATGAGGCTGGATATGTCTGGCTGCAGGGGTTGACGAGGCAACTTCCCGAACTCGGGAACGCGATACGATGAGCGGACCAGCGGACGCCAAAATTCGCGAATTCGAGACGGCCAGCGCGGACGAAACCATCGACGCTGGCCGCGCGA
This sequence comes from uncultured Acidobacteriaceae bacterium, assembly GCA_963783805.1. Taxonomy (GTDB): domain Bacteria; phylum Acidobacteriota; class Terriglobia; order Terriglobales; family Acidobacteriaceae; genus Silvibacterium. Next base: position 215,165 of record CAWAPC010000003.1, on the reverse strand, counting down.
TTGCGAAGCTGCTCGCTCCGCCAAAGTTCTTGATTCTGCGCGGCGACTTGGGCGCGGGCAAGACGACGCTGGTGAAGGGGATTGCCGAGGCGCTTGACGCTGCCGATGCTGACGAGGTGACCAGCCCGACGTTCACGCTAATTCACGAGTATGACGGCATCCGCGACAGTGAACCGGTCAGGCTTTATCACCTCGACCTCTACAGAATTGAGGGAGAACGCCAACTCGAGACGCTGGGACTCGACGATCTCTCCGGGCCCGACAGCATCGTGCTGGTCGAGTGGGGCGAGAAGTTTTCCAGCATTGTGAATCGCAGCAATGGCGAAATTGCGATGGTCTCTGCCGGTGGAGATTCGCGAAAGATCACGCTGACATTGAAGGATTAGCCTACGCCCGATGGCAGCGCGAAGTGAAAAACCGGATGTAACCTCGCGTGATTTTGAAAACTCTGGTGTTTTTCCGCCAATGATTCGGGTTAATTCAGTCTGAGGCGCTGGCCTTGAAGGTCGCGTCTCATCCAAAAGATGGAGAGGAAAACCATTCTTCCGGCTCAAGACACGAAGCCTTCACCAGCTTAGTCTGATCTTGTCTTTGGACATTAGTACCTCCGACCCTGATCGCCCACGAACGATCAGGGTTTTCTTTTGCCGCTCAACGAAAGCATTCAGATAAGCTCGGTTCCCCACAGATCGTGAAGATGCACCACGCCTTCGAGCGCGCCCTTCGCGTCCACGACAATCAGCGAGGTAATTTTCTGCTCTTCCATCGTGCTCAGCGCGCGCACAGCAAGCTCTTCTCCGTCGATGGTCCGTGGATGGGGATTCATTGCGTCTGCGGCGGTCTTCTTCAGGCTGTCCGGACCGTCGCGTTCGAGCAGACGGCGCAGGTCTCCGTCGCTGATGATACCCAGCAGCCTGCCGCCTTCTTCAACCGTCGTGAGCCCCAGCTTTTTACGCGACATTTCGTAGATAACGTCCTTCATGGGCGTGCTTTGCGACACGCGCGGGATGGCCTCGCCCGTGTGCATCAGTTGGCGCACGCGGGCAAGCCGCTTACCTAGCTTGCCGCCCGGATGCAGTTCGGCGAAATCCTCGGCGCGAAAGCCCTTTTTCAGCGAGACGGCAATGGCCAGCGCGTCTCCCAGCGCAAGCATGGCCGTTGTTGAAGCGGTCGGCGCGAGGCCCATCCCGCACGCTTCGGCGGGAACGCTGCAGTCGAGCGCGACATCGCTGGCCAGGGCAAGCGTGGACTGCATGTTGCAGCAGAAGCTGATCAACGCATCGCCGATGCGTTTGATGTTGGCAAGTAGTCGCAGGATCTCCTCAGTCTCGCCGCTGGCCGAGAGCGCGACGACTACGTCGCCCTTTGCCAGCATGCCCAGATCGCCGTGAACGGCCTCTGCCGGATGCAGAAACAGTGCCGGGCTGCCGGTGGAGCTGAGCGTTGCGGCAATCTTCTGCGCGATGATTCCGCTCTTGCCCATGCCGGTCACGACGACGCGTCCACGCCCCTCGCCGCATTGCAAAATGCAGACAACCGCGCGTTCGAAGGCCGCCGCCATGGGGCCGTCGAGGCGCTCGGCCAGAGCCAGCAGTGCCTCGGCTTCAATGCGCACTAACCGCGATGGAGTGTGAACCGTCAAACAGGTCGATGCTATCAGAGCAGCCCGGCGGAGAGCACCTGGGCTAGTAGAATCGAAAGAAGAGGTTTGGAGCAGGTGAAGCGAAATACTTTGGTGATTGTGGTGGTGCTGGTGGCGCTCGGTCTGATGACCTGGGCGGGTGTGGTGAACTACCGGCGCCATCAGCAGGAGCAGGCCAAGCTAAGACAGCTTCAGGCAATGCTTGCGGCGTCAGCGCCACCCGCAGAAGCGGCGGATGCTGACGGCGATATTCCAGAAAATCCTCTCCAGGGGCAGATGGCTCCGTCGTTCACGCTGAAGGATACGTCCGGGCGTAAGGTCTCGCTCTCCGATTACAAGGGCAAAGCCGTGATCGTCGATTTCTGGGCCACTTGGTGCGCGCCCTGCAAGATCGAGATTCCGTGGCTCGAGCAATTCCATAATCAATACGCCAGCCAGGGGCTGGAAATTCTCGGCATCTCCGAAGACGACCTCGACCCCGAGGATAAGGCGAAGCTGCTCCAGGAAAAACAGGGCATAGCCAACAAGGCCGCGCAACTGAAGATCAATTATCCGGTGCTGATTGACGACGCATCCGTCTCGACGCCCTATGGCGGAATCGATGGGTTGCCGACGACTTTCTTCATCGACCGAAGTGGCAAGGTGGTTGCATCGACTGTCGGCCTCGCGTCCCGCGACATGATCGAGGCGGATATTAAAAAGGCTCTCGGCAGCGGGGGCCAGTCGTGAAGCGGCTCTGGATCGTTACGCTGATTCTGGCAGCGGGCATGGCTGGGGCACAGAAGCTACCCTGGCAGAGCAGCAGCTTCGAGACCAAAAAGTCGCAGGCCGTACAGTATCTCTTTCCCGAGCAGGTTTCCGTCGCGGCGGGCAAGGATTTCGTCATCGATCTGCACTTCAAAGTCAACGCCGGAATGCACATCAACTCGCATACGCCGCGCGAAAAGAGCCTGATTGCGACCCGGCTGATCGTCGCTGAGATTCCGGGCATGAAGATCGGCCCGGTGGAGTTTCCCGCTGGTGCCGATTACGCGCTGGCCGCGATGCCCAACGACAAATTGAGCGTTTATACGGGAGAATTTATCGTGCGCGCGCACATTCAGGCCACAGCCGGACAGCACATGTTTGAGGGCGCGCTTCGTTATCAGGCCTGTGATACGAATTCCTGCTATCCCCCCCGTGAAGCTCCCGTTGCCGTGGATGTGATCGCACGCTGATGTTCAGCCTGCGACGGTAATCGCTTCCGCAGCGGCCAGCCGCGCAACCACGCGATCTTTGCCGAGCGCAGCCATCACCGCGAACAGGCTTGGCGCAACGGCTTGTCCGGTCAGCGCAACGCGCGATCCGTTGATGAGCATGCCCGCCTTAATGCCGTTCTCGTCGGCGAAGGCGCGGAGAGTCTCCTCCGTCGATGCTTCGGTGAACTCCGGCGTCTCCGCATAGCGCTGGGCCAGCTGAACCAGAAACGCCCGCGTCGCTCCGTCCTTCAAAAACTTGGCGACGGCTGCGGGATCGTACTCGAACGCATCGCTGAAGTAGGCGCGAAAGGCCGTGGCAAAATCTTTCAGGTTGCGTGCGCGCGGCTTCAGCAGGTCAATCGCGGCCAGAATGTCTTCCGGCGACCTGTCAGGAGTAAATCCGGCGCTCACCCATTCTTCTTCAATCAGCGGCAGCAGCTTTTTCGCATCGTAGGCGCGGATGTACTCGGTGTTAAACCAGGCCAGCTTGTCGTTGTTGAAGACGGCGTTCGATTTCGAGATGCCGTCGAGCGAAAAGAGCTGAATCAGGTCATCGGACGAGAAGATTTCGCGGTCTTTATGCTCGGAGCCGGGCGTCCATCCCAGCAGCGCGAGGAAATTGCGGAAGGCTTCGGGCACGATGCCCATGTCCTTGTAGGCGATGACGGATGTCGCGCCGTGACGCTTTGAGAGCCGCGTCTTGTCCGGCCCCAGAATCAGCGGAACGTGCGCAAAGATGGGCAACGCGGCTCCAAGTGCCTGATATTGCAGCACCTGCTTGGGCGTGTTCGAGATGTGGTCGGCTCCGCGAATGATGTGCGTAAGGCGCATGTCAAGATCGTCGGCCACCACGCTCAGGTGATAGGTCGGAATTCCGTCCGAGCGCAGCAGCACGAAGTCTTCAATCTCTGCGTTGGAGAACTCGACGCGCCCAAATACGGCATCGTCAAAGCCAGTAGCTCCGCCCTCGGGAACCGCAAATCGCACCGCGCAGGCTTCCCCGGCAGCTTTGCGCCCGGCCGCCATCTCACGGTCGATGCTCCGGCAGCGGCGGTCATACATGGGCGGCCGGCCGGCGGCGGCAGCCTCCGCGCGACGCTGCTCCAATTCAGCCTTGGTGCAGAAACAGTAGTAGGCGTGTCCGCTGGCGAGCAGCTTCTCCGCTGTGGCGCGGTAGAGATCAAGCCGCTGCGACTGGAAAAACGGACCCTCGTCCCAGTTAAGGCCGAGCCAACGCATCCCTTCGAGGATGCCCTCGACCATCGCTTCTGAAGATCGTTCAAAATCGGTATCTTCGATGCGGAGAATAAGAGTTCCGCCAAAGTGGCGAGCAAAGAGCCAGTTGAAGAGAGCGGTGCGCGCCCCTCCGACATGGAGATAACCGGTAGGCGAAGGCGCAAATCGGACGCGCGGAGAGGTTGATGAAGTCATTTCGATGTGAGGGGTCAATCTTTGATGCTAAAGCATTTCCTTAATCGCCGCATATGCCACTCGCCGCACTGAAGCAGACTCAAATCTGCGGCGGCAGCGAAGATGGCGGATAGGAGAACCTTGGCACGGCCTGCCCCGCCGGCACAACCTTCCATTCGGCAAACGCCAGCACGTATAGCATTATGAAGTTTACAAGCGGAACGAACATCAGGAGGCTGAACCACGGCGAGAAGCCTGCCTTCTTCCAGATCATCCAGTACGGAATGATCATCAGGATGACAAATCCCAGAACAAAAAAGGGAACAAAAACCATCATTGCCTGCAATGCGTGGAGCTGAGATTGATCCAATTGATTCATGGGCAGCCTCGCTTGAGAAATGAAAAGCGGGATAAGATTAGCCGAGGCCGTTGCGCCTGAGAAGCAAATAATAACGAAGAAGCGAAAATTCTCGCTTATTTAGCCAACGGAAGCCCATCTAGCTTCGATAGCCGCCCTACCGGGTATTCGCCGATGCGGTTGGCGGCGTACCAGGGCGAGTGATCGTAGAAAAAGTCCAGCCGCGCAGTATGGGCTGGCGGCGAATGCAGGATCGTTCTCAATCTTCTGTTCAAACTCGGTCTTGAGTTTGGGATCTTTGGCCATCATTTCGCGGGCCAGATTTTCAACTACGTACGCCTCACCGTATTCCTTCTGCTCGAAGATGGGATCGAAGAAGCCCCACGCCATGGCCGAGTCCGGGCCCTCCGGCTCCAGCCACTGCACGGCGACCTTGGATAGTCTTTGGTTCAGCGAAACCACCGCCGACCCTGCAGGATATGTACATCGTCTCTGTCACGAGATCGCAGTGGCCGAATTTGCCCGGCTCTGTTCCGGTCCCTCGCCCGCGAAGATCGGATGCCGGCCCTCAAACGGAGGCCGGTTCCACTGCATTCCGTCGCAATGGTAGGTCTCGACTTCGCCCGTCCAGGGCGCGGTTGTGCGCTGCATCTCCACCTGATGCGCGGCCAGCACGTTGATGACGTGCGTCCACTGGCGCGGAATGATGTAGGCGGCAGGCGGCGTGGTCGAAGCCGTCACTTTGAAGCCCGTGTCAGCGGGCAGCGTAACGTTCCACGGCTCATGCGAATACTTGACCCACATGGCGCCGGAGACTTCGCTTAGCTGCCGCGTGTATTGATATCCGTGAAAGAGAAACGGAGTCGTCTTGCCGCCCCATCCCACGGCGAGTGGAAACGGTTTGTCTGCCAGAGATGCGCTCCGAGCGTCTGCTTCGCATCGGCATCGGCATTCAGCTGGATCAGCTTTGCGGCGTCGCGATTCACCACGGCCATCAAGCTGCGCAGAATCTCATAGTTGCCGGTCACGCGCGTCTTGTAGTCCTTGAGCATATGCATTTCGACGAGCATGCCGGGCGGTTCTCAAGAATCATGTAGCCGGTCGAAAAGCGCGGCGGATCGTCGCTGAAACCCAGGCCCTTTGCTGGATCGGTGTCGTCGTTGAGCGTGATGTAAGTGGGCGAGGCCAGATGGCCGGGCACTGCATCCACATCTTTCACCAGCGTGGGGTTTACGACATCATCGATCCACTTGGCTGTGGGCGCGTAGACATTCGGGCCATCGTCGATTGTGAAGGTTACGTCGTACTGGAAATCGGCGCCGTCGGTCACGTGGTCGTCGACGAAGAAATCCGGCAGCCACGTGTGGAACATCTTCATAAAGGCGCGCGTCTCGGGCGTGTCAGCCTTCAGGTAGTCGCGATTCAAGTTGAGGTTGGTTCCATTGGCGCGCCAGCCCATCTCCTCCGGCCCGTTCTGGTTGATGCGGTTGTAAGGCGACCGCCGCTCGTGCCCGTCGGCGTTGTACATGGGAATAAAACAAAGACGGCGTTGTCGAGCAGCGCGGCCTGCGATTTCGTGATGACCATATCGCGCAGCAGCGCGAGGCACGCGTCCTTGCCGTCCATCTCTCCGGCGTGGATTGCGTTCTGCACCAGCACAATTGGCCGGTGCGAAGCGTGAATGCGCTCCGGGTCAAAGTCCCCGTCCTTCGATGCGATGACGATATCCAGTTCGCGGCCTTCGCCAGTGGTGCCGAACGGCTCGATCTTAACCTGATTCGGCGCGGCGGCAGCGATGCGATGCAGGTAGGCCATGGTTTCGGCGTAATCGGGAGTGGTGCGGTAAGCGGACTTTTCGGTGGGGGTCTGCCAGTCCGTACTCGCCGGATTGACTATGCGCCAAACCGATGCCACAAATGAAAGCTCCGGTACACAGCAGAAAAGACGCCACGGTCTTCCCGTTCATGGATCCTCCCGAAAAGAAACAATGCTTTCGCTAATCGCCTTTAGCTGTCTGGAGTTTAGCTAACCGGACCTTGGCTGCCCATTCTTAGCTAAGCTAAGTGATGTCTTCCGTATCGAAGGCTGGACGGTGAATCGGGCGCGGCTCGACGCCATGAACCTGGCTCACCAGATCCTGGACCACGTCTTCAAGTTGCTTTTGGCTCTCGATTACATCGGTCATGCTGCGAAGCTCCTGAGGGTCTTCGACTTTTTCGAGCAGCACAACGGCGTGGGCCTGCGCTACATGATCGGCATTCAGCCCTTCGGGCGTCTTTGCCTTAATGCCGACGTCCGAGGGCTTCAGGTTCAGCAGATCAGCGACGCGCTCGCGCAACTCGGCGGCAATCGGAACGATCTTGGGAGAAGCTAGTACCAGTGTCGTGTCGATGTTGACGATGCGGTAGCCGGCATTCTGAATCTCCTCAAGCGCCAGGTTCAGAAAGATCGAAGAGTCGGCGTTCTTCCAGCGCGGATCGCCCGGGGGAAAGAAGCTGCCGATGTCTCCGGCGGAGACCGCGCCCAGCAGCGCGTCCGTAATCGCGTGCAGCAGCACGTCGCCGTCGGAGTGTCCAGCAAGGCCTTCGGGGTGATCGATTGCGAGGCCGCCAATCTTCAGCGGCACTCCGGGCTTGAATGCGTGCGAATCCCAGCCATATCCAATTCGTATGCTCATTTCGTTCTCGTCCGTCCCGGCTTAACTATGTCTCGCAAAGTGAAGCAATCAGCGAGCCGCAGACTGATGCTGCAAATAAAATTCCGCCAGTTCCAGATCGCCCGGTTGCGTGATTTTGAAATTTGCAGGCGATCCCTGCACCACGGCTACCTCGCCTCCAGCGCGTTCGACCAGGCTGGCTTCGTCGGTGCCCACGAATCCGTCCGCAGCTGCTTCGGCAAAGGCGCGCTTCAGCAGTCCGCAGCGAAAGCCCTGTGGTGTCTGCGCCCGCACGATGTACTCGCGCGGAATGGTTGAAGTAATGATCGCACCGTCGGCGGTGCGCTCTACCTGCTTGATGGTGTCCACCGCAGGCAGACCCACGATGGCCGCGTCGTGCTTCTCGACCGCGCGAATGGTCCGCTCGATGGTTGCTGCGTCGATCAGCGGACGCACGGCGTCATGGACCAGCACAATGTCGTCGGGCGTCGCAGTCGATGACGTTGAGCGCATTGGCGACGCTTTCCTGGCGGTGGTCTCCGCCTTCGACCATGTGCACTTTGTCGGCGAACCCGTACTCGCGCACCTGGGCCGTAAGCCGCTCCATCTCGCTGGCACGCACGGCCACGTACATCGCTGTGACCTGCGGCGACGCTGCAAAGGCGCGCAGCGTGTGGATGAGAACCGGCACGCCGGCAAGCTCAAGAAACTGCTTAGGTGCCGAGGAGGACGATTGGCCCGCCGTCATCCGCGTGCCCAGACCTGCCGCCGGAAGAATTACAAATACCCGCATAAACACAGGAGTATACCAGTTATGTGAGGAGCGCGGTTAGAATCCCAGCATGATCCTTGAAGCCGCCGTTCTCGATGTTCGCGCCGGAGAAGAATCCGCGTTTGAACAAGCCTTTGCAGCCGCGTCGCCGTTGATTGCAGCCACGCCTGGCTACCTCTCGCACCAGTTACAGCGCTGTCTTGAAACAAAGGGTCGCTATCTTCTACTCGTCCACTGGGAAAATCTGGAGGCGCACACCATAGGGTTCCGCCAATCCCCGGTCTTTCAGCAGTGGAAGCAGCAGCTTCACCACTTCTACGATCCGTTTCCCGTTGTCGAACACTACGAGAGCCTGATTCAGTTTCCGCGCGGCTAATAATACCTTGCGCGCATCGAAGATGAGAGCGCCCCACTCTGCAAGGCGTGTTCCTTCTTCGCTGTATACTGAAGGGTCTGGACAAAACCGAAAAATCTTATGAGTACAAAACTGGAAGTCCCCGTTCAGCAGGAGTTTTTAGCCGAAATCCAGGAATGGATCGAGGCATTTGATGACGTTGTTGTCGCTGAAGGCCCCGAACAGGGCGCGGAGTTGCTCGACGCTCTCCGCAAGCGCGCCCGGCAGGCCGGAGTGAACCCTCCCGGCGAGCTGACCACGCCCTATCTGAACACGATTCCGAAGCATGAAGAGGAGCCGTATCCGGGTGACCGCGCGCTCGAGCGCCGCATCGAGGCCCTCATCCGCTGGAATGCCATGGCCATGGTTCACGGCCAGAACAAGAAAGACGCGGGCATCGGCGGACACATCTCGACTTACTCGTCGCTGGCCACGCTGCTGGAAGTAGGCTTCAACCATTTCTTTCACGCCACCTATGGAAACCAGCCCGGCGACTTCATTTATTTTCAGGGCCACGCCTCGCCCGGCGTCTACGCGCGTGCTTATCTTGAAGGCCGCTTCGACGACCAGCGCCTGCTGAACTTCCGCCATGAGCTGCGCGATACACCAGGGCTTTCGTCGTACCCGCATCCCTGGCTGATGCCGGATTTCTGGCGTTTCCCCACGGTTTCGATGGGCATTGGCCCGCTTAACGCCATCTATCAGGCGCGCTTCATGCGCTATCTTGAAAACCGCAGACTGATCGAGAAAACTCCGCGCAAGGTCTGGGCATTTGTCGGCGACGGCGAAACAGATGAAGTGGATACGCTCGGCGCGCTCGCCGTCGCCTCCCGCGAAAAGCTCGACAACCTGATCTTCGTCGTCAACTGCAACCTGCAGCGGCTCGATGGACCGGTGCGCGGCAACAAGCGCATCATCGATGAACTTGAAGGAACCTTCCGCGGCGCAGGCTGGAACGTCATCAAGGTCATCTGGGGCGGCGACTGGGACAAGCTCTTCGAGCGCGACCACACCGGCCTGCTGCTGAAGAGCATGGAAGAGTGCGTTGACGGCGACTTCCAGGCATACAAAGCCAAGGACGGCGCGTACCTGCGCAGGGAGTTCTTCGGCAAGTATCCTGAGCTGCTCGAGCTGGTCAGCGACTACACCGATGATGAACTGATCAAGCTGCATCGCGGCGGCCATGACCGAGCAAAGGTCTACAACGCCTACAAGCGCGCAACCGAACACACCAGCGGCCCGACCGTCATCCTCGCAAAAACCGTCAAGGGATACGGCCTCGGCAGCACTCAGGCGCGCAATGCGTCGCACCAGGAAAAGAAGCTCACGGACGACTCCATCTCCGCCTTCGTCGAGCAGTTCAATATTCCGATTCCCGAGAAACTGGCCGCCGCAGGGAAACCATGGAAACCGGCTGCGGACGCGCCGGAAATTCAGTCTACATGCAGCAGCGCCGCGCGGAACTGGGCGGCTACATGCCATGCCGCGAAGTGCCTGAGTTCGAATTTCAAAGCTCCCGCGCTCGACTACTTCAGCGAGTGGACCGGCGGCTCGAAAGGCCGCGCAGTCTCGACCACCATGGGCTTTGTCAGCATCCTGCGGCATCTGCTGAAAGACCCCGAAATCGGCAAGCTCATCGTGCCGATCGTTCCCGACGAGGGCCGCACCTTCGGCCTGGAATCGGCGATCCGCCAGGTCGGCATCTACGCTGCCGAGGGACAGAAGTATAAGCCGCACGACGTGGACATGCTGCTCTACTACCGCGAAGAGAAAGACGGGCAGATTCTCGAAGAGGGCATCACCGAAGCCGGCTCGATGGCCTCGTTCACCGCCGCCGGAACCGCCTATTCCAACTACCGCGTGCCTACGATTCCGTTCTACATGTACTACTCCATGTTCGGGTTCCAGCGCGTGGGAGACATGATCTGGGCCTTCGCCGACTCGCGCGGCAAGGGCTTTCTCATGGGCGGCACCGCGGGCCGCACCACCATGCTCGGCGAAGGGTTGCAGCACCAGGACGGCCACAGCCACGTGCTGGCCAGCACCGTTCCCACCTGCCTCAGCTACGACCCGGCTTATGTCTATGAACTTGCCGCGATCCTGCAGGACGGCATCCGCCGCATGTATCAGGAGGGCGAGCCGGTCTTCTACTACATCACCATGTACAACGAAGACTACGCCATGCCGGCCATGCCCGAGGGCGCGCAGGAAGGCATCGTGCGCGGCATCTACAAGCTGAAGGCGGCGGCCAAGGGAAAGGCGACGGCGCAGCTCTTCGGCAGCGGGCCGATCCTGAATGAAGCCGTAAAGGCGCAGCAGATCCTCGCCGAAAAGTATGGCGTGCAGGCCGATGTATGGAGCGTGACCAGCTACAACGAACTGCGCCGCGAAGCGCTGGCCGTCGAACGCTGGAACCGCCTGCATCCCGCCGAGCCGGAGAAGACTCCGTACATCGTTACCGCGCTGAACGGCAGCAAAGGCCCGATCATCGCCGCCAGCGATTACATGAAGTCGGTGCCCGACCAGCTTGCTCCGTGGCTTCTGAACCGCCTGGTTTCACTCGGAACCGACGGCTTCGGACGCAGCGACAACCGCGAACATCTGCGCAGCCACTTCGAGGTGAACGCCGAGTCGATTGTCGCCGCAACCCTGTCCAAGCTGGCACGCGACGGCAAATTCGACGCGACAAAAGCCCAGAAGGCAATCGCAGAACTCGGTATTAACCCGGAAAATGGAGATCCCGCCAAGGCGTAAGCAAACAGAAGCCGCCCGCCGAAGATGAGGCAGGCGCTTCTTTGCCAAATAAGAGAGCCCCGACCATTGCGGGGTTCGAGGCGTGAACTTTGTCGAAGGACAGCTGGGATCGATCTAGCCCAGCGACTCGGCCTCTTCCACTGTAGCGGCCAGCGGAATGATCGTATCGACGTGCGTCAGCCTGAACAATTCCATAACTCGGTTGCTTGTTCCAGCGACAATGACTTTCTTGCGCCGGTTTGTGGCTGAAACATAGAAATTGATGATGATCCCCATACCGGCTGAGTCCATATAGGGAACGTCTGTCAGATCGAAGATCGTCAACGGAGCGTGATCCCTGGTCAGTTCGCCTTGAAGCTCGAACATATTCTGCAAAACCAGCGGCCCCGTAAGGCGCAGAATTCGGGTGATCCATTCGCGGCCCGGAAGAACCTTGAAGGCGAACGGCTCCTTCTGCATCACGAAGCAGTGTACGCACGCGGGAGTGACACGGAAGATTACAACCATGTGAATCCTGCATCTAGCCCGCTGCCATGGCCGTATGATGGTCAAAAGACCGCCCCTTGACCGGAGGAAGTTTGCTTTACTGGCTCCTTTATCAAAAGCTTTTCCCTTACTTCAGACCCTTCCGCATCTTCCGGTATCTGACGTTTCGCACCGCCTTTGCCACGCTCACTGCGCTCATGATCGCGCTGTTCGTCGGTCCCTATGTGATCCAGAAGCTGCGCGAGTTCCAGATCGGCCAGTACATCCGCGAAGACGGCCCGAAGGATCACCAGAAGAAGGCCGGCACGCCCACCATGGGCGGAGTCCTCATCTGCATTGCGATTCTGCTGCCCACGCTGCTCTGGTCCGATCTGTCGAACCCCTTTGTTTGGCTGGTGATGGGCTCCACGCTGGCGTTCGGCGCCATCGGTTTTACGGATGATTACATCAAGGTCGTCCATCGCAGAAACCTGGGGCTGACGGGGAGGGCGAAACTGGGCGCGCAGTTTCTCGTATCGGCCGCCATTGCCGTCGGCTCTGATCGCCATGCAGACGCAGGGCAATTACTCCACGCAGCTAAGCGTGCCGTTTCTCAAGCGGTTTCATCCGCATCTGTCGCTGGGATTTCTGACCCGCATTCCGCACTTCGGCCTGATCGCCTTCCTGCCCTTTGTCGCCTTCGTCGTGCTGGTGATCGTGGGGTCGAGCAACGCGGTGAATTTAACCGACGGCCTGGACGGGCTCGCCATCGGCTGCACCATCATTGCCGCCGGCGCGCTCACCGTGCTCACCTATGTCAGCGGGCACGCCGTCTTCGCCGATTATCTCGAACTCCAGCGCATGCCGATGGTCGGCGAGGTGACCATCTTCTGCGGGTCGATGGTCGGAGCCAGCATCGGCTTCCTCTGGTACAACGCGCATCCGGCCGAGGTCTTCATGGGAGACGTCGGCTCGCTCGCGCTCGGCGGAGCCATCGGCACCGTCGCCGTCGTCATCCGGCAGGAGCTGCTGCTGCCCTTCATCGGCGGGATCTTCGTGCTTGAGGCGCTTTCGGTCATCCTGCAGGTGGGCAGCTACAAGCTTCGCAAGAAGCGCATCTTCAAAATGGCTCCGCTGCATCATCACTTTGAGCTGATGGGATGGTCGGAGTCGAAAGTCATTACCCGCTTCTGGATCGGCGCGCTGGTGTTTGCACTCTTTGCACTCACCACGCTCAAGCTACGTTAACCACAGTGCCGAACGTGCAACAATAACCTGTTCGGCGTGATGCGGGTAGGCATTCGCGCTGGCGCAGAGGACTTTCTGAACTCGAGAGCATGGAACTTAAAGGCAAAAAAGTAATAGTCGTCGGTCTCGGCAAATCCGGACTCGCCGCCGCGCTGTTTCTGCGTCGGCGGGGCGCGCAAGTTACGGTCTCCGACGTGCGCAGTGCGGATGCGCTGGCCAAGGATATCCCCGCTCTGCTCGAAGAAGGCATCATGGTCGAAACCGGAGGCCACGGCCTGCTCACATTCCGCCGTCAGGATCTGATCGTCGTAAGCCCGGGTGTTCCCCTCGATACGCCGGAACTGGTGCAGGTAAAGAAGTTCGGCATTCCGATTCTGGGCGAACTGGAACTGGCAGCGCGTTTCCTGAAGGGAAAGATGCTGGCCATCACCGGCTCGAATGGCAAGACGACAACCACCAGCCTGTGCGGCGAAATTCTGGCCGCAGCCAACTTTCCCGTGCAGGTGGGAGGCAACATCGGCGTGCCGGTCATCGCGATGGTCGACGAGTCGCGCGACGATGGCTGGTCGGTCCTTGAAGTTTCGAGCTTTCAGTTGGAGACAACCGAACAGTTTCATCCGCAAATCGCCGTCATCCTCAACATCACGCCCGATCATCTTGACCGGCACGGCAACTTGGCCAATTACGTCGCCGCTAAAGAACGAATCTTCGCCAACCAGACTGCCGAAGACGCGCTCATTCTCAACGCCGACGATGATGTCGCATCCCGCGCCGCCGCGCGTGCCAAATCACGCATCTTCTGGTTCAGCCGGAGGCGCATCGTCCGCCAGGGAGCCTTCGTTCATGAGGGCTCCATCCTCTTTCGAGCTTCCGAGCAGTCCGCGCCCGAAGTCATCCTCAAGCTCGCATCGATTCCGCTCAAGGGCGAGCACAATGTCGAGAACGTGCTGGCTGCCGTCTGCGCCGCGCGCCTCGCCGGAGCCACGCCTCAGGCCATTCGCCACGGGGTTGAAAACTTCCGCGCTGTCGAGCATCGCCTGGAGTTTGTAGCCAAAGTCAACGACGTCGATTATTACAACGACTCGAAGGCGACCAATGTGGACGCTGCCATGAAGGCCATCGCGGCGTTTCCGTCTGGCATTCACCTCATCCTCGGAGGCAAGGACAAAAACTCCGACTACCTCCTCTGCGGCCCCTCGCTCGAAGCGCGCGTAAAGGCCGTCTACACCATCGGCGCGGCGGCGGAGAAAATCATCGCACAGATCGAGGGCGCGTCGCCCATCGTGAATGCCGGAACGCTTGAGGCAGCCGTGGCCGCAGCCGCCGAAGCTGCGCAGCCCGGCGACGTGGTTCTGCTCGCGCCGGCCTGCTCCAGCTTCGACCAGTTTGAGAACTACGAGCATCGCGGTCAGGTCTTCAAGGACCTGTGCTCGCGCGCCGTGGATTGGGCGCATGGCAAAGCGCGTAGGCGTAGACAAGTGGCTCTTCGGAGTCACGCTGATGCTGGTCGTCATCGGCCTGCTGATGGTCTTCAGCGCCTCGGCCGTAATGGCCAAAGAGCGCATCGGCTCGCCGTATCACTTCGTGATTCTGCAATCGATATGGGCCGCAATTGGGCTCGCTGGCGATGACACTGCTGATGCAGATCGATTATCGGCGCTACAACGGACCGAACGTTGTCTTTCCCGGCCATCGCCGTCACCACGCTGCTGCTGCTGATCGCGTTATTCATGCACGACTCGCACGGGGCGCACCGCTGGATTCGCTTCGGCCCGCTCTCATTTCAGCCATCGGAAATTGCCAAGCCCGCGCTCGTGCTCTTTCTCGCATGGTTCCTGCAGAATCGCATGGGCGATATCGAAAGCTTCCGCGGCACAATTCTGCCTGCCGCTTTGCCCAGCCTGATCTTTATCGCGCTCATCCTGAAGGAGCCCGATCTCGGCACCGGCGCTCGTCTGCGCAGCCGTTACCGCGCTCATGCTGTACCTCGCCGGCATGAACCTGCGCTACCTCGGATATGCCGCAGTGCTCTCCGCGCCTGTGCTCTATTTCATGCTCTTCAGGTGAAGTGGCGGCGCGATCGCATTCTCGCCTTCCTCAATCCTGAATCCGATCCGCTTGGCAAGGGTTTCCACATCATCCAGTCGCTCATCGCCGTTGGCACCGGCGGACTTCGCGGCCTCGGCTACATGGACGGACGGCAAAAGCTTTTCTATCTACCGGAGCCGCACACGGATTACATCTTTGCCAACATTGCAGAAGAGTTGGGCCTGATTGGCGCGATTATCGTTATCGTCCTTTTCGTCACTCTCGGCTATCGCGGAATGCGAGCCGCCATCCTGTGCAAAGATCCCTTCGCACGCTTTCTGGCCTTCGGCATCACGGCTACATTGCTCATCCAGGCTTTCTTCAACATCAGCGTAGTGCTGGCGTTAGTGCCGACCAAGGGCATTACCCTACCGCTTGATCTCTTATGGCGGAACGTCGCTGTTCATCATGCTTGCGTCTCTCGGAGTGCTGCTCAACATCACGCGCGAGGTGGATTAGCTGATGCGCGTCGCCATCGCCGGTGGAGGCACCGGGGGCCACATCATCCCCGCACTGGCCATCGCCGATGAACTGAAGTCGGTTCACGGCGCGGATATTCTCTTCATCGGAACGCCGCGCGGCCTCGAATCGCGCCTCGTGCCCCAGGCCGGATATCCGCTGTCGATGATTGAAGTAGGGCAGCTCAAAAACGTTCCACTGGCAACCAAAGTGCGCACCATATTCGATCTTCCTCTGAGCCTCATCCGATGCCGCAAGCTGCTCCGGCAATTCAAACCCGATGTGGTTGTCGGCGTAGGAGGCTATGCCTCGGGTCCCGCAATGGGCGCCGCAATCCTGGCGGGAATCTCCACGCTGGCCTTTGAGCCAAACGCCTTTCCCGGGCTGGCCAACCGCCTCGTTGGCAAACGAGTCAGTGCCGCCGCCGTCAACTTTGCCCCGGCAGCCCGGTATTTTCGCAACGCGCAGATCACCGGAATTCCGGTTCGCCGTGAATTTTTTGGGCTAAGCCCGCGCGCGGCCAATGCACCGCCCCATCTGCTCGTCTTTGGAGGCAGCCAGGGCGCGCGCACCTTCAACACGCTCATGCCGAAGATCGCGGCGGCGCTGCTCGCCGCCACTCCCGGTCTTACCATCCTGCATCAAGCTGGTGCGCGCCATGCTGAAACCACTATCGCAGCCTACCAGGCCAGCGGGGCACCCGCGGAACGCTGGCAGGTTTATCCCTTTCTTGACGACATGCCGCGCCGCTTCGAGGCCGCTGATCTGGTTCTCGCCCGCAGCGGAGCCAGCACCGTAGCCGAGCTCGCCGCCGCGGGCAAGCCGTCGCTGCTAGTACCTTTCCCGCAGGCTGCCGACGACCATCAGCGTAAAAATGCGGAGGTGTTGGCTGAAGCGGGCGCGGCGGAGACGTTGTTGGAGAGGGAACTCACGCCGGACTTGCTCCAGCAATCCCTCATTCGGCTATTTTTGGACCGTCCGGGATTGGACGGAATGTCAGAGCAGGCTCGGAAACTAGCTCATCCAGACGCTGCAAGCCGCATTGCAACCATGGTCGAAGCGATCATGAAATAAACGACATCAGGTGCCCAAAGCAAAAAGGCCTGCTCCGAAGAGCAGGCCTTTCCAGACAAACTTACCGGTGTCCGCCGCCACCGTGGCCACCGCCCCCACCACCATGAAAGCCGCCGCCACCACCGCCGCCGTGGAAGCCACCGCCGCCGCCACTGCGGACTGCGCCGCCGCCGTAGCTCCTGGCACCGCCGTAGCTCCGGGCGCCACCATAGCTCTGGGCACCGCCGAAGCTTCGGGCACTGCTGAAGCCGCCACGGTAAGCGGTTGCTCCACGATAGCCGGTCGTTCCACGGAAGCCCGAGCTGCGATTATAAGCACCGAAGCCCCCACGACCCGCATAGCCACCGCGATAGGCACTATATCCGCCGCGGTATCCGTATCCGCCGTGCCAGCCGTAATAGCCTATGTGGCCATAACCCCAGCCCCACGGTCGTCCGTACCAGCCGTGATACCACGGACCGGCTCCAATAAACAGGCCGCCATAAAACCAGTCCGATCCATAGTAGCCGTAAGGCGCACAGGCGTACGGATAATACGAGTAATAGCCATAAGAACAGACCGGAGGGCCGCCCACATAAACTGGAGCCGGATAACCCACGACCGGACCGATGCCGATGCCGACCGAAACCTGGGCATGGGCGGCGGTCGGCATAAGTGCCACAGCAGCCGCGAGTAATGTTGCGAAACCTAACGAGCGCAGGATGCGCATGATTTAGAACCTCCCCGCCTCTTCCAGACCCTCTCCGGAAGGACGCAACCCTTGAGAATCCCGATTACCGTTCACTTTCCGGGTATCCGCGAGCCTGTCTTTATTAACATAAGATGCGAGGAAAAGTTGCGCGATTCGCAGCCGCAATTTCCAGCCACGGCAATTCTCTCACAGCCATCGGCGGAAGACTGAAACACAGAGAGTTGCGTCTGAAGCAAAACGCAAGCCAACCTCATCCAATCACCCCATCATTTCAAAGAATTTGGAGGGTTCATGGAAGCGCGGTTCAACTTTTTTGCCGCTGCGCCCGATGCCTACAAGGCCATGCGCGGTTTCGAAGAGTATTTGCACCACTGCGGACTTGAAGAGTCACTGTTGTATCTCGTCAGGCTGCGTGCGTCGCAGATCAACGGCTGCGCGTATTGCCTCGACATGCACTGGAAGGATCTGCGCGCCATTGGAGAAGATGAGCAGCGGCTGTATTCTCTTGACGCCTGGCGCGAGTGCCCATGGTATACAGATCGGGAGCAGGCTGCTCTGACCTGGACCGAAGCGCTCACGCTGGTAACGAACGGCCATGTCCCCGATGCGGTTTATCAGGAGGTCAAGGCGCACTTTACGGAAAAAGAGCTTTCCGACCTGACTTTGGCAGTCGTCACCATCAACGGCTGGAATCGCATCCGTGTCTCATCCCGCACGCCGGCTCGAACGTACAAACCGGCGAAATCCAGAAAGTAAAGCGTTACCGAACTGAGTTGAGAAGCCAGTCCAGATAAGGCTGGCTTCCTGATTCAACCTCCATTGCCAGAAACTCCGGAACTTCATACGAATGAAGCTCCCTCACAGCGGCCTCAAGCGACGGCAGCAGTGCAGAAGTAGTCTTCATCAGCAGCAGAACCTCCACTGCCTCTTCAACCTTGTCCCGCCAGCGATAAACAGACGTCAGATTCGGAACAAGATTCACACATGCCGCCAGTCGACGCTCGACTAGCAGGCCAGCGAGCCTGCGGCCCTCTTCGAGAGTACTGACGGTCGTAAGCGCGATTCGGACGGAAGCAGCTTCAGGAGGCATTTTTCACCGTTTACGATTGGGGTTGGGAAATTCTCGCAGAACGCATCTCAATCTAGAACAAACAGCGGGTCGCGGCAATTAAAGGAGGCGCATGGCGGTCGAGATCAAGTTTGGCACTTCAGGCTGGAGGGCGATCGTCGCTGAGGAGTTCACGCTGGCGAACATTCGCCGCGCAGTAGCCGGCATCGCGAAGTATGTGGCCTCGCAGCCGGGGGATCACTCGGTGCTCGTAGGCCGCGACCCTCGCTTCCTGGGGGAGACTTTCGTGGCCGAGGCGGCAAAAATCCTCGCTTCTCACGGCGTCAAGCCCATAGTGATTCCCGCATCCGCCCCAACACCGGCGATCTCCTTCGCGGTCCGGCAGCTCAAAGCCAGCGGAGCCATCAACTTCACCGCGTCGCACAATCCTCCTGAGTACAACGGCATCAAGTTCTCCACGCCCGATGGCGCGCCCGCCCTGCCCGAAGTGACGAAGCAAATCGAGGCGGCCATCGTCGCCCTCGGCGAAGGGGTCGTTGCACCCGCGCCTGAGCCGAAGAAAAAATTTGAAGAAGTGGATGTGAAGCCGGACTACCTGAAGCGTCTCGGCGAGCTGGTCGATTTCCCGGCGATCAAAAAAGCCGGCATTAAGGTAGTCTTCGATCCCTTCTGGGGAGCCGCACGCGGCTATAGTTGCCACATTCTGCGCGAGCACGGCGTCGAGACGGCCACTGTTCACGATTATCGTGACGTCCTCTTCGGCGGCCACGCGCCCGAGCCGGATGACCATCTACTTGGCGACTGCAAGGCAAAAATGAAGGAAACGGGAGCCGCCCTCGGTATCGCCACCGATGGCGACGCAGACCGCTTCGGGATCGTCGATTGGGACGGCACGTTTATCGCGCCCAACTACATCATCGCGCTGCTCTTCGATTACCTCGTCCAAACGCGGAGCTGGCGCACGGGAGTCGCAAAGTCCGTAGCAACGACCAATTTGATAAATGCCCTCGCAGAACACCACAAAATCCCGCTTTACGAAACGCCGGTTGGATTCAAATACATCGGCGAGCTGATCAATCAGGACAAAATCGTCATTGGAGGGGAAGAGAGCGCGGGGCTCACCATTCGTGGCCACGTTCCAGAAAAGGACGGAGTCATCGCCGGCCTGCTGGTCACGGAGATGGTTGCCGTTCGCGGCAAGAGTCTCGCCGAGCAACTAAAGAATCTGTTCGCGAAGGTGGGCGAGTTCTATCCCAACCGCGAGAATTTCAGACTCACGCCTGAAATGAAAGAAAAATTCCTCGAGAAAGTGAAAACGGATCCCACAAAGCTCGGGGAGCACAAAATTACGCAAATTGTCCGCACCGACGGGCTCAAGCTGATCCTCGACGACGGCTCCTGGGTCTGCTACCGCCTCTCCGGAACCGAGCCTGTTGTCCGCGTCTACTCCGAAGCGCGCAAACGCAACGAAACCGAAGCATTGAGCACAGCCGCCAAGAATTGGGTGCTGGAGTAGATTCCCCCGCGCGAGTATTTGAGAAAGCACCCCCCAAATCAACACTCATAGCGCCGATGATAGGTCTTTGGGAGAAAAAGCAGTGAACGGCGCAGAATCAAAGCGGCCAAAGACGGGAAGAATTCGGCTCATTGTCGTAGCCGCGTACAACGTGCGGCGGCGCATCGCCACAGGTTTTGCCGTGGTGCTCGCTGTTTTCTTCGCATACCATGTCATGTTTGGGCGCAACGGCGTGAATAGCTATGAGCAGAAGCGCGTTCAGGATAGGGAACTGCATCAGCAAATTGATGCGCTCCAGCAGGAAAATAGTCGTCTCAATGATCATGTGACGAGGCTCAAAAGCGATCCCGACGCCATCGAGTATGAGGCTCGTGAAAAGCTGCACTACGCGCGGCCCGGCGAGGTAATCTATACCCTCAATAGCCAGCCTCAGCCCGCCAATGACAAGGCTTCAGACCCCCCTGCCCCAACCAGCGGCAGCTCCAACTAAGATTGGGTAAGTCTCTCCCGTCAGCGCATGTTTAACGTTCGCGCGCATCCAGGACGAGTGAGCTAACATTCTTATATGGACCTCGCCGCAAAAGCATCTCTGCTCACATTGAAAATTCAAGAGTTGGGAAGCGTCCTCGTTGCTTATTCTGGCGGAACCGATTCTGCTTATCTCGCGTACGCGGCGCATCAGGCGCTAGATGGGAAAATGCTGGCCGTCATTGCCGACTCGCCTTCGCTCCCACGCGCCGAACTTGAGGCCGCTCTCAAGTTTACGAGCGAGCATGGGATTCCAACACACATTCTCCACACGTCGGAGCTGGAAAACCCTGAATATATCCGAAATGATTCGCAGCGATGCTTTCACTGTAAGGACGAACTTTTTACGGTGATGGAAACCGCCCGCGCTCAGCTGGGGTTCGAGCATCTCGCCTATGGAATGAACGCCGACGATCGGTCTGAGTTCCGTCCCGGGCAGAAGGCCGCCGCGCTGCATCGCGCCAGCGCACCCCTCGCCGCTGCCGGTCTGACCAAAGACGAAATTCGCACGCTCGCCCGCGAAGCCAATCTGAGCATCTGGAACAAGCCTGCTTCCGCCTGCCTTTCGTCGCGCATCGAATATGGCCGGGCCGTAACCCCGGAAAATCTCCTGCAGGTGGAACAAGCCGAAGCCGCGTTGCACCGTCTCGGCTTTCCGCAGGTGCGCGTACGCCACCACGGCCAGCTTGCCCGCGTAGAGATCGCGCGGACTGATCTGCCGCGTGCCCTCAATCTTGCCATGCTGGACAACATCACCGCGGCGCTGCGCGGTGCCGGTTTTCTGTACATCACGCTCGATACGCAGGGATACCGCTCAGGTTCGATGAACGACGTCCTGCCCGCCTCAGCGATTACCGCCCCAGCAGCGGTCCAGAATCGGCGCGACGCAGCAGACACCAATCCGAAGCAGGCTCCAGAAGGAGCTTTGAACCCGGAAGAGCCCATTACCGTGCTCGAAACCGCGGTGGACGACCTGACGCCTCAGGTGCTCGCGCACGTAGCCGAGCGGGCGCTTGCATCCGGCGCGCTCGATGTCATGCTTGCCCCTGTCATTATGAAGAAGGGCCGTCCCGGCACGCTTGTGACCGTGCTCTGCAATGAGTCGGAAGTCTCCATCCTGCTGGATCTCCTGCTTCGCGAAACCAGCACCCTTGGCGTGCGCATACGCCGCGAGGGACGCATGTGCCTTGAGCGAAGCCACACAACGGTTGCAACTCCCTTTGGAGACATTCGAATTAAAGTCGGAACCCGCAATGGCGAAGAACTGAATGTTGCGCCGGAGTTTGAGGACTGCCGCGCAGCCGCGCAAAAACATGGCGCCGCCGTCAAGCAAGTCATGCAGGCTGCTCTCGCAGCTTACGCTCTTGCCAATGTCACAGAATCGCAGTCACTTTGATTAAGCGCAATACTGACTCATCGTGGCGATCGTAGCGACGCTTCAGGGCAGACTTTCCCGAAATTCCAGGTCACCGAGGGCTTCGGTCTTAGCGCTCCCTTTCGTAACGGATGTCCTGGCCTCGTCAACCGACCCCGGCTCCGACTCCAGCCGGGGATCGAAGACCTCTTCGGTTTGCGAGTGGTGGTGGTGAAAGGGGCCGTCGCTAAGATAGACAACCAAAAGACCTCCCGCGATTTCTGGATGCAGCACCGCAAGAGGCACCAGATACTTTTTCGTTTTTATCAGCGATTCGATCACACCATGCGCCGGCTTGCTTCGGCTAATTGTTCCGGGCACTTGCGGAATTACAAAAGTCGTGAATTCCAGATCAGGGTGCCGCTTCGCATATTTCTCCAGCGAACGCGCCGTTTGTTTCGGTGTCATCAAGCCAGCGTCTCCAATGAAGTTGCGATGAATGGAGTGGGGAAAATAAAAGTTCAAAACGCTCTCCGCAAAATTGGCGCAGTTATTGAAAAGAAGATTGAAGTGGCTCTTGTTTTTGCGATCGTTGAAGGTGGCGATCAGAGCGTCGTCCTGGTCCGGCCGCGTCTCGATCGCAAGGCCGTGGATTTTCCGGATGTACGATGCACCCATCAACTCCGTCCAGGATCGTCTGGGAATTTCATGTTGAGGATCTTCCGGGATATACTCCATCAGGTATTGACGGCGGTATGCATCTCGCAACTGTGTCACCAGTTTCTTGTCGGCCTCACCAGGGATCTGATCCGCATCCTTCACCGCATAAAGATAGGAAAGCAGCGGCATCGCCAGCCAGTCGTACCCATCGATGTTGCTGTAGCGGCTCAGTACCACTCCCGTTTCGCCGGGACCGCAGCGCCGCAGACGCACCGGCGTCTCGGCGCAAACATCGGTCAGATAAATTGCAGCATGGCCCGTCGGATTCAGAGCGCCAAACTGCCCATAGGGCTCTTCAATTAGGAGAGCCAACTTGCCTGCGTGAGCCGGCGCGGAGCAGAGCGCCGCGAGCAGAGCAAGAAAAACGACAACTTTGGGAGCTCGACGCATTCCCCTCCTGGTTGCGATCCTTCCTACTGTATTGGCAGCGAATCTTTGGTTAGATGTAAGATTCTTGCTCGGCAGTTGATTTCCGTACGCTTATTGACACGAAAAGTGCTGAAAAGCAGCGATTTTTCCACAGAAAAGGTTACGCTGTTACTCGCTTTTCACGCGATGGGATCAGTGGTCGCAGAAAACAAAAAAGCGGCGTTTCTTGATACGCTCGAACTACGATGTCGAAACAAACATTCAAATTCGCGGCCGGCTCTTTCTCCGCGCAGACGCTTCTCATCGATGCCGACGACACGCTCTGGGAGAATAATATCTATTTTGAGCGCGCCATTGCCAGCTTTATTTCCTATCTCGACCACCGTGAGTACACTCGGGAGCGCGTCCGCGAAGAATTGAACAAGGTGGAGCGGGAGCATACTTTGGCGCACGGTTATGGCGTCGCATGCTTTAGCCGCTCTCTGGTCACATGCTTCGAGCGCCTGTCGTCGGGCCCTGTGACGACGGAAAAGTGTGAGCGGATCTCCAGCTTCACGCAGGCAATTCTTGACCAGGAGATCGAGCTGCTGCCGGGTGTAGCCGCAACCCTGCCGCATCTGGCATCGCGCCACAGGCTGATTCTGATGACCAAAGGAAATGAGGCCGAGCAGGCGGACAAACTCGCCCGCTCCGGTTTGAGCGAATACTTCAGCGCCGTTGAAATTCCACAGGAGAAAAATCCCCTCGCCTACGGCACAGTTTGCGAGAAGCACAAGCTTTCGTCAGAGAACACCTGGATGATCGGTAACAGTCCGCGCTCCGACATCAATCCCGCGCTGGCCTCCGGGCTACACGCCATCTACATTCACCACCCCAATACCTGGGCGCTGGAGCACGAACCCATCGACCCCGCGCCCCAGGGACAACGCCTTATCGAGGTGGAAAGCTTCGTAAAACTGGCGGAGATTTTCTAAGGTGCAACATAGCGGCGGGGCCGAATCCTTGCTGGCGCTTTTGTTATACTCATGAGAGCACAGCGATTCACCGGGCGCGGAAGTGGTGAAATGGCAGACACACCATCTTGAGGGGGTGGCGCCGAGAGGCATAGGGGTTCAAGTCCCCTCTTCCGCACCAAATGTCCACAAATTTCCTTGAAGGATGAGCGCAGGCCATCCTTTAGAAAAGCGATTCCATGGTTTATTTGTTCATCGTCATTCACGTCGTTGTGTGCCTCACAATCATAGGCATCATTCTGCTTCAGCAGGGCAAAAGCGCCGACCTCGCTGGAGCCTTCGGTGGCCAGGGCTCGCAGACCGCTTTCGGACCGCGCTCAGCTTCCAATCTGCTCACTCGTCTGACAATCTGGTGCGCTGTGATCTTCATGATTACCTCCATCGGGCTCACTATCATGATGCAAAAGCGTACGTCCCACCAGCACTCCGTGCTTGAGGGAACGCAGACCACGCAAAGCACTCCAGCGAAAAAGTAGGTCTTTCGCACATCCAGAAAGGGTAGGTCTCAAGACCTGCCCTTTTTCACGCGAAAAAAGTCCGACAAATTCAAATAGTCTGTTTAGTTGCAACGCTACGCGCCAGGAGATCATTCATGGCAACAACAGATCTGGAACTTTGGCTGATTCGGCACGGCGAGACGGAGTGGAGCCTCTCCGGAAAACACACCAGCCGGACCGACCTCCCGCTGACTCAGCGAGGAAGAGAACGCGCGGGGATGATCCGGGAATATCTTCACGGAAAAAGCTTCTCGATGGTCCTGACCAGCCCGCTCCAGCGAGCCATGGATACGTGCAAAATAGCGGGATTCGGCGACGTGGCCCAGATTGATAACGACCTCAGAGAATGGGACTACGGGGTCTACGAAGGCCGCACGACGAAAGACATTCAGAAGGAAATTCCAGGCTGGTCCGTGTGGTCGAATCCCATAATCGACGGAGAGACGCTCGACCAGGTAGCCGAGAGGGCGAATCGTGTAATCGCCCGCGCCGCTGCGAAAGGCGGTCGCGTCGCGCTTTTCGCGCACGCCCACATTCTGCGGATCCTTGCCGCCTGCTGGATACAGTCGCCGCCGGTCATGGGAAGCAGGCTGGCCTTCGGTACAGGAGCAGTCAGTATATTGGGTTTCGAGCACCAGACACGCGTGATCTGCATGTGGAATCGCTCACTGGAGTAGAGGAATTCAAGAATACCGTTAGTCCTTACGGTTTTCCTGCCCGCGTTTCAAAGAAGCCCATCCGGCCTTCGTAGTCTGCCGCGACCGCCCGAGGGCCAGAGCGTCCTCCGGAACATTCTCCGTAATACATGACCCCGCCGCAACATAAGCTCCATTGCCAATCGTCAGAGGAGCCACCAGCGTAGAGTCGCTGCCGACAAATACTCCGTCGCCAATCAGCGTGCGATGTTTGTTCACACCGTCATAGTTGCAGGTAATCACGCCTGCGCCGACATTGGTCCCGCTACCGATCTCCGCATCACCGAGATATGTTAGGTGATTGGCCTTCGATCCCTTCCCGATCTTTACTTTCTTGGTCTCGACGAAGTTACCTACGTGCGCGCCCTCGCCAACCTCGCTCTCCGGACGCAGATGCGAATAAGGGCCGATCGAAGCACCCGCCTCAATCCGCGAATCCACAATCACGCAGCCCTGCCGAACCAGTACCTTATTTGCAAGCGTCGAGTTTTCAATCACCGAGTACGACCGCACACGGCAGTCTTCGCCAATCTTCGTCTCGCCCAGCAACTGCACAAAAGGTTCAATTACAGTGTCCGCTCCGACTTCGACCGACGCGTCAATCACCGTCGTATCCGGACGCAGTATAGTCACGCCGTGCGCCATCAGTTTTCGCGCCGTCTTCAACCGAAGCTCGCGATCAAGGTCCATCATCTCGGCGATCGTGTTCGCGCCCAACACTTCCACAGGCTGCGCCGCCTCGAGTGCCACAACCCGCTCGCCTGCCTTCACCAGCAGTCCTGCAACATCGGTCAGATAGTATTCGCCGTGCGCGTTTTCCGTTGTTAATTCGTTGATGTGCGCGAACAGTGGAGCGGTCTCAAACGCATAAATGCCCGAATTAATCTCGTGTAACTCCTGCTGCTTCGGGGTCAAAGCCTTCTGCTCAACGATCGCAGCTACCTCGGGCGAATCGGCCCGCTTCCGCACCACGCGCCCGTAGCCGGAGGGGTCCGCCGGAGCAGCCGTAAGAATGGTCATCGCCGCTCGCTGCTCGAAATGAAAATCCCGTAGCTGTGAAATCGTTTCAGGTTTCAGCAGGGGCACATCGCCCGATAGAACCAGTAGCGAATCGTAGTCCCGGACTGCCGCTTCCGCCGCTTGAATCGCATGACCCGTCCCGCGCTGTTCCGCCTGAGAAACAAACTTCACGCCCGTGTCTTTCACCGCGGCCTCCACATGCGCCGCCTCATGCCCGACAACAACGAAAATATCCTGAGGCGAAACGATTTGGCTCGCGCTCGAAATCACGTGCCGCAACAGCGTCTTGCCGCCAATCTCATGCAGAACTTTAGGACGCTTCGACTTGAGCCGCGTGCCCTTGCCCGCCGCCATAATGACAATCGCCAATCGCATAGCAACAGGGTACAAGGTTTAGAGAATAGCGTGTAGACACCAGGGATTCTCGGAACTCATCAGACCGGAGCAGCGTGTGCCGTTTCAGGCGCCGATGTTACCGCGTTCGGCGTGGAGACAATCGTATAGGTGAGCATGGCCAGCACCGGCAGCGCCAGGAGAAAAAACGAGTTCGACCCGAAGGGCAGAAGGACGACCGGCAGACCGAACAACGCCAGCACGAGATACCGCTGAGCCCGGCCAGCCAGGAGCGCGACGGCAAGAAGCAACGGCGTCAGGTCATAAATGTAGAGATGATAGCTCACCAGCAAGCCGCACAGAATGGCAACGGAAAATGCAACCTTCTCATCGCGCCGACGCACCATACGGGTACACCATGCGAATACGCCAAGAGCGCACGCGCCAATGATCGCGTCGAAGGCGGCTGGCGATCGCAGGAAGCGCGCTCCGCACGCGTAAAGCAGGCCAGCGAGATTCGGCATCGCCCACGGAAAGACACTCAGTCTCTGCTGGGCGAGCGCGCTCTTATCGATGGCGGAAGTGGCGCCAAGCAGGAGGCGAACATAGTGAGTCATTCCCGCCAGGCCCCCAATGCCGAAACAAAGCAGCAAGACTCCGGCGGATGCAACGAGGAATCCGGCTGCGAACCGCCAGCCGCGCCGCACGGCAATCAAAACGGCGATGGGAAGAACGATCTGGAATTTGAAAAGGGCGAGCGCCAGGAGGCACCCCGCGCTCAAATCCTTCCCGGATTCCAGTTGCCGCCACGTGATGCAGCACAGCAGCAGCAGCAGGACCGAATCCTGGCCATGCGCCACGGCAATCAGCAAGGGAATGAACAAGAAGAACATCAGCCACGGTCGTGATTTCAACCAAGGGAGTTCCGAGGAAAATACAGGTCGAGTAACGAAAAGCGCGGCCAGCAGCAAAAGCATGTTGAAAGCGATAAAAGCAAGATAAGCCAGCCCGTAATTCAGCAGAGAGAACGGCGCATAGATCAGCGTCTCGTAGCTGGGATGGTAGAACGCCAAGACGTCTTTTCTGGGTGAGACAAGCGCATCCTGTAGGCGCTCCTGCTGCGTCAGGTCATACAGCTGCGACGGATGGGTTCTCACAAGATATCCGGCTGTATAGAATGACCGGAAGTCAAACGAGGCGTTGATGCCGCTTCGCGCGAAGCCAGCCCCGAACAACCCCATCACCACCAGGAAAATGCACCAGCCAAGAATGAATGGCCTAACCTTGAGGGTGGAGGCACCGTCCATGGGTTTCTCCTCGGAGCAGTTCATCGTACCATGCACTGTTCGCAGAATGGACGGTGATTACGCGGAGACTTGTATGCTCGCAGTCGGCGCGCCGTTTCTCTGATGTCTATCTGCCCGCAACTGGAGCTGACCGTCCCCGGCGCGTTGTATCCGCGTCAAAGATGGAACTCCCCGGTCACTCCGTCCCAGGTCCGCTCATCTGTTGCCGCATCGCCGCTGGCATGGGAATCGTAATATCAATCGGCTGCACCGGGCCCAACTTCAGGTCTGCCAACGGGGTTTCATAGTGTGCCTCGTTGCCCACAACCAGCACTGCCAACTTTGATGGATCGATATACTTGTTTGCCACGCGCTCCAGATCGGCCAGCGTCACCGCTTCGATCCCTGCACGATACTTGGTAAGAAAATCCGCCGGATAACCATAGAACTCCAGCGTTGTTGCTTCGGCCAGAACCTTTTCCCGGCTATCGTAATGGAAGATGAAGGAGTTAAGCAGTTGGTCTTTCGCGCTCGCCAGTTCCGCCTGCGTAAACGGCTTGGTCTTCAGCTCGTGAATCTCATCCAGCATCGCCTGCGTCGTCTTCACTGTGGTTGCGCTCTTGGTTGAAGCCGCCGTGTAGAACACGCCGGGGTGATCATACGACGCGCCGTATCCGCCCTCGACCGAATAGGCCAGCCCCTGCTTGGTGCGCACATCTTGGAAGAGCCGCGAGCCAAAGCCGCCCGAGAAAATTTCGTTCATCACAACCAAAGCGTAGTAGTCAGGATTTCGCCGCTCGGTGCCCAGCCCGACGATCCATATATTGCTCTGGTCGATATCGGTTTTATTGACGGAATAAACCCCCGGCTTCGGCCCCGGAAACTCCCCCGCAGGTTTGGGCCACGCCGCCCCGGGCGTCATCCCTTCAAACGCCGCCCGCAAAGCTTTCTCCATTGCCGCCGGCTCGAAGTCCCCTTCGACCGCAATGATCATGTTGTTCGGAGTCACTGTCTTCATGTGCCACGACTTCAGGTCGTCCACAGTGATGCCCATGACGGAAGCAATTTCCGGCTGCCGCGCGTAGGGGCTCTCCTTGCCGTAGACCAACATCGCAGCCTCGCGCTCCGCGATGCCCGATGCGTCATCGTTGCGCCGCACAATCCCCGCAACGGCCTGCTGCTTTGCCAGCATCAGCTTCTGCTCGCTGAATGCGGGATGCTCCAGCAAATCGACGGCGATGCCGAACACCTGGTCCTCGTCCTGCGTCAGACACGACCATTGGACAGAAGTCGAATCGACATCGCCGCTCGTCTCAACCTTCGCCGCCTTCGCTTCCAGTAAATCGTCGAGCTGGTCGCCACGTTTGCGTCGCGGTCCCGCTCGTGCGCCACGCGTCGCCGTAGAGGTCGACCAAGCCAACCTTGTCCGCGGGAAGATCGCGTGAGCCGCCGCGAATGTTAATCGTTCCGTTGATGAACGGCAGCTCATGGTCGGGTTCGAGCAGAATCACCAGCCCGTTCTTCAGTTCAATACGCGTCGGTTGTTCAGGATGAAACGCATGCAGCGGTGGAATTGGAATTTTCATCCACGGTTCAGACTGCTTCGGGCCCGCATCTGGAGGAACAATGGTTGTCGTCGATTGTTGTGCGAGCGCGATACCGGAGAAGGCGAACCCGGAGCACCAGAAAAGTCCGCCAACCAGAAGGGAAGTGTGTCGTTTCAATCTCATCGCGCACCTCCCTGTACCTGTGCGGCCTGTTGCTTCGGCGGAGCCTCAAACTCCACCATCGCGTAGGTCCGGTTGTTGGCCACAAAAACCTGATTAGCCACCCGTCGAATATCCGCCTTCGTCACAGCGTCGATTTTATTTAACTGATTAAAAAGCTCCTGCCAGTTCCCATAGCGCAGCTGATAAATGGCCAACTGCTCCGCCAGTCCCTGATTGTCCCCAAGCCCGCGCAGCAGATCCGCGCGCGCGCGCGTCTTGAACATCGCAAGCTCTTCATCGGTCACATCGGTTGTCTTCAGCTTCTCGATCTCCTTGTGAATGGCCACGCGCATCTCGTCCGGCGTGTGTCCCGCATTGGGCACAGCAAAAAACGCAAACAGGCCCGGATACTTGTCGCCAGGAAATCCGCTGAAACCCTCCGCCTCGGCCGCAATCTGCTGATCTTCCACCAGCGAACGATACAGCCGGGACGTGCGCCCGTTCGAGAAGATGTCCTGGATCGCGTCGTATACCGCATCATCCGGATCGCGATAGTCGGGCCGGTGATAGCCCTCAAGATACAAAGGCTGCGTCGGGTCTTTGATAATCACCGATTTTTCTGCCGTCTGCGGAGGCTCAACCGTGGACATCGGCTCCGGTTTCGGCCCCGGCGGAATCGCGCCAAAGTACTTCTCCAGCATCGGCATGTCGGCAGGCGTTACATCTCCCACCACCGCGATCACGATGTTTGCCGGCACATAGTATTTTTTGTGGAAGGCATCGGCTTCGGTCGCCGTAATCTGGCTCAATTCGCTCTCCCAACCCACGCCGGGGCGATGGTAAGGATGCGCCACATACGCCGTCGCTAGAAACTGCTCCACCATGCGTCCCATCGGGTTGGAGTCGATCCTCATCCGCCGCTCTTCCATCACCACGTTGCGCTCGCGGTAAAACTGCCGCGGCACAGGATTGGCAATGCGGTCGCTCTCCATGTAGGCCCACAATTGCAGTCGGTTCGAGGGCATGCTCCAGAAATACTGCGTCGCGTCCAGACTCGTCTCGGCATTCAAGCCTGAAGCGCCGTTAGCCTCGGCGATCTCCGTAAACTCATTCGGAATTACGTACTGGTTTGCGGCCTTCTCCGCCGCGTCGAACTCGGCTTTAAGCTGCTTCAGCTTCGCCGGATCCTGCCCCACGCGCTTGCGATACTCCATATCGTAGGCCGCGTACGCCGCTTCAACCTTGGCCAGCGCAATCTTCTCCGCCGGATAGTTAGTCGTGCCGATATCTTCGGTTCCCTTGAAGGCCAAGTGCTCGAACATGTGCGCTAGTCCCGAATCGCCGTCCGGATCATTCGCATCGCCCGCATTCACAATCGTGAAGTAGGAGAAGACCGGAGCCTCAGGCCGCTCGCAGATCATCAGCGTAAGGCCATTCGGAAGCACCTTGACCGTGACGCGCTTCTGAAAGCTGGCCAGTTCCTGCTGAACGCTCTGCCCAAAACAATGAACCGCCATTAAAACGCCGCATGCCAGCGCCAGCGGGCGCGCAGTAGAGAATAATTTCATGGGACCTCGAACGAAGATGAAGTCAGTCACGCGCTCGCACCGGTGGAATCCACAGACTGGAGCACAATCTGACGCTAATTGCGGCCCTTCAGGGTGTCAAACGCGCTTCGGCCTCGGCAAAGGCCAGCCGCACCGGTTTCGCATTGAAGTAAATCATCCACCACACGCCGATTAACGCCAGAACGGCGTACACAGCGGCTATCACCAGCATGATGTCGCCCAGGGTAACGGTAGGATGGTTGGGAATCGGCATCGCCGCCAAGCCTGACTTTACTCGACCAATGAGTACCGTAACCGCTGTCAGCCCAAAGGCCACAAAATCCAGCAGCCCCAGCACCGCAATCGAATACCGCGCCCAGATCTTCAAGCGCAACAGGCCGACGATCGTGAATCCGGCGAGAATCACCATTGCCAGCACCAGAATACCCAGCCCCGCAACCGCCAGGCGTACCACGGGAATCCGGGGAATCAGCGGATTATGGGTCACAAACAGCACGAATGCCGTGCAGGCAACAAACAAAAGCCCCAGAATCGCCATCAACCCCAGAACCACCGCCGCAATCATGACGCCAGTGGGAACGCATATTTCCTCATCAACCATACGTCACTCAGCATACCGCCTCGTCGCAATTTCCAACGCGGAAAACTGAAGTCTCGCACTTAACGTTTCACGGTAGGCGCGATGGCCGCATATCCCGGCATGTATACCACCAGCCCACGGCTTGCCAGCGATTTGGTATATCCGTTTTCAAGCTGCTCGTAATAATGGTCCAGCGAAAAATCGAATTCCGGAGCCGGCTTTTCATTCACGAGCTCCAGATCCACGTCATTCATGGTTAACTTGCCGAACTCCATCCGGGCGCCCCGAAAATAAATGTATTCCTCCGCCGCAATCGGCGGAGTGCTAAGCGTAGCTCCTGCCGGGCCAAACACCTGCACCAGCGAATCGCCCTCGATACGCACCGCCGTCAGGGTGCCCGAGATGCGCGGCGGCGGAAACAACGCCTCTATCGGCATCAGTATGTCATCGCCCTCAAACCGAAAGCGCTGCTGCTTCTTAGGCTGTGCCACTTTCGACAGCTTGATCCCAAGAAGATCCAGCACTCCCTTCCTGATCACGCCAGCCGCTCGCAGTTCCGTAAAGTGCACGCGAATATCGGTCGGATCGGCGATCGATACCGTGCCCTTCCCTTCGAACGGCACATCTAAGCCCTTGTGCAGTTCACCTTTGATCCCGAGCATTCCGCCGTCAAAGGTCACCGTAAGATTCTTAATCGGAGTCTTTGCATGAGGCAACAGATATTCATTCATCAGAGCAGATAAATCCGCCGCCCTCAGCCGGGTCTCGCCCGATTCAATCTGCAAGGTGAAGGAATTTTTCCTGTCCAGCGAAACCACCTGTCCCGCCCTCGGAATCATCCACCCGTCCAGCCTCGTGACCGTCAGCGCCACATCGTCCGTCACGTGGAAGAGTCCGTTCCGTACTTCGATCCGAACCGCGCCACGCGCCGCAGGCCGGGCTGCCGGCTTCGGTCGCGCCGCGGATTTTTCAGCGCCGCCGGCAACCGCGCCTCCCGCCAGCAATAAGGCCAAAGGCCACGCAAATCGAAACGCCATCAGGGAAAGCCTCCGAGCGAGGGAACCGCAAATCTTAGATGCAATCTTCCGCAGCCATCGCCTTTATGCTGTTTTCCGCGCGGCCCCGCAGTACAGAACGCATCGGCAACCGCTAGCATAGATGAAAGGGAAGAAACCATGTCGTCGAACCCACCTTCCGCGCCCCGCCAGCACGCGTCCACCGGCCCGGCAACGCCGCAGGCGCCTGAACCGTCACACGCCGAGCGGACCCGTACCCTCCTGTCGCTGGCCTCTGTCGGTACGCTGTCCACACTCTCCCGTAAGCATCCAGGCTTCCCTTTCGGGTCGCTCATGCCCTACGCGCTCGATGCCGCCGGACGCCCCATCTTTCTCATCAGCAACATGGCCATGCACACCCAGAACCTCAAGGCCGATCCGCGATGCAGCCTCTTCCTCGCGCAGGAGGCAGCCGACGGCGATCCATTGGGAGCCGCCCGCGCCACCCTCATCGGCGACGCCGAACCCGTGCCACCGCACGATCTCGCCTCTGTGCGCGACACCTACCTTGCCCGCCACGAGAACAGCCGCTACTGGGTCCACTTCTCCGACTTCAGCTTCTTCCGCCTCCAGCCAATCGACATTTACTACGTCGGAGGATTCGGCGTGATGGGTTGGGTCGAAGCCGCCGACTACGAACAAGCCGCGCCCGACCCGCTCGCCGAGTCCGCGCCCGGGATCCTCGCTCACATGAACGCCGATCACGTCGATGCCATGATCCTGCTCGCCCGCACCCACGCGCAGTTCGAAGCAACCGAAGCGACAATGACCTCAGTAGATCGCCTGGGCTTCTCGCTCCGCTTGAAAACAAGCGACGGAATGAAAGGCGCCCGCATCAACTTCCCGAGCGAAGTAACGACACCGCAGGACACACGAAAAGCGCTGGTAGCGATGGTCCATCAGGCGAGAGCCGCAGGTTGACCGCGAGCCAAACTCGGTTTCGCGTTCTAAAGAATGTTGACAGCTCGCGCGGCCAGCAGCGCCACAGTCGCAAATGAAATGAGTGACTGCACCATCATCAGGACCTTGGCCCAGCGCGTAAGAACGGGGGAGTCGGTCGGCGAGAAGGCCGTGCTGGTGTTGAAAGCCAGAAACAGGTAATCGACAAAGCCGGGACTCCAGCGTTCTTCGCCCATATCGCGCTTGGCCTGCGTGTCGAGTGTCATTTGTGGAAACAGGAACGCTCCGTCCGTATGGACGCCGCGCAATTCGCGGGCGCGCGGCCCACCCGCATCCAGCCGCCAGTACCACGAAGCGAACACGAGGACATTCGCGATCCATAAGGCAGCCGCGGAGCGCAAAAGATCAACCGGGGCTTGTTTATGTGAAGGGAGCGCTCTGACAAGCAGCCAAAGGGAGCAGGCCATGTCGATCGTCACGATTGATGTCAACACATGCCCCAGAATCATATTGAGACGATGGTGTCCACGCCGGCGTGACCACACCGTCGGAACCAGCAGGACCCCAACGACAACAAGAAGCAGCCAGCCGGGACCCGCCGAAAGGGATCGCGGGAGAGCCAGCCATAATCCGCCCACAGCAAACAGCGCGACTATAGCGGGCCAGCGTGGCTCAAGGCGATTAGAGGCGTTCGTCATGGACTACCCCATCATGCAACGCCAGCCGATTAGAAGCAACGTTGTTTGAATGACTAAAGTAGGCACGTGAATACAAACACGAGGACATTCCGAAATGGAGACGAAGACATGCTGGATCTGATCGAATGCCATTTCTCGCCTTTTACGGTCGAACAGAATGGAGTTTGAAAACGCGCCTCGCACCAACCTTAGGACTTTTCTTCTTCCCATGGGCCGAACCCAGCAAACAATTTCTCGATACCGGACCCATGACTCAAACCCCCATCCGCTTGACCCCATCTCCGCGCCTAAGTATCCTGCCCGCGTCCCCTAACGCGAAGGAGAACCCGATCCCAATGGCCCACCCCACAAAACCGCTCCTGCGCCGAGCCGCAGTTCTCGGAGCCGGAGCCATGGGTTCCCGCATCGCCGCGCATCTAGCCAACGCCGGACTTCCCGTTCTCCTGCTCGATCTTCCGAATCCAGACCCGCCGCAGCCCGAATCTGAAACCAGCATCGCCGCCAAAGCCATCGCTGCACTGCTCAAGGCCAAGCCCGCAGCCTTCTATGATCCCGCATCCGCCGCTCTCATCACCCCCGGCGATTTCGACCACGACCTGCCGCAACTCAAAACCTGCGACTGGATCATCGAAGCCGTCGCCGAAGACCTCGCCATCAAGCAGTCGCTGCTCGAAAAAATCCAGCCGCATCTGAGCATAACCGCGATCGTCACCACCAACACCAGCGGACTCTCCATTGCCGCCATTGCCGCCAAAACTCCGCCCGAATTCCGCCGCCGCTGGTTTGGAACCCACTTCTTCAATCCGCCGCGCTACATGCGTCTTGTCGAAATCATCCCCACGCCGGAGACCGATCCCGAAGCCGTCGTCGCCATCGCCGATTTTGCCGACCGTCGCCTCGGCAAGACCGTTGTCCACGCGCGCGACACGCCCAACTTCATAGCCAACCGCATCGGAGTCTTCTCCATGCTCACCGCCCTGCGCCTCATGCAGGAGCAGGACCTCACCATCGAAGAGGTCGATGTCCTCACCGGAACCGTCATCGGATGGCCGCGTACCGGGACCTTCCGCCTCGCCGACATGGTCGGCATCGACGTGCTCGCACATGTCGCAAAAAACTTCGCAGAATCGCGCAGCAGCGACGCCAGCGCAACCCGGCTGCCGGCGTTTATAGAAACCATGCTCCAGAATCGTTGGCTCGGCGACAAAACCGCCCAGGGCTTCTACAAAAAAGATCCCGCCCAAAATGATCCCAAGGCCCCGATAAGTCGTCTCGCCCTCGATTGGCACACCCTCGAATATCGGCCCGCGCAGCGCCCAAAATTTCCTCTGATCGAGATGGCCAGGAACGCCCAGTCCCTCGGCGAACGTCTGCGCCTGATCCTCGATTCCGATCCGAAAAAAGATAAAGCCGCCGCCTTTCTCACCCCACTCCTCACCGCAATCTGGAGCTACGCCGCCACTATCCAGCCCGAGATCGCCGATTCGCCCGCCGACATCGACCGCGCCATGCAGACTGGCTTCAACTGGGAACTGGGGCCGTTCGCAATGTCCGACGCTGCAGGCAAAACCGAATGGTGCAAGCACGCCGCCGAGCCTCAACATGCCGCCGCGCTTTCGCCGTGACAACAAGGTCATCCGCAGCAATCCCGGCTGCGCGCTCTTTGATATCGGCGAAGACATCGGACTCCTCGAACTGCACTCGCCCAAGAACGCCATCGGAGACGACATCGTCTCGCTCATCACGCAGACACTCGCGCCCACCAGTGAACCCGTCCGCAACTTTCGCGGCTTCGTCATCGCGTCCAACGCCGGCGACTTCTCCGTTGGCGCGAACCTGATGCAGTTGCTGCTCACCATGCAGGAAGGCGAGTGGGACGAAGTCGATCTCGCCGTGCGCTCCTTCCAGCGCATGACCTCCGCCATCAAATTCTGCCCGCGCCCCGTAGTCGCCGCGCCCTTCAATCTGTGCCTCGGCGGCGGAGCCGAACTTTCGCTCCACGCCGCGCGCCGCCAGCCCCACGCCGAGCTATACATGGGCCTCGTCGAAAGCGGCGTCGGCCTTGTCCCCGCAGGCGGAGGAACAAAAGAGATGGCGCTTCGAGCCACCGACGCCGCCCGCGCCGCGTCGAACCTCGATCCGGCAACGAACCCCGCCAAGTTCGCGCAATCCGCCGATCTGCAACACGCGATCCGACAGCGATTCGAGACC
This sequence comes from uncultured Acidobacteriaceae bacterium, assembly GCA_963783805.1. Classification (GTDB taxonomy): domain Bacteria; phylum Acidobacteriota; class Terriglobia; order Terriglobales; family Acidobacteriaceae; genus Silvibacterium. Next base: position 178,795 of record CAWAPC010000003.1, on the reverse strand, counting down.
ATGGCCATGGCAAAAGTCTCGACCTCAGCCGCCGAAGCGCGTGCGGTCGACTTCCTGACTCCCGCCGATCAAATCAGCATGAACCGCGACCGTCTTCTGCAAGATGCGCGCGCCGCTGCCATCGCCCTCGCCGAATCCGGCTACGCCGCACCGCAACCGCGTGCCATCGCCGCTGCCGGGGACGCCGCACTGGCAAACCTCAAGCTCGGCATTCACCTCATGCGCCAGGCTGATTTCATAAGTGATCACGACGCAATGGTCGCAACTCACATCGCTCGCATCCTCTGTGGAGGCGCGGTCACCCCCGGCTCCCTCATCACAGAGCAATCACTGCTCGATCTTGAGCGCGAAGCTTTTCTCTCCCTGTGCGGCGAGCGTAAGACGCAGGAGCGCATCGCCTACACCCTGAAGACAGGAAAGCCTCTGAGAAACTAGACTCGAAGCCCAGAGATACCTGAAGCCAGAGACAATCCTTTCGTGATCCGCCGCCTCTTTTCCGTCCCGTGTTGCCTGCTCGCTGCCGTCGTCGCCGTCGCGCAGGCGAACCTCACTGCACCGCCGCAGACCGAACAACTCGAAGCCGGATTCGCGCAGCTGCCTGGACACCCCCGCATCTTTTACCGCATCCGCCTGCTGCCCATCTCGTCATTTCCCCGGCTGCCGCAGTTGGTCGCACAACAACTCGACCGAATGGGCTGCATGATCCCGCAAACTTACGAAGCCCGCGGGCCCGAGAACATAATTCACGGCCCCCTCGAGAAGAAGGGAAGCGACGACTGGGCCGCGCTCTGTTCCGTTAACGGTGTCACCACGCTTTACGTTTTTTTCCAATCGAATTTCGCCAACCCCATACTCTTGCGCCACCAGGCAGACAGTGAATGGCTGGGAACGGAATGGTCGCAGGACTACGGCTCCGCGTGGGGAATCGCCCTGCGTCCGGCTCGCCTGATGCAGCATCTAAGCGGTGCCGATTACGACAGCGTCGATCACGACGCCATAGACGATGCGTTCGTGGAAAAATCCACCACCGTTCATTACTTCGAAAAAAATCAGTGGACCACGCTCGAACCCCAACAATAGCCCAAAGCAAACTCTTCCCCATCTGCGGTATCGTTCAAGAACGATGTCCGGAATATATATTGCCGCTGCCGTTCGCACGCCCGTGGGCAAAGCGCCCAGGGGATCTCTCGCCAGCACGCGCCCCGATGACCTCGCCGCCATTGTGCTCCAGGCCGCGCTCGACCGCGTTCCGCAACTCGACCCCAGAGAAATAGAGGACGTGATCCTCGGATGCGCCATGCCTGAAGCCGAGCAGGGACTGAACGTAGCCCGTATCGCCAGCCTGCGCGCCGGACTGCCGGTAGAAGTTTCGGCCATGACCATCAACCGCTTCTGCTCCTCAGGTCTGCAGGCCATCGCCCTCGCCGCCGACTCCGTTCGCGCAGGCCGCGCCCGCGTCGCAATCGCTGGAGGAACCGAATCCATGAGCATGGTTCCGATGGAAGGCAATAAGTTCAGCGCGAATCCCTGGCTTATCGACCATCATCCTGACGTGTATCTCTCCATGGGGCTTACCGCAGAAAACGTAGCAAGAAAATACAGCATCAGCCGCGAGCAGGCGGACGCCTTCGCTCTCGCAAGCCATCAGAAGGCCCTGGCCGCAATCACCGCAGGAAGATTTGAAGAAGAAATTATTCCAGTAACGATTACAAATACCGAATTCAAAACCGACGAAGGCCCACGCGCAGACACCTCCGCCGAAGCACTGGCCAAACTTAAGCCGGCCTTCCACGCAAAGGGAACGGTCACCGCCGGCAACTCCTCGCAAACCTCAGACGGGGCCGCAGCGGCCGTCCTGATCTCCGAGCAGCGCGCCAAGGAACTCAACATCCAGCCCATCGCCCGCTTCGTAAGCTTCGCCACCGCGGGATGCGCCCCGGAAATGATGGGCATAGGGCCCGTCCAGGCCATTCCCAAGGCGCTCAAATTAGCCGGGCTCACCCTCAACCAGATCGACCTTATCGAGTTGAACGAAGCCTTCGCCGCTCAATCGCTCGCTGTAATCCAGCAGGCCGAACTCGACCCCGCCAAAATCAACGTCAACGGAGGAGCCATCGCATTAGGTCATCCACTCGGCTGCACCGGAGCCAAGCTGACGGCCACAATCCTCCACGAACTGAAACGACGCAACCTCCGCTACGGATTAGTCACCATGTGCGTCGGCGGAGGCATGGGCGCTGCTGGTATTTTTGAGCGGCTGAACTAAACGGAGTACCATCGTTTCGAGCAATGGTTTGACTTAATACCCAGGAGCGAAAAGCTAAATGGCCACCACTTTCGCGCCCGCCGCAATCACCGGCGCAAGCTTTCTCCTCAACGAAACCGATCCCGCCAGCATCTTCACGCCCGAAGACTTCACCGAAGAACAGCAGCAGATCGCCGCGACCGCCGCCGAGTTCGCCGCAAACGAAGTCCTTCCCGCCGCCGTCGAAATCGAGGCGAAGAATTTTGCCGTAACCCGCACGCTCCTCAAAAAAGCTGGAGACCTCGGCCTCATGGCAGTCGATATCCCCGAAGCCTACGGCGGTTTGGCCATGGACAAAGTCACCTCAGCCATCGTCGCCGACCGCATGTCCGTTCTCGCCAGCTTCAGCGTAGCCTTCAGCGCGCACACCGGCATCGGAACCCTCCCCATCGTCTGGTATGGAACCGATTCGCAAAAGCAAAAGTACCTGCCCAAACTCGCCACTGGGGAATGGCTCGCCGCCTACGCGCTGTCTGAGGCCAGCAGCGGATCCGACGCCATGAATATCCGCGCCCGCGCCGTCAAAGATGGAGACCACTACGTCCTCAACGGCGAAAAAATGTGGATCACCAACGCCGGATTCGCGGACCTCTTCACCGTCTTCGCGAAAATCGCCGACCCCGCCGAGCCCAACCTCACCAAAGCGAAAATGTCCGCGTTCCTCATCGAGCGCAATACGCCCGGCCTCACCATCGGAGCCGAAGAACACAAGCTCGGCATCCGCGGCTCGTCTACCTGCCCGCTCATCCTCAACGACTGCCGCATCCCCGCTGAGAATCTTCTCGGAGAACCCGGCAAAGGCCATCACATCGCCTTCAACATCCTCAACATTGGTCGCTTCAAGCTGGGAGCGGCCTGCACCGGAGGAGCGCGCACCTCGCTCGCCAACGCCATTCAATATGCTCGCGACCGTAAGGCCTTTGGCAAATCCATCTCCGACTTCGGGCTCATCCAGCAAAAGATCGCTGACGCCGCCACGCGCATCTACATCGCCGAATCAATGACATACCGCACCATCGGAGCCATCGACGCCGCGCTCGCCGAGCGCCGATGGCGCAAAAGAAATTCAGAAGCGCATCGAAGAGTACGCCATCGAGTGTTCCATCCTCAAAGTATGGGGAAGCGAAATGCTCGACGCCGTCGTCGATCACGCCGTGCAGATTTACGCGGGCTACGGATACGTCGAAGAGTATCCAGCTGAACGCGCCTACCGCGACGCCCGCATCAACCGGATCTTTGAAGGCACGAACGAAATCAACCGCCTCATTATCGCCGGATTTGTCATGAAACGAGCCATGACCGGCCAGCTTCAATTGTTGCCAGCCATCAAGAACCTCACCAGCGAGCTGTTCGAACCACCATCATTTTCCGCGGATGACAAATCCGAAGATCCGCTGTCCCGCGAAGCCAAAATGCTGGCCAATGCCAAGAAGCTTCTACTCTTCGCTGCCGGAGTAGCCAGCCAGAAATATATGAACACGCTCGCCGATCAGCAGGAGATCATGTCCGCGCTCGCCGACATCATCCTCGAAATATATGCGATCGACTCGGCGCTCGCCCGCGCGCAGAAGCTGGCCGAAGCCCCCGGGCCCAAGGCCCGGCTCGCCCAGGACATGACGCAACTCTACGCCGCCAATTCATTCAATATCATTGAAAACTCCGCCCGTCAGGTTATTGCCGCAGTCGCTGAAGGAGACGCGCTTCGCACACAATTGGCCATCCTGCGCCGGCTCGCAAAGCGTGAGCCCGCGGACGTTATAGCACTTAGCCGGGTCATCGCCCGCGTCGCCATCGATCAGGGACGCTATCCGCTTTAATCCACGTGCGCGAAGAGGGCAAGCAGCGTGTGCGCGACGCTTTCCGCGCAGGTATACTTCCCCTTGGGAATGCGCATCCTATGTGCTCGGGCGAGATCCAATTGGACGGCGACCGGCCGCAACTTTCTGTCCCGCCGCAAGTCTAATTCTGCAAAGAGATCCGTAGCAGAGAAAGGCGTCGTTTTACGGCTCCCACGACGGTGTGAGGCGCCGTATATTTCTTGACTCCAACGGAAGTAGAATCATGTCGCAGAAGGCTGTTGCCCTTTCCCCCCGCATCATTTTGGCTTTGCTCGTACTTTTTTCTTTCGCCCTTTTTGAAAGTCCGGCGCTCGCGCAGTCTCCCGTCCGCAACCGGATTACCCAGGAAATAAATCCCAGCGCGACAGTCGCATTGCCCGGAACAGTCAGCCCGCTGGCAACGCCTGCGTTAGACATTGGCCGAGCCGATGCGTCAACCCGGCTCACCGGAATGACGATGTACTTCAAGCCGTCTGCCGCGCAACAGGCCACGCTCGACAATCTTCTCCAGCAGCAGCAGACCCCGGGATCGCCCCTCTATCATAAGTGGCTCACGCCCGCGCAATATGCCAGTCAGTTCGGCCTCTCCGCAAGCGACCTGGCCGAAGTCGAGGCCTGGCTTGAGCAGCAGGGCTTTTCCATAAACGGCGTTGCAAAGAGCCGGAACGCCATCTCCTTTTCAGGGACAGTCGCGCAGGTGGAGTCGGCCTTTCAGACCGAGATGCACCAATACAACATTAGGGGCATGACGCACACTGCGAATGCCATGCCGCTTTCCATTCCCTCTGCGTTTGCTGGAGTCGTGCTCGCGGTGCGCAACGTCAGTGACTTCCGCCCACATCCGCTTCATCGTCTTCGAAAGCCGGTCGCGGAAAGCCCCCAGTACACGTTTAGCAGCGGATCAACGCAGTTTCACTTTCTCGCGCCCGGCGACTTCGCCGACATCTACGATCTGAACCCGCTCTACAGCGCCGGATACACCGGCAGCGGCGAAACCATCGTCATTACTGGCCAGAGCGCGATTGCAGCCTCCGACATCACGAATTTTCAAAGAGCCGCAGGTCTTACCCAAAAGGCCCCTGCGATAACAGTTGTTCCCAGCTCCGGGACGAGCACCGTCGACGATAAGAATGGCGACGAAGATGAGTCCGATATCGATCTGGAATGGTCCGGAGCCGTGGCGAAGGGTGCGACCATTGACTTCGTTTACGTGGGCAAGAATCAGAACTACAGTGTCTTCGATGCGATCCAGTATGCCATCGACAAAGACCTCGGACCGATCATCAGCACTAGTTATGGAGCCTGCGAGGCCGACTTCTCCACCGCCGACATCAACTCTCTGCAATCCTCGTTCGAGCAAGCGAACTCGCAAGGGCAAACGATCGTCGCTGCCGCCGGAGACAACGGCGCAACTGACTGCGAGACCACCTCCAGTCCCAACACCGTCGTCAACGCGGACGAGGCCACGCTGGGGCTCGCCGTGGACGTACCCGCCGCATCACCCTACGTCACCGGCATTGGAGGAACCGAATTCTCCGCCGACGTAAGCGCACCCGGCACTTACTGGAACTCCTCCAACAGCACCGGCGACACTTCCGCGATCCAATACATTCCCGAAAAAGTCTGGAACGATACCTCGACCTCCAACGGCATCGAGGCCGGAGGAGGAGGGAAAAGCATCCTCTTCGGCAAGCCGTCCTGGCAGACCGGAATCGGGGTTCCCAGCGATGGCGCGCGCGATGTTCCCGACATCTCGCTGAACGCGTCGCCAAACCACGACGGCTACCTCTACTGCGCGTCTGGCTCCGATGCCGACTCCACTAGTTGTTCCAAGGGATTTCTCGACAGCGGAGGCAATCCCGACATTGCAGGAGGCACGTCCTTCGGCGCACCTACTTTTTCCGCAATCCTCGCCATCCTCAGCCAGAAGCTCGACAGCAGCGGACTAGGCAACGTCAACCCGCAGATTTACAGCCTCGCGTCTTCCGACTACTCCGGCGCGTTTCACGACACCACCTCCGGCAACAATAAAATTCCCTGCAAGATCGGCTCAACCGGTTGCACCACGTCGCCCATCGGTTACTCCGCAACCACCGGCTATGATCTCGCCAGCGGCTGGGGTTCGATCGATGCCGCTAATTTCGTGGATGCCTTCACGGCCACCGTTGCCGGGTCGCCCGTCGCCACCACAACAGCTCTGACTGCATCGAACTCTGCGCCCGTAGTCAACACCGCGATCACGCTGACGGCAACCGTCGCCAGTGATTCCGGCAGCGTTACGCCCGCAGGAACCGTCCAGTTCGTAATCGACGGCAGTAATGCTGGGGCCGCGGTAACGCTTTCGAGTCGAGTTGCGACCCACAGCTATACACCCACCGCCGCTGGATCCCACACCATCGTCGCCAACTACACGCCATCGAACGGCGCCGTGAACTCTGCCTCCTCGGGCACGCTCACCATTACTGTGTCCGCATCCTCCAGCAGCACCGAGTCCTTCTCGCTTGCGGCAACAAACGTCACCGTCGCCCAGGGTAGCAGCGGAACCTCCACCGTCAACGTAGCCCCATCCGGGGGCTTCACCGGCGCGGTCGCCTTTACCGTTTCCGCACCCAGTTCGCTGACCAATGCGTGCTTCACCACAAATAACGCAACCGTAACCGGCACGAGCGCCGTCACCACGACCATTACCGTCAACACATCTGAGGCCGCCTGCGCCTCAGCCGGCGTGAAGCGCTTTGCGACAACCGCGAGCCGCACTGGCCACGGACAGAGCAAGGACACCTTCACGCGAGCCCTTTCCGGAGTGACGTTAGCCTCGCTGATGCTCCTCGGCTTGCCCGGATTTCGCCGCCGCCGCTGGCCGGCCCTATGCGCCATTCTTTTTCTCGCTTCGATGACTCTCGCCGTGAGCGGATGCGGCAGCAGCGGAGACAGTTCCACCTCCAACTCTGCTGCCCCGGCGTCAACTGCAGCAAAGGGCAGCTACACCCTGACCCTGACCGGCACCAACAGCGCGCACATCCTCTCTGCCACCACAACGTTCACGCTCACCGTGGACTAGCCGCGATAGTCTTTTCGCGTAACGCTTCAATTACATTTACTTTTTTCGCAACAAAAGCCGCACGTATCCGTCTATACCTCCGCATTACCCTTTTCAGGTATCCATGCGTCTTCGCGGATTCAGGTCAACTGGCGCTTCAGCCTCATTTGAGCTTCTCCCGGCAACCTTGCGTTTGAAACCAACAGGGTTTCCCGTCGGCGCTGTTCTTGACACCTCTGATCTCTTGTCGTACAACCAAGCCATTCGTGAGTTTCATAACCCCCTATGGGCCGTTATGAATACGTCACTTTATTTCAAAACGCATCGTCAGAATGCGCTAGGCCCGGATGCTGTATATCCTCGCTATGGTTTGAACCGCCTCATCACCACGCTTCAGCCGCTTCACTTCCAGGATGGCCATGATTTCCAGAATTCTTCGTACATTCGCTCCCGTCGCTTTGGCATTCACCACTGCTAGCCTGATTACGCCACCCCAGCTCCACGCCCAGGCCGCGCCGTCGCTGGTCACCACCCGGCTCACGCAGCCCATCGACGAAAATGTGCTAGTCACCCTCAAGGGAACGGTGCATCCGCTTGCCAACCCCGCCAACGATCGCGGAGCCGCTCCCGACAGTATGCCGCTCGACCGTATTCAGGTCATCCTCAAGCGCAGCCCCGCGCAGGAATCTGCTTTGCAGCAGCTCATTCACGACGAGCACACTCCCGGCACCGCGAGTTATCACAAGTGGCTCACTCCCGGCCAGTTCGCCCAGCAGTTCGGCCCATCCGATCAGGACGTGGCCACGCTCGAAGCGTGGCTTGAATCCAAGGGATTTAATGTTGAGAAGATCAATCCCGGCAAGCAGACCCTCGAAATCTCCGGCAACGTAGCGCAGTTCCGCACCGCCTTCCACGCGCAAATCCACAAATACATGGTCGAGGGCCAGACCCACTACGCCAACTCGACTGACCCGCAGATTCCCGCCGCTCTTGCGCCCGTCTTTGGCGGCTTCGCCTCGCTCAACAACTTCCAGCTCAAACACTTCAGCCATCTCCTGGGTAAAGCGACTTACGACGCAAAAACGAATAGGGCAACGCCTCAGTGGACCTACGGAACCAGCACTGCCGTGACCTTCGTTCTCGCTCCCAGTGACTTCGCGGTCCAGTACGATCTGCCTGCCGCCGCTTCCGGCATCGATGGAACCGGCCAGACCATCGCCATCGTCAACGAGTCCAATATCAACATCGCTCTCGTCAACCAGTTCCGCTCGCTCTTCGGTCTGCCCCCCAATCCGCCGCAGGTCATCATCGACGGCAACGACCCCGGCGTCGACGGCATCAACAATCCCGACGGCGAGAACGGAGCTTCGACCGAGGCTTATCTCGACGTAGAGTGGGCCGGAGCCGTAGCTCCCAAAGCCACCATAGACTTCGTCATCGGAGCCGACACCGCTCTGGAATCCGGCCTTATCCTCGCAGCCGAGCACGCTGTCTATGGCAACATCGCGCCCGTTCTCTCTCTAAGTTTTGGAGCCTGCGAACAGGATCTCGGCAGCGGCAATACCTTTTTGAGTAATTTGTGGGAACAGGCCGCCGCACAGGGACATCACCGTCGCCGTCTCCACCGGAGACTCCGGCTCCGCAAGCTGCGATAACGACCAAACGCAGTATTACGCTGTCAATGGTCTCGCCGTCAGTGGGTACGCTTCCACGCCTTACAACGTGGCCGTCGGTGGAACCGACTTCTATTACAGCGACTACGCTACCGGCGCCGCCAGTATCGCGACTTATTGGAACACCGCAGCCAGCCAAACGCCGTCGACTTCGATCATCAAGGCGCCCATCCCTGAACAGCCGTGGAACGACAGCCAGTACGGTCTGAACGCCGAGGATTTTTACACCCAGAACCAGTCGTCTGCCACCACCATCGCAGGCGGTGGTGGCGGAGCCAGCAGCGCGGCTGTTTGCAGTACCTCTTATAACTCCAGTGGAACTTGCGCCGGTACCCTTTCCGGTTATCCCAAGCCAGCATGGCAAACCGGAACCGGTGTGCCTGCCGACAAAGTCCGCGACATTCCCGACGTATCGCTCTTCTCAGCCGACGGCTGGAATTACAGCTACTATCCCATCTGCGCCGGCGATGGAGACTGCCAAACGCCCTCCGGCGGCAATCTTGTCCAGATCACCGGAGTCGGTGGAACTTCCGCCGCCGCGCCATCCTTCGCCGGAATCATGGCGCTTGTCAATCAAGAATATGGACGTCAGGGCCAGGCCGGCTTCGTCCTCTATCCGCTCGCCACGCAGTTCCCGGCGGCCTTCCATGACGTGACAGTGGGAACCAACGCCGAACCTTGCGCCTACTCCTCAACTTCATCTTCGCTTACTTTGCCGACGCCCAACTGCAACAGCGTCCCGAATCCCATCACCGTAACCGATCCGAACCTTGGAGCGGCAACCGAGGGCGAACTCGCCGGCTACTCTGCCACAGCGGGATACGACACCGCCACAGGCCTCGGCTCCGTCGACGCCAGCGTCCTCATTAGCGACTGGGGCAGTGTCAAGTTCACCAGCACAAACGTCACACTTACGCCCTCTGAGACCTCCTTCGCCCACGGCACGGCCATCAGCATCAACGGGTCCGTTGCTCCCACCAGCGGCAGCGGCACCGCCACTGGCACAGTGGCCCTGATGACCGACAGTACCGAGCCGGTTCAGCAGGGACAAACCAATTTTCCGTTGACGAACGGCTCTTTCTCCGCGTCAGGCGTGAACTACCTACCCGGTGGAACCTACAACATCTGGGGTCAATATAGTGGCGACGCTACCAACGCCGCAGCCCCATCTCAAAAAACGCAGATCACCGTCAACCCTGAAGCCAGCGGTATCTACTTCACGGTCTCCAACGTGGCAACCGGATACGGCGGAGGTCCCGCAGTATCATCAGGTGCGATGAATGTCCCCTACGGCACGCAGTTGATGCTCAGCGCCCAGGTGGCGCCGAGTTCCCAACTCACAGCGTACGAAAACTGCCAGACTGGCGTCTCAGCGACCTGTCCGAAATTCAGCGAGCCTACCGGCACAGTTGTCTTTGCCGACAACGCCGCTGCTATCAATACCGCCGTAATCAACGCAGAGGGCGATGCAGAATACAACGCTCCCTGGGCTATCGGATCGCACTCCGTCACCGCAAGCTATTCGGGAGATAGCAGCTACAACGCCTCCACCGCCCCGGCCTTCACTTTCACGATTGCAAAGAATCAGCCGACCATGAATCTCTTCTCCAGTGTGGTGACACAATTCCTTCCAACCGGTCAGTCGAATGTTCTTACAATTCAGGTGCTGAATAGTGCCAATGCGACTGGCGAAGCAGGCGGTCTTCTCTATTCCAATCCCGCAGCCGCGCCCACCGGTACAGTGTCTATCAGCGGTCTGCCTTCCGGCAGCCCAACGAGCGCCACTCTGGCGGCCGGTGTCGATCCGCAAACCGCGTCTCCAGCTGGCATCGCTACCATCGTGATCCCCTCGACCGTGTCTTCAGGTACTTACAACGTCACTGTTACATATAACGGAGACGCGAACTACACAACTGCAACGCAAGCCGCACAGATTCCCGCACAAAGTGCCGGACTTACGGCGTCTACTACAGCCGCCACCATTACAGGGACCATATCGCCGACGACCTTCGTAACAATCAGCGGTACGGTTACCGGTAAGAGCGGCAGCCCCGCGCCTTCCAACACTGGCGGTGGCGTTCTAATCTACGCGGGCGGTTACTATCTGCAGGAGATCAATGTTGCTCCAGGTACCGGAGACACTTCGACGTTTTCGACAGTATTGAACAGCCGGTCTCTTTTGCAGGGATCGAACACGATCACCGTGCAGTATGCGGGTGATAACACCTACGCTCCATCGTCGGTCACTCTTACTACACCAATCTCCAATCCGCTCTCCGATTTCTCGATGGTGCCCAACAGCACTATCGTTCCGGTAACGGTGGGCACTCCAGCGACAGACACCATCCAGCTTGCTTCGGTAAACGGGTTCGCCGGAATCGTGACCTACTCCTGCACAGCCGCATCCGGCATCACCTGCACTCTCACCCCATCGTCGAACACCTTCGTAACCGGCGGCACGGCGACTATGGCACTCACGCTCGATGCAAGCTCCTCAGCAGCCAACGGCGCCAACAACGTGCTGATTACCGGAACCGACTCCAGCGGCCTTTTCGTTCACACGTTGGCCATCAACGCGGATGTCAGCGGATCGAGCTCTTTGCCCAGCGTGGGGTTCGCGCTGAACGTGAGCCCGACCGCGATATCGCTTGCTCCCGGATCGTCAACGACTGCGCCTGGCCTCAGCGTGATGCCGTCGGGCGGATTCACAGGTCCGGTGGCTTTGACGGCTACTCTGACTAGTCCGAGTGGCGCGACCAGCCCGCCGACGGTAGCAATCAACCCGGCAACGCTCCAGGTCACCGGCGCAAGTGCTATCAGCGCCGGGCTATCGATCACGACAACGTCGAGTACGACGGTGGGCACTTATACCGTCGATTTCACAGGCACTTATTCGAGCGGCGGCGTAAACATCACCGCCGGCACGAACACTCCGCTTACGATCATCGTAACGAACGTAACGCCGAAAAGCTTCACCCTCAGTAACAGCGCAAACATAACCATCGCCAGTCCTGGAAGCGGCGGTACCAGCACTCTCACCGTAACGCCTGCCGGAGGTTTCACCGGCGCAGTCGCCTTCACCTGCGCCGTCACCACCAGCCCCGCCGGTGCGGTCAATGCTCCAACCTGCTCGGCGCCATCAGCCACGGTCAGCAGCGGCAACGCCACCGCAACGCTGACGGTTGCCACCACCCCGGCCAGCACCAGCGCTGTCCACCACCCGCTCGATAAATTCTTCGTCGCCGGCGGAGGTATGGTCTTCGCTGGCCTGCTCTTCTTCGGAATCCCGTCCCGTCGCCGCAGCTGGCGCAGCATCCTCGCTATTCTTCTCTTTGCCGGTATCGTTGGACTCGGCATCGGATGCGGCGGAAGCAGCGGCGGAGGAGGAGGTGGGGGGGGAGGCAGTGCAGGCACCACCACAGGAGCCTACGTCCTAACCGTCACCGGAACCAGCGGATCGCTAACCGCCTCCACCACGGTGAGCCTGACCGTAAATTAGCCGGAACCTCTCCGGAAAAACCAGCAGGCCGCATCGGATAGATGCGGCCTGTCTTTTGGGCTCCCACTGCGCCAAAACGGGGGCGCGAAGCGCAGGTGCCTGGACGGCCAGTCCCGCAGGTGCCTGGACGGCCAGTCCTTGCCTGGACCGCCACTCCCTGCGATATCCTCAGACTCACGCATGCAAGCCCAGCCTCAGGCCACTCCTCGCATCAGCGCGGCGCGCACCGCCGGAGCCGCTCTTTTCCTGCTCACCGCACTCAACCTTTTCAATTTCATCGATCGTTACATCCTTCCCGGAGTGCAGCCGCTCGTGCAGAGGGAATTCCGCGTCAATGACGCGCAGATCGGCTTCCTGACCACCGCATTTTTCTTCACCTACATGCTCGTCGCGCCCCTCACCGGCTGGCTGGGCGACCGCTATCCGCGCAAACCGCTCATCGTTATGGGAGCGCTGCTCTGGAGCGCCGCCACGCTCTTCACCGCCGCCGTCCACAGCTATGAAACGCTGCTCATCCGCCACGCCATCGTCGGCATCGGCGAGGCCACCTTCAGCATCTTCGCGCCCGCTCTGCTCGCCGACTTCTACCCGGAGCGCGACCGCAACCGCGTCCTCAGCATCTTCTACGTCACCATCCCCGTCGGGGGAGCTCTCGGCTATCTCACCGGCGGCGTCCTCGGCCAGCACTACGGCTGGCGCATGCCCTTCTTCATCGCCGCCCTGCCCGGAGTCCTCATCGCCCTCGGCTTCTGGTTCTTCGTGCGCGAGCCGCAGCGGGGAAGCGCCGACTCTCTCGCGCCCACTCTCGACCGCGCCACGCTTCACGGCCTCACCCGCAACCCCGCCTTCTGGACCGCAACTCTCGGCCTCGCCATGTGGACCTTCGCCGTCGGCGGTATCTCGACCTTTCTGCCAACCTTCTTCGTGCGCTTCGCTCAAATGTCCGTAGCAAAAGCCGGAACCGTCGCCGGCGCGCTCACCGTCGTCGATGGCCTGCTAGGCACCATCATCGGAGGATGGCTCGGCCAGATATGGCTGCGCCGGAATCACCGCGCGCTCTATCTCATCTCCGCCTGGGGATCGGTCCTCGCCATCCCCGCCGCCGCACTCGTCTTCTTCGGACCCGAATCCCTCTTTTTGCCCGCCGCCTTCGTCGCCGAATTCTTCCTCTTCCTCGGAACCGGTCCCGCTCAACGCCGCCATCGTCAATTCGGTAGCGGCGCCCATCCGCGCCACCGCCATCTCCATCAACCTCTTCGTCATTCATGTGCTCGGAGACGCCTTCTCCCCAACCCTCATCGGAAAAATCTCCGACGCAACCAATCTCCGCATAGGACTCAGCATTACTCTCGTCACTCTCACTCTCTCCGGCCTCATTCTTTTCACCGGAGCCAGACACGCGCCACTTCTCAACAAAACACTCGTGCCCTGATCCCTGTGCCCTGAACCCTGTTTTTCCAATACAATCAAGCAGGTATGGCCGAACACGAACCGCACCAGTCGCCACAGGAACCGCCGCCGCCGGCATGGGTAAAAACCGAACTAGCCCGTCACCCGCAGCGGCCCGACCCCATGAGTCTGATAGATAGCATCTTCACCAACCTCAGCGAGATTCACGGCGATCGCGCCTTCGCGGACGATCCCGCCATGTACTGCGCCTTCGCTCGCCTCAATGGTGAAGAAGTCATGGTGATCGGCAATCTCAAGGGGCGTACCACCAAAGAAAAGGTGCTTCGCAAATTCGGAATGCCCGATCCCGAAGGCTACCGCAAGGCTCTCCGCGCCATGAAGCTGGCCGAAAAGTTCAATCGTCCCGTCTTCACTTTCATCGATCTCATGGGAGCCAACCCGGGTCTCGGCGCCGAAGAGCGCGGACAGGCCGAAGCCATTGCCCGCAACCTCCGCGAAATGTCACGCCTCCGCGTTCCCACCATCGCCACTATCACCGGCGAAGGAGGCTCCGGCGGAGCATTGGCTCTGGCCGTAGCCGACCGCGTACTCATCATGGAGAAGGCAATCTATTCCGTGATCTCGCCCGAAGCCTGCGCCTCCATCATGTGGCGCGACTCCTCCAAACGAGCTCAGGCCGCTGCCGCGCTAAAAGCCACCGCGCCCGACCTCCAACAATTCGGCTGCGTCGACGATATAGTCCCCGAACCCGGCAACGGAGCCCACGAGGACCCCGCCGAAGCCGCCAGATTCCTCGCCGAAAAGCTCCGCTGGCATCTAAGCGAGTTGAAGGCGCTTTCCGCGGACGAGTTAGTTAAGCAGCGCTACGAAAAATTCAGAAACATAGCCCAGTTCTACACCGCATGAAATTGTTGAAGTCTGATCCAATGCGCGAAGCGCGTATGCCTGGACGTGGAGTCCCCCACCGCGTCTCGCTTCTGAGACCCGCGTTCAGCACATGCACGGGTTCGGAGCACATTCATGAATAGCGCCCACCGCGTCCGCTCCTTCGCCTGGTTCCTCATCGCGGGCGCCTATTACATCCTGGCAAAAAATATCGCGGACACCGCCGCAAGCGGCCTCAGTTCAGGAGACTGGTTCGAGTTCGCCAACCGCTTCATTCTGCTGTTTCTTCTCATCGTCGGCTTTGCCGCCATGGGATACGTCGGTCAGCGCCAGCATCAGCCCGTAAAGGAGATGGGCTTGAACCCGCGTCGCGGTTGGCGCCGCGAATTCGCCCTCGGCTCTGCAATCGGATGGGCCGGAGTCACTGCCTGCGCGCTGATGATCGCCGTCTTTGGTGGCATGATCGTCGTGTTCTATCTCGGATGGCGTCAGTTCGCGCTCCTCCCGCTCGATCTCGCCATTCTCCTCGTTGCCTCCCTCGCGGAAGAGGTGGCCTTTCGCGGATATCCCTTCCAGCGCCTCATCGAAGCCACCAATCCACTCGTCGCCACGCTGATTCTCTCCGCACTCTTCTCCCTCATCCACATCAACAATCCCGGAGCCACCATCGCCAGCACACTCGTCACTATGTCTGCGGGATGGCTCCTTTCCGTCGCCTATCTACGCACCCGCGCTTTGTGGGTTGGATGGGGAATTCATTTCGCGTGGAACGCCAGCATGGCCGTTCTCTTCGGACTGCCCCTGAGCGGGCTCACGCAATTCTCTCCCGTAATCTCCGCCACCGCGCTCGGCCCCACTTGGCTCACCGGATTCGACTACGGCCCTGAAGGCAGCGCCGTCGCCATCATCGTAATTCTCGCGCTCATCATCGCCACCGTTTACGCCACTCGCGACCTCAAGCACCAGTACGCGCAGCCGGTCATCATCCCCGGAGGGATTCCGGTAGACATGGACGCCGCTGCCCGCCGCCAGCACGAGGCCGCCATGGGCCCAGCCGAGCCCGCACCTCCGCAAATCGTCCAGATCGCCGGAACCCAGCCGCCGAGAGCTACTCCGGAAGACGAAGCGTCCCAGCCTCCAAAGAATTCTGAATAAAAGGCGTGACGCATGCGCCACTGACGGCAAGCGGCGGAACAACGATTCCATGCTTGCTTGCGTCGCATGCGCGCCGTAGAATCCGAGTGCTCGAGAGTTCGCTGGTTCTGACGCGCTGAAATTCCGCGGCCAGCCTGGGAGAGGTCTATGAGGCAGTCTTTTGCGGTAGCTATTGGAGGCGCAGCCGGCCAGGGAGTGGCCACGCCCGGCGATATTTTTGCGAAGGTTTTCAGCCGCCGCGGGCTGCATCTGAACGCCTACAACGCGTATCAGTCCATCATCCGCGGCGGCCATACCTTTCTGACCATTCGCACCGGCCCGGACAAAATCTCCAATACCGGCGACCAGCTCGACCTGCTGATTCCGCTCAATCAGGACACGATGGACCGCCACCTCAGCCTGCTCACCGCGGGCGGCGCATGTCTCTATAACGCCGACCTCATCAAGCCCGGAAGCCCCGCCGTCGGAGTCCAGCTCTGCCCCATCCCGGTCTCGCAGTTGGCCGACATCAGCAAGAACAAGGTCGCGCAGAACACCCTCGCCATAGGCGCCGCCCTCAGCATGATGGGCATCGGATTTCCCGCGCTCGAAAGCGTGATCGCCGAGCAGTTCCGCAAAAAAGAGCAGAAAGTGATTGACGAAAACGTCAGCCTGGCACGCGCCGGATACGACTACGCCTCGCAGAACTTCAAGCCCTTCGCCTGGCCGCTCCCCATGACCGACGCGCCCTATGCCGTGCTCAGCGGCAACGCCGCCATGGCTATGGGAGGCGCGGCCGCCGGCGTAAAGTTCTACTCCGCATATCCCATGAGCCCCTCCACTGGCGTGCTGCACTGGATGGCGGATCACGCGCGCAAGGCCGACATCATGGTGCGCCAGGTCGAGGACGAGATCGGCGTCATCAATATGGCCATCGGCGCCGCGCACGCGGGTGTGCGCGCCATGTGCGCCACGTCCGGCGGCGGCTTCGCGCTCATGAGCGAAGGCCTCGGCCTCTCGGCGCAGGCGGAGATTCCGATCGTAGTCATCGATTGCCAGCGCGCCGGCCCGTCTACGGGCGTTCCCACCAAAACAGAACAGGGCGATCTCTGGCAGATGCTGGGCGCGGCCTTCGGCGACTATCCGCGCGTCATCGCCGCGCCTCTCGACATCGCCGACTGCTTCACGATCATCCCCGAGATATTCAACGTCGCCGACCGCTTCCAGTGCCCGGGAATCGTGCTCTGCGATCTGCTGCTTGCCGAAGGCCGCCTCAGCGTCGATCCCAAGGTACTCGACTTCCATCCCGTCATCGACCGTGGCGAACTGATTACGTCGAACGGAACCGGCGATCACGAACCCTACAAGCGCTACAAAATTACCGAGAGCGGCGTCTCGCCGCGCGTGATTCCCGGCGTCCCCGGCCACACCCACGTGGTCTCAAGCGACGAGCACGATGAAGATGGCGTGCTCATCAGCGACGAGTACACCAACACGGTCAAGCGCCGCGCCATGATGGAAAAGCGCATGCGCAAAGTGGAGGGCATCGAGGCATCCGTTCCACCGCCTCAGCTTCAAGGGCCGGCCAACGCCGACGTCACCCTCATCGGCTGGGGATCGACCTATGGCGTAATCGACGAGGCCTGCGAGCTTCTGCGCGAAGCGGGCATCTCCGCCAACCATCTACCGATTCGCTGGCTCGTTCCGCTGCATGGCGACGCGATTGTCGACCTGCTGAAAAACGCGAAGCACACCATCATCGTCGAGAACAATTTCAGCGGCCAGTTCGCCCGCTATCTGCGCAGCGAAACCAGCTTTGTCCCGAACGGGCACATTCGCAAGTATGACGGCGAGCCCTTCATGCCGCACCACATCGTCGAAGCAGTCAATGACCAGCTTGCCGGCAAGACCAAACTCTCCGTGCCCGTCCACGAAATCATGGTTTAAAGGCTCTAAGCAGAAATCTGCCCTTGCAGTTTGCAGAAAAAATTCAGGAGAACCTAAAGATGGCGACGACCGACGTAGCAGCTCCAAAAGCAATCGTGATGGCTGATTTCAAGGGAAAGGTTGATCCCGACTGGTGCCCCGGTTGCGGCGATTTCGGCGTACTCGCCGCTGTCCAGAAGGCGCTCGTCGAGTTGCAGATTCCCAAGCATGAGGTCGCCACCATCAGCGGCATCGGATGCTCGTCCAACTTTCCCGGCTTCATTGACACCTATGGCATGCACACTCTGCACGGCCGCTCGCTGGCCGTAGCCACCGGATTCAAGATGGCCAACCACGCGATGACCGTTCTCGTGACAGGCGGCGACGGCGACGGCTTCGGCATCGGCGGCAACCATTTCATGCACACCATGCGCCGCAACGTGGACCTGACCTACATCGTCATGGACAACCAGATTTACGGCCTCACCACCGGTCAGACATCCCCCACCAGCCGCCTCGGCATGAAGACCAAGAGCATGCCCTTCGGGAGTATTGAGTCGCCCATCAATCCCATTTCTCTCGCGCTCGCGGCGGGAGCAACCTTCGTCGCGCGCGGCTTCAGCGCCGATCAAAAACATCTCACCGAGCTGATCAAGCTCGCCATCGAGCACAAGGGTTTCTCCTTCATCGATGTTTTCAGCCCCTGCGTCACCTACAACCACGACAACACCTTCCAGTGGTTCCGTCCGCGCGTCAAGAAGCTCGAAGACAACCCCGAATACGACTCCACCGATTGGAGCGCGGCCATGCAGAAATCTCTGATGTGGGGCGAAGAAATTCCCATCGGAAAATTCTTCGAGCGAACGGACCTGCCCACCCTTCACGGCGCCGAGCCGATCCTGAAATTCGGCCCCCTAGTCCATCAGAACAACCGCATCCCCGCCGACGTAGCGAAGGCCTTCATCGACGAATTGATGTAGAGACGCGCAGGCTAGTTGCAAAAAACGGGCTCCCATCCTCCCGCGCGGTTGAGACAGAGCGGGACACAAACGCGCTGACCGCACTTTAGCTGGCCGCGTCTGAGCTGGCCGGATGGTAGCCGTCCGCCCTTTAGCCAGTCAGATATACACCGTATACCTCACAGATATACACTGTATATCCATGAGCGAAACCACCGCCCAGCGCATAGCCCAGGCAGCCCTCGATCTGCTCGAGTCCGAAGGTCCGGAAGCAGTATCCATGCGCCGCGTCGCAGAAGCCGTGGGCATCACGCCCATGGCCATCTATCACCATTTCCCCAATCGCGGAGCGCTCCTCAACCTCATCACGCGACGCCGAATTCGCTAAATTCCTCGGCAATACCCGGTCGTATTTCGCGCAGGGCAGTGCTGAAGAACGGATTCTCAACGGCATGGACCCCTACATTGACTACGCCTTCGACCATCCGCGTGTCTTCGATTACGTTTTCGCCGCTCCTCGTCCCGGAGCAAGACGATATCCCGAAGACTTCCGCGCCCGCCGCTCGCCGACCCTCACTCCCGCCGCCGACGCCCTGAAGCAGGCCATGAAGGCCGGAGAACTCCGCAAGGACGACGTATGGGAGGTCGCCTTCGAACTATGGGCCGTCACCCACGGTTACGTTGCCCTATATCGCGGCGGCCGTATCAACCTCACCAAAAAACAATTCCGCGCCCTGGTGCGCCGCGCCTTAAGGAGGCTCATTCGTGGACTCCAAGCCTAAGCGGATCCTTCTCGCCATCGCCGCATTCATCCTTTCAGACGCCGCGTGGTTTTACGGAACCGGTCTGCATCCGCACTGGATCCTCACTTGGCTCGCGCCGCTTCCCATCCTGCTCGCCGCGCCGCGCCTCTCCCGCTGGACCATCTACGCCGCAGCCTTCTTTGGGTTTGCCATCGGCGGCCTCAATGTCTGGAGCTATGGCCACGACGTCGCCGTTCCGCTCTGGCTCGCGCTGGTAGCCGTCATCGTCCCAGCCCTTGTCTTCGCCGGAATCGTTCTCCTCCATCGCCGCTTCATCCTGCGCGGCCAACTCGTGCGCGCCGCTTTCGCGCTGCCCGTCCTCTGGACGGCCTTTGAATATCTCCTCGAAGTCAAATCGCCGCACAGCACCTGGGGCAACTTCGGTTACACACAGATGAACCTGCTGCCGCTCATCCAGATCGCGTCCATCACAGGAATCTGGGCCATCAGCTTCACGGTTTTCCTGTTTGCCGGAACCGTCGCCGCACTCTTCGCGCCCTCCCGCACTCACAAGAGAACCGTCGCCATCATCGCGGCCGCCTTCTACATCGCCGTCTTCGGCTACGGAGCCTACCGCCTCCACACCGCGCCCACCACGCCAATAGTAAAAGTAGGAGTCATCTCCAACGACACTGCCCATCCTCTCTTCCCCGATGGGCAGCAAACCGTAGCGCTCGCCCAGGCCTACGCCAGCCAGATTCCCGCCATGGTCGTGCAGGGAGCGCAGGTGATCGTGTTGCCCGAAAAAATCGGACGCATTGAGGACAGCGATGTCGCACAGGTCGACACAATCTTTGAGCAGGCCGCGCGCCAGAACCACGCCACCATCTTCGTGAGCTTCCAGCATCAGCCCAATCTGCATCAGGCCCGGCTTTACTCGCCCGACGGAACCCTCGGAGCCCTGTACGAAAAGCACCACATGCTCCCCGCCTTCGAGGGCTACCTGCTGCCCGGAACCACCCGCGTAGTCGTCGACCGTCCCTCCGGCAAATGGGGAACCGAGATCTGCAAGGACATGGACTTTCCACTTCTGTCACGCCAGTATGGCAACGACGGAGCCGGTCTCATGCTCGTACCCGCGTGGGACTTCGTCGTCGATGGGTGGCTGCACAGCCGCATGGCCATCCTGCGCGGAGTCGAAAGCGGCTTCAGCATCGCCCGCTCTGCCAAGCAGGGAATTCTCAGCGTAAGCGACAGCCGCGGCCGCGTCTTGGCCCAACAGTCCAGCGCCGCAAATCCCGGCAGCCCGACCGCGCCCTTCTCTATCCTCATCGCCAGCGTTCCGGTTCGAAACCAGCCCACCTTCTACGCAAGAACCGGAAACTGGTTCGCATGGTTCGATCTCATTCTCGCCGCAGCACTTCTCGCGTCTATCAGGATGAAATGACTCTCAGGCGAACATCCAGTTGACCGACCAACGGGAGGGCTACATAGGCTGGTGCCAGAGTTGCGCGAAGCGCAATTGCCTGGACGGCAAGTCCTGCCCATGCGGACGGCACTTGCCAACCGCCTAAAACAGGACCATCCTTGTAGTCAGAACGATGGAGGCCGTACCATGAAGGGCTTCTCGATTTCGCTTCTCGCTGCACTCCTCACTCTTCCCGCAGCTGCGCAGGTCTTCACCGTCACGCCCGAGGGCATCGACGGCAAATATCTCGAATACAAGCCAACCAACGTTGTGTTATCCACTGTGCCGCTCACTCATCACGACCGCGAAGAACTTCTCCGCTTTCTCCAGTCCGAGCAGGGATTCACCATGCGCCCGCTGCCTGTCGCCACGCTCACCGTCCATGCCAATGGAGAGATGAAGCCCAGCGGCGCCGACTACGTCGAAACCATCCGAAATAAGGGTCTCGCCGCCAAGGCCGGACAGCGCGTCGTTATCACCGATATCGCCATCGAAAAGGATCGCATCCTTCTCGACTTCAACGGGGGACCCGTACACAAGCACAAATTTCTGCGCCACATCTCCGTCGGTATGGACCCCAGCGCGACCACTCCCATCGTCCATGACAATCCGAACGAAGCCACCGGCTCCCGCATCACTCTCATCTTTCCGCACGATGTGCCCGACCTGACCGGCTTGCAGGTTGAGGATCTCGTCAAGCCCATTGTCGATTTCAACGTCAAGACGCCGATTGAGGCCTATACCGACACCCTGCCGCCCTTTCTCCGCCAGGCCGTCCTCGCCCACCACGTGCTCGTCGGCATGAACCACGACATGGTCCTCAGCGCCATGGGCCAGCCAAAGACAAAAATGCGCGAAGAAGAAAACCAGATGGATATCGAAATCTGGATCTACGGCGAGCCGCCGCAGCCCACGCAATTCGTCCGCTTCAGTGGCAACCGCGTCATTCGTCTGGAGATCGCCAAGGTAGGCGAACCCATCGAAGTCCATGCCACGAATGAGATGGGGGATTACTGGAGCACGCAGCAGCCCGACAATACCCGCATCGTCAAACTTGGCGACCAGAACACCACTGACGCCGCCAAGCAAACCGCCGCAACCGCTCCGCCCTCACTAAGAAATCCAGGAGAACCACTGCCAGCGGACAAGGATGCGAACACGCCGCAGATGCAGCCCGTTCAGTTTCCAAAGGACACCAACGGATCGCAGCCGACTACAGGCCAGCAAAGTACAACGCAACAGACCCCAGCGCAACAAACGCCCCAGCAGCAACCCGCAACCCAGCCGGCGCCTAACCCGAATGAGTTGGTAGCGCAGATCCCTGCGCGATAGCGAAGCAGCCCCTAGGCGTTGTAAGTGGTCGAAGAAACCCGGCCGCCGCGTCCCGTCCAGTTCGTATGGAAAAACTCGCCGCGCGGCTTGTCCAGCCGCTCGTAGGTGTGCGCGCCAAAGAAGTCCCGCTGGGCCTGCAACAGATTCGCCGGCAGCCGCTCCGTGCGATAGCCGTCGTAAAAAGCGAGCGCCGTCGAGAAGGCCGGAGTCGGCACGCCCAAACCCGATCGCATGAATCACGGCTTTGCGCCATGACGCCTGGTAAGCGTTCAGCACGCCCGCAAAAAACTCATCCAGCAGCAGGTTGTGCAGTTTCGGATTCCGCTCGTAAGCCTCCTTGATCTTGCCCAGGAACCGGCTGCGGATAATGCAACCGCCGCGCCACATCAGCGCGATGCCGCCCATGTTCAGGTTCCAGCCCTGCTCTTTCGCCGCCTCGCGCATCAGCATGTAGCCCTGCGCGTAGCTGATCATCTTCGAGCAGTAAAGCGCGCGCCGCACGTCTTCGATAAACTCCTTCCGGTCGCCGGCACGCGCGTGCCGAAGGCCCCGTCAATATCTTTGACGCCGCCACGCGCTCTTCCTTCAGCGCTGAAAGGCACCGCGCAAAAACCGCCTCCCCGATCAGCGTCATCGGGATCCCCAGGTCCAGCGCGCCGATCGCCGTCCATTTGCCCGTGCCCTTCTGGCCCGGCGGTGTCCAGAATCTTCTCCACCATCGGCGTCCCGTCCTCATCCTTCTTGGCAAAGATCTCCGAAGAAATCTCGATCAGAAAGCAGTCCAGTTCGCCCTTGTTCCATTCCGCGAAAACCTCGTGCAGTTCATCCGCCGTCAACCCCAGGCCCTTTTTCAGCAACTGATACGCTTCGCAGATCAACTGCATGTCGCCATACTCGATGCCGTTGTGCACCATCTTTACGAAATGCCCTGCGCCGTCTTCGCCCACCCAGTCGCAGCACGGAGTTCCATCTTCCACCTTGGCCGCGATGGCCTGGAAAATCTCCTTCACATGCGGCCACGCCGCCGGATTCCCGCCCGGCATAATCGAAGGCCCGAACCGCGCGCCCTCTTCGCCGCCCGAAACGCCCGTGCCGATAAACAAAATGCCCTTGGCCGCCAGGTCCTTCGTGCGCCGGTTCGAGTCCGTATACAGCGAGTTGCCGCCGTCGATGATAATGTCTCCGGCCTCAAGAAAGGGAAGCAGTTGCTCAATCTGTCGAATCCACCGCGTTGCCCGCCTTCACCATCAACATCACGCGCCGCGGCCGCTTAAGCAGCGCCAGCAGCTCTTCGATCGAATGCGCGCCCACTACCTGCGTGCCCTTGGCCTCATCGGCCAGAAAGTCATCGACCTTCGATACTGTGCGGTTGAACACCGCGACCCTGAAGCCGTGATCGTTCATGTTCAACACCAGGTTCTGGCCCATGACGGCAAGGCCAATCAGGCCGATATCGCAGTTAGCTGTGCTCATTTTCTTAAGGTCCTGAAGAAGATGTCTTGCTTCCACTCTTAAGGCAACAAAACGTTTTGGATATTGACAGTCATCCTAAAGGAAAACCCCCAGCGTCTACAATTGAGCCGATGGTCCTTTGATGTAAACTAAACAAAGCGAGCACGGAATTTTCCCGATCCGCCCCAACACCTCCAGAATCGTTTCAACCGCGAATCCATTCAGGAAGCCACCAGGGCGAAATACCGCGAAATCCGGTTGCCGTGCGCCTCCAGTGTGAGAGCGGATAGAAAGATTTGCGAGGAGATGAGCCGTCATGGCCAAGATTGCCAAAACAGCAGACCGTAAAAAGGTCATGGACACCACCAAGAGCACTGACTGTCCCAGGTGCAGCAAACCCACCCGCATCGTAAAGCGGGTCAAGGACCGCGAGCGCGGCATCCCCGGCGGAGTCTACATCTCCTGCTCGGCCTGCGACTTCTACGAAAAGCTCTAGATCGCTCCCCCGTCTTTCAAGCCGGCCAAAAAAGCCCTGCATAAAGCAGGGCTTTTCCCATTGACATAA
Organism: uncultured Acidobacteriaceae bacterium; assembly: GCA_963783805.1. Lineage (GTDB taxonomy): Bacteria > Acidobacteriota > Terriglobia > Terriglobales > Acidobacteriaceae > Silvibacterium. The sequence continues at coordinate 154,566 of CAWAPC010000003.1, read as the reverse complement.
ATTCGCATACTTGTTTACTCTAGGCCTGAAGTAAAAAGGCCTATGGAAAATCCCACCCCTCGCGATCTCTTTCCCGGCGCGCTCGAAATGATGATCCTCGAGTCGCTCCGCCGCCAGCCTGCCCACGGATACGCCCTCGTACAGCACATCCAGCAGCGCTCCAACAACCTGCTTCAGGTAGAGGAAGGCTCGCTTTACCCCGCGCTCCAGCGCCTGCTCAAAGCAAAGCTGGTCAAAGCCGAATGGGAAGTCTCAGCTACCAACCGCCGCGTCCGAACCTACCAGATCACTGCCGCCGGGCTGCACCATCTCGAAAAGGAAATCTCCAGCTTTGAGCGCATGTTCGAGGGCATCAGCCTGGTGCTCAATCCCGAAAAAGCCTGAGGGAAATCCCCATGAGCTGGTTTAAAAGCATCTTCCAACGCCGCATCCTCTACAACGAATTGGCTGAAGAGATGCGCCAGCATATAGAGGAAAAAACCGAGCAGCTCCAGCGCGAAGGCCTGCCAAGAAAAGAAGCAGAACAAGCCGCCCGCCGAGCCTTCGGCAATTCCACTCTGATCGAAGAGCGGAGCCGCGAAACGTGGCAGTGGCCAAGGCTCGGATCCCTCTGGGCCGATCTGAGATATGCTTTCCGCCATCTCCGCAAGTCTCCCGGCTTCGCCGTCACCGCCATCCTCGTCCTCGCTCTCGGCATCGCCGCCAGCGTAAGCATCTTTGCGTTCGTCAACGCCGCCCTGCTCAAGCCACTGCCGTATCAAAAGCCTTTGCGCCTGGTGAGCGCCAACGAAAACTCGGAATATTGCAACGAGTGCAATCTTCCTTACCCCGACTACCTCGAATGGAAGCGCGCCAACAACGTCTTCAGTTCTTTTGAAGTATGGGAGCCTACGGCCTACCTCTGGAGAAGCAATGCAGGGGTCGAGGCTCGTCGCGCTAGCCGTGTGAGCGGCGGCTTCTTTCGCACTTTAGGCGTCACAGCCATCTTAGGCCGCGTCTTCACCGACAGCGACGACACGCCCGGCGCCCCGCGCACAGTGGTGCTTCCGTATGGCACATGGCAGAGAGACTTTGGCGGCAGGCCGGACATCCTCGGGCAGTCCATCACGCTCGACGACCTGACCTACACCGTGGTAGGTGTGCTTCCGCGCGACTTCCAGTTCGCCATGCGGGCCGCCGATTTCTGGACGACCATCCACGATCCTGATTCATGCGACAAGGACCGCGCCTGCAGCAACACTTTCGGAATCGCGCGGCTGAGGGATGATGTTTCCATTCAGGCTGCATTAGCCGATACCAGGACGATTGCCGCGCGGCTCGAGCAGGAGTATCCCGTCACCAACACAGGACGGGGCGCGATGGTGAGGCCGTTAAAAGAAGACATCGTCGGCGATATCCGGCCCATCCTTCTCGTGCTGTTGAGCGGAGCCGGCCTTCTGCTGCTGATCGCCTGCATCAACGTGGCGAGCCTGCTGCTCGTCCGCGCGGAAAACCGCAAGCGCGAGCTGGCCCTGCGCGGGGCCCTCGGCGCATCCCGGCTCCGGCTCCTGCAGCAATTCGTTATGGAAGGCGTCGTGCTCGTCGCCTTTGCCATGGTCTTCGGGCCCGCGGCGGCCTACGGAACCATACACCTGCTTCTCAAGCTCATTCCTGAAAGGGTCATGCGGGGCATGCCCTACTTGCAGCAGCTCGGATTCGATTCGCGTGCCTGGATATTCGCATGTGCCATCGCGTTGCTCGCCAACTCCGTGTTTTCCATCACTCCGGCCCTGCGCCTGTCCATCTCGAATTTACGCAACGACCTTGCCGAGGGCGGACACAGCTCCTCCGGAACAACCTGGAAGCGCTTCGGCTCAAACCTCGTTGCCGTGGAACTCGCTGTGGCGATGGTGCTGCTCGTCGGCGCGGGCCTGCTGGGTGAAAGCTTGTACCGCCTCCTCCATGTCGAGCTCAACTTCCAGCCCGATCATCTGGCCACGCTGGAGATCGATGCTTCCAGCATGACCTACGGAAACGTCCAGGGGATCGAGCTCTCACACCGTCTCATCGATCGCATTTCTGCCATGCCGGGAGTCATCTCCGTCGGACACACGAGCGTTCTCCCGGTGACCTGCAACTGTCTCACGAGGGATTTCAGAGTGCAGGGGCAGCCCTGGAACGGAGAGCAGAATGAGGACGAACGCTCGATCAGCCCAGGTTACTTCAAAGTATTGCGGGCCCGGCTTATTAGCGGACGCTTCTTTACGGATGCCGATGATCCATCGAAGCCTCCCGTCGTCATCATCAATCGGACGCTGGCAAAACAGTATTTTCCCCACGAAAGCCCTATCAGCAGAACCATCGGCGATCAGAACCTTTCACCACAGTCTCTGCGGAAGATCGTTGGTGTAGTCGACGATATCCGCGAGGGCGGACTCGATGAGCAGCTTCGCCCGGCTGTGTATCACCCCAACAGTCAGGGCCCGAACGGTATGTTTCTCGTGGTCCGCACCGCTCAGGATCCCGCAACAATGCTCCCCGCGCTGGTCGCAGCCGTTCGTCAAATCAATCCCAACGTCGGCGTGCGCAACGAATTCACGATGACCGAACACATCGGCGACACGCCAACCGCCTACCTGCACCGCGCCTCGTCATGGCTCGTCGGAGGCTTCGCCGCGCTCGCCCTTCTGCTCGGCGTCATTGGCCTCTATGGCGTCATCGCCTACTCCGTCAGCCTGCGCACCCGCGAAATCGGCGTTCGCATGGCGCTCGGCGCGCAGCGCGGCTCCGTCTACGCGCTCATTCTCAGGGAAGCAGGCCGGCTTACCCTCATCGGCCTCGTGCTCGGCCTCGCCGGCTCCGTCGCCGCCGGAACGCTGATGCGCAGTCTTCTCTTCGGCGTCCGCTCATGGGATGTTTCGATTCTCGCCATCGTCGCCGCTGTACTCATTGCCTCCGCTCTCCTCGCCAGCTACATCCCAGCACGCCGAGCCGCCAGCATTGATCCCATCCAGGCCCTGCGTTCAGAATAAGAAGCTACCCATGAACTGGATTATTAAATCGGCGGCCAGTCGATATGGCTCCCCTTGAACAGGTACGCGCACTCTTCAATGCGCATTGAGCCGTCGTGCACGGCAAAAGTCACCGGCTTCCCGGTCGGCGTGGTGCTCCACAGTGAGCATCCCGCATAGGCGCCGTCCTTGCGCAGGATGTAGTAAATCATGTCGATGTACCGCAGCTTCCGCGCATCATTGTCGTAATTCCTCGCGATCCGCCGCAGCGTTGCGATACCCGCGTCCTGCGGGCTAAAGCCCTGGCGCATCAGTTCCACGATGCTGTGCGCCCCGACCACTTTAATATTTTCCTCGCCGCTGCCGGTCGCGCCGGCCGAGCCTACATCCTGGTCGACATAACATCCGGCGCCGATAATGGGTGAGTCCCCCAGGCGCCCGGGCAGCTTGAATGCCTGACCTGAAGTCGTTGTTGCGCCCGACACTTCGCCTTTCGCATTCACGGTGGAGACGTTGATCGTGCCGGTCGTCGGCCATAACACCTGCCTCACTGCTTCCGGCCGCTTTTCCGGCGCAATGCCCAGATCGGCGGCCATCGCCATCAACCGCCTGGATTGGCTGCGAATCATCTCGGCATCGCGCGCGCTGGGGTTTCTCGGAATGACATTGAGGCTGGCTGGCGATTTCGGAGAGACATTTCCTTCCGAGGGGTCCTTCCATTCCGGGCTCGAGAGCCCCGGACCCCAGAAGTCTCGATTGGAGAGATTTTCCTTCCAGAGCAGCCAGATTTTGCGCGCATCATCCGTCAGCAGGTTCTCCTGCGGAAATCCCATGGCCACGGCGAAGCGCTCGGCTCCCTCGCCCACCAGCATCACGTGGCCGGTGCGCTCCATCACCTTGCGCGCCACGAGGCACACATTCCTGATATTCCTTACGCCGCCCACAGATCCCGCAGTCCTGGCCGGACCATGCATACAGCACGAATCCAGCTCCACCACGCCTTCTTCGTTCGGCAAGCCGCCCAGACCCACGCTGTGGTCACTTGGGATCGTTTTCCCGCCCAAGACAAATATGGTGAGCCGCATCCAGCGTGTCGGCCCCGTCCTGCAGCATCCGGTACGCCTCGTCAATGGTGCCATCGCCCGTATGGCGCGTAACAATCACCGGGTTCTTGGGCCGCCCTAGCACCTTCACGGATTCACTGGACTGGCCTGCCTCGGCAATCAGGGCGCTTGCGCCGATACCGCCGGCTATCAAAGCGCTTCGGGACAGGAAATCACGGCGGGTTGGCATAGTTGTCTCCTGCGGGTCGAAGGGATTCTTGCTGCTGACGAGGACGAGAGCCCTCTTGGTGCATTTTTTTTGGCACTAGAAGCTTATTACACCCAATGACAATCGTGCAGCCGATGGCAACCCACATCCTTCTACCCTGAGCCCCCAGCCTCAACCACTCGTGCCTCCGCGCGGTCCAACAATCCTTGTCGAGCCCCAAGCGTTCAAGAGTCACCCCCAAGCGATTCAAATCAGATGGCTTGAGGCCAGGCGGGAAGCGCAGAGAATTACGCCCGAATTCGATAGACTAGAAGTAAGGCTTGAGTCCGAACGGACTGGCACGGATTCCATGATGCGACATTAAGCCATTTGTTTTGTGTGGTCTGCCAGAAAGTCATTTATTTTCTATGAAATAGGCACTCAGAAATTATTGAAAAGTCTTTAAAATCTATGACGTGAGCAAAAACTCCACAAGTTTTTTGAAATCTCTGTTCGACGATGCGCGCTGGTTGGCACGCCTGATCGAAACGCACTCATGTCGGAATGGTCGAAGTTCGTCGCGATCGTAAGAACGGGCCAGAGCCGACGCAAGCCGTAAGTCATTTATTCCAAGGAGCTTCACTAAAAGTTATTTGTTTTCAAGGCACTAGAGCGACGTCAAAAGGAAAAACTCTTTGGAATCTATGAACTACGCAAAAATCCGCCCAAAATTTTTCAGCGAATTTCATCCAGAATCGCCGCCGCCGCCGCCGCCGGATCGGCAGCCTGGGTAATTGGCCGCCCGATCACCAGGTAGTCGGCCCCCGCTGCAATAGCCGCCGCTGGGGTCGCCACGCGCTTCTGGTCGCCAGCCGCGGCACCTTGCGGACGGATCCCCGGGATCACCAGGGTCGCCTCCGGGAAAGCCTGCCGCATCGCCGCCGCTTCCTCAGCGCTCGAGACGAAGCCGCGGATACCCGCATCCCACCCCATTCGGGCGAGCCGCAGAACCTGCTCGGCAGGCGAGGCCGAAACGCCCACTGCCTGCAACTGCGATTGGTCCATGCTGGTCAGCACCGTAACAGCCAGCAGTTTCGGAAGCGAGGTCAATCCCTCTGCCGCCTCCACAGCCGCCGCCAGCATTGCCGGACCGCCGCCGGCATGGACCGTCAGCATCCCCGCGCCTGCGCGGGAGGCGGAACGGACCGCCCCCGCCACGGTGTTGGGAATATCGTGCAGCTTGAGGTCAAGGAACACGGAATAGCCTCTTGATCGAACCGCATCAACAATGCTATTTCCTTCAGAAAGATATAGCTCCAAGCCAACCTTAAACCATTGGACGATACCATCCAGGCGCTCGATCAGTCCCAATGCCCTTTCGGAATTGGGAACATCAAGGGCGACAATTAGGCGTTCGCGGGCAGGCGGAGCAACAGGACTCGATCCGGACAAAACGTCCTCCAGGAGACAGCGCCATCTTAACGGGTTGCAGCAGAGGAGCGAAACGTCAAACGCCAGCCACGCTGGGGTTTCAGCGAAGACCGTTAGCGGGAAACGTCAGCTGTGCCAGTTGCGAGTCGTCCGTGATCAGATCGACGCGTACCGGAGCAGTACCACGTTCACCAAAGCCCAGAAAGCGGGCTGCGGCGTAGGAAAGATCGATAATACGATTCTGAGGAACCGGACCTCGATCATTCACGCGAAGCACCACCGATCGGTGGTTGCTGAGATTGGTCACCTTCACCAGCGAGCCCATGGGAAGGCTGCGGTGGGCGCAGGTCATGGCGTTCATGTCGAAGTCTTCGCCACTGGCCGTCTCGCGGCCTTGAAACAACTTGCCGTACCAGGACGCGCGGCCAATTTGATACCAGTGGTGGTGGGGTTGTGGCTTAACCTGTTTCAACGGTTGTTCTGCGTTGCCGGCTGGAGTTCCGGTTATGCCGAGCAAAGTCACCAGGACAGTGCCGGCAAGAAGAGCGTAGCGTCGGGAGCGAGTATTCTTAGGGATTGCGATAGCGTTCATAACCCTCCTCTGAAATTGTATGGAGCGGGGGAACCCTAAGTCAAACTAAACGCGATATTTATTTACCAAAACCCCTTGCGCTTAAAGCCGCATTGTGTTAGAGGAAAAGCAACGCTGCAGCCAGATCGTGGCCTGTCAGACCCGGAGCAACTGTCCCGAAACTCCATCCCAATGGCCGAGAAATGTACCATCGCACTTACCATCGCAGGTTTTGATCCCTCCTCGGGCGCCGGCGTCACCGCCGATCTTAAGGTTTTCGCCGCCCACGGCGTCTACGGAGTCGCCGCCATCACCGCTCTTACCGTCCAGTCCACCCAGGGAGTGCGCCGGGTTGAGCCGAGTTCCCCGGAAACCCTCCGCCAGATCCTGGATTGCCTCGCGGAGGACATGGAGATCTCCGGCGTAAAGATTGGGATGCTGGCAACAGAGGCAGCGGTCGGGGTGGTGAGCGATTTTTTGGCCGAATCGGGCATTCCTGCCTCACGAGTCGTCCTCGACCCGGTTCTCAGGTCAAGTTCAGGCCGTGAACTGCTTTCGAATGAAGGTGTAAACCGGTTGAAAAGCGACTTGCTGCATCGCGTCGGGTGGGTCACGCCAAACGTAGCTGAACTGGCTATTCTGGTCGAAAAGCCGGTTTCCGGCCGCGAAGCAGTTCCCGAAGCCGCCGCCGCACTGGCTGAAAAGCATCCGTCCCTGAACATCGTCGTCACCGGAGGCCATCTCGAACCTCCCGATGACTTCCTGCGAACTCTGGATGGAATCGAAAAATGGTTTCCCGGCCAGCGCGTTCAAACGAGGGCCACGCATGGCACAGGCTGCACGTTTTCATCCGCGCTGCTGTCCCGGCTGCTGGCCGGCGACTCTACCAGCCAAGCCGTCTTCGCGGCCAAAACCTACGTGGCGGAGGCAATGAAAGCCGCCAAGCCCATCGGGAAAGGTCGCGGGCCGCTGCATCATCTATACCGTTCGGGCTAATGGTTCCCCGAGAGTAGATCCAGTCCGGTGCCGGCGATCTCTTCTTCCGTGACCAGAAAGCGGCGGATATACCGCAGTGGCTCTTCTACCGCGGCCATCTCGCGAAGATGATATTCCCAGGCGTTCCCTCGCATAGTCCGGCGGGTGTAAGCCTTTCGGACCACGGTAATCTCTTCGCCCCGGCGGTTCAGGCGCTTGAACTCCTGCGTAGGAACAACGAACTGCATCTGTCTGCCCGGCTTCCAAAAGTCCCGCGCGAACTGGTGGGAAAACAGGAGCGTGTAATACCGGCCTCCTTCGGATAGCGTCGCAATCGCCGCCTCCGCCGTCGTCCAATCCCCGCCGATTCTGCTTTGATACCACTTGCGGAACTCGAAGCCATTGGCCCGGGCCTGCAACACAAGTAGTCGGATCAGCTCTTTCCTGGTCATCGCGATTCTGCAATCGTACCAAGTCGACAATATCAGGATGGCGGTTTCGCGTCTAAAATGCTTGCTGATAGCGTCTATATCAACAACTAGCTCGGTGAAAGTTCCCCAAAAGTTCCCAAATGGAATGCCTTTGAAAAAGCTCCCCTTACTTGACCCGGCTGCCGTATCCCGCAAACTTCTCGTGACCGCCCTTACCGCCCTGATGGCTTTCCTGCCGGTTCGGGGCGCGGCGGCGCAAACGGTGGACACGGATCCGCTCAACCGCGACCCCCAGGTTCATCAGGCGTTCGAGCATTTTTACAACATGGATTATGATGGTGCGCTTGCACGCTTCGGGAATGTTCAGGCTGAACATCCTTCCGACCCAATTGCGACCGACTATATCCTTTATGTCACCCTCTTCCGCGAACTTTTCCGTCTTGACCTCCTGGACACCACCTTCTACGCCAACGATGGCTTTCTAACCGGCAAACACACTGTCGTCGAAGACCCGAAGGTGCGCATCGAGATCAAGTCTCTGGCCGACAAAGCCTTTGCTCAGGCCAACGAGGAATTGAAAAAGAATCCGAATGAAGTCAACGCACTCTTCGCCCGAGGCTGGGCAAAAAGCCTTGAGGCAACCTATATGGCAATGGTTGAGCGGAGCTTCGCGTCCGGCCTGAAGCTGGCACTCGGAGCGAAGAATGATCACGAGAGGGTGTTGCAGCTCGATCCCAATTACATCGACGCCAAGATGGTCACAGGCATTTACCAGTATGTTGTGGGAGCATTGCCCTTTGCATTCAAGCTGGTCGTCGGTTTTGCGGGGATTCACGGGTCGAAGGCAAGCGGCATGGCCATGCTGCGCGACGCGGCGGCGCGCGGTGTGATTACCAGCGTCGAAGCACGCACGGCGATGGCGCTTTTTCTCCGGCGTGAGGGGAAATATCAAGAGGCGCTCGTCATCAACCGCACTCTCGTGACCGAATATCCCCGGGATTTCCTCTTTTGCCTCGAAGAGGCCAACATTTCTAAGGACGCGGGGCTGGGGATGACTGCGGTTGACCTCTACCGGCAGCTAATCAGTAAAGCCCAACACCCTGGCTATTTCGCGTCTTCCCATCTTGAGTTAGCTTATTTCGGATTGGGTGCCAGCCTGCGCGGCCAGCATCGTTATGAGGAATCTGTTGATGCTTTCCGGCAGGGCGCTTTCCAGCCAACCACCAGTCCCGAACTGAAGCTTCGCTGCCTGCTTGCCGCCGGAGAGGTTTACGACCTGATGGGCCAACGCGACAATGCCCGGCGGCAGTATCAGGCCGCCATTGACGCCGCAAGCAATTCCACCCAGGCTGACCTTGCGCGCAAATATATGGAGAGCCCTTATGCAGGACGGTGAAGACAATCCGGATCCCTGCCCGGACCCTCCGAGGGAACAAAATTTTGCAGCTGTGCGTATCTCTCAGCAGGTGTAGGCTGTTAGAAAACTGGAGGACCGGATGGCCTTTTCATGCAAAAGCTGTGGCAATTCGATGAACGACGACGCGCGCTTCTGTTCAGTTTGTGGAACGCAGGCAGGCTCGCCTCAACCATCCCAAGCCTACCCGTACGGCTACGCGCCGGGTTATGTCCCGGCCACGCGTCTGATTCGCCCGCGCGCAGGGCGGATGGTCGCCGGAGTTTGCCAGGGTTTGGCGAACAACTATGCCTGGGATGTAACCTGGGTGCGCGTGATAACGGTTCTTCTCGCCATTTTTGGAGGCGGGATCGGCTTGGTAGCCTACATTGTGTTCTGGGTGGTCATGCCGGAGGAGCCACTGGCCCTGCCGCAACCAACCGCGTGGCCGCCGCACGCAAATTAGTAATTGGTTTGGTATTGACTTGCTGGCTCCTTACAAAAGTCTTACATCTCTAGCCTCCGGGTGCTGATACGGTCAACACATACACCCGAAAGCGGAGAGCCAGCAATTCATGCCTGTCGAAACCATTGAAGAAATCCATCCTGCTGCAAGCCTCGCGTCCGAAACTGTAAGGGGCGCAGCGCGAACCGAAAGCAAAATTCCTGCGTTGGGCCGGAAAGCGCAAAGCGGCACGTGGAGTACGATCACCGTAATCTTCATGGTGCTGTTTCATGTGGGCGCTGTGGCGGCACTGTTTATGTTTTCGTGGAAAGCGCTGATTTGCAGCGCGGTGCTCTGGGTGTATGCGTCTAACTTGGGCATCGGCATGTGCTATCACCGTCTGCTGACACATCGCGGCTACAAGGTGCCGAAGTGGGTCGAGTACTTCATGACCATTGGCGCGACTCTGTCACTCGAGGGTGGGCCGATCTTCTGGGTGGCTACGCATCGCGTGCACCATCAGCTCTCCGACCATGAAGGCGATCCGCACACCCCGACTGAGGGCGGCTGGTGGGCGCACATGGGCTGGATCCTGAGCGGAGTTTCACTGCACGCTGAGACGGCCATGCTGGCGCGGTACGCTCCCGACTTGGCGCGCGATAAGTTCCATGTGTGGCTGAGCAAATATCACTGGGTTCCCATGGTAGTCGTCGGTCTGGCTCTGCTTGCGATCGGCGGATGGACTTGTGTAATGTGGGGCATCTTTCTGCGGGTGACGATCCAGTTGCATGCGACGTGGCTGGTGAACTCCGCGACGCACATGTGGGGCACGCGGCGGTTTGAAACGAAAGATCACTCGCGCAACAGCTGGTGGGTCGCCTTGCTGACGGGCGGAGAAGGCTGGCACAATAACCACCATGCGCATCCGGTTTCGGCTCGGCACGGTCTGGCATGGTATGAGTTTGACCCAAATTATCTGGGTATTTTGACACTGAAGAAGGTCGGACTGGCTTGGGATGTGAAGGTGGCGCAGTTCGATAAGCATAATCCCAAACCGGCCGGAGTGGCCTGAGAAAGATCGCAAATCAGAGCAAAAGAAGCGCCTGCCCGGTACACTCTCCGGACAGGCGTTTTTTCTGGAACTATGCGAATCAGAGGACGAAGACGGAACGTAGTGCTGTTCATCGTGCTGGGCTCATGCCTGGTCGGCGTCGCCGTCGTCCTTAACGTTGGCTGGATCATCCTGAACTGGCGGCGCTTCATACCGCTGCTGATAGGCATTCCATTCTTCATACTTCTTATCGCTGGGGTAGTGCTGAACACTATCTTTTTGGTCCGTGAAGTGCGGCGCAATGAGCGCCACGACAGTTTCATCAATGCGGTCACCCATGAGCTGAAGACACCCATCGCCTCCATCCGGCTCTATCTGGAAACTCTGGAGCGTCGCGAGCTAAGCGAGGAAAAGCGCCAGGAATTTTACGGCATCATGCTCGAAGACAGCGACCGGCTTCTGGCCACGGTCGAGCAAGTGCTGAAAGCGGGAGAAGTAGGGCAACGCCCCCGCAAAACGGCCCGCACGCCCGTTGATATGCGCGAACTCGTAGCAGCTTCTATCCATCGCATGAAGACGCTGCATCACCTGGACGACGCCAGCCTTAGCTTTGAGCAGCCTCCGGTGGAAGTTCCCTTGATTGTGAGCGGCGACCAGGAAGAGCTGCGCACCGTGGTGATGAACCTGCTGACCAATGCCGTGAAATATTCTCCGCGCGGCGTTCACATCCAGGTTCGCCTTGCGATCGAGCAGGAAGCCTGGGTCATCCTCAGCGTGACGGACCGAGGTATAGGTATTCCAGCGGCGCACCTTAAGAGAATTTTCAAGCGGTTTTATCGTGTACCTTCGCGCAATGTGCTGCGGACCAAAGGGACCGGGCTAGGCCTTTTCCTCGTTCGGACCATCGCGCGCCAGCATGGAGGCGACGCATTTGCCAAGAGCGAAGGAGAGGGAAAGGGTGCAACGGTGAGTGTGCAGTTACCGCGCGTGCTCCACAGAAAATTTGAACCTCACTTACAGGAAACTCTATGAATGAGGCACGCATTCTGGTTGTGGAAGATGAAACGCATCTGGCGAAAGGACTGCTCTTCAATCTGCAGGCCGAGGGCTATGATGTCGTGCTCACCGGCGACGGCGAACAGGCCTTGTCCCTCTTGGAACGAGAACATTTTGACGCGGTTCTGCTCGATGTTATGCTGCCGGGGAAAAGCGGCTTCGATGTAGCGGCGGAGTTGCGGCAGTCCCAAAATTACGTGCCTGTATTAATGCTCACGGCACGCGGGCGGCCCGAAGACATTCTGCAGGGATTTGCGGCAGGAGCAGACGACTATTTGCCCAAACCCTTCGACCTTTCTATTCTCCTGGCGAGGCTCAACAGTCTGTTGCGTCGTATGAAATGGCGCGCTCCTGCGGTTAAGAACACGGCTGCTCGATGACCTGCCATCCTTTGAGTTTGACGGGCGCAGAATCGATTTTGAGAATCTGAGATTGGCGGCGAGGGGGAAGGAAATTCACTTGACGCTGATGGAATCTGACTTATTGCGCTATCTCGTTCGCAATCAGGGGCGCTCCATTTCCCGAAAAGAACTGCTTGAACAAGTATGGCGGCTCCGAGAAGACACCGATACCCGCGCCATCGATAACTTCATCGTGAGGCTCCGGCGATATATTGAGGATGAGCCTTCCGAGCCTCGTTATTTGCGGACGGTGCGTGGGATTGGCTACAGCTTTCTCCCGTCTGGCGAATGACTTGCATCGAACCGCACGGGGCCGGCATCGATATCTCAGGGGAATATGAGCGAAATCACACTGAACATAGACGGAATGCACTGCGGGGCGTGTGTCAGGCGCGTGACCCAAACTCTCGAGCGCATCCCGGGGACTGAAGTCGTAGAAGTCCGAATCGGCGTCGGCCCGTGTGAAGACGGAGAATTCCGCGCAGGCTGTAAATGCACTGGCGACGGCGGGCTACATCGCGCGCCCGGAATCCCTTCAGGAGCGGAATTGAAGCAGAGCGGCACGGAGGCAATCAAGCTGGGCGTTCAGGGAATGACCTGCGCCGCATGCCAGGCGCATGTGGAGAGAGCCCTGCGTGAGACACAGGGCGTGACCAGCGCAAGCGTAAACCTGATGACGCATTCGGCGCGTGTTGTTTACGAGCCCGCCGTTGCGCGGCTTGAATCCTTGTTTGACGCGGTGCGTGACGCAGGATACGACGCTTCTCTGGCCACCGAAATTGCTTCTGAAGAAGATCACAAAGGGCAGGAGCGGACGCTGAAAGTCCGCGCTCTTGCGGCGATCGCTGGCGGTGCCGGAACGATGCTGCTTTCCATGCCATTGACGATGCGCAGTCATCCGGGCCTGCTCGATCGCGCAATGATGCGGCTGGTGCCGTGGCTTTATCTCATTCCCGGGTCTGCGTTGAGATATACGATGCTGGCCATCACGCTGGCCGGAATGGCATGGGCGGGCGGAGCGATTTACCAGCGCGCGTGGCAGGCGGCGAGGCATCGTTCGACCAACATGAATACGCTGGTAGCGTTAGGAACGGGCGCGGCTTTTGCCTATTCTGTCGCCGCCACAATTTTCCCGGCTTTCTTTCTCTCTCACGGGCTGCGCGCTGATGTTTACTACGACTCGGTGCTGCTGATTTTGGGTTTTTTATTGCTTGGGAACTGGCTCGACGCCCGGGCAAAAAGACGAACTCTCGATGCGCTGCACGCCTTGGGGGAGTTGCAGCCGCAGACGGCCCGGGTTCTCCGGGGAGGAACAGAGATCGAGGTTCCTGTCGCGGCTTTGACGCCCGGCGAAGTGGTGATCGTGCGTCCCGGAGAACGGATTCCTGTGGATGGGCTTGTGGTCGCCGGCACCAGCAGCGTGGATGAATCGCTCATCACCGGCGAGTCGGTTCCCGTCGCGCGCGGCGTGGGGGAACGCCTCATCGGCGGATCGTTGAACTACGATGGGGCGCTGGAATATCGCGCAACCTCTATCGGAGCAGACAGCGTGTTGGGGCAGATGCTGCGCCTGATGGAAGAGGCGCAGTCTTCAAAGGCTCCCATGCAGCAGCTCGCTGACCGCGTGAGCGCCGTTTTTGTCCCCACAGTGCTGGGGCTGGCCGCGCTGACGTTCTTGATCTGGTCCGTGGTGGGTCATGCGGGGGGACCGGGACGCGCCTTTGCGATTGCTGTAGCTGTGCTGGTCATTGCGTGCCCTTGCGCGATGGGGCTGGCGGTTCCTGCTGCGCTTACGGTTGCCATCGGGCGTGCCGCACAGCTCGGCATTCTGTTCAAAGGTGGTGAAAGTGTGGAGCGCCTGGGGCGCGTGGACACGATCGTGCTTGACAAAACTGGCACGCTGACCGAAGGCAAGCCGGGAATTACAGCCGTCCATGCTCATAACATGGAGCAGAGCGCATTGATTTCACTCGCGGCGTCTCTCGAACAGCGCTCGGAGCATCCGCTGGCGCACGCCGTTCTGGAATACGCCTCAGCGCATGGAATCGCGGCCGCTGCCACAACAGATGTTCGTGCGATTCCGGGCAAGGGGTTAACAGGAACAGTGCAGGGAAGGGCGGTAGCCGCGGGAAACCGTGCGCTGATGCTGGATCTTGGCGTTTGTCTTCCAGATGCGCCGATCAGTCAAGTCGGAGAGACACCGCTTTACGTCGCCGTAGATAGCCGGTATGCCGGATTGCTGACCGCGCGGGATAGCGTGCGTCCGGGTGCGGCAGAAGCCATCTCCGTGTTAAGACGCATGGGTATACAGGTGGCTATGCTTACCGGCGACAGCCGGGCCGCTGCCGCTCAAGTTGGGCGGACCGTGGCGCTCGACCAAATATATGCGGAGCTATTGCCGCAGGCCAAACTTGCAAAGATTCGCGAATTGCAGAGCGCGGGTCGCAAGGTTGCGATGGTGGGCGATGGAATCAATGATGCGGCCGCGTTGGCGCAGGCCGATGCTGGGCTGGCGATCGGAAGCGGCGCCGAATTGGCGCGGGAAGCCGGAGACGCGATTTTACTTCGCGGCGAGCCTATGCAAATCACTACGGCGCTCGCTCTTGCCCGGCATACGGTGCGCGTGATGCGGCAAAACCTCGGTTGGGCGCTCGGCTATAACCTAATAGGCATACCAATCGCCGCAGGGGCGCTTTATCCGCTGACCGGACTTCTGCTGAATCCTGCTGTGGCTGCCGCTGCCATGGCTCTGAGTTCCGTAAGTGTACTGGCCAACAGCCTTCGCCTGAAGCGGTTTGCTTCACGGTAGACTGGAATCCTGTGCGTATCCTTACACGGTACATCCTGAAAGAAGTCCTCTCGCACGCTTTTCTTGGCGGCGTACTCTTCACCTTCGTGCTCTTGATGCCCAATCTACCGAGTCTAATGGAGTTGGTCGTTCGCAACAGCACTTCGCAGGGCATCGTAGCGGAGATATTTCTGCTCATGTTGCCAAATATGTTTGTAGTCACGATTCCTATGGCCGTCTTGGTCGGTATTCTGCTTGGACTGAGCCGATTGGCCGCCGATAGTGAAATTACCGCTATGCGAGCTTCTGGAATTGGAGTCTGGAGTTTTGTTGGGTTGTCGCCATCATAGCGGTTGCAGGCTGGGGCGGTCGACCTCGCGAACACGCTTTACTTTGCTCCTAAGGCCACGACGGCAACACGGAGCCTGGAGTCGGAGTTGCTAAACGCGCAGGCATCTTACGAGGTGCAGCCGCGCGTCTTCAACGAGGAATTCAAGAACTATGTCTTCTATGTGGAGAGTGTCCGAGATAGTTCCGGCTCAACGAACTGGAAGCAGATTTTTCTGGCAGATCTTACCGATCCCGGATCGCCCAAAATTACCACCGGCGCGTCCGCCACCGTCGTAAGCGGCAAAGGGATGGCCGCCGTTATGCGGCTTCGCGATGGTACTGAGCACCAAACAGTCGCAAATCAGCCGGATCAGTACAACGTTTCGACCTTCGTGCAGACCGATCTTCCGCTTACGCTTTCCGCCCAGTCGGATACGCACATCAGCCGCAGCGACACGCCGATGCTGGCAATGTCAAACAGAGAGTTGCGGGCGCGCGGACGAGAGCCTCATGGGCGCCCATATCTGATCGAGTTACAGAAGAGGTTCGCTTTCCCGGCGGCATGCCTGGTTCTGATGCTTGTGGGTGTCCCAGTAGGCATTTCCTCCAAACGCGGAGGCAAGGGCGCCGGTTTCGTCCTTACGATTGCTCTGGTTTTTGTTTACTACTTCCTGTCTTCTACTGGAACAGCCCTCGCTCGCCAGAATAAACTTCCTGTGATCGTGGGCGTCTGGTTGGTCAATGTACTGTTCGCAATCTGCGGAGTGGTGTTACTACGGCAGATGTCAACCGGTGGCGCGGCACTTGCGGCAATCACCTCAATTGGTGGCTGGTTCAAGCGTTCGGAGAAAGAGGAATCTCCAGAGGTTCGCGGCGAAGGTGGCCGGGTCAAAGCACGGCATGCACGAGGACGCTTTCCGCTCATTTTGGATGAATACGTCTTAAGGGAATTTCTGAGCACTTTTGGTCTGGTGCTTGTCACCTTTGTAATGCTGATGCTGCTATTTACCTTTTTTGAATTGTTAGGGGACATTATCCGCAATCACTCTCCACTGCTGCTGGTCGGGGAATATCTCCTCAATCTGACGCCGAGCATGATCTATACCATTACCCCGCTGAGCGTATTGATCGCGTGCTGGTCGTATTTGGAGTGCTGAACCGGTCGAGCGAGTTGACGGCGATGAAAGCCACCGGAATCAGCCTATATCGCATTGTTTTGCCCGTGCTGGTGATCGCATGTGTTTTGGCAACCTCACTTTTTCTATTCGATGAGCTCTACTTACCCAAGGCAAACCGCAGGCAGGAGGCTTTGCGAAACGTAATTAAGGGCAGGCCCGCACAGACCGTGGAGCATCCGGGAGAGAACTGGATATTTCGGCCAGCAGAGGCCGAGACAGGCAGGACGCATCTTCTATTACGAATTCTTCGATGCTGCCCACGATTCGTTTGGAAATATATCCGTCTTTGAATTCAATCCCGACTCTTTTTCAATCTCGACGCCGCATTTTCGCATCGGGCGCGCATTGGGAGCCTAACTGGACCAGTGGGTTTTCGAGAATGGATGGGAGCGTACGTTCAATGGAGATGAGATTAGTGGATACAAGCCCTTTGTGGTGAATATTTTCCCGGAAATTCGCGAGCATCCTCAGTACTTCAAAAAAGAAGAGCTGCTGTCCGTCGGAAATGAGCTTTAACGAATTGTCAGCCTACATTCACGACTTGCGCCAAAGCGGTTTTGACACCATGCGGTTACGAGTACAGCTGAATCGCAAGCTGGCTTACCCGCTTATTACCCTGGTTATGGCCATGCTGGCGGTTCCATTCGCCCTGTCGATGGGCCGGCGCGGTTCGCTCGCTGGAATAGCCGTTGCTATTGGCGTCGCGATCGCATATTTCATGGTCGACGGAACATTTGAGGCTATGGGAAATGTGAATATGCTGCCGGCAGTGCTGGCGGCTTGGTCGCCGGACTTGGTGTTTGCGTTTGCCGGCGGATATCTGCTGCTACGGTCCTCTACATAGAATGGACGCGTATGTTTGATCGATTGAAACCGCTGCTGCCATACATGCGTCGCTACAAGCGCGGCTACACGTGGGGCGCTTTGGCCGTGTTGCTGAACAATGCAGTCTGGATTTTTTTCCCTCTGATTATCGGCGTCGCCACGGATGATCTTCTCCACCACGGTGTGACGAGGAAAAAGATCCTTGCCTATGTCGGTCTACTGATAGCGATTGCGCTGGCTAAAGGGGTGTTTCTGTTCTTTACGCGTTGGATACTGATCGGCATTTCGCGCGACATCGAATTCGATCTTCGCAATGATCTCTTTTTACAACTGGAAAAACAATCGTCCGAGTACTACCAGCAAAGGCGCACGGGCGACATCATGGCGCGTATGACAAATGATCTGAATGCCGTACGGATGCTTCTGGGGCCAGCAATCATGTATAGCGCGAACACGGTGCTTTTTTCGATCGGTGCGCTGTTCTTACTTCTGCGTATAAGCCCGATGCTAACGGTCCTTGCCTTGGCTCCGCTGCCCGTGGCCAGCGTTCTGGTGCAGGCGCTCGGTCGCAGAATCCATGACCGTTTTGAGCGGATTCAGGCGATGTATTCGGATATATCCGCGCAGGCACAGGAGAACTTTTCTGCGGCGCGCTTGGTGCGTGCTTTCGCTCAGGAAGAAGCGCAGATCGAGTCTTTCGATACATCGAACCGCGAATATATTCGTCGTGGACTGCGTTTGGTACAGCTGATGGGCATGTTGTGGCCGACTCTGGAGTTCATGCTGGGCATCGCCATGGTAATCGTGCTGCTCGTTGGCGGTCATGAGGTCTTATCGCATCGCATCACCCCTGGTCAATTCACGGCTTTCACCCTCTATACGCTCATGTTAATGTGGCCGATGATTGCGTTCGGATGGGTCGTCAATCTTTTTGAGCGTGGAACGGCGTCGGTTACCCGCATTCATGAACTGCTCATAGAAGAACCTTCGATTGACGACCGCGATGCTGCGGCAAGCAAGATACCGGCAATAGAGGGAAAGATCGAATTTCGGCATCTCTTCTTTTCGTATGGAGGCGCCGAAGTTCTGCGCGACATCTCACTGAAGATTCCGGCTGGATCGAGTCTTGCATTGGTTGGGCTGACGGGCGCTGGAAAGACCACACTGGTCAACTTGATTCCGCGGCTGTATGACGCTCCTTCTGGTACGGTGCTTATCGACGGGCGGTCGGTGCGCGAGTATCCGCTCGAAGACTTGCGCAGAAGCATCGGTTTTGTTCCCCAGGAGACCTTTTTGTTCAGCGAGACAATTCGCGAAAACATTCTGTTCGGCGCGCCTGAGGCCAGAGCGCAAGCAATGCTTGATGCAGCTGAGGCTGCACACATTCGCGGAGAGTTTGAGGAGTTTCCGCGTGGTTTTGAGACGATGGTCGGGGAACGCGGGCTTACGCTCTCGGGTGGGCAGAAGCAGCGATCCTCACTGGCGCGTGCTCTCGTATGTAACCCGAGGATTCTGATCTTGGACGATGCCCTATCCAGCGTGGATACATACACTGAGGAGCTCATTCTGGAAGAGCTGCGACGGCGCATGAAGGGACGGACGACCATCCTTATTTCTCATCGTGTATCTACCGTTCGAAGCGCGGACAGGATCGCAGTGCTGGCGAATGGTCGTATCGAAGAGTTGGGCACCCATGAGGAATTACTAGCAAAACAGGGATACTACTTTGGCCTGTACGAGAAACAGAAGATGGAAGAAGAGCTGGCTGAAGTAACTTAGTTTCCTGGAAACTATGCGCTCCAACTTGAGGAGACAGGTTCCGGAGTCGCTGGGATGGCTATTGGAGAGGGCACACGGAGCATGCCGGGCAATTGATTTTCCCGGAGCGTGCGGATGACATCGGGATCCTGCGAAATGGTTTGCCAGGCCTCGCGCACATCGCGAACGCAGCTAATGGCCTCTTTGAGGCGCGCCGTCGAAGCCAGACGTGAACCATCGATACAAAGAGCGAAAATTGCCGCGTAGAACTCGGCCAGCGCTTTGGCCGACGACCCTCCTGCTTCCATGCGAAGACGCGATTGCAAGTGCATGAGAATGTCAAGCGTGCGCTTAATGGCGATGCGCCGATCGGCGATGTTGTTGGCCTCGATTGCCTGGATGGCTCGATACAGAAAGCGCACCATCCCGTCGTAAAGCGCAACAATCAGCTCGACGCCATTCATGCCCGCCAGGGTCTGTTGCTGATAATTCATGCCTCTCCTTATCCATTAGGGTTCTGGTTATAGCCGGTTATTGCGCTGTAGAGCTCATTGACCTCGTCAATCTGCGAAGGGATTTCTTCAAGCGTATAGTTCGCTTGATTCAATTCTGTCGTCAGATTCGCTTCCTGCGTACTGATGAGGGAGTTTTCATTGCTTATGTTTGTGTTCAACGTGGATTCTGCGGTGGAATTCTCCTGCAGAGAGAGGGTGAGAACTCCATCCGGAGCAGAGTTGCCCAGATTGTTGAGCACAGTCGTGAAGTTTCCACCGAAGGAAGTGAAGCTGCCGCTAGGCTGGAAAAAGTTCACTACATCCTGATAGTTGCTGTCCAATTCGCTATCCAGCGCATTGGTGTCCAGCGATAGCGTGCCGTCATCATTGACAGAGACGCCAAGCTGGGTAAGGGAAGTGATCGCTCCACTTGATTGCGTGAAATCCAGCGCCTGTTGCAACTGATCCTGAAGAGTGGAGATCGTTGGACTCCCGAAGAGCGGCTCAGGATTACCGGAGGAGTCGTTGCCTTCCTGCGTGTTCAGGTCTCCGATCACCGTGTTATAAGCACTTACGAAGCTGCCGACCGCAGACTCCACATCACTATTGTCATTCGTAATCTCTACCTGGACACTGGTGTCAGGCGCGGCACTCAGTAATTGAAAGGTGACGCCGGGAATGACGTTGGATACGGTGTTTGACCCACTCGTCGCGCTGATTCCGTCCACGGTGAACTGAGCATCCTGCCCAGCCTGTGCCTGCGTAAAGTTGATCGCGGTGCTGGTTGTCGTGTCGTTCAGGCTTGCGGAAACCGTAAGATTGCCGGCCGTTCCACTGGTATCGCTGACGAGTGAAAGCCGCTGCGTGGAGCCATCGGTGATGACGCTTGCGGCTACACCATAGTCTCCTGAATTGATCGTATCGGCCAGGGAAGAGACCGTATCATCCGACGAATCGAGAGTGATGGTCTGCGCTGACCCGCTGCCTACCGTAAGCGTAAGACTGCCGCTCAGCATGTCAGTGCCAGAGATTGCGTCGCTGTAAGAGGATGACGTTTGTGCCAAGCTGCCGACTACGATGGTATGGCTGCCGGCCACGGCGGTCGATGCTGCCGAGGTCAGTTGCAAGACCGATTGATCTGAGCTTGAGCCTTCCTTCTCCGCGAGCACGCCCTCGAAGTCGGTCAACGATCCAAGCGCGTTCGATAAGGTATTGAGATCAGTGCCAATGGACGTGAGAGACGTGTCCTGCGATCGCAGAGTTGAAAGCTGCGTATTCCAAGGCGTCTCGACTGCCTGCAGATTGGCGACAATCTGGCTCACCGTGCTGCTTACGTCGAAACCCTGACCGCTTGTTGGCGATCCGAATGATATTCCAACGGCTCCCATGTCTGCTCTATCGTCATCCCTTCAGCAAACTTCAGCCGTACATCTCGCAAGCCATGGTCCGCTGATGTGACGCACAGATTAGAGGAGCCAAAGAAAAACGGGGAGCCGAAGCTCCCCGCTGGAGGAAGGTAGGAAACTTACTGCAACAGCTTGGTTACTTCCTGCTCCGTGCTGTTGGCCTGGGAGAGTGCGCTGATGCCGGTCTGCGTCAGAATCTCATATTTTGAGAGATCCGAAGTAGCGGCGCCGTAGTCCGTTGCCGTGACGGCGTTTTCCGCCGATACAACGTTCTCCTGCTCTGTGCTCTCGACATTGCTGACAGCGTTCAGAGTGTTGATCTGTGCGCCCGTGTAACCCCGCTCTGCAGCCACATCCTGCACTGCGGTATACACGTCGTTCAGAGCCGCCTGTGCGTCTGTGCTGTTGTCGAGCTTAGTCGTGCTCAGATTCTCTGCATCGGCCACGACCGGAGCATAGGTCAGGGTTGAAGTTGCAGTCCCGGCTCCCGATGTGTAGGTCAGCCCGGCTGAACCAGTGGCGTCGCCGACTGCGGCACTGGAGAGCGCGCCGAGGCTGATCGTATCGCTGAATCCGCCTCCTTGCGTTCCATCGCCAGTGAAAACTGCGAACGACGAGGGGGCAGCGCCGCCAAAGACCTGCTGGCCGTTATAGGTGCTGGTGGAGCCGATGTTGCCGATTTCATCCAGGATGGACTGATATTCGGAGTTTGCAGCGCTATCCTGAGAGGTGTTGAGCGTACCGTTCGAGGCCTCAGTTGCCAGCGTGACCGCTCGATTGAGGAGGTTCGTGACCTGCGAAAGAGCACCGTCAGCCACCTGAAGCAGGCCAACTCCTTCGCTGGCGTTTTCTGAGGACTGAGTCAGAGCCGCCGAATTCGCGTCCAGACCATTTGCAAGTGAGAGGCCGGCAGCGTCGTCGGCGCCAGAGTTGATGCGCGAACCGGACGAGAGCTGCGTAAGCGTGTTCTGCAGGCTGCTCTGTGTCTGATTGAGGTTATTTTCCGCGTAGAGGGCGGAGATGTTATTGAGGACACCCAGAGACATAAGATTTGCTCCTATCGATCAATGATTTCTACCCCGGGGCGCCGTACCGGGTCAAAAGCGCGGTGCTTTTGTCCGGGTCACCTTGCGGGAAGAACCGCGTTACACATCCCCTTCATCGGCGTAGGGAACTGGCGCTTTATGAGAATGAGACAGCTTTGGCGTTTGGCGTGCATGCGGGCATCCGAGGGCAGCTCTGCGGGAGAGGTTGGAACATCCATCATGCCGGAAACTGCGGACGTCTAATTCCACCCGGCGGCCATGCGGTCTTTGAGAATGCAACGGTCCATGACAACTTTAATCCCAGCAGCCTCAGCTTGTGCTGCGGCCGCGACGTCAACGACGCCCTCCTGTAGCCAGAGATAAGGAATCTTGAGCCGGATTACATCCTCGACGATTGCGGGGATATATTGAGGAGCGCGAAAGACATTGACCAGTTGAATCGTACTCAACTGCCGCGCAGGCCGCCCTAAGGCTGGGATATGCTTTTTCTCCCAGCGCGATCTCGATCTGCGGGTTTACCGGGACAATGCGGTAGCCCCGCGACTGCATAAAGCGCGAAACTCCGAACGAGGCTCGGCCTTCCTTATTTGTGAGGCCGACGACCGCAATTGTTTTGCAGTTCGCGAGAATTTCCTGGATGAGAGAGGGCTCGTTCATTGGGATTGCCAGGCAAACTTATGTCAGGTCGTCTCCGGCATCGATCGCCGCCGGAACGCCGCCATTTCGACGCATTTTCAAATATCCGCGGATGAATGGATCAAGATAGCCGTCCAGCACGCGGTCAACATCGCCAACTTCTACTTTCGTGCGATGGTCTTTGGCAATCCGGTACGGTTGCAGAACGTAGGAACGAATTTGCGATCCAAAGTTGATATCCAGTTTCGAGTCTTCGAGTTTCTTGGTAGCTTCGCGCTTTTTCTCCAACTCATATTCGTAGAGACGGGAACGAAGCATCTTCATTGCGCGTTCGCGATTCTTGTGCTGAGACCGCTCGTTCTGGCACGCAGCCACGATTCCGGTTGGGATGTGAGTGATGCGGACGGCGGAGTCCGTTGTGTTCACATGTTGGCCGCCCTTGCCACCGGAGCGGTAAGTATCTGTACGGATATCATCCGGCTTTATGTCTATCTGGATTGAATCATCGATTTCAGGCGAAACGAAAACTGATGCGAACGAGGTATGCCTGCGTTTGGCCTGATCGAAGGGAGAGATTCTTACCAGCCTGTGCACGCCGGTTTCGCCCGAGAGCAGCCCGAAGGCGTTTTCTCCGGTGATTGTAAAAGTCGCCGATTTAATCCCAGCCTCTTCGCCGTCCTGATAGTCATTCATTTCAGTTTTGAAGCCCTGCTGTTCGGCCCAACGCAAATACATGCGCATCAGCATTTCGGCCCAGTCCTGGCTTTCGGTGCCTCCGGCCCCAGGATGAACCACCATGATGGCATTCAAACCATCTGTTTGGCCGGAAAGCATGGTGCGCGCTTCGAGAGCCTCGGCATATTCGTTGAGAGCCTGGATTCCCGCTCAAGATCGCTTTCTACCGCTTCACCTTCGCGAGCAAGGTCGAAATAGGCCTCAATATCACCCATCCGGCGAGCCAATTCAGCGTCGCTGGCGAGCTGCTCTTCAATGCGCTTGCGATCGCGCATGATCGGTTGAGACAGCTGAGGATTGGACCACAGGGACGGATCGGAGAGCTTCTGCTCTATAGTCGCTAATTCGGCTTTAAGGCGAGCAGCGTCAAAGATACTCCCGCAGGTCACGTATTTTGTCGCGCACAGGAGTGTAAGCGAATTCGAGATCGTTCAACACGATGAGGGACCTGACTTTTCGTTAAACTGGGCGGCGCCTGAAAAAGAAAAACACCAGCGCGCCAAGAACGATTATCCCACATGCGTATGCAAACACATCGCCATGGCGGGTGTAGAACGTAAAGTCGTCTTCATATCCATATCGCGCGACAAGAGATGTTGTCCACGTTGCGCGGCGCGCTGTAAGTAACCCGGCCCTTTGGGTCGATCGCCGTGGTTATTCCATTGTTGGTATCAAGCAGGATCCAGCGATGATTTTCAATAGCCCGCATGCGGGCCATATTCAGATGCTGCCAGGGAGCGCTTGTGTCTCCGTACCACCCGTCGTCGGAGATGTTGACAAAAACTTCGGCGCCGTTGAGCGCAAACGGGCGAATCTCATCGGCAAAAATCGACTCATAGCAGATGAAGATACCGAAAGTATGTCCGTCGGCGCGAAATACTTTGCGATCCTTGCCCCGTTGCAGGTCTACAAGTTGTTGGGTGAGTTTATGAGCAAAGAAGAATAACTTGCGATACGGCACGTATTCGCCGAAGGGCACCAAATGGATCTTGTCGTAGCGCCCAAGGATAGCGCCGTCAGGCGCAGTAAAAACAGCGGAATTGTATGTCCCGGTCTGATCGCGGCCTAACATGCCGGCCACAATCGGCGCATGCACTGTGGTTGCGAGTGTGCGCATCAGTGCGACCAAATGCGGATCATCACTCAGGAAAGGCGATTGCGCCTCAGGCCATACGACAAGGCCCGGTGGCGGGATATTCTGGCTGCACTGCGGCCTTGTGAGTTGACCGTCCGGTACAGGCATGCCGATGTATGCAGGACTGCAAGTGCGAAGGCTCTGCTCCAGAATCCAAGACGCATGTTCATCCCATTCCGGGCCGATCCATATATTGATTGAGCCGACACCGAGATTTGGCTGAAGTAGAACGGCGTAGGTGGAAGTCGCAGACGGTTTTGCAGGGACAAAAGAACCGAGTTGCAACAGCACAGTCAGCAGAACGGCTCCTGTGCCGATTCGCAGGCGCGTGTGGATGCTGTTTGCGAGCAATGCCGCTACCAATAAAGCATTGGCTGCAACCAGAATAAAAGAAATTCCATAGCTGCCTGTGAAAGGCGCCAGCTTGGTGAGCAGCAGGTTATCTACTTGCGAGTAGCCAAATTGATCCCACGGGACGCTCGTTAAGTGTGCAGCCAGCAGTTCAATTGCCGTCCAGATAAATGGCGCGAACACTAGCGGGACGATGATTCCACCGGAAGAACGGCGTAGAAACGCGAGGATCAGCCCAAAAAGTCCGAAATATAGTCCAAGGACAGCACTGTACAGGAGAAGAATTCCCGCGGCGCCTACCGGAGGCACGCCTTCCGCATAGTGCGTCATGGTTTGGTAGATCCAATAGCAGTTGAGAACATACCAAAGCACGCCGCAGAGGTAAGCAGCCGCTGCGCTGCGCCGCAAATAATACCGCGATGCAACATCTCCGGGTCTGAGCAGAGCGAGGAGGAGCGGAACAAGAGCAATCCATCCGAAGGCAGCTCGCCATGGCGGGAGAGATCCCGCGATA
Organism: uncultured Acidobacteriaceae bacterium; assembly: GCA_963783805.1. Lineage (GTDB taxonomy): Bacteria > Acidobacteriota > Terriglobia > Terriglobales > Acidobacteriaceae > Silvibacterium. The sequence goes on along the minus strand of CAWAPC010000003.1, from coordinate 129,375 downwards.
GGAAAGGGAAGATCGAGCAGAAACGCAGAGAGGAGGGCGAGCAGAACTGAAACCGCAAAAGAAGCAGGCTTTGAGGTCGTCCGGGTGTGAGACGGGGGCATCGATGCCGAGTTTAACACTGCGAGACGATAGCAAAAATGTTTGCAAAGCGCGCGAGTGCTCATACAATGAGTTTTATGAACGCTCTCGCTTTCTTAGGTATGCATCTCCTGACCGTCTTGTTTTTTGTTGGGCTGGCGGGGTCTTCGATTGTCGTCGCTATAAGTTTTGTGGAGGATCTCGCCGAGCTTTTCGGCGACTAGCGTCTGCACGGCGCTCTGCTAACGATATGAGAAATTCCTGTTGACTGTGGCGCAAGGCAGACTTAAACTCAGCGTTAGCGTCAGGGCAACGCATAGCCCCAGAGTTGACCTGGCGTCTGATGAGCGTCGCCCACACTTCATGGCCTCTGACCAAACGTTTTCCGCTCCGCAATCGAATCGAGTAAGGCTTGTAATTGCTTCCTCGGTCATGCTTACTTTCATATCCTTCTGGAGAGCCGCTGCCATCGTCCTGAACGACCTTGGCTCCTCTGCTTTTTATGCAGGCGGCATTGCAGAAGAGGCAGTAGGTAAGGCCGCACCCTGGTTCATTCTGGGGGTTATGCTATTTTCGTTCGCCGTGCGCGCGGTCTATGTCGAGAGTTGTTCGATGTTTACTCGGGGCGGCGTCTATCGTGTCGTGAAAGAGGCGCTCGGCGGAACCTTCGCAAAGTTAAGCGTTTCGGCGTTGATGTTTGACTACATCCTCACCGGCCCCATCTCAGGTGTGTCGGCCGGGCAATACATCACTGGACTCTTGAATGAATTGATGAATGTTGGCGCGGCTCGTGGCTGGTTGCCGCTGGCGCTGATCAATAGTAATCACGTTGCTCGCCACCTTCCCATGAATGAAACTTCGGCGGTGTTCTGCGCCGCCGTAACCATTTATTTCTGGTGGCAGAATATCAAGGGTATCGAAGAATCCAGCGACAAAGCACTTGAGGTGATGAAAATCACCACTATTATGGTGGTGCTGCTTCTGGGCTGGAGTATATGGTCTGCGTTCCATGTTGGCGCGAAGTTACCGCCCCTTCCCATTCCTTCGAATCTTCACTTTTCAAAGGATGCACTCGGATTTCTATCCGGGACAAAGCTGGCTACCGGGCTCGGGCTTTTCGGCATTATTATGGCCTTCGGTCATTCCATTCTTGCCATGAGCGGAGAAGAGACTCTTGCTCAGGTAAATCGCGAAATTGAACATCCCAAACTGAAAAATCTGAAGCGTGCGGCGATTGTGATCGCTATCTACAGCTTCGTATTTACGGGGATCGTTTCATTGCTCGCGGTAATGCTCATTCCAGATTCAGTCCGCATTCCGGTTTATCGCGACAATCTGATTGCCGGCCTTGCTATGCATGTCGTCGGGCCGCTCACACTGCGTATTATCTTCCGGGTATTTGTAGTCATTGTCGGCTTCCTGATACTTTCTGGCGCCGTAAATACTTCAATTATCGGATCGACGGGAGTGCTGATGCGGGTGGCCGAAGATGGCGTGCTTACGGACTGGTTTCGTAAGCCGCATCACAAGTTTGGCACCAGTTATCGGATCATAAATCTGGTTACGGCGCTTCAATTATTCACGATTATTGTGACGCGCGGGAATGTCATAACTCTTGGCGAAGCTTATGCATTTGGCGTTATTTGGAGTTTTACATTTAACAGCCTTGCGATGCTGGTTCTACGCTGGAAATATAAAGGTGAACGCGGCTGGAAGGTTCCGATTAACATCAAAGTTGGCGGCTTAGAGCTTCCCATTGGACTATTTTCCGTCTTCTTGGTTTTGTTTACGACTGCGGTCGTGAACCTATTCACGAAAAGCGTAGCGACGGAAAGCGGCATCGCCTTTGCAGCTACTTTTTTTGTCATATTCAGCGTATCGGAACGCAAAAATCTGAAGCGCCAACTTGCCACTGCGCAACAGATGAAGGAGCATTTTCAACTTGAGCATCCGGAAGAAATTGGCCGCGAGGCGTTGGCCATCAAGCCTGGCGCTGTGCTTGTAACAATGCGAGATTCGGCGAATCCCTTCGCCTTGAAGTGGACTCTTTCGCGAACAAATACCGACGATCAAGACGTGGTTGTGCTTACCGCCCGTATGATGGGCGCAGGTGGCCCCGAATATCTGGATGAACAATTGTTCAGTGAGCATGAACAAATGCTGTTTACCAAGGCGGTTTCCGTTGCGGAAAGTTTTGGGAAGCATATATCTCTCTTAGTTGTGCCGGCAGGCGACATTTTTGCAGCTCTTGTACAGACGGCCAATTCGCTGGAGGTCGCGGCCCTTGTATCCGGGCTTTCTACGAAAATGCAAGCTTCCGAGCAGGCCTATCATATCGGTCAAGCCTGGGAAGCTCTGCCAGAACCAAAACGACAGTTTACTTTCTACGTCATTATGCCCGGCGGTGAGGCCCAGTCCTTTCATATCGGTCCTCATGCTCCAGCCCTTCAGGGAGAGGATGTGCAGTTGGTCCATCGTCTCTGGTTGAATTTCAGGCGAGATCCAGAGATGCAATACCTGCACCACACCGATATCGTGACTTATGCTCTGACAAGGCTCGCTTCGGAGTATGCCAGGGATAAAGTGGAAACTCTCAAAGAATTGCGACGATACACTCAGAATGAACATCGCGAAACAAACTTGCTTGGACATATACCCCAGGGCCCCGGTAGTGGCCCGGCAACCAAGTATGCGATCCCGGTTCCAAAGGCGGAAGGCGGTACGCCCGACTCATTTGAAGACTAGAAAAAGTTGCTCAGCCTGTTGGCACGATGCAGGATGGTTTATATGTAATGTTATCTAACCTGTTTGTACTTGTAGTTACATGGAAAATAAACTCCGACGATTGTTGGAGAAAAAGCGGCAACCGGAGGGTCAATGCAGTTGAGTCAGATTCTTTCTGAAATAGACAATGAAATCGAGCGGCTACAGCAGGCGCGTACTTTGTTGACGGGCGCACTTGTTGTGAGTCCCAAACGGCGCGAGATACCTACGCCGACCGCGGGCCGCAAAGAAGAGAACTGGGAAGCGTAAGTTGAGCGCAGAAGGGCGGCGCAAGATTTCCGAAGCGCTTAAAGCCCGCTGGGCGGAGCGGAAGAAGCGAGCGTCAAGCAAGGCTTCGAAGTAGGCGCTCGATTCTAAAAGCCCGATTTCGATAGAAGCGGCCTTCTCCTTGATACCTGGAAAGCTCAGCGGATGGTCTTTCCGGGTGGCGGCGTGAGAACCTCCATTCCGGTTCCCGTCAAGTGGTGCTCAAGTTCTGCGGGCGTTCCCGTGAGTTGCGGGAAGGTTCCATAGTGAATGGGAATTATAGTCTTAATGCCAAGGTAGCTTGCAGCCAGGGCGGCGGCTTTAGGACCCATCGTGAAGTGATCGCCTATGGGAATCATGCCTACTTCCGGGGCGTATAGTTCCTTGATTAGTCGCATATCAGAGAAGACCGAGGTATCTCCAGCGTGATAAAGCACAGGAGCAGTTTCGGCGGCGATGATGAAGCCGGCGGGATCTCCCCCATATAGGGTTTCCTTCCCATCCTGGATGCTTGAGCTATGGCGAGCCTCAACCATGCTGATGGTTACGTCCTTGTATTTATAGGAGCCACCGAGGTTCATTCCAACAATATCTTTGATTCCTTTTGAACCGATCCAGTCGGCGAGTTCGAAGATGGCGACCACTTTAGGATGGTGTTTCTTAGCTACGGTAACGGCGTCGGCGATGTGGTCCGAATGGCCGTGGGTGAGAAGCAAGAGATCCAGCTTTTTCGGCAGTTCGTAGTCTTTCGGAAATTTCGGATTGTGTTCAAGGAATGGGTCGATCAGAATCTCTGTTCCCTGCGGGGTGGTGATGTGAACGGCTGCGTGGCCGAGCCAGGTAATCTCGAGACCTTTCCACTTTGTCATGTGTTTTGGCTCCCCTTTGTATTCCAGTTTTCTTAGGATGCTAAATTTCGTTCTGAGTCTGTATGGGATTGATTCTACGCGTGTTGCTTTTTGACTTGACGGCTTCTTGGAGGGGGAGTAGCGTTTTCTTATGAGCGAAGAAAAAGCGAATTCGCAGTCTTTGTTTCCGATTTTGCAAGTCCGAGCGGCAGAATAACCAGCTTGCCGGCATGGCGCGGCTGGCTGCTTGCGGCGTTCCCGCCGGGGATGGTCACCTGGTAGAGTTTCGTACTCTTCCGGTGAGGTCGCTGTTGAATAAATCCGTCTCGCGACGAGGAATGTGGTTCGCGAAGAGCATCAATCCCTATCGGGGGTGCGAATTTGCGTGCAGATATTGCTATGCGCGCTATACGCACGAGTTCATGGAGATGAAAGATCCCGCGGATTTCGAGCGCAAGATCTATATCAAGCAGAACGCTGCATGGCTCCTCCGACAGGAGATTCGGTCGCTGCGACCGGGGGAGGAGATCGCTTTGGGCACGGCGACCGATCCCTGGCAGCCAATCGAACGGAAGGCGCGGGTGACGCGCAGCATTCTGGAGGTTCTTGCCGAATATGGCGAGTTGCATATTGGCGTGGTTACCAAGTCGACTTTGATTGAACGCGATATTGACCTGTTGCGGCGCATTGACGAGCGCAGCGACCTGGTCGTTCACATTACGATTACAACTCCCGACGTTGAGCTTGCGCGGATTCTGGAGCCGCGTGCTCCGCGACCGGATCTTCGTTTTCGAACGGTGCGGCGATTGCGGCAGGCTGGTTTGCGAACCGGCATTCTTTGTTCTCCTCTCATGCCCGGGATCACTGATAATGCCGAGGCGCTGGACGCGATGTGCCGCCGCGCGAGCGAGGTGGGCGCTAGTTTTTTGTCGGCTCAACCTCTGTTCCTTAAACCGTGCTCGAAGTCTACATTTCTCGCTTTCGTCCATGAGCACTTTCCCGAGTTGGACGCGAGTTACGCAAAGCGCTATGACGAGACAGCCTTTGTTTCGCAGGCTTACCGGAAGCGCGTGAGTGAACTGGTGGCGGCGGTTACCCGGAAGTACGGGCTTGCACGGCGCTTTTCGAAGGATACGCCTGTGCGTAGCGTAGGGCGGCGCCTCGACTTTGTGCCGGAACAACGTGAACTTTGGACGCCGCTGCCGGACAGACCCCAGCCGTCTTCCATCTTTGGGGCGTCCGAGCTTGCGGAGCGTCTTACCGGGTGATCATGACTTCGTAGAGATTGTCTTTTGCGAGAAAGAAGCGGTAGTTGCTGTAGTCGGCGAAGAGCTTTTCTATGTTGCGGTTGGTGTAGACGCGCTGGACCGGGTGCGGTTCCGATTCCTGCATCTCGATCGTGCTGGTGCCGGTGAGATGGTAGCGGCAGAAGTTGGTGTAGGGTCCGGTCATCTTGGTGTGAAAGATGGCCAGAATGAGTCCGCCCTTGCGCAGGCTCTGCTGAAGATGCTCGATGAGCGGCTGCACCAGGCCCAGAGGGATGTAGTCGAGCGTGGTCCACAGGAGCACGACGTCAAACTCGCGGCCGCCGAAGTTCAGGTTCTGCTCGAAAAAACCGGGAACGTCGAAGCTGGGTTCTTCGCCTTTTTCCTTGGGCGGGATGATCCAAGGGCCGCTGAGCGCTTCATGAACGATGTCGGCCATGTAGACGCTGTGGCCGAGTTCGGTGAGGAAATTGATGTTCTGCGGCGAGGTCGGTCCGACGTCGAGGACGCGCAGGTTGGGCTCTTCCTGCAGGTGCTTCAGCATGGCGGTCCAGCCGCTGGAATGGCGGGGGACGCGCGGGCCCGTGAGCACCGTGCGGCCTGGGCGAAGGGGATCGCCCTGAGCTCGATTGAAAATGTTACGAAGCACGTGTGGCTAAGTATCCTCAAATTGCCGGACCCCGATGGTCTCCGAGCAGGCCGGCTCAAAAAAAGTTAACTCATATATTTTAAATGACTTAGTGCGATGAGCCAAATAGCGCACCGGGCGCGGAGGGGGAGGTTGCGGCTGTTCCGGAGCCAGCCGAGGATGCTTTATCGGATGATCCGGCAGGGGTTGCGGCGAGGTCGACTTTTCCCGAGAACATTGCATTTTCCTCGATGGAAAGGCGTCCGGCCTGAATGTCTCCTTTGAGGTTGCAGCCAGCCCTTAGCTCCACCCGACCACTTGCGATAATGTCGCCGGTCAGCGCGCCGAGGATCACGACGTCTCGCGCCGATACGTTGGCCTGCACATGGGCGTGTGGGCCAATGGTCAGGCGGCTTTCGCTGAGGGTGATCGTGCCCTCGATGGTTCCGTCGACCAGCAGGTCTTCGCTGCCTTTAACCTCGCCGTAAATCTGGACGGATTTGCCGATGGATGCGGCGGTTGCTTCTGCTACGGGCATTTTGAAAACTCCTTCACGCGCTTAATGCGCGCTTTGATCGCACTATACGCAATGGAGAGGTGCCCTGCAACTGAGGAGTTTCCCGCCCGATCAAATTTAAGAGCTAAATTTATATCATCTTTGAAATCACGCGTTTAGATTTCTTCGTTCCTCGTATCATCTTCAAGAAACGGGACTTAGCGTCATCCTCTTCAAAATGAATAAGTTAGTGGGGGTTGTCATCATTCGTAAAAACGGCGGTAGTCTCTTTTCCGAAATGATCCTGGCAATTATTGGTTTTTCAGGGCGTGCTCTGAGCCGGTTTTTTCCTGCCGAAGTTTTCACTTAATTCTGCATGGTCTTCAAAACAAAGAGCTTAAAAAGAGGTTTTTTGGAATCTAATACTTAAACCTGTTCGCCATGGAATGAATTACTTAGGCTGCATTTCGCCGCGGTGGCCCAGGCGCCGAGTGTGAGCATTTGTTCTACTTCAAGTATAGAGAATTCAGGCTATTCAATCTGCGTTTTCGCCTGGATGTTGGCTCTTTGGAATGAATTGGATAGGAGGAAAGTTCGGCTGGTGGTATTGACAGAATTTCCACAGGGTGGGGCTTGCGGGTGGAGCGGGGATCGGATGCCATTGACATCAGTGGCGCTCGAGAGAAACCGCAGGTTCCTCGGCTCGCTGCGCTCGCTCGGAATGACATCGTGTTGGTTGAAGGTTGTGGTCTCCCACCCTTGGCGCGTGAACCTGCGCCAAGGATGGGGCACCTGTAGATTTGTGCTGGTCGGAAGTGAACCTCAGGTTCCTCGATTCCGCTCAGGGCAGCTCCTTCGACTTCGCTGCGCTCCGCTCGCGAGCTGGATTTTGAGCCGTCTTTTTCGGCGAAGAGGACGTTGTAATCCTGACGGGAGTTGAAGGGCGGGTCGAGGTAGACGAGGTCGACGGATTCGTCGCGGAGGTATCGCTGGAGGACGTCGAAGTTGTCTCCGTAGTAGAGATGATTCTTTTCGGGCCTGGTTTCGGACACGGGAATAGCATACAGCGTTCAGGGTTCAGCGATCAGCGTTCAGTTTGGGGGTTGGGGGCATGATGCGGGTTGAGGAAGCTGATTTGTGGCTGGGTTGGAAACCGCAGGTCCTTCACTTCGCACTGCGTGCTTCGTTCAGGATGACATCGGTTTGGGTTGGTGGCTGGGGAGGAAAAAAGCAGGTTCCTTCGACTTCGCTCAGGGCAGGCTCTTCGACTGCGCTATGCATCGCTCAGGATGACATCGGTTTGGTTGAAGGTTGTGGTCTCCCACCCTTGCCGCGAGGAGCCGCGCCAAGGATGGGGCACCCATTGTTGGTGGTTCGCTTAGGACCACAACCGTTTGAACTGTTGGTTCTGCTGCGCTCCGCTCAGGATGACATCCGGTTGGTTGAAGGTTGTGGTTCCCACCCTTGGCGCGAGGAGCTGCGCCAAGGATGGGGCACCCAGTGTTGGTGGTTGGTGCAGAAACTGCGGGAATCAAGGTACTTCGAGTTGGCGGAGGTAGCGGAACTCGTCGACGGTTATACCCCAGACTGTATCCGTTCGCGCAGCGCCGTCGGGGGCCCATTTATCGGTTTGATAGATACGCTGTGCGCGAGCGTTTCCTGCGAGGACCCAGAGGAATGCTTTTCGAAATCCTTGCTCTGCGAGGCGGGCGCGAGCAGCCGACACCAGAGCGACGCCGATGCCGCGGCCCCACTGTTCCGGGTGCACATAGAGCGCGCATAACTCTCCATGGTCGGCGAGATCCGGATCGCGCGATGGCATTGTGGTGGCAAAGCCGTGGATTAGCCCATCTTCGGCGGCCACGATGGTTTTTGGATTGAGAGGATCGGCGCTCGCGAAGTCATACTTCTGTGCTCCATCTTCGGGGCGAAGTTGATCGAGGTAGTCATCCGGGAGGAGGGTCCAGTAAGCCACCTGCCACGATCGGACGTGCACGCGAGCCACGGCTAATGCATCCTCTGGTTCGGCCGGCCGGATTTGCATGTCAGAGCATGGCATAAACATCGGGCTGGAATCGCGCCCGAGTACTGAGCGTTAAGGCGGTCCGGTCGACAACTGCTCATTGGTCTGCGCCCGCAGAAGATGCAGATTTGGGGGCGATGAATATTTTGAGGGTGTACGCCTTCCGCCGTGTGAGAGGATACGGGTTTAGAGCTGAATTTTTCCCCCGGGGAGTGTTGTTTGTTGGAATCTGCTGCTTTGCGTGAGCCTTCTTCTCGCGTTCCGCCTGCGTGGATTGTGGGGATGGCTCATTTTTCCGTTTGGGCTGGTGGTGGGCTTTACCATTACCGCGCTGCCTTTTCTTTTGACGCGGCAGGGGATTTCGCTGGACCGGGCGGCGTCGACGAGCGCGGTGGTGATGTCTCCGACGTTCTGGGGGTTTCTGCTTTGTCCCGTTCTCGATACCGGACTGACGCGGCGCGCGTACTGCTGGCTGACGGCGGCGGTGTCGGCGGTGTGCCTGGCGCTGGCGCTGGGAGTGCTTTCTCCGTCGAGGCTGGGCTTGACGACGGGGCTGCTGCTGGTGGGCGAGTTGGGCATGGTGATGTACGGGAACGCGGCGAATGGATGGATGGCGGAGTTTCTGCCGGACCATCTGCGCGGATCGGTGGCGGGATGGACGAATGTGGCCAACCTGGGCGGCGGCGCGCTGGGATCGCTGGCGGTGATGTCGCTGGTTCCGCATATGCGAATGCAGTTGATCGGGCTGGGGCTGGCGGGATGCATTGTGCTGGGAGTGCTGCCGACGGTGGTGTTTCCAGCGTCGCGGCGGTCGGCGTTCAAGTTCAAGCAGGTGTTTACCGCGACATTGAAGTCAACGTGGGCGGCGTCGCGGAAGCGGGAGTGCCTGGTAGGGTTCGCGCTGTTTCTTGCTCCGGTGGGCGCGGCGGCGGGGATCAATTTGTTTTCGGGGATGGGCGCGGATTTCCATGTGAGCGAGCACGTGGTGGTGCTGGTGACGGGCGCAGGCTGCGCGATTGCGACCTCGATTGGCGCGCTGCTGGGAGGGTATGCGGCGAATCGCGTGTCGCGCGGGTATCTTTACCTGGGCGCGGCGGCGGCGATTGCGGCGGTGTCTTTGACGCTGGCGCTGACCGGGCACACGCTGGCGGCGTTTGTGGCGGGCGCGCTGATTTATAACGCGCTGACCGGCGTGGTGTATGCGTCGTTCAATGCGCTGGGATTTCAGCTGGTGGGGCGGGAGAGCGCGGTGGCGAGCACGCAGCTTGGGCTGTTTACGGCAGCGATCAATGCGGCGGTGGTGTACATGACGTGGGCCGATGGGAAGGGATACAAGCATTTCGGCGTGCGCGGGCTGTTTCTGGTGGATGGGCTGGCGAGCGCGGTGGCGCTGGTTCCGTTGCTGCTGCTGGTGCGCCGGCAGCTGAGAAGAGAGCGGACCGTGGAGCTGGTGGAGGCTGAGAGCGTATGAGGTTGTTGAAGAGGTGCGGCGGAATCTTTCTGGGAATTTTTCTGGCGGCACAGCTTCAGGGTCCGGCGTGGTCGCAGCTCGCTGGGGCGCATGTTGGGGCGGCTATGTCGGCCCCGGCGTCGGAGCCGGCGAATCTTGGGCTGCTGAAGACGAAGCTCAAGGCTTACTACAACTGCTGCTATGCGGCGTCGCTTGAAAGCCAGTCGAAGGTGGCGATGGCGTTTCTGGAGCGGAGGGCGGCTCATGTGAAGCCAGGTGACAAGCTGGCTCTGGTGCTGGATATTGACGAGACTTCGCTGTCGAATTATCCGGAGATGAGCGCGGACGATTATGGATTTATTCAGAAGGACTGGGATGCGTGGGCGGAGTCGGGGAAGGCTGCGGCGATTCCGGGAACCCTGCGGCTCGCACAGCGGGCGCAACAGTTGGGCGTGGCGGTTTTCTTTATTACCGGACGTGCGGATACGCTGAGGGCGGCTACGGAGACGAATCTGCGCAATGCGGGGTATTCGAACTGGGCCGGGTTGACTCTGCGGTCGAAGGACGAGCTGCATGAGGCGACGATCGCATATAAGTCGGCGGCGCGGGCGGCGATTGTGAAACAGGGATACACGATCATTCTGAACGTCGGCGACCAGTGGAGCGATTTGAAGGGATCGCCGCAGGCGGAGTTCAGCGTGAAGCTGCCGGATCCTTTCTATTACATTCCTTGAAATTTGTTTCGATCTGAAGCGCGATCTGTGTCACGCGCATCTTTATTTTATGGAATTTAGACAGCTTGGTGCTTCGGGGTTGAAGGTTTCGGCGTTGAGTTTTGGCGCGGCGACGTTTGGCGGCGGTAACGAATTTTTCAAGGCGTGGGGATCGTCGGGCGCGAATGAGGCTTCGCGGCTGGTGGATTTTTGCCTGGATGCGGGCGTGAACCTGTTCGACGTGGCCGATATTTATTCGGACGGGCTGGCGGAGGAGGTTCTGGGGAAGGCTATTGCGGGCAAGCGCAACCGGCTGCTGATTTCGACCAAAGCTACGTTTCGCATCGGGGATGGGCCGAACGATGTTGGATCGTCGCGGCTGCATTTGCTCCAGTCAGTGGACGCCAGTTTGAAGCGGCTGGGCGTGGAGCATATCGACATTTACCACATGCATGGGTTTGACGCGACGACTCCGGTGGAGGAGACGCTGGATACGCTGAATACGCTGGTGCGGGCGGGGAAGGTTCAGCTACATTGCGTGCTCGAATTTTTCGGGCTGGCATTTGATGAAGTCGCTGGCGGTGAGTGAGCGGTATGGATGGTCGCGGTATGTGGCGCATCAGGTGTACTACTCGCTGGTGGGGCGCGAATATGAGTGGGAGCTGATGCCGCTGGGGCTGGACCAGAAGGTGTCGGCACTGGTGTGGAGTCCGCTGGGATGGGGACGGCTGACGGGGAAGATTCGGCGGGGACAGCCGCTACCGGAGACGAGCCGGCTGCACGAGACGGCGGACAGCGGGCCTCCCGTGGACGATGAGTATCTGTATAAGGTGGTGGATGCGCTGGATGCGGTTGCGAAGGAGACAGGGAAGAGCGTTCCGCAGATTGCGCTGAACTGGCTGCTGCAACGACCCACCGTGGCGAGCGTGATTGTGGGCGCTCGGAATGAGGAGCAGCTGAAGCAGAATCTTGTCGCTGCGGAGTGGAATTTGACTGCGGAGCAGGTGGCGAAGCTGGACGCGGCGAGCGCGGTGACTCCGATTTATCCTTACTGGCACCAGCGGCAGTTTGTGGAGCGGAATCCTTTGCCGGTTTGAAGAGTCTCTACAGGCTGCGCAGGTAGCTCTGGATTTCGGGAGTGTTCCAGTCCTGCGCGCCTATGAATTTGCGGCGGATGATTCCTTTTTTGTCGATGATGTAGGTTTCGGGCGGGCGGGTGGTTCCGAAGGCGAGATTGGACTTCTGGCTGGTGTCGAGTACGACGGTCATGTTGGTCAGGTGGTTGTCGGTGAGGTATTGATGGTAGGCATCGGCGTCGGTGTCGAAGCTTACGGCCAGCACGACCACGTTTGGAATCTGCTGCTGAAGCTGCTCCAGCGAAGGAAACTCCTCGAGGCAGGGCGGGCACCATGAGGCCCAGAAATTGAGGACGACAATTTTGCCGCGGTACTGGTCCAGGCTTACGGTCTGCGTACCGTCATGGATGGTGAAGTTGGGGGCGCGCGCGCCTACCTGGTCCGGGTAGCCTCCACGGTTGCAGCCGGTGGCGGCGATCGCGAGGCTTAGGGCCAAGACTGCTGTTCTGACGATAATCCGGGTAGTCACATTCCTATAATAAGAGGACTAGCCGTCCAGCGCGACTGCTTCGCGTGGCCCTCCCTTTGGTCGGGAGCAAATTGTGGTGCGTATTCTCAAAAACATTTCATGCAGCTAGTTCTGTTGTTGTGGGCAAATATGCGATGAAACTTTCGGTGATTGTTCCGGCTCGCAATGAGCAGGACTGCGTGGGGGAGTGCCTGCGTTCGCTGGTGGAGCAGTCGGAAGACGGATGGCGGCTGGGGCGGGAGTGGGAGATTCTGCTGGTCGATGACCACTCGACTGATCAGACTCGTGAGATTGCTGTGGGAATTGGCGGCGTGACGGTGATGGATGCTCCGAAGCTTGAAAGAGGCTGGACGGGGAAGGCCAATGCTGTGTGGGCGGGAGCGCAGGCGGCGCGGGGCGAATGGCTTTTGTTTACCGATGCCGATACGGTGCATGAGCCGGGGTCGGCGAGCCGGGCGATGATTGAGGCGGAGCGGCATGAGGTGGCGATGCTGTCGTATTCGCCGCGGCAGATTGTGCGCGGGCTGTGGCAGCGGGCGCTGATGCCGCTGGTGTTCAGCGAGCTGGCGGTGACGTATCCGCCGGCGAAAATTTCCGATCCGGAGTCGCATCTGGCGGCGGCGAATGGGCAGTTTCTGCTGGTGCGGCGCGATGTTTATTTCAAAAACGGCGGCCATGAGGCGGTGAAGGACGCGGTGCTGGAAGACGTGGAGCTGGCCCGCATTGTGAAGCGGCGGCGGCAGGGGCTGCGCTTCCGCTATGCTCCGGAGGCTGTGGCGGCGCGGATGTATCGGAGCCTGGGGGCGATGGTGGAGGGATGGACGAAGAACCTGGCGCTGCTGTTTGGGAATCCGCTGGCGATGGCGGCGTGGCGGGTGCTGGATTTGTTGCTGTTGTTGGGGCTGCCGGTGCTGACGTTCTGGATTTACGAGGTGAGTTCGCGGCCGATTTTGTGGATTACTGTGTTGCTGTCTGGGTGCGGACGCTGTGGCGCTTTTACCGGAGGGTGGCGAAGTCGAATTTTCCTGCAGGGGATTGCGCGCTGGCTCCGCTGGGGCTGCCGCTGTTTGCGGCGTTGCTGTACCGAAGCTGGTTTCATCACACGGTTACGAAGCGGGTAAGCTGGAAGGGTCGCGAATATGCGAGCCGCAACGTTCTGGTGGATAGCGCTTCGCGCGGCGGTGCGACGAACTAATCGTCTATGATTAAGTTAGTCCTATGATCCTGCTTACGCGGAAGGCCGAGTTTTCTGCATCGCATTACTACTGGAATGATGCGTGGACGGAAGAAGAGAATGCGCGCGCGTTCGGCAAGTGCTCGAACCGCAACGGGCACGGGCATAACTACACGCTGGAAGTGACGGTTGCGGGCGAGGTCGATTCGGTGACCGGGTTTGTGGTCGATCTGAAAGAGTTGAAAGACGTGATGGAGCGCGAGGTGGTGAGCGTTTACGACCATCGCCATCTGAATCTGGAAGTGCCGGAGTTTGCGAAGGCGATGCCGACGACGGAGAACATTGCGATTGCGGTGTGGAAGCGGCTGGAGGGGAAGATTTCCGGCGCGAAGCTCCATCGCGTGCGGGTGTATGAGATGCCGGATCTTTTTGCCGATTACTACGGTGAGCCATGAGAGCGTATTTCGGACGGCGGTATCGGTTGAGCGCTTCGCATCGGCTGCACTGCGAAGCATTGACGGACGAGGACAACCGGGAGATTTACGGCAAGTGCAATAATCCGCATGGGCATGGGCATAACTACGTGATCGAGGTGATTGTGGGCGGCGAGGTCGATCCGGAGACGGGGATGGTTTGCGATCTGGTGCAGCTGGATGAGTGTGTGACGAAGGAAATTCTGGATCGCTTCGACCACACGAACCTGAATTTCGACGAGGGCTTTCGCAAGACTGTGCCGACGACGGAGAATTTCAATATTGAGATTTACCGTTTGCTGAAGGCCGCGTTCAAGCCGGCGGAGATTGTTTCGGTGCGCGTGGAGGAGACGGCTAAGAATTCATTTGAATATCCGGTGCGCGCGGGAAAGTTGAGTGTGGCATGAAGAACGAGAACGATGGATCGGCGGCGTTAAAGGAAAAGATACGCGGCGGGACGGGCCTTGAGGATGTCTCCACGCAGGATATTTATCGCGAGATTCTTCGCCGCTTTGATGCCGACCCGACGCGCGATGGACTGGAACGTACGCCGGAGCGCATGGAAAAGACGATGGCGTTTCTGACGAAGGGATATAGCGAGGATCCGACCAGTATTTTGCGCGATGCACTTTTCGACGTGGATTATGACGAGATGGTGATCGTGAAGGACATTGAGATGTTCTCGCTTTGCGAACACCATATGCTTCCTTTTTTCGGCAAGGTTCATGTGGCCTATATTCCGAATGGCAAGGTGATCGGCCTGAGCAAGATTGCGCGGCTGGTGGAGGTTTTTGCGCGGCGGTTGCAGGTGCAGGAGCGGCTGACGCGGCAGATTGCGGATGCGATCCATGATGCGATTGCTCCGCAGGGCGTGGGCGTGGTGATTGAGGCTCGGCACCTGTGCATGATGATGCGCGGTGTGGAGAAGCAGAATTCTTCTACTGTGACTTCGGCGATGGTGGGTGTTTTTCAGAACCAGAATACGCGGGCGGAGTTCTTGTCGCTGGTGCGGGAGCAGGAGCCAGGGATGTAGTGAGTCGTCTTGCTGAAATGTATGCGGGCCTACATGACTATTCTCAAGATTTGGCGCAGTAATTCAGATGGTTTGTCAGAGGATCTGATGGGTTCTTCCACGGAGTGGCGCATGCTCTTCCTGAGGCACGAATCGGATTGGAACGCGGATATAAACGTGTATTTTCGCTGCAATGGACGCGAAAGTAGCAAATCCTTCAGGTGGCCGACTTTGAAATTACTGAAGTCGGAGTATGCGACTCTGTCACAGCAGATCTGTTGGAATTGATCATTCTTCACGTGTCAAAGGATGGCCTCAATTCCTGTTCTCGGCTCATTCCACGGAGTAAGAGTCTTCTTTTCGTTATGATCCGAGCGTGAGACAACCCATTGCGTAGGCAGCCTGGCGCTTGCTCCGTCTCGATGTCGCTGCCACGCGTTTCTGAATTGAAATGCACGATAAGCACCAGCAAAAGCATCCTTCGAGACGAATATTGGTAAGTCGCCATCGCCTCATGAACAGTCGAGCCATAAGATAACATTGCCGATTCTGCAGCTTCTATAGTACCGATGAGTGAATGGGCTGCTGATTCTTGATAAGCCTGCGGGCATGACTTCGCATGATGTGGTGGCGCGGGTTCGGCGCGCTACGGGCGAGTCTTCGATTGGACATTTGGGACGCTGGATCCGATGGCGACGGGGGTTTTGCCTCTGCTGCTGGGGAAGTTTACGCGGCTGGCGCAGTTTTATGGCGCGCATGAGAAGGCTTATACCGGAACGATTCGATTTGGTTTTTCTACGGACACTTATGATGCTGAGGGCGTGCCTGCTTCCGAGGCGGTGGCGCCTTCGCTGACGCTTGATGCAGTTCGGGTTGCGGCCGCGGTGTTCTCGGGTGAGATGGAGCAGATGCCTCCTCCGGTTTCGGCAAAGAAAATTGGCGGCAAACCGGCTTACAAGATTGCTCGGGCGGGCGGCGTTCCGAAATTGAAGACGGCTCGAATTACGATTGCGGAGTTTTCCATCCTGTCGCTCGACGGGGATATTGCGGAGTTTGCGATGCGCGTTTCTGCGGGCGGGTATGTGCGGTCGGTGGCGCATGAGATGGGGCTGGCGCTGGGCTGCGGCGCGCATCTGGCGAGTCTGCGGCGTGTGGCTTCGGGGCCGTTCGCGGTGGATGCGGCGCTGCGGTTGGATGAGGTTGAGGCTCTGGCGCGGGCGGGCGAGTTGGAGGCGCGGCTGCCGCATCCGCGGACTTTGCTGCCGGAGATTCCTTCGATGACGGCGGATGAGCAGACGGTGGGGCGGATTCGCAATGGAATGCAGGTGAATCTGCCGGAGTTTTCTCGGCTTCGTTGGTGAAGGTTTTTGCGGGCCAGCGGGATTTGGTTGCCATTGGCAGGCGGGTTGCGGGGACTTTGTTTCAGCCGATCGTGGTGCTGGTTTAGGTTTCTCGGCAGTGCTGAGTGTTACGAATCCCACCCTTGACGCAAATTGCGCGTCAAGGATGGGGCACCCACGAACGTGGCTGATCGCCGAACGCTATCTTTTCAGCATGGGTTTGAGGAGTGTGAAGACGTTTTCGGCTACGAGGGCGTTGCCTTTGGCGGTGGCGTGGATGCCGTCGGACTGGATGGTTCCGGGGACGTTGTAGACGTTGGCGAGAGAAAGGGCAACAGCGGGACACGGAACTTTTTGGCAGCCAGCACGTAAGTTTCATTGATGGCCTGAATGTAGTCCTGGCCGTAATTTGGCGGGAGAGTGATGCCGGCGAGCGCTACCTTTATGCCCGCGTGCTGCAGCGTGGCGATGATCTGGTCGAGGTTGGTGCGGGTGGCGGTGATGGGAAGGCCGCGGAGTCCGTCGTTGCCTCCGAACTCTACGACGGCGATGGCGGGATGCGCGGCGATCACGCTTTGAGCCGGTTGACGGCGTCTTTGCTGGTGTCTCCGCTGATGCCCATGTTGAGGACGCGGTAGTGATAGCCGCGTGAATCGAGAAGGGTCTGGAGCGAATCTGGATAGGTGTGGCCGGCTGGTGCGCCGGCGCCGGCGGTGAGGCTGTCTCCGAAGCAGACGATGACGGGCGCAGGGCTATTGCGCGAACGAAAAAGGCGCGAGCAGAAAAAGCAGGAGAATGGCGCGACGAGTCACGCAAAGATTGTAGCCTGTGGACAGAGATCGCTTTTTCGAGAGGCGCGGAGACACCTTAATGATTGAAGTACGGGGCCTGAAGAAATCGATTCGCAATGGGGCGCGGGTGGTTGAGATTCTGCGCGGGATTGATCTGACGATTCCGCAGGGGCAGTTTGCGGCGATCATGGGCGCTTCGGGGTCGGGCAAGAGCACGCTGCTGGGGTTGCTGGCGGGGCTGGATTCGCCCTCGGAGGGCGAGGTGCTGCTGGATGGCGTGGCGATCAGCGAGCTTGCCGAGGATCGAGCTGGCGGAGGTGCGCGGGCGCAAGATTGGATTTGTGTTCCAGTCGTATCAGCTTATTCCTACGCTTACGGCGTTTGAGAATGTGCTGCTTCCGCATGAGCTGAATGCGCGCGGCGATGGCAAGGCGAAGGCGGCTGCTCTGCTGACGGCGGTGGGGCTGGCGGATCGGATGCATCATTATCCGGTGCAGCTTTCGGGCGGCGAGCAGCAGAGGGTGGCGCTGGCGCGGGCTTTTGTGCTGGAGCCTCCGATTGTGCTGGCGGATGAGCCGACGGGAAATCTTGATTCGACGAACGGCGAGCATGTGCTGGAGCTGCTGACGGGGCGGCAGCGGGAGAGCAACACGACGCTGGTGATGGTGACGCACGATCCGCAGGTGGCGGGGCGCGCGGACAGGCAGATTCATTTGCGCGATGGCCTGGTGGTTGCGGATGAGCTTGCCGCGGTGACGGCCTGATGGCGACTACAAACAGGCCTGATTTGCCGAGGGCGATCAAGCCGAGTCTGCCGTGGGGCACGGCGGCGCGGATTGCGTGGCGCGAATTGCGGGCGTCGAAGGCGAAGTTTGCCTTCGTGCTGCTGTCGGTGGCGATTGGCGTGGCGGCGCTGACGGGCGTTCGCGGATTCAGCCAGGCTTTTCAGAAGGCGCTGCTGGGCGACGCGCGCAGTTTGATGGCGGCGGATCTTTCGGCGCGGCTGTTTCGGCAGACGAGTCCGAAGGAAGCGCAACAACTGGATGCGCTGCAGGGGCGTGGAGCGCACGGATGTGACGGAGACGGTTTCGATGGCCTCGGTCGTGGGCGATCCCGTTCCGCTGCTGGTTTCGTTGAAGGCTGTCGATCCGGCGGTGTATCCGTTTTATGGGACGGTGGTGCTTCGTCCTGCGGGGACCTTGCGCGACACGCTTACCGATGACCACGGCTCTGGTGGATGACAACCTGCTGGTTCGGCTGAATGCCAAGGTTGGCGACGTGCTGAAGATTGGCGACCGGCGGTTTCGCATTGCGGCGGTGATTGCGCGTGAGCCGGACCGGATGAGCGCGGGGATTGGGCTGGGTCCGCGGGTGATGATTACGCGGCAGGCGATGCTGCAGGCGGGACTGCTGGGGCTGGGCAGCCGGGCTACGGAGCGGTATCTGTTCAAGCTGGATGATGCGAAGCAGAATATTGCGGGAGTGCGCGCGGAGCTGGAGAAGATTCTGCCGGACGCGCAGATTACGGATTTTCGCGAGACCAATCCGGAGCTGACCAAGGGGCTGGATCATGCGACCGGGCTGCTGAGTTTGATCTGCCTGGTGGCGATGGTGCTGGGCGCGATCGGCGTGGGCATGGCGATGCGCGCGCATTTGCAGCAGCGCATCGAAGTGCTGGCCATCATGAAGTCGATGGGCGCGACTTCGAACGACATTCTGCGAATTTATTTGCTGCAGACGATTTTTCTGGGGCTGGCTGGCGGCTTGATTGGCGTGGCGCTGGGGCTGGGCGTGGAGTATGCGTTTCCTTCGCTGCTGGGCACGCTGCTTGCCGCTGCGTCCTCCGCTGGCGCTGGCGCTGCGGCCGGTGTCGGCGGCTTTGGCTACGGGAATTCTGACTACGATTTTGTTTTGTCTGCCTCCGCTGCTGGATGTTCGGCACGTGCGGCCGATTGCGGTGCTGCGCAAGACGGTCGAGGAGGGGGAAGTGAAGCCGCTCTGGTCGAGCGGCTTTCGTCCGGGCAAAGTGCAGCGGTCGCTGTGGGGTTTGACCATGCTGGCGGGGCTGGTTTTCCTTGCGATTTGGGTGCTGGGGTTGCGGCATCATGCTCACCGATGGGCGCTGGGAGCGTTGGCGGTGGATGTGGGCTGCGTGCTTGCGATTGTTTTTTATGGCTGGTGGGAGCCGAAGTTTCGCGAGCGCAAGCTGCAATGGGCCGCGATTGCGGTGATTGTTGCCGGGCTGGCGGGGATTGCGACGGTGCTGTCCGATTCGTGGCTGATCGGAAGTGGTTTGCGGCTAGCCTGTGCGCGATTCTGCTGGTAATTCTTGGGCTTTCGGCGCTGACTCTGCGCGGTCTGCGGGCTTTTCTGGCGAAGACGCGGCTGCATCTGCCTTCTTCGATTCGGCATGGGCTGGCGAATCTTTATCGTCCGGGGAACCAGTCGTCTGCGGTGCTGGCGGCGCTGGGCACGGGCGTGATGCTGATTCTGGCAGTGTTTCTGATGCAGAGCGCGGTGGTGCGGGAGATGCACAGCGATGTTGCGGCGGGGACGCCGAATATTTTTCTGGTGGACATTGCGCCGGAGGAGATTGCGGGCGTGAAGTCGCTGCTGGCGAAGCAGCCGGGCGTCGAGGGCGCGCTGGAGACGATTCCCTTCATTTCGTCGCGCATGGTGAGCATTGACGGCGTGAGCGTGGAGGACCTGAAGGTCAAGAATTATCCGAAGCGGCTGCTGAGGTCGGTTTCGCTGACATGGTCGGACGGCTTCGCCGGCGGGGACGAGAGTTGTGCAAGGAAAGTGGTGGACGGCGAAGGACGATTCCGGCCTGGCGGTCGTAGATCATGCAGCGGCGCGGCTGCATCTGCATGTCGGTTCGCAGGTGATTTTTGAAGTGAGCGATCGGACGATCTCGACGCGGGTTGCGGCGATTTACAAGGTGGATGGTGAGCATGCTTTTGCGCGCAGCGAGTTTGTTCTTGCGCCAAAGGTGATCGAGGGCGTTCCGGCCACGTGGTATGGGGCGATCCATTTTGCTCCGGGTGACATTGCGCAGATGGAGCGGGCACTGTTTGCGGCGTATCCGACGATTACGGTGATCAGCCTGGCGGACATTCTGCAGACGGTTCAGGATGTGGTGGGGCACATTACGCTGGTGATCCGGTTTCTGGCGGGTTTCTCGATTCTGGCGGGAGCGGTGATTCTGGCTTCGAGTATTGCGAGCACGCGCTTTCGGCGGATTCGCGAAGTGGTGGTGCTGAAGACGCTGGGGGCGACCCGGAGCCGCATCGGGCAGGTCTTCAGCGTGGAGTTTGCCGTGCTGGGATTGTTGGCGGGGTGTGTGGGAGCGGTGTTTGCGAATCTGCTGGCGCGGGTGCTGCTGGACCGGATGCAGGTGACTTACCATCTGGATTTTCGCGGGACGATCGTTGCGGTCGCGGCTACCGTTTTGCTGGCTACGATTACCGGCTGGATTGCGAGCTTCCGGATCCTGGGGCAGAAGCCGCTTGAGGTTCTGCGGGAGGAGTGAGTGCTGGCCGCACGGGCGTACGCGCTTCGCGCCATCGTAGCGCGGGCTTTTGTGGCCGCTCCCGCTGGTCGTGGATTTGGAGTTATGCACCCAGTTCGGAACTCCCCTATGGATTGTGGATTCCGGATTGGGTTGCGCTAGCTGTGTACATTTCGGGCGGGAAATGACGGCTGAAAGCCAGGCGAAATCCCCTGCAAAGCCTATGGTTTACGGGAAACCCTTGAATTATCGGGTGAAAACAGGGTATAAGCATGGGCGCAGGCCAGTTTTGCTTTACCGGACGTTCAGATCAGATAAACGGAGCACCTTATGAAGTCCTCGGCGGTACGCATCAGCGAGTTACGGGAAGTGATGGACATTCGACAGGCTTCAGATTATCTGGGTATAAGCCCTGACACGCTTTACAAGTATGCTTCGGAGTCGTTTATTCCGGCCTTTAAGCTCGGGAACCGCTGGCGCTTCCGAAAGTCGCGGCTGGATGAGTGGATGGACCGGCAGTCGGGGGTTGCGGACCAGCCTGTTCCGAAGGTGGTGCGCCCAAGACAGAGGAAGCCGGTGCGCGGGATACGCGCGGTGACGCGCAGAGGCGCTGCGGCGAAGGCTTCCTGAGCCTGGGAATCGCCGATGGCGCATTCCAACTATATTGATTCAATGAGCCTGCAAGCGGATCCGACGCTGAACCCTGCATTTTCCGGGCGGAATCGCGCGGCGCGTGTGCTTTGGGGTGTCTGCCGGGTTCTGCTGTACCGGCCTTCGCCGCGTCCTTTTCATGCGTGGCGGGCGATGCTGCTGCGGGCATTTGGCGCGAAGGTGGGCGCTAAATGCCATTTTTATCCGGGATCGAAGGTGTGGGCTCCGTGGAACCTGCACTGTGAGGACCGCGTGACGCTGGCCGATGGCGCGGAGATTTATAACCCTTCGCCGGTTTTCTTTGGCTCTCATGCGATTGTTTCGCAGGGCGCTTACATCTGCGGAGCGACGCATCTTTACAACGAGACTTCGTTTCGACTGGTGTCGTTTCCGATGCGGTTCGGGGCTCATTCGTGGATTTGTGCGCGGGCGATGGTGAGTCCGGGAGTGAATGTGGGCGAGGGCGCGATTCTTGGATTGGGGTCGGTGGCTACGAAGGATCTTGAGCCATTTGGGATTTATGCTGGGGCTCCGGCGCGGAAGGTCAAACAGCGGGAGCGAGCAGCGGCGGCTGAAAACAAGCGCTGAATGCGTTTGGCGAGGGCGTGCTCGTGGGATGTTGATGGGCGCTTTCTTTGCGCGTTTTATCTGTCTATATTGGTCGGGAGGTCCGTATGTTTGCTCACCGTGTAAGACGGGATCGAAGCGGAGTTCCAGAAGGCGCATCGGGGAGATTTGCGCGTCAGGCTTCGACGGTTCCCCGCTTTTATGCAAGCCGGGCGCAATGCGAGGGCCTAGTTGAAGCGGTTCCAGCGTCGAGCGGTAGCTGGAACTTCGGGAATATTCCCGTGTTTTCCGCCTCAGCCCAGCCGCAGCATGATTCAAAGAGCGAGGAGCGGGAGGACAAGTCCGATGGGCAAACCCGGACGGTTTCGGTTACGCACCGCGAGCATTTGTCGGCAAAGGTCCCGATGCGGGGTGGAACGGGCGCCGAGGAAGAAAAGGCGGCGCACTTTCCTGAGCCCGTTGGAGCGGCGGCGCAGCATCAGGCGGATAGTGTGACGGCGACCCTCAGTTATCAAAATTCGATAACTCAGGCTGACCCGAAACCTGATCCAAAAGAATTTGGAACCACGCGGCCCTACTTCGCGATGGAGAACAAGAGGGCGAACCTGGACAAGGGCATGTACACGGTAAATGGCGATGTGAATGCAAAGATTACTTTTCAGGTGGATGGCGGATCGAGGAAAAACGTAGCTTCTGCTAACGACGCGAACATTACTCAGACCAACTACTCCACGGTAGTGAGCGATCTGACGCCGTCGGCGACCGCACACGAGCCTGACATGTACAAGAACCAGCCTCCGCGGACGCAGTTCTGGGCCGAGGACCTCACGATCACGCATGAGCGGTTTCACGCTAATGAAGATGTGGCTTTTGGACGTGAGGGTACGACTGCGGCGCAGAACTGGCTAAACCAGCAGACAGCTCGAAGCTACGATGACATTGGAAGAATGTTCGCACCGGCGATACAGAAGGTGGCGGGATACGTGGATACCAAGATGGCCGCACCGGGCCGGGAAAGGCGCGCTTACGATGCCGGAGCCGCCGACTACCAGGCCCGGGCAGACGCAATCAAGAGGAAGGGGGATGCGAAAGGCTATGTTCCCAGGGCGGCCGCGCCATCTGCGCCCACGACGCCCCCCGCTCCCACTGTCGCGCCGCCCGCTCCCAAAAGCGAGACTCGCAAACAGCCTTAAGCTCGAGACATGACAGATTCCTGAGTAGCGACCCCGCGTTCCTGCTGGGCGCGAAAATGAAGTCTGTCGCAGAGATTGATAGGATCAATTCTTATGAATGAAGCGGTTCGTCTGCGCGCTTTGCGCGCGAGTATGTCTAACGACGGTGTTGAGGCGCTGCTGGTGACGCATCTTCCGGATGTGCGCTGGCTTTGCGGCTTTACGGGGTCGAATGCGGCGTTGGTGGTGACGGAGAAGAAGGCGGTTCTGTTTACGGACGGCCGGTACACGGTGCAGGCGAGGGAAGAGACACGCGGGGCGCGCGTGGTGATTGCGAAGAAGTCCGCGCTGAAGGAGGCGTGCGCGCTGCTGGAGCAGCTGGCGAAGCGGGCGAGCTACGATCCGGAGCACACGACGGTTGCGGCGCTGGCGATGATGCGCTCGGCGGTCGGCGGGAAGGTGCGACGGAGTTTCTTTGTTGCGCAGGAGAGGCCGCTGGTCGCCGAGCTCCGCATGGTGAAGGATGCGGCGGAGCTTCGGCTGATGGAGAAGGCGGCGGCGCTTGGGGATCGCGTGTTCGATGCCGTGCTGCCGCATATCGAGAGCGGTGTGGCGGAGACGGAGATTGCGGCGAGCCTTGAGTTTTTTGCGCGCTCGATGGGCGCGGAGGGGATGTCGTTTGAGACGATCGTTGCCTCGGGCGAGCGGTCGGCGCTGCCGCATGGGCGCGCGAGCGCACGCAAGACTCCCCGCAACGGCTTCGTTACATTGGACTTCGGTGTTATCCTCAATGGTTATTGCTCGGATATGACGCGCACGGTGTGCCTGGGAAAATTGAGCAGGCAAGAGCGAGCCGCTTACGAGGCGGTGCTGGAGGCGCAGCAGGCTGGCGTTGCGGCTGTGAAGCCGGGCGCTACTTGCGGCGAGGTGGATGAGGCCGCGCGAGGCGTGCTTCGCAAGGCGGGGCTGGCGAAGTTTTTTACGCATTCGACGGGCCACGGGGTGGGGCTGGAGATACATGAGTCTCCGCGACTGGCTGCCGGGCAGACGATGGAACTGAAGCCGGGGATGGTTGTTACGATTGAACCGGGTGTCTATCTGGCTGGGAAGTTTGGAATTCGCATCGAAGATATGGTCGCGGTTACGCAGCGCGGAAACAAAGTGCTGACGACGGCGCCCAAGGCATTGATTGAGCTATAAGGCATTTTCCCAGGCGGGAAGGTACTATAGCGCGACACGACAGGTGAGCGAGAGCGCGAGTGATGAATCCGGAAGATAGCAAAGAATTAAAGGAACTGATCGAGTTCCTGAAGGAAAACAAAATCGGCGAGTTCGACCTGGAGCGGGGCGACCTGAAGGTTCGGATCAAGTTTGCTCAGGAGACGAGCGGAGCGGATTTGGCGCAGATGGCTCGACTGCTTTCGGCACAGCAGCATGCTCCGGCTCCGACCGTGCTTCCGGAGGTATATGCGACTGGGCAGGCTTCCGCGCCCGCGGGGGGCGCAACGCCCGCAGGGGCAGCGCCGACGGGCGAGGCGGATGAAGACGCTTCGCTGCACGTTGTGAAATCGCCCATTGTCGGGACTTTCTATGAGTCGCCTTCGCCGGGGTCTCCGGCCTTTGTGAAGATTGGCGATCAGGTGGAGAATGGGCAGATTCTCTGCATTATCGAAGCGATGAAGCTGATGAACGAGATCGAATGCGATGCGGCGGGCGAGATCGTGAAGCGCTTTGTTCAGAGCGGGCAGCCGGTCGAATATGGCCAGTCGCTGTTTGCTGTTCGGCCCCGGTAGGCGAGTTCAAACTATGTTTCGAAAAGTCTTAATCGCCAATCGTGGCGAGATTGCGCTGCGCGTTATCTGTGCCTGTAAAGAGATGGGCATTCGCACGGTCGCCGTTTATAGCGAGGCGGACCGGCATTCGCTGCACGTGCGCTTTGCGGACGAGGCAATCTGCATCGGGCCTCCGCGTTCGGCGGAGAGCTATCTGAATGTTCCGGCGGTGATCAGCGCGGCGGAGATTGCGGATGTGGACGCGATTCATCCGGGCTACGGGCTGCTGAGCGAGAACGCCAACTTTGCCGAAGTGTGCCGCGCGTCGAATATCAAGTTCATCGGGCCTCCGCCGGACGTGACGCGGCTGATGGGCGAAAAAGAGAAGGCGCGGCAGGCGATGAAGCGCGCGAAGGTTCCAATTCTGCCGGGGTCGGAGGGAGTGATCCAGACGGAGGGCGAGGGGCTGGAGTGGGCGAAGTCGGTCGGCTACCCGGTGATCCTGAAGGCTTCAGCGGGCGGCGGCGGGCGCGGGATGCGCGTGATTCGGTCGGCGGCGGAGTTGCCCGCGCTGTTTCAGGCGGCGCACATGGAGGCTGCGAATGCTTTTGGCAACGGCGATCTTTACATGGAGAAGTTCATCGAGCAGCCGAGGCACATTGAGTTTCAGGTGCTGGCGGATCAGCATGGGAATGTGATGTCGCTGGGAGAGCGCGAGTGCTCGATTCAGCGGCGGCACCAGAAGCTGATTGAGGAAGCTCCTTCGCTGATGGTGACGCCGAAGATGCGCGAGGAGATCGGCAAGACGCTGAAGCGGTCACTCGAAAATGTTGGATACCAGAATGCCGGGACGGTTGAGTTCCTGATGGACGAAGACGGGAAGCTGTACTTCATCGAGATGAATACGCGCATTCAGGTGGAGCATCCGGTTACGGAGATGGTGACGGGCATTGACCTGGTGAAGGCGCAGTTGCGGATTGCGTGCGGCGAGAAGCTTTCATCGATTATTACGGAGCCGGTGCATATTCGCGGACATGCGATTGAATGCCGCATCAATGCGGAACATCCGGAGAAGTTTACGCCGTCGGCGGGGAAGATTACGGTGTTCAATGTTCCGGGTGGGAATGGGGTTCGCGTGGATACGGCGCAGTATGCGGAGGGAGTGGTTCCTCCTTATTACGATTCGCTGATTGCCAAACTGATTGTCCATGGCAGCAACCGCGAGGAAGCGATGCTGCGCATGAAGCGGGCGCTGGGGATGTTCGTGGTGCAGGGGATTCATACGACGATTCCGCTGCACGAGAAGATTTTCCAGGACGAGGAGTTCCTCGCCGGGAAGTTTGATACGAAGTTTATGGAACGGTTTTTTGAGAGGCAGAAGAAAGACTAGGGATTAGAAATCAGGGCGAAGGGTAGATGTTTTTGATACCGGATGAAGTCTTTGTCCGTCGTCAGGATGGCCCAATTGCGATTTTGCGAGACGGCGCAAAGCAAAAAGTCTGCCGGGCTGCCTGAAATGCCGGCGTTTCTGCATGTGTTACCCGCGAGGGCAGCCGCTTCGTAATCCTCGACGCCGACGGAAACATCGGGGAAGTTTCGAGATGCGGCCAGAATGTAGTCGAACTGTTCTTTATGCCGGATTCCGCTGAGCAACTCCTGGCGGACCTGCCCGAGCATACGAGCACGGCCTTCCAGAATGATCTCCCTGAGTGAATCAAGAATTTGCCCTTCCTGAATATTCACGTGCTTCCGAGAGCGCCTGAGCGCGAGGGACCAAACGCAGGTGTCCACGAGGACGATCACTTCCGCCATCGCTTGCGGTCGGCCTTGTAATCCCAAGAGGGGTCGAAATCAATCTTGCCAAAATACTTGATGATCTCAGCCTGTTTATGGCGCTGCACGTATTCTTCGAGTGCGGTGGTGACTGCGGCCTTCTTCGATTTATGTCCGCCGACCGCCTGGGCTTCTTTGATCAGATTGTCATCGATGGCAAGGTTTGTGGGCACGGGAGCACCTCTGTGTGAAGTATTACACACTTTGTTGTGTGAGTCTTATTTTCTCGTGAAGACCAAATGTGGGCTAGAGAAGCGGAGCCAAAAGCATTGCGACAACTACGGCCAGCAAACGCATACCAGTTCTCCTTGCGCTCAATCATAAAACTCCTGCCCTCTCCGCGAAAGGAAGTCGGGGCAAGTGCCTTCACCAGGTGAAGCCGCCGGAGGCTGGTGGCCATGCGTTGTTGAGCTGGCGGAGCAGGACGATGCGTCCGAAGTGGTAGGCGTTGTGGGCGGCGAGGCTTTCGAGCTGCTCGCGAATGGACATGGTCCGGGTGGGCTGGCCTGCGGGTGATGGGCAGCGGACTTGCTGTTCGAGCTTATGTGTATCGGCGGCGGCTGCTCCGGCCTGCTGGTTGGTGCGGAAGAAACGCTGGCGGAGCTGATCCCAGCTTTCGTTTTCAATGTCTTTTTGTGATGGGAAGCCGAGAGATGCGTGCTCCGGGCAGGGCGTTTCTTTGCCTTGAACCCAGTCGAGCGTGATCTGCTGCCAGAAGGTGATGTGCCAGAGTTCGCTGTAGATGGTGTGCGGGGCACCGGGAGTCTTTCTGTGCGCCAGATCGTCGTCTAGTCCTTCGAGGATGTGGGATGGGGGCGCGGCGGCACTGTCGCTTACGAGCGCGCGTTCGAGTTCGTTCATCGATTTCGGGTTGGCAGCGGTCATTCTGTTGATGCTAGAGCAGTCGCAAGAATATTGGAATTCTTCCAATCCCACCCCTTCGACAAGCTCAGGGCAGGCTCTTCGCGCAGGAAGCCGCGCAAAGGCCGGGGCACCCGGATCCATCTCGTCCGCTTCATCCGCGCCACAGGACGATCCCGTCGCGAATACACTTGAGGGATGAGTTTGCCCGGCGGATTTCCTGCGGTGTATCCGATTCTTGACGCCTCCTTTCTGGACACGGCGGAGAATCGCGAGGCTCTTCTGGGCAAGACCGTGCGAGATTTGGCCAAGGCTGGCGTGGGGATTCTGCAGTACCGGAACAAGACGGGAAGTGAGGCGGAGATTCTTGCGGACGCCCGCCTGATGCGGGATGCGGTGGGTTCACGCATGCGACTTCTCCTGAACGACTGGCCTGAACTGGCCGTTTCGGCTGGTTTTGACGGCGTGCATGTCGGGCAGATGGATTTGAGTCCGACCGAGGCGCGCGGGATCGTGGGTCCGGGCAAGATCGTTGGAGTATCCACGCACAATGAAGCTCAATTGCGGGCGGCTGATTTGCAGCCGGTGGATTACATCGCTTTTGGACCGGTTTTTGCGACGGCGACGAAGTCTAATCCCGATCCGGTGGTGGGTCTGGATGGGCTGCGCGCTGTGCGCGGCCTTACCGGCAAGACGCTGGTTGGGATTGGAGGCATTACCCGGGAAAATGCGGCGCTGGTTTGGCAGGCGGGCGCCGATTCCGTTGCAGTGATTTCTGCGATTTTTTCCGCGGGAGGCGATCCGGCGAAATTGGC
Organism: uncultured Acidobacteriaceae bacterium; assembly: GCA_963783805.1. Classification (GTDB taxonomy): domain Bacteria; phylum Acidobacteriota; class Terriglobia; order Terriglobales; family Acidobacteriaceae; genus Silvibacterium. Next base: position 101,267 of record CAWAPC010000003.1, on the reverse strand, counting down.
CCGGGATTTTCTGGCGATTCGCCGGTAGCAAAGCTCTTATCCGTGGCCAGCCGTCCCAAATCTCCGGGATCGGCGTCTTATGGATGGGCTGAGCCCGTTCAGCGTGGCGTTTGGTCACGTCCACAGGCGCTTTGGAGGCCGAACTTCTGGTGCTGAATCGATTTTTTATTGTGGTCAAAAATGGTCACAGGCAAACCCTGTATCCGAGGGAGTAAAATCCGCCCACACGAACGCCGGGCAAAATAGCGGACTCTTCGCTGTGCCAGCGTAGTTCAGGCTGTCTCGTGTGGAGTTTCGAATTGGAGAGATTCTATGCGCACAAGACGAATAGCATTCCTGCTTGTCCTTCCGCTGGCGCTTTGTGTCCTTACAGGTTGCCAGCGGCATTCCTATTCTGAAACGTATTACCTCATCTCGAATAACATGACGCTGCCATATTGGAAGGCAGCCATCGCGGGATTTGACAAGGCGGCCACGCAGTACGGCGTGAAGGCCATCACTGCGGGGCCCGATACATTCGACGCCCAGGCTGAACTCGATGCGCTGCAAAAGGCCGTGGCGGCCAAGCCGAACGGAATCCTGATTTCTGTTGCCGATGCGGGAGTCCTAGGGCCGGAAATCGATAAAGCCATCGACGCGGGTATTCCCGTGCTCACTATTGACTCGGACGCACCGTATAGCCATCGCATCTTCTTTATTGGCACGAACAACCGCGAAGCCGGCCATTTGGGCGGCCAACGGGTTGTCGACAAATTGGGCGGCAAAGGGAACGTGGTTTTCTTCACCATGCCGGGACAGCCGAACCTCGACGAGCGACTCAATGGCTATGAGGAGATCTTCGCATCGCACCCGGGGATCAAGACGGTTGAAGTCTTCAATATCAAGGGCGACGCTGGCAATGCCTTCGACGCCACTCAGCGATATGTGGCCCAGACCGGGGCGAACAAAATCGATGCCTTTATCTGCCTGGAAGCATCGTCCGGAAAAGATGTGGGTGAAGTGCTGAAGAGGCAGAACCTCCATGATCGGCTAGTAGTAGCCATGGATGTTGACCCGGACACCCTGAACATGATTAAAGACGGCGTTATCGATACCACCATTGCCCAGAAGCCATACACGATGGGTTTCTTCGGCCTCAAGATGCTTGACGAGATTTTCCATTATCCACCGAAGCCCATCCGGACGGATTACGAGGTAAATACCTTCTCTCCGTACCCCGTGTTCATTGACACTGGCACGGCGGCCGTGAACAAAGACAATGTAGACGTCTACCTGCAGCAGGCGGCCGAAGCTGAGAAGAAATGAGAGTGAGGATTGTTCCGCCGCTGGCAAAGGAAATCAAACCGGCGTATTTACAGAAAGAGATGGCTTTAGTAAGGGTTTTCCGGTAGAAATTTGTTACACGTGTCCACCCGCACCGAATCTTCAGCGTCGTCACATCTTGTGCAGGGCCTGGGCCTATTCAGCGCGACGGCACTTGTGGCCGGGTCGATGATCGGGTCGGGGATCTTCATTGTTCCTGCGGATATCAGCCGTAATGTGGGGTCACCGGCACTGCTGATTGCAGCGTGGCTGGTGACGGCGGCGATGACGATGATCGGCGCACTGAGCTACGGCGAGCTGGCGGCGATGATGCCCAAAGCCGGCGGACAATATGTTTATCTGCGCGAAGCGCTTGGCCCCATGTGGGGCTTTCTTTATGGGTGGACGCTGTTCCTGGTCATCCAGACGGGAACGCTGGCTGCGGTTGCCGTGGCTTTCGGGAAATTTCTGGGCGTGTTCTTTCCCAGCGTTTCGGCGTCGCACTGGCTTTGGCATATCGGGCATGTTCCGGCGTGGCGCGTGGGGCCGATGGTGCTGGGCAACATGGAGATCGGCCTGAACACGTCGAACCTGGCGGGCGTGGCGGTGATTGTGCTGCTGGCGCTGGTGAATATCTTCGGCGTGAAGTCGGGCGCGCTGGTGCAGAACATCTTCACTACGGCCAAAGTTGCGTCGCTGGTAGGACTGGTGGCGCTGGGCTTTCTGGTGGGACGGAATCCTGCTGCGATTCATGCGAACTTTCGGGGCGAACTTCTGGCACGGCGCGGGCCTGGGAACGCTGCATGCGGTGCAGGTGGGAATGGGCGGCCCGATTGCGATGGTTGGAGTGTTCGCGATTGTGGCGGTAGTGCAGACGGGGTCGCTGTTCTCCGCGGACGCCTGGAATAACGTCACGTTTACCGCCGGCGAGGTGCGGAATCCGCGGCGGAATCTGCCGTTGTCGCTGGTGCTGGGCACGGGGATGGTGCTGGGGCTATATATCCTGTGCAATCGTGGTCTATCTGATGGTGCTGCCGATGCATGGCGATCCGCATGGGGCGACGGCGTTTGCGCGCGGCATTCAATACGCCTCAGAAGACCGCGTGGCGACGGCGGTGCTGCAACAGATTTTCTCGACCCGCGGCGCTTACCTGATGGCTGCGGCGATTTTGATTTCGACCTTCGGCTGCGTGAACGGAATGACGCTGGCTGGCGCGCGCGTTTACTATGCGATGAGCCGGGACGGGCTGTTCTTCAAGGCGGCGGGAAGACTGCATCCGCGCTACAAAACGCCGGTGGCATCGCTGATTGTGCAGGCGGTCTGGACCTGTTTTTTGTGCCTTTCAGGTTCGTACTCGCAGTTGCTCGATTACACGATGTTTGCCGCGCTGGTGTTTTACATTCTTACGATTGGCGGACTTTTCGTGCTGCGCGTGAACGGCGCCAGATGCGCAACGTCCTTATAAAGCGATAGGATATCCGGTGCTGCCCGCTGCTTATATTCTGATGGCGGCGTGGATCTGTATTGTTCTTTTGCGGTACAGACCGCAGTACACCTGGCCGGGGCTTGTTTCTGGTTCTGCTGGGCGTACCTGTGTATGCGCTTTGGCGGCGGCAGGGAAAGCGGATCGACGAAGAAGAAATTTCGAACGGGAGCGCCTGAATCGATTGAATTGGAAGATCCGGCCAAGAACGACGGGTCGGCAATCGGATCAGGGAGGGAATCTATGGCCAGCAAGCTTTTAGCAACGAAGCCAATCAGTACGATTATGGCGGAAGCCGCGGAGACGAATGAGCATTCATTGAAGCGCGCACTCGGCCCGGTGAATCTTAACCACACTGGGTGTTGGCGCGATTATTGGAGCGGGTATTTTCGTTCATGACAGGCACTGCGGCGGCGCAGTTCGCGGGGCCGGCCATTGTGCTGTCGTTCATCATCGCGGGTATCGGATGCGTTTTCGCCGGATTGTGTTACGCGGAGTTTGCATCGATGATTCCGATCGCGGGCAGCGCCTATACCTATGGCTATGCGACGATGGGCGAGATTGTTGCCTGGATCATCGGATGGGCGCTGGTGCTCGAATACGCGTTCGGCGCGGCGACGGTCGCGGTCGGGTGGAGCGGCTTCGTCAGCAGCCTGGTGGGTTTTTTCGGCGCGAAGCTTCCTTTTAACGCGACGCCGTCGATTGCATTCTCGCTCTTCGGACATCCAATTGCGGCTCGAGTGGACCTTTTTGCTCTGATGGCCATCGTGGTGATCACGATTGTTCTGGTGGTTGGCGTGAAGGAGTCGGCCAACTTGAACAGCACGGCGGTGATGATTAAAGTTTCTGTCCTGTTGATCTTTATTGGTCTGGCCGTGGTATTCGCGTTTGGCCATTGGTCACACATGGTTGCCAACTGGCATCCCTTCATACCGAAAAACCAGGGCCATTTTGGCCAGTTCGGCTGGTCGGGCATCATGCGCGGCGCCGGAGTGGTTTTCTTCGCGTATATCGGATTTGACGCAGTATCCACGGCGGCGCAGGAGGCGAGGAACCCGCAGAAGGACATGCCCATCGGGATTCTGGGATCGCTTATTATCTGCACGCTGTTTTACATCGTCGTGGCTGGGTTGTTGACCGGCCTGAAGTCGTACACCACGCTGAATGTCGCGGCTCCGGTTGCTGATGGCGCGGCGGTAATCGGCGTGCGCTGGGGCATTCTTTTAATCGATCTTGGCGCGATTGCCGGGCTGGCATCGGTGATGCTGGTGATGTTGCTGGGACAATCGCGGGTGCTGTACACCATGTCCCGCGACGGATTGATCTGGAAATGGGCAGGCAAGATTCATCCACGTTTTCGCACGCCTTACATCACATCGATTGTGATGGGGGCTTTTGCGGCGTTTCTTGCAGCGCTTTTCCCGATCGGACTTCTTGGGGAACTTGTGAGCCTGGGCACTCTGCTGGCGTTTATCATCGTCTGCCTCGGCACATGGGTTATGCGTGTGAAGCAACCTGATGTGCCGCGACCGTTCCGGACTCCATGGGTTCCCCTGGTGCCTATTTGCGGCATGGTTGTCTCTTTGGCGCTTATGCTTTCGCTCGATAGACCGGCCTGGATCGGCTTTGGCAGCTGGCTGATTTTGGGACTGATCATTTATTTCAGCTACAGCCGGAAGCACAGCAACGTGCAGCGGGGACTCGCGGCCGGTGCGGCGAGAGAGCCAGATGCGACGGTTAGCCGTTGAAGGAGTTGCGGTAGCGGCGTTGCGGCATGAAAACGGCCTTCCGTATGGAAGGCCGTTTTGCTTTGCGCAGATTGCTGGGAGCTTTAGGTCGCGGGTTGCGCTTCGCGGACGCGGGTGGAGACTTCGACGAGCCGTTCGCCCATCATGGATGCTTTTGCGACCAGAGCCTGCGATATTTCCGGCCCGAAGACTTCGGTGGTTGTCTCGCTGCCACAACTCGATCCAGCGGCTGAAATGGTCTTTGTCCATCTGGGGGATGGGGAGATGCGCCATCATGGGATTGCCTTTGTAGCGGCCTGAGGCGAGCAGGACGGAGGTCCAGAAATCGGTCAACTTGGCCAGATGCTCGGGCCAATGGTCGCCGATGGCTCCGTTGAAGACGGGGCCAAGCAGGGCGTCTTCGCGAACTTTGGCGTAGAAGCGGTCGACAAGGCTGGCGATGCTTTGTTCGTTGAGCGAGAGGGTGGCTGGCATGGTTCTATCTTAAGTCCGGCCGCGGTATCGAAGTCTTCAGACTAGTCCTGAAACGTTACTAATCGGGCCCGAAAGCCCATAGATCGGGTGCGAAAGACCAAAGTTTCCAGCGCTGAAAGTCTATAATTATGCTTATGCCGAAGTATTCCATTGTTGTCCCTTTCCATAACGAAGAAGAGAACGTAACCGTGATGTATGACCGCCTGAAAGCGGTTATGGAGCAGGTTGGCGACAGCTTCGAACTGGTTCTGGTGGACGACGGATCGAACGACCGCACCTACAAGCTGCTGGAAGAGATTGCGGCGGTCGATAGCCGCGTGCTGGTGGTGAAGCTGCGGCGGAATTTTGGGCAGACTTCGGCGCTGGCCGCTGGATTCGATCACTCGCAGGGTGAGTTCATTCTGGCGATGGATGGCGACCTGCAACATGATCCGAACGAGATTCCGAACTTCCTCGAAAAGCTGGAGGAGGGCTACGACGTAGTGAGCGGATGGCGGAAGGAGCGCATCGATAACTTCGTGATGCGGCGGATTCCTTCGCGCTGCGCGAACTGGCTGATGGCGAAGCTGTCGGGCGTGGATATTCATGACTTCGGCACGACCTACAAGGCATACCGGCGCGAGGTGATCCACAACATTCCGCTGTATGGCGAGATGCACCGGTTTATTCCGGCGCTGGCGGCGTGGTATGGGGCGAGCATCTGCGAGATTCCGATCAAGAATGTGCATCGCGAGCGGGGCAAGTCGCACTACGGAATCGGGCGGACGTTCCGCGTGTTCTTCGACCTGCTGACGATTCGGTTTCTGCTGAAGTATATGACGCGGCCGCTGCATTTCTTCGGCCTGTTCGGCGCGCTGGGGATTCTGGCGGGCGGGGCGGTCTCGGTATTTCTGGCGGCGCTGAAGATCTTTACCCATCAGCATGTAATGGACCAGCATGGGCCGCTGTTTGTGATTGCGGGGATTCTGATTCTGGGCGGTATCCAGATGCTGGCGATTGGTCTGCTGGGCGAGTTGCAGGTGCGGCATTATCACACGTCCACGCAGCGCGCTCCTTACACGATTGACCGGCTGGTTCGGCTGCGCGCGTCCGGCGAGCAAAGCCTTCTGCAGGATTAAGATCGCATTTCCCGAAATACGCTTTCTATGAAAGCTATCCAGATTCAACATACCGGCGGGCCGGAGGTGATGGTCCTCGGGGATATTCCGGTTCCACAGCCGAAGCCCGGCGAAGCGCTGGTGAAGGTGCGCGCTTCGGGCGTGAATTTTATCGACGTTTATTACCGCGAGGGCCGCTACAAGGCCGACCTTCCGTTCGTCAATGGGCAGGAGGGTGCAGGCGTTGTTGAGCGGGTTGGCGCGGGCGTGCGCGGTATTCGACCCGGCGACGCGGTGGCCTGGTGCAACGTGCTTGGCAGCTATGCCGAGTATGCGGTGGTTCCGGCGGACAAGCTGGTGAATGTTCCGGAGGGGCTGGACCTGAAGCTGGCAGCGGCAGTGATGCTCCAGGGAATGACCGCACACTATCTCTCGCATTCCACATTTGCTTTGAAGGCCGGCGATTTGGCGCTGATCCATGCGGCGGCGGGCGGTGTGGGCTTGCTGCTGACGCAAATGGCTGCGCAGGCCGGCGCTCGCGTAATCGCTACGGTTTCGACCGACGAGAAAGAGAAGCTGGCTCGCGAGGCTGGGGCTGCGGAGGTGATTCGCTATACGGAAGCGGATTTTGAGGCTGAAACAAAGCGGATTACCGGCGGACGCGGTGTGGACGTAGTGTACGACTCGGTGGGCAAGACCACATTTGAAAAATCGCTGAACTGTCTTCGTCCTCGCGGGCTGCTGGCGTTGTTTGGCGGGTCGAGTGGCGCCGTGCCTCCGTTTGATTTGATCGAGCTTTCAAAGAAGGGCTCGCTGTTTGTTACGCGGCCAACGCTGAAGGACTATACGGCGACGCGGGAGGAACTGATGTCGCGAGCGGGCGACGTGTTGCGCGCCGTGCAGGCGGGAACGCTGAAAGTTCGCATGGAGTATAGTTATCCTCTGGCTGAGGCGGCGCAGGCACATCGCGACCTTGAGTCCAGGAAGACAACGGGAAAGCTACTTTTGGAGATGAGAGACTAGCTATGGCCCTTTCGCTGGTGCTGGTGCTTGCGTTCCTCATTGGGGTGGTGTGCGGATTGCGATCGTTGACGGCCCCGGCGCTGGTTTGCTGGGGGGCGCATTTGGGCTGGCTGCACCTGGCGGGTTCTCACCTGGCTTTCCTCGCGAGTCCGATTTCGCTCGTTGTATTTTCGCTGCTTGCCGTTGGCGAACTGATTGCGGATAAATTTCCTAAAATTCCACGGCGGACGACGGCGGCTCCACTGACGGCGCGCGTGTTGTTAGGCGCCATGTGTGGCGGCGCTTTCGCGATTGCGGGCGGCGCCTCATTTGGGACGAGCTGCCTTCTGGGCGGTCTCGGTGGACTGATCGGGGCGTTTGCGGGATATACCGCGCGCCGAGTGGCTACCTTCGGGGGAAGGCTGCCGGATTTGCCGGTCGCGCTTTTTGAAGACCTGATTGCGGTTGGAGGCGGCTTGTTCCTGGTTTCCCGCTTCTAATCGAACAAGATATGAGTGAACGACTGGACGCGATCATCCTGGGTTCCGGACAGGCCGGAAACCCTCTTGCTTCCGCGCTTGCCAAAGCGGGAAGGAAGACCGCGCTGATTGAAAGCAAACACGTCGGCGGCACATGCATTAACGAAGGCTGCACTCCTACAAAAACCATGGTTGCGAGCGCGCGGGTCGCTTATCTTGCGCGGCGGAGCGGCGATTACGGCGTGAATATTTCCGGCGTCAGCGTTGACATGGCGCGGGTGCGCGAGCGGAAGCGCTCAGTGGTGGAAAGCTTTCGGACAGGGAGCGAGAAGAAGCTGGAGTCTACCAAAAACGTGGAGTTGATTCGCGGAGAAGGCCGGTTCGCTGGGCCCAAGAGCGTTTCGGTGAACGGCCGTACGCTGGAGGCGGCAGTGGATTTTTATCAATACGGGCCTTCGCAGCGCGATACCCGCGATTGATGGGATCGCAGATGTGCCGTTGCTGGATAATGTGTCGGTGATGGAACTGGGCGAGCTTCCAGAGCATTTGCTGGTGCTTGGCGGAGGGTATATCGGGCTGGAGTTCGGGCAGATGTTCCGGCGGTTCGGCAGCAGGGTTACGGTGATTCATAAGGGAAGGCAGCTTCTGGACCATGAGGACGAGGATGTTGCTGAGGAAGTAAAGAAGATTCTTACGGAAGATGGAATCGAGGTGTTGTTGAACGCGACCACCACGCGGGCGAGCAATGCTGTTGAATTGCAGGTGGAGATGCAAGGCGGGTCACGTTCAGTGAAGGGATCGCATTTGCTGGTGGCGGCGGGGCGCGTTCCGAATACGGAAGCTCTCGATCTGGAAGCTGCCGGTGTCGCGATGGATGAACGCGGCTATGTGCGGGTGAACGAATTCCTGGAAACCAGCGTCGATGGAGTATATGCGTTGGGCGATGTCAAGGGCGGTCCTGAATTCACGCATATTTCGTATGACGACTACAGAATGTGAAGGCTAATTTGCTAGATGGCGAGAGCCGGACCACGCGCAACCGGTTTGTGCCGTATACGTTGTTTATCGATCCGCAGCTTGGGCGGGTGGGATTGACGGAGGCCGCGGCGCGCGGGCTGGGAAAGAAGATTCGCGTGGCGAAGATGCCGATGACCTCCGTTGCGCGGGCAATTGAGACGGATGAGACGCGGGGATTCATGAAAATTGTTGTGGACGCGGAGACGGAGCGGATTCTGGGTGCGACGGTGTTGGGGATTGAAGGCGGCGAGATCATGTCAGCGATTCAGATTGCGATGATGGGCGGCCTGAAATATACAGCGCTCCAGAATGCTACTCTGGCTCATCCGACGCTGGCAGAAGCCTTAAACAACGTGTTCTCAAACTGGGAAGGCGAGGCGTGAGTTTGGAGAGAACGATGGCAACCGGCGAGCCTAGAAAGAGGAAGCAGTCGGGAAGCGTGGCCGATCCGCTGTGGTACAAAGACGCGATTCTTTATGAGTTGCACGTGAAGGCGTTCGCCGATAGCAATAACGACGGCATCGGCGATTTCCAGGGTCTCGATCGGGAAGCTGGATTACATTGTCGAGCTGGGCGCGACGTGCATCTGGCTTCTGCCGTTTTCTCCGTCTCCGCTGCGCGATGACGGGTACGACATCGCGGATTACATGAATGTTCATCCGAGCTATGGAACGATTGCGGACTTTCGCGCGTTCCTGAATGCGGCGCACGACCGCGGATTGCAGGTGATGATCGAGCTGGTGGTGAACCATACGTCGGACCAGCATCCATGGTTTCAGGCGGCGAGGAATGCACCGGCGGGATCGGCAGAGCGTGATTTCTATGTGTGGAGCGATACCGATCAGCGATACAAAGACGCGCGGATCATTTTTACGGACACGGAGAAATCGAACTGGTCGTGGGATCCGGTAGCGCAGGCGTACTACTGGCACAGATTTTTTTCGCATCAGCCGGATTTGAACTTCGACAATCCGCGCGTGCTTGAGGAAGTGCTGAAGGTGCTTCGCTTCTGGCTGGATATGGGCGTGGATGCGCTGCGGCTGGATGCGGTTCCGTACCTGGTGGAGCGCGACGGAACCAATTGCGAGAATCTGGCGGAGACGCATGTGGCGATCAAGGCGATGCGCGCGGCGCTTGATGCGGAGTATGAAGGGCGGATGATTCTGGCGGAGGCGAATCAGCCTCCGGCGAATGTGCGACCGTATTTTGGCGATGCGGACGAGTGCCATATGGCGTTTCATTTTCCGCTGATGCCGCGCATTTACATGGCCCTGAGCCAGGAAGACCGCCTTCCGATTACGGACATCATGGCGCAGACGCCGGAGATTCCGGAGAGGTGCCAGTGGGGATTATTTCTTCGCAACCATGATGAGCTGACGCTGGAGATGGTGACGGGCGATGAGCGGGACTACATGTACCTGGCTTACAGTGCCGATCCGCGGATGAGGATTAATGTGGGCATCCGGCGCAGACTGGCTCCGTTGCTGGATAACAACCGCGGGCGTATCGAGCTGCTGAACAGCCTGCTGTTTTCGTTTCCGGGAACGCCGATTCTTTACTATGGCGACGAGATCGGTATGGGCGACAACATTTATCTCGGCGACCGGAACGGAGTGCGAACGCCGATGCAGTGGTCGGGCGACCGCAATGCGGGATTTTCGCGGGCGAACCCGGCGCGTTTGTACAGCCCGGTGATTATGGACGCGATCTGGGGCTATGAGGCCATCAATGTCGAGGCGCAGCAAGCCGATGCGTCATCGCTGTTGAACTGGATGCGGAATATGATTGCGCTGCGCAAGCTTTTCAAGGTATTTGGGCGCGGCACCCTGCGGTTTCTGGAGCCCACCAACCGGAAGATTCTTGCGTATCTGCGCGAGTATGACGGCGAGCAGGTTCTTTGCGTTGCGAATCTGTCGCGCGTATGGCAGCCGGTGCAGCTCGATCTTGCGGGATTGGAGGGCATGATTCCGGTGGAGATGCTGGGGTATGTGGAGTTTCCCGCGATCGGCAGGGAATGCTATCCTCTGACCCTTGGTCCGTATGGTTTTTTATGGCTTGAATTGCAGACGCCGAGTGCAGGTGCGAACCATGAGCAGGAAAACTAAAGACGAGGCTCGATGGCGAGTATAGAGTTTCCAGCAGGTTTACAGAAGAGGATCGAAGAGTGGCGCCCGGTCGATCTGGTGGTTGGCATTACCGGCGTGGCGGACATTGAGGACTTGCGCGCGAAGGCCTCGGGTCTAAGAGAGGTTGCAGAGAAAGTAGTCGTGGCGTATGCGGGTGTTGCGGAAGCAGAGCCTGCGGACTCTTTGACCGACGGTGTTCATTTTGCGACGTATCCCATGCCCGCGCCAGCAAGCTCGCTGGCGGTCTGGCTGGATATAGCAGGCGCTCAAAGGAGCATTCTGGCGCTGGCCGCCGCGATGGGGGCGCCCGCATGTCTGGTGAGCCATACCGATCTGGCGGTACTGGCGGCTAAACCGGCGCGGCTTTTGCTTGAGCCAGTGCTCCAAGGGAAGTGTGATTTGATGATGCCGGTATATCCGGATGGAAAGTACGACCGGCTCATCAACAAGAGTCTGCTGGCACCTTTGTCACGCGCACTTTTTGGCAGGCGTTTGTGGTCGCCGCTCGCATTCGACTTCAGCGCCGGAATAAACGTTCTCGAGAAACTTGCATATGACGGACCGGCGCGCTCCCAGAATGAGCCGCATCTGTTATGGCCTGCCAACATTGTGGCGATGAATGGCGGCCAGATCGGCGAGTCGGTTGTGAGAGTTCAACACGCGGCGCAGGCGGAAGATCTTGATTTAAGCGCGGTTCTGGGGGAGCTGGCTGGATCGCTGTTTCTGGAGGCGGAGGTTTGTGCCGCGCATTGGCAGCGAATACGCGGGTCGCAGGCGGTGTCCCGCTCCGGAATCCGCTTGTGGTGAAGGACGACCCGCAGCCGGTTGACCCGCGGCCCATGGTGGAGTCATTTGTGCTTGGCTTGCAGAATCTGGAAGAAGTGTGGCGGCTGGTGTTGCCACCTGCGACCATGCTGGAATTAAAGCGGCTGACGCGGCTCGATCCCGAACAGTTCCGTATGCCGGATTCGTTGTGGGCGCGCATCGTGTATGACTTTGCGCTGGCGCATCGTATGCGCCGCGTCAGCCGAACACATGTGCTGGGCGCGCTAACGCCGCTGTATCTGGGCTGGGTTGCCTCCTATACGCAGGAGGTTGGCGGTGCGACGGCACAGGAAGCGGACCAGAGAATCGAACAATTGGCGCGAGCCTATGAAGAGCAAAAACCATATTTTGTTTCGCGCTGGAGATGGCCGGAGCGATTGAGCTAAAGGCCATTTTGCAAGGAGGAAAGTATGTGGAATCACATCGAACAGGCGCTCCATGACTCGATGGTACGAGTGACGACGAAGATCGCCACCCTGCTACCGGGAATTCTGGCATTCATTGTCGCTCTGCTGATTTTCCTGGTTCTGGCGTGGATTATTGCGGCGCTGGTACGGCGCGTGCTGGTGGCGACGAAGTTTGACCAGCGAGTGGGGCGGGGAAGCGGCTCTTTTGCGGAATTATCTCCGGCGCATACTCCTACGATTCTGGCGACCCGGCTGGTCTTTTGGGGAATTGTCGTTCTCGGCGTGCTGGTTGGCCTTTCGGCGTTCGAAGCTTCGTCGGCTGAGCCTGCAGCGGCAGCGTATGTTTTCGCCTACGTTCCGCGCATCGTCGGCGCGGCGGTTTTGTTCTTTGTGGGCACCGTGCTGGCGCGCTTTTTGTCGCGCAGCGTGCTGATTACGGCGGTGAATCTCAATCTGCACTACGCGCGCCTTCTGGCTACGGGGGCGAAATGGATGGTACTGATACTGACGTCGGCCATGGTGCTTGATCATCTTGCTATCGGGGGAGAGATTGTTGATCTGGCATTCGGAATTCTGTTCGGCGGCATTGTCCTGGCTCTGGCGCTGGCGGTGGGACTGGGTTCGCGCGATCTGGTGAGCAGATCGCTGGAGAAGGAGGCGGTAAAGTCGCCGGAGGTCCAACCCGAGGAGCATAGATTGCGTCACTTCTAAAGCTCGGGAGGTTTTTATGGCTCCGAAGAAATCCGCGAAAAAGACCGCTGCCAGCGCCGCGAAGGAAGTGGACAAGCAACTGGAACGCTACCGCTCGATGCGCGATTTTGCGATGACGGCGGAGCCGAGCGGCGGCGGAACTGCAAAGGCTTCCGCAAAGATAAAGGACCAGCTGCCGTTTGTGATTCAGAAGCATGCGGCTACGCGTCTGCACTACGACTTTCGCCTGGGATGGCATGGCGTGCTGAAGAGCTGGGCGGTGGCGAAGGGTCCGAGCTATTATCCCGGCGATAAAAGATTGGCCGTTGAAGTAGAAGACCACCCAATTGGCTACGGCGGGTTCGAAGGCACAATTCCCAAGGGACAGTATGGCGGCGGCACTGTGATGGTGTGGGATCAGGGTACCTGGGAGCCGCATGTGGACGTGGACGAAGGTCTGCGCGCGCGGGCGGCTGAAATTTACGCTGCATGGCCAAAAGCTTAAGGGCAACTGGGCGCTGGTGCGCATGGGCGGGCACGCCGCGCGCGAGAGCAAGCCAAACTGGCTGCTGATCAAGGAGCACGACGAGTTTGAGCGCGGCGCAGACGCTGAGCCGATTACGGAAGAGTCTCCGGACAGCGTGGTTACGGGGCGCGGCCTCGACGCGATCGCCAAGGCGGAGGATCACGTCTGGCAATCGCATAAGGCTGCGAATCCGGCTCCGAACCGCTCACGGCTTGTTCTGCGGCGAAAGCAGCCGGACGAGACACGAAAACCACCGACCGAAAAAGCCACTGAGGTTGCAACGAGTGCGCCGGACCGTACGGCGATTCTGAAAGGAACTCCACGCGAAGCGATGCCGGCCTTTATTTCGCCAGAACTCGCATTGGAGGTGAAGGCGCCTCCGGCGGGAGATAGCTGGCTTCATGAATTGAAGCTGGATGGCTACCGCATTCAGGCGCATCTGGAGCAACAGAAGCGCGGCGGGCGCAAGGTGACGCTCTACACGCGGAACGGACTGGACTGGACGCATCGCATGGCGGAGATTGCGCGCGCGGCCGCCGCGCTTCCAGTGAAGACTGCTTTGCTGGATGGCGAAGTTGTTGTGCTGGACGAGAAGGGAAGCACGAGCTTTGCCGATCTGCAGGCCGCATTTGAGGACGGCAAGCAGGTGCGCATGACTTATTTCGTGTTTGATCTGCTGCATCTTGACGGGCACGATCTGCGGAGTTTGCCGCTGGCGCGGCGCAAAGAAATTCTGGAAGGCCTGATTGGGGAGATCGGCGATCAGGATGCGATTCGTTATAGCGAACATATTCGCGCCGATGGCAGTGCCATGTTCAGCAAAGCGTGCAGTCTCGGAGCAGAGGGTGTGGTTTCGAAACGAGCGGATGGCGTGTATGTTTCCGGGCGCAGTAAAGACTGGGTGAAGTCGAAGTGCGTGCATCGGCAGGAATTTGTTGTGGGCGGCTTTACTTTGCCGTCCGATGGCGGCGTGGGAATTGGAGCTCTGTTGCTGGGTTATTACCGCGAGGGAAAACTGATGTATGCAGGCCGCACCGGAACCGGGTTTACGCAGATTTCGCGCAGGCACTTGCGTAAACAACTGGATGAACTGCGCGTGACGAAGGCTCCCTTTGCAGACGTGCCACGGGCAGCGTCACGGGATGCGATTTGGGTAGAGCCGAAGCTGGTGGCGGAGGTGAACTTTGCGTCGTGGACCGCGGGCGGGATGGTTCGGCAGGCGGCTTTTCAGGGGATTCGCGAGGACAAGCCTGCGAAAGATGTTGTGCGTGAAGAGGCGACGTCGATCGCGAAACCGGATAAGAGATCCAAAGACAGAAAACAAGAGCAGCCGGTGCGGAGTGCCATCGCGGCGAAGAGCGGCGGCGGTGAATCTGAGATAGATGGGGTTCGGCTTACGCATCCTGACAAAGTTTTGGATGAGGACACCGAGCTTACTAAGCTACAGTTAGCGCGATATTACTCCGCCGTTGCTGGAGTTATGTTGCCGCATATTGCCGGGCGTCCTCTGAGCCTGGTGCGATGCCCTGAGGGGAGCGGTAAACCATGCTTCTTTCAGAAGCACGTGGGATCCGGGCTTCCGGCCGGCGTCGGCAGCGTTCCGGTGAAGAGCAAAAGCAGCGGTGCGACGGAGCAGTACATCACGATCGACAATGCCAAGGGACTGATCGGACTCGCACAGATGGGTGTGCTGGAGGTTCACCCCTGGGGATCGCGCAACGATGCGCTGGAGACACCGGATCAACTTATTTTCGATCTCGATCCGGACGAAGCGGTTGCGTGGAAGCAGCTTGTGAAGAGTGCGGTTGAGGTTCGGGATCTACTGGAGCAGTTGGGGCTTGAGAGTTTTGTGAAATCGACGGGCGGCAAGGGATTGCATGTGGTTGCGCCTATCAAGCCTCAGCGTGAATGGTCTGAAGTGAAAGCGTTCGCGCATAGCTTTGTTCGTATGATGGAGGGGGCGAATCCGAAGTTGTATTTGACGAAGATGACGAAGGCGGCGCGGAAGAATCGAATCTATCTGGATTATTTGCGGAATGAGCGCGGCGCTACGGCGGTTGCTCCTTACTCGCCGCGGGCGCGGAGAGGCGTGCATGTGTCCATGCCGCTTAGCTGGGATGAGCTGAAGAAGACGGATCGCCCGAAGTTTGCTGTTGCGAACTTCGATCAATGGAAAACGCGATTAAAGCGGGACCCCTGGGCCGAGATGGAGACGCTGCGGCAGGCGCTGACCGCGCAGGCCGTTCGGGCGGTTGGCGAGTTTGCGGCGTAAACGACCGGCTGTCCGGAACACACGCTTCGCGCCGATCGGCTGAAATTTGTGGCTTCCCACCCTTGCCGCAAAAGACGCGTCAAGGATGGGGCACCCATTGTCTCGGGCAACCCTAGCGCATAGTGTCTTTATCGCGTCAGGTTGCGAAGAGCCATGCTGGCGGCGTGAAATCCGCACATGCCGTGGACGCCTCCTCCGGGTGGAGTGGAGGCGGAGCAGAGATAGATTTTTGGATCGGATGTTGCGTATTGACGCCAGCTGGGACGGAAGAGCATTTGGCGCGCGTTCATTGCGCCTCCGCTAATGTCGCCGCCGATTAGATTAGCGTCGGCTGCTTCGAGGTCGGCAGGAGTGAAGACGCGGCGGGAGAGAATGCAGTCCCGGAATCCGGGTGCGAAGCGCTCAATCTGATTTTCGAGTCGCTCGGTCATGTCAATTCTCGATCCATTCGGAACGTGACAGTAGGCCCATGCGGTGTGCTTTCCGGCGGGGGCGCGGGTTGCGTCGAAGAGACTGGGCTGTGCGAGCAGCACGAAGGGCCGCTCGGCGATTCTCCCCTGGGACATTTCCTTTTCTGAATGGGCGATTTCTTCCAGGGTTCCGCCCAGGTGCACTGTGGCTGCCTGGCCGCAATCGGTGGCGCGCCAGGGGATTGGGTCGGAGAGCGCGTAATCGATTTTGAATGCGGCAGGGCCCTGCTTGAATTTGGCCAAAGTATTTTTGTAGGACGGTGTGAGGCGGCTTCCGGCGATGCGACTGCAGTTGTTGTGGCGCGATATCGCACAGTGTTGTAGCATCGGGCAGTTCGCTGAGAGAGGTGATTTTCCTTGAGGTATGGATGGTTCCGCGCAGTTGTTCCAAATGGGCGGCGAGCGCATTCGTGATGCTTTGTGCTCCGCGTTGCGGAATGGGCCAACCTACGGCGTGCACTGTGACCGCCAGCACGATGCCGATTGCGGCGCTGAGCGGCGCTTCAAGGCTCAGAAAGGAATGCGCGGCCAGCCCTGCGAAGACGGCTCGCGTGCGCGGGTTACTGAATTGATTGTGAGCGAAGAATTTGGCTGGTTGCACGGCGTTCATCCCGAAGCGCGCGAGCAGAAATGGATGACGCGGCATGATGGATAACGGGACCGAGAATTTCTTCCGCGAAGGCGCTCCAGTCTTCTGCGAAAGGTTGAAATAGATCGCGCCAGCGTTTACGGTCCTCGCCCAAGCTGCGGACCGTGGAGTCGATATCGCGCCGGAGGAGAACTACGGTGCCGTCGTCGAAGGGGTGCGCCAGTGCTGCGGGCGAGTGAATCCAATGCAGGCCGTGTCTGTCCAGGGGCAGCGTTGCGAAGAAAGGCGAGCCGGCGGCCATGGGATGCACGGCGGATCCGAAATCGTGCAGGTAGCCGGGCAGCGTGAGCGGCAGAGTGCGCGCTGCGCCTCCGGGTTGTGTCTCGGCTTCGTATACGTCCACGGTCAGTCCGGCCTGCGCGAGAACGATCGCGGCGGAGAGGCCGTTGGGTCCGGAGCCGATGACGGATGCCTGAGCCATATCGCTCAATTATGCGGTGGCAGCGGCTGAGGCCACTGGATCACGCCGACCTTGCCGTCGGGCTGGCGGGTGAGCGTGGGGGCGTAGAGGCCGAGAAGCTGGCGTCTCCACCAGTTGCCGGTGTCGTGTTTTTCTTTCATGGACGTGAACCAGTATTGCCAGAGCACGGCGCGGATGTACCTGGGAGGCGATGCGGAGAACGGATTGCCTGCGAACAGGTGAATCACGTCGGGACTGTTGGTGAGCAGACATTCTTCGGTGCGCGGGACGATGTTGTTCTGCTGCCACTCGCCGAGTGAGGCGAACCACAGGTTCCAGTCGAAGCGCGGCTGATAGGGCGCGTAGATTCGGGGCGCTTCATTCAGCGGCTGCGGCTTGTAGCGAAAGGGATATGGCGGTCCACGTCTGACCGTCGTTCGAGCCTTGGAACTCGATTTCGTAACGTCCCCGCGTCATAACGGCGAAGAGGCCATAGCGATTGGCGATACGGAAGGGATCAAGAAGCCGGATGGGAGAGATGGGCAGCGGCAGCTGCGGGAAGGGCATGAGAATGAGTCCGGCCGCGGTTACATATCCGACGAGCGTGAGCAGGACGGCGGTTATGGCGAACCTGATGGCGTGGAGATGAGAGAGCTTTGCCGGGCGGGGCTGCGGCTGCGATGGAGCGAGGATGGAAAGCGGCTGTTCTGCTTCTTCATGATCCAGTGTTTCCTGTTCGGAACTGATTGGCAACGGCTTTGCAGAAGAAAACCGCGCTGGCACGAATCTGAGGAGATAGCCGTCGTCGAGCAGGAGAATGCCGAGCGCGAGCACGAGATAGTTCAGGAAGGTGTAGTTCGCGGTGAGGATTACTGCCGATCTCCCACGGGGTGACGATGAGAAAGCAGATGAGGCGCGCGCGGCGCGGGAGGAACATGAGAAAAACGATGGCAAGTCTCAAGCACGAGGGTTCGCACCAGCGGTGGCGACCTGGAACCAGTGCGGCAGATGCTGGACGTACCAGCCGATCCAGGTGGGCAGCGGGCCGTTCTGGTAGTACTCGTCCATCGCGGTGAGGTGGCGCCATTCGCTGATCGCCGCTGAGAAGCTTGACGATGCCGGATTCGAAGTAGATGCGGAACCACTCCCACTGGAGCAGGAAGTAGCTGGCGCGCGAAGGCGGGCTGTTCGCGCCCAGTCCGGGCCAGAGTCCGGCGGGAGCGAAGAAGAGCGCGAGGAAACCGGCTTCGAGCAGCATGCCGTCGGATTGATAGCCGGAGAAATCTCCGGCGGCCGCGACAAATGATAAATAGCAGACGAAGCAGACGAAGAAGCTGAGGCGCGGCCACGCGTTGAAGAAAGCCGCAATCGAAGCCAGCAAGCCGATCCAGCACACGGCCATGATGGCTGAGTTGCTGGAGTTGATCCAGTAGAGGGTTGGAGCATACCAGAAGCGTGCTGGGCCGAGAGCGTGGTGCACTGCGTCGAGAAATTGCCGGGCGGGAAGGATTCCATCGGGTCCGACAAGGCCGCGCACCTGGCAGATGAGCGAATAGAAGGCCGAGAAATAGATGAGTGCAAGCGCGCGCAACAGGAGCCAGCGCGGAATGAGGCGATCGCGCCTGCCAAACTGCGGGTCGAAGAAAGAACGCAGAATACCTGCCGGAGTGCGCTGCATAGGACGCGTAGGTAGATCGAGGCAAGGATACAGCTTTTTGGCCTGCTCAGCTTGGATGAGGCGCGGCGGCGCGGGAGAGTTACGAAAGTGCAGGAAATTTAACGCCAACAGGTTCAGGACGTTGTGCCTGAAGTATGCTTGCTTCAAATTTCCGTAACGTCATCTTGTTTCTTTTGGACTCAAAGCGTGCAGGCTACTGAAATTCCTAAAGCATACCCGTCGACTGTTTGTGTGAGCGTGGTTATTCCTACCCGCAATCGCCCGGAAATGGTGGTGATGGCGGTAGCGAGCGCGCTGCGACAGAGTTTTGGAAATCTTGAAGTGATCGTTGTGGTGGATGGCGAAGATCCGCGGACGCGCGCGGCTCTGAGTGCTTTCTCCGATGCGCGACTCCGGGTGATTGACCTGGCCGTAAATGTGGGGGGCGCGGAGGCGCGTAATAGCGGTGTTCGCGCCGCGCGGGGAGAGTGGGTCGCGTTTCTTGATGACGATGATGAGTGGCTACCGCAGAAATTGTCCCGACAAATGGAGGCAGCGCGGCAGATGACAGCAGCGTGGCCGGTTATCTCATCGCGAATGATTGTGCGGATGCGGGGGTGTGACTTGATGAGACCGCTGCGCTCGTATGAGCCGGAGAAGCCGATCAGTGAATTTTTATTCTGCAGGAAGTCGCTGAAGGACGGGCCATTTGCGATGCAGACCTCCACTCTGATGGCACGCCGGGGGTTGATGCTGGCGATTCCATTCAGGAGCGGACTGCAGCGGCATCAGGACTGGGATTGGCTGCTGCGTGTGGGGACAAATTCTGGCGTGGAGTTTGCCGTGATCGACGAACCGCTGGTGATTTATCGCACCGAAGATGGGCGCGAGAGCCTGAGCCGCTCGCATGATTGGGAATTTTCAATGGCTTGGGGCAGCGAGATGCGCGGGTTTTTCTCCGCGAAGGCTTATTCGTGGTTTATTGCTTCAGAGTGTGCGTCGCGGGCGGTGAAGAGCCGTGCGGGGTTCAGAGCCTATGCGGAAATCGCTCGTCGATTTGTGTTTGACGGCCGTCCTTCTCTGGGATCGACGGTTATGATGGCGGCTTTCTTAGGCTTGCCGCATGGCTGGCGCAAGGGTGTTCACAGGGTGGCGAGACGATGGCGGCAGAGTGGCAGATTGCGGCCGCCTCCTCTTCCTCCACGGAATGATGTGCAGATCACATTCGGAATGGAGCATTGAAGTGCAGACCAGCGAATATACGCGCAGATATCTGGAAGAGGTCGGGGAAATTGCTTCTCTTGTGGACAGCAGTGCGATCGACAGGATGGTCGAGCTGCTATGCGAGACGCGCGCGCGGGATGGGCGGATATTTTTTCTGGGAACAGGCGGTGGGGCCGGGCACGCCAGCCATGCGGTGAATGACTTCAGGAAAATTGCCGGCATGGAATGTTATGCGCCGACGGACAATGTTTCCGAGCTTACGGCGCGCATCAATGATGACGGTTGGGAGTCCTGCTATGCGAACTGGCTGCGGGGAAGCAAATTGCGTGCGGGCGATATGGTATTTGTGTTTTCTGTGGGAGGTGGCTGTGTGCGAAATCACATTAGTCCAAACATTGTGGAGAGCTTGAGGCTTGCGCGGCGCACTGGTGCGACGATTGCCGGCATCGTGGGACGCGATGGGGGTTACACGGCTCAGGTTGCGGATGCGTGCATCGTAATTCCCACGATTTCTGAGGATACGGTGACTGCCCATGCGGAGTCTTTTCAGGCGGTGATTTGGCATCTTCTGGTTTCGCATCCGAGGCTGAAAAGGAATGAGATGAAATGGGAACAGGTCAGCAACCTGGAAGGCGAGCGGTCTTTCTCGACCGCGACGGCGTAATCAACCGAAATGTTTTTAATCCGGCTTCGGGCGAGTATGAAGCGCCGCTTACCGCCGCGCAGTTTCGCCTGATGCCGGGAGTGCCGGAGGCGTTGCGGCAATTGCAGGGGGCCGGGTATCTGCTGTTTCTGGTTTCGAACCAGCCGAATTATGCAAAGCGCAAGTCGAGCCTGGCGGACCTTTATGCGATTGACGCGGAACTGCGACGGGAGTTATCGGCCATGCGCGTCGAGCTTGCCGCCGCATATTACTGCTTTCATCATCCGGAGGGGGATGTGCCAGGATATTCGGGGTCATGCGTATGTAGGAAGCCGTCTCCTTATTTTTTGCTGCGAGCGAGCACGGAATTCAATGTTGACTGCGAGCGGTCATGGATGGTGGGTGATCGCGCTACCGATGTTCTGTGCGGACGCGCCGCGGGCGTGCGAACGGTTCTTGTCAACGCGAACGGCGCGGGCTGCGGGGGGCTGGCTCCGGACCACGTTGCGGCCGATTTAGCCGCAGCCGCTGGATATATCTGTGGGACTGCGGATGGATTTACCTGTGCCGAATGCCTACCTGAGTTGCAGGTCAAAGCCTTTTGAGTCGCTGGGGATGGTGATGGCAACGCCGTGGTCTATCGGCGAAGCGGTTGACTGGAGAGATTTGCCATTGAGTAGCACGGTATTCGTGGAGGGTTTCCATCCGTATATCTCGATGCGGATGTTCTTCCACCAGGCTGGATAGGTTCCTTCCTGCGGGTCAGCGTGCAGTTGGAAGCCGTTCTGCGTGAGTTGGCAAGAGAACTTCATGCGAAGGAAAGCGCCGTTCTTATATGCGTAGGTGCGTCCGTCGTCCTGATAGAGGCTGCCGTTGCAGTTGTCGCCGGCGTAGACCCTGAGTGTTAAGGGGCCCTTCGGCGATTCATTTGTGCTTTGCACCAGCGGCTCGATGGGGAGGATGGAGCCTGCATGAACAAATATCGGAAGCGTATCGAGTTCTGGCTTTACCTGGATTGAAAACTGAACCTGGGCGGATGCAGGTGGGGCCTGAACTCCGGGTGGATCAGTTGCGCGCGGAAGGCCGACCTTCTCTCCGGTCCAGTAGTTGTACCAGTCAAGTGATGGGAACTCGATGGAGTAGCTATCCAATTCGTCCGGGAAAGGCGGAGCAGCGATCAGGAGGTCGCGCCCGAGCAAGAACTCACCCGATGCCGGAATGTCCGTATCGATTGGATGATGGTCGGGTGCGGCGTCAGGATATTCGAGGAATAAGCGGGCGCACGATAGGCAGGCCTGTTGCGAGTAGCCTCCTCGGCGAGGGTATAGAGATAGGGCATGAGCCGGTAGCGTTCCTCAATGAAGCGCCGCCGGATGGCTTCCTGCGCAGGGCCACCGACCCACGGTTCCTGATCGCCGGTTCCAGTTTCGGTGTGGTCGCGGTCGATGGGCTGAAAGGCGGCGATTTCGAGCCATTTAGTCAGCAGATCGGTCGGCGGCGTTCCGGCGTAGCCGCCCACGTCCGCACCGCTGAAGGCGAATCCGCTGAGGCCGAGGTTTTCCAGCATGGGCGTAGTCATGCGGAGATGATTCCAACTGCTGCTGTTGTCTCCGGTCCATGTGGCGGCGTAACGCTGGCCGCCTGCGTAGGTGGCGCGGGTGAGAACGAAGGGGCGGAGGTTCGGATCCAGTGCCTTCAGCCCTTCGAAGGTTGCGCGCGAATTTTCCATTCCGTATACGTCGTGGATCTCGGCGTGAGTTGCGGTGCGGGTGGTGAATCCGGGTTCGTTGATGCGATGGACTACATCGAGCGGCATCGTTTTTGTGGGGGAGCTGAAGACGGAAGGCTCATTCATGTCGTTCCAAAAGCCCTCGATGCCGATCTTGTGAAAGTTCTGGTAGAGCGTGCCCCACCACGCGCGCGTTTGCTGTTGAGTAAAGTCGGGGAAGACGCTCGGTCCCGGCCAGACGACTCCGGTGTAGACGGAGCCGTCGGGATTCTTTACAAAATGATCGCCGGCCATTCCGCTGTCATACGGGAAGTAATGCTGGTCGGGCAGCTTTGCGATGTGGAGATCGGTGATCGCAACGACGTGGAAGTTTTCTGCCTTAAGCTGCGCGATCATGCCGGGAAAGTCTGGAAATAGTTCTTTATCTACGGTGAAAGGGCGATTCTTTTCCTGATAGCCGATGTCGAGATAGATTGCGTCGGCGGGAATGCGATCGGCTCTTAACCGGTTCGCTACCTGCAGGACTCTTGCCTGGGGAACGTAACTGTAACGGGATTGCTGAAAACCGAGGGTCCACAGAGGAGGCAGCGGTGGGGTGCCTGTGAGCCACGCATAGGTTTCAACCACCTGCTTTGGAGACGGACCGTAGAGGATGTAGTAATTCAGAGGACCATCCGCCGCGCCGAAGGAATATATCCCGGGCATCTCTTTGCCAAAGTCGAAGCTGGTGCGCCAGGTATTGTCGAGAAAAATGCCCGATGCGAGCCCCGCTCTATAGACCATGAAGAAGGGAATGCTTTTGTAGATGGGGTCAGTCGATTCCTGGAAGCGATAGGCGTCAGTGTTCCAAAGCGAGAAGGCTTCATTGCGACGGTCCAGCGGTCCGGTTTTGTCTCCCAGACCGAAGTAATGTTCGTCGAGCGGCATTGTTTTGTAGATGCGGAAGGCGGTTCCGTCGAAGCGAACCGGCAGCGCGTCCTGTTGCACGATATTTCCGGACAGATCGCGCACGGTGAGCTGCAGATTGCTCTTGTCGATATGTACTTGCAACGAATTTGTGCTGAAACCGAAATACTCTGCCGAAGATTCGGGCGTTACGTTGATCTGACTGTGGAGTGCGTCAGGCAGCACGGCCCATGAGGCGTTTTCCGGCATTACACCGTTACGCGCGATGCGAACGCGGATCACGTTGTCGCGCACGGCTGTTATTTCTTCGCGTGCGGAGCCGTCCTGAATGGCAACTCCATCGGGCAGCGCGGAAAAGCCGGTTGGGTGATCAAGGACGAGCACATCTTCTTTGTCATGCGTTTGCTGGCCGTGAAGGACGGGGGTGGAGAGGGTAAGGCAAAGCAGGAGCGCCGCACTTAACGAGCAAAACTTTCGCATAAATATCCCCGACCTTCACGTTATTGGCTTTTGGTAGCCATTGCTTAATTTCGAAACTAGAGTTAGTCGACGCACCGGTCAGGGCGCGTCGTCGAGGCTGGTAGAGTGAGTGTCCTGTACGGCGATCACTGCGCCTTCCCGACGCTTTTGCTGAATAACTTTCATTTGCTGGATGGCGATGGCGGCATCGGCGTTGTCGCCGGTTTTGGTGTAAAGGCGGGCGAGATGGTAATGGACGCTGCCGTCCTGATCGCTGTCAGCGCCCAACTTCAATTCGCGGATCGCATCCTGAGTTTTTCCGTCTGCCGCGTAGGCCTCGCCTAGAAGCGCGTGCACGTGCGGAAGCATCTGCGGCTTGGCGTGCAGGCTTTTTAGAAGAAAGGGTTCGGCATCAGTGAACTTGTGCTGGGATATCAGCGCTTCTCCCATGAGCAGATTTATCTCAGGATCGTCAGGGTTCTGGAGCAGCGCTTTCTGCGCGGTCTCAATGGTCTTGCCGATGTTCGCATCGTCGTAGTATGCGGAGGCGAGCCCCAGCAGGGCTGCGGGGTCGTTGGGAGAAATGTCGAGCGCTTTGACGTACTCTTTTTGTGCGTCGTCGTATCGCTCGCGCTGGCGATAAATGTCGCCGAGCAGAATGTGACTTCTGGCGGAGTCAGGCTCGAGTTGCTGAAAGCGCGCGAGAGATTCAAACGCCAGTTTTTCGTTTGCCTTGATGGACCAGTAGAGCGCTTCTGCCTGAGAATGCGAGGGCAGCAATTGAAGTGCGCGGCCGGCATCAGAGGTCAGAGCGTAGTCGCCCGTGAAGAAAGAACATGCGGCCAGCATCTGCAGGGCTGCCACGTTGCCGCTGCCCATAGTGGTTTTCAAGAGGTTGGCGCAGCGTTCATAATGTCCTGCCAGATATTCTTGCGTGCCTTGATTGCGAATTCCAGCCAGAGAAGATAGGGGTGTAACAGCATTCTGAGCGGCGATAGCTTCCTGCTCCGTGCCGGCTGCGCTCTGCGTTGATTGGGTGAGCGCGGTGTAAAGGCCCTGCTCGATCTGGCCCGAAGATTGTTGCTGCGCGATGTAATTCAGAAAGCCCTGAACCTGTTCGGGTGGCATGCCATCGAAGACGAGAGATGCGCTTGCTGTAAGAAATCCGCGATCCCGGCCCCACGCTTGCTGGATCAATTGCAGCGCTTCCTGATTGGCTCCGGTTTCGATGCGCAGGCGTGCTTCCCCCAGAAGGGCGAGGGAGCACTCAGGATGCTGGCTGCGTTCAGCTTTGAATTGCAATTCAGCATTTTGGGAATCACCCTGCTTTAGATATAGAAAGCCTGCCTCCGACGTCATGCAGGGGGGCTGATCGTTGGCGGCGAGAATGCTTTTGTATAAGTCGGCCGCTTCTTTGTATCTTGATTGCTTGACCAGCGACCCGGCAAACAGGGCTTTGGCATACGAAGTGTCAGCATTTGTGCCAGTCATGGTCCGCGCGTCCGCTTCTACCTGGCTGAGCTGGGCGATGCCCAGATCGAACCAGGCCGAGCTTTGTTTGGGATCGAGAGAGATAGCGCGACGAAACTCACGGATCGCCGCGACGTTTTCGCCAAGCGAATAATAGGCGCGCCCGAGCGTAACAGAGGGAAGGGGATCGGTTGCGTTCATCTTTTTCGCCGCCAGGAGCAATGGAATGGCCTGTTTGGCTTTTCCCGTATGCAGGTAATCGATGCCGAGAAAAAGGTTTGGAACATAAAGCGACGGTTTGAGCCGGATCGCTTCCTGAAAGCTGTGAATCGCTTCGGAGTAATCTCCGGCTTCATGCTGCATCAGTCCGAGATTCGCCCGCAGTTCCGGGACATCGGGACGGAGTTTTACTGCCTGTTTGTAGTTGGCCGCCGCCGCAGCATAATTGTTCGCAGCCTGCGCCTGTTGTGCCGCCGCCAGCAGAGACTCGAAGTTAGAGGATTGATCCTGCTGGCCGAACAAGCGTCCGGCCAGCAAGAGAAAGAGAAACAGCGTCAGGCATTGTTTCAAGGAGACGTTACCAATAGAACTTCCCTGCGAATTGGACGGTTCGGGATGGGAAGGCATTTGTGATCTGGCCGAAGGTGGATCCGCACGATGCATCCGCGTTGGGGTCACATCCGGTATAGCCGGTATTTGGAGTGTAGAACTGCGCGTGGTTGAAGGTGTTATACATCTCCGCACGGAACTGCAGGCGCATCGATTCTTTGATCTGCCAGTTTTTCATCAGAGCCGTGTCCCAATTCTGATAGTGCGGTCCACGGAGATAGGAGAAGTAGCGGGGTGCGGTGCCAAAGGTTCCATAGGGAGCATAACTAAATGCTCCTGTATTGAACCATTCATGGATGGTTGGATTCGATACGTGAACGTCTCCGCTCACATCAGGTCTGGGATTGCCGCCGTAGGAAGCGATATCCGAGCCGCTGACGCTGAGGGGAAGGCCGGTCTTGAAAGTAGCGATCTGCGAAACCTCCCATCCACCGACAACCGCATCGGTTACGCGATTCATGTTTGAACCAACCGCCTTTCCGCGACCGATGGGTAGCTGATAGATATAGTTGGCGACCAAGCTGTGGGGAATATCAGAGGCATCTACGCTCTTTTCCGCAGCGAGGTTATAGTTGTTTGCCGGCCCGGAGTTTCCAGCATACGACCAGGTCTGATTTCCTTCGACGTTGTCCAGAAACTTGGAGTACGTGTAGGAGACCAGCGCCGTCAAACCTTTGCTGAAGCGGTGATTGTAGTTTGCCTGCAAGGCGTTGTAGATTGAGAAACCAACCGGAGCGTCGCCCTCCGAGACATTGCAGAATTGCGGATAGGGCTGCAAAAGCTGGGATTGCACGATCATTGCGTTGCCAAGATTGCAGCTGCTCACTTGCGGAGAGATGGCCCCATAAAAGGGATTCGGAACCAACGCATTCAGAGCTGTCTGACCCATAGACAGATATTTCGGGTTCAATTGGCTTTGATTGAGTCCGGCGGAGGCAAGCATATGGGTTCCATGATTTCCGACGTAGTTCACATCGAGTTGATCGTTGGAAGTGATGCCCCATTGCACTCCCACAACGTACTGTTGGACATAGCTTGGATCACGCTGCCTGAAGTTGCTGCTTACGGAATTGCCGACCTGTTGAAGCTCTCCCAGGGAATTCCCGGTAATCGGGATGTATCCATTGGGCCAAGGATCCCCCAGAGAGACTGCGGGGTTGGGGCTAATGGAGTCCAGGGTATAGGGAACGTTTGTCTGGCTTGCGAAGCCGGAGCTTTGCGCCAGGAAGCAGCAGGAGAGGGACGGAGGATAGAAGATTCCATATCCGCCGCGCAGCACAACATTTGGCATGGCCTGATAGGTGAATCCAAAGCGGGGCGCCCAATTTTTATAGTTCGTGTTGTAGGAGGCGCGCTGGCTATCTGAAAGGAATTGGAGGGCACCTGGCAACGGCTGGCCAATTGTTGTGCCAATCGGGTTCAGCGCATCGGGATTAAAAACCGACGCAACGTTGTGGCGATAAGTCGGCGCCGTCTGAATCTCATACCGCATTCCCAGGTTGAGAGTCAGTTTGGGAGTCGGCCTCCAGTCGTCCTGCAAGTACCAGCCGAAGTAGTGGATTGCGACTGCAGGATTGTACGTTGTGCCGGTCGCGCCGCCATCCAGAACGCCAAGCAACAGCTGCGCCGTGCCGTTACCTGTAGCGAATCCGGTTGAGCTATTAGGGTCGGGACCGCTGGTGAAAGTTCCGTTGGACACGAGCGACGATTGGAAGTAGTTGGCCTGATCGTCTTCGAGCTCTGCTCCCATGAATCCGAAGTTGAGAGTGTGCCGTCCGCGCGTCTTGATGAAATCGGTCGCAACGCTGCCGATTGGGCCGTGATTGGTGACGGTTTCATTCGTGAGTGGACCGAGAGGGGATTCGCCTCCGACGGTCACGATGGGGAACTCAGGGCTATTCGCATCGAGGTAGGTAGGAAGGCCGATGCTCGAGGGCAGGAAGCCCTTCGACTGGTTGGTCGAGGTCTCGTGCCAGATTTCCACGCCGGCGAGAATGTTCATGGTGAATGTCGGGCTGAAGACCTGACTATATCCGGCGGCCATGTTCCAGCGATTGTTAGGCCTGGCATTGCCGGGGCCGGCTTCGTTGCTGGAACCCCAGTAGTCCGGAGTGCCAGTTTTGAACTCCTTTTTGTAGGAGTAGCGGAAATACATTCGCGCTTTGTCGCCTATGTTCTGGTCTACGCGTATGAGGTACTCGCTCGAATTTGCCGGGGCGGTTCCAGCCGCGAAGAAATTGGCGGAAAGCGCCGAATTGGTCGGGCCGGGATAGTAGCTGACCAGCTTGGAGCCGATGGAATCGAGCGCTCCGAGCGTGGTGATGTCGTTGTTCTGCACGGGGTCGCGAATATAGCCTGTTTGCGTTGCGATAAGGCCTGTCTTCGGATCTACCTGCCCGGCGGTGATGGGGCGGGTGCTGTGCGGGTCATAGATCTGGCCCACGTAGATGGGGCGGCCGAGGGCGTCAACCGCGGGTTGTCCATTAATCGTGCCTTGCGGCCCGAGTTGTGCCGCAAATTGTCCGGTGCGGAAGGCAGGGGTCGGCACGGTAAAGGTCTGATTCACCGGAGTAGCCAGGGTGAGGTGCTCGAAAAGCCCGAAGATGAAGGTTTTTTCGCGCTGTTCATATATTTTGGGAATGTAAAGGGGACCACCCGCAGATCCGCCGAACTGATTGCGATTGAAGTTTCCCTTAGGAACGCCATTGTGATCGTTGAACCACAGATTCGCATCGAGGGCGTCATTGCGATAAAACTCGTAGGCATCCCCGTGGAAGGAGTTTGTTCCGGATTTGGTTACGACATTGACGACGTTGCCCGTGCTCCATCCATACTGGGCTGTGAAGGAGTTATTCTGCACTTTGAATTCCTGTACGGCATCGACTGAAGGCACGTAATCGACTGCGCCCCATTCAGGGTCGGTGTCCCAGGCTCCGTCGAGCAGGTAGGCCGAGGTGCCGAAGAAGCCGCCAGCGAAATTCAGGAAGGAAATGTCCTGATCTGCGTCATCGGTACTGGGACCGCCGCCGCCGAGCAGTTGCTGGCCTTCCGAAGTGTTATTTACTGAAGAATTGAGTGTGGCGAGACCATAGACGTTCCGCAGGTTGAGCGGGAGTTCCACAACCTGTTTGGCATCGATATCGGCCGATATATTGGCGTTGTCGGTGTTCAGCTGCGATGCCTGGGCGTTGACGAGCACTTGCTGGTTTGCCGCTCCAACCACTAAAGCCACGTTCTGAGTGGCGGACTGACCGGCATCGAGCGCAATCCCGGTCTGTTTATAGGTTTCGAAGCCATTTGCCTGGATCGACAGGGTGTAGGTTGAAGGCGGGAGCTGGCTGAAGGTGTACCGCCCTTCAGCATCGGCAGTAAAGCTCTGCGCGATACCTTTCTGTGGACTGGTGAGCGTTACGGTCGCCTGTGGCACGACCGCTCCTGAGGGATCAGTTACGGTGCCGCTGAGCGTTGCTGTGGTCACTGCCAACTGGGCATGCAACCATGAGGTGGTGCTCATCAGCAGCGCGAGCAGAATTGCTAATCCGCTGGCGTGTGTGAATATCTTTTGTCTCAAGTGGAGCCTCCAAAAATGGTGACATCGATGGAGAGACCTGCCGTCTGGCCCATTCCGGCCTGCGGTTTGAGCCGGTTGAGCGGACCTCTCCAAAGCAGACTCCTTATAGAGAGGCAAATTATGAGCTGATAAGGTCTTTGCGGCAAGTGGCGAGGGTCTTATCAGGTAAATTCTATCAATAGCAAGCCTGTTTTCTATTACTTAAGGATGGATATCACCTGAAGCCAGTTAAAGATTCCAACGTTGTATAATCCAACTCTTCAGGCAATAGTTATGCTGGTTGAATCGGTAGCACACAGGAACGCCGCATTTAGCGAGGACGAAAAGTCCGCTATCCAGGACCAACTGGAGCGGCTACTGAACAATCCCTATTTCAGCCACAGCCGGCGTTTTCCATCCTTTTTGCGCTATGTGATCGAGAAGACCCTGGCAGGGCAGGAAGACGCGCTGAAGGAGCGCACGCTGGGGGTTGAGATTTTCGGACGCCAAGCCGATTACGACACGTCGTCGGACCCGATTGTTCGCGTGACTGCGGCGGAGATACGCAAGAGGATCGCGCAATACTACCAGGATCCGGGCCATGAGAATGAACTTCGCATCTCGCTTCCGGCCGGCTCCTACGTTCCGCAGTTCCACGGGCCGGTTTCTGCGAAAGACGAAAGTTTGGCCCATGTGGCGGCGGATGGTGAGGCTGCGCCTGCGGATCATGGGAATAATGTGGAACACGCGCTGACGCATCGCCATTTCTGGAGAGCATTTGCGGCGAGTTTTCTGGTTTTGCTTGTGCTTGGTGGCGGAGCAGTTTGGGTGTGGCAAGCGGAACACCGTTCGCCTTTCGACTTTTTCTGGGGGCCGGTTCTGAACTCGACCGACTCTGTGCTTTTCTGTATCGCCGATCAGAAGCAGTACTCCAGCATCGCTCTTCGTGATGCTACCGATCAGAGCCGCCAGCTTATTCTTCCCGATAGTCTTACGGCGGTGGTTATCGACGATCTGAGTCCTATCGTCCGAGCCGCCGGACTTTTGCAGTCGCATGGAAAGAAATATAGCCTGCGGGGGGAGAGCGCCACGAACCTGATGGATCTGCGGACAGGTCCAACGATATTCATAGGCGCGTTTGATAATGCCTGGACGCTGCGTCTTACCAAGCCGTTGC
This sequence comes from uncultured Acidobacteriaceae bacterium, assembly GCA_963783805.1. Taxonomy (GTDB): domain Bacteria; phylum Acidobacteriota; class Terriglobia; order Terriglobales; family Acidobacteriaceae; genus Silvibacterium. The sequence goes on along the minus strand of CAWAPC010000003.1, from coordinate 70,875 downwards.
GTTACCACTTCGCCAACAATCCGGAGATGACCCAGTTCCGTATTCAAGACAGCAATGCACCTGCTTCCGATCGCTGGATGGTGGATCGCACGCAGCAGATGGCCACCAATAACTACCGGGACTATGCGATCATCGCGCGATTTACCGACAGCAATACCGGGAAGTTAGCCATTGTCGTAGCCGGTATCGGCAGAGGCGGCACCATCGCCGCAGGCGAATTTCTTACCGACCCTGGCAATCTTGCCGAGCTTATGCGTGTCGCAAAGGCCGCAGGCAATAAGAAGAATATGGAAATTGTTCTAAGCACGCAGATCATCGGAGGTGAGCCGGGATCGCCTAAGATGGAAGCCTCCTATTTCTGGTAAGAGGCGCGAGTTTTGAATTGTGTCCCGACCGGAACGCGGGACTCCGGAGGATACGGCAATGAGCCGCATCTTTGAAAAAATTATCGTTGGTGATAATGGCGCTCCGGAGGCAGAGCACGCGGTAGAGGTTGCTATCTCTCTGGCAGAGAGTATTGGAGCGAAGGTTGTACTGCTAGGAGTCGTAAAGCCCCCGACCGCCGAAGCTCAGGCTGAGGGATATGCGTTGGAGAGTCCCGCTGCGGCGAAGCGAAGACTGAACGATCAGCTGGCGCGTACAGTGAATTCGGCGAAAGCGCGCGGAGTTGATATTGTGGCCGAGGTTGTTGAGGGCGATCCGGAGAGGCAGATTGAGAAGCACGCAAGCGAAGAAGGGGCCGATCTGATTGTTGTTGGACACCGCGACGTGTCCCGTGTGCGGCACTGGCTTGAGAGGTCGACCAGCGAGGCGTTGCTGAAGAGGTCAAAGATATCAGTGCTGGTTGTTCACAGTGCCGCGGCTAAGATTTGAAATTTGATTGCTTAGCGTGCCACGGTGTGCTCTTCCGGAGGATTGCTGGTCAGCGCGAGCATCAAAAGAAGTACGCGCCGCAAACCCGACTGGCGGTCTTTTGCGTCGTACCATTCCTGCGGGGTGTGAATCCCACCTCCCGTCCCACCTCCGCCCATGCTCAAGGCCGGAACGCCGAGCGAGAGCGGAATATTCGCGTCGGTTGATGCAGTGCGCGGCTCGGTGCGGATGTTGAGATGGCGGTCGACGGCGCGAAGCAATTGATAGAGCGCGGAATCGTCGGGCAAAGACCCGGAGGGACGCGCGCCGATTTTTTCGATGGTGAAATCGAGTGCTTCGTTTTGCTTTCCCGCGCGCTTCCCCGCATTTGCAGCGAGAACCGCATCCTCGACTGCGCGGTGCAATTCCACTTCGAGGCGTATCAACTGTTCGGGGCTGGTGGAGCGGAAGTCGAAGCGCGCTGACGCCTGACTGGGAATGACGTTCGTAGCCGTGCCGCCCTCAATAGTGCCTACGTTCATGGTGGTGCGCGGCTCTGTGCCCAGTTCGACGGAACTAAGACGGGCGATGGCCTGGCTCAACACCACGATGGGATTGGGATGGTCAGAATCCGTCCAGGAATGGCCGCCGGGGCCGCACAGCGTCACTTGATATCGCTGACTGCCGAGCGCGCCTGTTACGGCAACCTCGTGTCCGGCGCCGTCGATTACAAGATGCGCCGCAGTGCGCGCGGTGAATTCGGGTTGTTCATAGAGAAAGCGCGTTCCACGCAGATTGCCTTCGCCCTCCTCGCCGACATTTCCAACAAAAATCAGATCGCATTCCGGTCTGATGTCGGCATGTTGCAGGGCGGCTGCCATGGCGAGCAGGCAGACGACGCCGGCGCCATTGTCACACGCACCCGGAGCTTCAAGGCGAGAGTCTTTGACGACTGGCTGAATCGTAGTGGTGGCGGGAAAAACGGTATCAATATGCGCGGAAACCAGGACGCAATGCTCCGCGGGCATGGATGACTTTTTTATGCCGAGCGCGTTGCCGACGCCGTCAATTTTTACCTCATCCAAACCGAGCTGCTGAAAACGGGCGGAGAGCCACTCTGCGCGTGGTCTCTCGCCGAACGGCGGCGCGGCCACTGCCACCAACTCGGTCTGCCACTGCATGATCTGCCTCTCGTGCAGATGAAGCCAGCGGAAGGCCTTATGTATGCGCCGATCCGATGCGAGTTGCGCGACGCGTCCAAAGGCCGAGACCGAAGAGATAGAAGCCATGAAGATTCAGCGTAGCATTTCCATCCGCGGAGAGCGCCTGATCTCGCTCTCCGTTTCAGGGATGAGGACTGCCTGTGCTGACGAGATTGGCGAGGATGCGGTAGGCTCCGGGCACAGCTTCGGGTAGCTGCCGGTAGAGCGCGAACGCGGTATAGATATAAATGCCTTTGCCGTACCGCGCATACAGCAGGCCGCCACGCTGTGGATCCTGGCCGGGATCGTGCGTCTCGGTAAGAGCCTGGTAGTGGCTGTCCCACGAACCCATGAAGGAATGACCGCGCTCCTCGACCCATCCATCAAAATCGGCGGAGGTTATGCGGTTGGGCCACTGGAAGATCGGGCTGTTCGGATCGGTCAGTGTGACGGGATCAGTTTCTTCTACGACTTTTTCCGGGCTGCGGCTGAGTGTGTAAGGAAATGGTCCGTAATCGTGATCAAACTCGGCGCTCTGATATTGCACGATGAGGGTTCCGCCGTTTCGCACATAGTTGAGCACGCGGTTGTTGTTCGCGATGAGATCGGAGCGGCTGGAATAGGCGCGAATGCCGATGACGATTGCGTTGTAGCGGCTGAGGTCTGCAGTTGCGAGCTCGGCTGCGCTGAGTAAATGAGGGTGGACTCCGAGTTCTTCGAGCGCTTCGGGAACATTGTCTCCCGTACCCATGACATAGCCGATGTTGAGATGAGGCGGGACCTTTACATCCACGCCGCGCACTCGGTATGTGGATGCGCGATAGAGATAGTAGGGGCGCAGGCCGGGATAGCCGACAGTTTCAACTCCTTCGTTGTATTGGTAGTTGCCGCTTTGCGCCGTGGCCTTGAGCGTGTAGCTCTGCGCGGCGAGAGCGCCTGGATGAATCGTAAACAGAAACGGCGCGCCTTCCTCTGCCTGCAGGTGGAAGGTGAAGTCAGGTGGGTCGGCAGTCCATCCATTCGGTAATTCGAGATGGAGGGTGCCGTCGGCGGTTTCCTGCTGATCGTTCTTCACTGAGACGGAGACCGGGAAGGATTTCGCGCTGAGAGGAACGATTCCGGCAGGTGAGGCAATGTTTACGGAGATCGCGGGCGTTACCACGAGGGGCTGATAAAGGTCGCCATAGCCGTGCTCTCGATGCACTGTCTGTACGACCTGGCCGATGCGGAGGGGCACTCCGTCCCATGTGAACTCGGCCCATCCGGCAAGCGGATAGGGCGCGAAGGGCTGGTTGACGAGGCTGGAGTCGGCAATGTCGTAGTAGGGCTGCTCGGTTGTAGGGCGCGTGAAATATGGCCGCGTAAGCTCCGCGTTGTGCGGGACGGTGATGTGGAAGACCGCGTCGCCAGCGTTGCTCGATGCGACGTCGAGGCCGGGCGCCCCGATGCGCGTGATGTTCCAGTGCTCCTGTTCGGGAGGAGCGAGCCATGTTCGCGCGAGTTGTAGTTGACTGCCTGTTCCCCACGGCGCTGCACTGGTGACGTGGAGGCGCACCTCGAATTCGCTTCCTGGAGTAACTGAAGTGGGCGTTTCGGATGCGCTCAATCCGAACCCTTCAGGATGGTCTGAGGTTCGTGGAATCATGAGTGCGTTTATTCGTAACCCCAGCGCTTCGACTAGAGCCGTGTTGAACTGCACGAGTTTGATGTTCAGTTCATGGATGACATTCGCCTTGTCGTCCGAGCTCAACGAGCTGGCATTCACCGCATCGATGAGGTCTTTTGTCTTGCGATAGCCAATGGCCAATTCGGGGGCTATCTTTTCCGCGTTCGAGGGCAGGTAGCTGAAGGTTGCCGTCATCACATGCTGGTCAATATCGCGCAAGGCTTTAGTGAGAAACGCAGTGTCGCCATGGGCCAGGGTTGCGATGCCGGGTAGTGTAATGTCGATGCCATCGAAGAAATTCGTGGCTGGGCCTGATGTTGGACTTGCCGCGGAAACACGCGATCCATAAAGGTGATACGCGACACTATACGGTCCGGGGAGCGCAGCATTCCCACCCCCGAACTGCGACTTCTGCTGGCTCCATCCTTCGCGGGCCATTTGCAAATATGAGCGCCCGAGAATCGGATCGAAGGCTCCCTCCTGAATCTCTACATCAGTCGATGGCGCCTTGTCCGACCATTGTCCGGTTACATAGTTGTAGAATCGGACCGGCGCCCACTTGCCGGTTGCGTAATCGAACATGCCCCTGGCGCTGACGGGGAAAAACGGCGCGCGGGCATAGACCTTTAGCGGTGACCAGGGGCGCAGGCCTTGCGCGATCTGGTCGGGGAAGACGTTGGGATCGCCTGCGAGTTTGAAGACCTCCTGCGCGGCCTCGCCCGAAACCTGATGATGGCCGTGGCCATCGGTGATGCCTCCGACAAACGTTGAGGTGACGATCAGCGGCCGATAGAGGCGCACGGCACGCACTACGTCATAGAGCACGCGGTCCCGGCCCCATTTCTGGTGCGCTTCCTCGATGGTCTTGGAGAAGCCATAGTCGGCTACGCGCGAGAAGAACTGCTCGCTGCCGGAATACTGATCGCACAAAAGCAGCTCGTTGGTGCGGATGAGCCCGAGCTCGTCTTCGGTCGAGCTGGTCATGGCATCCTGACCGCCCTCGCCGCGCGTCAGGGTCATGAGGGCGGTGCGCGCGCCGAGTCCTCGCGATTCGAGGGTCAACATGCCGCCGTCTTCGTCGTCGGGGTGGGCGACGATGATCATGACGCTGGCCCAGGTGTGCAGTTTCTTGAGCGTCTGCGCGAGGCCGTCTGCACCGCGGTCTTCGGGCAGCGTTTGTGCGTCGGGCGAGGCGACGATCTGCGTTTGCCATGGAGTGACCTGCGCGCACAGCGTTGTGGTGAGCGTGCAGGCGAGAGTGAGAGCGAGAGCAGTGGCGCGCATTCTATGCCAGTGTACAATCCGGCAAGCGATGAGCGTGGAAAACACAGGTACACGAACGCCAGTTCTGGAGCGCAGGCTGGGCCTCGGCAGCGCTGTTTCGCTGAACATGATGAACATGATCGGCGTGGGGCCGTTCATTACGCTGCCCCTGGTTGTTGCGGCCATGGGGGGCTCGCAGGCTATTCTGGGCTGGCTGGTGGGCGCAGTTATTGTTATTTGCGATGGCCTGGTATGGGCAGAGCTGGGCGCGGCCATGCCCGAGGCCGGGGGCTCATATGCCTTTCTGCGCGAGATGTACGGGCGCGACGGCGCGGGCCGCTGGATTTCCTTTCTCTACATCTGGCAGCTCGGCTTCAGCGCGCCTTTGTCCATTGCGTCGGGCTGCATCGGGCTTGCGGATTACGGGGCATATCTCTGGCCGGTGCTGAATATGCCGGTGTTTGGCGGCGATGTGCGGCTCGTGAACCTGGTCGCCGCGGGATCCTGCGTGCTGGCCGTGATTCTGCTCTATCGCAACATCACCGCGATCGCACGCATGGCCTGGGTAATGACGGGTGGTGTGCTGCTTACGATTGGCGCGGTGATCGTCGCGGGGGCGACGCATTTCCATCCTGCGATGCTGGCTGTTCCGCAAGGAGCGTTTCATTTGAACGGCGGATTTTTCGAGGGCCTGGGAGCCGCAACTCTGCTGGCGATCTACGATTACTGGGGTTACGACAATATCTCCTTTCTGGGCGGTGAGGTACGCGATCCCGGCCGCACGATTCCGCGAGCCGTGCTGTGGTCCATCGCTATCGTCGGCGCGCTCTATATCGTCATGAACGTCAGTGTGCTGGGCGTGATTCCCGTGCGCGAACTCACGCAGGCGGGAGCAGCCAAGTTTGCCGTAGTTGCGGTGCTGATGGAGCGGACATTTGGCGCTACGGCGGCGAAAGTGCTGGCGCTGCTGGTTATGTGGACAGCCTTTGCTTCAGTCTTCTCGCTGCTGCTGGGCTACTCGCGCGTTCCGTATGCCGCGGCTCTCGATGGAAATTACTTTCGCGTCTTTGCCCGGCTTCATCCGCGACACAAGTTTCCCGACGTATCGTTGGTTTCGCTGGGGTTGGTTGCCGCCGTTTTCTGTTTTTTTGATCTGGGTGTGGTTATCGCGGCGCTCGTTGCTATCCGCATTTTGCTGCAGTACGTGCTGCAGCAGGTTGGCGTCATTGTGCTGCGGGTAAAGCGGCCGGAGATGCGGCGTCCGTTCCGCATCTGGCTCTATCCGCTGCCTCCGCTGCTGGCGTTGGCCGGGTTTTTGTTCATCGTATTCTCGCGCCGGGCGGCCTCGCGCGAGCTTCTGGATACAGTGTTTGTGGCGCTTAGCGGCAGCCTGATTTATTTTGTTCGGGCCTATCGCCGGGGGGAATGGCCGTTTCGCAGCCACAAGGTTTCAACGTGAGTTCCTTGATCTCTGCGCTACCGCATGGTTGCGCGGATCGCGGTGATGTACTTTTCCGGCAGAGCCTTCTTCTGCATCTGTTTGTCTACACTCACGTGAACGGTTTCGGCTTCGGCCAGTAGCTGCTCGCTGTCTGGAGTGATGCGCACAAGGCGATATCCAAACTTGATGACGTGGGATCGAAATGCCGTTACTGCAGTTTCGATGACGACCTCATCGTCATAGCGCGCAGGCGCGCGGTAACGGCATGTGGCCTCGACTACAGGGAGGTGGCAATCGTCGGCGATTTCCATTTGTTTGTAGTCGTAGCCCAGCTGGCGGAAGAATTCGACGCGCCCAATTTCGCACCAGACGAAGTAATTAGCGTAATAGACCACGCCCATCTGGTCGGTTTCGGCGTAGCGGACGCGAAGTCTGGTCTGAGCGGTTTGTTTCATGGGCGAGAACGAAGACAGTGCGGAGCGAGAAGGAGGGTTCCGTTCCCGCTTAATTTATCAGAGCCTCAATTTTGGCAGAATATTCAGCTTAGCTACGTCGTTGAACATGATGAAGACGAAGAACAGGACGATCATGACGAAGGCTACCTGGTACATGCGCTCCTTGAAGTCGCTATTGAGGTCGCGACGCAGGGTGCCTTCAATCATCAGGAAGAGGATTGTGCCGCCGTCGAGGATGGGAAAGGGAAGAAGGTTGAGGATTCCGAGGTTCAGGCTGATGCCGGCCATAAGGCCAATGAGCGGTTTCCACCCGCGCATAGAAACGGCCTCACCCGTGGCCCGGGCTATGCCGATCGGACCGCTCATCTGCTGCACGTTGGACGGACGGGCCACCATGCGGCGCAGCACATCGAGGATCAGTCCGGAATTCTGGATATTGTCGTGAATCGAAGCGCGGATTGCTTCGGAGAGAGGGAGATGCTCGACGTGAAAAGGAGGCAGTACCGGATAAAAGCCCAGGCGATATCCCATGCGGCCTGCTCCGTTGTCGCCCCAGATTGGCTGCGCAGTCATGGTAAACCACTGGCTTCCGCGGTGGACGGTGAGAGTGACCGGTTTTCCCTGGCTCTGTTGAAGCCAGGCCGTGACGGCGTCCACGGAATAGACGGGTTGACCGTCGATGGAGACGATCTCATCGCCGGTCTTGAGTCCGGCGTTGGCGGCCGGGTCGCCGGAGATTACATTGCGGACTCCGAGCGGCCCATTTTGCTTCTTGGGTAAAAGACCGAGGGAATCAATATCAAAATCGTCGCCTTTGGTTGGGTCGGAGATGTAGAGCGAAGTGTGAAATTGCTGCGACTTCCCATCGACGGTGCGCTGGACGGTGATGGGTACGGTAGCGTTCGCGTCAGAGGCGGCACGATCCTCAATCTGTTCCCAGGTGGGATTCTGGTCTTTATCGAAGCGGACGATTTGGTCGCCGGGCCGGATTCCTGCGCGCCAGGCGGCGGAACTCTGCGGAATGACGTCGGTGATTGCAGGGCCGGAAAGATAGTTTTCGACCTCGTTGTAGGTCATGTAGAGGCCGGCCATGAGCAGGAACGCGAGCACGAAATTTGCCGCTGGTCCGGCGAGGCTGATGAGGATTCTCTGCCAGCGCGGACGCGATGTGAGTTCACCGGGGTCGCCGGTGCGGGGATCGCCCGGTTCTCCGCCAGCCATCTTCACATATCCGCCCAGCGGCAATAGGCTGATGCGGTAATCGGTGTCGCCGCGGCGGAAGCCGAACAGGCGGGGCGGGAAGCCGATCGAGAAGACCTCCACGCGCACGCCGCACAGTTTGGCGACGATAAAATGGCCGAATTCATGCACGAGCACCATGATGCCCAGCACGATCAGCATGGAAACGATAGCGGTTAAAGCAGACGTCATAAACTGATGAATTCCTACTGTGCTATTGAGGTGTGTTGAGCAACCTGCGGGACTCTCTAATGGCGGCCTCGCGCGCTTCCTGATCAAGCGCAAGCACTTCCGAAATGGTAGCGGGATGACTCTCAGGGGTCGCCTGGAGCACTGCCTCTATTGTACGCGGGATAGCCGTAAAGGAGGTCTTTCCGGCCAGAAAGGCTTCGACCGCGATCTCGTCCGCGGCATTCAGCGCGATGGAATGCGCTCCACCCTTTTCCGCGGCTTCGTAAGCAAGGCGCAGGCAAGGAAATCGTTCGAAATCTGGCGGCTCAAAATTCAACTGTCCGAGCGCGGCCATGTCGAAGATGAGATCGCTCTCGACGCGCTCCGGATAGCTCATGGCATAGAGGATGGGCAGGCGCATGTCTGTCACTGAGATCTGCGCCAGAATGCTGCCGTCGATGTATTCCACCAGCGAATGTACGGTGGACTGCGGATGCACCGTGACTTTGATCGCGCTGGGCGGCAGATTGAAGAGGCGGCAGGCCTCGATGATCTCCAGCCCCTTGTTGAGTAGAGTTGCAGAATCAATGGTGATGCGGCGTCCCATGACCCAGGTGGGATGCTTGAGGGCCTGCGCGACGGTAATGCCGGGGAAGTCGCGCAAGGGCAGATTGCGGAATGGGCCGCCGGAAGCGGTAAGCCAGAGGCGGCGGATTTCCTGTTTTTCGCCCGCTCTCATGCATTGGTGAATGGCATTGTGCTCGGAGTCGATGGGAAGCAAAGGGACATTCTTCGCCCGGGCAGCAGCTGTGAGAATTTCTCCCGCCGCGACCATCGCTTCTTTGTTAGCGAGTCCCACCGGTTTTGCGGCCTGAACTGCGGCATATGTGGCTTCAAGGCCAGCCACGCCTACGATTGCCGAGACGACGAAATCGGCCTCAGGCAGAGTTGCCACGCGAACAGTCCCAGAGGTTCCGTGGACGACCTCGATTCCGGTAACGCCAGCCGCTTTAAGGCGCGAGGTGAGCGAATCTGCCAGTTCCTCAGTGGCCAAGGACATGACTTGTGGCCGCCACTCGATGCATTGTTCAAATGCAGCTTCGAGATTGCGCCCGGCGGCGAGGGAGGCTACGCGGAAGCGATCGGGATACTTTCGGATGATGCTGAGGGTGCCTTGGCCGATGGAGCCGGTCGAACCGAGGATGGCGATTTGCTTCAATGTCTTAAGTCCATGAATTCAGGAGTCTTATGGTTGTTTAAAATGACTGCTGAACTAACAAAGCGTACCACAGCACGGGGGCTGCGATCAGGAGCGCGTCGATGCGGTCCAGAACTCCGCCGTGACCGGGCAACAACGAACCTGAGTCCTTCACTTCCGCTCCGCGTTTGAGGGCCGACTCGACCAGGTCGCCCACCTGAGCGGCGACGTTGAGGATGGCGGCCAGGACAAACCAGCGAAGAACCGGACCGGGATATGAGAGGGCCGCGATGTCGTGCGCCAGCAGCGTAGTCGCGAGCCAGAGCAGCAGGCCGGTAATGGCAATGCTGCCGACCATCGACGCAGCCGAGCCCTCCCAGCTTTTTCCAGGGCTTATGGCCGGAGCGAGCTTTCTGCGGCCCCAGGTGCGGCCAATGTAGAGAGCGGCGGTGTCTCCGGCCCAGACGACGAAAAGGAGAAAAACCAGCAGCGAGGAGCCGTTTTCCTGTTGACTCAAAAGCGGCAACGTGGTCAAAGACAGTCCAATGTAAAAGACTCCGAAGACGGAGTAGGCGGTGTCGGGCAATACGCGCTTGAGCGGAGAACGGAAGGCGCAAACGATGAGAAGCGCGAGGACGATGGCACCAGTCAATGGCAGTAGATCAACAAAAGGGAAGAAGAAGATGAAGGCAAATATGGCTGCAACTGCGACGACGGCTGCGATGCGCGGCGTTTTCGCGCCGGTGGCGTCGGCCAGCGTGAGGTATTCCCACAGCGCCAGTTCTGCGATTGCACCTACGACAGGAGTAATCAGCCAGAATGGTCCTTTGAAGATAAGCAACAGGATCAGGGGAATTAAAACAAGAGCCGTCAGCACACGTTTCATCATCAGGAGAATACACGATCAGGGTCTTTCGACTGTTCGAACGCGTCTGAGCAACTGAGAGACTCCGCGCGGGTCTACTTAGGTAAGGATAGTTGCCAGAAGAGGCCCATAACGGGTCCAGAGGGATTAAAAGAGGAGAAAAGAATGAAGTTTCATCGATTTTTTGCCGCCGCGGGCTTGATTGCGGCAGTTTCCACGATTGCGTTATCGTCTGCTCTTGCACAAACTTCGGATGGGGTGCCGGTCAAGACTATCATTACTGTTTTGCCGAAACACTCGGAGCAGGCTCCTCCCATTCAGCCGCACGATTTGAAGATTCAGGTAAATGGCAAGTCTGTGCAGGCGGACAATGTAACGCCGTTGCGGGGCGACCGCGCCGGGCTGGAGCTGGTAGTGCTCATTGACAGTGGAGCGCGCACCAGCCTGGGGCGCCAGATGGGAGAGATTGGAAGCTTTGTGAAGTCTCTACCGCCGTCCACGCAGGTTGCCATCGCCTACATGTTGAATGGGCGCGCCGTCTTCCAGCAGCCGTTTACTGCCAATAAGGACTTGGCTCTGCGTGCGCTGCATCTTCCCGGTGGAAGCGCCGGCAGCAGCGCCAGCCCGTACTTCTGCATCTCGGATCTTGCGAAGAACTGGCCCTCGAGGGATACAGCGAATCGCCGCGAAGTAGTGGCCATTACCGATGGAATCGATCCTTACGAAGAGCGCTTTGATCCTTCTGATCCTTATGTAAATTCCGCGACTCAAGACTCGATTCGCGCTGGAGTCATCGTCGATGCTCTTTATTGGCATGACATGGGCATTGCGAGCCGGGTCGGATTTTTGGCGACTGGCGGACAGAGTCTGCTCGGCCTGATCACGACCAACACCGGCGGGGTGCTCTACTATCAGGGACTGGGCAATCCGGTGTCGTTCACTCCTTTTCTCAATGACTTGAGCAAACGCCTGGAGAACCAGTATGAGCTCGGCTTCATCGTTCCCGGCAAGAACAAGCCGGGGATCCAGAGCCTAAAAGTGAAGCTGGAGATGCCGGGAGTGAAGCTGAATGCGGCGACCCGGGTAGCGGTGCCGGCAGTGGCCAGATAGGAGATTTTTCGGAAGAAGCCACAACGTTTCCGGGAAAGTTCTCATCCCATAGGCGTTATGGCTTCTACTGTCTGGAAGGGTTATTTCTCTTTTGGCCTGATTTCGGTGCCGATTAAGCTTTTCGTCGCGGCTCGGGAATCGCATGTAAGTTTTCACCAAATACACGCCGTCTGTGGAACGCAAGTGAAGCAGCAACTCTACTGTCCGCATTGCGAGCGGGTTATTGAACGGAGTGAACTGGCTAAGGGCTATCCGGTTGAAGGCGGTGGAAACGTGGAGATCACCAGTGAGGAGCTTCGCAGCCTTGAAGCCGCGTCCTCTGAGACTATGGAGATCATTCAGTTTGTAGCGCTCGATGATGTAGATCCGCTGTATTTCCAGACTTCTTATTTCACCGTTGCGGAGACGGCAGGGCAGCGCGCCTATGCACTTATCTTTCAGGGCATGGAACATCTGAAGTTAGGCGCGATTGCCAAAATTACGCTGCACCAGAGGGAGCAGATCGTAATGCTGCGGCCATTACGACAAGGGACTGGTGCTTCACACGCTTTATTATCCCGCAGAGGTTCGCGAAGTGGCGGAATATGGCGATCAGCCCGAAGTGAAAGTGCAAAAGGCTGAGGTGGATCTGGCCGAGCAGTTCATGAAGCAGCTGACAGCGAAGTTCGATCCGTCGCAGTTCAAAGATGAGTATCAGACCCGGGTTGAAGAGTTGGTCGAGCGCAAGGCTGCGGGAAGCGAGATAACGGTTGAGAAGCCGCACAAGAAGCCGCCGGCCAAGGTCATTAACCTTATGGATGCGCTTAAGGAAAGCATGGCGCGCCACGCCGGAAGTTCGGACAGCGAGGGCAAGATGATACAGATGCCCAGCAACAAATCCGCACGCAAGTCTGAAGGAAGCTCACGCAAGCGGCGGGCGAGCTAACTGGCCGGACCGATTGTTACCGGCATATCGAGCGTGCCAAGCCGGTGGTTATTCATATCGCTGACTCCCAGCCGCAGGCGGTAATGGCCGGGCTTCAATGGGAGTTTCAGTCCAAAGCGGATGCCGGTTTTCAGAACCGACCGATACTGATCCGGAGTGAAGTCCAGATGCAATGCGCCTGAGGTCTGAGGAGGGCTGTCTGACTGCACAGCGACCTTGCCATCCGCACTATCATTCAATGCAACGAGAAGCACCAGCAACTTCGCGTGGCGAATTCCGGCGGCGTCGGTTGTAAAGTCGACCCCTGCTGGATCAACCGTCGAATCGACGAGAAGGCCTGGATTGTTTGCGTCGGGCAGGATGAGGTCGCTTTTGATGAGAAGCAGCGTCGATTCCGGAGCCGCGGGTTGAAGGGCCGCATTCAACTCCTGCGCTATATCTTCATTCGTTACCTGATCGGCGAAGGCGAAATATCCGCGTCGATAAGTAAGCGAGTAACCGTGCTGCTCTAATTCAACTTTGATTTTGCGGAAGGCTCCGTTCCAGTTTTGATTCTGCGGGCGATACGCGAGGGTGTAGTAGTTCGAGCCATCCTCCATCGTTCGCCTCAGCGCGCCTGTAAGATCGTTAGATCCAAAGACAGCTTCGCCGCCTGTTTCGTAAGCGATGTCTTCCATAGCGCCGTGTAGTGTGCTGCGATTGACGAACTGTTGCGCCAGCGTGTCGCCCATCGTGTGCTTTACGGTGTCCGAGCCGTCTCCGTAGGTGCTTCCGGGTGGTGCGCCTGTCAAGGCGGCGGTGGCGGTCCCACTTACCTCGACTCCCACTCCGCCCACCTCGAGACCGACGGCGCTAATTGGATATACGGCAATCTGCGAGTTGGCGACGAGCTTTGCCGTGTCCTGGACGGCATTCGCGTCGGAAATCGGCATGTCCGGGTTATTCAGCGTGCTGAACTGTATGGGGCCGGTCATGTTGTACTGCGACTGCATAGCCAGGCTGAAGGGGAAGCTGCCTGAAAGCCAGTAGAGGTTCTTGCGTCCCGGATATCCGGCGGCGGCGGCGGCAATGTCCGCAAACGCCGAGAGCGTGATGCGCTGGCGAATCTCGTTGGATTGCTCATTCTCCTGCGTCATCATGTTGGCCAGAGTTTGGATTGAGCCGCCTGGATCGCGGCCACCGAGTGCGTCCTCCATCCGGCCGAGGTTATCGATATCGCGCTGCTGCTCGGCGTCAGACTGCATAAGACGCATATCTTTCGGGTTGATCATCTTCGCCGCTGCCGTCAGGAGATCAGAGCTGCCGGTGAAGCTTTGAAAAAGATGCAATTGATCGGACAAAACAAACAGCGCCACCTGCTGTCCCGGCGGCAGCGCCTTGAGAAATGCGAGCATCTGCTTGCGGGCGTAGTCCTGGCTTTGCGGATCGGTATTAACCAGATCGAAGAGGATCATATTGACGGAGCCGGCGGGTCCACTCACAGGAACGTTCGAAAATTCATTCCTTGGATGAGGCGGAGGGATCGGGTGCGGAGCGGCAAGGTCATAGTTGTGCGCCACAAAATAGTCGATCTTCTGCGGCTTTCCATCTTCAGAGAGTTCGAAGTCCTTTTGCGTAAGCCCCCGGACAAGACGTCCCGACGAGTCATGCACTACGACGTCCACATAGACGATGCGGCTGGTGATATGCAGGGTGCTGTCGGCGCCGGTTACTGCGGTTTGCGCGAGAGCAATCGCAGGGCAGAGAAACAGAGCAAGGAGGCGAGACAGTGAAGAGATCATATCCAGGCGGAGACTTGCCGGAATCTTACCTGAGAAAAAGAGCAATGGGAAATTTTCGCTGCGGCCACAAGAAACTCCACGAAAGTTCCTTTTTGTGAGACTAAGAAGGGAACTGAAAAGTGTCTGCTTAAGCAGACACATTCCGCTATGAGTGTTTTGTCACGGGAAATCGCACCTTTGGCGGCAATCGCCGTTCTCCGCTGCCGCCATTGAGCGCGCAATCCACTGCGTGCCGTCGACAATCATCTTCTAAGCAGGACCAGTAGCGTAACCGTTTGGGGTTTGCCGTCTTCGAGGACGCGGAAGTCCTTTTCAGTCAGCCCACGCACGATGCGGCCTGAGCTGTCGCGTACGACTACATCGACGTACATGATGCGGCTGGTTATGTGCAGGGCGTTGTTGTCGGGGGTTTTCGCGAGAGCAAGCGCAGAGCAGAGGAGGAGCGCAAGGAGACGGAACGAAGAAGAGATCATATTTTTCATTCTGGTAAAGGCTTGGGAAATCTTACCTGAGACGAAGCGGTATAGGGGACCGTTATGTGCGGGCAAAAAAAGCCCCTAGTTGTCCCCTTTCTTGAGACCAATGACAGGGTTGAGACGTATCTCCTGAGGGGAGATGCCTGCAATGAAAGCTTTACTGAGATCTATTGCGCTGGCAGCGGTTCTGGTGTCTCTCATCCACCCGTCCTGTATGGCGCAATCCGGTGCGCCCGCGCCGACCTTCCGCATTGATTCCTCGCTGACGCTGGTGGATGTGATTGCGGAAAAAGCGAAGACCGGGCTGCATAGTCGCGAGATGCTCACGAATTTAAGGCGAGATGACTTCCGAATCTTCGATAACGGGCACGAAATGCCAATCCTGAGTTTTGACATTGGCACACAGAACACGACACGCCCAGTTGTATTGTGGTTGATTGTGCAGTGTGGGGAATATCAGGCAGATGGCAGCAGGATGCCGCCTGGGTATCATTCCATGTTTATGTCTGGAAAGGCCCAGCTTCTTAGACCTGCGCTGGCTCATCTAGGGGAGGATGATGCCGTTGGAGTGGCGCATTGGTGCGATAACGGCGACGCGGAGATCGATCTGGCTCCCGGAAACGACACGAGTGCGGCGCTCGCGAAGATGGAGACGATCCTTGAGCAAAAACCCGTGCTGGGGACCAATAGGCGTGGCGAACTGGCGATGCAGCGCATGATTCGGATGATCTTGAGAAATACGCATCAGACCAGCCCATCGCGGCTTCCGGTCTTCCTTTTTCTCTACGGGGACCAGTGCGCGACCTATGTGAATGAAGCCAACAGCATCCTAAGAGACTTGCTGGAGACCTCGGGTGTGGTGTACGGACTGAATGATGGCAGCTGGCCTTACGCTCCTCAGTCGAATTTTCCGCAGATCGCCGAGGACGTTGATCCTCAGGGAAAGCAAATCTATTATTTAGTTCATTTCTACAGTCGTGAGACCGGCGGGGATGTCTATTCCGCGTCGAATCCCAGTCTCTTCTCGGTTGCGCTGGATTACATCCTCGCCCAGCTCCACTTCCGCTACACCATCGGGTTCCGGCCAGAGAAGCTGGATGGGAAGCGGCATCCGCTGAAAGTGGAGTTAACCGATGCGGCAAAGGAGCGGTTCCCGTCGGCGCAGTTGCGCTATCGTCCGGAGTACATTCCGGTCGCCCGCTGAAGGAATGCGTCGTTCGAGCGGATTGCCGGATTTGTCGTTAAGCCTTTTGTTTTATATGAAGTAAAAAAAATTGCCGATCGAGCCGCAAAAATAAAGCCCGCCCGGAAACGTGGTTCCGGACGGGGTGTTCAAGCAAACCTGATTGCAGAATTCGATTACTTGACGTCAAAATCCTGCGTCAGAGGTGTATTTTCCGAGGAGTCGCCCACGTACACGACGAACCTGCCCGGGTCGACCTTCCAGTTATTTGAGGCGACATCCCAGTAGGCCAGCGAACGATGATCAAGCGCAAGAGTTACATGTTGTGTAACACCCGGTTCGATGCGTATTTTTTGATATCCCTTCAATTCCTTCACCGGGCGTTCGACCTTGGCCGATGGGTCACCGACATAAAGCTGCGCCACCGTAGCGCCTGCGCGCGATCCGGTGTTGGTCACGTCGAAGGAAACATTAATGGGATCGTCGGGCGAGGCGGTCTCCGGCGAGACCTTCAGATTCGAGAAGGAGAAGGTCGTGTACGACAGACCGAATCCGAAGGGATACAGCGGTTCGACGTGTTTGCTGGTGTAGTAGCGATAGCCGATGAAAACGCCTTCCACGTACTTAATGTGGGGCGTTTTGCCCGCAGCCACAGGCGCGGCATAGTAGTTGTCGTGCGCTGGATTCTGCTCCCAGGACTTTTCAAAGCTGATGGGCAGGTGGCCTTCGGGCGAGTGTTCGCCAAAGAGAATCTCGGCGACGGCTTTCCCGCCTTCTTCGCCCGGATACCAGGTGTCGACAAGTGCTGGAACATTGTTGAGCCAGCGGTGCGTGTCCACGCCGCCACCCGCGGTCAGCGTGACAATCGTCTTCTTGTTTGCCGCAGTTACCGCCTGGATCAACTCATCCTGTCCCCAGGGCAGCGAGTAGGAACGGTCAAAGCCTTCGCTCTCGGTCTCAGAATCGAAGCCTACGGCAACTACCGCTGCGTCGGCTATGGCGGCGAGCTTGGCGACTTCGGGCGAAACCAGCTCATCGGTGGAACGAATGCCGACGCCGATGCGCGGATAGTTTGCATCAGGCAGATAATCCACCTGCACCTTGACCGGCTGGCCAGCGGTTAGCGATACGTCGGCAAACTGGGGAGCCTGTCCTTCGCGGTGCGGCTGCTCGAGCACCTTCTTGCCGTCGATTAGAACGGTATATGCGTCGGAGCCGCCGGCTCCGGCCAGAACCATGTAGGTGCCAGTCTTCTTCGGCAGATACTCGGCGGTATAGCGAATGCTCTTAAGCTGCTTTGCGGACGACGTCCATTCTTCCGATTTGAAGCTGGCGATGCGCGGCGCAGTCATTACCTGTGGAGTGCCGGTGAAGTCTGGATTGTTGAAGATCTCGACCTTCACAGCTTTGCTTTCCCACCATCGCGCGCCGGGTTTTTCGTTCTTGTCGACGAAATCCGTGCCGGTAAAAATATCGTCGGTTGAAGGCAGGCCGCGCGCATAGAGCACCTTGACGCGCTTGCCCAGATAATCCGACAAGCCGGTCATGATGCTCGCGGCTTCGAAGGGTGTCACGTTCGAGCTACCGCCCGCGCCTGACACCGCTGGCCATGCGTCGGGTCCAAAAACGGCGATGGTATGAACCTGGTCCGCATCGAGCGGAAGCAGATTGCCGTCATTTTTCAGCAGCGTGATGCTTTCGAGCGCCTCCTGAAGAGATGCCTCGCGACCTGTTTGGCTATATTCGGGAATGTTGTAGTCGGTCTGGTCACGATCGAGGAACCCGAAGCGGATCGCCGTGCGAAAGATGCGCCGCACCTTGTCATCGATGGTAGCCTCTGTTACCTGGCCACTCTTGATCGCGGGCAGCAGGTTCTGGGGGTTCATGAATTTTCCCGAGGGCATTTCGAGATCGAGCCCATTGTTCGCCGCGCCTACGGCGTCATAGGTGGCGTCCCAGTCCGACATGAGAATTCCGTTGAAGCCCCATTCCTTCTTCAGAATGTCAATATTCAGGTGGTGGTCCTGGGTGGCGTGTACGCCGTTGAGCAGGTTATAGGAGTCCATCACCGCGCCGACATGTGCGACTTTTACAGCTGCCTCGAAGGCTGGGAGGTCGATCTCGCGAAGTGTGCGCTCGTCCAGGTCGGAGCTGACGTTATGCCGATCCCATTCCTCGTCGTTGGCGGCGAAGTGCTTCACAGTTGCCACGACACCCTGGCTCTGCACACCTTCAATGTACGGAACATCAGTATGCGCCGACAGGTAGGGGTCTTCGCCGAAGTACTCGAAGTTGCGGCCATTCATCGGCGCGCGATAGATGTCAACGCCGGGCGCGAGGAGGAAATTCACGCCACGGGCGCGAGCATCGTCGCCAATCGACTCCCCCATTTGGCGAACCAACTCGGGATCCCAACTTGCGGCCAGCGCGATGCCGGCTGCATAGGCCGTATCCGGACCCCAGGTACGGACACCCATCGGACCGTCGGACATTTTGAGGCGGGGGAATCCGGCGGCAGGCTCCGCGCGGATGAACATATCCTCCTCGCCGCCAATCAGTTCCAGCTTTTGTTCGAGCGTCAGTTTTGCAATCATCCCGTCAACTTGTTTTTCGATCGCAGGAGAGTCGGGAACTGGAGGCGCGGATAGCGTCTGTTGCGTATGCATCAGCGGCACGGCGAGGAGGCAGGGCAAAGCAAGGGCAGCAAGCTTAAACGATTGAGCAGACACGGATACAAAGACTCCCTGGGGGAAAAATCCTCGACAAGGCTAACACATCAGAACAAGGGTATGCGATCAGACCTCACAACGGGTTGATCGCGAACCTTCTTCGTTATCGCTATGAAAGAGTCTTGACAAACTAAACTGAACCGTTCAGTATCGAGTCAATTCTAACGAGGGTGATCGATGATTCGCGTACAAAATCTGGTCAAGACCTTCGGCGATTTCACTGCGGTCAAGGACATCTCCTTCGACGTGGCGCAGGGCGAAATTTTCGCCTTCCTTGGCCCTAATGGCGCGGGGAAAACTACGACCATCAAAATGCTCACCACCCTACTGCGTCCCACGAGCGGGACGATCGAACTGGATGGGCTGGACCCAACCGTCAAAGCGAAAGAGGCGCGGCAGCGTTTCGGCATTGTGTTTCAGGACCCCAGTCTTGATGCGGAGCAGACGGCTTACGAGAACATGGACTTGCACGGCGTCCTCTATCATGTGCCGCGTAAGATGCGCTCCGAGCGCGCAGAGCGCCTGCTGAAACTGTTTGAGCTGTGGGACAGGCGGGACAGCTATGTGAAGACCTTCTCCGGCGGCATGAAGCGGCGGCTGGAGATTGCCCGGGGATTTTTGCATACTCCCCGCATCCTTTTTCTGGATGAGCCTACGCTGGGGCTCGATCCGCAGAGCCGCAACCAGCTCTGGACCCATGTGAAACATTTGAATGAAACCGAGAAGACAACTGTGTTCCTGACCACGCACTACATGGATGAGGCTGATCGAGTGGCGCACCGCATCGCCATTATGGATCACGGGACGATTGTGGCACAGGGGACGTCGGCGGAGTTGAAGCAGCAGACGGGCAGCGACTCGCTCGAAGGCGCGTTTCTGGCACTTACCGGATCGTCGCTGCGCGATGAGAGCGCGGATTCGAAGGCCGGCCTACGGCAAGTTGCTCAGATGTGGAGGCGTTGATATGGGAGCCATCTATATTCTCTGGCTGCGTGAATTGAAGCGATATGTGCGCTCGCGGGTGCAGATAGTAGTTTCGCTGGGCCAGCCGTGTTTGTATCTGCTGGCACTGGGCTTTGGACTTGGGCCGGTTTTCAAACAGGCGGGACATGGAAGCTATCTGCAGTTTATGGCTCCGGGTGTGGTTGGAATGACGGTGCTGTTCAGTTCGGTGTTTTCGGGCATTGCGATGCTTTGGGACCGGCAGTTTGGGTTTCTGAAGGAGACGCTGGTGGCTCCGGTGTCGCGGATGCAGATTATGGTTGGACGTACGCTGGGTGGCGCGACGGTTGCGATTATTCAGGGAACGCTGATTCTGGTTATCTGCCTGATCGCGGGATTCCGGCCTCACTCGTGGGTGGCGATTCCGGCGGCGTTTCTTTTTGTGATTTTGATTGCGGTGGTCTTTGCCGCACTGGGGACGGGGATTGGCTCGATTCTGCAGGACATGCAGGGCTTCCAGTTGATTATGAATTTTCTGGTGCTGCCAATCTTCTTTCTTTCCGGAGCGTTATTTCCCTTGAAGGGCTTGCCGGTGGCGATGGCGGTGATTACCAGAATCGATCCGCTTACTTATGGCGTGGATGGGCTGCGCGGGTCGTTGATTCAGTCCTGGCAGTTCAGAGCCGAAGTTGACATTGCCGTTCTGGCGGGGATTGCTCTGGTCTTCCTTAGTATGGGCGCTTATCTGTTTTCGAAAATCGAAGTGTAGCGATGGCCAGGACTAGAAGCACACTGGCACACGGCAAAGTTCTGAAGGCCGCGGCGGAGCTGTTTGCCGGACGGGGCATTGATGCGACCAGCATGGATGCGATTGCGGAGGCTTCGGGCGTCAGCAAGGCCACGATCTACAAGCACTGGCCGGATAAAGACGCGCTGTGTCTGGAGGTGATGGGGTACATTCACGGGCTGGATGAGGATCCTCCGAAGTTCGAGTCCTGGGATTTTCGGGCGGACCTGATTGCGCAGCTGGTATATGAGCCGGCGGCGCACCGGAAGGTGCTCAAAGAGCGGATCTGGCCGCATTTGATGGCGTACAGCGCGCGTCACCGCGAATTTGGCGACGCGTGGCGGTCCCGGGTGATGGAGCCGGCGCGGCGGGCGCTGATTGCAATGATCGAGCGCGGCGAACGGATTGGGGCGCTGCGGCCAGGGATCGACCGCGAGGTCGGGCTGGCTCTTTTGCTGGGGCCGATGATCTACCGGCACGTGTTTGTGACGCGGATGGGAAGGCCGTCTCCGAGGGACCTGGAGATGCATGTGGCGGATGCTTTCCTGACGCTATTTGGTGCTCCAAAAAAAGTTAAGTCATAGATATAAAATGAGTTATAGTCTATGAGTTATGCTTTTGTGAGCGACTTGGCGATTTTGCGCTCCTTGAAAAAGCCTTAACGAGTTAATTGGCAGCAGTCACTTGTCCGACAAGCCGGTTTTTCGTCCACTTGAACCAAAGCCTTTGGTAAACACAAGCCGTCTCGTTACTAATGCATTCCCCAATCAGGGCTCGGTGATTCAGGATGGGTTGGTTCGCTGAAAGTCTCTCCCAAAAAACAAAGAAAGCGGCCCGATCAGGGCCGCATCTTGCTGACTCGCTAACCAGTTACTACTTGGCGCTTGCCGGCGGCACAATGCCGTTCATCCGTAGGTACTCCACCATCTGACCATAGTGATCATTCCCGTGGGCCGCTGCAAAAGCGGCAATCGTAACCCGCGTGCTGAACCCGTCGACCGGCTTGATGGCGACAAATGCATTTTCTGTCGTGATGGTCGCAATCGCCTTGTGCGCGTAGACGAACGATGCTTCCAGTGCAGCCACCGCTTCGTCCTTCGTCGTAATGGAGCCGATTGCCTTCAAGTCGCGGTCAGGCTTAATGCCGCTCCAGCCGAAAAAGAAGTAGTTCGCCTGCGCCAGGTGCGTCACCTGTGCCACAAAGGTGCGCACGGTATCGAACTGCGTCGTCTGGCCCGCAGCAAAGATGCCTTGCGCCGGCGCGAAACTGTACTTATCGGCTGGCATAGCCTTCGCCGCGCCCACTACCTGGAACTCCATCATGGAGAGCAAACCGTCCACCGCTTTCGCGGGGTCTTCCTTTGTACCCACCGGCGGCGACGGCGGGGGCCCACTCATCTGCGCCCGCATCTGCATACCACCACTCACCGTCACAGCAACTGCAAGAATCAGAGCACGAATACGCATTGTCTATCCTCGATCCAAGTTCGTTTGAAGAGCGACCCCAGCTTACCAGACCTTCCTGGCCGCCGTTCGCAAGCCGTGAAGGAGGTCTCCTACTGCAGTGGATACAGTCAACCACCGCCTTTGTGGAAGCATTTCGGAAGAGCTTTGGCTTGACTCCTAAAGCCTGGAATGATCTCACCGGAGAGGCGGAGCCCAAAAAGTCAACTATTGGCAGCGGTGCTCTGGAGTGCAGCGTCTGTAACGCTTATCGCGTTTAGAGAAGGATCAATCTCAGAATCAGGTTCTGATAAACGCGATTGTGGTCACTTGGCCGAGTAGTCGCCTTTCCGTACACCCGGCAGCCTGTGAATTTGGATCGCCAACTCATTTCAGGAGTAGCTCACCTGGGGAGCAAGACGGCGGGATGGCGGACGGAGTGCCCAGGACGCAGCTGCAACGCCCGTCATTACGATCGGGTATGCCATCGTACTTGCATCAACTAAGCTTGAGGCACATAGCGATGCAACAGCACCCGTCAGGTCGAAGAACACACCGGCGTAGGCCCACTCCTTGAGTCGCGGGAACCTCGGTATGACCAACGCGACAGCGCCGAGCAGTTTCCATATCCCGAGGATGGTCAGAAAATATTGAGGATAGCCTAACCGTTCGATGAGGCCGCGAACCTGAGGCACGTGCAGGATATCCCATACGCCTCCCAAAGCCAGTTCGGAGACAACCAGAGCGGTCGCTACCCAGTAAGCAATCATGTGAAAGCGCGACCTGAAGGCGGAACTAGCTAGGTTAATCATGGAGCCGATCTGCAGTATGACGGGTACGTTTCGGTTCGTGAATTGTACTTTCCAAGAAGCTGTGGACGCTATCGCAAGGCGGAGTTTTATGTTCGATGTAGGGTCCGAATGGGTGCATCGGAAGCAGAGCAGCGAGGTAAGCGATTCTGTTGCCGGAGAAGTGCAGCGCCTTTCGGCTCTCAATTGACGCCAAATCTCTAGCGCCGTATCGACAGCGCTCCGCGAGCGTGGAACGCAGAGCACTTGGCCGAAAAGTCGCCTTTCCGGACGATTGACGTTGTCGTTCAACTGTTACCAACAGGGCAATGCGCCCATTGAGATCATTGGAGAGAAGTGATTCCTAACAGGTGATTCCTAACGACAAGCGCGCTTATGGACAGGCATTCACCCTATGGCCGACTTGACGTGGTTTCTCGCTGGTCTCTCCGCAGCGTGGGGTATTCCTTGAAGTATCTTCCGTTGCCAGGCAGGCGCACAAAGCGAAGGGGCGACTTCCCTTGCGGGTAATCGCCCCTTCTGTCCGAATTTGTCGAAGATCTGGTTCGGCTTCCAAATCACACTTACTTGGCACCTCGGGTTCTCCAGAACCTGCGAACTTGCGCCCGCCTTTTCCAGCCACTTCCGTTGTGCGGTTCGTTGTAAGAGCTTCCTTGGTCCATACGCAACATCCAGTTTCCCGAAGGTTCCGTAAGCGCTCAGTTTCCCGATTGCTTCCTGAGTTCCGTTGCCGGTCCCCGTCGACAGTCCTTGTCTACTCTCTCCTTCTGGAAGATTTCTCCTCCGTTGATTTCGATACTACTCAGAATCCTTCGGGGCGCAAGGGGGTTCGCAAGCATTATTTGCTGTGGAAATGACGTGTTTTTGTGGAAACTGTGGAAATGCAATCCGAACTGCACCGACGCTGATGCAAAAGGCCCGTCTGCTGTGGCTAGCGCGCCTTCTGCTGTCTACTTTTTCCAGGTGTTTCTGGATTTCTTCCGCAGGATTTCGGTTACGGCTTTCGGAGATGTTAAATAGTCTGCGAACAAATCTCGTGTGAAGGGAGGGAGTGCGCGAATGTCTGCCTGTCCTCAGTGTCTCTACTGTCCCGCGCTCCCAGACTCCTTAGAACCTGTTCTTCCAGCTGCCTTCGGCGAGTTCGAGGGCGCAATAATTTTGTGAATTCAGGCTGGCAGTTTGGTGGACAGGCCACGGTCGCTGCGAAGGACGGAGACAAAGGCGCAGCGATGGCGGGAGCGGTATCGGTGTCGGA
Source organism: uncultured Acidobacteriaceae bacterium (assembly GCA_963783805.1). Classification (GTDB taxonomy): domain Bacteria; phylum Acidobacteriota; class Terriglobia; order Terriglobales; family Acidobacteriaceae; genus Silvibacterium. The sequence continues at coordinate 47,083 of CAWAPC010000003.1, read as the reverse complement.
CGGGGTCTGGATGTATCAGCTCACGGACAAGGGCATTGCGGCTGAAATTACCGCCAAGAGCACCAAATACTACAAAGACGATGATTTGAATTGAAGCTTTGGTGCTCCCGGTGGACCGCGCGGCTGGGGTGGTTGACGGCGAGCGTTGTTGTGGCGTTGAATCTCTTCCTGTTGTGGGAAAGCTCCGCAACATAGCTGGGCATGCCAGGGTGCTCGCGTTCACATTCGACCAGCATGCCTCGATTGAAAGGATCCTCGATGCATACTTCGCGATTTTGCCGCCTGAATCTTCGAGCCCCGCTTTTTGCCGTGCTCGCCGCTTCTATCGCACTTCCTCTTTCAGCTCAGTCCAACGCATCGCTTTATAGTCCGATCACAACCGGAACCTCGCTCGAAGCCACGGCCGATCCGCTGGTCGCACGGCCAAACACCAAGCATTGCGAGGTTACGCTGCTCACCGACCAGGCCTTTGCCGACTTCAGCAACAAGCCCTTTAACTTCACTCCTCCGGCAGGGTGCCCGGGTCCGTGGGCGAAGGTCATTCTCACCGCCGATTTTTCTATTCAGGCCGGCGTGCAGTTTGACCGCACAGGGCAACTCTTCTTCGGCAATGTGAACATCTATTTCGGAACCACTGCCGAGCCTTTGCAGAGCGAGACCGACACGTGGCACGTGGAGCGCGATCTCACCGACTACACCTCGCTCTTCAAGACGCCGCAAACCGGCTATGCGAGCCTGGGTAATATTGTTGGCGCCGATGGCTTGACCTCGACCATCTTCGGCACTTTCAAGCTGGAGTTCTACCAGGCGGACTTTGTCAATCCGGCTCCCAGAACGGCAGACCTGGTGTTACCGTTGCCCGATAACGGGAATGGCAGCGCCACACTCAACGCAGCGAATCCGGAGCTGACGCAGACCTTCACATTGCCGAAAAATATTGAGAGCGTGTATCTCGATGTGATCGCACAAAGCCAGAATGAGGAAGAGCAGTGGTTCCTGTGCCTGCCGAGCAGCGTTGCGAGCGACGTGGGAGTCTGCGGGAACACAGCTTTTCGTCAGGTAAACGTCAGCATCGATGGCAAACAGGCGGGCGTGGCGCCAGTCTTTCCATGGATCTACACGGGTGGCGTGGATCCCGGGCTCTGGATCCCGATTCCGGGAGTGCAGACACTTAATCTTCTACCGTATCGCGTGGATCTGACGCCTTTCGCCGGCGCTTTGAACGACGGACAACCCCATACGGTCGGCGTAACCGTGTATAACGCCTTCGAATACTTCAGCACGGTCGCCACGCTGTTGGTATATGAGGACCACGGAAGCAAACAACTGACCGGAGCCGTGACAGAGGACACTCTCGCGAATCCCAATCCAACGCTCGTGAGCAACATCACGTTCAATTCAAGCGGCGATGGCGGGGGTTCGGCGACGGTGACCAGCGCGCAAAACTTCACTATTGCAGGCTACGTCAACACTTCGCATGGCCGTGTGAACACAAAGGTTGAGGGCAACGTCAATTTCAGCAATGCCCAGAACGTGACCTCTACTGCAACCACGTTCGGCCAGGCAGTGGTGCAAACCTCAACGGTGAACGAGAAGACAACGACTCAGACGGGCTTCCTTTTTACCACCAAGGAGAACAACGTCTCGTATCCTTTCTCCCTCGCCTATCTCGAAACGCTTGAGAGTAACGGCGATATCGACCAGACCAGCACGGTCGATCAGAACTTTCAACGCAACGAGACCGATACGTTCGAAGGATTTCCTATCTTTCGTTCGAATGTAGGCAACGAAGTGAGCTCCGGGGACACGGCGACGTTTGTTGCCTCGCCCACCGGCTATTCTCTCGGACCCAACAGCGGGCAGAGCAGCAAACAAACGTATTTTTACAAAGATACGCTTGGAGGTTGCTACAGCCGCCAACTGGCGGCATCGAACAATGTCCTGAACACCGTAACCGATGGACAGGGGTGCCCCCATCAATAACTGATGTAACAGCTGCATAGAAAAAGCCCGGTCGACAGCCGGGCTTTTTCTATGGGTATCTAACAAAACCCGCATTCACCCACACGGAGGCCCCTGTTGGCAAATTGCACCGCAAAGAAATCAGCACTTTGGGATGCAAAATTCTGCTTGACATTCAGTTCGACGCCGCCTACGCTTGCTGCCGTCTCTTGGGGCACCGTTCTGATTGGACTCCTGATCCCCCTGAACTTACCTCACCTGATGCTCACGGCTTGTTTTCCAAGCTGAATCCGCTACTGCCCGTTCACTAGTAGCCACTTTCTCTAGCGGATCGTGAACCTTGTTTTACGCGGCTTCCTGCGGACGACCCCGCAAGCGGGTACACCACGGGGCAGCTAAACGGAAATTCCAATTCCAACGTAAACCAGGAGGAGAATCCTATGATCAAGATATTTCGGTTCTTGACAATGTGTACGATCAGCCTGTCTGTGCTGTGTCTGGCGGTCATATGCGCCGTTCCGGCGTGGGCGCAGCAAAGACCAAGCCAGCCTCAGGTGCTCAGCAATGCGGTAGTGAACAAACCGATTCACTTTGACGTTTCGCCGTCGCTGGCCGAGATGGTGAAGGAAGCCCCAGCTCCCCAGGGCGTCCGATTGATGCACGCCCCTATGCTGCCAAAGATGCAGCACTTGACGGGTGTTCAGCGAAGCCATGGCGCGGAGGTGGCAAGCGCCGTCCAGCCGTTGAACGCCTCTGTCATCAGCGCCACCATAGGCTTGAGCTTCGAGGGGGTCGGTAACACTTCTTTTCTCAACTGCCCGAGTGTTGCACTCCAAGAGGTTGCGCCTCCCGACACCAACGCGGCGGTGGGAGACACTCAGGTAGTGGAGTGGGTAAACACCTGCTATGCCGTGTTTGACAAGGCTTCCGGAACCCTCATCTCGGGGCCTTTCTCAGGCACCAACTTCTGGAAGGGATTTGGCGCACCGTGCGAGACGAACAACGACGGCGACATCATCATCCAGTGGGATAAGACGAATCACCGCTGGCTGGCGGCACAGAACGTGTTCGCCGGGCCTCCCTACTATACGTGCGTCGCGGTCTCGCAGACTGCCGACGCGACGGGCAGTTACTACCGTTACGCCTTCCCTCAGACGGGCTTCCCCGACTACCCGAAGTGGGGCCTCAAACCCAACGTCTACTACCAGACCCAGAACGATTTCGGCAACAACGATGGCTTCCAGGGTGTGAACGTCTGCGCGTATCAGGCCACTCTTATGCGGAAAGGCAACAGCAACGCGGCGCAAGTCTGCATTCTCGATAACTCAAACGGCACGTTGTTCGACGACAGCATGCTGCCGGCCGATGATGACACAGCGAATGGGCCGAATGGGCCCGAGGTCTTACTGGGAGCCATCGACAATTTTTTGCCCGGTGACACTCACGTTTACGAGTTCGTGTTCACGGTGGACTTCGCGAATCCTGCGAAGTCAACCCTCGCCGGGATCAACGGAAGTATGCCGATCAGCGTGCCCGCGTTCAATTTGGCGTACTGCACGAGCGGCCCCTCGCTCACCACTGACTGTGTCCCGCAGCCGGGCACAACGGCCAAACTGGACACGCTCGGCGATCGACTGATGTACCGACTGGCGCATTTTAACGATGCTAAGGGCGGCACTCAGCACTTTCTGGTGACTCACAGCACGAACGAAGCCAGTAACTTCACTGGTCCTGTGGCGGCGACATGGTACGAGTTCCGGGCCCAGGGGCTAGGCTCGACCAGCTTGTCTCTGTATCAATCGGGGCAGACCCCGGATGACGGCGAGTACCGCTGGATGGGCTCGGTCGCCATGGACAAGTCGGGGGACATCGCCCTTGGGTACAGCCGTTCGAGTGGGACCGCAGGTGACTTCCCATCGATCTACTACGCCGGCCAGACGGCGGGTGATCCTCTCGGCACCACTGAGGCCGAGGCTCTAATTAAACAGGGCACGGGCTCACAACCGGATACGAGTGATCGCTGGGGCGACTACACGAGCATGGCCCTCGATGCCGGGGACTCTTGCACGTTCTGGTACGCGAACGAGTACTACGATACGAACTTAAGGTTCAACTGGGCCACGTGGCTCGCATCGCTCAAGTTCCCGAACTGCCGTTAGGGAGCCTCAAAACCAAAGTCAGTTCCCAAAGGTGATGCTGAAGAAAGCCGGGCCAACCAGCCCGGCTTTACTTTTTGAGATCCGCTATCAGGCCAAATCGAGCGGCCTTGCTCCCACGGTTGGCGGCGGGGAAGCTCTCATCGAAGAGAGCTTCTGCCACTATCAGCAAGATTCATCGCTCCACTTGCGCCTGCGGCAGCAAAGGGATCGCCACCCCGGTTTCCAATTTACTTGTACATCGTACTGATCGATCATGAAGGCTCCAGGCCAAGTCGCCGAATGGGTCCAGTTATACGGTCGATGGCCTCAGGGATTTGTGGATGGCTCCCCAGATCATCAGGCGGGTTATGCCGCTGAAGATGAGGACGAATCCTACTAAGGTTCCTATGACCCAGGCGGCGGCTCGTGGGCCGTCCCACCAGATGAATGCTCCGAAGGCGAGGTTGATAAGGCTGTTGATGAGAATCCAGCCGGAGCCGGGCAGTGGTCGATGACCGAAGAAGGCGGCTACGCCGACGACTCCCTGCACGATCAGAATGATGCCGAGAAAGAGGGTGAGGGTGATGAGTCCGAGGGCGGGGTGGAGGGCGATGTCAGCTCCGCCGATGATGTAGATGATCCCGACGATGAGTCTCCATATAAATGACCCGGCGCCGCGGGCCTGGAAGGACTCGACGACGTGGAAGAATCCGCTGACGACGAGCAGCCAGCCGATGAGGATAGTGATGCCGATGCCGGAGATGAAGGGCGTGGTGATGGCGATGATTCCGGCAATGATAATGAGAATGGCCCAGGCGATGGCCCAGCCGCTTGCTTTACTGAGGGCTTTGGTGGTGGTGCTCTCGGTCATGATCGCTTCTCCTTTTTCCCGTTTCGAGTTCGGCATTGACTGTACCAGAGGCGGGGCAGGTCGGGGCGGATTTGTATCGTAGCGGGATATTGCTTCATGGTATCTTTGGTCGATTGTTTGATGGAGCAGGGGAGATATTCGAGTGGAGCGTGCTGGTTTTTTGTTGCGAACGCGCCGAATAAAATATCTGTTTGGCACAGTGAGTTTTGCATTATTCGCTTTGCTGCCGTACAGCTTCCTGACTCCTGCCGCTGCGGCAGCGACAGCTACAGTGACGACGCTAACGGTTACGCCGTCAAATTCCCTTGCCGCGCAGCAGATTGCGACGCTGACGGCGTCGGTTCAGGCCGGGGGACAGGCGGTTACTGTAGGGACAGTTAGTTTCTATGATGGCAAGCTCTATCTTGGATCTTTCCAGGTCGTCCGCGATGCTTCGCACGGATATGCCGTCGGCACAGCAACCCTGAAAACCGCTCTCAGCGTTGGAACGCATACGCTGGCCGCAACATTTCTGCCGACTGCGACATATTCTTCGAGCACTTCCGCCGGACAAACGGTGACGGTCAGCGGACCTGGGACGACAAGCGTGGCACTTTCTTCTGCGGCCGGATCGGGGAACAGTACTTCATTCACAACAGTGCTTTCGGCATTCGGATCGGAAGCGCCGACTGGTTCCATCAGTTTTTCGAATCAGACGAGCAACAGCACACTTGGAACGGCTGATCTGAATTCGACAGCCTTTGCCCGCGGCTTTTCTCCATTAACGCCATTTACCGCGCAGTTGCCAGAGTTTGTCTATGCAAGTGACCTAAACGGCGATGGTTTTCCTGACCTGTTAGTCGTTGAAAATCCCGACGTCAAAGGTACACGGCTACAGCCATTCATCGGCAAGGGCGACGGCACCTTTACTGCGGGGAATGATATTCCGCAGTTTGGAGCAGGCGGTGGCAGCCCGCCAATTGTGGCTGACTATAACGGAGATGGCATTGTGGATGTTGCCTTCTCCTCTAACATTGATCCCACGCCTACGCAACTTGAGGACGACGGGATGAATGTTGTTCTCGGCGCGGGAGATGGAACGTATCCGACCAATGAGACGCTCCTTTCTCCGAGCGGTAGCGGGAATCGCTCTCTCAATTTCGCTGCGGAGGGAGATTTCAACGGAGATGGAATACCCGATTTGACTGTAACGGATACCACGTCATCGACGTCTCCGACTCTTTACATTTTTCCCGGTAAGGGAGACGGAACATTCGGTACCTCAATCACCAGCTCCGGCCTGGCGGGAATGACATCTCTTGTCGTTCAGGACTTCAACGGCGACGGATATGCGGATATGGCAGTAACGCTGAGCGGGCAAAATGCAGTGCTGATTCTGCTTGGCAAAGGCGATGGTACATTTCTCCCAGCGGTTTCCTACTCCACCGGTAATACGCCGGTGATTGCGACGATGTTACAGTCGCGAGGCAATGGGGTGACTGATCTTGCGATATGGAATCAAGCCGATAACACTCTCGGGATATTGTTAGGCAAGGGTGACGGCACATTTCAGCCTCAGGTTACCCATCCGGTGAGTGTTCAGGATGAAACTCCTGAACAATTTATTGCTGCTGACGTGACCGGGGATGGGCTGCAGGATATCGTGGCATTGTATGTCCCAAATACGAGCAGCACAGCGGTTGCGTCCTCCTTCAGCGTGTTCGCGGGCAATGGTGACGGTACCTATCAGGCCGCCGTTAATTATGCGTTTCCTGTGGCGGGTATCTATCCACCCACGATTACCTCTGCTGATTTCAATCGCGACGGAATCCCGGACCTGATGGTGCCCAATCCCGGCGGGTATACGATCAACGCCCTCCTGAGCAGCCAGCAGGGAAGTGTCCCGCTTGCGGCAACTGTCTACGGGAATGGCACCCAACAGGTGGCCGCGGAGTACTCAGGAGATTCCAACTACAGCTCGAGTATTTCTAACTCTATTCCGGTGACTGGCCAGGGCAATGCCCCGGCACCGACGTTTACATTTGCCGCGAGTCCTTCATCGCTCAGCATCCCCGCGGGGAAAACGGGTACGGCCACTTTAACTGTGACGCCACAGAACGGCTATAGCGGCACCTTGCAGTTCAGCTGCTCCGGCCTGCCTGCGAACAGCTCTTGCAGCTTCTCTCCCTCGTCGCTTACGCCAAACGGAGCTGCCGCCACTACGACGCTTACATTGGCAACTAATGTTCAAGTTGCCGCTGATCAAGTTCCCGAGCGGCCTTCGCGTAACGCGGTTTTGTCGTTTGCATTTCTTCTTGGTATTGGCTTTTTGGGGGGAAGTCGCCGGGCTGGAAGGCGTCTGAGGCAGTTCTCGACAGCAGGTAACCGCTGGATGCCCTTGTTTCTCGCGGTTGCACTTGCTCTTGGGGCAGCGCTCATCCTGGGCTGCGGAGGCAACGGGAGTAATAGTGGTGGTTCGACCCCTACGACACCTGTGGGAACAACCAATGTTACGGTGACGGCAGTCGATTCCGGGTCGACAAGCCTTTCCCAGACGACTGTCTTGACGGTCGCGATTACGAATTGAAGCACGCGAAATCGTGCTGGATGCGATGGGGACTATGCGAGATCTAGTGAAGAAGCTGGTTGTGTTGGTGGTGGCTGTTCCTTTGGTTGCTCCTTCTTTGTTTGCGGAGCAGGAGGACCCGGCTCGAGAGCAGTCCCGGTCGATGGTGATGACGCAGTATGGGATTGTGGCGACGAGCCAGGCGGTGGCTTCGCAGGCGGGGGCGGCGATTCTGGCCAAGGGCGGCAACGCGGTGGATGCGGCGATTGCCGCGAATGCCGCGCTGGGCGTGATTGAGCCGATGATGAACGGGGTGGGCGGCGATCTGTTCGCGATTGTGTATGACGCGAAGACGAAGCGGCTGTATGGACTGAACGCGAGTGGATGGGCTCCAAAGGATTTGAGCATTGAGGCGCTGAAGGCGAAGGGCCTGACGCGGATGCGGACGGTGGACGCTATTACTGTTCCGGGAGCGGTGGCGGGGTGGGACGCTCTGCATGCGCGCTGGGGACGGCTGTCGATGGCGGAGGAGCTGGCTCCGGCGGTGGCGCTGGCGACGCAGGGAATTGCGGTGACGGAGACGGATGCGGACAACTGGAAGACTTACGGGATGCCGTTCGCGGGGAATCCGGATTTTGCTCACGTGTTTTTGCCGGACGGGAAGGCTCCGGTCGCCGGGCAGCTGTTCAAGAATCCGGAGCTGGCGGGGACTCTGCGGCTGATTGGGGAGCATGGGCGGGACGGGTTCTACGAAGGGCCGACGGCGGATGCGATTCTGAAGCTGGAGCGGCAGCTGGGCGGCTTTATGCAGGCCGATGATCTGACGGAGTTCAAGCCGGAGTGGGTGGACCCGGTGAGCACGACGTATCACGGATGGACGGTGTACGAGATGCCTCCGAATGGGCAGGGCATTGCGGCGCTGCAGATGCTGAATATCATGGAGCACTTTCCAATTAAGGAGTGGGGACACAATAGCCAGAAGTCGCTGCATGTGGAGATCGAAGCGAAGAATCTGGCGTATGCCGATCTTCAGCACTATATCGGCGACCCGCACGCTACGCATATTCCGACGCAGATACTGATTTCGAAAGAGCTGGCGGCGAAGAGGGCGAAGCTGATTACGGACAGGGCCAATTGCAGTGTGCTGCCGTCGGATTTGACGGAGGAGCTTTCGCACCAGGCTAGCGATACGACTTACTTGTCGGTGGTGGACCGCGACGGGAATGAGGTGTCGCTGATTCAGAGCAATGCGGGCGCGTTCGGTGGCGGACTGGTGGCTCCGGGAACGGGTTTTCCGCTGCAGAACCGCGGCGATGGCTTTACGCTGAAGCCGGGACAGGCCGAATACGCTTCGCCCGCGCACGCGGCCGCTGCACACGATTATTCCGGCGTTCATGGAGAAGGGCGACCGGCGGATCGCGTTCGGAATTATGGGCGGGTTCAATCAGGCGCAGGCGCACGCGCAGTTTGTGTCGAACATTGCGGATTTCGATATGAATATTCAGGCGGCTCTGGAGGCGGCTCGTTTTACGAAGCGAACTTTTTCGGGCTGCGATGTTTGGGTGGAGAACGGGATTTCTCCGGATGTGGTCGCGGGGCTGCGGAGCCAGGGGCACATTGTGACGGTGTGGCCACGGTACTTCCAGAGTATGGGCCGGGGGAATGCGGTTGAAGCGGATGCCGACTCGCCGGTGCATCTGGGGGCGACTGATCCGAGAGCGGATGGGGAAGCGGTGCCTCAGGAAGTGCCGGTCGATTATTGAGGGAACGTGTTGCGGGCGCGCACGACGCGGATGTCGTGGTCGGTAAAGTAGGCGTGGGTCTGGGGGATTTCATACTTCGGCATGTGGCATGAGGCGCAGTTGGTGGTGCTTACTTTGCACATGGGCGCGGTTGCGTGAGGCTGCGAGTGTGTGGCGGTGCGATGGCAGGCCAGGCACCTGGCGTCGTAAGCGGCCAGATCGTGGACGAGCGGCTTGTGGGGGTCGTGGCAGGCGATGCAGGTGATGCGCGGGTCTCCGGCGCTGCCCCAGCAACGGCTCTTTTCGAGGCGGTAGGGCTGGAAGCGGACGGCGACGATTCCGATGTTGGCTGGCAGGAGCATGGTTACGTCGGACGAGGTGCGGTGACAGGCTCCGCAGAAGTCTACTGAATCGGTGGGCGACATTGAGGCGGGATTGGTGATGGTGGCGGCGGCCTGATCGTATTGGCCGGTGGTCATGGCGGCGACGTGTTTTGCGCCGGGTCCGTGGCAGGCTTCGCAGGTGACGCCGGGGATGGCGTTTTCGGGATCGAAATTGCCTGAGGTGACCGTCGCAGTCGTGTGGCAACTGAAGCAGTGTTGAGCGGCATCGGATTTCTGCGCCTGGCCGAAGGCTTGTTGCAGGCTAGACGGTATTTCGGCGGAGTGCCCCGTGGTGATGTCGAGCGCGTGGAGCAAGGTGTAATAGCTGAGGCGCGACTCGGTATATTGGTCCCCTGTTTTGAGGATGTAGGTCTGGCCGTATTCGCCGTTGCCGAAGGCCCAGGCTATGGGTGTTGAAGCGGAGTTGGTTCCGTTGCTCACTGAGAATGTGTTGTGCTGGATCGAGTAGGCGTAGGCGCCTTCGTGGAAGCTCAGATTCGGATGCTGCGCGAGAATGGTGGACTGCGCGGCTCGCATTCCCGCGTGGTACATCGGCGTGGTGTGCTGCGTGGCGACGAGGTCGGCGTGGCATTTGGCGCAGGCGGCTTCTCCGACGTAGGCGCTGGCGGCGGGAGTTCCTTTGGTGGGCCACCAGCCGGGGTCTTGCAGGCGGTCGGGAGTGGTGAGGCTGAGTCCGGGGATGGTGTCATTCGCGCGAGCAAAGCAGATGGCGGCGGTTGCGACGGCCAGTGCGAAGAGGGTGAGGCGGGCGAACGGCTTTGTGAGCATGCGAGGAGCCGGTGTTCTGTTTTTGAGATATGGCCATACTATCCCATCAAAGGATGCCTATTTTCATCGCAGGTACTTGATCTATCATGGCTATTATGGTTTTTGCGCCTACGGAGCGTGAGCCATGAAGATGCTGCTCAGACTAGCGATAGCGTGCGTGGTGATAGTTGCCCTTATGCAACTTGTGCGGCCGAAAATTCCGGCAGCGCCGGCTACCGCGGAAATAGAGGCTCCGCCTCAGGTTCGGCAGATTCTTAATCGAAGCTGTTATAGCTGTCACTCGAATGAGCGGCGGTTGTCATGGTTCGATCAGATCGAGCCGGGCTATTGGCTGGTTCGGAAGGATATTCTGACGGCGCGCGGGCATCTGAATTTCTCAACCATCGGATCGAAGCCGGCAGCCGCGCAAAAGGCCGCGCTCTATGAGGCGGTCAACATGATTCAACTTGGCGCAATGCCGCTGCCGCGATTTCTTGCGCTCCATTCCGGGGCCAGGGTGGCTCCGGAGGAACTGGCAACGATTAAGGAGTATCTCGCGCCGTGGGGTCCGTTGCCGAGTAAAGCAGAGAATGCGGAAAGCACAGCAGCGCCTGTGTCTCTGGCTGGTGTAACAGCGGAGCCAGACGGATTTCCCTTCGATTCAACTTTCGAGGGCTGGAAGCCGCTGAGTTTTACTGACCGCGGCGATAACAACACCTTCCGATTTGTGCTGGGGAACGAGATTGCGATTGAGGCTGCGCGATCGGGCAATATTTCTCCGTGGCCCGATGGAGCGCGCTTTGCAAAGGTTGCGTGGAGTCAGCAAGCGGGCTCCGATAGCCTTGTGTATCCCGGGAGCTTTGTGCAGGTGGAGCTGATGGCGAAGGACGCTGCGCGCTACAAGAACACGGATGGCTGGGGCTGGGGGCGCTGGCGCGGGCTGGAACTGAAACCTTACGGCAAGGACGCGCGTTTTGTGGAGGAATGCACGACGTGTCACATGCCGGTTCGAGGCAATGACTCTGTCTATACTCTGCCGATTACTTCGGCGCGTGTTCGCGGAGAAGAGGTGGTGAATAACGCGGCGGCAGCGCTGCCGGCGAGCCTGCCCTATCAGCCGCTGGCGTGGAGCGCGATTACGATGTACGTGGATCGTAACGCCCGCACCGTTGCCGCGCTCTATGGAAATGCGAACGCGATGGAGGCGGTACACGCGCGCGGCCCTAATCCGGATGAGGCCAGCGGCCCCGCGTATGCTGCCGGTTCCGTGCTGGCGCTGGTTACCTGGGCGCAGCGCGATGATCCGCACTGGTTCGGGGCGCGCATTCCCGATGCGCCACGCTCGGTGGAGTTTGTGCAGGTTGCGGGTCAAGAGAGTGACGACCATTACCAACGCTACGCAGGAGCAAAACCAGCCGAAGAACTGTCCGCAGCAAGCATGGCGGCGGAGCGCATGCACTTTATGCTCACGCTTAAGCCGGCTCGCATGCCGTAAGGCTTGTGGAATGGTGGGGAAGCGGTGCCGTGGAACTTCCCGTTCAGGGACTCGCGCCTTCGGCGTCATAGTGAACCAAGGTCGAGTATCGTCGCTCCCACGTCTCTTCGAGATGTGGGCACCAGGCATTTGGTTAATGAAGTTCGTCGGCTTGATAAGCGAAAAATGCAGGTCCTTCGACTTCGCCCCAGTGGTCGCTTCGCTCAGGATGCAGCGTGATTGACAGGATGTTCATTCCGCGAAGTCGGACATGCGAGGGAGCCAGACGGGCGGACCGGTTTGTGTCTGGACGGTGCGCTTTAACTGGCCGCAGGCGGCGTAGATGTCTCGGCCTCTTGGGCGGCGGATGTAGGCGGGTATTCCGTTCGAGCTTGAGGCGCTGCTGGAACTCGATTACCTGATGGGGCTGCGGCATGTCGTAGGGGATGCCGGGGCCGGGGTTCCAGACGATCAGGTTGACCTTGAGCGGGCGGTTGACGCGGCGGAGCAGCGCGACGACTTCGTCGGCGTGCGCTAACCGGTCGTTTACGCCTCCGAGCAGCACGTATTCAAAGGTTATTTTTTCGCGCGGGGCGGAGCGGCACCTGGCGGACGGCTTCGATGAGGCGCTTCGATGGGCCATTTGCGGGTGATGGGCATGATCTGCTCGCGGACCGTGTTGTTGGAGGCGTTGAGTGAGATGGCGAGCTGGGGGCGGATTTGCTCCTTGGCGAAGCGCTCGATGCCGGGGACGATGCCGGAGGTAGAGACGGTCATGCGCGATTCGGCGATGCCGATTTCTTCGACCAGCAGACGGACGGCGTCCATGAAGGCGTCGTAGTTGAGGAAGGGCTCGCCCATGCCCATGAAGACGAGGTTGATGCGGTCGCGGCCGATCTCGACCTGTGGCGGCGGAGGACGGCGACGACCTGTCCCGCGATCTCTCCGGCGGTGAGGTTGCGGATGAGCCGAGTTTGGCGGTGAGGCAGAACTGACAGTTGACGGCGCAGCCGATCTGGCAGGAGACGCAGATGGTGGAGTCGCGATAGTTGGCGGCTTCGGTTCCGTCGCCGGTTTCGCCGCTGTCGCCTTCGGGCATCCAAACGGTTTCGACGGTCTGACCGTCTGCGGTGGCGATGAGGTAACGCTCGGTTCCGTCGACGGAGCGAAAGGTCTCCGCGATGCTCGGGAGACCGATTGCGTATCCGGCCTGGGCTAGCTGGGCTCGCAGCTCTTTGGAGAGAGTTGTGACGTCGCCGAGGCTGGTGGCCCATTGGCGGTAAAGGGCGTCGAGAAAGCTGCCGGGTACGGTATCCGGGCGCGGAAAATTTCTCCAGTATGGCTGCAAGTTGCTCATTTTTAAGGCCAAAAAGAGGTAGATCGTTCGGGGCCCCTGGAGCGTCTAAAATGGAGATAGTAGTTTCCCTGCCTGACGTCATCGCAACACCGGATTCTGTGTCAGCATAGCGCATTTCACGCCATCTCCCCGGGATGATTCGCGGACGCGACAGGGTAGCCCCTTCAGAGAAATCGAGCCCGCACGAGCGAGGGCTCAGCAGCCAGGAAAGAGCGCGAACCTCATGGACAACGAAAGAAATATACGCCGCACGATTCTTCCCAATGGACTTACCATTCTGACCGAAAAGATGGAGCACATTCGCTCGGTAGCGATGGGAGTCTGGGTGCGATCCGGTTCCCGTCATGAACTGCCGCAGGTGAACGGGATTTCGCATTTTGTGGAACACATGGTGTTCAAAGGAACGAAGTCGCGATCGGCGCAGATGCTGGCGCGGGAGGTGGACGCGATTGGCGGCAACCTGGACGCATTTACGGGCAAGGAAACGGTCTGCTTCAACATGAAGGTGCTGGACGAACATGTCCCGACGGCGCTGGAGGTGCTGTCGGACCTGGTGCTGAATCCTACCTTTGCCAGCGAAGAGATTCAACGCGAGCGTGGTGTGATTCTGGAAGAGATCAAGATGGATGAGGACAATCCCGATTATCTGGTGCACGAGATCTTTACGCAGAACTTCTGGAAGGATCATCCGCTGGGCAAGCCGATTCTGGGAACGAAGGAGACGGTTCGCAGCTTTGAGCGCGAGATGCTATTCGACTTTTATGGGTCGCGCTTTCTGGGCGGGAACATGGTTTTTTCGGCCGCCGGGAACATTGAGCACGACAGCTTTGTGGAGCAGGTGACGCGACGCTTTGAGTCGCTGCCGGCGGGTGAGAGTGAGTTTTCGGCCCCGGCTCCGAAGACCGCTGCGCGGATTAATTTGCGGAACAAGAAATCGCTGGAACAGGTTCAGCTGTGCCTGGGCGTGCCGGCTCCTCCGGTGGCCGATGAGTCGCGGTATACGACGCTGATCCTTAACACGGTGCTGGGCGGCGGGATGAGTTCGCGATTGTTCCAGACGATTCGCGAAGAGCGCGGGCTGGCGTATGCGATCTTCAGCGACTTGAATCCTTACAGCGATACGGGCTCGTTGTGCGTGTTTGCAGGCACGTCGTCGACGAAAGCGGTGCAGGTGGTGGATCTGGTGATGGCGGAATTCAGCCGGCTGAAGAAGGAACTGATGCCGGCGGACGAACTGCGCCGGGCAAAGGACCAGTTGAAGGGGAATCTGCTGCTGTCGCTGGAAAGCTCGACGTCGCGCATGTCGAATCTGGCTCGGCAGCAGATGTACTTCAACTACTTCTTTGGACCAGCAGGAGATTCTGGACAAGGTGGAAGCGGTGACCGCGGAGCAGGTGATGGAGATGGCGAACTCGCTGTTCCAACCGGATCTGGTTGCGGTAACGTTGCTGGGACGGCTGGATGGATTGAAGGTCGCGCGGAACCAGCTGATCTGCTAGACTCGCCGTCCGGTTCGCGCCATTCTGAGTCTTCCTGGACGGCTGCTCCCGCTGGCCGCCGGGAGGCGTTAGCCGGCATGGGTAATTGCTTTCAACGACGCCACGGGCAAAAACCGCGTGCCTGGGCCTCGGTTCGGGTAACCGCTCCGCACGTCGTGGAGACTGGTAGGCTGGTGTCTTAGTCTGCGCATCCAACAGGCTTCTGAGGTTATCTGCATGAGCCCGTCCAAGACCCAGTCCTCTGCAACATCTGCGGCGAGCCTGCCTGCCGGGCCGCTGTCCCCTGACGAACTTGAGAAGATGAACGCCTACTGGCGAGCCTGCAATTATCTTTCTGCGGGCATGATCTATCTTCGCGACAATCCGCTGCTGCGTAAGCCGCTGCGTCCTGAGCACATCAAGCAGCGACTGCTTGGGCATTGGGGTTCCGATCCCGGACAGTCGTTTTTGTGGGTTCATTTGAACCGGCTGATCAAGAAACTTGACCTGAACGTGATTTATATTGCGGGTCCGGGACATGGCGCGCCGGCGACGCTTTCCAATTCGTATCTGGAGGGCGTGTATTCGGAGATCTATCCGGATAAGAGCGAGGACGAAGCCGGGTTGTGCAGATTCTTCCACCAGTTCTCGTTTCCGGGCGGAATTGGCAGCCACTGTACGCCGGAGACGCCGGGGTCGATTCACGAAGGCGGCGAACTGGGCTACAGCCTCTCGCATGCGTTTGGCGCGGCGTTCGATAATCCCGATTTGATTGTGGCGGTGGCGGTGGGCGATGGCGAGGCCGAGACTGGCCCGCTTGCGACTTCGTGGCATTCGAATAAATTTCTCAATCCGATTCGCGATGGCGCGGTGCTGCCGGTGCTGCACCTGAACGGGTACAAGATTGCGAATCCGACGATTCTGGCGCGCATTACACCGGAGGAGTTGGACGCGCTGTTTCGCGGGTATGGCTAGACTCCTTATTATGTCGAGGGAAGCGATCCTTTTCCGATGCACCAGAAGATGGCGGAGACGCTGGAGCGCTGCATTGAGGAGATCCGGCGTATCCAGGCAGAGGCTCGTTCCTCGGGCAAAGCGGAGCGGGCGCGATGGCCGATGATTATTCTGCGCACGCCGAAGGGCTGGACCGGACCTAAGGAAGTGGACGGCCATAAGGTGGAAGACTTCTGGCGCGCGCATCAGATACCGATTCCCGATGTCATTGGCAACTCGGCGCACATGAAGCTGCTGGAAGCAGTGGCTGCACAGCTATAAGGTCGAGGAACTGTTTCGACGAGAATGGGCGGCTGCTGCCTGAGTTGCGGGCGCTGGCGCCTGAAGGCAAGCGCCGGATCAGCGGCAATCCTCATGCCAATGGCGGCCTGCTGCGCGAGCCGCTGGACATGCCGAACTTTCGCGACTATGCGGTGACGGTGAAAAAGCCCGGCGCGACGGAGGCTCTGCCCACCGATGTGCTGGCGCATTTTCTGCGCGACGTCATGCGACTAAACATGACGAATTTCCGCGTGTTCGGCCCGGATGAAACGGCGTCGAACCGGCTGCAGGTGATTTATGAAGCGAGCAAGAAAACGTGGCTGGCCGCGTATAAACCGGAAGATGCGGATGGCGGCGAGCTGGCGCTCGATGGCCGCGTGATGGAAATGCTGAGCGAGCACACGCTGGAAGGCTGGCTGGAGGGCTATCTGCTGACGGGCAGGCATGGATTTTTCTCAAGCTACGAGGCGTTTATCCATGTGATCGATTCGATGTTCAACCAGCATGCGAAGTGGCTGGAGTCGAGCAAGAAAGAGATTACGTGGCGCGCGCCGATTTCGTCGCTGAATTTGCTTATCACTTCATTGGTATGGAGGCAGGACCACAACGGCTTTACTCACCAGGACCCGGGTTTTCTTGATGTGGTGACGAACAAGAGCCCATCGGTGGTCCGGATTTATTTCCTCCGGACGCCAACTGTTTATTGAGTGTTGCCGATCACTGCCTGCGAAGCACGGATTACGTGAATGTGATCGTGGCGGACAAGCAGTCGCACCTGCAGTATCTGGATATGGATGCGGCGATTGAGCACTGCACCAAGGGCATCGGCATATGGGACTGGGCGAGCACCGACGCCGGGACGGAGCCGGATGTGGTGATGGCGTGCGCCGGAGATATTCCGACGCAGGAGAGCCTGGCTGCGGTGGAAATACTGCGCGAGAAATTTCCGGACCTGAAAATTCGCTTTCGTGAACGTGGTTGACCTGTATCGGCTGCAACCGGACACGGAACATCCGCACGGGCTTTCGGATCGCGACTTCGATTCCATCTTCACCAAAGACAAGCCGGTCATCTTCAACTTTCACGCCTATGCGTCGCTTATCCATAAGCTGACATACCGCCGCACGAATCACGACAATATGCACGTGCGCGGCTACAAGGAAAAGGGCAACATCAACACGCCGCTGGAACTGGCGATTCTGAATCAGGTGGACCGCTTCGATCTGGCGATCGACGTGATCGATCGCGTGCCGCGACTGCAGGAGGTTGGAGCGCATGTGAAGGACTGGCTGAAGGGACAGATTATCGAGCACGTGAATTACGCGCACGAGAATGGAATTGACCCGCCCGCAATCCGTAACTGGAAGTGGAAGTCGTGACGCCTGCGGCGGACGATCTGGTTCTTGCGGTCAACAGCGGTTCGTCTTCTCTCAAATTCGGCCTTTTCGCGGAGCAGAACGGCGAGGAAACCGTTGTGCTGCGCGGAGGCGCGGACGGAATAGGCAAGCCGGATGGCAGGCTGCGCGTGGAGGATAGCGCCGGTACGGGTGCTGCTCGACGAAGGTTACTCGCTGGACACGCAGGCGAAGGCGCTTGAGGAGAGTTTGCGCGCGCTGGTTAAATTTGCTGACTCCACTCCGGTGGCTGTGGGACATCGCGTAGTCCATGGCGGCCCGCACCTGCGGGAGCACCAGCGGATCACGGACAAACTAATCCGGACCCTCGAAGCCGCCGTGCATTTTGCGCCGCTGCACATTCCTGCGGCCCTGGAGCTGATTCGGGAAACGGAGCGGCTGCTTCCGGATGCGCAGCAGTTTGCGTGCTTCGACACTGCGTTTCACGCCACCATGCCGGAGATTTCTTTCGTCTATGCGCTGCCGGAGGAGATTCGCAGCAAGGGCGTGCAGCGGTACGGATTTCATGGGCTGTCGTATGAATCCATTGTGCATCGGCTGGGGAAGAAAATCCCCGCGCGTACGGTATGCGCGCATCTTGGCAGCGGCGCAAGTTTGGCGGCGTTGCGTGATGGACGATCGGTGGATACGAGCATGGGGCTTACGCCGACGGGCGGGATTCCCATGGCCACGCGCGTGGGTGATCTGGACCCGGGCGTGCTGCTTTTTCTGATGCGCACGGAGCGCATGGATGCGGATGCGCTGGAGACGATGCTTAACCGGAAGTCCGGATTTGCGGCGCTTGCGGGCGGCGAGACGCGACATGCGGCAGTTGCTGGCGCGAATGGAGAAGGGCGACCACGATGCCGCGCTCGCTGTCGAGATTTTTGCGAGCGCCGTGCGCAAGTTTATCGGCGCCTATGCGGCGGAGCTTGGTGGTCTCGATCTGCTGGTGTTTACCGGGGGCATCGGAGAGCACAGCGACGTGGTGCGCGGGCGCATCTGCCAAGGGTTGGAGTTTCTTGGCATCAGGCCCGGCGCTTCCGGACAATTCTCGAACGTGATGGTTATGACGAGCGAGGAAGAAGTGCAGATTGCGCGCCATTGCCGGCGTTTGCTGCGGAGCTTAGATCAGTTCTTGACGGTCATCGCGTCGGAGTCCACTGCTTTTTTGCCGGTGACACCTTCGAGGCCGAGCAATATGCCGACGATAGTCATTCTTGTCGCACTGCATGACAAAGCCACCCTTTTTGTCGCCGTCCGACCCAGGTGTAGTGCCGACGAAATGCTTCTTCTTAGTCTGCTCTTTCTGTCTTCATTTCGCCATCAATGCGCCGACGCCGAATGAAGATACGGCGAGACCGATCGCAGCGCCGACACCGTCTGTGCACATCCTGTCCCGTAGCTGATTTCAGTAATCGCTTGAAACGGGAATGGTGACAATGTCTGCATCTTTGCTCGTGAGCTGAACTGTGTGCGCGTCGAACGACAGTGTTGCGCTGGACCCTACCTTTCGTCTGATATCGATCCTCCGTCATAGGTGACCTTATAGCTGTTGTCAGCCGCGAATGGACTGTGACGGGAATCATGAGGCAGAGGAATACGGCAAGGAATCGTTTCATGGCTGGGTTGCTCCAGGAATTCGACCGATGCTATCACTGCCGCGTGGACAAGTATTCAGAAAATTTCAATGGAGAAAACTCGAAACTTTCCTGGTCGTCAGCTAGACGTTCGAAATTTGACTCTGAGACATATAGATATGGCCGTACTTCCAAAGTAGATTGCAATTCCGTCCGAAGGCAAAAGCCCGCTCGAAAGCGGGCTTTTGTGTTTTGCGCGAAGCGCGTGTGCCTGGACGGCCAGTCCTCAGACGCCGATTACGGCGCAGAGTTCCTTTACGGCTTCGGCGGATTTTTTCAGGGCTGCGTCTTCTTCCGGCGTCAGCTTGATTTCGATGATCTGCTCCAGGCCGCGCGATCCCAGCTTGCAGGGCACTCCGATGTAGTAGCCGCTGATGCCGTATTCGCCTTCGAGGTAGGCGGCGCAGGGCAGGATTTTTTTCTTGTCCTTGAGGATGGCTTCGACCATCTCGACGGCTGCCGCGGAGGGCGCGTAGAAGGCGCTGCCGGTCTTGAGATACTTGACGATCTCGGCTCCGCCGTCGCGGGTGCGCTGCACGATGGCTTCGAGGCGCGACTTCTCGATGAGCTCGGTGATGGGGATTCCGGCTACCGTGGAGTAGCGGGGAAGCGGGACCATGGTGTCGCCGTGGCCGCCGAGGACGAAGGCGGTTACGTTTTCTACCGAGACCTTCAGCTCTTCGGCGATGAAGGTGCGGAAGCGGGCGGAGTCGAGGACTCCGGCCATGCCGATGACGCGTTCACGGTTGAACTTTGCCTGACGGAACGCGGCCTGGGCCATGGCGTCGAGCGGGTTGGAGACGATGATCAGGATGCAGTTGGGCGAGTGCGCGGTGACCTTGCCGACGACGTCGGACATGATCTTGTAGTTGGTCTGCAGAAGATCGTCGCGGCTCATGCCGGGCTTGCGCGGGATTCCGGCGGTGATGACGACGATGTCGGAGTTGGCGGAGTCGGCGTAGTCGTTGGTGCCGATGATGTGGCAGTCGCGCTTCTCGATGGGCATGGCTTCGAGCAGATCGAGCCCTTTGCCCTGGGGCACGCCTTCGACCACGTCGAGCAGGACTACGTCCGCGAGTTCCTTTGAGGCGATCCAGTGAGCGGCGGTGGCGCCTACGTTGCCTGCTCCTACGATAGTTACTTTCTTACGCATGATTCTCCTTCTTTATAGGCACAGTGTTCAGGGCGCAGGGCACAGGAGCCCACGACCGAGAGCTGTGCTTACATATTTGCGATCATTCGCGTTGCGAACTCGCTGGTTTTGACCTTGGTTGCGCCGGGCATCTGACGCTCGAAGTCGTAGGTTACGAACTTCTGCTGGATGGTCTTCTCCATGGATGACTCGATGAGTCTGGCGGCTTCCTTCCAGCCGAGGAATTCAAAGAGCATGACGCCGGAGAGCATGACCGATCCGGGATTGATGACGTCCTTGTCAGCGTATTTGGGAGCGGTGCCGTGCGTGGCCTCGAAGACCGCGTAGCCGTCGCCGATGTTGGCTCCGGGCGCGATGCCGAGTCCGCCGACCTGCGCGGCGCACGCGTCAGAGATGTAGTCGCCGTTGAGGTTGGGGCAGGCGAGGATGCTGTACTCCTCGGGACGGATGATGACCTGCTGGAAGATGGAGTCGGCGATGCGGTCGTTGATGAGGATTTTCTTCTTCCACTGGCCGTTGCCGTGCGATTTTCCGATGGAGTCGAGGACCTGTTTCACTTCGGCATAGAGGGTCTTGCGAAATTCGTCATTGCCGAATTCGAGGCCGGGCTCGATGAGTGCCGCGTTCTGCTCGACGGTGAGGCCGGGGTTCGCTTCCTGATTGCCGAGGATCCAGCTTTCGCGCTCGGTGATGATGTGATCGCGGAATTCCTCGACTGCTACTTCGTAGCCCCACTCGCGGAATGCGCCTTCGGTGAACTTCTGGATGTTGCCCTTGTGGACCAGCGTTACCGATTTGCGCGCGTTGTCGATTGCGTATTGGATGGCGCGGCGCACGAGACGCTTGGTTCCGAAGATGGAGATGGGCTTGATGCCTACGCCTGAATCTTCGCGGACTTTTTTCTTGCCGCCCTTGAGCAGGTCGTTGTTGAGGAAGTCGATGAGCTTTTTGGCGTCGGCGGTTCCTTCGCGGAACTCGATGCCCGCGTAGACGTCCTCGGTGTTCTCGCGGAAGATGACCACGTCGAGTTTTTCAGGATGCTTTACGGGGCTGGGCACGCCTGCGTAATACTTGACCGGGCGGACGCAGGAGTAGAGATCGAGAATCTGGCGGAGAGCCACGTTGAGCGAGCGGATGCCTCCGCCTACCGGCGTGGTGAGCGGGCCTTTGATGGAGACGCGCAGATCGCGGGCGGCGTTCACGGAATCGTCGGGCAGCCAGGTTTTGAATTCGCGGAAGGCCTTCTCGCCTGCGTAGATTTCGAACCACTTTACGGAACGCTTGCCGCCGTAGGCCTTCTCCACGGCTGCGTCGAAGACGCGCTGCGAGGCGCGCCAGATGTCGCGGCCGGTGCCGTCGCCTTCGATGAATGGGATGATGGGATGATCAGGGATGGTGAATTTTCCATCGGCGTACTGGATCGCCTCGCCACCGGCGGGCAAGGGCAGTCCGTTATAGCTCGTCTGCATGTAAGTGGATGTCTCCCAAGCTGGATGAGGTCGGTAGGAACTCTGCCTTCAAGGCTACCACGACTGGCAGTCGCCCAGACGCGGGCGGCCGTCCAGGCAGACGCGGGACTGGCCGTCCAGGCGGGCGCGCTTCGCGCCATTCCGGTGCCCTCTTTTCGGGGCCTCCCGCTGGTCGGCAAGGGGCTCCGCAGCCGCGGCCAGATCCGGCCGAAGTGCGGACGCGATTCAGTGAGCAGGCTCCGGAGCAGACGATGAATGCTGCGCCGCTGGCGGCTCCCGAGGACAGCTCGCTGCACTACCTTGCCGCAGTGCTGCGCGGGCAGTTGCAACCGGATGGCGATCTTACTTCTCTCTATACGAACATGGTGGTCATGCAGATTCTGGATGCCGCGCGCGAATCGGCGCGCACGGGCCGGACGATTGTGCTGCATCCGCTTCCGCAGTAGAGGAAAAATAATTCTTAGAAGCGTATCGTGATTGATAAATGAATTTTTGCCGCATTTTGCTTTCTGTGTTGCTTGCAGCCTTCTGCGTTTGTGCGGCGCCACTCCGGGCGCAGACGTATTCGGCGGATAGGCCGTTGGGCGCCACAGCTCAACAAACGCCGGCATATTTGAAGAATGCGGGCATCGACCAGCGACTGAATTCCGCGCTGCCACTCGGCGATCACTTTATTGATGAGTCGGGACAGGACGTAACGCTGGGGAAATATTTTGGTTCGCGTCCGGTGGTGATGGCGCTGGTTTATTACCACTGTGGAATGCTTTGCCCGCAGGTGCTGCACGGAATGGCTGACGCTTTGCGCGGCGTTGGATTCACGGCCGGCAATCAGTATGATGTGATCGTTGCGAGCATCGATCCTGCCGATACGACGGCGGAGTCGATCGACGCGAAGCAGCGTTTTGTTGCGACACTGGGCGATGCAGGTGCGGCGAACAGCGTGCATTTCCTGACCGGGCCGCAGCAGTCTATTACCGATCTGGCGCAGGCTACGGGCTTTCACTACGTGCGCGTGCCGGGACCGGATGGCAAGATGGACCAGTTCGCGCATTCGAGCGTGATCATGATTGAAACGCCCGATGGGCGGATGTCGAAGTATCTTTCGGGAATCAATTATCCGTCACGCGACGTACGGCTGGCGCTGATTCAGGCCAGCAACCATAAGATAGGATCGTTGAGCGATATAGTGCTGCTCTATTGCTGCAACTATGTGCCCAGCCAGGGACGTTATACGGTGGCCGTGTTGCGAGTGATGGGGCTGGCAGGAATGGCTTCGCTTATGGCGCTGGTGGGATTATTGTTTCTCCTGAACAGGAAACCGACAGGCCGCACCGCTTAGAGGCCGGTCGGCGCGCTTTTTGAACCTCGCCTTCGTCGACGAATCAGGCACAAAGGTCGAAGCGGACGGATGCCAGGAAATGAGGTCTGAAGGGATGGATCTCGAAGGGTTCTCGATTGGACATTCGCAGCGACGAGCCACTACGGCCGCTTGACAATAACGGAAGAGCTTCGTTAGGTTTACTTTTGAGTAAATGTTTTCTTGCCCGGGGTATGCGATCAGCGGCTACCATGATCAGTTCAGTGATCGGAAGCCTTGCGCGATGCGATTTGGGATTCCCTCCACCCAGCAATGGCGGCGCACTACGGTTCAGTTGAGTACGGAGTCACGATCAACACCATGAAATCTTCCAAGGGATCTTCTTTCCTCCGCAACATCTTCGTCGTCTTCGCGGCTTCGGCCTTCTTCAGCGGGAGGGCCCTTTACGCCCAGGACTTCTATCTCCACAATGGCGACCGTCTCACGTTCTACGGCGACAGCATCACGGCTCAGCGGTACTATACGCGGGACATTCAGGACTTTGTGGCGACGCGTTATCCCACATTGCAAGTGACGTATCACAACGCCGGGGTTCCGGGCGATAAGGTCACGGGCGGCTATGCGGGGGATGCTGCGGTTCGCGTGGCGCGCGATGTGAAGCCGTGGAACCCCACGGTTGTTACGGTGATGCTGGGAATGAACGACGGCGACTATGTTCCGCCAGACCCGAAGATATTCGCGCGATTACCAGGCCGGATACGAGAGGCTGCTCACGATGCTTCGCGCTGCCGCACCCGGGGCGCGGATCACGTTGGTTGAGAACACTCCGTATGACGAAATTACGCACGGCACTGAATTCGCGGGATACATGGCGACTATCGAACAAAACGCGGAGGCGACGCCCGCCCTGGGACAGCGCGAGGGCTTGCCGGTAGTGGACGATTATTCTCCGGTGAAACAGCTGCTGGAGCGCGCAAAAACAGCGGACCCATCGTTTGCGTCGCTGCTGGTTCCTGACCGAATCCATCCTTCGGAGCCGCTCCACTGGATTATGGCGGAGTCGGTGATGAAGGCCTGGCATATCGATCCTGTGGTGAGCGCGGTCACTTTGTCGGCGACATCGCAGGCGGTTACGCAAAGCCTGCGGACCCAGGTCACGGGGATTTCGGCGCACGAGAATGTTCTGGGATGGGACCAGCTCGATGAGGCGTTGCCGCTGCCCTTCAACTTTGAGAACGCTTTGATGAATTTCGTGTTGAAGATAAGCGACCTTGCTTCTGAAGATCAGGAAACGCTGAAAGTCAACGACCTGCAGCCGGGTCAGTATGAGTTGACGATAGACAAGACGAAAGTCGGGACGTTTTCCGCGGAGCAGCTCGCAGCGGGGATCAACCTGGCGCTCTTGAAGACGCCCATGTGGCAACAGTCGCGGGAATACGACAGCGATCTCGATCAGCGCTCACGCCTGGAAGACGCCAATCTCATTCTGTCTTTCGGGACCGAAGTGAAGGACAAGGCAACCGGCAGCGAGATTCTGCGCGACGGGGAAGCCGAGTTCGAGCAGAGGGCGCAGACGGGACTGCAGATCGTAAAGCACCACTACACGCTAACGCGCCTGGACCAAACGGGCGCGCCCAGATCGTAGGACCGCAGAATCAGGCGATTGGCCCCGGAGAAGTTACATTTTCTGGGAGCCTGCTTTGGGCGTATGGCCTTTGAGGGCGAGTGAAAGCATGGTAAGAGTCTGTCAGCGAGGGGACTTTTGGGTAGCTCCAGAAAGCATTTACTGAACGCGGCAAGAGCAGGGAAGGGGCCTGCCCGTCCGATACGAAATCCGCGATTTGACAGGGTCTTTTGAAGCCAAATAAGAAATCTTGACAAAGGTAGATCAGGGAAGATAGCTTTGTCCTGTTTGAGAATTCGTTTACTCAAAATGCATGGAGTAGCCCGATGGGATGGCGCTCCGGCTTACCAGACGGGCGGGAACCAGCTTTGCCGCAG
This sequence comes from uncultured Acidobacteriaceae bacterium, assembly GCA_963783805.1. Lineage (GTDB taxonomy): Bacteria > Acidobacteriota > Terriglobia > Terriglobales > Acidobacteriaceae > Silvibacterium. Next base: position 22,115 of record CAWAPC010000003.1, on the reverse strand, counting down.
GGCCGTCCGCGGTTGAGTGCGAGGAGAAGATCAAAATGAAAAAAGCTTTACTGAAGTCCTTTGGCCTGTACGCTACCCTCTTGCTTCATCATTCTTTTCGCCTGCAAGGCGAGCGCCCAGACTACAGGAACCATCACGGGACAAGTGACCGACAGCACCGGCGCCGTGATTCCGGCCGCGGCCGTTACGGCAACCGAGGTAAGTAAGGGCGTTGAGTTCCGGGGGCGGACGAACGCCGTTGGCGAGTACACAATTCCGGAAGTAACGCCGGGCATGTACAAGGTGACGGCATCCGCGCCAGGATTCCAGACGGCTATAGCGCTGAATGCCACTTTGGAGATCGGTCAGAATCTGCCGCTGAACTTCACCCTGAGGCCGGGCGCGGCGAGCACTACGGTTGTCGTGACCTCGGCGCCCTCCATGCTGCAGACGCAAAGCTCGGAAACGGGGGCCGTGATGCAGACAGAGGACATTCTTGATCTTCCGCTGTTTGGCCGCAATTTTTATGATCTCACCGCGCTGGTGCCCGGGGTGGTTCAGGTGGGCGGCAGCATCAACAGTTTTGCCTTGTCCGTGAGCGGGCAGAGAGAGTTCGCCAATTCGGTTCAACTGGATGGCATCGAATCAACCCAAAACCGCACGCAGGACGTCACCGTCAGCCCGAGTGTCGATTCTGTCCAGGAGTTCAAGGTCGTGACCTCGGCATACAACGCCGAGTATGGCAACGCGTCAGGCGGCGTGATCGCGATTCAGACCAAGTCTGGAAACAATGGATTTCACGGCGACGCCTATGAGTTCTTCCGACCTAATTTTACCGCTGCCAGGCCCTACAGTTTTGGCGGCGGTCCCGAGCCGGCGTCTGTCCTCAAGCAGCACAATTTCGGCGGAACGCTGGGTGGTCCGATCAAGAAAGACCGCTCCTTCTTCTTCGTCTCCTATGAAGGCAGCAGACAGAAGAACGCCTACACTTATCTCGATTCCACAATCCCATTCGGTCTTATCGGTGTTCAGCCGGACGGTTCAGTCAGTTTTGCAAACCTGGTTGACCCCCTCGCGGGCTCCGCCGGTGGACCTCCAGCCGGAACCGTGGATCCGATCTTTAATTCTTACGTGACCGCAAGCTGTTATGGCTATTGCTCGCAGCAGTACGCAGGAAATGTTGTTCCAGCCGCGAATCCAAACGTACCCGGCAGTGTAAGCCCGGCCGGCCTGAACACTCTGCTCAATTTTTTCCCCAAGCCGAACAGGCCCGGAATAGACAACGGCTGGTTTGACAATTTCGCGGTGGACTCGCCTACCAACTAACAACAACGATCAGGTAGATAGTCGTTTCGACCAGAACATGGGCTCCGCCGACAAGCTCTATGTGGTGTATCACTGGGGAGCAAACAATCAGTTGGTTACCGACCCCTATCACGGGGCTACGGTTGTTCCCGGGGCCGGAGACGCGGATCAGGCCAATAAGCAGGACGGTGGCGCTCAGTCGATTTCCGTTACCGAAGATCACATCTTCGGTTCGCATGCTGTCAATGAATTCAGGTTCGGCTATCTCCGCTACTATCTCGATCAGTACAGCCTGCTGAATGGGACCGATTACTCCACAAAGTACGGCGTCGGCAACATTGCTGTCCCCGGATATCCGGCGACGATAGCGTTTCCCGATATATTCATGGCCGACGGGTACCTGGCAGGCGGATCATCCTACAAGCCATATCATGTGCTTGACGCCAACTATCAGTACACCGATGCGGTTACGTGGACCGGCATCGAACGGCATGAAATCAAAATCGGCGGCGATTACCGCCGCCTGAACTCACATCCAAATTTCTCTCTGTTCCCGACAGGGTACGACTACTACGACAGCTTCGGATACGCGCAGACCTCCGACCTCACGTTTAATAACTTCAGCTATGCTTGCAACGTCCCAGGTGGTTGGAACTGCTACGGAGGTTCAGATATAGCGGACCTGGTGACGGGGCTACCGCAGGATGTCTACATCGGCCTGCAACTGACCAAACCGCACACCCAGGCCGGGGATCTCGATCTGTTCGCGCAGGATACGTTCAAGGTAAGCCCCAGGCTGACTCTGAACTACGGATTGCGCTACGAGTATCAGACCCCGTATACCGAAGCCAACAACTACATGTCGAACTACGACATTGCCAGCAACACGATTCTGATTGCCGGACGTGGCGGAAACTCCGCCGCTCTGATCAATTCGCGCAAGAACGACTTCGGACCGCGCTTCGGCTTTGCATATCAGATCGACAACAAAACGGTGATTCGCGGCGGCTTCGGGCTCTTCTATTCGCCGGAAAATGACGGGCGTGAAGACTATCTCACAAAGAACGCGCCGTTTGCGAATCAGGCGGCGTACGGAAACTGGCCATACAACGGTCCGTTCCAATACGTCCTTGATTCCGGCGTGCCGCGCAATACGGCAATCAACATTCCTTCCACCGGCGTTATCATTCCGGCCAACCTGCCGAACGGAAACCTCGAGACGACATACGCCGTCAATCCGCAGTTGAAGACAGGCAGTGCGGACTCCTTTAATTTGACGCTTGAGCGGCAAGTGGGAAGTTCGATCGCGGTCAACCTTTCGTATGTCGGGTCCGTCTCTCATGACCTGTCGTATGAGGTCGGCGACATCAATGCCAACCCAAATGACCCGAACACCAATAACGGCGATAATCGGCTCACCACGGATTTGGGAAAAATCCAATACCTGACTGACGCGGGAATGGGAAATTACAATTCCCTGCAGGTGAAAGTGACCAAGCGTGAATCTCGGAATCTGAGCTTCCTTGCGAGCTACACATATGGCCACAGTTTAGACAATGGACCGGCGCCGTTTGATGTTGGTTTGAACAACGACTATCCCGCGAATCCCTACGACCTCACGGCCGAGTATGCAACTTCGGATGACGATGTGCGGCACAACTTCATCTTCAGCGGGCTCTGGCGTCTGCCGATCGGCACGGGCCAGAAATTCTTCCCCAACCTGGGGCAGGACCACGAACCTGATTTTTGGTGGATGGCAGCTCAATTCCATCTACAACATGAGGTCGGGGACGCCAGTCAATGTGGTTCTGAGCGGTGCGGCCCTTACGCCGGGCCTCAGGCCAAACGTTACGACTAACCCAAATCTCCCGCGGGGCAAGCGGACTCTGAGCAGTATTTCGATACATCGGCATTTAACAACAAAGGAATGGGCTCCGTTGCCGGACGCAATATCGTGGAAGGACCCGGTTACATCAATCTGGACTCTTCACTTTTCAAAGAGTTCCCGATCAAGGAAACGATGAGACTCCAGTTGAGGTTTGAGGCCTTCAATACTTTCAATACGCCGCATTTCGCAAATCCCGATGGAGTCTTTTCCGATGGCACGTTCGGCCAGATCCAGAGAGAAGACCGGAAACGAAGCAAACCGGCAAATTCAGATTGCAGGCAAATTTATTTTCTAAACCCTCCACTTGAACCACTTCACGGGCTCTGCCGCGAAGCACATATCGCGGCAGAGCTTTTTCTTTTGAGATTCTCCCAGGACAGTACTTTATTTGCCGATGCTCACGCTTAGACATCTTTTCTCTATTCTCTCTGCTTGTATCGTGCGCAGTCTGTGTAGCGCAGGTTGCGTCTGGCCCGGTGCACGGGCGCACGTTTTACGTTGATTGCAGTGCGCGAGTGCCGGGAGACGGCAGCTCGCCACAAACCGCATGGAACGGCCTGGCGCAGGTCAACGCTGTCACCTTTTCCCCGGGGGACACGATACGGCTGCGACGAGGAACAACATGCGAGGCGCGCTCGCTCCGAAAGGATCAGGCGCCGAAGGCGCACCGATCCGGCTAACCGCTTATGGCGAAGGACCGCGACCAAAGCTGGTAGCGCCGCGGCAAAGCGAAGAAGCGCTCCGGCTATTCAATCAGCAATATTGGGACATAGATTCGCTCGATCTCGCGGGCGGTAACACGTATGGCGTCTTCATCAGCGGAACAACGGCATCCTGCACCATATTCATCTTTCCAACCTTGCGGTTCACGATGTAATCGGTGGTGAGTTGAAGCACAAAGAGAGCGGGCTGGTGACGATTTCTCCGGGCAGCGTGAATCAGCATTTTGACGATGTGCTGGTGGACGGCGTGACGGCCTGGAATACAAACCAGTGGGTTGGGATCGTGGTGGGCGGGGGGGACCTTGGCTATCCGCCAGAGGAGGACTGGAGCACGAATGTCGTGATCCGCAACTCCGCAATTCATGACGTGCAGGGTGACGGCATTGTGCTGTTCCGCGTGCGCAACGGCAGAATCGATTCGAGCGTCGCGTGGAATACCGGCATGCAGATTACCCAGACGATAGGCACTCCGAATGCGATCTGGACGTGGATGTGCGACGACTGCACGGTTGAAGGCAATGAGGCGTATCTAACAGACAGCCCCGGAGTAGATGGCGGCGCCTACGACATCGATTATGGAAATACGAAGAACTCGGTCATCGACAACTACGGCCACGACACCCAGGGCTACTGCGTCGCGGTGTTCGGCGCCGGCTTTGTGACAAGGCAGAGCGTTGTGCGCGGAAACCTCTGCATCAACAACGGCCGGAGTCCCGCGGATGGCGAAGTATCAAGGCGCCATCTTTCTGCTGTCGTGGAATGGCGGCTCTGTTGATGGGCTCACGATGGAGGACAACACCGTTTACTGGAGTCCTTTCGAAAATTCGCCCGCTCTGCTGAATGAGGCCACCATCAAAGCCGGAACCGCTGTGTTCCGCAACAACACCGTCCACTCGACCTCGCCGTGGATGGTGGACAGCAATACGTCGCTGTCACTGGCACAAAATCGCTACAGCTATTTTGGCGCCGGGAGTCCGGAATGGCGATATGGGGCAAAGGCCTTCGGCAGCTTGAATGAATTGCAGACAGGACCGAAGCAGGAGACAGGCAGCCGCTTTGTGCAGCGCCCCTTGCGGCAATGGCCCGAGGCATTCGAGCAAGAAACAAGCGGATCGGCAGCGGGAGCCAAATACCATCCCTCAAATATGGAGCGGCACGAAGGTTGGCAGCTCTCCTGCGTATTGCCGGTTTCTCTCGATGCACAAGGAATGATGGACGACGCAGCGCTGCAACAGATCGTGGTCTTGAAAAGCCTGAGCCAGCAGTACCGGGCGCAAGGTTTGCAGGTAATTTTGCGGATGACTTCGCCAGACGCACAGCTTTTCAAGACTGAAGCGTTCCGTAATGCGCTGGCCGATCTCGGCCTGGTGGGCATCACGCTAGAGCAGACTGTTGGCAGCGCCTCGGAGCGGACGACGCTTTCTATGGCCGGAAGCAGGACTGCGGGGCAATGGGACGGTTTTGCGGGACCCGTGTCACTAGGCCTCGCCCTGCGCCGCGCAATGGGTGAGCCGGTATACGCACAGATGGGAGCGAAAGCCGATGAGTAGTGCGAAACGATTTTGGCGGTTGCTGCCAGCCTCGTTCTGGCCGCAAATGGCTTCATGTCTTCAGCGCAGGCACAGCAGCGATATTCCAGAGACGTCCTCGGCTCCCCGACGATTCCCGACCCCATATCCGTATACGACAACTGGGCGGCCTATGATGAGCTGTCGGATAACGTTCCGCTGACCCAGGCGCTATCAATGAGCGAACTGGACAATGTATTACGGCTCAAGAAGTCTGGCGCTCGTTTTGATTACTACGTTATGGATGCTTTCTGGTTCGATCCCAATGGCGGCTATCGCACATGGAAGAAACCAAACTGGCCGGATGGTCCGGATGCATGGATTAAGAAGTGCCAGGAAAACGGGATTCGCCCGGTCTGTGGTTCGGGACGAATGCGCTCGTGCAGATCAAAGCTGCTCCACAATGGCGGGACTCGCTCAATAAGCAAGGCACGGCGATGTCCATGTTCGAGGGTGGCTTTCTGCCGGATTTCATGAACACGCTGCAGTATTGGCACGACCATGGAATCCGCATGTTCCTGTTTGACTTTGCGGACATGACCGCGGCGACCCCGCACGCGGAGGCGACGATGACAAAGGAAGAGATCATCCAGCGGAACTCAGAGGCGTTGTGGGATGCTCTCGCCAACTTCCGCCGCAAAAACCCGGACGTCGTCCTGGAGGCGTTCAACGGTTTCGGGGGCGACATGGACTCCACGTATTATCCGTTTCCCTTCAAAAATCCTGTCGACCTGCGCTGGCTAAAGGTTTTCGACTCGCTGTATTGCGGAGATCCTCGTCCCGGTGACGTGCCCGAAATGGATTTCTGGCGTTCGCTGGATATCTACAGCGATCATCAGATGCGCCGTTACGAGCAGGCGGGTGTGCCACTGGAACGCATCGATACCACAAGTTTCATGCCCGGAAAGACGGGCACCATTTACCGCCGTGCTTTCCAGGAATGGAAAGGATCGCTCATCCTGATGGTGGCTCGCGGCGGATGGATCAATACCACGTACGGAAACCTTGAGCTGATGAGCGACCAGGATGCTCGCTGGTTTGCCCGCGTGCAATCTCTCTATCTGCACTTCCAGTCGGAGGGCCGCATCAAGGCCTTCGGAGGTATTCCAGGCGACGTTCAGACCTATGGTTTCGGCGCGCTTGATGGAGATGGCAGCGTGTATGTCGTGGTGAATCCCGCGCAGAATATGGCGAAGATCAATCTGCCTCTTCTCTCGCAGGTGCAGAAGCCATTAGGGCAGGGCCGATTGCTCTTTCGGGATGCCGGTTTCGTACCGCGCCTTACCGGCGACACGATCGAACTCGGTCCCGGACAGATGGCCATGGTGGGATTCGGAAAATATGCCGCGCCCGCATACGATTTTGGCGTCCAGCAGGATGTGACAATCCCGCGTGCGATCCAGCCGGTGACGGCAGAATTCAGGTCCATAGGCAAAGGCGTGATTCAGGCTACGATTCCGGCACCGGCGGGCGGCGATTTGCGCCTGATCATGCAGCAATATTCGCCGGACGGCAGCCTCCGCCGCACCTGGGCAGGAGGTTCGACAAATATGGGCAAGGTCTTTTTGCTGAAGGCTGAGCAGGGGGGCAAAGAACTACCCATTCGAGAGAATTACGACCGGGTGGTCTGGGCCGGGCTCTCGTGGGCGGCGGGCGAAATCAGCCAGAAGGATCTGCATCCCGGAGCTCCACTGACCCTGACATTTCAGTCCACGGAAAAAGACCCGGTGGCGTTGAAGGGCACGGCTCTATCTGGTGAACTACTGAGCAGGCGTGCTCCGTTCCAGAAACGATTCACTTCCAAAGCTGCACGAATCCGCGTCTGGAGGACGTTGCGGCATGGGCGAATCGCTCACGAGAATCACATCTGCTCACGGTTCCTCCACGATCGCCAGGTCCCATGGCTTGAGTGTGACTTGCTGATCATTCGCGATTGATTTGTCTGTCAGCAGGTCCTTTCCTGCCGGATAGGAGTAGGTGAAAGAGACAGGGTTGCCGGAATAATTGAAGTAGTAGTGGAGGCGCTTGCCGAGACCGGTCTACGCCATTCACGACATGGATGGCCGCAGGGAGTTGCTGATCGGGACCCGTCAGTCCGGCACTCTTCAACGCATCTCTCACGATCGCGCGCTGTAAACCATCGCTGAGATAAGTTCCTTCATAAAGCAGACTGCCTTTCCCATACTGATTCTCAGTAATTGCCGGCCAGCGCCCAAAGAAAGGGTGATCGTAGTATGCCAAAGCCTTGGCATGGTCGGGCATCAGGAACTCAGCCCAGTACATCACTTGATTGTCTTTCCCCGCATGGAACGGATCGCCTTTAAGCGCCAAAGGCTTCTCCAGATTCGAGAACTCCTGATAGCTGAAACCCGCGGCTTCACGCAGGGGACCCGGCGCGCGTACCCAGCGAACCGCGGAATTCTCATTGGCAAACCCGCTCTTGAAGGTCATCACGACGTGGCCGCCATTCTTTACGTAGTCGGAGATTCGTTGCAGCAGAGCATCGTCGGCAATGTACAGTGCAGGAACAATCAGAAGTTTGTACTGCGAGAAGTCCGTCGTCTCCGGAAAGACAAAATCCGCGCCGACATTCAGCGAATACAGCGCGTTATGAAACTGCCGCACCAGGGAGGCATAGCCGGCTACAGGAGGCGCAAAAGACCACTGCGGGCCGCTCGAAGTGAATGGCATAAAGCTGATGGCGTTCATGGAATCGCGGCTCCACAGAATGGCCACCTGATTCTTAAGCTGCATGTCTACAAGTTGCGGGCCTATTTTTTGCAGTTCATGAGCGGTCCGGGAGACCTCGGCATAGGCGCGGTTCGGTTCAAAGTCGTGCGAGAGAACCCCCTTCCAGTACGTCTCCTGGTTTGCCGGAATCGATGCCCAATGCCAGTACTCCACCATATTCGCGCCGTTGGCGATATGAGTGTAGACATCCTCCCGCAATTGCCCGTCGTATGGTGGAAACTGAAATGCCGAAGTCCAGTCCGTGGTCTGGGCGTTCGTCTCCGTCACCAGAAAATTGCCGTGCTTGAGCGAACGCGTATAGTCCTCGGCCAGCGACTGCCCAGCTCCATCGAAGTTATCCTGCGTACCGTGATAAACATTCACCGCTGCGATATCGAGAGAGGAAGCGACAGCCTCTTCGTTCACGTCAGCCTTCATCGCAGGACCAAAATCCGTGGTAACAAATTGATCCGGCCTGCCGTACCGCCGCACAAGCGCAGCCTGCCACGACAGATAGTTGGTCACGCGCATCTGCTGCCATCGCGTCCATTCAAGCTTGTAGCCGGTGCTCTGCGCGCTATCGCGAGTGGGCATGTCCTCCCAGGAATTCACATCCTCGCCCCAGTAATTCAGGAACCAGGCCTTATTCAGGTTTTCCGGCGTGCCGAATTTCTCTTTGAGGTGATTGACAAACCCGGCGAATACATCGGGGTTCGATGCTCCATTCGACGCCGTTTCATTGTCGACCTGCCAGCCGATCACATATGGATTATTCTTGTAGTGCTCAACGAGATTCGTAATCACTCTCTGCGCGTAGAGGCGAAACGTGGGATTGTCGAAATCCATGTTCTGCCGCATACCGTAAAAAGTCTTTTCGCCTCCGAGCGGACGCGCAAGAACTTCCGGGTGCTCTTTGTAGAGCCATGTCGGAATGGAGTACGTAGGCGTACCCATAATGACTTTGATCCCTGCTTTTCCCATTGCATCCACCACGCGGTCCATCCACGCGTACTGGAACTGACCATCTTCCGGCTCCCATAGGCTCCATGTGGACTCTCCCATGCGAACGACATTGAGGCCCGCGCTCTTCATGAGCTTCACATCCTCATCTAGCCGTTCATAAGGTTCATACTCGTGGTAGTAAGCAGCGCCATAGAGCACTGTGGGAAATGTAACAGGGGGCCTCGCCGGCACAGAAGCGGCTGGCGCAGAATCGCGTCTTTGCTGCGTCGTGACCTGTGGTCGCAATACGCGAGCGGCGCCTGCGTTGCTCACAGCTATCAGGAACATGAGAAGAACATGCATGCCGCGGTTTCGCGTTACGGTCTTGCCTCTCACTTCTGCGTTACTCCTTTTTGAATTTCGAATATCTGTTGAACGCCCGCGAGATTACAATCCACCTGCCGCCACCGGGCCATCCTTCACTCCGCGCACCCATAGTGCGTTCACATCTTTGCAGTCGCGCAGTTCCACCGCCGGCGTCCCCGAGGGCGTCTTGAGGTGAAACAAATCCGCTCCCTGCACGTTTTCGAGCACGAACGCTGGACGAGCATCTTGATTGATCACGGCGATTTCAATTTCACTCAACTCAACATTCTTCACATGCCGCAAATAAAACCCCTGCGACGGCATGTCTCCGAACATATTCGGTTCCGGGTACTTCTTTTCGTTCTCCGGAGGTGTAATTGCCGCCTGCTCTTTCGTGCCGCCGCCCTGGTGCTGAATATAGATATGGTGCAACTTCAAATCCTCTATCTCATGTCCCGGAACGCCGCTGATGATGCACCCCAGACTGGACGCCGCATTGGAGCAAACAATATTGCTGAGGACCACTCTCCGAAGTGCGCCGGTTTTCGTGGATTCAGCGGGCCCGCGCAACCGGCTGCCCAGTCGCAGGAAGATCGGCGCCGACGCGATATCCCGCATCGTGATGTTCGTAATCGTCACATCTTCCAGCAGTGCGCCGTCCACCGTCTCCAACGCCAGGCCCTGGCATCCCTCGAAGACGCAGTTCGAGATTGTGATGTTCCTGAATCCGCCATTCGACTCGGTTCCCAGCTTGATCCTGCCCGTGCGCCAAACGTTCTCAGTAGTGGCGGGGAACTTCTTCCACGTGCCATCCAGCATGGTGCCGAGTTCGTAGGTCCCGGTTACAAAGCAGTTCGTGATCTCGAGGTTCTCCGTAACCCGCGCATAACCCAGTGCGTAGCTGCTCTTCGGAACGATGGCGTCGTCCCACGGCGAATTGACCGCGCAGTTGGCAATCCGCACGTTGCGGCAGCAGTCGATGTCCATGCCGTCGCGATTCGTATCGATCGTCAGCCCGTCGATCACCAGGTTATCTACGCCTGTCGCGAGGATGCCGAACCAGCCTCCCTGCAGAATCTGGAAATCTTTCAGCGCCACATTGCAGCAGTTCTTCAGGCTGATGGATTTGTTGCCTATGCCGCTGGTGCGCCGGCTCTTCGCGTCGCTGCTGTCAGGCCCGTTGCTGCGCGTCAGGCCGCGCCCCCAGATGCGGCCCGGCCCGTAAATGGAAATATCGTGCAGGCCCTCGCCCCAGATCAGGCTATTGTGCCAATGGTTGTGTCCATAGTCCTGGTATGCCTCCCATGGCTGCTCCGGCTCCGGCTCGTCGTATCCGCCAGCCTGTCCCTCGGGCAGAGGATCAGCCGCTATGATGACCGCGCCCTGATCCAGGTGCAGTGACACGTTACTCTTCAGCCGGATCGAATAACAAAGATACTGCCCCGCTCCGAAGTAAACCGTGCCCCCGCCATTCGCCGCTGCCGCTTCTATAGCCCGATTGATGGCTGGTGTATCGATGGTTGTGCCGTCGCCGGTTGCGCCGTATGCTCTTACTTCAAAGAATCCAACTCCAGCGCCCGCCCCTTTCGGTTTTTCCTCATGCGCATCAGAGCTTTCCGCCATCGAGGGTACCGTCAGTGCCATTGCGCCAGCCATGCCTGTGCCGGCAAGCTTCAGGAAATTCCTGCGTGCGTTCACTTCCATCATTTCTCTACCCATTTGTTGGAATTCCCCTTGCGCTTGATTGGAGCGTCTTCACCTTACGCCGCCCGGAAAACGGCCCATGCGGCGACACCCGGATATCGCCTGTCGGATGTGGGGTCCGTGCAAGGTTTCCGAAAGGCCAACCACCGAAGCCCACGGCGATCGCTCCTGTAATACGTGGGAACAACCGCGATGCTGGTAAATGATTTCTCCACTTCGAGTGATAATGGCACATCGATGATCTCTGATCCAAACCTACTATGCAAGATAACACCGCATGACAAGATAGCATGTGCTGGAAACCATTTTCTTTTCCTGCCTTGTCTCCGTGCCACGATGTCCCCGTGCCCCTCCGCTGGAATTCCGGGCTTTCGATCAGCGACATACGAACGCTACTGCGGGTAACTAAGCCAATTCGTCAGCAGGACGTCTTTGATGACCTGCCTTCTCACCCCAGCATCCTGATTTCACCTGTTCATTTTCATTGATTCCGATCCGCCTCACGCGCGCGCCGGACACGGACCTTCTTTCAATGCCATTTGCTTGACGCTAGTGGTGGTCTCTTACTTTTCTGGATCAGTTGCTGGGTCTTGTGCAGGCGTGGGTGCAGGAGATGCCGCAGCCTGTTGCAGGAGGCGGTAGCCATCGCGGGTTCGGACATGGTATTTCGCGAAATCCTTGCCCACCAGTTTCACGCTAATGGTGCGCCAGCCGCCATTGTTGTTGGGCTTAGGGTAATACGTAATTGTGTAGAGGTGTGCCACGTCGTCGCGGATCGAGCCAAATGCGAGCTTTTCATCTTGCCAGTTTTTCGCAAAATAAGCCTTGCCGCCGGTGGCCTTGCTCATTCGCTCAAACACGGAGGTCGACATGGGGTCCGCCTCCGCCGCCCGCGTGCTGATGATGTAAATAATCGTTCCCGTTGATTGAGCAAGCTCCTCCACATCTTCCGGCGGCACTGAGCTGGCGTCGTCAGGACCGTTGGAGAACACGACGATTGCCTTGCGTCCGCGCAGCGGGGCCGCGTCCGTTACGGTCAACAGAAGGCAGTTATAGAGTGCGGCTGCGTCTCCGGCTACTGTGCTGCGCACCCCGCGCAGCACGAGGGATCGGTCGGGGGTGAGGGCGGTCGCGCGTGAAAGGTCGCGACTGTAGGAGTAGAAAGCGATCTTATCGGCGTCCTGCATCGACCGGACAAAGCCAGCAATGGCGTCCTGAGCGTAGACGAATCCTCGATACATGTAGTTGCTGGTGTCGAACAAGATAAACACGTTGGCGCCGGCAAACCCCGAAGCTTGCGGTTGGGCCTGCCCATCGGTGGAATCGTGCGCCACCTCATCGTTGGCTGGCGCCGCCGATTGCCGGGCGGGCCGCGTGGCTCGGGCTGGATACGCTCGCGGAGTCTCCTCCTTCTTCAAACGAAGCGATTGTTTCCGGGATTTTGTCTTCTGCAATTGCAAAGTCTTCCGGACGAAGTCCAGTAACGTAATTTCCTTTCCGATCCGTCACCGCGACGCTCAGCTGCACCAGGACGACGTTCACCAAGATGCGTGACCTTCCTTCCTGTGCCGCAGGCTGCAGCCTCCCGTCTGAATCAAAGAGCAGCCCCAGACATAATCCGACGCAAATAACGAATCTCGCTTTCATAGTTGCTCCTTAAGCTTTCCCGTCCGGCTAATGGCGACTCGCCGCGCCGGGTATCGCAATCGTGATCTGGCCATCTCGAAATTGGTTTCCGGTTTGCTGCATCGCGCGCAACAGCGCGGGCCAATCCTCCACATCCGTAGCAGAAATATTCGCGACCATGTGCCGGGTCAGCTGGGGAACCAGGATGTTCAGCGTGACAGGCGGATAGCCCATCTCATCTGCGATTCGTGCCCAGTAAAGATTCGTGGATTCCCATGACTCTCCCATCAGCCGGTAGGGGTTTCCTCTAAAAGCCGGGAACGGTTTCACGTCCAGAAGTCCGCAGGCGTTCGTCTGTGCCAGGGTGGGCTGGGGAACGCCGAAGTCTCGCGCCAGACGTTGCGCGTCGAATTCCGACGGGTCACTACGCACAAGATCGTCAAGTTCTCGACCTGCTGCTCCTGAGGACACAGCATCCGCTGGAGAATTCTTCAGAACTTCCTCAGCCAGGTAGAACTTTTCCGCGGGCGTGATTTGCGGAATCAGTGTGGACGCACTGTCCGCACGCGTTAGAGATTGCTCCGTCATTTCCAGGCGCTTCGGTGTCATTACGTCCGAAAGAGTCTTGATCACCTTCGCCCGCAGTTCGGGGTCTTTCGTCGAAGCGAGCAGAAGCTCCTCGCCGGAACGTTGATAGAGAGCCGCCGCATGCAGCTCCTTTGGGCTGACGCTCCACCAGCGCGGCTGGATTGCGCTTACCAGGAGCGCAGGCGCGGCTGCTCTCCAGATCAAAGCCTGAACATTCGCAGGAGCAATGAAATCTTCTTCCAACGATGCCAGCGCGTACGGTAAGTCGGAGAGTGAGCCAATCAGATAAGCACCTCCGCCGGCGGTTACCCCGATCCCGATCAGCTCCGGAGAATCCCAGGTCGTGCCGTAACCCTGAATCGATGCCCCTGAAAAGTCATGGGATCGAACGAAGAGCGGGTTAAAATGCAGAGCCTGAGCCCCGGGCGGCTCGTAGTAGGCATAATTCAAACCGACCAGCGTATCCCTCAAGAACGGAGTGAGCTGGCCCCGCGCCGCCTCAAGCTGTGCGGCGGATCCCGGCGCCTGAATCACCTTCGTCAGATCGGTGCGGATCTGCAATTCGGCGTGACGGCTGGTGTAAATTCCCGGCGCCCAGGAAATCTTTTCGCTCGCCGTAAAGATAGGCCGAGGCATCTCGAATTCCCGCAGATTCCCCGCCAGCTGGACCAGATGGTCGCGCATCTTTGCTCCGCGGGCCATCTCATCCAGACCGTCATAGAGCCCAAACAGCGTATCGAGAGAAACGAGTCGCTGATCATCCAGCACAGAGCGCATTCGATTCGCCAACTCCTCGTGTACGCTGCGTCCCGACTCCGTGTCCTGTGGAGGCCCCGTGAGCATTTCAATAATTTCATCCTGCGAGGGATTCGCATTGCCGGTGACAGTCAGCACAAGCGATAGCAGCGCGCTGCGGCTTGCTTCAAATAGCTGAATCGATGAGGAGACTGCAGCAAAGGGCTGAAGCAGATCCAGCCAGGACTGATTGATCTTGTCTTCGGAATCTGCTGCTGGCGAGCAACTATCTGCCACAGACCCACATTCGCCTGCAAAGCGCCCATCGCGTTCGCCCGCAGCGTGGGACTCTCGATCTTGTCCATAGCCTCAGCAGCGTTCACGAACCGGGTAATCGAAGAGTCATTCAAGGCCGGGAATTCTGAAAAGATCAGATACCAGCTGTGGAACGTGGAGAAATTATCGGCGAGCAGGCGGACCGTCGTGTCCGACAGCGGCGCTCCAGGCGCCCGGGCGGCATCGATTGCACTGAGCGTCAGGTAAACCTGCACAGGCCCATTGTCGGGATCAAACCGGGAGCAGGCGACGAGAGACATAAGCAACTGGTCCGGACTATCCCAGCTATCCGCATGTTTTACCCAGCCGCGGACCGGCTCCGGGGTCCAGTTCTGGGTGAGAAGTCCTTTCCAGGTTGCCAGAGTGCCGGGGACATAAGGCTTGCCGTCAGGCTGCCATTGAATTCGGGTGAACAAAACCAGAAGATCGGCATTTCTGGGAAATACTCCTCTCGTCGCAGGGGAATCGGGCATGGGTCGGCGATAAACGTCGTAAAGAAGCTTCAGACGTGATCCTTCGGTAAGCCGGATTTGCTGCGAGCGGCTCACCCGAGACAGTGCGTCAAAGTAGGCTGCGAGCCAGCCGTGGTCCTTTGCCAAAAGCCGGATCACAAAGTCCTTTGGAGACGTTGGTTTGGCCCCCACTAAATCCGCCCAGACGTGCTCTGCCCCGGCACCGCCAGGAAGAACAATGCGTCCCGAGTGAATACAAATCTGGCTCCCGTAAAAATCAAAAGCAGGAGCCAGGGGCAGGAGCGCCCCCATCGAGTTCCTCAATGCGTTCCTGGTCTCCTCATCGCTCTTTGAGAATCCCCAATAGAGGCGGTCGAGGTTCTCATCGTGCAGAAGCACGTCGATAAGGTCGGTTCCGCCCTTGGTCCTGAACTGGCTCGCCCCAATCCAGTCAGTTTGGCGGAGCAGCACGGGAACCCGGGTCGCGGGAAATGTATAGGTGAAGGATGTGTGGTTCTGCATCGCCTCTGCCAGCGCCGTGAGCGGGAAACCCGAGTCCGTGGTCAGGAACGCTCGCTCGGCATTTGCGGTCTGCAGATAGGCATCTTTCTGACCGCAGGTCTGGTCAAACTCATAGCCCAGGATCGGAATCAGCTTCATGGCATCGTCGCAGTCAGCCACGTGGATCGTGCCATCCGCGCCTGCGACAAGCTGGAGTTCTCGCGCATAATGCACATAGCGGTTCAGCAGCACAAGGAACTCCGTTGGCCTTCCTGCCTGGTACCCGCGGAGAGAAACGTTGCGAGCCAGCAGCGGCAGGACTTCCTCGGGAGAAACCTCCTGACTGATTCCCGCCATGCGCAGAAATGATCGCAACGGGCCAGGGATGATGACACTATCGGAATTTGCCGTCGGCGCAGCGTCTCCCGAAGCCAAAAATGCGTGGCTCGATACGGGATTGCCGACAAGGGCGGCGTGAGAGGCGCTCGAGCACAGAAGGCCCAACGCGAACGTGGCGAACGAACGAAGAGGAAGTCTCATAACCAAACACCTCCCGAACCTTTAAATTCTGAACTTGCTTGTGTGAGAAGCGCAAACTATGCGTCGCTCGCAAACCTGAGCACGGCAAGCTGGAACGAGATGCAGGGCGCTAATCTGTCCTGGCTCGAAGTTCTATCACTTTCTTGCGACGAACGCAGGCACTCAGCGCTGGCGTGCTTCGCATTCGGAACTTCATCGTTAAAAGCGGCAGGCGTCCGTCTCGCTGCCCCGGCTCCGTGTCAGCCTTGATAACTCCGACGCCGCTACAGGACTGCGACTCGGTGTACTGGATCTATGATATTGTTGGCTGTGGCCGGCAACGCCTGCTCGCAGATCCCGATGATGCGCTTGGACAGGCCATCCGCATCCAGACCGCTATAGGTCCAGTTGAAGCTCGCGATTGGAATATCAATGTCCGGTAGAATGTCCGTCGGCGTCTTCAGGATCGAGGGGATGCCGAAGATCCCGATTAACACCGCGACAATCACGAAGGTATAAGGTCTCTGCAGCGCAAAGCGCACAATCCACATAAGCGCTCTCCTTGTTTGCCGTCCTGGAGCACGCTATGTCTGGCCGCCTGCTCCAGTGGAGTCAATCTCGCCTATCGATTCACATCTCTTCGTGAGACCCTCACCCGAGCGACTATCGCATAAATACTGGCGTCTTGTCATCCAGTATGCGACCGATGTGATGCACGCATCGAAAGACCCATTCCTGACGATGAAGCTCTCAGGACATCCTGTTGCCTACCACTTGCCTACCACCGAGCGGTATCGACATCCGAACATGGAGTTGATTGGCGCGCTTATGGATGACGGAATGAGCTACGTCATAGTCTGCGTAGTCTGCGTCATAATCGCGAAATGGTAAACTGAGGATGTACCGCAAGGCATTGTAAACAAACACGGAGAGGTGGCAGAGTCCGGTTGAATGCACCTGACTCGAAATCAGGCGTAGTCGAAAGGCTACCGGGGGTTCGAATCCCTCCCTCTCCGCCATATAAATTACTGAAATAAATAGTGTAAATACCCTGGCAAACCAGATCAGCGACCACTGTTTCCAGTTGTAGATTTTACGCCAGTGGCTGTTCTGGTGGCTTGTTGGTTTTCTGCGGCGATGGACTCTGGCTTTAGCCTGGCCGGCTGGCTGCGTAGTCATCTCCACAGCGTTTTTGAGGTAGTCGGGGGAGAGGTGAGCATGCCTGGGATCATCTGAATGGTTTTGTGCCCCATTAACTCCTGAACCGTTTTCAATGGCACACCAGGCATGATCAGCCGGCTACAGAATGTATCATCGACCTGCTTTCGCAGACATTCCTCGCAGAAGAGGCCTACGATGCAGTCGGGCTCTAAGCCGCCGTGCTCAGTTGGAAAACTCTCTAGCATGATCAGGCGGAAAGACGGCCGCATTGAGTCACACCCGAAGCACGTCTTAGCGTCTTTCGGCTTGAAAGTCGTTGCCATGATCCACCCCTCGGACTTCAGCTCGCCAGACGTTCGGGATGATTGGCATTCGCGAATCGTTTCAGATCTGCAACAGGAATCAAGACCCCCATAAACCCAGCGGCAGCGGATATTGGCGGCACTCGATCTCCTCATCACTGTATCCAACCTCAATCACGGTGTTGACCAGATCTCGTTCACCGATCAAACGCAGCGCCGCCTCGAAGAGTTGCCGTTGAAGAGCAGGCTTGACGTTCGGAACGATGATTACGAGGCCAGCATGCAACGGTGTCCGACGGGCCAGAAAATCCGTCGGGTTGTTCGTAACAAACGTGTAGTCCCCCTCCACAATGAGCTTCACAAGCTCCCAGTCTTTAGAACTGCCGAGGCCCAGATACGATCGGCGATGTGTCCCGCCGCATGTGCCAGTTCGAGCAGGGATATGTGCAGGCATTCGTCGATGAGCAGTTTCGCCACTACGCCTTTTTTGCAAACGCGCATAACGCAGCGCATCCGGGGCAACTGGCGCGCAGTGAAGAGGCACCAAAGTCAACACCCGCTGTGAGATTCATGGCTGCACGCACCCGGCGGCGCGACGCCTTTCTCCATTTCATCCATGCGGCAAGCTGTCTGTGCCTTGGTTTCTCTACCAGGAGGACAGCCATGCTTCTTCCCGAGATTCGATTGGTGCAAGCCGCGGTAGTTCCGGGCCGAAGAACTGAATTTCTCCAGGGCCGCGCAACGGCTGGGCATCCATCAGTCCGCACTGAGCCGGTATATTGCGGAGCTCGAAGGTCTGCTAATGTCCTGCTCTTTGAGCGTGATCACCGCAAGGTAGAGCTGACCGCGGCCGGCCGCAAGTTCGTCGCCGACGCGCGCCCGGCCATGGAAGTGATTGAACGCGCGATGGTTTTCGCCAGGGCGGCGTCGGACGGCGCCGGAGAGGTTCTCAACATTGGGAGGTCCGCTTATACTGACCCGTGGCTGGCCGCTGTCGTTCGTTCCGTTCACTTGCCGCTCTATCCGCGCCTGCGGATCAATTGGTTAAGCCGTTATTCCCACGGCTGGCGCACGAAGTCAGCGTTGGAACCCTCGATCTCGCGATCACCACAGGCGTTCCCGATACCCCGACCCTCACATTTCTGCGGCTGGCGGAGCATCCCCTCTTCATCGCCATGTCATGGCGTGACTCTCTGGCTGCCAGTCCCGAATTGCGGATTGCCGATAATCCCACGCAAATCGGCGAGCACGTTTGCAGGTTCACGCGCTCATGGGCAGTCGTGTCTGCGCAGGTTTTCGTGACGAGCTTCAGGTTCTCTTCAGCAAGCGTGCGCATGGTGATGCCATCACGGGCGATCCGCCATGCTCCGGTCCGCGTCAAAAATGCCAGTCCACCACGCTCCAGAATCAGCGGAACAGCTTCCTCTGTGCCCGTGACGTGATGCAACTCCAAAGGGCCGACCTCTGCCTTTGCCGCCGCGTGTTCTTACAGAGTCGTACATGTACGGACTGACCTGCTTTGCAAATGGTTCGCATTTAGCAGAAAATGGCGTGTTCCGCGCTGGGTTAGACCCGGCAAACCAGATATCGAGAAGCCCTGGGGAGCCGTGACTCTTAGAGAGTGTTGGCTGAGGCAGCCCCGCCATGCGCCGCCGCGAAGACCGCCATCATCGTCTACGGCAAGCGCGTAGGCACAACCCTAAACGTATGCACCGATATGGGACGCCAAGTTTGGGAACTTCTCGCGAAGAGCTCCAGTCATCATCACCGAGTGGATTTCCGGAGCGTATTTCTGTGACGCCGATACGCCGGAATCCACCGTGCAATTCCTTCAGTACCTGCAGAAACATGGAATTGGGCTTGAGGTGGGTGTTTGGGACTGGACTTCAGGAGGCTTCGGTAGCGCCCGCTGGGACTTTCCTTCGCCCAAAGGCTCCAGCTTTACTGGCCTCTCGTGCCACCAGAAAGGCTACGGCCTTGGAAAAGTGGTTGAGTCCTGGTACTCCACGGGCATACCTCCAACGACTCCTAAGTAGACAGAAGCTGTTATTGCTTTGAGGCACTGGATCGGCCGGATCGCTTAGTGATTGCGCTCTTCGGCAATCGCGGAACAACCTGAACGCCCGCCCAAAGCGTGGCGATCGTTTGCTCGACCACGAGAGTCTGGTCAGGCAAGTCAGGCACAACCCCTTGGATGACCATGAGCGTGGCGAGGCCGAAGATCGTGAACCACCAGGTGTGAGCTACCACTATGTCATTCTTATTTGGCAATCCTTCATCCTTGGCAACATCGAAAAAGAGCTGCACGAATCGTTCGAACAACGGCGCGCCAATGTCGTTGATATATTGTCCAGCGCGGATGCCGTTGCGGTTCTCCGGCCCGAAGAAGACGTTACGGAACTGCTGTGGATGGGCAGTGCAGAACTGAATCAAGCCGCGTGAAGTCGCAAAAAGACGCTCTTTCGGTGAAAGATGTTTAGCGGCAATCGCGTCGAAGTTCTGAACCATCAGCCCGATCGTCTCGCGGCTCAACTCGGCAAGAATATGCCATTTGTCGGGAAAATGCTGATAGATCACGGCGTGCGTATAGCCGATCTCTTTAGCGATCTCGCGAAGCGTCACGGCTTCGTAGCCGCGATCGGCAAACATTTTGCTGGCAGCCGCAAGGATTTCGCCCCGCAGCCTTTCCTTGCGCTCTACCCGGCGACTTGGTGATGTGGATGTCACTTCAATAGCTTAGTCCCTTTTGACGATTTTTGCGACCGATTGTTGATTTATAACCATTGGTTATATAACCACTGATTAATTTGCAACCAATGGTTTTTACGGGCCTCTAATGGTCAGGTCGCTCATTTGGATGGGCGGCCAAATACGAGGCAAAAGGAGAAAACGAGCATGTATTTAGTCATGGGCATTACTGGAAAAGTTGGGGGCGCCACCGCGCGGCATCTGCTGAAGCAAGGCAAACAGGTGCGAGCACTTGTGCGCAATCGCGAGAAAGCGGCGAAGTGGGCAGACCAAGGCGTGGAGTTGGTGGATGGAGACTGGAACGATGCGACAGCCATAGCGGCGGCGCTCAAAGGTGTTGAGGGCGCGTTTGTTATGTTGCCGGCTGTATGGGCACCCTCGCCTGATTACAGAGAAGCAAAGGGCGTGATTGCGAACTATGTCGAGGCGCTGACCAAGGTAGTGCCCCCGCGGGTGGTAGCGCTCTCGTCGATGGGCGCGAATAGAACAAGCGGGGTGGGGATGATCACGGCCTTATCACTCTTGGAGCAAGGTTTTCGCAGCCTGCCATCTCCGGTCGCATTTGTGCGCGCAGGCGGCTTTTTCGAAAACTTTCTTTTCGGCTTACAGGCCGCCCAAGGCGGAACACTACCGGTCTTCTACAATCCTACAAACCGGAAATCGACAATGGTCGCGTCAGACGACATCGGCGCAGAGGTGGCAACGCTTCTGACCGGGCCGGCGTGGTCAGGGCATCGCGTCATCGAGCTGGGTTCGATGGTAAGCGCGGATGAAGTGGCCGGACAATTGGGTGAAGTCCTGAAACTCGACGTAAAAGCCTTTGCAGTCCCGCGTGCAGGGTGGGCGGAAGCGTTCGAGCAGTTCGGCATCCCGAAGGGCCACACTGGACCTGCCGAAGAAATGTTTGAGAGCGTTAACGCGGGATGGATGGACCTCGGAATCACGGGTACGGAGCACGTAGCGGGTACGACGTCCGCACGCGATGTGTTTGCGGCTGCACAGAACGCCGTCAAGGCGTAAATCCGGGGCAAGCTGAATCAGCCCGGTTCCTTGGGAACTGCGGCGCTAACGTCAAGAAAGATTGAGGTCAAACATGAAAGTTCTTGTTTTGGGTGCAACGGGCGGAACCGGACGGCTGATCGTCCGGTTCCGCCCTGGCGAAAGGCCATTCCGTCGTGGCCCTGGTTCGCTCGAAGGCGAGCGCCGATCTGCCGGGAGTAGACATGATCGAGGGCGATGCTCGTGACGAGGGCACCCTCACCTGTTCTCTTGTGGTGAAGGGTGCAGAAAGCCCTCGTTTAATGCACGACCCGGAGGCCGTCCCGCCCATGCAGCGCGTTGATTTCAGTCGCGTACAAGAGCCGACTTATTGCAGAACGATTTAAACCATTTAAACCGCAAGAAGAGGATCGCTTTTAATATGAAAGCTGAACACACAATAGATAAACCCGCGCGGGCAGGTCGAGCAACTCAAATAGCCGCGATGGTAATAACCGGCCTTGTCGCCTTCATCTGGGTGTACTTCGGAAGGTTATATCTAATTCACGATCCCGACGAATGGAGGATCGCCAATCAGCAGCTCGGATACCCGCTCTATATCATCCCTCTGATTGGCGTGACCCACATCCTTGGTGGCGTGGGCCTTCTGATTCCCAATGTGCCTCGATTGACTGAGTGGGTTTATGCTGGTCTCGCGATCAATCTTTTACTCGCGTTCTATTCACAACTGAATGGCGGTGGCAGTACTTGGGATAAATTTGATCCGATTCTCGTCATGGCGTTCGTCTTTGCTTCGTATGTATTAAGACGCTGCATGCGCGCAAACAGGTGGTCGATATGAAGAACACGCTCGGCGGGCAGTTTTACTTTTTCCAGGCACGTCGCGGAGGCCCAACGAGGGTCCGGCCCGCCACTCATCCGAAGCCCTAAACGTACAAGTCGTC
>CAWAPC010000002.1:0-666112 GCA_963783805.1 uncultured Acidobacteriaceae bacterium | reverse complement strand
CTTGCACCGCGTTGCAGCTTGCCAATTTCTGGCAGGATGTGCGCGAAGACTATGCGCGCAACCGCATTTATTTTCCGCAGGAAGACATGCGGCGCTTTGGAGTGGACGAGGCTACTTTAGCAAGCAGGAATTTTACACCGCAGTTCCGCGACCTGATGCGCTATGAAGTTGAGTATGCCCGCAGACCATGGAGCAGGGGCTTCCGCTGATCGGAATGGTGGATCGTGACCTCGGCGCTTGACCTCGATTTGTTCTCGCGGGGCGGACTGGAGATTCTTCGCGCTATCGAGGAGCAGGACTACAACGTTTTGCGGGCGCGCCCGGCGATTTCGAAATCCCGCAAGGCTGCGTTGCTCATGCGCGCTTTTACCGGAAAATTCTGGGCCGCAGCCTCGCACAGCAGAGACCAGCCGCGTGACCGTTGCCGAAGCCTATAAAGTTTGCAGAGAAATCGCCCGTAAAGAGGCGAAGAACTTCTACTACGCTTTTGTGGCGCTTCCGAGCCACAAGCGGGACGCCATTTGCGCGGTCTACGCTTTCATGCGACATGCGGACGATCTCTCCGATGACGAGTCGCTCTCGCTGGAGGAGCGACGCACCAATATGGAGGGCTGGCTTGAAGCATGGCACAGCGCTTTGCAGGGCCATCCGACGACGGACCCGGTATTCATTGCGTTGGCAGACGCTCAGACCCGTTTCGGGATTTCGTCTGAACTGCTGGACCAGCTGGTTGAAGGCACGGCGATGGACCTTCAACGCGCGAGGCGCCGGATGGTTACGATACCTACGCCACGTTCGATGATCTTTACCGCTATTGCTATCTTGTGGCTTCGGTTGTGGGGTTGGTTTGCATCCGTATTTTTGGGTATAGTGATCCGCGCGCAGAGAAAGCTGGCAGAAGAGACGGGGATTGCCTTTCAGCTGACGAATATTCTTCGCGATGTGCGTGAAGACGTGGAGCGGAGGCGCATCTATCTTCCGCTGGAAGACCTCCGGCGGCACAACGTAGACTCGAAGAACTGGCGGCGCTTCCGGCGGTTCTGTCACAAAACCAGCGCGAGTTGCTCCAGTCGATTGCGGCGCGAGCGGAAGGCTACTATCAATCGGGCTATGCGCTGCTTCCGCTGATCGATGCAGATTCGCGGCCGGCGTTGTGGGTGCTCATCACTATTTATCATCGCCTGCTTAAACAGATCGAGGGGCGGGACTATGAGGTATTTGCAAACCGGATTGCTGTTCCTACACTGACCAAGCTTTCGATTCTTGCCGGGGCTATCCAGGTGCGATCAACCGCGTGCGAGCAGGGAAGTAAGGGATGCCCAATCGATCACTATCGTTGGTGGAGGGGTTGCCGGACTGGCCGCTGCGTGTGCTCTATCGGACAGCGGCTACAGGGTTCGCCTGCTCGAACGACGCCCCTATGTTGGGGGACGCGCTTCGTCCTACGAGCATCCGGGCACGGGCGAGGTGATCGACAACTGCCAGCATATTTTGCTGGGTTGCTGCACGAACCTGATCGATCTTTACCGGCGTCTGGGCGTGCAGGATGAAATTTTCTGGTCAGGGGCGATTACTTTTCTGGAACCGGGAGGACGCCGCACGACGCTTGCATCTTCGTCTTTGCCCGCGCCTTTGCATACGGCGGTGTCGTTTCTTAGGCGCAAAATGCCTGACTCTTGCCGACAAAGTTACGATTGCACGCGGCATCCTGGGGTTTTTGCGCGCGACCCCGGGCGACTCCGAAGAAAACTTTGCGCAATGGCTGGTGCGTCATCGGCAGACGGCGCGGGCTATTCAGCGATTCTGGCATCCTGTGCTGGCGAGCGCGCTTAACGAAGACCCGGAACACATTTCTGTTCGCTATGCGGCGAAAGTCTTTCGCGAGGCGTTTCTTTTTTCCGCAGAGGGAGGGCGCATGGGTATTCCGCGCTTTCCGTTGAGCGATCTGTACAGCCGCGCCATTCAATATATCCAGGATAGCGGAGGGGAAGTTCATTTGCGTGCCGCTGCTGAGAGCTTTGAGCGCAGCGGCGATGGATGGACGGTTCGGACAGCAGACGGTACATTTGTCACGCGACAAACTTGTCTTGGCGCTTTCCTTTGAGGGATTGGCGAAGCTGTTGCCGACTCTGCCGCAAAATGCGGAGAGCGAAGCGCTGAGCGATGGCCTGGCGCAGTTCCACCACTCGCCGATTACCAGCGTGCATCTCTGGTTTGATCGTGAGATCACGGAGTTAACTCATGCGGCGCTGCTCGATACGACGATCCAGTGGCTCTATAACAAGTCCAAAATTCACTCGGACTTCTACAAATGAGAAGGGCAGTTATATCGAGCTTGTTATCAGCGCGTCGAAATCGCTTGTTCCAATGCAGAGGCAGGAGATCATCGATCTTGCCATGCGCGAGCTGGCCTCGTTTTTCCCGATTGTGAATGAAGCGGTGCTGCTTAAAGCGGCCGTTACGAAAGAAGTCCGGGCCACGTACTCGATACGTCCACTGCTTGATCGCATTCGTCCGGTGGCGCACAGCCCGTGGCCGGGGATTTATCTTGCCGGAGACTGGACTGCCACGGGCTGGCCCTCGACGATGGAGAGCGGCGTTCGGAGCGGGTATCTTGCAGCGGAGGCCATTACTCGCGACGATGGCGATCCGCGAGGATTTCTTGTGCCGGACCTGCCTCCTACCGGCCTGATGCGTCTTTTTTCCTGAGCCGGACGCGGCAATGCAAAAATAGCTGTTGATCTGCGATCAACCTTCTCCACAAAT
The DNA here is from genome assembly GCA_963783805.1 of uncultured Acidobacteriaceae bacterium. Lineage (GTDB taxonomy): Bacteria > Acidobacteriota > Terriglobia > Terriglobales > Acidobacteriaceae > Silvibacterium. The sequence continues at coordinate 663,346 of CAWAPC010000002.1, read as the reverse complement.
TCACATCTAAGCCTTTGAATATATGGATCAAGCTCAGGCTTTTCAGCCCATTGAGAATTATGGCGTCATCGGCAACATGCGCTCCATTGCGCTTGTAGGCATGAATGGCAGCATCGACTTCCTCTGTTTTCCGGATTTGATTCGCCGACTGTTTTTGCAGGTTTGCTCGATCCGGAACGCGGAGGGCATTTCCGGATTGATCCGGACATTCGACAATATGCGGACGCGGCAGCTCTATCTGCCTGACACAAATATTCTGCTTACGCGCTTTCTTTCCGATGATGGCGTTGCTGAGATTACCGACTTCATGCCGGTTGTAGAAGACAAGGATCGCAAACGCTATGGGCATCATATCCTGCGCATGATCAGCGTTATCAAGGGCGAAGTGCGGTTTAACATGCGCTGCGCTCCGCGATTCGACTATGCTCGCAGCGAGCACAAGGCCGTATGCGAAGACAAGTCCATCTGCTTTGTCCCGGCATCGAAGGGCTGCCCCAGCATGGCGCTGCATGCTACGTTTCCCGATGCAGTTAGAAGGCAACGATGCAACCGCTGTGTTTACCCTTAAAGCCGGAGAAACAGCGACGGTGGCCTTCGGCGAAGTCGACGAAGAAGAAAAAGCGGGCAGGCGAGCGGTGCTCGATCCCAAGAATGTGCAAGCAGCACTTCAATGAAACTGCCGACTTTCTGGCGCTCATGGATAGGGCGCTCCCGCTACACGGGCCGCTGGCGGGAAATGGTGAACCGCTCGGCGCTGACGCTGAAACTGCTGTGCAGCGCGGACTATGGCTCGCTGATTGCCGCACCCACCTTTGGGCTGCCGGAGCGGGTGGGCGGCGAGCGGAACTGGGACTATCGCTATACCTGGCTGCGCGACTCGTCGTTCAGCCTTTACGCTTTTATCCGCCTGGGCTTTGTTGAAGAGGCGCGCGCCTTTACCCACTGGATTCGCGATCGTATGCATGAAGACGCGCAACATGGCCCGCTGCAGGTCATGTATCACCCGGATGGCCGCAAGGAGCTGGAGGAAATTATTCTTGACTCGCTCTCGGGTTATAAGAATTCGCGTCCGGTTCGCATCGGCAATGCTGCATACAAGCAGCTTCAGCTCGACATCTACGGCGAATTCATGGATGCTGTTTATCTTTCCAATAAGTATGGCGATGGAGTTTCCCATGATGGCTGGGAAAAGCTTCAGCGCATTCTGGACTGGCTGGCGAAAAACTGGAAGCGCCCCGATGAGGGCATTTGGGAAGTGCGCGGAGGAGCGACGCGAATTTCTGCACTCGCGCCTTATGTGCTGGGTTGCGTTCGATCGCGCGATCCGGCTTGCGGATAAACGTTCGCTTGCCGGTTCCAACAGAAAAATGGCGGCAGATTCGCGACACTATCAATGACGATATTTTCGCCAACTTCTGGAGCGATGAGCTCAAATCATTTGTGCAATACAAGGGCGCAGAGGCGGTAGACGCTTCAGTGTTGCTGATGCCGCTTATGCGCTTCATCAGCCCCGTAGATCGCCGCTGGCTTTCGACGCTGGAAGCGATTGAGCGCAACCTGACGGAAGACAGTCTGGTTTATCGTTATGACAATGCCATTGCGCCGGTCGATGGTCTACGCGGAGAGGAGGGCAGTTTTACCGCCTGCTCTTTCTGGTATATCGAATGCCTGGCGCGCGCGCACCAAACCGAAAAAGCGCGCCTGCTTTTTGACAAGATGCTTGGCTACGCCAACCATCTTGGCCTTTATTCGGAGCAATTGGGTTCGGGCGGAGAGCACCTTGGGAATTTTCCTCAGGCATTTACCCACCTTGCGCTTATATCGGCCGCAACTTTCCTCGATCGTGAACTGAATGGCAATAACAAAGGCGCCTGGCGGTAAATGCCGGCGTCCGGTCCCGAAAATAATGCGGTCAGGACTGCACGACATGATGTCTTTCTGGTAGAAAGGCATCTATGCTCGTACACTCGCGCCGCCTCTGGATCGCTCTCATACTACTCCTGGTTTCTATCCCATCCTTCGCATCTGAAGTCGCCCTGCATGACGGATGGACCCTCCAATCCGCATGCAAATTTTCCGCTGCCGGGGCAGTTATCTCTACACCGGCTTTCCATCCCGAAGGTTGGATTACTGCCAGTGTGCCTTCGACGGTGCTTGCCGCTCAGGTTGCGGCGGGTGAGGTCAAGCAACCGTATTACGGCATGAACCTGCGAAAGATTCCTGGAACCTCTTATCCACTGGGCGAGGACTTTTCCAATTTACCGATGCCGCAGGATAGCCCTTATCACTGCGGATGGTGGTATCGCAAGGCTTTTAGTGTTCCCGCGGCCGACCGCGGAAAAACCTTTTGGCTGAACTTTGGCGGAATTAATTACAGCGCCGATATCTGGGTAAACGGCAAGCAGATTGCCGCCCGCTCCCAGGTTGCCGGAGCTTATCGCACGTATGAGTTCGATGTCACGGATAGCGTGGTTCCCGGCACAGAGAATGTTGTGGCTGTTGAAACGTTTGCGCCGACCGAGACTGACCTTGGCATCAATTGGGTCGACTGGAACCCGGCTCCTCCGGATAAGGACATGGGGCTGTGGGGCCCGGTGAGCCTGGTAACCAGCGGTCCTGTCTCCGTGCGATCGCCCATGGCTGCGACGCATTTCCCGGATGACTCGCTCAAAGAGGCGGACCTAACTGTGTATGGTGAACTGCGGAATGCCACAGCCCATGCGGTTCACGGAATTGTAGCCGCGACAGTGGCAAATGTCCGCGTAGAGCAAACTGTGGATCTCGCGCCACACGAAGACAAGGCCGTCGCTTTCACTCCGGAACAGTTTCCGCAGCTTCGCATCCGCGATCCGCAATTGTGGTGGCCGTGGCAAATGGGGCAACCCACTCTTGAAACACTGACCTTGAGTTTTACTTCGGATGGCCGGCTTTCGGACCAGCAATCGGTTCACTTTGGAATCCGTGAAGTAACTTCAGAACTCAATGACAAAGGGCATCGGCTTTTTCGTATCAACGGAAAGCCGATCCTGGTTCGCGGAGGAGGATGGTCCCAGGACATGCTTCTGCGGCAGGATCCGGCGAAGCTGCGAGATCAGTTTCGCATGGTGCGCGACATGCGACTCAATACTATTCGGCTGGAAGGGAAGATGGAGACCGAAGACTTTTTCCACCTCGCCGACGAGAACGGGATACTCGTTATGCTGGGTTGGTGCTGCTGCGACCATTGGGAACAATGGGACAAGTGGACACCGGAAACTCTTCAGGTTGCGACGGAATCCGCTGCGCTCGCAGATGTTGCGTCTTCGCAGCCATCCCAGCATGCTGGTCTGGCTCAATGGCAGCGACAATCCTCCGCCGGCCAATGTCGAGAGTGCCTACCTCAAGATAGAAGCAGAGATGCATTGGCCGAATCCAACGCTCTCTTCCGCAACTCAACGGCCTACTTCCGTGAGCGGTGAAAGCGGCGTGAAAATGACAGGTCCCTACGATTATGTCGCACCTTCCTACTGGCTCGTGGATACATACCGGCACGGCGGAGCGTGGGGTTTTAATACAGAAACCAGTCCTGGTCCGGCGATTCCGACATTGAGCAGTCTAAGAAAATTTATCCCCGCAGATCAGATGTGGCCGCCGAACGCCACCTGGAGTTTCCACTACGGGGGAGGGGGCTTCAAGGAGCTCAAGGTCTTTAACGACGCGATGAATGCGACGTATGGTCCGGCGAAGAATGTGAATGAATATGTCCGCATCGCGCAGACGATGAGCTACAACGGCGAACGGGCCATGTTCGAAGCCTATGGGCGCAATAAGTACACGTCGACCGGAGTGATCCAGTGGATGCTCAATAACGCGTGGCCCTCGATGATCTGGCACCTATACGACTACTACCTTGATACCGGAGGCGGATACTTTGGAACCAAGAAGGCTCTGGAGCCGATCCATGTGCAGTATTCCTATGACGATCACAGCGTCTACGTGGTGAACAGCACCTATCAGGCTTCGCCGGAGCTATCGTCGTCGCCAGTGTGTATGACAGCAATCTGAAAAAGCTTGTCACAAAAGAATCAAGCGTAAAGATTGAGGCGGATACGTCAACACGGGCGCTCTCCCTGCCTGACTCCGTTTTTGCCGCGAACGGTTCTGTCTATTTTGTGCAATTGCTTTTGAAAAATAAGCAGGGAGAAATGGTAAGCCGCAACTTCTACTGGATTCCTGCCACACTAACTACCTGGGATTGGCCTAAAACGGATTACACGCATACACCGGCGCTTGAGGAAGAAAATATGCAGGCGTTGCGGTCGCTTCCGCAGAGCGATGTTAGAGGCGAAAGTGGTGCGGACGGCCTCGGAGGTGGAGGTGAACCTGCACAATCCGTCAAGATATTTGGCCTTTCAGGTTGCGGTGGCCGCGCAGGACCACAGCGGCGAAGATATCCCGCGGGTTTTATGGTCGGATAACTACGTGGAGCTGATGCCGGGAGAGTCTTTGATCCTTAAAGCTGGCCTTCCTCAGGATCTACCTGGAGAGGCATCGGTTGTTGTCTCCGGGTGGAATGTTCCCCAGATAGTGCTGCCTTTGAAATGAGGTGGAGAGGTGCGGTGGGAGAGCTTTCAGGGAGTCAAATTGGCGTCGCGGAGAAATTCAAAGTCTCCTGAGGGAGAGGTATGTACGTTTTTTACCCTGCGGGTATGGACGACAACTGTGTCGAGATACCACAGATTGAGGGTTGGCAAATCCCGGGCGAGAATCTGCTGAATTTTTTCGTAATCAGCTGCGCTGCTTTGCCTGATCCATTGTTCCCGCCGCGTCGTTGAGCAGCGAATCCAGCGCAGGATTGGCGTAGAAGCCGCGATTGCCTCCGTGCGGAGGGAAGCTGCTGGCCGAGTACGCATAACGAAAAATGTCGGGCTGTTCGTTTCCGCCGATCCATCGGGATGGGGCCATCTCAAACGCGCCTCGCGTAAGGTCTGAATAGAAGGTCGCGAATTCGTAGCTGCGCAGGTCGAGCGCAATTCCAACCTGCGCAAGTTGCTGCTGCAACACGACGGAAAGCAGTCGCGTGGTTTCGTCGGTTGAGGTCTTCATGCCGATGTGAAAGCGCACGCCATCCGGCGCCGCGCTTGTATCCGGCACTATCGAGCAGGGCATTTGCTGCGGCCGGGTTATACGGATATTTCTCAGTGTCGCCGGTCCATGCCCAGTGCTGCGTGGGCAAAAGACTCTCGGCAGTGCGCGCCTGATCGTGCAGCAGGGAGCGAATGATCAGCGGCCGGTTGATAGCCTGCGCGATTGCGCGCCGGACGCGCACGTCTTTGAGACATGGGATGCGCAGATTGAAGACGAGGAAGGCAATCTCCGATCCAGGACCGTCTTCGACGATGAGATTTGGCCTGCGCTTCAGCGCACTCACCATGTCCGGAGAGAGCGCATTGACGGCCACGTCGGCGGAACCCTTTTCAAGTTCGAGTGCGCGGGTTGTGGCGTCGGGAACCACGGCAAAGCGGATTTGTAGCGATGTGCGGCTTCGGTCCCCAGTAATTCTCTGACCGTTCCAGCACCACATCCTTATCGATCTTCCTGGCTGACGAAGCGATAGGGGCCGCTGCCGATCGGGATGCTTCCAGAAATCGCGTCCGCTTCCGTAGGGAACGATGCCGATTCCGCCGTCGCATAAATTCCAGAGCAATGCCTGGATCGGGCTGGCTGAGGTGGATGATCACGGTGGCTGGATCGGGAGCTTCGACGCTGGCGATGTTCTTGTAGGCTCCCGGCCTTGATCGAGACGATGGTCCCGTTCAGCATGGACTCCAATGTCCACTTCACGTCGCGCGAGGTAAGCGGACGGCCGTCCTGAAAGTACACGCCGGTCTCGAAGATGAAAGATGTAGGTCAGAGGATCAGGGGTCTCCCAACGCAACGCGAGATCCGGCTCCAGCCCAAAGTGATCATTTCGGCGTACCAGCGAATCGAAGATCAGAGGATCGATGCGCTCGGCCTGCGAGTCCGTGCCTATGCGCGGATCGAGACTGGCCGGGCTGTTTTCGATCAGCATGGTGATCGAATTGGCAGGAGGTGTCCGATGACCGCAACCTGCAAGAAAAGCTGCGAAGACAAACAGAGCGAGGCTCAACGCGCGGCCGCAGCTGTTAGACATAGAAAGTCTCGCCCAGGATTACAGGTCGCGACGCGCCCGTTGCTGCGGGAATATTTCCCGGCAGCCCATGCCACGATTGCCATGCAAGCAGCGCGAAGGCCACAGCCTCTTTCGCCTGCGAGGGAATGCCCGCTGCGTCGCTCGACTTAACCGCGCATCCACGCGGCTCCAGGCGCTCCCGCAACATGGCCATCAAAGTCTTATTGCGCGATCCGCCACCTGAGACGATGAAATCAACGGGCGCATTGTTGATGGACGCCTGAACAAACCGGTCATAACCCAACTTAATGCTTTCCGCCGTGAGGGCGGTCGCAGTGGCAATTGCGTCTTCTGCGCGGCCTCCCGCTTTTTTGCAGGCCTGCAGAAAATCTTGTTGTGAATACGGCGCCGAACTGCTCGCGCCCCGCAGATTTAGGCGGGCTCTTCCTGAAATACGGTTCGCGCAAGGTGGCTTTGATCACGCTGTCCAACACCCGTCCGCGCGCAGCTATGCGGCCGTCGCGGTCATATTGTCTTTTGGAACAGCTTCGCCATCAAAGCATCGATGACCATATTGCCTGGGCCGGTGTCGAAGGCAATTAAGTCTGTCCGCCGTAGCGTTAGCGGGGATTGCGGTGAGATTCCCGATTCCTCCGATGTTCTGCAAGATGCGAGCGCGTTTTGCGTGAGCAAACAGCGCGAAGTCAAGCAGAGGGAACCAGCGGAGCGCCCTGGCCTCCGGCAGCCATATCTGCGGGCCGAAAATTCGAGACTACCGGGACGCCGACCTCATGCGCGATTAGGGCCGGTTCGCCTATTTGCCAGGTACAGGCGATTTGCTTTCCGGCATAGGCAGCGGCTTTGGCCTGGTGATAGATGGTTTGCCCGTGGCATCCGATCAATTCCAGTTTTACTGGATGCTTTTTGAGCGCAGCGCGCACCGCCTCCGCATAGGCAATGCCCAGTCGCCAGTTCAGCCGCGCCAGAGCTGCCGTGGAAATTTGCGTAGCGTCCATGGCAGCGAGCACCGCGCGCCGCAGCGATGGAGGATAGGCCACTGAATAGTGCGCCAGCAGAGTGATCCTGGGAACTGCTGCCGGAGGGGCGATTCGCACCAACGCTACATCGACTCCATCGGCAGAAGTCCCGCTCATGACGCCCGCTACGATCATTGCGCGCGGCGTTTTCACTGCATTTCTCCGGAGAATTTCTTTACGTCTGCGCGCAGCTTCTCAATCTGTGCAGCCGATGCGACGCGTGGCATCCTTGCATCCAGTAGCCGGTCTTTGAACTTCAACTATGCGACGGTAGGACGATTCGACACGCCTTCGGAAGGCCGCCGAGCGCTCGGCTTCAACCAGTATCGCTTCATACGCGCTCAGAATCAGCGCAGGGCTTCGGCAGATTTCGATGATATCCGTGCCTGCAAGCACGGCGTTTACTGCTGCTTCTTCGATCGGAGCCTGCGTTAGAATGCCGCCCATCTCCATATCGTCCGAGACGACCAGCCCTTGAAAGCCGATGCGCTTTTTCAGCACGGTCGAAATCCAGTATGGAGAAATCGACGCCGGAGTGCGGTCTTTTATCTGCGGATAGGCGGCGTGTGCCACCATCATCATCGGCAGCTTTGGAGGCCAAGGCGCGGAAGACCGCCAGATCCTGTGTCCAGAGTTCCTTCCAGGTGCGTTCGATCAGCGGCATCGCGTGGTGCGAATCCAATATTCCGCCGCCCAGCCCTGGAAAATGCTTGCCGCAGCCGAGCACTCCTCCTGCATCCAGGCCATCCACGAATTCGTCTGCATAGGCGATCACGTCCGCGGTGATCGGCGGATACGGCGCGCGTGCGCATTACTGCTGCGGAAATGGGCAAAGCAAGATCGAGGACGGGGGCAAAGGTCACGTTGAAACCCAGCGCTCTGGCTTCGCGGGCAATCAGGCGTCCGTGCTTGACGAAATTGGCGGGCTTGCCTGTTGCAAAGACGGCGGCCGCTGATGGCATGGGTGCTATCAGGTCGCGAAGACGGTCGACGAGTCCGCCTTCCATATCTACGCAGCGAAAGAGCGGAGCGCCGGCAATTTCTGTTGCGTCGCGCAACAGCGCGGTTACCTGCGATGCCTGCTCGATGTTTCGGCGGAAGAGAATTACTCCGCCGGGACGGATCAGTTTTAGCCACGCTCGCTCCAGCGGTGACAACTCCACGCCCTCGACGCCGACGATGATCAGCTGCCCTACCTGTTCACGCAGGTTCATACTTTGCCGCTCCCCGCTTTGATCTCCGTCTTTAACTCGTCGAGCAGACTCAATGCCTGCAGACGGTGTCAGCGAATTGATATCGGTCTCCTCCAGGCGGTCGAGGATTCGCTGCGACAGGGGCGTGAACATTGTCATTTGCAAAGACGCTTCGGTTTCCACTGCGACGTTTTGCCGCTCGGATCGCTCGTGCTGCTTGAGATACCTGTCGCGCTCGCTGAATCACCTGCGGAGGCAGTCCGGCCAGACGAGCCACATCGATGCCATAGCTCTTGTTGGCCGGGCCTTCCTCGATGGCGTGGAGAAAGACGATTCCCTGTGGGGATTCTTTTACTGCGACGCGGAGATTTTTGAGTTTCGTCAGTTGTTCCGCGAGGATCGTAAGCTCGTGGTAATGCGTGGCAAATAATGTGCGCGCCCCTACATGCGCGTGAAGATACTCGACCGTTGCCCAGGCCAGCGCCAGCCCATCAAAGGTGGAAGTGCCGCGGCCCATTTCGTCGAGCAGGATCAGTGACTGCGACGTTGCTGTGTTGAGAATGGTTGCGGTCTCTGTCATTTCGACCATGAAGGTCGAGCGCCCGCGCGCGACGTTATCGCTTGCGCCGATGCGCGTGTATACGCGATCGACGATTCCGTAGCGCATGCGCTCCGCGGGAACGAATGAGCCCATCTGCGCGAGGATTGCAAGCAGGGCGGCCTGCCTTAGATATGTGGACTTGCCGCCCATGTTCGGCCCGGTAAGCAAAAGCAGGCACGAGCCGTCCGTGTCGAGATAGAGATCGTTGGGCACAAATCGGTCTGCACCAGCTTCATCCAGGAGGTGTTCGATGACGGGATGACGTCCGCCGATAATCTCCAGCACGGAATTGGGTTCGAGCAGAGGCTGGGTGTAATTTCGCAGCGCGGCCAGATGCGCGAAGCTGGCCAGCAGGTCGATCTCCGCAACGAGCCGTGCTCGTTTTGCGAATGCGCCCGGCGCTCTCCATCAAGCGGCGGCGCAACTCGGCGAAGATGCGTTTTTCGATTTCCACGCACCGCTCCTGCGCGGTCAGCACCTTCGTCTCGTAGTCCTTTAGTTCCGGAGTTGTGAATCGCTCGGCGTTTACGAGGGTTTGCTTACGCTCGTAATCCGATGGAACATTGGCTGAGATTCGATTTTGTGATTTCGATGTAATATCCGAAGACCGAATTGAAACGAACCTTGAGCGATTGAATTCCTGTCCGTTGCCGTTCGCGTTCTTCGATGGCGGCGATGGATGAGCGTCCGCTGTGGCTGATCGCGCGCAACTCATCGAGCTCGATGTCGACGCCCGAAGCGATTACGCCTCCGTCTGCCAAAGTCACCGGAGGTTCGGCCATCAAAGTGGAATGATGGCGGAGCACAGGTCTTCGAGCACATCGAGCGCCAGTCATGGGCCGTTTGCCAGAACGGGCTTTCGAGGCGGCCAAGGCTGTCTTTCAGCTCCGGCAGATGGCTTCAGGGAAGCGGCGAGAGCCAGCACGTCGCGTGGACCGGCGCTGTCCAGCGAAATGCGCGCCAGCAGCCGTTCAAGGTCGAGAATGCCGCCGAGGCACCGCCGAATCTGCTCGCGCAGAATCAGATCCCGCCTTGCCGCCGCTACCGCTTCGTAACGTTTTCGAATTTCTCCGGTATCGAGTAATGGCCGCAGGATCGAGGTGCGGAGCAATCGCTTTCCCATCGGAGTCATCAGGCAGTCGAGCGTGCGAAATAGCGTTGCTTCGCCTCCGGATTCGCTGAAGATGGGTTCCAGCAGTTCGAGATTGCGCACGGTCACCTGATCGAGATGCATGTGCTGACTGCGCTCGTAGTAGCGAATTGTATCGACGTGTCCGGCGTCGTTCTGTTGGGTCTGCCGCACATAGTGAACCACCACGCCCGCCGCAATTGCAGCCGCGACGTGCTGGGCGAGGCCAAAGCCTTCGAGCGACGCGGTTCCCATCTGCCGTTCGAGGAGCGGAACTGCATAGTCGCGCGCGAAGGCCCAATCTTCGACAGCGGTTCGGGTCTTTATACGCTCGATGGCCGCAGCCATCGGCTGGATTTTCATTCAGAGGAGCATTGGAAGCGGCGAGAATTTCGCTCGGATTCAACTTAGCCAATTCGTCGGCGCACTGAGGCCATTGCAGTTGCGCCAGTGAACTCTGTGGCGCGAAAGTCTCCGGTCGACAGGTCGAGATAAGCCAGGCCGACTGTGCCTGTAGCGACATGCACGGCGGCGAGATAGTTGTTTTCGCTCGATTCGAGAGAGGAGTCTATCGCTGTGCCGGGGGTGAATACACGGGTTACGTCGCGCCGGACGATCTTTTTTGTGAGTTTGGGATCTTCGAGCTGCTCACAGATGGCGATGCGGAAGCCCTTGCGCAGCAGGCGGGAGATGTAGCCTTCAGCCGCGTGCCAGGGAACCCCGCACATTGGTATGGCGCGCTCTTTATCGCGGGCCGTAAGCGTGATCTGAAGCTCTCGCGATGCGGTCTTTGCATCTTCGAAGAATAGCTCGTAGAAATCGCCCATGCGGAAGAACAGCAGCGCATCGGGATGCTGCCGCTTCGCAGCCCAATATTGGCGCATCAGCGGTGTCTGGTTCTGTTCAGTTTGCGCTATTGGAAGTTTCTGACACGGAAATGCCAGCATATCGTGAAGGCATGCCGGCGTGTAGTCCCGCGGTTAGATTCTTGTCAGATTGCGTTTTCCCGGCGCGTTGCCGCGTCCGATCCATGCTGCTTCACCATTTTGTTGTAGGCGCCGATAATCAGAAAAGGAGCCACCCATTGACCAACATACAGAGCCCCATGGTCTTTGCCTGCCGCCTTCAGCCCTAACGACAACGCCATTGAGAAAAACGCTGCTCCTAAATAAAAACTCGAAGGCATCTGCGCCGTCAGGCTTTCCAGATATGACGTCAATTGATCTTCCTTCATTTCACCGGGTTTGACACGATAATCCATCTTTTCCTCCAGTCCCGTGGGACTAAAAGGTTAGGATGCCGTTGTGTCTTCCGAAGAAAAGATGATTCGAGCATTGCTGCCCAATCAATTTATTCGCCGCTATTTTCGGCGAGGCTCACGTTCGGCGCTGATTGTTCCCATTCAGCGGAAATTCAGCTTTGGCTAACAACCGCTTATACTTGAAGTTACTTTTCCTGGTCGGGTGTGGGCAAACGCATGTTCCTGCTATGGCTCCGAGTGGCGGTGGTTCTCTACGGATTGGCCTCGGTGTCGGCGTTCGTTGCCGTTTTCGGCCATCGTCCGACGCTGGCAGCGTGTCTGCTTGCCCATTGCGATTCTCGCATGGTTTTTCCATGCGATCTCTTCTACTGAAATGCTGGCGCTCGCGCATCGGTGGATGCCGGTGGGAATGCATGAAGTCCAGTCGACGCTGGCGCTGCTGATCTCTACTGTTTTTCTTCTCATCGCGTGGCGCTACCGCACGCTTTCGTTTGGCATTTTTGCGTTGCCACTGGCATTTTTGCTGACAGTTGTTCCCGCGCTCGGTCCTGATAAATACACTTTTAGTTCGCCGGTTATTCGCAGTGGGTGGCTCTTTCTTCACATTACTGCGACTTATGACGGCTTACGCGGCGCTGCTTTTCAGCCTGGCCGCAAGCCTTCTTTATTTGCTTCAAGAGCGGCGCCTTAAGAAAAAACGGTCGCCTGGTTTTCTGAATTGGCTGCCGCCGCTTGAAACCATGGATCAGATTGCGGAGACCACGCTTGTTCTTGGTTTTTGCGGAATGACGATTGGACTTTTCGCCGGGTCGCTAATTGCCCAGGAGAGTTTTGGATCTGCTTATTTTGCCGATCCGAAAATCTGGCTCTCGTTCATCATGTGGGGTCTTTACGTGGTGATTCTCTTTGTGCGCCGGAGCACGGGACTTCGCGGGCGCAGAGCTGTGTATCTCTCATCGCTGGTCTTTCTGGGGATGTTGAGTGTCTGGGCGGCTAATATATTCAGCTCGGTTCACAGGTTCAGCGCGCTATGAAGATACTGCTGACGGGCCTCAACCACAAGACGGCGCCGGTAGAGCTGCGTGAGCGCCTGGCTATCGCTCCGGAAAATCTTGCCGTTGAGACGCAGGCGCTGCTTTCGCATCCGGGAATTCGCGAAGGACTTATCCTTTCGACCTGCAACCGGGTTGAACTGCTTATTTGCCACGAAGGTGACGATCCCGGACTTCCGGCGTATTTCAATCACCATTTTTCGGTGGACGCGCAAACACTTCAGCCTCATCTTTACGAGTACCGCGATGCGGAGGCTATCCGGCACCTGTTTCGCGTTGCCTCCAGCCTCGATTCGATGGTTGTGGGTGAACCGCAGATTCTGGGACAGGTGAAGGAATCCTATAGTGCGGCGCGGTCGGTGGGAGCGGTTGGACGCGGGGCTGGAGCGCCTGCTGCAAAGTACCTTTGCAGCGGCGAAAAAAGTTCGCACAGAGACGCACATCGGCGCGTCCTCGGTTTCGATTGCGTCAGTTGCTGTCGACCTAGCGCGGAAAATCTTTGGGTCGCTTGAGGGCAAGCGTGTTCTGCTGGTGGGCGCGGGAAAGATGAGCGAACTCGCTGCTCGACACCTTATGCAACAGGGGGCTGGTTCACTGCTGATTGCCAACCGGACGCAGGAACGCGCCGTGCGCCTGGCACAAAAGTTTAATGGGCATGTAGTCCGCTTTGACGATCTGCATGCGCGCGCTGATGAGGCGGATATTCTTATTACGTCGACGGGCTCGACTGAATTTCTCTTCCGCACGCCGCATGCGCAACAGTTTCTTCATCGCCGCCGGAATCGCCCCATGTTTTTTATCGATATTGCGGTGCCCCGGGACATCGATCCGGAAATCAATCGTCTTGAAGGTGTTTTTCTTTATGACATTGACGACCTTCAGTCGGTTGCGATTTCCAACCTTTCTGACCGAAGCAGCGAGGCCCGGCGAGCCGAGGCTATTCTGGAGCAGGAATTGAATCGCTACCAGCGCCGCATGGAAACTCTTGATGTGGTACCGGCGATTGTTGACTTACAGGCTGCAGCGGAAGAGATGCGCCAGGCCGAGTTGCGCCGTAATCGAGGCTCGTCTGCGATCGCTCACGCCGCAGCAACAAGCCGCTGTTGAGGCCGTCACCCGCGGCCTGATGAACAAGTTCCTCCATCAGCCCTTGCAAATTCTTAAAGCGGCTGCGCGTGAAGGCGACGCTGCTACCGTCGATGCCATCCGGGCGGCGTTCCAACGCAATGAAAGCAGGGAAGAGGCAGAAAGCGAATCTTCGGAAGGAATAAAAGCTGAATCTGAAGAGCCTGTGAGTGAAGCCCCCTTCAAATCCGATAAGCCTGAACCGCTCATCTCGAAGGGATGATGGCTCATATATCGCATTTACGTATCGGCTCGCGCGGCTCACAGCTTGCGCTGTGGCAGGCAAATCACATTGCCGATAGACTTCGTGCGCAGGGCCGTGAAGTCTCGATTGAGATTATCCGCACCACCGGCGATGCCATGCAAAACCTCACCTTCGCGCAGGTTGGCACGAAGGGTATGTTCACGAAGGAAATTGAAGACGCGCTGGCGGAGCGGCGCATTGACCTGGCTGTGCATAGCCTGAAAGATTTGCCGACGACGCTCGCTGAACCCTTTACGCTTGCCGCGATTCCCGAGCGAGTTGATCCCAGCGATGCCTTTGTTTCGATTGAATTTGGGAGCTTCGCCGCATTGCCGTCCGGTTCACGGATAGGAACCAGCAGCCTTCGCCGCCAGGCGCAGCTTCGCGCCCAGCGCCGGGATGTAGAGTACGTAGAGTTTCGCGGCAATGTTGACACGCGGCTTCGCAAGCTGGCTGAAGGACAGGTCGAAGCGGTCATTCTTGCCGCTGCGGGACTTGAACGCCTCAATCGCACGGAGCATATTCGTGAGTGCTTTCCTGCGCTCATTCTGTGCCCGGCCGCGGGACAGGGCGCGCTTGCCGTAGAGACACGCGCCAACGATGCGGAAACAATTCAGGCGCTGAACTTTCTTGAAGACAGTGCCACACGCTTTGCCGTGACGGCGGAACGCGCAACGCTGGCTGCGCTAGGAGGCGGGTGTCAGGTGCCTATCGGTGTTTACTGTCGACGCGCCGGCAGAGGGTTTCTTATAGCGGGAGTGGTGGCTACGCCGGATGGGTCAAGCGTTCTCCGCGCGGAGCTTGAGCATCAGGAGGGCCGAAGCCCCGAAGCACTTGGAGAAAAACTGGCGCAGCGACTTCTTGAACAGGGGGCAGGCCAACTCCTGCAGGCGATATTGCCGTGACTGCGAAGCTTCCGCTTGCAGGCAAACGAATCCTTGTAACCAGGGCGCGCCATCAGGCGGGGCTGCTTTCCACGGAATTGGTGAAGCTGGGCGCGGAAGCTATCGAGATTCCGGCCATTGAAATCCTGCCACCCGCTTCTTTCGAGCAGCTAGATGCGGCGCTCCGGAATCTGTGTCAGTATCAGTGGCTGATCGTGACCAGCGCCAATACGGTTCGCGCCATTCAGGATCGGAGCGAGGCCCTCAAACTTACACCGGGGAGTTTTTCTCACCTGAAAATAGCCGCCGTCGGCGCGTCGACTGCGCGCGCACTGAAAGAGGCTGGTCTGCCCGCATCGGTCAGGCCCAAGGAGTATGTGGCTGAATCGCTTTTGGATGCGCTGGAAGATCAAACGAAAAATGCATGCGTTCTGATTGCGCGCGCGGCTATCGCGCGGGATATTATTCCTGACGTTCTAACGCAGCGCGGGGCTCAGGTGGAAGTTGTGGAGGCTTACCGGACCGTCATTCCGGAAGGCTCTGTCGAAAAAATTGCGGAACTGCTTGAAAAAAGAGCCCCCGAAGCTGCGACCTTCACCAGTTCGAGCACTGTGACCAATTTTTTTCGACTGCTGCGCGCAGCGGGCTATGACCGTCAGCCTGAAGAGATGCTGGCCGTTTCCATTGGCCCCATTACCAGCCGAAACGCTGCGCGATCACAATTGGGAGCCGGCAGCCGAAGCCGATCCTCACGACATCGCAGGCCTGGTAGCAGCGACGATCCGCGCTCTTTGATGCTTTCCTGAACGCCGAGACCGCCTTAGTGGCTGCTCCATGTCTTATCCGCCGAATGGCACAATGTCTCGAGCGAGCACTCCATGCAGCGTGGTTTTCTTGCTATGCAAACTTTTCGTCCGTGATGGATGAGCTCATGTGAGAACTGGATCCAGTGATCTTGTGGAATGATCTTCATTAGTTCCTGTTCAACTTTTTTTGGGTCGGTTGATTCGGTCAGGCCCAGGCGGTTGGACAGGCGCAGCACGTGCGTATCCACTACCACGCCTTCGGCGATGCCGTAGGCCACTCCGAGCACGACGTTGGCGGTTTTGCGGGCTGCTCCGGGGATGGTTAGCAACTCGGCCATGGTTTTGGGAACTTTTCCGTCGAATTCCGCCACCAGGCGCTTTGCTGCGCCTGAGATGGATTTTGCCTTGTTGTGATAGAAACCCGTCGACCGGATTTCTGCTTCAATCGCGGGCAGGGAAGCCTCCGCCATTGACTTTGGAGTAGGAAACTTTCGAAACAGCTCTGGCGTTACCAGATTTACGCGCGCGTCGGTGCATTGTGCCGACAAAATCGTCGCTACCAACAGCTCCCATGCGTTGCGGTGGAGCAGCGCGCATTCGGCATTGGGGTACGCTGCCGCCAGCCGTTGCAGTATGTCGGCAATACGTTCGGGCGCGAGATCGGCCTTTCGAGCAGCGGTTTTTCTTGATGCGGGCTTCTTCAGGGCGGGAGTCGTCTTGGCTTTCATGCAGCCATTTTACGGGTCGTGCCGCGGAGGCCGCGCCTTCGAGCTTCGCCAGCCGGGCCAATACACTATCCAGCGTTGCGCGTAGCCCGCTCACTGTCAGCTTCCAAACGCTCGATACGATCGTCCGGGACAACACTGACAGCTTCAGTGGGACCATCTGCAAAGACGGACTCGCCGGAGAGCAGGTGCGAGTAGCGAGATTCCTTCTCACCGGGCCGCCTGGGCAGCATGGTGACCAGAGCTGCATGGGCTCTTCCGGTCACGCCCGCCTCTGGTTCTGTATCCGATCGCGTCATTCGCTCGAGAACAGCCTGAACCGAGGCGATGTCATCGAAGGTGTAAAGGCGCTCCGAGCGGTTACGCAGCTCACCGGCGGTCTGCGGGCCGCGCAGCAGGAGCAGGCAAAGGACGGCTATTTCGGGTCTACGAAGGTCGAGCAATTGCCGGGCTTGATGCTCGAACTTGATTACGCGGCTATCGTGCACGCGGCTCGCAAGCCCGAGATCTTCAAGGTGGGAAAGCGCCTGGCGGACGGCGATTTCATCCACCTGCATGACCGGTTCACGGCTTGATTTTTGATTGCAGGCGTTTACCAGTGCGTTCAGCGAGAGCGGGTAATACTCCGGAGTAGTGATTTCTTTCTCGATCAGCGAACCTAGAACCCGCGCCTCTATTGCATCGAGCAAAAGTTCCATGCACTCCTCGTGCGACAACCGGCATATCAGCCCAGCCGGTCCAGCATGTCTTCGGGGCGTCATACGAATGCAGGTGAAGATTGGCGTGTCCCTCAGCGTATAAGCGCTGATCTCCGCCTCGCGCAGTTGCTGCACCAAGTCGAGAAAATCTTCGGGGAAGTTGGTCTCAAAAGCGACGACAAACTCCTGATCGTCGATCCCGAACGAGTAGGTGGTATTCAGCTTTACGCGGGGATACAGATGACCTACGCGGATATGGTCACTCATCAGGCGCTGCCGTTCTTCCATGGGCAGCAGATACCATGCGCGCGTCTTCCAGAAGGGATAGATGAAGATGTATTTCTGGCCGCCGGGCCGGATCGCTCCGCGCGAATCGTGCTGGCCTTCATGCTCGTGGCCGATGAGGTAGGGTGACCGTTTGGTCATGGCCAGAAAGCTGTGGGCGGTCTCAAGATAGCCGCCCAAAGGGCTGGCCAGCAGCTCAGCGGTCATCTGGTTCAGGTCTTCGACTGAGTAGCAGATGCGCCATAGCACCATGTCGCAGTCCCCGCGCGTGCCGACTGTGGAGTAGGTCAGGCCAAGGAGCCGTCCGGGCTGGTTCCACTTTTTCAGAATGCCTGCGAACAGCTGTTTATGTTCGGTCCGTTCCGATGCGGGTAAGCGACGCCACTCGGGCATCACCTTGAAGAAGGTAAAAGACACCATCTGCCTTTGTAGTTTTTTTTCGTCCTGTTTCGCCGGGGCATTGCCTGTCTGCTCAGCTTTGCCGGTATCGGCAACCGGTGCGCTCAGAGTCTCAGCCATTGTTTTCACTCCTGATCTTTCTCAATCCTAACAAAGCGGCAGTCACTACGAATAATCCGGTGCAGGTATACTTTCCCTCGAATGACCGAAAAGATTCTGGCGGTAGTCGCCCACTTCATCATTGCCACCATCTCAACCTCGGGGTATCTGGGGATAACTCTCCTCATGGCCATCGAGTCGGCCTGCGTACCGCTGCCGTCAGAGATCATCATGCCGTTTTCAGGCTACCTGGTCCATACGGGCCAGCTAGCTTTATTCGGAGTGGCACTTGCCGGAGCCATCGGATGCAATCTCGGATCGGCTGTGGCTTATTGGGTCGGAGCTATCGGAGGGCGCCCGTTTATTGCACGCTATGGGCGCTTTGTGCTGCTTGATCATCGCGACCTGGATCGCGCTGAGCACTTCTTTGCGCGCTACGGCTCTATTACTGTTTTTGTCGGACGACTGCTTCCCGATTGTACGCACCTTTATCGCGCTGCCCGCCGGGATCGCCCGGATGTCACAGGTTCGTTTCCACATCTATACTTTTGTCGGCTCGCTGCCGTGGTGTTACGCGCTGGCTTATGTGGGCATGCGACTCGGTCAGGCCTGGGACACCGATCCGCGCTTCAAGGCCGTCTATCACCGCTACCATCTTGTAGTGGAAGCGCTCATCCTGGCGGGCGTTATCTGGTTTGTCTGGACGCATTGGAAAAGCCACGTGCGCGCCAATGAAGCTTGAGCGCATTTTGACCGCTAAAACCTACTCTTGAACCCGTTGAGTTTGCCAAAGCCGCCAAGGAAGGCGAAACTAGAGTGTTTGTACCTTGCTATTTTTTCGATTGAAAGGAAGACCAGGAAGCGATGTCAACATCCGAAACTGCGAACGCGCAGCCCGCACAAGGAAAATTAGGAGTCATGGTGGTCGGCATGGGGGCTGTTGCCACTACGCTGATTGCCGGCGTGGAGGCGGTCCGCAAAGGACTTGCGAAGCCGATCGGCTCGCTCACGCAAATGGGCACCATCCGGCTGGGCAAACGCACCGACAACCGCACTCCTTTGATCAAAGACTTCGTGCCGCTGGCCTCGCTGGACGATATTGTCTTCACCGGCTGGGAGATTTTCCCGGAGAACATGTACGAAGCAGCGAAGCACGCGCAGGTTCTGGACAACGACCATCTCAACACTATCAAGCCGTTTCTGGAAGAGATCAGCCCGATGCCGGCGGTCTTCGACCAATACTACGTGAAGCGCCTCAACGGAACCCATGTGAAGCAGGGCAAGAGCAAGTGCGATCTGGCGCAGCAGATTCGGGCCGACATTCAGAACTTCCGGTCGAAGGTCGATCGTGTTGTGGTGATCTGGACCGGTTCAACGGAAATCTTCCTCGAGCCCAGTGCGGTGCATGAATCGGTTGCCTCGTTTGAAAAAGGCCTGGTCGATAACGATCCGAATATTGCCCCCTCGCAGATTTACGCGTATGCCGCCCTCAAGGAGGGCATTCCCTTCGCCAATGGGGCTCCGAACCTTACGGTGGACCTGCCTTGCATGATCGAACTTTCCAAGCAGACGGGCGCACCGATCTGCGGCAAGGACTTCAAGACCGGACAGACGTTTATGAAAACCGTTCTGGCGCCGGCATTCAAATCGCGCATGTTGGGTATTGCCGGCTGGTACTCCACAAATATTCTCGGCAACCGGGACGGAGAGGTTCTCGACGATCCCGAATCCTTCAAAACGAAGGAAGAATCGAAGCTTGGAGTTCTCGACTTCATCCTGCAGCCGGAGCTTTATCCGGATTTGTATAAGGATATTTATCACAAGGTAAGGATTAACTATTATCCTCCACGCGGTGATAATAAAGAGGGTTGGGATAACATCGACATCTTCGGATGGTTGGGTTATCCGATGCAGATCAAGGTTGATTTTCTTTGCCGCGATTCGATTTTGGCGG
The DNA here is from genome assembly GCA_963783805.1 of uncultured Acidobacteriaceae bacterium. GTDB lineage: Bacteria > Acidobacteriota > Terriglobia > Terriglobales > Acidobacteriaceae > Silvibacterium. Next base: position 643,721 of record CAWAPC010000002.1, on the reverse strand, counting down.
CGCCGCTGGCTCTCGATCTTGTTTTGTTCCTGGACCTCGCTCAGCGCACGCCAGAGTTGAAGCACCTTGGTATTCAGGAGTGGCTGAGCTTCTACTTCAAGTCGCCGCAGAGCGCGCCCGGGCTGTATCCCGAGCATGATCTGTTTATTCAGTCGATGAAACTCAAGAACACACTGCGCCACATTCAGGGTGAAGATCTGATTACGCATCTGGGGCTGGAGTATTACGATTAGCTGGTAAAGCGTTGGCTGGTAAAGCGGTCAGCTATGGTTCGGTCAGCTAGAAGGCGGTCAGCGGGTTTCAAGGCTCGCTAACTGCTTTTTCGCTATCCGCTTCACCAGCCGAGCGGACTTTCAGCCGCCCGCTTTTTAGCCGCACTTCTACGTGGAATAGTCGGCGTTGATGCGGACGTATTCTGCGGTGAGGTCGGTGGTCCAGAAGCGGCACTGGCCTTTACCTATTCCCAATTCAATCCGAATGGTGAACTCGCGGTTTCTGAGATAGGCATGTGCGCGCTCTTCGTCGAAATCCGGGACGCGGCCCCCGTTAATGCAAATCTGCTGATCGCCCAGCCAGATGGCGATGCGCTCGGGATCGACTTCCGCGCCGGAGTAGCCGGTGGCTGCCATCAGGCGGCCCCAGTTGGGGTCGCACCCTGCCCAGGCGGTTTTTACCAGCGGAGAATGCGCGATGGCCTTGGCAACTTTCAACGCGTCGGCGTCGCTGGCGGCGCCTCGATCTGCAGTTCGACGACGTGCGTCACGCCTTCACCGTCATCCACAATCTGTTTTGCCAACGACGTGCAGACCTCTTTCAACGCCGCGTCGAACGCTGCGTCTCCAGCTTTGATGGCAACTCCGCTTGCGCCCGAGGCGAGCAGCAGGACGGTATCGTTGGTGGAGGTGTCGCCGTCGATGGAGATGCGGTTGAAACTGACTTCGACGGCATCGCGCAGCATTGTATCCAGATCCGGCGGAGCGATTGCCGCATCGGTGAAGACGTAAACAAGCATGGTGGCATGCGGGACAAGCTGGGGATGAATCATTCCCGCGCCCTTACATACGCCTGCGATGCGAACTGTTTGGCCTTGACGTTGATTTTAGCGGCGGCCACTTTGGGCCGCGTGTCGGTGGTGAGAATGGCGCGGGAGAATGCGGAGAAGTGTTCCGCGTCCGCGTCGAGCGTTAGCTGAACTTCTGGCAATGCGGCTACGAGCTTATCCACAGGCAGTGGGACGCCGATGATTCCGGTGGAGGAAGGGAACACTTCAGCTTCTGCGACGCCGAACGCTTTGGCCACCGCCGCGCATACTGTTTTGCATGCGGCCAAGCCCCTCTCGCCGGTGGCGCAGTTGGCGTTTCCTGCGTTTACTGCGACCACGCGCACTCGCCCACCGCTGCGCGCAAGATGCTTTGCGCCTACGATAATTGGAGCGGCTTTGACGCGATTTGCCGTGAACAAGGCTGCGGCGCTTGCGGGTTCATCGGCTACGGCTATTGCAAAATCGAGATTACCGCTGACCTTCAATCCGGCTTTTACGGCGGCGAAGCGAAAGCCGCGTGGGAGCGCATCTTCAGGAAGCATGTAGTTTTGAAGGGGAAGCAAAGAATTCTGAATCATGTATGGCTTTTACTTTATCAAGGGAACTGGCCGTTCAGGCAATCGCGCTTCGCGCCGTTCTGAAGGCCGTCCACTAAAGACTCCAATTTTTGGCGATGCAAAGGCTCTTCTTTGATTTGATAAACACACTTCCGTAAGCTTCACCTATGTCCACTCAGTTTCTTCACATGCAGAACGTAAGTGTGGCGCGCGGAGACGCCGTTGTGCTGCATGATGTCAACCTGAAGATTCGCACCGGGGAGCACGTAGCTGTGCTTGGGCCCAACGGCTGCGGAAAATCCACGCTGATTAAAACCATTACCTGCGAGTGCTATCCCATTGTTGCTCCTGAAACGAGCATTCGACTGCTGGGGCGCGAGAGATGGGATGTTTCGCAGTTGCGCCAGCACCTTGGCGTGGTGGAATCCAACCTGCCGGGCGAGCGCACCGGAGTTACGCGCGGGATTGATGCGGTGGTGGCGGGATTTTTCTCTGCTTCGACGCTCTGGCCAAATCTGCATGTCACACCTGAAATGCGGGCGCGGGCGCATGAGGCTCTGGAGCGAATGCAGGCCGGCCATCTTGAGCGGAAACTGGTTGGGCAGATGTCTGCGGGAGAGCAGCGACGCATCATGATTGCGCGGGCGCTCGTGCATCAGCCGGAGATGCTGCTGCTGGATGAGCCGTCGAATGCCCTGGATATTGCCGCGCAGCGGGAGTTGCGCGAGGCCTTAAGGCTGATCGCGCGACAGGGAACAGGAATCATTATGGTTACGCATCATCTGGCGGATATTCTGCCGGAGATTGATCGCGTGATTATGATGCGGGACGGCAGGATTGCCGCAGATGGGACGAAGGACGAGCTGATTGATCCGAAGAAATTAAGCGCGCTGTTCGGGACGGATGTGCATGTGACGGAGAAGGACGGGTATTGGAACTGGTACTGACCGTACGGGTACTCGCGCCCTTCGGGCGCCCTTCTTGCGCCGACTTAGTGGCCCTCCCGCTGGTCGGGGACATCTTGTGCCGGAGAGATCCGGAGCAAAGGCACGAACTGCTCTGCCCTTGTGAGCGTTCTAGCCGATGAAGTCAACCTTTACGGGATGGGGAATGATGCCGCGTTCGTGGCCGAGGGTGAGGAGCTTGCGGATGGCCTCGCGTCCGTCGTCGCCGTAGTTCAGGGTGCGCTCATTGACGTACATGCCTACGAATTTGTTGGCGAGGTTCTCGTCGAGGTCGCGGGCGAACTGCATGGCATAGGCTAAGGCCTCGTCGCGGTGGTCGAGACCGTGCTGGATGCTGTCGCGGAGAGCATTGGTGACGGAGAGCATGAGGTCGTCTCCCAGCGAGCGGCGAATGGCGTTGCCGCCGAGGGGGAGCGGCAATCCAGTTTCCTCGCGCCACCACTGGCCGAGGTCGATGATTTTGTGCAACCCGCTCTGCGAATAGGTGAGCTGGCCCTCGTGAATGATGAGGCCCGCCTCGAAGTTGCCTGCCTGCACTTCGGGAATGATGCGGTCAAAGGGCACGACGGTGGTTTCGATTTCGGGCGCGAAGAGCTTCAGAGTGAGGAAGGCCGTAGTGAGCGCGCCGGGGATGGCAATGCGGACTTTCTTGATTTCATCGAGCGTAAATTGGCGGCTGGCCACGATCATGGGACCGTAGCCCTCGCCGACGGAGCCACCGCAAGCCATCAGAGCGTAGTTGTCCTGCAGATACGGATAGGCGTGGAAGGAGATGGCCGTCACATCGTAAAAAGCTTCGTTGATGGCCTTCTGGTTGAGTGTCTCGATGTCAGTGAGAGTGTGCGTAAACTTGAGGCCCGGCACGCGGACTTTATTGGTCGCCAGCCCGTAGAACATGAAGGCATCATCGGAGTCGGGACTGTGGGCTATGCGGATTTCGCGCGTATGCGCGGAGGCCGCGACAGATTCTGTTGGCGTAGAAGGGAATGCGCTCACTGCTGGTTTCCTGATCCTTTCAAACTATTGGCGGCTGCCGAATCTTGATGGCATGGGCGCGGGTTAACGAAGGGCGGCCGGTCGTGCAAGATCAGTGCGCCGCCTCTGTGTTCTGGCGGCTGTGAAAGCGGGAGAATCCGGTAACGATGGCGGCTGCGAGAACGACTTTGAGAGCGTCGCCGGCGAGGAACGGCCACACGGCCATCTTCAGTGCAATGCTCATCGGCTGATGCGTTATGACAGCAAGCCAGGATGCTCCACCTGTGAAATAGACGACGCTTCCCGCAGCCGCGGAGAGAGCGGCGAAGGTGAAGGACGATGGCCGCAGGCTGCGATAGAGTTTGCTGACGAGAACGGCTGCGAAGGGATAGGACAGAAGGAAGCCGCCGCTTGGTCCCATGAGATGCAGGATTCCGCCGGGCCCCTGGGGGGCGAAAACGGGCAGTCCCGAGGCACCTTCAATGAGATACGCAACCAGGGTTGCGAAGGCCACCGCCGGATCGAGGAGCAGACCCAGCAGCAGAACGGCCATTGGCTGAAGGGTGAAGGGAACAGGGGTGAAGAAGAGCGGAACCGAGACGTGCGCGGAGAGCGCGAGCAACGCGCTTCCTGCGATAACGGCGAGAAAAAACCGCGTGGTGCGCGAGGCGGGCAGCCACGAAACGGCATCTTGAGAAACGGCGGTGTGCGTCTGGGGCATGTGCGCTTTCTCCGGGGGTCTTTAATCGTTCTGCTTCAGCGAATCTTCGTGCGGCGTCGCAGCCAAATGGAGGGGTTCACCGGGTTGAGCGTCGTGGTTGCGAATGTGCCGCCTGAGCGCCATCAGCGTCAAGATAAGCGCGGCGAGGCTCAGTACGAAAACCGCAAACAGTACGCGCATGGAAACCAAGTTCAAGGATAACAAAGGGAGTGAGGACGCGCTATGGCGAAACCATTCTGCTATCTGATACTGACAAACTGATTGCTTTTGCAGGTATGCGGGTCGCTGAAGGGATTGAAGGTGGTGTCCGGAAGGTTTTTTACGGTAAGCGTATCGCCGAAGTCCATGTAGGGAGCGTCGCCGTTCGCGCCAATGCGTGTCCATTCGGAGCTGTTCATCAAGCTTGGATCGCCTGTGCGGGCAAAGTGCAACCATATGGTCATCATCTGGTCAGAGAGGCGATGGTCGAGCGGCTGATAATTTGCGCCTGGCCTATGGGTGTGTCCGAAGACGTAATCCAACTCAGAGCCGTGAAAGGCTCCCAGCCCGGAGGACGTTCCGAGGGGACTCACATGCGAGAAGCGATAGAGATAGCCGTGCGTGTCGCGAGCAAAGAGGAAGGTGCTGTGGAGAAAAATGGCATCAGTAATGAGGCGGTCGGCGGCGGCATGAGCCTCTGCGGCTGAAGACGGGCCGTATTGCGCCAGTACGGTCCTGGCACAAGGCGCAAAATTCTTTTCCACCCACCCGGTGAAACTGGATGTGCTGTCGGGATGGTAATGCTGCAGGAAGAGATTGCCTTCGTTGGTGTTAGTGCCCGCCATGGTTGGGATGTGAAGATAGCGCTCTTCGGCGTAGAGCTTTGAGGGCTGATCGGGGATTACGAATCCGTCGACGAATGGCGCCCACGGCTCCTGAACCGTGGATGGGTCGTTGAGGGTGGTTTCGGGACGCAGGCGTGTCTGTCCGACTCCTCCTGGTCCGAGAAATTTGCGGGCTGCGGTGTCAGCGCGAGTCATGAGGTCGCTGCTGCTCAGGTTTTGCAGGTCGGCGATGTGCGGCGCTACAGCTACGCCAATGCTTTCCATGCTGGTGAGCCCGGCGTAGTCCTTATGCAGCTCGGGCGCGGCGAGGAACAGGATGCTGGGGCTTTCCAGGATGGCTTTGTCGAAGAGGCCTTTGGCGAGCGGGGAGACTATCAGGTAGCCGATGCTCGTTGCTCCCGCTGATTGTCCGAAGACGGTGACGTTGCGCGGATCTCCTCCGAAGGCGGCGATGTTCTGGCGCACCCAGCGCAGGGCGGCCATCTGGTCGAGCAGGCCGTAATTTCCAGAGGCGCGATGAGGCGAGGCGGCGGTGAGGTCGGGATGGGCGAAGAATCCGAAGACGCCAAGGCGGTAATTGATGGTCACGACCACTGCGCCGCGAACGGCGAGGTTTGTGCCGTCATAACCAGGCTGGGACCCGGCTCCGATGACGTAGGCGCCACCGTGAATGAAAACGAGAACGGGAGCGGGGTCGGACGGATGCACATTCGGGGTCCAGATGTTGAGGTTGAGGCAGTCCTCGCTCATGGAGGATGGCGGAATGTGGAACACGGATGGCGGCTGGATGCACGCCGGTCCATAGTTCGTCGCGTCACGGACGCCTTGCCAGGCTGCGGGGGGTTGCGGGTCGTGCCAGCGCAGTGGGCCTGTGGGCGGGGCGGCGTAAGGAATGCCTTTGAACGCATAAGGACCCATGCTCGTGACTTCGCCCACCAGCTCCCCCTGGGGGATGCGGACATGCGGGGCGGGTTGGCCCAGGAGGCCGGTTGGAATAAGCAGGGATACGAGGCAGAGCAGGAATGGAGTTCGCATAGGCAGCACGGGTCGGCGCTCCCAGGGTAACGCTGCACCCGCTGTTAGAGTAGCCTTAACCATCGAATTATGTTTGCGAAGGCACAGCGGATACACTTCATCGGGATTGGCGGCATCGGCATGAGCGGGATTGCCGAGATTGTTCACAATCTGGGCAATACGGTCAGTGGATCGGATCTTCGGAGGACGCCGGTTACCGACCGGCTCGCCTCACTGGGTTCGACTATTTTTGAGGGCCATGCGGCGGCGAACGTGATCGGCGCGGATGTCGTGGTGACCAGCTCGGCGGTGAATGAGCGCAATCCCGAGGTAATCGAGGCGCGGCGGCGGAAGATTCCGGTGATTCAGCGGGCAGAGATGCTGGCAGAGCTGATGCGGCTGAAGTACGGCATCGCCATCGCCGGAATGCACGGCAAAACCACGACTACTTCGATGATTGCGACGGTGTTGGCCGCGGGTGCGCTTGATCCCACGGTAGTTGTGGGCGGCCGGGTGGCAACAATGGGTTCAAATGCGCGGCTGGGCAAGTCACAGTACCTGGTCGCGGAGGCGGATGAAAGCGACCGCTCGTTTCTGAAGCTGTCTCCGATTCTTGCCGTGGTTACGAACCTCGACCGCGAACATATGGACTGCTATCGCGACATGGCAGACGTGGAAAACGCATTTGTCGAGTTCATGGATCGCGTGCCTTTCTATGGAGCTTGCGTGGCATGCTGTGACAATGCGCTGTTGGCGGGGATTCTGCCGCGTGTGCGACGTAAGGTATTCACTTACGGAGCGAGTTCGCACGCGGATTTTGTGTTGCGAATGCTTCCGGCTTCAGGTGAAGCGCGCTCCAGATTTGAGGTTGCGGCCGACGGCGAGGTGCTGGGGCCATTCGAGCTGCATGTTCCCGGACAGCATAATGTTTTGAATGCCACGGCGGCTGTTGCCATTGCGGTTCAGCTCGAAATGGAGCCCCAGGCGATTGCCCAAGGTCTGCACAACTTTCGTGGAGTTGATCGGCGCTTCGAAGTGAAGGGCTGCGTGCGCGGCGTGACGGTGGTGGACGATTACGGGCATCATCCCACCGAAATTCGCGCGACCTTGCGGGCGGCCAGGGACTGCGGTTACCGGCGCGTTCACATGATTTTCCAGCCGCACCGTTATACCCGGACTCGCGATCTGCTCAGCGAGTTTGCAGCTTCGTTCGGCGATGCTACGACTGTTGAGATTCTGGATATTTATGCGGCCAGTGAAGAGCCTATTGAGGGAATCTCTTCGGAGGTTCTTGTTCGCGCTGTGGGGCTGGACGGCGTGGAGTTTGCCGCGTCAACCGAAGAAGCTGTCGCTCGCGTTGTGAAGCGAGCTGAAGACGGCGACGTGATTTTGACGCAGGGCGCCGGCAGCATTTCGCAGATTGCTCCGCAGGTGCTGGAGCGGCTGGGCCGTTAGAGCGCCGGTCAGGTCAAGGCAAGGAAGGGTCGTCTTCAGAGGCTTCGTTATGAACGGGCCACAGCAGGACACACAATCCAGCAACACCTACGGCCAACATGACCCCAAGGGAAACCGGCACCGATCGCGAGGAAAAGATTCCCCAGGCGGAGACCAGAACATATGTGAGGCAAGCGGCGATGCCCCAGCCTCTCGCCGACGGCTTTCTTTTCCAAATCGTCCACCAGGCTGCTGCAAAGATAATGGCCAAAACTGGGAAGAAGGCAATAGCGAGCGGCCCGCGTCCCGGCAGAAATGCATAGTGTCGATGAACGATGCGCAGAATGAGCAGGAGGGCGTTCCAGAGGCACAGCAGGGAGGAGATTGCGAAGAGCCAGCATAGTAATTTTCTTATTGTGTTCATCCTAAAAAACCGCCTTTCGGGGACATTACAGTTTACTTGTGCCACCGCGGAGGATTGATTGCTTGCTGGTTGCGCAGGGTAGATACGTACTTTAACCCGCCGCCGATATTTGTGTCACCCACATGACACTCGCGGGAGGCGACTAAGATTGGCGGTATCCTCTTCTTTGGCGTACTGCGGTTCAATATTCAACGCAATCCAGAAACAATCCTCGGGCTGGCGCGGTAGCTCCCGCAGCCGCCCGTGAGCGCCGTTGCAGGATTGCCGCAATCTCGTCGGGCGCGATATGGCCTCGCCCGGCATCGAGGAAGGTTCCCACCAGGTTGCGAACCATGTGGTGAAGAAAGCCGTTCCCACTGACCTTGTAAATGAGCAGGTTCTCGCCTTCATGCCACGACGATGAAAAGATGGTCCGGATGTTGTCGTGCGGGGTGTCCGGGCCGGCGTGCCGTGAGGACAGATCGGGATCGGTGGCCGCAAAGGATGTAAAGTCGTGCTCGCCGACAACAAGGGCCGCGGCTCTCTGCATTTGTTCCGCATCGAGCGGCCAGTTGAGAGCGTAAACGTATCGGGTGAGCCATGGGGGACAGATTTCTCCGCGATAGATGCGGTACTCGTAGGTTTTGGCACGGACGCTGTGGCGGGCGTGAAACTCCGGATCCACATGTTCCGCGGCCAGCACGCGAATTGGTGAAGGAAGCGTCCGATTGAGGGCGCGGAGCAGATTTGGCGGCGGGATGGGCTCGACAAGCTCAAAAGAGGCTATCTGGGCTCGGGCGTGAACTCCAGCGTCGGTGCGCCCACTACCCTGCGGCATCACGTAGCTGCCGGTCACTCGTTCGATGGCACCGGCCAGCTCGCCCTGAATGGTCCTGAAGCCGGGCTGGATCTGCCAACCGTGAAAATCGGTTCCGTCATAGGCGACAGTGAGCTTCCAGTTCATGGTCGGTCCTTCGCATCTTCTCAGATTTCGAAGAAGTTCTGGGTCTTTTAGGAACGCTAGATCATCAGATTGCCTGCGATATACTCAAGCTTCCTTTCTGCCCGCGTGTTCCAGGGAACGAAGCTGGAGCGGTTCGCGTATAGAAAACTGGCCGGAGAAGCGCCGGCGGTGGAGCATCCCTGTCCCGATTTAGAAGGGAAAGGCGCTCAAGGACAAAATTAACAAAAAGCGCGGAGCTGAAAGCGCGCATGGTTGAATTGTGGAGAGGTCGAATGGACTTGTTTGATGAGCGCCAGCAGGCGTTGAGCGGAAATCCGGCTGATGGTTCGAGCCTGTTCCTGAAATTGAAGGCGGCCGCGGCAATCAGCTGTTTGCTGGCTGGCACATTCCCGGGGTACGCGCTGCAGAGTGCTCCGCAAACGCAAACCAATCCGGCGGCCCAACCGAATACACAGGGGCTCCCTCCAGAGCCAGCACCGAATTACACTCAGCCGCTGTTTATGCGGCCCGGGACGCGCGACTTCACCAAGCCGAGGGGCTATTGGCCGAATCCTATTGCTCCGTATTCGGCGACAAGCTCGCCAGCGGCCGACTTTTTGAACTCGCCTCGTTTTGAAGACCTGCTGAAGAATGGCAAGATTTATCTGAGCCTGAGCGACGCGATCGTGCTGGCGCTCGAAAACAACTATGACATTGCCATCCAGCGGTACAACTTGAATATCGCCGACACGGATATCCTGCGTACTCGCGCGGGAGGGACCTTTCTCGGCGTCAACAGCGGGTTGGTGACAGGCACGCTTGGTGGGTCAGGTACGACTGTAGCCAGCGGTGGGGGCCCTGGAGGAACCAGCGTGGCCGCCGGCGGCGCCGGTTCCGGCGCAGGTGGATTGGCTTTGACCACTAACGGCGGCGGGCCGTTGCCTGAAAGTCTGGATCCGGTGCTGACAGGGACAATTCAGCTAGGACGACAGTCAACTCAGGAGCTAAACCCGCTTTTTTACGGAACAAACAAACTTACTTCGAACACAAACACCTACAATTTCGCCTATAACCAGGGATTTATCACCGGCACACAACTCACGGTGGGATTCAACAACAGTTACAACACTTCCAACAGCATTTTTAACACCTACAGTCCGGCGCTGCAGACCTCTTTCAACGCCCAGCTTACACAGCATATCCTGCAGGGATTTGGATGGGGCATCAACGGGCGCCTCATGGTGCAGACAAAGAACAACCGGCGCATCGCGGATTCGGCCTTCCGGCAGCAACTGCTCTATACGATTAACCAGGTGGAAGATATCTACTGGGGGCTGGTGAGCGCCTACGAAGATCTGCAGGCGAAGCAGCGTGCCGTGGATCAGTCCTCGCAGTTGCTAAGCGATGATCAAAAGCAATTGCAGATTGGAACGCTGGCTCCGCTCGACGTGGTGAGCGCGAGAAGCGGGCTGGAGACCGACAAACAGGCGCTGATTTCGTCAGAGAGCAATCTTGAATACCAGCAACTGTTGATGAAGCAGGCGATTGCGCGCAGCCTGGACGATCCGACGCTGGCGAATGCTCCGGTGATTCCGACGGATCGCGTGAGTCTGATTGATACGCCCGAGGAGCGTGAAACCGCGGACGAACTGGTGCGGCAGGCCGATGCAAATAGTCCGACGATTGAGCAGGCGATTATAAATCTGAAAAACGATGAGATCACGCTGAAAGGCGAAAAGAACGGCATGTTGCCGACGCTTGACGCGTACGCGTTTTATGGAGCGTCAGCTCTGGGAGGCGCGCAGAGTCCGGTTTGCGAAGATTTCTTCACCGGACAGCCATGTCTGCCCGGACAGAATCCTACTATCGGCTACGGCACCGCGGTTACGAATCTGTTCAATAGCAGCAGCCCAAACAAGGGCGTCGGGTTCAACCTCAATATCCCCATCCGCAACCGCATTTCCCAATCGGCGCAGGCGCGGTCGGTGCTTGAATACCGCCAAGCGCAGATGCGTTTACAGCAGCTGTATGTTCAGACGCGGATGAATGTGGTCAACGCGCAATATGCGCTGACCAATGATCGCGCCGCGGTGGAGTCCGCAACTGTTACGCGCGACTATGACAACCAAAGCCTGAGCGCGGAGCTGACAAAACTGCACCTTGGCGCGTCGACCACTGCCAACGTGCTGACACAGCAGCGGGCGCTTGCGATTGCGGAAGGTACGCTGATTTCGGCGACGGCCAAGTATGCGATTGACCGCGCTTCGCTTGCTGAAGTTCTGGCCAGCACGCTGGATCGGTACAACATTTCGATCGTTGATGCGGTCAACGGCAGGGTTGCCGCCCAGCCGACTATCCCCGGCATTGAACCGGCGAAGCTGGAGCCAGAGGTTACGGTTCCGAATCAGCAGCAGAACCTTCAGAAACAAGAACAGAAGCCTCCTCCTCCGCCGCCGCCGCCGCCGGCCAGTCCGCAGCAGTAACGCCGGTACAACAGAAAAAAGGCCTCGGTGTTGTGCCGGGGCCTTTTCTTCTTAGATTTGCGCGCGGTTTTGTGTGCACGACCCGCTGTCCCTGATAGAATCTATTGAATCCACTCATTGGAGAAGCAATGCAGGCGATCCTTGCGCTCGAAGACGGGCGCATCTTCCGCGGTGAGGGCCACGGCGCCAAGGGCGAGTGTTATGGCGAAGTCGTTTTCAATACGTCCCTGACGGGATACCAGGAAATTTTTACCGACCCGTCGTATGCGGGACAGATCGTCGTTCTTACTAATCCTCAAATCGGCAATTACGGAACCAATCTTGCCGATAATGAAGCTAATAAACCTTATATAGAAGGCCTGGTTGCGCGGGAATTTTCGCCGATCTCCTCGAACTGGCGGTCGCAGCAGGTCGCGGATGAGTACCTGGAACGCTTTCAGGTTCCCGTAATCTCGGAGATCGATACGCGGGCGCTGGTGCGGCATTTGCGGACGCATGGCGTGATGCGCGGCGTGATTTCGTCGATTGAAACGAACACGGATACGCTGATTGAGAAAGCACGCTCTATTCGCAAGATGGATGGGACGGATCTGGCGAAGGTCGTCTCCACCAAGGCGCGTTATGAGTGGGAGCAGGATGGCCCCGACCCGCTGGTCCGACCAGTGCTGGACCAAGAGGATGCGTCGGTACAGGAGCTGTGGCCTCATCTGCATGTAGTGGCCTACGACTTCGGCATTAAGAAGAACATTCTGCGGATGCTGTCGAAGGAAGGCTGCCGCGTGACTGTGGTTCCGGCGGAGACTTCCGCCGAGGACGTGCTTTCGCTTAATCCCGACGGCGTTTTCTTGTCGAACGGGCCGGGGGATCCGGAGCCGGTGACGTATGCTCAGGAAAGTATCCGCAAACTGGCCGGGCGCACGCCGATTTTTGGGATTTGCCTGGGGCATCAGCTTCTTGGGCTTGCGCTGGGCGGCAAAACCTACAAGCTCAAGTTTGGGCATCACGGCGGGAATCATCCGGTGAAGCAGATGGATTCGGGCAAAGTGGAAATTACCTGCCATAACCACAATTTTGCTGTCGATCCCGAATCGATGAATACGAGCGAAGTGGACCTGACGCATATCGACCTGAATGACAACACGCTGGAAGGGATGCGGCACCGGACGATGCCGATCTTCAGCGTGCAATATCACCCTGAAGCCAGTCCCGGCCCGCATGATTCGAACTATCTCTTCCGGGATTTTCGGAATTTGATGGAGGAGTGGAAGCGGTGATGAGTCCCATGAAATCGACATTTGGATGTTCTGAAGGGGCGGGCTTTGCATCCCGCCATTTTTCTGAAAACTGCAAAATAGAATCTGATAGAGGGCCGAAGAATTAAATGCCACGCAGGAATGACATCGCGAAGATTCTGGTGATCGGCTCTGGGCCGATTGTGATTGGGCAATCGGCTGAGTTTGATTACTCGGGCACGCAGGCCTGCAAGGCTCTTAAGGCTGAGGGCTATGAGGTGGTGCTGGTGAATTCGAACCCGGCTACGATTATGACCGATCCGGAGCTGGCTGATCGCACCTACATTGAGCCTTTGACCATGCAATATGTGGAAGAGATTCTGCGGATTGAGTCGGAGATGCTGCGCGGCCAAAAACGTAGCGACGGAGGGCGGGGCGGAAAATTTGCGCTGCTGCCGACGGTGGGCGGACAAACGGCGCTCAATCTTGCGGTTGATCTGGCGGATTCGGGCATTCTCGATAAGTACGATGTGGAATTGATCGGTGCGAAACTGGAGGCGATCAAGAAGGCCGAGGACAGGCTGCTATTCAAGGACGCGATGACGCGCATCGGCCTTGATATGCCGCGTTCGGCGCTGGTAAATAATCTGCGCGATGGCGTGGAGTTTGCCGGGAAGATTGGTTTTCCGGTGATCATCCGGCCTTCATTCACTTTGGGCGGTTCGGGGGGCGGCATTGGCTATAACCGCGAAGAGTTGATGGAGATTCTTTCGCGCGGACTTGATCTTTCGCCAGTCCACGAGTGCCTGATCGAGGAATCGGTGCTCGGGTGGAAAGAATATGAGCTGGAGGTGATGCGCGATCTGGCGGACAACGTCATCATCATCTGCTCGATTGAAAATATGGACCCGATGGGGGTTCATACAGGCGACTCGATTACAGTGGCGCCGGCGCAGACCCTTACTGACCGCGAGTATCAGGCGATGCGCGATGCGGCGATCCGCGTGATGCGCGAGATTGGCGTGGAGACTGGCGGGTCGAACGTACAGTTTGCGGTGCATCCCAACACCGGACGGATGACGGTGATTGAGATGAATCCGCGCGTTTCGCGTTCGTCGGCTCTGGCATCGAAGGCTACCGGGTTTCCGATAGCGAAGATCGCGGCGAAGCTGGCGGTGGGTTACACGCTGGATGAGATTCCGAACGACATCACGAAGATGACTCCGGCGTGTTTTGAGCCGACGATCGATTATGTCGTTACGAAGATTCCCAAGTGGCAGTTCGAGAAGTTTCCGGGCGCGGATGAGAACCTTGGGCCGCAGATGAAGTCGGTGGGCGAGGTGATGGCGATTGGGCGCACCTTCAAGGAATCGCTGATGAAGGCGCTGCGCTCGCTCGAAACCGGCAAGAAGATTGGCGCTGAAGTGCTGGAGCCCCGCAGGCTTACGCAGCGGATGGTTACGCCACAGCCAGAACGCCTGAGCTACATCCGGTATGCATTTCGCCAGGGGCTGTCGGTGCGTGAAGTGGCGCGGATGACGTCGATGGACCCCTGGTTTCTCTATCAAATCAAAGAGATCACGGAGACGATTGCCAGAGTTGGCGAGGTCGACGCGGCGAATATTTCGGTTGACTTGCTTCGTAAGGCGAAGCGGCAGGGCATATCCGATGAGCGGATTGCCGAGGTTTGGGACAAGCCTACCAACGAAGGCGTTGCCGAGGTCCGGGAACTACGCCATCGGCTTGGGATCACGCCGGTCTTCAAACTGGTGGATACGTGCGCGGCCGAGTTTGAGAGCATGACGCCTTACCTTTACTCGACTTACGACGAAGAGGATGAGGCTCCGCCTACGGCGAAACGGAAGGTCATCATTCTGGGTAGCGGGCCAAACCGGATTGGGCAGGGAATTGAGTTCGATTACTGCTGCTGCCATGCGGCCTTTGCGCTGAAGGAAGACGATTACGAGACGATCATGGTGAACTGCAACCCGGAGACCGTCTCAACTGATTACGACACGAGCGACCGGCTGTACTTTGAACCGCTGACGCTGGAGGACGTGCTTGCGGTTTATGAGCACGAGGCCTCGGGCGGCGCGGAGATCGGCATGATCGTGCAGTTCGGAGGACAAACTCCGCTGAATCTGGCGTTGCGTCTCAAGGCTGCTGGGGTTCCGATTCTGGGCACGTCGCCGGAGTCGATTGATCTGGCCGAAGACCGCAAGCGTTTTGGGAAGCTACTGGAAGAGTTGAATATCCCGCAGCCTCCGGGCGTGATGGCTACAAGCGTTGACGAGGCTCTTGCCGGTGCGGAGCGGATTGGGTATCCGGTGCTGGTGCGGCCTTCGTATGTGCTGGGCGGCCGGGCGATGGTGATTGCCTATGACAGCGAGGCGGTCTCGCACTACATGAAGGAAGCGGTTGAGTATTCGCAGGAGCGGCCCATCCTGGTCGATCACTTTCTTGAAGATGCTGTTGAAGTGGACGTGGACGCGCTTTGCGACAAAACGGACGTGGTGATTGCCGGGATCATGCAGCATATCGAAGAGGCCGGCATTCACTCCGGCGACTCGTCTTGCGTGCTGCCGACGGTCGATCTTTCTCCTGCGACGCTCGACACCATTCGCGCTTATACGCGCAAACTGGCCCTGGCTTTAGATGTGGTGGGATTGGTGAATCTGCAATTCGCCATTCAACGTCGACCGGGTCAGGCGGACAAGGTCTTTGTGATTGAAGTGAATCCGCGCGCTTCGCGCACGGTGCCTTATGTCTCGAAGGCTACGGGAATCCCGCTGGCGAAGATTGCGTCGCGACTGATGACCGGGCGGACGCTGCGCGAGCTGCTGCCGGAGCAGACGGCTTCGGGACGAGATCTTGAAACAGGCACGTACTTCTACGTGAAGTCGCCGGTGTTTCCCTGGAACAAGTTTCCAGGCGTGGACACGGTGCTTGGCCCGGAGATGAAATCCACGGGCGAAGTGATGGGCGTGGCGGATAACTTCGGCGAGGCGTTTGCCAAGGCGCAGCTTTCGGCGGGGCAGCGTTTGCCGCTGAAGGGTACGGTATTTTTCAGCGTGAACGATCGGGATAAGTTGCAACTGGTCGAGCTTGGCGCGCCACTATGTTGAACTTGGCTTTCACATCGTTGCTACTGAGGGCACGGCGAACAAGCTGGAGCAGGCTGGGCTGGTGGTCGAGCGTGTTTACAAGGTGAAAGAAGGACGTCCGAATGTGGTCGATCTGATCAAGGGCGAGCGCATTCACTTGATTGTGAATACACCGCATGGGCAGGATACGTTCTTCGATGAGAGGGCGATTCGCCGCGCCGCTGTTCTGCAGCGCATTCCAACGATTACGACGATTGCCGCCGCGCGCGCCGCTGCGGAGGGCATCGAGGCGCTTCAGCAGCACCAGACGAATGTGTATCCGCTGCAGCATCTGCACGCGGCGAGGGACTTGCCGTCCGGGCGCACGCGCTCCGCGCGAGTCTGACGCTGGCGTTGCTGGCGCTCCCGCTGGTAGGGGAATTTTGCGCGGCTGCGAAGACGCGGGAAGTTCACACTTTTTCTGCAGCGGGGCCAGCTGAGAGCAGGATGCGGAGGTCGCGGAGGTTGTTGCCCGTTGGCCCGGTGACTACGGTGTCTCCGAGAGCTGTGAAGAGAGAGCAGCTGTCGAAGCGGGCTAGCGTGGCTTCGGGGTCGAATTTGTAAGCGCGTGCGCGGGTGATGGTGGTGGGGTCGGCAATGGCTCCGGCTGCGGGGCTGTTGCCGTCGATGCCGTCAGAGCCGGCGCTGAGGACTACGACGCGATCGGCGGGATTTTTTTCCAGCTCGAAGGCTGTGGCTAACGCGAAGTGCTGATTGCGTCCCCCGCATCCGGTGGTCCCTTCAAGTTTGACCGTTACTTCGCCGCTTGAAAGCAGGCAGAGGCGGGGAAAGTCGCGGCGAAGTTCCTCGAAACGCTTGAGGAGATAGACCGAGGCTTCGCGATAGTCCCAGTCGTCGCAGGTGTTGTCGATGATGACGTGATAGCCGAGCGAATGGGCGTGATCGCGGGCTGCGTTTACGAAGTCGTGGTTCGAGAGCAGCGTGTCGAACTGGGTGTGTTCGAGGGTGTCAGGCTCCGTGCGCGGCGGTAAAGAACCGAGGTTCAGACGCTCGAAGTATTCGCGCACGGCCTGCGGAAATTTTTCGAGGAGATGGAAGCGGTTGAGGATCTCCTGGCACTGCTGCGGAGTGGATCGGTCCGGGAGCGTGGGGGATGAGGCTACGGCTGCAAGGTCTTTGAGGGGCACGTCGGCGAGCAGCAGCGAGAGCTTTTCGGCTTCGGGCGCGGCGAGCGCGAGACGTCCACCTTTGACGGCGGAGAAGTATTTCCGCACGGTGTTGATCTCGGTGATGGTTGCGCCGGAGGCGATGAGTGTTTCGTGGAAGGCGATGGTGTCTTCGAGCGAGATGGCGCGGTCGCGGGGTAATTCGAGCATGGCCGATCCGCCTCCGCTGATGAGGAAGAAGATGAAGGTGTCTTTGCGCGCGCGCTTGAGAAGACGCAAGGCTTCGCGCGCGGCCTTGAAGGATTCGGCGTTCGGGAGAGGATGGCCTCCGGCGTAGTAGCGGATTCGCCAGGAGCGCCTTGCGGGGACTTCGGGGGCGGAGCAGATTCCGCGCACTGCGATCCTGGGCGGGAGGCGGTCGAGGAGCGCGCGGGTCATGGTGAGAGCGGCTTTTCCGAAGGCGATGACGAGGATCTTCTTGTACTTGTCGAGCGGAATGGCGATGGGTTTGAGACGGGGCGACGATTGCCGGATGAGAGTTTTTCCCTCGAAGCGCAGATGCCGGTCGAAAGCGGCGGGGATATCGCAGGCCTTCAGCGCCTGAGTGAAGATCGCGGACGCGTCGGCGTGGAGCTGGTCGAGGGTGTTCATTGGAAGCGGGTCTGATACCAGTTGCGGATTGCGGACTTGTACCTCTTCCAGCTTACCTGCAAAAAAGTGGTCGGCACCTTCGATCCAGACCATCTCCGCAGGCTGTTTTGCGGCTGCCACGGCGGCGGCGACCTGTTCTCTGGGGCCGTACTGGTCGCGGGTTCCGCTGATGAAGAGCTTTGGCATGGCGCAGGTGGCGAGGAAGCCGTAGTTGTAGTCGCGACCTTCGGCGTGGACGGGGAGGCCGAGGGCGACCGCTCCTTTGACGCGGGCGTCGGAGCAGGCGACGCGCAGGCCGACGTACGAGCCGAAGGAAAATCCGGCGAAGAGGATGGGCAGGCGCAGGTTCTGTTCGAGCCAGTTGAGGGCGGCGCGGACGTCGTCCTGCTCGCCGTGCCCGTCGTCGTGGCGTGCCTTCGCTGAGGCCGGTTCCGCGGAAGTTGAAGCGCAGGACGGGCAGGCCGAAGGTCTGGAAGGCCTTCATGGCGTGATAGACGACTTTGTTGTGCATGGTTCCTCCGCCGAGCGGGTGCGGGTGGCAGAGGAGGACGGCGTATTTTGCCTCGGGCGAGCCGGTGTTGAGCAGGGCTTCGAGACGGCCAGCGGGGCCGGTGAGGTTCTCGATGGTTCGGACAGTGGCGGGGTGCATCTGCTGGCCTGATGTTTACTTAATGGTAATTACTTTCAGAATTTCTTTTTTGCTATGCTCTTGATTTCAGGTGGCTTAAACCTGGTAATCCTTTGTATAGTCCTGATAACAAATGATTTATTGGCATCATCCCTATTTTTAATGAGTTAGCGCATTCATTCAAGTTTGGCTTCGATTCGCCAAGTTTAGTATTCCGGCAATCTTATCGATGATGGCCGACGTTTCCGGCCGTCCTTGAGGGGTCAGTTCAGGCTTATGCGTCTGACCGGATTTTTTCTGGACCCCACTGCAAAAACATTGTGCGGTTTTTTGGGTGAATCATTGATTCTAAAATAGATTCTTCTATTGGCTGTTCCATAAATTACAGAAAATAATGGGGTTTTACGTAGGTTCCACAAAATAACTGGCTTATCGTTTGAATCCCGCTAAATCGGAAGTGCATGGAACGTCCCATTCTTCTTTTGCCCCTTCTTCAAGTATAGATATTCGCGAGAATTCGTCTGCGTTTTGGAGGTCGGATTCAGCGCCTTGGAATGAAGGAGATGGGAGGAATTATTGTCGATAGGGCTTGACAGGTCTACCTCCCCACTCAAGCAAAAGAAGCTTGAGTGGGCCACCCGCCTTGGGCCCCGACGAACAGGCCGCGCATAAATGGGGCTAGCTCAAAGATGGGCCGCCCTCCTTCTGAGCATTTTGTGCATGTTCCTCCAGTTCGGCGAACTCTGTTGTCTTTCGCCCCATATATTGCCGGGACCGTTGATAGTGTTCTGGATGATATACAAGCGATTCAAGGATGGCGATGCGGAGTAAATCGCTGACGTTTCCGTCACTCGAAATTGCCATTCTTTCGAAAAAGTCGAACAGCCGTCTTAAGAGGGTTTCATTTTGGCAGGAATTGAGGTTCTTCAAAAGAAATTCTTGAACAACGTCCTCGAATACCGGGTACCCGCCAGGAGTTTCCTTCGTCAAGTCGTAGTCACATCCGAAGGTACCTTCAACGGGTTCCCTTAGCTCCGGAATCGCTGCAAGAAGTTCTGCATGAAGCTGGTCGTATTTGAGGTCGATTGAGTTCATGGCTATTTTCCTGCGGCTGCGTTTCCCAAATCTTGCGCGATGGCGAGTCGCTAAATTCCTTGCGGACTGCATCAGCTGTCTCACCCAGGACTGTATCAGTTGGTTCGTACAGTTGAGTGGGCCACCTGGGAATCACTTTGTGCGGGGCTGCTCTGGCCTTCTTGTATGCTGGGGAGACTATGACGGTACAACCTGCCCATCCCGTTGCGGAGCTTGACCTCGTTGCCCTTACACGCCGCCTGATGGATATTGAGTCGACGACCTACAACGAGGGCGCGGTGGGGCGGGCGCTGGTGGAGATTCTGGCGGGGCGGAGTTTTGTGGTTGAGACCATGCCGGTTGAGCAGCACACGGAGAGCCGGAGCGAGAGTGAACGCTTCAATGTGTATGCGGGGAAGGCGGGCGAGACTCCGGACGTGGTTTTTTCGACGCATATGGATACGGTGCCTCCGTTTATTCCTTCGAGCGAAGATGCGGATTTCATTTATGGGCGCGGGGCGTGTGACGCGAAGGGAATTATTGCGGCGCAGATTGCGGCTGCGGAGCGGCTGCGGGCGGAGGGTGTTCGGGTAGGGCTGTTGTTTGTTGTCGGCGAGGAGCGCGATTCGGCGGGGGCGAAGGTTGCCAACCTGCATCCGCGAGGGAGCCGGTTCCTGATCAACGGAGAGCCTACGGATAATCGGCTGGCGCTGGCATCGAAGGGCACGCTGCGGGTGCGGCTGACGGCGACGGGGAAGATGGCGCACTCGGCTTATCCGGAGCTGGGGGAGAGCGCGACGCATAAATTGATTGCGGCGCTGAACCGGGTGATGGCTCTGCCGCTGCCGGTGACGGAGGATGTGGGGCCGAGCACGCTGAATGTGGGCACGCTGGAGGGCGGGCGCGCTCCGAATGTGATTGCCGATCATGCGGAGGCGCAGGTGCTGATCCGGCTGGTGGGGCCGGCGGAGGAGACTCGGCGGGCGGTGGTGGAGGCGGTTGGCCAGCTCGCGGCGGTGGACTTCACGCTGGAGATTCCGTTCCAGCGGCTGCGCAAGATTGAGGGCCTGCCGACGATGGTAGCGGCGTTTACGACGGACATTCCGTGGCTGACAGAGTGGGGCGAGCCTCTGCTGCTGGGTCCGGGATCGATCCATGTGGCGCATACTCCGCATGAAAAGCTGGCGAAGCGGGAGCTTGCGGAGGCGGTTGAGCTTTATGTGAAATTAGCGAAGAGGCTCGTTGGGGCTTGATGGCGTGGGTTTCGCCGCCGCTGTATGTTGCGCAGAACTTCTTATCACGCCATATCTGCGTGGTCCGTTCTTTCACGGTCTGTGTGGAGGGACGGCGTTCCGGTTTTGTGGAACTTTCCCTCATTCGGTGGCGTAGTGATGTCATAGCGCGAGCTGGCTGAGGGAGAACTTATGAGCCCGCCGCGCTGAAGTGCTTTCTGGAGGCGTGGCGATGGCGATGTTTGGTGATCGGCTCAGGCAGGTGCTGCGGAGGCTGGGGCGCGCTCCGCTGTTTACCGCCCTTACGTTGATTACGCTGGCGGTGGGCATTGGCGCGACTACGCTGGTCTTCAGCGTGGTGGATGGCGTGCTGTTGAGGCCGTTGCCTTATCCGCATCCGGAGCAGCTGATTGGCGTGTGGCATAAGGCGAATGTGCCTGGCCTGGATCAACTGGAGATGTGCCCGTCGTTTTACTTTATCGATCGCGAGCAGAACAAGACGCTGGAAGACATTGGGATTTATAACGGCGACTCGCTGACCGTGACGGGCACGGGCGAGCCGGAGAATGTGGGCGGGCTGGATGTGACAGAGGGAACGCTGCCGATTCTAGGCGTGAAGCCGATGCTGGGGCGGCTGTTTACGCGGGCGGATGACACGGCGGGAAGTCCCGAGACGGTGCTGCTGGAGTATGCGTACTGGCAGAAGAAATTTGGCGGGTCGCGGTCGGTAGTGGGGCAGTCGATCACGGTAGACGGCAAAACGAGGCAGATCATCGGCGTGCTGCCGAAGGGCTTTCATTTCCTGGATTGGGATGATGCGGCGATGGTGCTGCCGCTGCAATGGGATCGCAACAAGACGCACTTGGGGAACTTTAGCTATGACGGCGTGGCGCGGATGAAACCGGGCGTGACGATGGAGCAGGCGAGCGCGGACCTGCAGCGGCTGCTGCCGATAGCGATGCGAAGCTTTCCGGCTCCGCCGGGGTTCAGCGTGAAGCTGTTTGAGGATGCGGACTTCAGGATGAATCTGCGGCCGTTGAAGCGCGATGTTGTGGGCGATGTGGGCAATGCGCTGTGGGTGCTGATGGGCTCGATTGTGATGGTGCTGCTGATTGCGTGCGCGAATGTGGCGAATCTGCTGCTGGTGCGCGTGGAGGGGCGTCGTCAGGAGTTGGCGGTTCGCGCGGCGCTTGGCGCGGGCTGGAGGCGCATCGCGGGCGACCTGCTGTTTGAGAGCGTGGTGCTGGCGGCGATAGGCGGCGCGCTGGGGCTCGGGCTGGCGTATGCGGGGCTGCGGGTGCTGGCGGCGATGGCTCCGACGGGGCTGCCGCGCATTCATGAGATTGGGATCAATCTGCCGGTGCTGCTGTTTACGCTGGGGCTGGCGGCGATAACGGGGGTGGTGGTTGGGCTGATTCCGGTATTCAAGTTTGCGGGAGAGCAGTTGAATACCGGGCTGCGCGAGGGCGGGCGCGCGCAGAGCCAGAGCCGGGAGCGGCATCGGGCGAGGAGCACGCTGGTGGTTGTTCAGGTGGCGCTGGCGCTGGTTCTGCTGATTTGTTCGGGGCTGATGATTCGGACGTTTCGCGCGCTGATGCATGTGAATCCTGGATTTTCGGATGGGGCTTCGATCCAGACATTTCGGATTTATGTGCCGGAGACGCAGATTCCGGATAAGGACCGGGACAAGCTGATGCACATGGAGCAGGACATGATGGACAAGCTGGCGGCGCTGCCGGGAGTGTCGTCGGTGAGCCTGTCGAGCGATGTCCCGATGGAGGGAAGCAGCTCGAACGATGTGCTGTTTGCGCAGGACCGCGCCTACCGGGAGGGCGAGGTTCCGCCAATACGGCGGTTCGAGTTCATTTCGCCCGGCGTGTTTAAGACGATGGGGACTCCGCTGATTGCGGGGCGTGATCTGACGTGGGAGGACCTGTACAGCAAGCTGCCGGTGGGGATTATTTCAGAAAATTTTGCACGGGAGTATTGGGGCAGTCCACAGAATGCACTGGGCAAGCGGATTCGCGTAAGCACGATGGACGATTGGCGTCAGGTGGTGGGCGTGGTTGGGGACATGTATTACGAGGGGGTAAGTGAGAAGGCTCCGACGACGGTGTACTGGCCGCTGATGATGAACAACTATGAGAGCGAAAAGGAGATGGTGCAGCGGGGCGTTGCGGTGGTGATTCGCACGCCGCGGGCGGGTTCGGAGGCGTTCATGAGCGAGGTGCGGCGGGTGGTGTGGTCGGAGGACGCGAGTCTTCCGCTGGCCGACCCGCATACGGAGGGATATTTCTATACGCGGTCGATGGCGCGGACTTCGTTCACGCTGGTGATGCTGGCGGTTGCGGGCGCGATGGCGCTGCTGCTGGGTGTGGTGGGGATTTACGGCGTGATTTCGTACTCGGTGTCACAGCGGACGAGAGAAATCGGCATTCGCATGGCGCTGGGTGCGCAGCGGCAGGCGATTACGGCGATGTTTGTGCGCGATGGGCTGGTGCTGGCGGGGATTGGGATTGGCTGCGGGCTGGTGGCGGCGTTTGCGGCGATGCGGCTGATGAAGTCGCTGCTGTTTGGCGTGAGTCCAAGTGATCCGATTACTTATGCTTTGATTACAGTGGGGGTTTTTGTTACGGCGTGGCTGGCTTGCTATCTCCCTTCGCGAAGGGCGGCCGCGGTTGATCCTATGAGTGCGCTTCGGGCGGAGTAGGGTGGATTGCGGTCTGCAGTTGCGGCTGCCAGTTTCTTAGCCGAGTGCAATTATGATCGCGCCCGAGGCGATGAGAATGCCTCCTGCGAGCTTTCGAGCGGAGATGGCTTCTCCGAGCAGAGGCCATGCGAGCAGGATGACAAAGACTACGCTGAGCTTGTCGATGGGAGCGACCCTGGAGGCTTGTCCGAGGGAGAGCGCGTGAAAGTAGCAGATCCAGGAGAGGCCCGTCGCGATTCCTGAAGCGGCGAGGAAGAGCCAGCTACGCCGGTCTATGTGGGCCAGGCCGGTGTGGCTGCCGAGGCTTAGCGCGATGATCCAGGCGAACAGCACTACGACGGTGGTCCGGACCGCGGTAGCGAGGTTCGGCTCGACATCGGCGACGCCCACCTTTGCCAGCAATGCTGTAGCGGCGGCGAAGACAGCAGAGAGAAGAGCCCACATTAACCAGGACATTCGTATCTCCTTTGGAAGAAACAGACACCTGAGTAATTCTATGCGGCTTTCTGTGCGCCTTTGATGAGGTGAAGAGCGGTGCGGGTTCCCTTGCAGCCGAGCAGGCGATACTTTTTCCCTTCGAGGTTGTGGTAGTTCACGAAGAAATCCTGCAATTCCTGTATCCATTTGCCGGGAAGGTCTTTCAACTTTCGGATGTTGGCATAGCGGTGGGTTGCCTCAGCGACCGCTACCAGTCTGTCATTTCTTATCGTCTTCTTACCGTCGAGCTGCTCGCCTTCGATGACGCCGATGAGGCGAGCGCGAACCGCGCAGCCGGGGTAGGCTGGCTCGTCCATTAACAACAAGACATCGATCGGGTCGCCGTCGGGTGCAATAGTCTTAGGTAGAAAGCCGAAGTCATACGGGAACACCATGCCTGCGGGAAGGACTTTTTTGAGCGCGAAGATGCCCTGATCGGTATCGTAGGCGAACTTGTTGCGGGAGCCGGCGGGGGTTTCGACGATGACCTGGAGGAGTCCGTCTTTCTTGTCGATCGGCTTGAGTCGGGTTGGATCGGCCAGGGCTTTCATGTCTCGTACTTGTCAGACGGGCGGGGCGGTGGTTGCGTTGCCTGAACCGCTCTAGATAGGACAAACGGGCCGCTCTAATTGCAGCCGAGCTAATTCGAGATAGAAAAGGACCCCATCATTTTGCCTCTTGATAAGCGTGTTGCAATCGATCAAATCGCGCCTACGTCGCAAGGAATTCAAGATTTCATTTCGCGTTATCCCGCCTAATCATTTTTTTTGAGCATAAAGGGCTCACGCCCCGCTTAGGAGAACAGTTAGCAGTGCTCTCTGGCGGTCGTGGGGATGGTTGGTTAGACTCGGAGTTGATGGCACATTCTGGGAATTCTCTTGATCAGGCGGCTTCTTCGTATCTTCGTTCGGCGATTCATCAGCCTATCCACTGGCATGAGTGGGGGCAGACGGCGTTTGATCTTGCTGCCAGCGAGGACAAGCCTGTTCTTTTAGATATTGGCGCGGTGTGGTGCCACTGGTGCCATGTGATGGATCGCGAAAGCTATGAGGATCCTGCTCTGGCGGCGATTGTGAATGAGCACTTTATTGCGATCAAAGTTGACCGCGACGAGAGGCCGGATGTGGACAGCCGGTATCAGGCGGCGGTTTCGGCGATCAGCGGGCAGGGGGGATGGCCGCTTACGGCGTTTCTTACTCCGGATGGGAAGCCTTATTTTGGGGGAACTTATTTTCCGCGCGATGACCGGTATGGGCGGCCTGGTTTTGATCGCGTTCTGCGGACGATGGCCGATGTGTGGAAGACGCGGCGCGAGGAGGCTCTGGAGTCGGCGGCGAGTGTGTTTGCGGCCATTGAGCACGGCGAGACGTTTGCGGGCCGCGCAGGTTCGCTCTCGCTGGAAATCGTGGACAAACTGATTGAGTCGGCGCTGAAGCAGTTCGATGCGCGGCACGGAGGGTTTGGGTCGCAGCCTAAGTTTCCACATCCGGCAGCGATTGACCTGCTGATTGACGTCGCGGCGCGCACGGGTAATGAAGCGGCGCGGGAGGCGGCTACGGTTACGCTGGCGCAGATGTCGCGCGGCGGAATTTATGACCAGCTTGCGGGCGGGTTTCATCGGTACTCGGTGGATGAACGCTGGGTAGTTCCGCACTTCGAGAAGATGCTCTACGACAATGCGGGCCTGCTGGCGAATTATGTGCACGCGTTTCAGACCTTTGTGGATGCGGACTTTGCTCGCGTGGCGCGTGATGTGATTCGGTGGCTGGATGCGACGATGACGGATCGCGACAAGGGCGGATTTTATGCCTCGCAGGATGCGGATTTGTCTCTGGATGATGACGGAGATTATTTCACCTGGACGCGCGACGAGGCCGCGGCAGTGCTGACGCGCTGATGAGATGGCTGTGGCTGAGCCTTATTTCGACATTGGTGAGCTGGGGGATATGCATCACAATCCGGCGAAGAATGTGTTGCATCGGAAATTTTCGCTGGAACAGATTGCGACACGGATTGGGCGGCCCCTGGGCGAGGTTGAGGCGCTGTTGCTGCGAGCGCAGGAGAAGTTGATGGCGGCGCGGATGGCGCGGACGGCTCCTTACATTGACCGGACGATTTATACATCGTGGAATGCGCTGATGGTGACGGCGTATCTGGACGCGGCGCGGGTGCTGGAGTTGCGCGAGGTGCGCGACTTTGCGCTGAAGACGCTGGATCGGTTGCTGGCAAACGGGTGGAATCCCGAAGTTGGACTGGCGCATGTGGTGGCTTATCCCGATGCGGCCTCGGGACGGTATGTGGCGGGAGTGCTGGATGACTATGCGTTTCTGATTCATGCCGCTCTGGATGGATGGGAGGCTACCGGCAGCCGCAGGTACTATGACTCGGCGATGGAAATTGGCGAGGCGATGGTGGCGCGTTTTTACGATGGGACGGGCGGAGGGTTCTTCGATACCGAGACGACGGAGGGCGCGCTGGGCGTGCTGGCGGCGCGGCGGAAGCCCTTGCAGGATTCGCCTACTCCGGCGGGGAATCCCGCGGCGGCTGCGGCTCTGTTGCGGCTGGAGGCTTTGAGCGGGCGGGCGGATTTTCGCGAGAAGGCTGAAGACACGCTGGAGAATTTCGCGGGGATCGTGGAGCACTTTGGGCTGTATGCCGGAACGTATGGGCTGGCGCTGGAGCTTCTGTTGCTGCCTCCGGTGCAGGTGGTGGTGATTGGCAATGGCGTTGAGGCGCGCAAGCTGGCGGCTATGGCTACGGCCCGGTATGCCGTAAATAAGCGAGTGATTGTGCTGCGGCCGGAACAGGTGGTTGCGGCGGAGCTGCCTCCGGTGCTGGCGGAGACGCTGCCGAATTTGCCGGAGCTTCAAGGTGGGCGGGCTTTTGCGGTGGTTTGCAAGGGGACCAGTTGTTTGCCTCCGACGAGCGATGCGGGAAGTGTTACTTGAAACGTTGAATGCGTCGTTGTAGATCGGGTCGAAGTAGATCGGGGCGAAGCGCCTGTCCGGACTGGTAGTCAAAAAGAAGCCCTGGTTTCCAAGCCAGGGCTTTGATGGTTGCGGATTCTTGCGGTTGTTCTCATTGTTGTAGCTTGTGTGCGTGAAGAATTCGGCTGACTGATTCAACAGCTCATGGCTCGCAAGGTTTTTGGTCAGCGGCCGGAAGAATTTTGGGATCAGGTTCGTCTTACGCGGTCTCAGCAATGGGAACGGACCGGCGTGGCAGAGCGAACTGGAAAATCCGCTCCCGAAATCTGTCTCCTGAAGGGTCTGGTTTTCCTGTTTACCTTTTAGATATCTGAGTAGTTAGACACGGCGCGGGAAAAAAAGACTCGTGAGGTTCGAATGGGCGCGATGGCCGACCGTGGTTAGAGCAGTTTCCCCTCGGCCAGATCGCGGACGAGGCCCCGGTCTGCGGCGAGGAAGTCGAATGATGGCAGATCTTTGAGGGGGGTCCAGCGGAAATCGTTGAAGATACGGTTTTCGATTTCACCCTCGAAAGAATGTACGGCGAAGAATTGCAGGTCGACCGCGCCTCCGTTGCGATAGGAGTGGCGGATACGGGCGACGCGGGAGCCGATCCGGGCGGTAATTCCCAATTCTTCATCGAGTTCGCGGACGAGAGCCTGCTCGGCAGTCTCTCCGAGCTCGATTTTGCCGCCGGGAAACTCCCATTTGAGGGCCATGGGCTGGTCAGGACGCCGCTGGCAGATGAGGACGGTGTCTGCCCGCAAAATGAGGGCAGCGGCGACGAAGCGCACCGTCTTCACCCCGTTTTGTTCGACATTCGTGGGCACGTTCTCTTAAGTTTAGACGTTTGAAACGGAGATTTGACCCACACGGTGCCCGGAAGTTGTGTGAATCGTGCCAAATAGGTCAGGGTGGAGGGCGCAGGCGAGCGCGTGGAGGCCGTCGATGAGGTTGGGGGCGGGGGTGTTCAGCAGCTCGTCGGCGATGCAGTAGACGCGGCGCTCACGCACGGCGGGGAGATGCTCCCAGTTCCGCTGCGCGATGATCTTTTCGAGGGGAACGCGCATTCCGGCTCCGCACCAGGCGGCGAGAATTACGTCGGGACTGGCGGCGGCGATAGCTTCCGGGGTGGTGGTCGCTCCGGGGATGCCGAGGAATTTTCCGCCGGCGATTTCGACCAGTTCCGCTACCCACGTCTGCGAGTGGATAAGCGGCTTACCCCACTCTTCACAATGGACCAGCGGACGGGATGCGATGTCTTTTGTTTGCGCCTGCACTTTTTCGATGGCTGCCTGCATCTCGGCGATGACGGCTTCGCCCTTTGCGGCGGCGTTGACGACGGATGCGATGAGTCTTATGTCGGCGTAGATGTCTGCGAGAGTGTGCGGCGCGAGCGCGAGCACAGGCTGGCCGGCTTTGAGGATGGCGGTGAGCGATTCCTGCCGGTAGGGAACTGAGGCGATGACCAGGACTGGCCGTCCAGGCAACTGCTCCGCGTGGCCACTCCCGCTGGTCGTGGGACTTGTCTCCGAGGCAATGCAAAGAAGCTCCTCAGATTTTGTCGACCAGGAGTCGTGAACGATGGGCAGGTTGCGCTCGCGTAACGACGGCACGGCTTCGAGGCAATATTTTGTGCAGGCGGCGAGGGCGTCGAGGCAGCCGAGGTGGTCGAGAATGATGCTGACACTGGGCTGCAGAGAGATGATCTTCATGCGGTCAGAGCTTGGCGTCGTGGAGCACGGATTCGGGGTAGAAGACGGTCCAGCCGCGCCGGCCTGAAATTTCAGACAAGGCCGGCGACGGATTGACGGGGTACGCGTGCCTGGCGATGGCGAGCATGGCTTCGTCGTGGATGGAGTTGCCGAAGACGGCGTCCGGATTGCCGATGCCTGCCTTGCCCAGCGCGACGACTTTGGCTTCGCCGGTGGGCACGTCGATCAGTTCGCTGGTGATGCGGCCGTTGGCTACTTTTACGCGGGCGGAGAGCACGCGATCGGCGGGGATGTTGAAGCGGCTAGTGCCTTCTTCGATGACCCAGTTGTTGGTGGAGCTGACGGCCCAGATGTCCGTGCCCTGTGCGCGCAATTTTTCGACGAGGGTTTCCAGTTCGGGGAAGATGTGCGCCTCGATGTGGAGGCGAAAATATTCGGCGGCGGCGTGGCGGATTTCTTCTTCCTGCAGCCCGTCGTAGAGTTGCACCATCTCGCCACATATCTGTGATTCGGAGACATCGCCCGCGAGGTAGAGGCGATATTGGGCGTCGATCCAGTCGCTGGCGTTGCGCGAGACGAGGCCTGCGTCGATGGACCAGACCATGAAGCCATAGCCTGCGTCGCCGCTCCAGAGCGTGCCGTCGCAATCGAAGACGGCGATGGAGGGGGGGTGCGATAGGACGGAAGTTTCAAATTCGGCCGCGGTGTAACGTGCGGGTGCGGTGTGGGTGGTGGTCAAAGTGCTAACTCCTGCGTTTATTGTGCGCGATGCGGCGGGGAATTGCATCTCGATCCGATCGATCTCTGCCTTTCGCCGTCGCGAGCATGCTTATGAAGTAGATTCCTTTTCAGCTTCTGCGTTCAGAGATGCCTGTTTGGCGCGGATAATCAAAGTGTGGGCGCGGAACGCAATTCGGAGCTGCTGCGCGAGTATGTGGCTTATCTGCGCGTGGAGAAGGGACTGCGTCCTTTAAGCTGCGAGGCCTATCAGCGCGATCTGTTGCAGTTTGCGGAATACCTTGAGGGCGAGCAGGTTTTGCTGATGGCGGTTCGTCATGCTCAGGTCGCGGGGTTTCTGGAGCATTTGAAGCGGCATGGCGTGGAGTCGCGGTCGGCGGCGCGGAAGCTTTCCTGCCTGCGCGGGTTTTATCGCTGGCTGCTTTTGGACAAGCGCATTGATCGCGATCCTACGGTGAACCTTGAGTCGCCTTCGACGTGGAAGGTGTTGCCGAAGTCGCTGGCGCAGTCGGAGGTGTCGGCGATGCTGGACGGCGCGGACTTTGATCGTAAAGGCGGGGACCACGCCGATGCTCTTGCGCTGCGGGACCACGCGATATTGGAACTGCTTTATGCCGGCGG
Organism: uncultured Acidobacteriaceae bacterium; assembly: GCA_963783805.1. Classification (GTDB taxonomy): domain Bacteria; phylum Acidobacteriota; class Terriglobia; order Terriglobales; family Acidobacteriaceae; genus Silvibacterium. Next base: position 614,046 of record CAWAPC010000002.1, on the reverse strand, counting down.
GTTGCGGGTTTCAGAGCTTACGGGGTTGCATGAAGAGGATTTGTCTCTGGATGCGGGGCGGGTGCTGGTGCGCGGAAAGGGCGATAAGGAGCGGATTGTTCCGCTGGGACGCGCGGCGGTTGCTGCGATTGAAAAATATTTGCTGAACGCGAGGCCTTTGCTTCAGAAAAGGGCCGGCCTTCTGGTCGTTCGGGCGGCCATCTTTTTCTTTCCGTGCGCGGCGCGCCTTTGACGCGGCAGTGGGTGTGGCATCTTGTGAAGGCTGCAGATAGTCATGCGAGTCCGCACATGCTGCGGCATAGCTGCGCGACGCACATGGTGGAGCATGGCGCCGATTTGCGTACTGTGCAGACGCTGCTGGGGCATGCCGATATTGCGACGACGCAGGTGTATACGCATCTGGCGCTGGGACGGCTAAAGGCGGTGCATCGGGAGCATCATCCTCGAGCGACGCGCAAGCTCGAGCAGGCCCAGAGTCGAGATTCGATCTTTCCCACTCTTGCCGCGATAAAACCGCGTCAAGAATGGGGCACCCATGATCGTTTTGGTATGGACATCGCGGGCGGTTGAGATTCGATCTTTCCCATTGGGATGCCGATGGGTTGAAAGAGCATAGGCATGAGCGAGAAACCGGAGATTGTTGTTCGCGTGGATGAGTTTCTTTCCGCGCTGGCGCATGAGCGCGGCGCTTCTGTGCATACGCTGCGGGCCTATGATCGCGAGCTGCATGACTTCGCCACATATATGGTTGCGAAGCGGGGCGCGGGATTTGCGGTTCGGCAAGATCGAGCACAAACAAATTCGCGCTTACCTGAGCGAATTGTATGGGCGGGGTTTGTCGAAGGCTTCGGCGGCGCGGGCGCTGGCGGCGATACGGTCATGGTTCAAGTGGCTGGCGCGGCGCGGGTATGTGGAGCAGAATCCGGCGAGCCTGGTGGCTACTCCCAAGCTGCCGAAGCATTTGCCGCGGGTGCCCACGATTGAGCAGATGAATCGCGTGGTGGATGCTGCGTCGGAGGAGGCTGCGGGCTGGCCGGAGCGCGATCGTGTGATCTTTGAGCTGCTGTATGGCTGCGGGATTCGCAATGCGGAACTGGTCGGGCTGGATCTTCGCGACATCCATTGGGCGAATGAGGCGATTCTGGTGCGCGGCAAGGGCCGCAAGGAGCGGCATGTTCCGCTGGGCGATGCGGCGGCGCTGGCGTTGCGCGGTTATCTGCCGGAGCGTGAGGCGCGGCTGGCTGCAGCGGAGAAATCGACCGATGCGCTGCTGGTGAATGCGCGGATGCGCGGCGAGGGTCGGCTGACGACGCGCAGCGTGGGGCGCATTGTGAAGCGGATTGCGATGGCGCATGGGCTGGCGGCGGAGGTGCATCCGCATACGCTGCGCCATGCCTTTGGAACGCACATGCTGGAAGAAGGCGCGGACCTGCGCGCGATTCAGGAACTGCTGGGGCACGAGCGGCTCTCGACTACGCAGCGGTATACGCAGCTCACGGTGGGGCAGGTGGCGGAGGTTTATGACCGCACGCATCCGAGAGCGAAATAGGACTGGCCATCCAGGCAGAAGCTTCGCGTGGCCACTCCCGTCGGTCGTGGAAGTGACTGATCGGCTTTCCTCTGATTGGTGTGCCTCGTGTACACTTGGCACGGTTTTTCTTTTCGATAGAGGTGGAGTGTTTTTATGCTGAAATGCAAACGGTTGCACGGTGGTTTAGCTGCTCTGGTGTTTTCGCTGGCGCTTCCTGCTTGTGCGCAGTCCACGGTAGCCGCTACTCCGCCGATGGGGTGGAATAGCTGGAACCATTTCGCGGGGAGGGTGAATGATGCCGATGTGCGCGCGGCTGCCGATGCGATGGTTTCGAGCGGGATGCGCGATGCGGGTTACGTCTACGTGAACATCGACGACACGTGGGAGGGCAAGCGGAACGCGCAGGGCGAGATTCAGTCGAACAGCAAGTTTCCGGACATGAAGGCGCTGGCGGATTATGTTCACTCGAAGGGATTGAAGCTGGGCATCTATTCTTCGCCGGGGCCGAAGACCTGCGCGGGATACGAGGGCAGCTACGGGCACGAGGAGCAGGATGCGAAGACGTATGCGTCGTGGGGGATCGATTATCTGAAGTATGACCTGTGCAGCTTCCGCGACATTATGGATAAGGAGGCGGCAGGGAATCCGCAGAAGCAGTTTGCGATGCAGAAAGCTGCGTACGAGAAGATGCACAAGGCGCTTGAGGCGACGGGGCGGCCGATTGTCTTCAGCCTTTGCCAGTACGGCTGGAATGATGTGTGGAAGTGGGGGCCGGAGGTGGGCGGCAATCTGTGGCGGACGACCGGAGATATTACGGACAACTACGACCGCATGACACAGATTGGATTTTCGCAGGCGGGGCTGGCGAAGTATGCGGGGCCGGGACACTGGAATGATCCGGACATGCTGGAGATCGGCAACGGCGGCATGACAGAGGACGAATACCGGACGCACATGACGCTGTGGACGATTCTGGCGGCGCCTCTGCTGGCGGGCAACGACTTGAGCAAGATGACTCCGCAGACGCTGGCGCTGCTGACCAATAAGGAAGTGATTGCGGTCGACCAGGACAGGCTGGGCAGGGAAGGAGACCGCGTGTGGGCCGAGGGCCCGTCGGAGATTTGGGCGAAGCCTCTTAGCGGCGGAGCTAAGGCAGTGGGGCTTTTCAATCGCGCGGATACCGCGAGGCCGATTTCGCTGAAGTTGAGCTCGATTGGCTTTGGGAATCAGGCGAAGCTGCGTGACCTTTGGGCGGGTAAGAGCGTCGAGGCCAAGGACGGCGTGTATACGGTGGTGGTTCCGGCGCATGGAGCGGTGATGCTGAAGGTGAGCCGAAGTAGCCGGGAACCTGAATCGCTGTGAAGTGCCTGGCTCATCCCCTGGGCCGGGAGACTATTGCGAGGTCTTGCTTGCTTGTTCGAGACGGTAGATGACGCAAGGGGTAATTGAACATGGCGGATTACAGACGCAGAAGGCAAGTCTCACGAAAAAGCAGGCTCAGTTGATCGCTAAGGCTCTGGCGGATCCGCGCCGCTATGAAATTCTGAAGCAGATTGGCACGCGCGACTGCTCGACCCCCTGCGGCGATCTGCGCGAGTGCCAGCCGGTGAGCGCGGCCACGCTTTCTCACCATATGAAGGAACTGGAGACGGCAGGGCTGATCGAGATTGCCCGCGAAGGCAAATTCGCCAATCTTACCCTGCGGCGGGACGTGCTCCAGGCTTATCTGGATCATCTGGCGAAAATTTAATCGCAAATGTGAAACTTTCAAGCTGAATCTTGCATCATCAATTCGATAGTTATCGAACTGTCGAGAGCTATGACGTTTCGACGGGAGAAGAAAATGAGCAAACTGGCGAATAAGGTAGCGGTGGTTACGGGCGCTTCGAAGGGCATTGGCGCGGGCATTGCGAAGGCTTTGGCGGCGGAGGGCGCGGCGGTGGTGGTGAACTACGCGTCGAGCAAAGAGGGCGCGGACAAGGTGGTTGCGGCGATCACCGGCAAGGGCGGCAAGGCCATTGCGGTGCAGGGCGATGTGGCCGAAGGCGGCCGATGTGCAGCGGATTTTCGCCGAGACGAAGAAGGCGTTCGGAAAGCTGGACGTGCTGGTGAACAATGCGGGCGTGTATCAGTTCGCGCCGCTCGAGGCCGTTACCGAAGAGGATTTCCACCGGCTGTTCAACACCAATGTGCTGGGACTGATTCTGGCGACGCAGGAGGCGGCGAAGCACTTCGGCGACGAGGGCGGCAGCGTCATCAATATTGGCTCGGCGGTGAGCCGGTTGACGCCTCCGGGATCCGTGGTGTACACGGCGACCAAGGGCGCGGTGGACGCGGTGACGGGCGTGCTGGCGCAAGGAACTGGGACCGAAGAAGATTCGCGTGAACTCGATCAATCCGGGCATGGTCGAGACGGAAGGTTTGCACACGGCAGGGGTTTGCGGGCAGCGAATTTGAGAAGCAGATGTTGCGCAGACTCCGCTTGGACGCATCGGGCAGCCTGACGGACATCGCGCCGATTGCGGTATTTCTTGCCTCGGACGATTCGGGCTGGCTGACGGGCGAGACGCTTCTGGCTTCGGGGGGTATGCGCTAAGACTCGCCGTCCGGGCATACGCGCTTCGGCGCATCGCGAATCCAGCTTAACCGGCCCTCACTTCGGTCGGGAATTCGCACATGGAGTGTTCCCACATCTCTTCGAGATGTGGGGCATCCAGTTTTGTGGCTGGTTGCCGGGATTTGCGCTATGCATCAGGCTTCCAGCCATTTTTTGATGTGCGTTGAAGACGCGGTAAAATGAGGTTTACGGTGCTGTGCGCGCCTGTTTCCATGTGGGCGTATTTTTTTGCGCTCTGCGCGGCCGGCATCGAACCGGATATGAGCGCAACCAGTTCTGCAATTCGATCTTCGAAGTCCACGTCTTCCACTACGCAATCACGCGAGCAAATCTTTGACGCATTTCGCCGCTGGGGATATCTGCAGGCGCAGCTTGATCCGCTGGGGCAGTATCTTCTGCCGGTGGAGACGCCGGAGCTGGATTTTTCCGGGCCCGATGCCGATGAGGCGCGGCGGTACTACTGTTCGACGGTGGGCGCGGAGTTCATGCATATTCCGTCGGCGGAGCGGCGCAACTGGATTGCAGGAACGGCTGGAGACGGACCCGCTGGCGGTGGATGAGGCGAGCCAGCAGCGCATTCTGGAGCTGCTGACGCGCGCGGATATTTTCGAACAGGTGATTCAGTCGCGCTATCTGGGCACGAAGCGATTTTCGCTGGAAGGCGTGACGGCGCTGATTCCGTTTCTGGATGAGCTGCTGCATCGCGCGGCGGAACACGGCGCGCAGTGGTCGGTGATGGCGATGAGCCATCGCGGACGACTGAGCGTGATGGTGAATACGTTCGGCAAGCCGCCCGCCGATATTTTTTCTAAATTTGAAGACGTAGATCCGCGCAGCATTCTGGGCGGCGGCGATGTGAAGTATCACGTTGGCGCGACCGGAACTTTTCCCACGCGCAACGGCGAGTCGATTGCGCTGCATCTGGTTTCGAATCCGAGCCATCTTGAGGCGGTCGATCCGGTGGCGATGGGACGCGCGAAGGCCAAGCAGGTTCGCTATGGCGCAGACGGCGTGAATCGCGTGCTGCCGGTGATCATTCATGGAGACGCGGCGTTTGCGGGGCAGGGCATCTGGGCGGAGACGATGAACCTGGCGTCGATCGAAGGCTATTCGGTTGGCGGGACGATCCAGATCATTGTGAATAATCTGATCGGGTTTACTGCGGAGCCGGAGGAGTCGAACTCGACGCGCTTCTCGTCCGATTTAGCGAAGCGGCTTCCGGTTCCGATTTTTCATGTGAATGCGGAGGACGCAGATGCCGTGGTGCGCGTGGCGGCGCTGGCTGCGGAGTATCGGCATACCTTTCACACCGATGTGGTCATCGATTTGATCGGCTATCGCCGGCATGGGCACTCGGAGGTGGATGATCCGACGATTACGCAGCCGCTGCGCTACAACCTGATCAAGAACCATCCGCCGCTGTATGAGATTTATGCGAAGCAGATTGGCGCGGATACTGCGCGCGCTGGTGAAGGCGTTGCAGGCGGAGTTCAGCGACGCGCAGAAGCAGGCCACGACGATGCGGAAGAAGCCGGCGCTGGCGCAGCTTGCCGGAATACTGGTCGGCTTACATGGGTGGTCCGCTGAAGCCGGAGTATGAAGTGGAGACGGGGCTCCCGCGCGAGACGGTTCATGCGAACTGACGCAGGGGCTGACGGCGTATCCGGAGAGCTTCCATGTTCATCCGAAGATCAAAAAGCTTCTGGAGCAGCGCGCGGAGATGGGCGAGGGCAAGCGGCCCTTCGATTACGGAATGGCCGAGGCCGTGGCGTTCGGCTCGCTGGTGACGCAGCGGGACTCCGGTGCGATTGAGCGGACAGGACAGCCAGCGCGGCACGTTTAACCAGCGGCACTCCGTGCTGATCGATATTGAGAATGAGCAGCACTTGATTCCGCTGAATCATCTGGCGAAGGAACAGGCGCAGTTTGATGTTTACAACTCGATCCTCTCGGAGGCGGGCGTGCTGGGGTTCGAGTATGGATACAGCCGCGATTCTCCGGAGACGCTGGTGCTTGTGGGAGGCGCAGTTTGGCGACTTCGCCAACGGCGCGCCAGATCATCATTGACCAGTTCATCTCGTCGGGCGAAGACAAGTGGGGATTGCTGAGCGGCATGGTTCTGCTGCTGCCGCACGGCTATGAGGGCCAGGGGCCGGAACACTCCAGCGCGCGCATTGAGCGCTATCTGCAACTGGCGGCGCACGACAATATGCAGATCTGCCAGCCTTCGACTGCCGCGCAATATTTCCATCTGCTGCGGCGGCAGGCGCTGCGGAAATGGCGCAAGCCGCTGATTGTTTTCACGCCGAAGAGCATGTTGCGGCATCCGGACGCGGTTTCGCCGATTGAAGATTTCTCGCGTCCGCATTTCATGAACGTCCTGCCGGAGACCGAGATCGAGAACGCGCAGCGGCTGCTGGTATGCACGGGAAAGATTGGGCATGAACTGCGCGTGGAGCGGCAGAAGCGCGGCGATTCGACGACGGGGATCGTCTTCATCGAACAGCTCTATCCGTGGCCTGAGGCGGAGTTGACGGCGGAGCTGGCGGCGCATCCGGAGGCGCACGAGATTGTGTGGGTGCAGGAAGAGCCGGCCAACATGGGCGCGCATTCGTTTGTGATGCCGCGGCTGCGGCGGCTGGCGCAGGACGTTCGGTGCTGAGTGTGAAACGCTCGGCGGCGGCGAGTCCGGCGACCGGTTCGGCCAAGGCGCATGAGATGGAGCAGAAGACGCTGATTGGGCTGGGACTTGCCGTCCAGGCACACGCGTCTTCCTACCCCAGCACGTAAAAACCGCGCGTGCCGGGGACCCCGGTTTCGACGTCATCCTAAGATTGCTTTGTGGCCACTCCCGCTGGTCGTGGGATTCGCTGCTCAGGGACATGGGCTTGCGTCGAATGTCTTGAAGTCTGAGGTTCCCACCTCTCCTCGAGATTTGGGGCTCCCTTTTTTCGTTGCTGGTTGAAAATTCTAGACGCCGAGCTGCGCGAGGATTTGGTTGCGCTGGGGTGCGAGGATGGTGCGGGTTTCTCCTTGCGCGATGATGCGGCCTTGTTCAAGGAGGATTGCATCGGCGTTGATCTGCCAGGCATCGGCCAGATCGTGCGAGACGTAGAGCACGGGCACAGAGGTGGAGCGAAGCTTCTCGATGATGGCGGCGCGGCTGGCTGCGTCGAGTGCGTTGAATGGCTCGTCGAGAAGCAGCAGTTCAGGCCGGGGTGCGAGCGCCTGAGCGAGGGCGATGCGCTGACGTTCTCCGCCGGAGAGCTGTTTTGGTTTTCGATCCGCCATCGATTCGATTTCAAAGAGGCGCAGTAATTCTTCGATGCGGGCTTCGCGCGCGGGTCGTGTCCATTGATGCACCCGAAGGCGATATTTTCTTTTGCGGTGAGGTGAGGGAAGAGCGCTGCCTGCTGGATGACGAATCCTATTTTGCGCCGGCCCGGGGCGATTGCTCTTTTGCTGCTGGTGTCGAGCAGCTGTTTTTTTCCGAGAAAAATGGCGCCGCTGGATGGCTGCGTGAGTCCGGCCAGGATGCGCAGGAGGGTTGTTTTGCCTGCGCCTGAGGCGCCGAAGAGCACTGTCCATGGCGAGCGCAGCGTGAATTGCGCGCGCAGGGTGAAACTGCCGCGCTGGTAACTGATGTCGGCTTCAGAATTGGCGCTTCGGTCTGTTGTGCTTCAGTCATGGCGCACTCCGAAGTACGGCTCCGCGCCAGGCGTAGAGGAGAGCGAGCGAGGTTACGGAGATGATGACGAGCAGGAGCGCGGTGCGATTGGCGGCGGCGTAGGCGAAATCCTGCACCTGATCGTAAATGGCGATGGAGAGGGTGCGGGTGGCGCCGGGGATGTCTCCGCCGACCATGAGCACCACGCCGAATTCGCCGACGGTGTGCGTGAAGCAGAGCAGGGCAGCCGCGCCGATGGAGCGCGCGGAGAGCGGGAGCAGCACGGCACGCAGGAGTCTCCACGCGCGATGCGCCGAGCAGACGAGCCTGCTCGATGAGCGCAATGTCAACCGCGGAGAAGCCTGCGACGATGGGCTGCACGGCGAAGGGCAGGCTGTAGATGATCGATCCGATGACGAGGCCGGAGAAGGTGAAGGCGAGGGGATGGCCGGTGAGATGAATCCACGCGCGGCCTATGGCGGTGCGCGCTCCGAGCAGAACGAGAAGATAAAAGCCCAGGACGGTGGGCGGCAGCAGAAGCGGCAGAGTGGTGATGGCCTCGACGAGAGGGCGCAGGCGGGAGCGTGTGGAGACGATCCAGAAAGCGAGGGGAATGGCGAGCAGCGAGCAGGATTGCGGTGGTGACTGCTGCTAGACGCAGCGTGACCGACAGCGCCTGCAGGTCCATTCAGTATCAATCAGCGGCTGGGGCCAGGCCGCCGGCCTCAAGCTGGTGGACGATGGGAGCGGAGGCGAGGAAGTCGAGGAAGCGGTGCGCGGCCTGCGCGTTCGGCGAATTCTTTGACGACGATTGCGCCTTGCAGGATGGGCGGATAGCGCGTCGCGCGGAACGTAGAATGTAATGTCCGGCGCTCTGCATGTGCGGCGTCAGCGCGGAAGTCAGCGAGATGAGCCCGAGTTCGGCGTTGCCGGAGTCGGCGTACTGCGCGGTCTGCGCGATGTTTTCGCGCGATGACCAGTTTTGGCTTGAGCGGTCGTAGAGGCTGAGGTGTTGAAGAGCGGCTTCGGCGGCGCGTCCATAGGGCGCGTGTTCGGCGTTGGCGATGGCGAGGGTTTTGAGCGCCGGGTCGCGCAGGGAATCGATAGAGAGGGCGTGAAGCGCGAGTCGTTGCGCGTCCACAGCACCAGAGTGCCGCGCGCATAGGGGATGGGCTCAGATTCCTCCGCGAGGCCCGCGGCGATGACCCTTTGCGGGAAGCTGAGATCGGCAGCGAGAAAGAGATCGAAGGGCGCGCCGTTGATGATTGCGGTCGCGAGCGTGGCGGAGGATTTGTAGGAGGCCTCGGCGTGGATGCCGGTTTGCGCGGTGAATTGCGTCGAGGATTGCGGGAAGTAGAGGCTGGAGATCGGCGGCGGCGGCGATGCGCAGCGTTTGCTGCGCGTGAACGGCGAGCGCGCATACGACGAGGACTGCGAGAGGAAAATTCAGACGCTAATTCAGACACGGAGCACCATGACCTCAGTGGATTTGATGAGCGCGGCCACGGTTTCTCCGACGGCGAGCTGCATTTCGCGCGCGGCCTCGGCGGTGATGATGGAGGTGATGATCTGGCCGCCGATAGAGAGCTTGATCTGCGCGAGCAGCCCCTCGTACTTCAGCTCAACGATGCGTCCGGTGAGCTGATTGCGGCCGCTGACGGTGCGCATCATTTGGCGCTTGGGGGTGTCGGGGCGTTTGGCTTTGTGGAGGAAGCGGTCGAGTTCGGCTTCCGGAATGCGGTAATGGCCGCCGGGCGTCTTCACGGTTTTGAGCTTTGCGTGATAGATCCACTGCTTGATGGTGGGATAGGAGATTCCCAAGCCGGAGCGCAGCTTGCCGGGGTGTTAAAAGCGAGGCCATGCGACGATTTTATACGATATTTTCCAGAAAACACGACCAATTTGTTTTCAGAGCGTGCGCATCGGGCGCGCTAAGACATTTTTCGCGATCGATTTCCGTCCGCAGGCAATTTACAAATCCGGATGTCGAGTTCGAGTCAGCGTCCTGCAGCCTGCAAGCCGGTACCTGTTACGCTAAGTAGAATCATCATGATGCAGGATTCTCATCTATTGCGCTGTACGGGATGCGCGCGCGTGATTGCGCTGGCGGATCTGAAGGAAAACTTTCGCTGCCCGGAGTGCGGCGATCTTTATGAAGTGGAGTATCCGGCCTGGAGCGCGCCGGCGGAGGGCGCGGCGAAACGCAATGTTCCCAATCCGAGCGCGCTGCGCTGGCTTTGGAAGGAGCGGCGCAGCTCGACGGAGCTGAAAGACCAGAGCGGCGTGTGGCGCTTTCGCGACCTGCTTCCGATATTGCGCGATGAGCAGCATATTGTGTCGCTGCGGGAGGGGAACACTCCGCTGTACCATTTGGTGCGGACGGCGGATTTGACGGGCGCGGACAGAATTTATGCCAAGCATCAGGGGATGAATCCTACCGGCTCATTCAAAGACACGGGCATGACGACGGCGCTTTCGGTGGCGTATGAGCGCGGATTTTCGTGGGTGGCGTGCGCGTCTACGGGCAACACCTCCGCCGCGATGGCGGCTTACGCGGCGCGGGCGGGAATGCGGAGCCTGGTGCTGATTCCGGAAGGCAAGATTGCGTGGGGCAAGCTGTCGCAGGCGCTCGATTATGGCGCGCTGACGATTCAGCTACGCACGGATTTCGATGGCTGCGTGCGGGTGCTGAGCGAAGTGGTGCGGCGCGCTCCGGTGTATCTGCTGAATTCGGTGAATCCTTACCGGCTGGAGGGGCAGAAGACTCCGGCGCTGGAGATTGCGGAGCAGCTTGACTGGCAGGTTCCGGATCATGTGATTGTGCCGGGCGGCAATCTGGCCAATTCGTCGGCGCTGGGCAAAGCGTTTCTGGAGATGAAGCAGCTTGGGCTTGACGGACCGCGTGCCGCGCATCTCGATTGTGCAGGCCGAGGGCGCGAATCCGCTGTATCGCTCGATGCAGGAGTCGAACGGCGAGGCGCTTGATTCCGGTCGAAGCTAATACGCGGGCGAGCGCGATTCGGATTGGGAATCCGGCGTCGTGGCGCAAGGCGGTGAAGGTGGTGCGCGCGACGGGCGGATGGGTGGAGCAGGCGAGCGAGGCGGAGATTGCTCTGGCCAAGGCGGAGATTGGCGCGGAGGGCATTGGCTGCGAGCCGGCTTCGGCGGTGACGCTGGTGGGGCTGAAAAAGCTGATGGCGGCGGGGAAGATCGATATCTCAGAGAGCGTGGTGCTCGTGTCTGACCGGACACACGCTGAAGGATTCGGACTACACGATTCAGTACCATCGCGGAACGCTGCTGCGCGAGGAAGAGCTGGCGCCGCTGCGCGAGGAGATTGAAATTACGCGGCGCAACACGATTGAGCTGGAGGCGGATGCGGATGCGGTGCTGCGCGCGCTGGAGAAGGCGGCGCAATGAGCGGCGGACTGCATTTGCGGCTGCCCGCGACCTCGGCGAATCTGGGGCCGGGGTTCGACACGCTGGCGCTGGCGCTGGATCTGTATTTAGAGGTGAAGGCGCGCGAAGCCGATGCGTTTTCGATCCAGGCTACGGGGCGCAAGCCTGAGATTTGCGGGGCGCTGGATCGGAACCTGCTGCTGGACGTGTATCGCAGAAACGCTGGCGGCGAACCAGCGCGCAGTGAAGCCGCTGGCGCTTGAAGTTCAGAATGGGATTCCGCTGGGCATGGGTTGCGGATCGTCGGCTGCGGTGCGGCTTGCGGGTGTGGCGCTGGCGGCTCATTTTGGCGATCTGGGTTGGACGCGCGACGAAATTCTGGCGGAGGCTACGCGGCTGGAGGGGCATCCGGACAATGCCGCGGCGTGCTGGCTGGGGGGGTTTGTGGCCGGGATGCTGGGATGGCGGCGCGGTGCGGGCGGTGTCCGTTGCGCCTCCGGCTGCGTGGCGGGCGCTGATTGTGCTGCCGGAGAAGCCGCTGGCAACGATCGCTTCGCGTGCCGTGCTTCCGGAGAGCTATTCGCGTGCAGATGTGGTTGCGAACCTGCAGCGGGTTGCGGTGCTGACGGCGGCTTTCGCCGCGGGGCGGGGCGATCTGATCGGCCGAAGCGATGCGCGACCGGATGCACCAGCCTTATCGCAGCGAGGTGTGTCCGCTGCTTCCGAAGTTGTTCCCGCTGGTCGGGAACGGAGGGCGTTCTGGGAGTGGCGCTGAGCGGCGCAGGGCCGGCGGTGCTGGTTCTGATCGATTCTGCGCAGAGCGGGAGCGCGCAGAGCTGTGGAAGAGCGGATTAATGAGGCGCTGCGAGAGCGGCGAACCGGTGGAGATTCTGCGCTGCGGATTGGAAAGCCAATCGGCTAAATCGTTTATCTTCGACAGTTCGCTTTAGTAACCATTTAAGCCAGTTACCCTGGAATTACCTAAGATTTCTTGCCAAAGCGTGTGAAAGAAATAGTTTCGCAGCGTGGGCAGTTCTGGGGGAGGGCTGCTCTAGCGCCTGGATTCCTTTCTATAGGAATCCGGGCGCTTTGTTTTGCTGGCCTCCGGCTATTGCGGCCTCTGTCCGTCATTCGAACAGCATTCTGATAATTACTTCACACAGCTTGCGACTGCAGGCTTAAAAGAGACTTTCCTGTGCTGGGGTGTTTTAGGCGGGTGGCTGTTTGCGTTTGGCCGCCCGATGACGGCAATCACTTCCAGTTCCGCAATCGTCGAAGGCGGAACCCAGATGCGCTGGGTGTTGGAGCGCACGTCGGGCGGGGTTAGAAAGAGGCCTTCGCCGGAGATGAGGCTGAGATCGTTCGCAGCCAGACCCTCGATGAGGTCCCCGTCAGTCAGGCGGATTCGCAGAAGCAGGCCTTCCATGCGCGGACGTCCGGTGAAGGTTTTGCGGAGGAGCCGCTCGGGATTGGCGGCCTCGCCGGAGTTGAAGTCGCGCACATAGCAGATCCATTTGAGGCTGGCCGTCATCGAGCCTGAGGGTTTTGCCGTCTAGTGCGAGCAGTTCCAGCTGCCGCTGCGAGAAAAAGCCGCTGGAAGGCAGATATCCCGCGAGCCATTCCTGCGAGAGCTTGCGGGCGATCGTTTTTTTGCGGCTTATGGCCATGGGTATGCTGTGTGGGCAAATTTCTTCTGCAAAATTAGGATTGTTGCACGGGCAGCAAGGGAAGCGCAGCGAAAAGTGTGCAAAGTGGTAGTCAGAATTTTTTTCATGTGTTACATTTGAGTTTTGTGATCGCTCCTGCGACGACTGTAAGCTATTGTGAGATTGTAACTTAGCGTGGGAAGCCCGAGCGTGTGAAAAAATTTGTTCTCCGATTGCGAAGGCATGGCCGATTACGCTTATCTTTTGGAAAATCGCCTCTCTCTGAACCAGCGAACTGTTTTGGAGAAAGTCCGTACGTATTGCCCGTGAGCATGGGATGACCGTGTTTTTGGCCGGAGGGGCAGTTCGCGATCTGACGACGGGCTCCCCGGTGCGGGACCTTGATTTTTCGGTTCAGGGAAACGCCCTTAAGCTCAAGAAATCATTTGAAAAAGCAGGGGCCGAGGTATGGGGCGAGCATGAGCCTTCCCGTACCTTGTTCTTCTGGTTGAAGGGCGTGCGATTTGAGGTTTCGAGCGCACGCAGCGAAGAATTTCCCAAACCGGGCAAGCCGGTTTACCACTGGGCTCCGATTCTCGAAGACCTGCGCCGCCGCGACTTTACGGCCAATGCCATGGCCCTCTCACTAAATGAAGGCTCCTATGGGCTGCTGCTGGATCCGCTGAACGGCATTGCCGATCTTGAGAGCCGGGTGCTGCGCCTGGTAAGCCCGTATGGGTTTCTTGAAGATCCGTCGCGACTGCTGCGTGCCGTCGCGTCTGCAGGCGCGTACCGGCTGGGAGATGGACGAGCGCACCAAAACGCGCTACCACAATGCGAAGGACGAGGGCGCTATCGAGTCCATTTCGGCATACCTGAAGGGGTATGAGCTGGAAGAGATCGTGCATGAAGAGGACGCGCTGAAGGCCTTGAAGGCGCTTGAAACAGAAGGCTGGATGAAGCAGATTTTTCCGGCATGGACGAGCGCAAAAGCGGATACCCGCGGGCTGGAAGCGCTGCACCAGACGCTGATGCAGTTGCTGATTCAGGGGATTCATCCCGACCTCTCCGCAGCGCAAATGGAATTGTTGACGGCGAAGCTGCAACCGAAGGATCTTTCGGCGCTCAAGCGGCTCTTTCCGCAGCACGGTTTTGTGAAGCACTGGGAGAAGCTGGAGCACTCGGCGAAGGAGTTCCAGAAAGAGCTGCTGGACAAGAAAAATGCCGCGCCTTCGGCCGCGTGGAAGCTGCTGACGAGCTATGCGCCTGAACCGGTTCTCTGGCTGGCGTACACGAGCAAGAATCGCGCAGGTTCAGGCGAAGCTCAAGAACTTCTACAGCGTCTGGCCGGAGGCTCGCCAGAAGATTCCTACGACGCTGATGCTGGAGATGCGGATTACTCCCGACCTTCCGGGCTATCAGGATCTGGTGCAGGAGATTTTCTTCCAGCTTATGGACGGCAAGCTGACGACCGAGGAGGAGATGCGCGCCTTCCTGGAGCCACATTCTCCGCCCGCGCCTCCTCCGCCGGTGAACATTCGCCGCACGCGCGCGAAAAAAGCGGCCAAGATCGAGGCAGACGACCATGACGATCATGAGGATGACGCTGACCACGACGATCATGAAGATGAGGATGAGGACGACGAAGCCGCGATAAAGCTGGCTCCGGCGAAAAAAGCGGTTGCGGCGAAGGCCGCGAAGAATGAGGCTGCGGGCGCGAAAAGCGCTCCGGCCGAAGCTTCCGGTAAATCCGAAAAGGCGGCTGCCCGCGAAGGCTGCAGCGCCCGTGAAAACTGCTGCCGCGGCGCCTGTGAAAACCGCTGCGGTTGAGAAGGCTCCGGCGGCGGCGAAACCTGCAGCGAAGGTGGTCAAGCCTGCGGCCAAGGCGAAACCTGCTGCGGTAAAAGCTGCGCCATCGAAAAAGGCGGCGGTAAAGAAGGTCGCCCCCGCGAAAAAGGCTGAAAAAAAACCCCTAAGAATGTGAAGCCTGGCAAAGAAGGTTTCAAAACCGGTGGCGAAGGTTCAAAAGAAACCTGCCGCCAAGCCGGTGAAGAAGCCTTCGGCAAAGCCTTCAAAAAAACCAGCGGCAAAAAAACCAACGAAGGCTGCGAAAAAGAAGCGATAATTGGGCGGGGCAGTTCTCCTGCCTCTTGGTTCAATCCTGTCGAACAGGTGATTCTCCCATTGTTTGCAAGAATGCTGTCGCTTCTGCGCGTCTTTCTCTCCGCTGGTTTCTTCTCCGCCGTTTCCTTTGCTGCCAATCTGAAAGATCAGCGTCTGGATGGCGCATACCGGTTTGATCGCGGCGGATGGACTTACGTTCATCTGCAGGGCGACCCCGGACAGATCGGCTTTCAGCATGGGTACCTGCTGGCTCCTCAAATCGCCGATATGTTTCAGGTGCTCAAAGTAGAGTCAGAGCACTCGACGAGGCGCGACTGGCAGTTTTTCCGCGACGCCGGTCGCACGGTTCTGTGGCCGCATATCGATCCCGAATATCAGCAGGAGTTGCAGGGCATCGCAACGGGAGTCGCCGCGCGAGGCGTGAATCTCGATCTGTGGGACATTGTGGCCATGAATGGGCAGATCGAGCTGACCGAGTATTACGTTCCGTGGCTGGACAAGGATCAGCGGGCCGCGAATGCCGCTTTCGATCCGAAGGCGCCGGGTAACTGCAGCGCGTTTATTGCGACCGGCAGCTATACCAAGGGCGGGAAGATTGTCATCGCGCATAGCAACTGGTCGTCATATGCGGAAGGTTCGCGC
Source organism: uncultured Acidobacteriaceae bacterium (assembly GCA_963783805.1). Lineage (GTDB taxonomy): Bacteria > Acidobacteriota > Terriglobia > Terriglobales > Acidobacteriaceae > Silvibacterium. The sequence continues at coordinate 598,420 of CAWAPC010000002.1, read as the reverse complement.
TGGGTGATTGTCTTCGATATTCAGCCGACGCATGGGCACCGCATTCTGATGGATGGTGCTCCCGGACTGATTACCAGCGCGGATGATTTTGGCATCAACGATGCGGGCATTATGGTGACGGAGACGACCATCAGCCAGTTCGTGGGATGGGACTCGAAAGCCAAGCCGGAATTTGTGCGCTCGCGCAAGGCTCTGCAATACGCGAATTCTATCGACGACTACATTGCGACGATGCTGGAAGAGAAACAATGGCGGATACGCCAATGACTGGCTGATTGGCGACCGCAAGACGGGCGAGATCGCTTACCTCGAGCTGGGATTGAAGCATACGCCGGTGTGGCGCAAGAAAGATGGATACTTCATCAGTTCGAATTTTCCGCGCGATCCCGGACTCATCAAGGACGAGACGGAGGGGTTTGATCCGAATGACAAAAGCTCGTCTCCCAATGCGCGCCAGGTGCGCTGGAAGGAGTTGATGCAGGCGAACAAAGGGAAAATCGACGTGCCGATGGCGGAGCAATTCCTTGCCGATCATGAAGATACTTTTCTGCACGAGAAGAGCGCCGACCAGCGCTCGCTTTGCGGCCATGTGGATGCGGCGAAAGAAGGCGTTCCGATCTGGGGTTGGGGTGCGTATTTTCCGGGCGGCGCGGTGCAGGGCAAGGCTACGGACAGCGATATGGCTGCGACGATGAGCTTTGTGGCGCGCGCGGGGCATCCGTGCGGCGAAGATTTTCTGGCAAAGCCGTTTCTGTCGGCGCATCCGGAGTATTCATGGCAGTCTTCGATTTTGAAAGACATGAAGGCCGGCCCGTGGACGACATTTAGCTCCAATGAAAAGTGAACGGGAGGCGGCGTGGATCGCGCTGCTCGACAAAACCCGCACCGAATCCGGGCGCAGGCTGATTGAGCTGATCGATGAAGGGCCGGTGCTGCTGATTTTTCTCAGGCATTTTGGCTGCGCCTTCTGCCGTCAGGCTCTTGAGGATGTTGCGAACATCCGCGCTGAGCTTGAGGCGCGGGGCGTGCGGCCGGCGTTCGTGCATCTGGGAACGCCGGAGCGCGCGAAACCTTATTTCGACTACTATCACCTGTCCGATGTGGAGCGCGTGAGCAATCCCGATGGATCGCTTTACCGCGAGCCGGCATTTGGATTGGCGCGGGTCAGCGTATTCCAACTCTTTCGCCCTGCGGTGTGGATTGCGTGGGCGCGCGGCGCTTTACGAAAATATGGAATCGGCATGGTGAAGGAAGACGTTTTTCAGATGCCGGGTGTATTTCTGCTGCGGGAGCGGACGATTGCGCGTGTCTACCGGCATCGCACGATTGCGGACCGTCCGGATTATCTGGCGCTCGCGAAAATTGCTTAGGGTTGTTTTGGTTTGCCCCACTGCTGATCGAGGAAGAGATAGCGGTCGCGTTGCGAGTCGGGTCTTGCCTCGGAGGTTGCGTCGAGGTGCATGACCTGCCATCCGCCGGCGGCATTGTAGGTGGGCCACTTGGGCAGGTCGTCGCCGTTGGGGTCGCCGGTGCGCGCGAAGTTGGTCCAGTATTGGCCGATCTGGTCGGAGAGCTTGCGGTCCTCGGGACGCCATTGTGCTTCCGGGCGCGAGTCGAGTGTTCCGAAGACGTACTCGATGTCATCCGAGTGGAAGGCTCCGATGATGGCGGGATGGATTCTTGTCCCCGGGTGAGCCGAGGTCGAAGCGGTAGCGGTACACAGGCGCTTCGCCGGTCTTTACCTGCGCCTCAAGCCAGCGCCAGGTGGAGTAGACAATGAAGCGGTCGCTGGCCAGGTCGCCTGCGGAGCGCACGGCTTCTGCATCCGTAGTGGCAGGGTAGAGCTGAAGAAATTTTGCAGCATCGGGGCCGAACTCGGCTTCGGCCTGTGTCTTGAAGCTTTCCGCCGTTGGTTGGGGACGAGCGAAGATCACCTCTGCGCGCGCTTCGTCCGCATTCCAACCTGCGAGCAACGGGATGTGCGCCTGCTTTCCCGCGGCGTAGATGTCCGGCACGGAGTCGGGCAGGAACCAGCCGTCCACGTCGGGACCAAAGTGAATGTGCATCTCGGGGGTCTTTGCAGTAGCGCCTTTGAGAATCTCTTCGGCAGACAGTTTGCGCAGGTCGGCGAGGCTGGTTGTTCCGAAGGCAGCCTGTGCGAACTTCATGTCGGCTTGCTCGCGAGCCTCGCGGGGCTGGTAGCCTAATCCGTCCGGAGTAGAACGCTCCTCCGCTTTCACCGATGGCTTTCTGAAAGCGGCCTCTGCGAGAGTGGCGACGCCATCAGGGCGCTGACGGCGAACGATCCGGCGGATTCGCCGAAGATGGTGATGTTGTTTGGGTCGCCTCCGAAGGCTGCGATGTTTTTCTGCACCCAGTCGATGGCGGCGTTCTGATCCATGAGGCCGTAGTTGCCGGAGGCATGATGCGGCGACTCGGCGGTCAGCTCGGGATGGACGAAGAAGCCGAAGATGCCGAGGCGGTAGTTCATGGAGACGATGACGACGTTGCGATGCGCGAGGAACTGGCCGTCCTGGCGGGCTTCGGAGGTGCCTCCGGCCAGGAAGCCGCCGCCGTAGATCCAGACCATTACGGGCAGGCTGCCCTTCTTCGCATTGGCCGGAGTCCAGACGTTGAGCGTGAGGCAGTCTTCGCTGGGGCCGGGATCGTGGAAGACCATGTCGGGATAGATAACAGCCTGCATGCAGTGCGAGCCGAACTCGGTCGCGTCGCGCACACCCTTCCATTTGGGCGCGGGCTGAGGCGGCTGCCAGCGGAGCGGTCCGACAGGCGGCGCGGCGTAGGGAATTCCTTTGAATGCGCGGACTTTCCGGTCCGCGGTGAACGTTCCGCGCACTTTGCCTTTGTCGGTTTTTATTTGCAGCGGATTGGAGGCGAAGGCGACTAGCGGGAGAGCCAAGGAAAGAGAGAGAACGAGCCGGAATGTGCGAATCATCTCGTTGACCACGATACAGAGGACTGGCCGTCCCAGGCAACTGGGACTGACCGTCCAGACACACGCGCTTCGCACCATCCTGAGTCTGCATCTATGACCGCTCCCGCTGGTTGTGGAGCCGGAAAGCGCGAATCTGTTATGCGATTTCCGTAGCGAGCATATCCTTGAGGGTTTCGCGGCGACGAATGAGGCGCGCGCGTTTGCCTTCGACGAGAACCTCGGCGGGACGAGGGCGCGAATTGTAGTTGGAGGCGAGCGACTGGCCGTAGGCTCCGGCGTCAAGGATGGCGACCAGGTCGCCGGGCTTTACAGCGGGAAGCACGCGATCGCGGGCGAAGAAGTCTCCGGTTTCGCAGACAGGTCCGACGATGTCGGCGGTGAAATTGCGTGCGCTTTTGCGCGGCGTCACGGGAATAATTTCGTGATGCGCCTGATAAAGCGCCGGGCGGATGAGGTCGTTCATGCCTGCATCGAGGATGACGAAGTTTTTCTTGCCGTTCTTCTTGACGTAGAGCACGCGGGAGAGGAGCGCTCCGGCCTGGGCGACGAGAAAGCGTCCGGGCTCGAGGAGGAGTTGGATTCCTTCGAGTCCGCTGACGGCTTGTTTGAGGGCGGCGGCGTACTGCTGGATTTTTTCTTCGGGATGGAAAGGGAGCGCCGCGTGGTATTCGATGCCGAGTCCTCCGCCTGCGTCGAGGAACCGGATGGGCAGCCCATCTTTGCGAAGCAGTTGAATGAGAGCCGCTACGCGGCTGGTGGCGGCTCCGAAGGGGTCGGCGGTGCGAATCTGCGAGCCGATGTGAACGCTGACTCCGGCTGGCTCGATCCATTTGTGCTTCGCCGCGCTGCGATAGACGGCGCGGGCGCGGTGAATGTCGATGCCGAATTTGTGCTCGCGCAGGCCGGTGGAGATGTAGGGGTGAGTTTCGGCGAAGACGTCGGGATTGACGCGCAGTGCGATGCGGGCGCGCTTCTTCAATTTCGCGGCGCGCTCGGCGAGCAGGTCGAGTTCGCCTTCGCTCTCGACGTTGAAGAGCAGAATGCCGGAGCGCAGGGCGAGATCGATTTCAGGGGCGGTCTTGCCGACGCCGGAGAAGACGACGCGCTCGGCTGCTGTTTTATTTACGGCCAGAATGCGCTCGAGCTCGCCGCCGGAGACGATGTCGAAGCCTGCCCGCTCGCGGTCGAAGAGCTTGAGAATGGCCAATGCGGGGTTTGCTTTTACCGCGTAGCAGACCAGATGCTCGTGGCCCGCGAAGGCCTCTGTGAAGAGGCTCAGACGATGGCGGATGTGGTCCGCAGAGTAGACGTAGAGTGGCGTTCCATACTTCCTGACAAGCGCGTCGAGCGCGACATCGCCACATGCGAGCGGAGACTGCCTTGCGGGATAAACAAAAGGGCGAACAGGAACCAAGCGGCCTCAGAGAAACAGGGAATTTGTATTGAGATTAACAGGGGACTGCGCGTCCAGCGAAGCCGCTTCGCGTGGCCGCTCCCGTTGGTCATGGCGACTCGGGCGTTCGGCAGGCACACTTCGCAGCTTCGATTGACTTGCTAGCGACCGGTCTTCAGCGGGTCTCCGAGAATCGGCACCTGCTCGACGATCTCGACGTTGAAACCCTGGAGGGCGGGGACGTGGGTCGGCGTGTTCGAGAGCAGACGTATTTTGTGGATGCCGAGGTCGGCGAGGATCTGTCCGCCGAGGCCGACCTGTCGCAGAATGCGCTGGTGGCGATCATCTTCCTGCGTTCTCGCTTCGCGGTGGAAGAGGATTCGGTGAGGCTCAACGGAGCGGTCGATGTCGAATCCGCGGCTGGTGTTGTGCAGGTAGACGAGCGCGCCGCGTCCTGCTTCCGCGATTTGCCGCAGGGACTGTTGCACGAGACGATGGCAGTCGCAAATGGAACCGGCGAAGACATCTCCAGCGAGGCAGTGCGAGTGAACGCGGACCAGGACGGGCTCATCTCCGGCAGTGACGTCTCCTTTGACGAGCGCGAGATGGCTTTCCCCGCCGTTGACTTCGCTTTCATAGGCGATAACGCGGAATTCTCCGTGAGGCGTGGGTAGCAGGCTCTCAGCGACGCGGAAGATGTAGCGTTCGTTCTGCAGCCGATAGCGGATGAGTTCGGCTACGGTGAGCATTTTGAGGCCATGGTCGGCGCAGAACTTCGTGAGATCGGGCACGCGGGCCATGGTTCCGTCGTCGTTCATGATTTCGCAGATGACTCCGGCGGGGATGAGGCTGGCCATGCGGGCGAGATCGACGGAAGCTTCGGTTTGTCCGGCGCGAACGAGCACGCCGCCACGACGGGCGCACAGCGGGAAGACGTGGCCGGGGCGGGCAAGATCGTGCGCGGTGGAACGAGCGTTGATGGCGACTTTGATGGTGTGGGCGCGATCGTGCGCGGAGATTCCGGTGGTGACGCCTTCGCGGGCCTCGATGGTTTCAGTAAATGCAGTGCCGAAACGCGAGGAGTTCTGCTGGGTCATGGGGCCGAGGCGAAGATAGTCGGCTCGTTCCTCGGTGAGGGTGAGGCAGATGAGGCCGCGTCCGTAACGGGCCATGAAGTTGATGGCCTCGGGCGTTACGAATTCGGCGGCGAGGGTGAGGTCGCCTTCGTTCTCGCGATCTTCGTCGTCCACTACGACGATCATGCGCCCGGCGCGAATTTCGTCGAGCGCTCCTGGGACATCGGTAAAGGCGGCAGACTGCATGCTTCTATTCTCCGCCAGTTTTTGAGTTGTGGCGAGTGTGACCGTTTTGATAGCGGGTCAACTTGACAACTTCAGCTACAAGGCCCGGCGCCGCTACGGCGTATCGGCACCCAAGGCTGAATCTACATACTTGATGAGCAGCACCTCGTTACCGATATCACTGTAGATCAACTCGTCCACAGTGCCGGCTGCGAGAAGAAGACCGTATCCACCGGCGCGCATTCCTTGTTCTGCGCGCTGCACAATGTGGGCCGCTGGATCATCAGGCGGATTTGTAACCGCCGCGTGGCTGAGAGATTCGCGCCGGAAGCCCGCTCCGGGATCGCGTACGTAAAACACCATTGCTCTTGCAGTGCGAACGCCTGTTACCTCCACAACTTGCTCGGCATTAAACGCGGCTCCGTGCTCCATTGCGTTCAGCAAAATCTCTCGCAACGCCTGCATCGTTTCCTGGCGTGTGTCGTCAGGCAACTGAGCGCTAAGCTCTCTGGCAAAAGTCATGAGGCGCTCAGCTGTGATGAGGCGGCAATTTACTCGGACTGATACCCACCCGGGCTTGGCCGATAGAACCTGGATGTCGTCTCGCCATTGATTGTCAGACGCTGCGCGAGAGGCGAGGCTCGCGATTTCGGCCGGATCGAACGGAGGCGTGAAGCATGCGAATACCCGGGCACGCAGGGCGGCGATGACTTCGTCCGGAGTGCTTTGATGAGCCAGGAGGATGCACTTTAGGCCGGGCCGGATGACGCGCATCTCCTCCAGCAGCGCCAAGTCCTCGTCCACGACGCTGTCGGGACTGGTAATTACGACGCCGAAGGATCGCGCACGCAATCGCTGCAAGGCGTCGGCGTGCCCGGCTGAATACTCCATGGGCAAACGGGCGGCAGAAAGCGCATCGCCAATCCCGCGGCTCACGTCTGTCTGACTTCCAATAAGCAGTACCCGGCTCATATTGTGCTCCGAGGCATGAACTAAGTAAGTCTAGATCATCGCTCACACGAGGTGCCCTTCGCTACTCAGCCCGTAGCGCTTCGATGGGATTCACCGATGCTGCGCGGCGCGCGGGGATGTAGCTGGCCAGCAACGCCGAAACGGCAAGCACGGCGGCGACGGCGATGAGTGTGGGCGCATCCCATGCCTGGGTGCCGAAGAGCAGATTGCGCATCAGCATTGCCGCGGCTATGGAGCACACCAGACCCGCGGCAATTCCTATGGCGGTCAGCCATCCCGCCTCCTTTAATATGAGCCGATAGACGGAGCCACGCTGTGCTCCCAGCGCTATGCGTACTCCGATTTCACGCGTTCGCTGGCTTACGGAATACGCAATCACTCCGTAGAGCCCTACTACGCCCAACAGCAGCGCCAGTGCGGCGAAACCTCCTACCAGCCATGCGGCGGAGCGGTGCACATAGGTGGTTGGCGAGTCATGGATTTTGCCGGTCATGGTAATTCCGTCCACCGTACCGAGATTTGGGTCGACCTGGTGGATGGCGGCAGTCATTGCGGGAAGGATGGATGCAGGGGACTGCGAGGTGCGCGCGATGACATCGAAATAATTATCGGGGTTTTGGTTGAAGGGGTAGTAGACGGCGGGCCAGATATCAGAATCCAGCGAACCTTCCTTGATATCGTCCACGACGCCAACGATCTCCTTGATCGATTTCGGCGACAGTTGCGTGTCGCCGATTCTCTTGCCGATGGGGTTTTCGCCGGGAAAGTAACGCTTCGCCAGCGCCTGATTGATGACGACGACGAGTGGTTTGGAAGCATCTTCCTCATCGGTCAAATAGCGGCCCCGCAATAGTTTTGCCTGCAGCGTTGTGAAATAGGCTGAACTTACCTCCCGCTCGTTCACTTCGATGTGATGGCCGTCGTAGGGGCGGCCTACAAACCTGATCCAGTCCGTATCGCCGTTTCCGGTTATAGGCGGACGGGTGGTGAGGCTCACAGATCGCACGCCGGGGAGGCTCCCGATCCGGCTGACAACCTGTCGTCCCAGCGCGACCAGCTGGGGATCTTTAGCGTAGGTGGTATCGGGCGCCTCGACCAACAGCGTCGCGAGATGGTCAGGCTGGAAGCCGAGCTCCACGTGGAGCAGCCGGTAGAAGCTCTTGCCGAGCAGTCCGGCACCCGTCAGTAAAACCATGGCGATAGCCAGCTGCAGTACGACAAAATTTGCGCCGAAACGGCGCCACAGGGCTCCGGCAGAACCGCGGCTGCCTTCGGCAAGGTCCGATCTCATATTCGACAGAGACAAGCGCAGGGCGGGAGTGATGGAGAAGAGCAAGGCGGCAAGCAGCGAGATGACGGCGGCAAATGCTAATACGCGAAGATTCAGGCCAAGGCCCTGCAGATAAGGCATGTACCCCATCAGGTCCGTTGGGATAAGCAGAATGAGCAAATGCATGGCTCCCCACGCAGCAGCCAGGCCGAGCACGCTGCTGGCGGCAACGAGCACCAGCCCTTCGGTCACGAATTGACGAATTAATCGTGCGGGCGATGCGCCCAGCGCGCCTCGGACGGCCATCTCCCGCCTGCGGCTTTCAGAGCGCACCAATAGAAGGCTGGCCACATTGACACATGCGATGAACAGCAGCAGGCCAGCTCCTGCCAAGAGCACGAGGAGGACGGGGCGAACATTGCCCACGATAGCCTCGCTCAAAGGTATTACTGACGCACCCTGACCGCGATTGCTGTCGGGATATTGCCGTTCAAGCTGCTGCGCAATCGACGTCATTTCGGCCAGGGCCATCAGCACGGACACTCCGTCTTTGAGGCGGGCGACTCCATCCAGGGCGTGGCAACTGCGCCTTAGATCACAATCGCCCTCGGGATGAAGCGTGGCCCAGAAGTCCGCCTTGCCTCGTGGCGCAAATTGAAAGCCGCGTGGCAGCACTCCGATCACGGTGTAGGGAACTCCGCTGAGCGTAATTGGGCGGCCTATGACGTCTCGCTTTCCGCTGAACCACTTCTGCCATCCGATGTAACTCAGCATTATGGTTCGGGGCGCGGCGGGAAGATCCTCGCCGGAACGGAAATCGCGCCCCAGAATCGGATGAATGCCCAGGGTGCGAAAGAACCCATCGGTCACGCGGGTGCCGGTCACCGGCTGTACTCCCGCGGAACTGTTCAGCAGATAACCGGTGGCAGTCCAGACGTCGAGGGAGCTAAAGACTTTATTGAGACGCTTCCAGTCCAGATAGTCGGGATAGGAAAGGTTGGCTCGCGGGAAAAGCGGAACGCTCTCCGTTACCGCAACGAGCCGGTTGGGATCCTGGTACGGCAAAGGCTTAATCAGGGTTGCGTCTACAAATGTGAAAATAGCGACGCTGGCGCTCATGCCGAGCGCAAGGATGAGGATGGCAGTGCAGGCGAAGCCCGGATTCTTTCGGAGCTGGCGAATCGCAAATCGGAAATCCTGAAATACCGTTTCAAGACGGAAGCCGATCACTTCGCGGCTTTGCTCTCTGAGCCTGATTTCGTTTCCAAACTGGCGCATGGCGGCATAGTGCGCGGCTTCCGGAATCATTCCATCGGCCTCAAACGCCTTTTCCTTTTGCTCCCGGTGGAAGGCCATCTCTTCCTCCAGTTCGCTGTTGAAGGTCTCGCGGCGGAGAAGAATCCGGCATTTTTTGAAAAAGCGAGCGATCGGGTTCATAGCGATTCTCCTATGCCTCCTGTAGTACGCGGCTGATGGCCGCAATCATTTGTTCAAACTCGGAGAGTTCGACGCCAAGCTGCTTTCGTCCGGCCGGCGTGAGGGTGTAAAAGCGGGCGCGCCGGTTGGTTTCAGTCTTCTTCCATTCGGCTTTCACCCATCCCTGCAGAAGCAGCCGCTGCAGCGCGGGGTAGAGTGAGCCTTCTTCCACGGTGAGAACGTCGTCGGAGAGCCTTTTGATCGAGAGTGCAATGCCGTAGCCGTGAAGCGGGGCGCGGGTGAGGGTCTTGAGGATCAGCATGTCCAGCGTTCCGGGAAGCAGGTCGGGTTTTTTCGGCATAGATAACATATAGCTTGTCTATGGATAGAGCGTCAATGGTGTGAATACGCTGGGACGCGTCGCGAGGTTCCGTAAATAGTACTGTTCGACAGATAATTTCGAAGTGTAGAATCGCGCCCGGCGTTCTATTCCTTCCCCAAGAGGAGTTTGCCGTGTTCAGATGCCTGGCGTTTTTTCCTTTGATCGCTCTGGGGGGGAGTCTTTTGTTTCTTCCGCAGGACTCGTCTTCCCCAAAATCAGCTCCTTTCAGTATTCCTCCCAATATCTCGGCTCAGACCAATCCGGTGCATCCGACGGCGGCAAGCACGGCGCTTGCGCGCAAGATGTATGGGTACGATTGCGCCATGTGCCACGGCGCGGACGGCGATGGGAAGGGAGATATGGCTGCCGATCTGAAGACCAAGATGAAGGATTATCGCGATCCCGCATCGCTGAAGGGAATGACGGACGGGGATCTTTTCTACATTATTCAAAAGGGGAAAGGCGAGATGCCAGGCGAAGGCGATCGCGCGAAGCCGGAGCAAATCTGGAGTATGGTGACGCTGGTTCAGTCATTCGGGAAGAAGTAGTTGTGGGGGATAAAATCAATCTGGCCGCGAAGCTTGCGACATTTGCAGAGTATTGGTCGCCGCGCACGGTGGCGCAGATCAATGGTTTCGATGTGATGGTCGTCAAGGCGATGGGTGAGTTCGTTTGGCACAGGCATGATGAAACGGACGACTTTTTCCTGGTGTTGAAGGGGACGCTGGATATCCAGATGAGAGACCGCACGGTAACGCTGGGACCGGGCGAGATGTACGTTATCCCGAAAGGTGTCGAGCACTGCCCCCGAGCGAATGAGGAAGTGCATATGTTGCTCATCGAGCCAACCGGCACGCCGAACACGGGTGATAAAGAGACTGCCGCTCCTCGCCGGACAGCGTAGCGGCGGATCGTGCAGGCTGTTGACCGTAAATGGCCCGCACTTTATGATGAGGGAGTAACAGCTCATCTGGCGGCAGTTCTGCTGCCTTTATATTGCCCCCTCGTTCAATGGTAGGACAGCTGCCTCTGGAGCAGCCTATCGGGGTTCGAATCCCTGGGGGGCAACCAAGCCTGTAAATCCCTTCCAACTTCCTATAAACGCTTCTGTAGACAAAAGCCGCAGGATACGGATGTATCGCCGCGGCATTTTCTGAGCGACTCGCTGCAGTTAGTGAGAGTCGCCGTCGTGGTCTACATCACCGGCGGCGGCAGCGTGGCCTTGTGAGCTGATGCTGACACTATCAGACTTCATGGTTGGCTGTTCTGGCGCGCTGGCCGCTGACGGCTTTGAGGCGGCAACCGCCTCCGGCGGCATGGCATTGTTGGAGATGGGGCTAAGCATTCTATGAACCTCCTGCTTCCTTTTTCGGCAGCAGCAGGCGCATCTTTAGGGCAACGCACATGAAGAATCGTTCATATTCTTTCGAAACAAAGCTGGATAAATTCGCCAGATTATTCGATTCCCAGCTTATGCTGCATCTGCTCGAGGGTGATTCCCTTGGTTTCGGGGTAGATGAAGAGTACGACGAAGAACTGCAAGGCCATCATCGCTGCGAAAAAGACGAACGGCGCGGCGGTGGAGCGTGCTGCTACCCAGGGGAAGGTGAGCGAGAGCAGGGCGTTCATAATCCAGTGCGATGAGCTGCCCAGGCTTTGTCCTTTGGAGCGAACCTTGGTGGGAAAGACCTCGCTCAGGTAGACCCAGATGACTGCTCCCTGCGAGATGGAGAAGAAGAAGATGAAGCCGAGGAGCAGCCACAAGAGCATGGCCTGGTTGTGCTGCGTGTGGAAGATTTCGGCAACGCCCGCGAGCGCGGCGGCGGTTCCGACGGAGCCGATGAGCAGAAGCGTTTTGCGTCCGATTTTGTCGATGACGGACATGGCCAACAGGGTTGCGAAGAAGTTCATGGCTCCGACGAGCACGGCCTGCCTATCTCCAGAGAGTTTGCTGAAGCCCGCGTAGTTGAAAATGGATGGCAGGTAGTACAGGATGGCGTTGATGCCGGAGAGCTGGTTGAAGAGTCCGATGGTGATGGCGAGGAAGATGGGCAGGCGGTATTTCTTCTGGAAGAGCCGTTCGCTGCGGCTGGAGCGCTCCAGATGGATGGAGGCGATGATCTCCTGTAATTCTTCCTCGGTGTTCGGCGAGCCCATCATGCGCAGAACTTCGCGCGCCTCGTCAATGCGGCTTTGCGTGACCAGCCACCGCCCACTGCGCGGAATTGCGAAGAGCAGTACCAGAAACAGCAGTGCGGGAGCGGATGCGATGCCCAGCTGCCAGCGCCACTCCATTGCCCCGAGATTCAGGCTTGCGATAACGAAGTTCGAGGCATAAGCCAGCAGAATTCCGAGGACGATGTTGATCTGGAAGAGCCCGACGAGGCGTCCGCGCCATTTGGCTGGAGCGAGCTCGGCGATATACACGGGGCCGAGGACGGATGAGCCTCCGATGCCCAGGCCGCCGAGGAGGCGAAAACAGATCAACGAAGGCCAGTTCCAGGCAAAGGCGCAGCCGAGCGATGAGATGAGATAAAGGAGCGCCATGATGCGCAGGGCCTGACGCGGGCCGATCTTCTGGCCCAGTTCGCCGGAAGAGATGGCTCCGACGACCGCGCCGAGGACGGCGATGGAGACGGTGGCGCCGAGTTTGAAGGCGGACAGATGGAAGACGTTCGTAAGCTGTTGCGTGGTGCCGGAGATGACGGCGGTGTCGAAGCCGAAGAGCAGGCCGCCCAGTGCGCCCACCAGCGACCCCTTGGCAAGGTAGTAGTTTAAGCGCATGTGCGTGCGTCCTTAATCATCGAAGCGGATCAAGCGTGCCGGTTCTCTGCAAAGGGAAGGATACATGCTCCGAGCAGGCCAGCGTCGGGGCCGAGTTCGGCGGGGAGAACGTGGGTTGCGCCAGCGGGGTTCCTGGCTGCAATCGGGCTATCGGGAGCGGTCAGCCGGTAGACGTAGCTGCGATGATGCAGTTCCTCGAACATGGCGTCCTTCATTAAATGCCACGCCTGCGCGAGGCCTCCGCCGACTACGTAGAGCGGCAGGTTGAGGGTGTTTACCAGGGCGGCGAGTCCGATGCCGAGCGCGCGCCCTGCATCGGTGTAAATTTTCTTTGCGTCGGGATTGCCTTTATCGGCGGCGTTTGCGAGAGAGTGGGCGGTCCAGTTGCTTCCTCGAAGAGCGGGCGCCGTGCCGTCTGCGATGCGCTGGTTTGCGGTTCGCACGACGGCGGTTGCCGACGCGTACATTTCGAGGCAGCCGTTGCTGCCGCAGGGGCATGCAGGGCCGTCGGGATAGATGGTGGCGTGTCCAGCTTCGCCCGCCATACCTGCTGCGCCGTCCCATACTTTGCCGTTGAGAATGATGCCATTCCCGACGCCGGTACCCAGCGTTAACATGCAGAGCGAATCGATCTTCATTGAAAGTCCGCGGCCGAGCGCACATTCGGCCAACGCGGCGGCGTTTGCATCGGACTCCAGCACTACAGGCTGGTTGAGCCGGGACTCGATCGCAGCGCGCAGGTCGAAGCCATCCCATCCGGTGAGATTGGGAGGATTGTGCAGCATTCCGGCGGGGAGTTCGAGAGGGCCAGGAGTCCCAATGCCGATTCCGGCGAGTTGATGCGTTGCGAAGAATCGATGCTGCAGAGTTTCAATTGCGGTGCACATGTCCGTGGCGACGGCGTCGCGTCCGGCGGCGAGCCTGGTGGGCAGCAGGATGGTTTCGAGCAGCCCTGCATCCTGCGTGTAAGCGGCGATGCGAAGGTTCGTTCCGCCCAGATCTACTCCGATTGAATATGAATGGTTTTTCATGGGACGGTTTTGCGGCACTGCTGAATATAACAGGAATCGCGCGAACGGGAACGATACCGGCTTGCGAAGCGAGGGATCAAATTGTCTTCAACTTCGCGTGAAAATTCTGGTTTCGCCTTCGCCGATTGCGTCTACGGCGCTGGTGATGCCCGCGCGTTCTGCTGCTTCGAGGAGGCGCGGCAGCGGTTCGTCCATCGGTTCTTCAGAAAGCGAGAAGCTTCCATAGTGCATCGGGACGAGGCGCTGCGCGTTGAGATCCTTAAAGGCATGCACGGCGTCTTCGGGGCTCATGTGGACGTGGCGGAATCCGTCGGGCTTGTATGCGCCGATGGGCAGCAGAGCGATTTGCGGATACAGGCGCTGCTGGATTTCGGTGAAGCCGGGGAAGTAGCCGGTGTCGCCTGAGTGGTAGACGGCTTGCGAGCCGTGACGCAGCACGTATCCGCCGAAGCCGCGATGCGTATCGCGCAGCATGCGCGCTCCCCAGTGCTGCGCGGGCGTGCTGGTGACCTCGACCCCAAGGATGTTTGTAGATTGCCACCATTGCAGCGAACGAATCTGGGAGAAGCCAAGTTTGCTGACCAGATCTTCCACTCCCCAGGGAACAATGGCCAGCGGCGGCTTGCCGGTGAGCTTGCGGGTGCGGCGGATGATGCGCCGCAACGAGGGGAAGTTCAGATGATCCATGTGCGCGTGGGTCAGCAAGACCGCGTCGATGGGGGGCAGGTCTTTGAGGCGGACGCCGGGGCGGCGAAGGCGGTGGATGAGAACGAGCCAGTCCGCCAGTACGGGGTCGATGAGGACGTTGAGTCCGCCAATTTGGATGAGAAACGCGGCGTGGCCGATGAAGGTGATTCCGAGGTCGCCGGGTTCTACGGCCAAGGGTTTATGCTGAGCGCCATTGGCGGGCCGGAAGGCGGATTTTACGATGAGCTTGAGCGCGAACTTGAGGCCCGGGCCGCGAGGTCTTCTGGGCAAAACAGTCTCCACCATTATGGATGCCGGAGACTGCGCGAGGGTTCAGGGAATATCCGAGGAAGCCGCGCCGGGTTTTGCCGGATCACTACTTTTGGACATCTGCGGCGGCTACGGCTGCCTCCGCGGCCTGGAATCCAATTTTGGAATGCGTGCCGTCGCAGAAGGGCTTGTTAGTCGATCCCCCGCAGCGACAAAGAGAAATGGCGGGCTTTCCGGTGAGATCCCACTCGGCGCCATTGGCATCGACCAGTTTGATTGGGCCCTCTACGCGATAGGGGCCATTGGGGCGCACGGTGATTTTTACTTCGTTTTCAGACACGATCTGCTCCTGAGGAAGAATCTGTTTTTGAGTGTAACCTAAGTCCCATTTCTCAAAATCGGCAGCAGATTCACAGCTTCTTCCGCCGCATGAAAATGACCATAAATCATTTCGGCGGTCTTTCTGGGAACGACTGCCGACAGTGCTTCCACGTTTGCCTGTTCGACGCTGCGCAGACTGCCGAAGTGTTGCAGGAGCCGGGTCCGGGTTCGCTCGCCTACTCCGGGTACAGTCAGCAGCTCCGAATCGCGGTCGCGCATTTCGCGGCGCTTTCGGTGATAGGTGATGGCGAAGCGGTGCGACTCATCGCGGACGCGCTGGACGAGATGCAGCACCGGGGAGCGGCGTTCGAGCACGATGGGCTCGTCTTCCTGGCCGTAGAGGTAGATCAGTTCTTCGCGCTTGGCGATGGAGGCGAGGGGCTGCGTTGTGAGGCCGAGTTCTTCGAGCGCCTGCGCGGCTGCGTGCAATTGGCCGAGACCGCCGTCAATCAGGATAAGGCTGGGCATGGTGCGCTTTTCTTCGATGGCGCGGCGGTAGCGGCGTGTGACTACCTCGCGCATGGAAGCGAAGTCGTCCACGCCTTCGACGGTTTTGATCTGGAATTTGCGGTAATCGGATTTTTTCATTGCGCCGTCTTCCCACACGACCATGGAGGCTACGGTCTCGGCACCCTGAATGTGGGAGATATCGAAACACTCGATGCGGCGGGGCAGATCGGGGAGCATGAGCACGTCCTGCAGTGACTCCTGTATGGCGCGCTGCGATGGCTGCAGGACGCGGAAGCGCTGGTCGAAGCTCTGGCGGGCGTTTTGGCAGACAAGATCGACGAGGGAGCGTTTGTCTCCGCGAACGGGAACGGCGATCTCGGCGCGATGCCCGCTTCGCTCAGCGAGGAGGGCCGCGAGGACGGGACGGTCGGCGAAATCCACGGGCAGATAGATCAGGCGCGGAACGTACTGCTGATCGATATAGAGCTGTTTGAGGAGGGCGGAGAAAAAGGCTCCGGCCTCGAAGGGCTGGACGGCGGGGTTCTCCACGATTTCTGGCTTCGGTGTTTCCTCTTCTCCCTGTTCCAGAAGCAGCTCGTGCAAGTCTTCCCAGAAAAATTCACGGCGGTCGACGATTTTCCCTGCGCGAACATGGAAGAGATTGACGGCCAGCATTCCGTTTTCGTAGTGATAGCCGAAGACGTCGGCATCATCGTTTTCCGCCGAGGCGATGCGCTGCTTTTCCTGCAACTGGCTGATGGTTACGAGCAGGTCGCGATATTTCGCCGCAAGCTCAAACTGCTCGGCTGCCGCAGCCTCTTCCATGCGCTGGTGGAGCGACTTTTCCAGATCGGCGGCTCGACCTTCGAGGAACATCTGCGCGTCGCGCACCGCTTCGCGATAGATTTCGGGCGTGGTCAGGCCTTCCACGCAGGGGCCGAGGCAGCGCTTGATGTAGTACTGCAGGCAAGGCCGCGGATGGTAGCGGGAAAGATCGACTTTGCAGCTCGGCAACAGGAAGCTGCGGTGGATGAGTTCGGCAATGCGGTAGGCGAGGTTTCCTGGAAAATAAGGGCCGTAGTAGGCTCCGCCATCTTTACGGAGACGGCGGGTGACGAACACCTTGGGGTAGCGGTCGCCGAGCGTGAGCTTGACGTAGGGATAGGTCTTGTCGTCGCGCAAAAGAATGTTGAAGCGCGGTTTGCGCTGCTTGATGAGATTGTTTTCGAGGGCTAACGCTTCGTGCTCGTTGTCGACGAGGATGTAATCGACGTCGATGGCCTCGCGCATCAGGGAGCCGGTCTTGGCGTTCGCCTGGGAGGCCTCAAGCAGGTAAGACCGGACCCGGGAGCGGAGGTTTTTCGCCTTGCCGACGTAGATGACCTCCCCTTCGGCGTTTTTGTACAAATACACGCCGGGGCCAATTGGCAGGGAGCGAATTTTCTCATGAAGATCCATCGGCGGGCTCTCTTCTAGTTTAGCCGCGGCTGCGGAGAGAGCAGCTTCGGGGAGTGGACAAGGTAAAAAATACTCGGATGATGTATCGAATGTGAGGGAAGGTTTTTTGTAAATCATTCACCAGCATGGGTTTATGTCGCACACGTGGTTTGGCATGCCTGTTGCTCTGTCAGGTAGCGGACAAAGGGGCGAGGAATTGTGTCCATCACCTTTCCCAAAAGCATCCAAACGCTTAGGTCCCTCATGCGGTAAAACCGCACAGATACGGAGTTCGACATAATGACCTACAAAAGAATCCATAACAAGACGATTTTGGCTACCTCCGCGCTGGCGGCGATTTCTCTGCTGCTTGCGACGGGATGCTCGACCAAGAATTACGTTCGCAGCCAGACGACTCCAATCATTGAACACACCAATGAGTTGGATGACGCCACGGCAACCAATAACCGGAATATCCAGAACGTAGACCATCGCGCGCAGCAGGGAATCCAGCAGGCGCAGACTTCAGCCGATGCAGCGAACCAGCAGGCGCAGACAGCAAGCCAGTCGGCGGGCCAGGCGCAGCAGTCGGCGCAAGAGGCGGTAAACCAGGCTGATTCGCTTGCGAGCGTGGTGGCTAACCTTGACAACTATAAGCAGATTGGCGATGCCAGCGTGAATTTCGGCTTCGACAAGGCTGTTCTGACGCGTTCGGGCAAGGCTCAACTGGACCAGTTTGCTGGACAGCTCAACGGAGCGAAGGGCTACATCCTTGAAGTTACGGGCGGAACGGATTCGGTTGGATCCGCCGCTTACAACTATGCGTTGAGCCAACGCCGCGCACAGGCGGTTGTGCAGTATCTGGCAGCGAAATACAACGTGCCGCCGCACAGGTTTTACCTGATAGGTATCGGCAAGGATCAGGCGGTCGCTCCTAACAGCACGGCTGCCGGACGGGCGAAGAATCGCCGCGTCGAGATCCAGTTGCTTTCCAACACCACTGGCCAAGAAGCGACGGCTCCGGCGCAGACAAGCATGCTCTCAAAGCCCATCTCTCAATAGCGGGTTTTGCGGTACGGACTAGACACCCCGGATTCATTCCAATGAATCCGGGGCTTTTATTTATAGAGCCAATTGCGCGATGTGGGCGGCGCGCACATCGGTCGCCTTATAAAGGCTCAGGAAGGGTGCGCCCTGCGCAGGCAGCTTCTACGGCGGGCCGCCCCTCTGCCTCTTCGCGTTCGACGAGGCAGAGGGCGGCGATCACCTTCATGCCGGCGCTTCTTGCGGCCTCGATGGCGGTGATGGTCGAGGCTCCGGTGGTGCAGACATCGTCGACGATGAGGACAGATGCGTCTTTCTCGAAGAATCCTTCGATGCGGCGTCCGGTCCCGTGAGTTTTTTCGGCTTTGCGGACGAGAAAGCCATGAATCAAATGCGCGCCGCGATGCTGCTGCGCATACCACGCGCTGGCCGTGGCCACGTTGGAGACGATGGGGTCGGCTCCAAGGGTGAGTCCGCCGACGGCTGCCGGTTTCAGCTTCTGCTGATGCAGCAGGTCGAGGATGGCGAGGCCGGTGAGGCGTCCGCCTTCGGCGTGAAGCGTGGTGGTGCGGCAGTCGATGTAGTAGTCGCTCTTGCCGCCGGAGGAGAGCGTGAAGTCGCCGAGCTTGAAGGAAATTCGCGACAGCAGGTGGAGGAGGGAGGTGCGGTGGTCGGTCATTTGGTTTGATTTTAGTGGGAGTGGGCGTTTCGGGGATACGCGCTGATTCAACGGTATTTTATCGGCGCTGAGGCTTGTCTCCAACGCTGAGGTTTGCCGCTGTGCATTTAATGGTAGGGAGAAGCCGACTTGTCGGTACCTTCTTGGCTCGACGAGTGCGTTGGCGATGAAGCGCTTGTCGAAAATGCCGGGCTAAAAAGCTGACGGTGAGCCCGTCAGTGTGTCGTCTTTGCCAGAAGCCGGTCGAGCAGGCCCTTCTGGAAGACGGGATCAAGTTCTGATGAGTGCAGCGCGGCCTCATATTCCGATTGGGCCCCCGCCGCGTCCCCTGTTGCCGCCAATGCGTCACCCAGGATCCCGTGGGCTTCAGGATTGTTGGGGTCAAGGTTTAATGCTACTCGCGCTTCGCGGATCGCATCTGCGGCGTTGTGTTGCCCCGCAAAATCTTCAGCCGCCTCAACATGTTCAAGCGCTGCGGCGGCCCCGAGCCTGAATTGTCCTCGATAGACGTATACTCCCTGATCAATGACCGCTGCGGGTCGGATCGATCGGAACTGAGCATAGGGATTTTCCTTGCCGGGTATGTCTGCTCCCTCCAGCACTCCATCGCTGATCAACACCGTGCCGGATATATTCGGATTTTCAGCGAAATGCATGGTGTCGAGCCCCGTCCATCTTGCGGATCCTGTCGGCAGCACACGACAGTTGACTCCGTAATCCCGAAAATCGACAGGACCTTGTGCGAAATAAGCAAAGTAACAGGGTTGCGACGGGTGAGTCTCAAGGTAGCTTCTGACAGCTTTGAGTTGCTGGCCCCAGTCCACGTTGGAGTCGGAGAGGTAGAGGTGCGTTTTCGCCGGTCCTCCCCATGCCTCATTAGCGTAGGCCAGCAGCCCTGGAGATGCAGCCAGCGTGGTGACCAGCTGCCAAAGCAACAAAGCGGCGAATAAATAGATTGACTTTGGATTTCTTGATACGACATACGCGGCGCAGCCCGCGATCAGAATGTAGAGCATCGGAAAGATGGGGAACAGATGTCTGTATCCGATGCCGAGGTCGGAAGTTGTGCACAAGAGGAAAAGAAAGAGGGAGGGGACCGTCAGAAAGATGACCTCGCGGCGCTTTTGCCAGCGGCCTCGGAACACCACGACCATCGTCAGCGCGAACAGGATCAGGAACGGCAAAGTGCTCTTGATGAGAAGGGCAGCTGGAAAATACCAGTGCGGAGCGCCCGGATAGTCGCGCCCGAAGAGATAGCTTGGCAGAGAGGCTGCCGATATCTTCGTGTCGGCCAACCCATAGATATAGGCCTCAGGCAGCAGATGAAGTTTGCTGACGGTCGTCAATGCCCAGCGATTCAGTGGCGAGGTGAGCTCCTGCAGATATTGTTGGCTCGCTGGATTCAGCTGGAGTGAGCCAGGACGGGCCGCATAGCGGAAGTGGTAGAGCGTCCAGACCCATCCGAGCCCGATCATCAGAGCAACCGCGAGCGCGAGAACCATCTGACGAGGCGAAGCTGATTGGACGCCTTCGGCTTTATTCTTCGATCGCCAGAAGTCGATCGCTGCGATCAGGATCAGGACTGGAACAATGAACACGCCTGTGAACTTAGCCGTCATCGCGAGGCCAACCGCGAATCCGACCAGGATCATCTTGGCGATGGTGGGCCGTTTCACGTATCGGTAGAACGCATACACTGCCGCAAGCGTGGTGAACGCCGCTCCGATGTCTGTAGTCACGTAGGCACCATGAGCGAGGAAATTAGGATCCAGGCAAAACAGCAGCAGGGCGAAGAGGGCCGGTTTGTCGCCGAACATCTCTCTTGCGCAGAAGAAAAGCAGGGTGGCGAGGAGAACGGTCAGCAGAGAAGCCATGATCCGTGCGGGTATTAGCGTGCGATCGATGCCATTGGCAGCCAGAAAGCGCTGCCCGACGACGAAGCCCTCTTTTTTGAACTGATCCCCCGTGAATGCCGGCTGTCTGATCTCTCGGTGTAGGAGCGGGATAGCGTCCCACATCTTTACCAGCGGAGGAACCTCAGGGTTGTACCCAAAGTCTCCACGCTCCCAGGAAAGCCATCCTGAATAGAGATGCTGCGACTCGTCCCAGCTCACGGAATCGCGCTTTGCGGTATGTACGCAGCTGGCAAAGAAAAGAAGGATCACAATTGCTGCCGAAAAAGCCGTGATCCAGGCTGCGGTAAGGCGAGGAGCAGTCTGAGAGATGGGAAGAGGCGTCATCGTGTCCGATACGTTTTGAGAAAGTGAATTTGCAACTGCAACGATAGCTGTTGTGGAAGCCGTCTGCATAGTGGATCCTGATATCGATCAGCCGGGTTCCAATGACTGATCAGCAAGGGCACGCGAGGCTCGGTTCAGGTTCCACCTGGGCCCATCTCGTACTTGCAGCTACTGGGTAATCGTAAATTCTCCACGCAGGCCAGCTGTCGAATCTTCTAAGTTCGCTTCAATTGAGGTAAACAGGTCGAGTCACTCATCCAGAATCGGCTTTCGGAGTTCTACCAGGCTTAGTGCTGAAAGACGCCCTTCGCTCCAGATAACCGCCTCTGCCGCCGTAAAGGGAAGCCAAACCCCCTCTCAGCAAAGAGGCGTTACGCGCAACAACTTCCTACTATACTTGTGTCCTTGCGCTTCAGCTTGTGAGCCGTTCCAGATGACGAAATCCTGCGGTCTGGTAGAGAACTCCCGCGAAGAGGGTGAAGTTGTAGGCGGAGTGCACGATGACTCCTGCGGCTACGGAGTTCATTTTCAGACGCACGATGCACAGCACGATGCTTACCGCGCCGATCAACACCAGCGGTCCCCATGAGTGCGAAACCTGGGGGGAGTGCATGAAGGCGAAGGCGACGCTGGTGAGGAGGATCGAGATGGGGATTCCGGCCCATTGTGCGGCTTGCTGCGAGATTGCGCTGCGGTCGGCGAGCCAGCGAAAAAAATTGATGAGGCCGGGCAGCAGAAAGCCGCGGAAGGCTAGCTCTTCCAGCAACGGAGCGGCAGTGAGCCCGAAGACGAGCATCATCCATGCGCCGGTGGCCGACTTCATCATGTCCTGCGTGATGGGCGCGTCTTTCGGCATGGGGAGATAGTTGCCGAAGAAGGCAATGCCAAATCCGGCGATGAGCCCGAGGATCGCCAGAAGGAGAAAGCGGCGGCTCGCTGTACCGCCGTTCCAATGCACGCCTTCGCCGAAGGGCTCGTTCCACAGGACGGAGAAGACGGGGACGGCCAAGAGCGCGATCAGCCCGTAGGAGAACGCCTGAATGGGGATGCTTTCGCGCGCGTCATTGCTGGACAACAGGAAGAGGGAGTCAAAACTGAGGTGCGGGAAAATATGAGTGAGTTGCAGGAGGAAGACGCCGAGCAGTTGTCCTACAGCCACTAGCACGAGCGCCAGCACGAAAAACAGGATGACGTGCCCGAGATTCGGAATGTGGCGCGGACGTTGCGGCGGCGCGGGCGCGGGAATACCGAAGATGTCGGGCGAAAGTTCAAGCTCGGAGGAAGAAGGCCACGGGGGCTGGACGAGATGATCCTGCTCTGTGCTTTGATCCTGCTCTGCGCTTTGACCCGGCTCTGTGCCTTGACCCACAGAGGGATACGGTTCGGGTGGAGTCAGATGGTTTGCCGAGTCATCACTCATTGCGGCGCTCATTGCACCCATTCTTTCTTCTTACTCTTGCGCGGCTTCGGCTTCGAGCCGTTCCTTTCGGCCGAAATCTTTACGAGCTCTGCCGAGGGCGCATTGGAGTCTTCATAATACCTTCGCAGAAACTCTCCGGTATGCGAATGCGCGATGCGCGCTACCTGTTCCGGGGCACCTTCGGCGATAACCTGGCCGCCTTCTTCGCCACCTTCGGGGCCGAGATCGATAATCCAGTCGGCGTTGCGCACGACGTCGAGATTGTGCTCGATGATGATGACGGTGTTGCCGAGATCGGTGAGGCGGTGCAGCACTTCGAGCAACCGGCGCACGTCGTCGAAGTGCAGGCCGGTGGTTGGCTCGTCGAGCAGGTAGAGCGTTCGTCCGGTCTGGCGCTTGCTCAACTCGCGCGCCAGCTTCATGCGCTGCGCCTCCCCGCCGGAGAGCGTGGTGGCAGCCTGTCCGAGATGGATGTAGCCGAGACCCACGTCCACCAGCGTTTGCAGCTTCTGCTTTACCTGTGGGATGTCGATGAGCACGGGCAGCGCGTCTTCGATGGTCAGGTCGAGGACGTCGGCGATGGAGTAGCCGTTGAACTTTACGGCCAGCGTCTCCTGATTGTAGCGGCGCCCATTGCACACCTCGCATTGTACGTAGACGTCGGGCAGGAAGTTCATCTCGATGCGGCGCTGGCCGTCGCCCTGGCATGCCTCGCAGCGGCCTCCAGCGACGTTGAAGGAGAAGCGTCCGGCCTTATAGCCGCGCTCGCGCGACTCCGGCAGCATGGCGAACAGGTCGCGGATGGCGGTAAAGACTCCGGTATAGGTCGCGGGATTGGAGCGCGGAGTGCGCCCGATGGGCGACTGGTCGATGCGAATGGCTTTGTCGATTTGATCGAAACCGCGGATGCGCGTGTGCTCGCCCGGCTCTTCGCGCGAGCCGTAGAGTTCCTTGGCCAGCGCGCGGTAGAGGATGTCGTTTACCAGCGTGCTTTTGCCTGAGCCGGAGACGCCGGTGACCACGGTCATGATGCCGACTGGAAATTTGCACGGTGAGGTCGCGCAGGTTGTGGCTTTTCGCGCCTTCCACCGTGATCCATTTGCCGGTGAGCGCGCGCGGCGCGATGCGATGCAGGATGGACACTTCGCCGGAGAGATATTGCCCGGTCAGCGACGCCGAGGATTGCATGATCTGCGCCGGAGTGCCTTCGGCCACAAGATGGCCGCCGAGCTTTCCGGCTCCGGGGCCGAGATCGAGTACGTAGTCGGCGTGACGGATGGTGTCCTCGTCATGTTCGACGACGAGCACGGTGTTTCCGAGATTGCGCAGCGATTCGAGCGCGGTGATCAGGCGCAGATTGTCGCGCTGGTGCAGCCCGATGGAGGGCTCGTCGAGCACGTAGAGCACTCCGCGCAAGCGGGAGCCGATCTGCGTGGCGAGGCGTATCCGCTGACCTTCGCCGCCGGATAGCGTGGCGGCGTTGCGGTCGAGCGAGAGATAGCCGAGTCCGACGGCGGTGAGAAATTCCAGCCGCTCGACGATTTCGCGGCGGAGGCGTTCGGCGATGAGAGCCTCGCGCGCGGAGAACTGAATGGCTCGTGCCGCTGTTAGCGCGCGATTGAGCGGCAGCGCGGTGAAGTCGGCGATGGAGAGACTGCCGATCTTCACGGCCAGCGATTCAGGACGCAGGCGGCGGCCTTTGCAGGCGGGGCATGATCGACGCCGACATGTAGTTCATCATCCAGTCGCGATAGGCCTCGGATCTTGATTCTTCGAGGTTGTCGCGCAGCCACGCCAGAATGCCGTGGAAGCCGGTGCGCGGCGCCTCGGCTTTGGGAGGTCCGTAGAGCAGCAGCTCCTGCTGCTTTGCCGTGAGTTGCTCGAAGGGCTTTTTCAGGTCAATTTTGTACTTCTCAGCCGCGAGATGGATGAGCTTCAAAAGATATTGCGAGGCGGACCCGGGGCCGAGCCCCCCGTCGAGCAGCGGTTTTGACCAGTCGCTGATGATCTTGGCCGGATCGAAGTCGTAGATGCTGCCGAGACCGTGGCACTCGGGGCAGGCTCCGTAGGTGCTGTTGAAGGAGAAGCTGCGTGGTTCGAGCTTGGGTATATCGAGTCCGCAGTCGGGGCAGGACATGGAGGACGAGTAAAGCTGCTCGTCGTGCTGCGTGCGCTACGAGCACCAGTCCGTTGGCCATCTGCAGGGCCTTGGCGACGGAGGATTCCAGGCGCCTTTTCAATGCCGGGCTTGAGCAGGACGCGGTATACGACGGCCTCAATGGTGTGGTTCTTGCGCTTTTCCAGCTCGACCGGCTCAGAAAGATCGCGCATTTCGCCGTCGATGCGGGCGCGAAAGCCCTGCTGGTCGAGCTTGTCGAGCAGGTCCTTGAACTCGCCCTTGCGTCCGCGCACGACGGGCGCGTAGATGGTGACGCGCTCGCCCTGGCCGAGAGCGAGAATGCGCTCGACGATCTGTTCGGCGGACTGGCGCGAGATCTGGCGTCCGCAATTGGGACAGTGCGGGATGCCGACGGAGGCGTAGAGCAGGCGCAGGTAGTCGTAGATTTCCGTGATGGTGCCCACGGTGGAGCGGGGGCTGCGGCTGGTGGTTTTCTGCTCGATGGAGATGGCGGGGCTGAGTCCTTCGATGGAATCCACGTCGGGGCGCTCGATTTGATCTAAGAATTGCCGCGCGTATGCCGATAAAGTCTCCACGTAGCGGCGCTGGCCTTCGGCGTAGATGGTGTCAAAGGCGAGCGAGGACTTGCCGGAGCCGGAGAGTCCGGTGATTACGGTGAGAGTGTTGCGGGGAATCTGGACGCTGATGTCGCGAAGATTATGCTGACGCGCGCCGCGCACGGTGATGTGGGTAATGGGCATTAGAATTTTCTGTGAATCACGTGCGATGGCTGGAATATCGATTGCAACTTCATTCGGAAGAGGATAGAACTTAATTACAAAACCCCACCTATGTATCTTATTCGTCAATAGAAATACGGGTCAACGCGCCATTTCTTCTGTTGCAGCATTGGGATAAGTGGCATCGTAGTAATGCATGCTGTTGAATCGCAGCGGATATTTGGAGAAGGATCAGCCGGAAGGCGAAGCAAAAGAGAGAATCAATGCTGGATGCCATCAATACACTCATGTTAATTTGCGCAAGCCTTGCGGCCATGGCTTTTGGAGTTCTCGCTGCCTATTGCATTTGCCGCGCTGCTTTTGCGATTCTGCGCGTTCACGCACATTCGGTTGCGATGCGGGCGGCGGGCATTCAGCCCCAGGCGAAGCCGCAGGTCGCGCGCCTGACGTAGTTGCTGCGCTTCCTCTAAATAATTTCTCTTCAGACATCCCTAAAGCAGGCTCTGAGGGGCTGCGCGGCGGGGTTTGCTGGCTCAATTTGGCTGCTGCTGCTGCTGATCTTGCTGTTGCTGCTGATGCATTCTCTGCAACTCTTGCAGCATCTGCTGAGGGGTTCTTATGCCGTTTTGCGCTCCGGGCGGCTGGGCCGGAGGATATTCCACCTGAGGAGGAATATCGGGGGACTGATCGTCCTGGTCCTGGTTCGGGTCCTGGCTCACTTCCTGGTCGTCTTCATTCTGAACAGCACTGGCGCCTGCGCAGGCTTAGTAGTGGCGCCTCCCACAGCCTGCGCTGTCAGCGTCAGCTCGCGCGGAGCTCCGGAGGGTGTTTCTCCCAGCATTATGACGTTGTAGCCCGACCCATTGAGCAGCTCGGAAAGCACGTCGCGCGGCGCTCCGGGGCCGTAACTGCCGAAGACCCGTTCGCCGGGGCTGCCGCCCGTGCGCAATCCTTCAACCTTCATGCCGCCCGCAGCTGAAACCTGATGCAGAATCGCCGAGAGGCTTGAATTGTCCGCCTGAATCGTGAGTTGTCCGGAAACCAGGCTAACGGTTGCCGGTTGTGGCGGGTGATCGAGCAGAGATGGCGTGCGTTGCCGGTGCAGGCGCAGGCTGGCGCGAGCGTGGGAGTTGCTGGAGGCTTGGCCGGCTGCGTCTTTGATTACGGGGGACGGTAGGCTTGGCGGAGGGCTGCGTTTGCCCGAAGCTGCACGTACAGAACGCGAGACACGCCAGCATGCCAGTCGATGTGCCGCGGAATGTTTCTTCTGCGCCATAAAGGTTGTTTGGGGTGTGGCCGGAGCGATCATGCCCTCTCTGTACTAGACTAGCAGTGGTTTCGATTCGCTCGCGAAGATTTCCTCGGATCGGGCAGACCAAACATTATGCGACTGCGCTTCTGGAATCTCGCCGTCCATTTTGCCGTTTCGGTGACGCTTTTCTTGCCGCTTGCCGCTCACGCCGTATCCTGCACAACCCAAAGCCAGATGACGCAGGCGGAGCGCAGCCTTTATGAGCAGGCGCCCGGTCGCTGGGAACGCAGATTCAGGCGGCAAACGTTGCGGCAGTGCGCGCGAATACCGTTGCCGCAGTTGCAGCACAGTTCGACTCGGTGGCGGCCAGCATCCAGCAGGTTGCTCCGCAAATTGGAAAGGCGACGCTGACGGTTCATGCTCTTTACAACCTGAACGCGCTGGACATGAAAGCAGGGGCGGACCAGGCGGAGTTCTTCTGCTCCGTCCCGAGCTCGTCACTGATGGTCACGGTGACGATTCCTCAATTGCCTCCGGGGAACTATGTGCTTGCGGTGCTGCACGCCACCGGTGTCGAAGAGCCGCAGCAGCTTTCGCTGATCTTACAGAATGATCCGGCGGCTTCGGCGCAGTGGAAGCTGGCTGGGCTTTATATTCGCCCCCTTACCGCCGCCGGGCATGATGGGGTGTGGTTTTGGACTCAAGCGCGGGCCCTTGCCGGGAAAAAGCAGAACTGGAATGCATATTTTTACTACCAGACAGCGGAATTCCTGCTGAATCCTGTGGACTTTCTTTCGAGCCCGAACCTGCAAAAGCTGCAGAAAGAGGCGCAGGAGGTAAGACCGGAGGAGCTGCCGGGCAAAGATCCGTTGATTCTGAAGGCTGCGGGGGAGAACCTTGAAATCACGAGGCTGCGGACGGAAGGCTTTCAGGGCGGACTGGATCTGGTTGTGGACTATAAAGCGAAGGACGTATCCGGCCCGGTCGCCACGCGCGCGCAGATTGTGGAGCTGATGAAGGCTATGCTGGTTCGGTACCCCGAACTGCGGACAGCGTTTCACGGACTTTGGGTCTACGCATACGGCAGTAGCGGCCAGCCGTTCGCGATCGAGCTGCCGATGAATCAAATTCAGTGAAGTGCAGCGAAGACGAGCGCCGCACGGACTTTGGAAAAAAAGGAAGTATCTGCCCCTATGCCGAATTCGATAGAGAAGACACTGACCCAGGCGATTGCCCAGCGTCGAGCCAGTCCCAGCTTCGATGGCGCGGCGATTCCCAACGCCGATCTGAAGAAAATTCTTGAAGCCGGACTGAGTGCGCCCAGCGGCTACAACATGCAGCCGTGGCGATTTGTGGTGGTGAGAACCGAAGATCAGAGGCGACGTCTTCGCGCTGCCAGTTTCAACCAGGCCAAGGTTGAAGAAGCTTCTGCCGTTATCGTGGCCTGTGGGGATGCTGATGGCTGGCGCAGTGGTGATGTGGAGGAGATGCTTCGGCTGGGACGCGAAGGGGGAATGCCGGAGAATTATGCCGAGCAGGCGCGGACCAACATTCCCAACTATCTGGCGAACCATCCTAACCTTACTGCGTGGCTGTACAAGCACGTGATGCTGGCCTTCACGAGCATGATGCTGATGGCCGAAGTGCTCGGCTACGATACGGCTCCCATGGAAGGCTTTGAAGAAGAGAAGGTGCGCGAAGTGTTGAAGCTGCCTTTGAGCTATAGCGTGGTGGCTCTGCTGGCGCTGGGGCACCTGCGCGGCGATGACAAATTCTATGGCGGCAGGTTCAGCATGGCGCGCACCGTTTTCGACGGCGAATACGGCAAGCCGATCAAGCTGTGACGGCGCGGGAATATCCGGAGCGCCCGATTGTTGGCGTGGGCGCGGTGATTTTCGATGAGGATCGCGTGCTGCTGGTTCAGCGCGGCCATGCTCCCATGCAGGGCGAGTGGTCGCTGCCGGGAGGCGCGCTCGAAGTCGGCGAAACGCTGGAAGAGGGGGTAAGGCGTGAGGTTCTGGAAGAGACAGGGCTCATCGTCGAACCCGTTGCCATGATTGAGGTCTTCGACCGCATCGCGCGCGATGACGCGGGACGCGTTCAATTTCATTATGTATTAGTGGATTACCTCTGCCGCATTACCGGCGGCTCAGCGGCGTGCGCGAGCGATGCGGTGGACCTTCGCTGGGCCGCACGCGACGACCTGGATACGATTGCGCCGTTTACGCGCGAGGTGATTCTGAAGGCCTGGCAGCTTTCGGCTTCGGTTTAAGCCGAGACGACGCTTTACGCATCACCCTTCCAAACATAGGCTCCCGGTTGCGGCAGCCCGATATGCGCGAGCACGCGTGCGACAAACTGTCGGGCCATCTCTGTTGAATCGACGGGCCGGTTATAGAATGCCGGGATGACGGGGAAGATAGTTGCTCCGGCATCGGCGGCCAGGCTCATATTGCGCAGATGAATTTTATTGAAGGGCGTTTCTCGTACGCAAAGCACCAGCGAGCGGCGCTCTTTGAGACAGACATCGGCGGCGCGCTCGATCAGGTTCTGCGCGAGACCGTTGGCGATGCCGGCCAGCGTTCCCATGCTGCAGGGTAGAACGATCATGCCGTCGGAGGGATAGCTCCCGCTGGCTACGCAGGCTCCGATGTCGCTCTCTGCGAGCTGTTGAATTTTGCCGGATGGTTTGCCGAGGAGCTTTTCCGCAAGGCCGTTGCGTCCGCTTATCTGCATCTCTTCGGCAAGCACGCGCAATGAATTTTCCGACGGAATGAAATTGACGCGCTCGACGCGAGTATCCGCTTCCAGAGCCTGCAGGAGAATCTGCCCGAAGATGGCTCCGCTGGCTCCGGTCATGGCGACGGTGAGGTGCATAGGCTTATCAGGCATTCTTTGACCGATACTGAAGGACCTATTTTCTCATTTTGCGGTGCGCTGCGCCGTCAATGGCTGGATGCCGGAGCCGTTGACAGCCTCTTCCATCCGTTTCGGAGAGACCGAACGACCCATCGGGCTGCGAGGATGGCGCAGAGGGTTAATGCCGCAGCAATGGTGGCTGCGACCCAGGGATGCCGGGTGGTGAGCCACGTGATGCCGACGGCGATGAAGTCTTCGCTTGTGCTCAGCGCGATGTTCGAGAAAGGCTCCGGGCTGGCGGTGACGGCGGCCCGGATGGCGGTCTTCGATCCATGCGCAATGAAGGCGATACCGGCTCCCGCCAGCGCTGCCAGAAGCCGCATCTCAGGCGAGAGGTGGGAACTTGCCTGATAGGCGAGCAGAGCAGCGACTGGAAGCCGGATGAAAGTGTGCAGAGCGTTCCAGATGAGGTCGAAGCCGGGGATTTTATCGGCGACAAATTCAAGCGCGAACATCGCTCCGCTCACGCCGATCACCCACCAATCCCCCAAAACCTCAAGCCCCGGAGGCGGGACCACCCAATGCGCGTGAGTCAGAAGTCCCAGTGTAAACACCGTGGCGTACACATTGAGACCCGCCGCGAAGCTGGCGGCGATGATCAGAGCTGCGATGTTGCTCGGGGTGAAGACGGTCACGCGGATTCCTCCTGTGGGGAGAGGATGACCCTAACGTTGGCAATTTACTGGATGCTTGACACCATTGACTACTACCCAGCCATTGTCGGCTCCGCGATGCGTAGAACAATGCACGTCGTGGATGCCGGAAGCGAACTTTCCGTGCGAGGGAAAGAAGGCCTGTCCATAGGCGAAGACTGAGGCGTTTACCGGTGCGGTGACTATGCCATCGAGGTCGTCGTTGATAACGACTTCTATAAGCCGAACGTCGCCGCCGGGCATGGTGACACGCAGAGGCAGGATTTCATGATTGCCGTGCGGACCTCCATACTGAGTGCGCGAGGAACTGACGGTCACTCCGCAGACCATGACGTTATCGACGGCGTTGCCTTGCCCGGAACCGAGAAGGCTGAAGAGCTTTTGATTGACCTGCGGAGTACAGGAAGAAGGAACCGGGACGTCGCGCTGGGCAGCAGCCGGAAGAATGGCACAGGCGAGTCCAAGTGCGAGCGACAGAGCAAAACTTGCTCGCAGCATCGTTATGCCTCGCTCAGCACGCGATCAAAGATGGCGTCTACGTTTTTTAGCTGACGGCTGAGGTCGAAGGTGCGGGAGAGCTTTTCTGCGCTCAGGCGGCTGGTGATCTCCGGCTCCGCGGCTACCAAATCGCGGAAGACAAGATCATTCTTCCACGCGTGCATGGCATTTTTCTGCACCAGACGGTAGGCGTCCTCGCGCGACATGCCGGACTCGGTGAGATCGAGCAGGAGTTGCCCGCTGAAGATGAGTCCTCCCGTGCTTTCGAGATTTTTGAGCATGCGCTGGGGATAAACGAGCAGCTTCTCGATTAGATTCGCGGTTTTGGCCAGCAGGTAGTCGGTCAGAATTGTGGAGTCGGGGAAGATAACGCGTTCGGCGGATGAGTGAGAGATGTCGCGTTCGTGCCACAGCGCGACATTTTCATACGCCGTCTGCGCGTTAGCGCGAACCACGCGCGCCAGTCCGCTGATTTGCTCGCAGGTGATGGGGTTGCGCTTGTGCGGCATAGCGGACGAGCCCTTTTGTTTCTCGGAAAAATACTCCTCGGCCTCGCGGACTTCGGTGCGCTGCAGGTGGCGTATCTCGGTTGCGATCTTGTCGAGGGTGGCGGTAATGATGGCGAGCGTGGAGATGTAATGCGCGTGGCGGTCGCGCTGCACTACCTGGGTTGCGACCAGCGCAGGTTGAAGGCCGAGCTTCGCGCAGATGCGCTCTTCGTGCTCCGGCTTGAGGTGACCGAAGGTTCCGACCGCTCCGGAAAGCTTGCCGATGCGAATCTGTTCGGCGGCTTCGTCGAACCGCTTGAGGTTGCGGCGTGTTTCGGCATACCAGTTCAGCAGCTTGAGGCCGAAGGTGGTGGGTTCGGCGTGGACGCCGTGAGTGCGGCCGATGATCGGCGTGTGCTTGAATTCGAGGGCGCGCTTTTTCAGGACTTCGGCAAGCTGCACGAGGTCTTCGCGAAGGATTTTCGATGCGGCCTTGAGTTGCAGAGCCTGCGCGGTGTCCACTACGTCGGTTGAAGTAAGTCCGTAATGCAGCCAACGTGATTCCGGCCCGACGTGCTCGGCGACCGCAGTGGTGAAGGCGATTACGTCGTGGCGGACCTCGGCTTCGATCTCGTTGATGCGCGCAACGTCGATCTTTCCGCGCTCGCGGATGGCCTTTGCGGCCTCGGCAGGAACGATGCCGTCTTCGGCAAGGGTTTCGCTGGCGGCGGCTTCGACCTCCAGCCACATGCGGTACTTATTTTCGTCGCTCCAGATGCGGCCCATCTCCGCGCGGGTATAGCGTGCGATCAACGAAGAGATCCTCCAAGGGGTAAACTCTTATTCTATCGTTTGTGCATCTTAACTATGTAATTCCCAGGAAGGAACCTGAATGTCAGACATCGTTACCGTTGCCCGATTCAATGAACCGCTTGAGGCTGATATGGCCCGTCTCCGCCTTCAATCCGCCGGAATTGAGACGTTTTTGTCCGGCGAAAACGGGGCCATTCTCGAGCCAGGCCTTGGCCCGCTGCAACTTCAGGTGAGCGCGGAAGACGAGAAAGACGCGCGCGCTATTCTTGCAGATCCGGGGGCCACCGCGGAAGACATGCTGCAATCGGATGCCGACGCCGCGTCGACGATTCCATCCGAGCCCTTGTAGGGCGGAATCGCTAGCGGGGAAGTCCCAGCCGCTCACTCATCTCGTCGTAGAGAAAGCCTTTGCCGGGCCGGTAGGGCTGTACCCATTCACCATCGATTACGAACTGCGGAATGGCGCGTTTGCCTACGTTCCGCAAAACCTCGTCGGCAGCGCCCGGCGTCGATTCGATATCGACCTGGGTGTATGCGATGCCGTGCTTGTCCAGGAAACGCTTGGCCTCGCGGCAGTCTCGGCACCAGGCCGCGGTGTAGAGAACCAGATTCATCTCTCTATCATAATTGGGCGGCGGAGTAGCGTGAGCGGCCACCGGCTCTCAGTTGCCGAGCGTAAAGACGATGTTGATGGTTGTATTTACCTCTACCGGATCTCCATTGAGCTTGAACGGCAGTAGCGCGCCCGATTGACACCGGCAAGCGCGGCCTGCACGAGCAAAGGGGGACCGCTGACGACATGCATGTGTTCCACGAGGCCCTGTTTGGAGATCATGGCCTCGATCGTGACGGTTCCCTCAATGTGGGCGGCTTTAGCGATCGCCGGATACACGGGCTGGATGGGAACGATGATATGGCCTTCGGCGGCTCCGGAGGAGACGCGGAGCGGTCCCGAGGGTTTAGGCCGCGTTACCACAGGCGGAGGTGGCGGCGCGCTGCCGAGAAGTGATATTGCGCCCGGTACATAGCCTGTGCCTTGGTTCTCAAGGCCGGTCGCCATGCCGGGAGGGATGGCGGATATGCTCCCTTCCTCGGCAATATGGTTAGGAATTGTCGCCGGTGCGGTGAGTCCGGCGAGTTGAACCGGGCTTGCCGTGTGCGCAGCCGGCGCGCGTGTCACCTGCGCGGGAGAAGCGGGAGGCGGGGGCGCGAGCAGCAAGGTTGATAGCGCTTGTTTCGGCAAAGAAGCGGGATACAGATAAGGAATGAGGATGAGCACGGCGAGCAGCGCCGCCTGGAATGCGAAGGAGCCGATCGCATACCAGCGGCTGCCGGTGCGAATGCGTCCTGTGGACTCGGCCAGACTGTCTTCAAACATAAGCCCTCCCGTTTTAATGGAGGGAGCGAGACATCTGCCTGAATAGACACCGCCGAGGTGTTCGGGTTCCCGCCGTGTGCCGGATATCATTTGGATATGACTGCTGACGAGATCAAGCGACTTCTGAATCTTGCTCCGCATCCGTGCGAGGGCGGCTCCTTTCTGCAGACCTGGCGGGCGGAAGAGGAGATCCCGCAGGAAGCTCTCCCCGCGCGTTATCCGGCGGCGCGGCCCGCGGGAACCTGCATCTACTATCTGCTCGAACCGGGGACGTTTTCGGAGATGCACCGGCTGGCTTCAGACGAAATCTTTCATTTCTACCTCGGGGATCCGGTTGAAATGCTGCAACTCGCTCCCGATGGTTCCGCGCGTACGGTGATTCTGGGCAGCGATCTCGCCGCGGGACAGCATCCGCAGTTGATTGTGCCGAAATTCGTCTGGCAGGGGTCGCGCCTGCTGCCTGGTGGGAAAGTTGCTTTGCTGGGGTGTACGGTGAGTCCGGGCTTTGATTATGCAGACTATGAAACCGGCAACTATGAACCGCTTGCACGCGCGTATCCGCAGTCGACGAAGATGATCCGACTGCTCACGCGCAGCTAGCTGCGGCGCTCGCGGAAGAATTCGCGCAGCAGCGCACCGGCTTCGTCGCCAAGAACGCCAGCATCGACCGCCATCAGATGATTGAGCCGGGGATGGTTCAGGACTTCGAGCACAGAGCTTACGGCTCCGGCCTTGGGGTCGCTTGCCGCGTAGACGAGCCGCGCGAGGCGGGCATGGATCATGGCTCCGGCGCACATGGCGCATGGCTCCAGCGTCACGTAGAGTTCGCAACCGGTGAGGCGGTAATTCTTGAGCGCCTGCGCGGCGGCGCGCATGGCGACGATTTCGGCGTGCGCAGTAGGGTCGAGGTCGCGCAGAACGCGGTTCTGGCCGCGCCCGACGATCTCTCCGTTTTGAACGACCACTGCTCCGATGGGCACCTCACCCGCGCTGGCCGCGGACTGGGCCTCGACGATGGCCTCGCGCATGAATAGGGATTCGGTTGTCATGTCAGAGAGGCTGCTGCTGCGTCATGCAGTGCAATGCGCCGAGCCCCCAGATGAAGTCTCCGCAGTGAATGCCGATGACTTTGCGGTCCGGGAAGAGTTTGGCGAGCGTATTCAGCGCATGGCGATCATTGGGATCGTTGAAGGTGGGCACGAGCACCAGTCCGTTCGCGATGTAGAAATTTCCGTAGCTTGCGGGTAGTCGTTGTCCTTCGAACACTACGGGAGCGGGCATGGGCAGCTCGACAATCTCGAATGGCTTGCCTTGCAGGTTGCGCGCGGAACGGAGCCGATCGAGATTTTCCGCTAACGGGAGATGGTTTTCATCGCCGACGATTCGGCTCTGTAACTGTGACGATTACATTTTCGGCGACGAAGCGAGTGATGTCGTCTACGTGGCCGTGCGTGTCGTCTCCGGCGATGCCGCGATTGAGCCAGAGAACACTGATCGATGCCAAGGAAATCGTGGAACACCTGCTCCAGATCGGCCCGGCCCAGAGCCGGGGTTGCGCTGCTGCACTTCGCTAAGGAGGCACTCTTCGGTAGTGATGAGGACACCCGCGCCATTTGTGTCGATCGATCCGCCTTCGAGCACTACACGCTGCCCATTGAAGTGCGGCGTCCATTCGGGAAGGCTCAGCAATTCTGCCGCGTGTCCGGGAATCCGATCATCGTGCTGCCAGTCGTCATACTTTGCCCAGGCGTTGAATTTCCAGTTGGTGATCGCGACGTCGCTGGTGGCGGCGTTGCGAACGAAGATGGGGCCCGAGTCGCGTGTCCAGACGCGATTGGTCGGCCAGTGGTGAAAATGCAGGCGGGCGAGGTTTGCGCCCGCGCGTTTCAGGATTCCCTGTGCGCGCTGTTCGGCGGCAGCGTCGTTGACGAGGATATGGACGTCCTCGACGGAGGAAAGATGCCGCACAATATCCGCGTAAACCCACGGGATGGGCTGGAATTTTCCCGGCCAGTCCTTCGGATTGTGCGGCCATGCAATCCACGTCGCGGCGTGCCGGGCCCACTCGGCGGGCATTCGGTAGCCGTGGTCTCGGGGAGTGCCACCTGGTTTGCGCTTCATTCCTGCCCGCTCCCCGGATCGTCGAGGAAGCGGTGAACGATGGGAGCATAGGCGTCGATGCGGCGGTCACGCAGGAAGGGCCAGTTGCGGCGCGTGTCTTCGAGCAGCCGCAGGTCGATTTCGCCTACGAGAATCTCTTCCTTATCGTGCGCGGCTTTGGCGATCACACGCCCGAAGGGGTCGGCGAGGAACGATCCGCCCCAGAATTCCAGACCCGCCCCTTCAACGCGATTGCCGCGCACGTCTCCGTGCTCGTGGCCGACGCGGTTGACTGCGGCGACGTAGACACCGTTCGCGATTGCATGGCTGCGCTGGATCGTCTGCCATGCGTCATATTGCGCTTCGCCGAACTCGGCTTTTTCTGCGGGGTGCCACCCGATTGCCGTTGGATAGAACAGCAGATTTGCCCCTTGCAAGCGCGGTAATGCGCGCGCCTTCGGGATACCACTGGTCCCAGCATACGAGGGTGCCGATTTTGCCGACGGCGGTGTCGAAGGCCCTAAAGCCGAGATCGCCGGGCGTGAAATAAAACTTTTCGTAGTAGAGGGGATCGTCGGGGATGTGCATCTTCCGGTAGAGCCCGGCGAGCGAGCCGTCCTGATGCAGGACTGCGGCTGTATTGTGATAGAGCCCGGCGGCGCGGTGCTCGAAGAGGGAAGCGATGACGACAACCTTTTCCTCGCGCGCGATTGCGCTCAAACGCTCGGTGCTTGGCCCGGGGATTGTTTCGGCCACATCGAACAGCGCAATGTCTTCACGCTGGCAGAAGTATTGCGCCCGGAATAATTCCGGCAGACAGACTACCTCGGCTCCTTCCCGCGCGGCTTCGCGAACGCGGTCGGCAGCCTTGTCGAGGTTGGCGTCAGGATCGGAGCCGCAGCTCATCTGCACGAGTCCTACGCGGTATTTCTGCTTCGATGACATATTTGTGCTCATTTCAGTTACGAATTCACTGTCAGGCAAAGACGAACAAAAGGCGCGTAGCCCTTTCGGCCCGCGCCCTCTCGATTCCCGTCCTGCTACTCGCCGCGATTACTCGAAAATCAGGATGGCCGCGGCGATCGTCGTTGTCCAGAGCCCGCGTTTATCGCCAACAGCCGACTGCGTGACGTTGGCGGTTCGCACAATCTTGTTCGAGATGCGATAGATCTCTTTCTTCTCATCCCAGCTCTTGTCGGGGTCGAAGTCCACGTCGAGCGTGGTTGCCAGCATTTCGGCTGCAAGCTCCTCAGCGTATTCGCCCGCCTGCTCTTCGGTCTCACCGAAGCTGTGGTGCTCGCTC
The DNA here is from genome assembly GCA_963783805.1 of uncultured Acidobacteriaceae bacterium. Taxonomy (GTDB): domain Bacteria; phylum Acidobacteriota; class Terriglobia; order Terriglobales; family Acidobacteriaceae; genus Silvibacterium. Next base: position 562,044 of record CAWAPC010000002.1, on the reverse strand, counting down.
AGGTAGCCGTATGTATTGCGGTCGGTAGGAATGGCAACGCCAATGCTCGACGCCACCAGACGGTGCGGCTCGCGCGTAGAGTTTTCGGCAACGACCGCGAAGACAACTTCACCGGGGCTGAGATATTTCAGTCCCTCTTTGCGGGTGATCAATTTTGCCTGGGGCGGAAAGATCGATGAAACACGCACCAGATTCTGGGCGGCAACGCCCGCGTCACGAAGCGCTAATTCAAAAGAGGTAAGACGTTCTTTGTGTTTCCCGACGCCCTTGGTAAAGAACAACCGCCTCGGGACCATGCTTTTTCCCAATTTCTAATTCCTCCGGATGCAAATGAAAGATGCTACGCGCTGAGAATGCCGACGGAAAAACCGGCGCATCGTGTCTGCTCTAGAAATGATAAGGCAACGCGCGGGTCAGCGCCGTGACCACAGTGGAATTTCTTTGTTGGACGCTCTTCTGAATTTACGAAAAATTCACGCAGGCCAGCTCAGATATGCGGCGTGCCTTCGCTCACGATTTCCCCAGATTGTTGAGATCGATCTGCTCGTATTGCTTGTGCTCGATGCCGGCGCGTATCTGCTGGGGAGTCCACCCCAGTTTCGTCATTTTGTAGGCGTATGCGCCCTCTTGCGCGCAGGTGGAACAAATAGCCGCGTGAGTGCCTTGAAAGCAACTGAGCAAGCTGCTGTGTCCCAGTGCACGGTCGCACCGGCAATAGCAGGGAAGCTGATAAAGCACAGAAGGGATCTTTGCCGCCTGCTCGTAGACCTTAACCTGCCAGGGATAGCGGAAATACTCGCCCGTTAATTGCTGCCCGGAAAGGACTGCCGGCAGTGCGGCGTTTTTTGCGGGTGGATCAGGATGGTATGCCGGGATATCGTCGCCAGGATTGGACCATTGGCCATAGCCCGCGACCGTAATAAGCCCTAAGGCCGCCGTCAGCAGAATGCGCTTCATTCGGTGTCTCCGGTTTTATCGTACATCTTCAATTTTGGGTTGAAAATGCTGGTGGAAACGCGTCCCGGAGCAAAAAAAGGCGGCACGAACGGTATTTTGTCCGTGCCGGGAGGCCAGTGACGCAACTTATAAACCTGTCTCAAACAAGCCGGGAGCCCTGCTCCTCAGCCTGTTTCCCGTTTACATTCCTTCAGATGCGCTAAATCGGTCTGAAGAAACATTATTATTGCACATTTTTTCTACGCAACCAAAACTCTTGGTTAACTTTCAAGTAGTGTATCCCCGAAACGATGGAATACGCAAGTCTCATTTACAATCAACCCGGCGGCTTTGAAGAGGTTGCGGTTTTCTCTCTGGGAGGCACCTTTTGAAGGGGGCTGCCTGCATTTCTTTTTATTGTATGACTGCCGATCCAAATTCTGCCGCTGCCTCCGATACACGTCCGAAGGCCTGGAAAACCGCTTTGTTATTAGCTGCTTCCGCCGCGTTCGGCGGCCTGGCAGTAGTTCTCTGGAACCGCAGGGAACTGATCCAGATGCAAAGCCAGAGAAATAATCCCACGCCCCAGGGAGATCAGGTTCTATCCGCAGAGCACGCGGAAGAGGAGATTTTCTAGCGTTGCATCAGGGCTTGACGTTGGATGAGAGGATTTTCTCAACTGAGGCGGCGAGGTCAAAATCCCGCTTGGTAAGCCCTCCGGAGTCGTGGGAGACGAGGGCCAAACGGACCTTGTTGTAGCGAATGTCGATGTCGGGATGGTGGCCGGCGGCTTCAGCTTTCTCTGCCACCTGATTGACAAAGCTCATCGCGCCCACAAAGTCTTTAAAGGTCGCCTCGCGCACTATTTCTCCCTGAACGAGACTCCACTTCTGGAGGGATTTCAATCCTTTCCGTATATCTTCCTCGCTCAGAATGGCCATTGACCCCTCCTTAAGTTGGGCTTTGATTTCTCCAGCGCCGTTCTATTTCAGCAGGCGCGAGGTGACGCGTGCATGGTGCGTGATTTCGGCTTGCAGGTTTTCCCAGAGCCGGTTGGGCAGGCTCTCGAACACCTCGACCACGTGCGGATCGAATTGGGTTCCGGAGCAGCGAAGGATCTCTTTCCGCGCATCCTCGAAGCTGCCGGCTCGGCGATAGGGACGATCCGAAGTGATCGCATCCAGCGTGTCGGCGACGGCAAAAATTCTTGCGCCGAGCACGATCTCTTCTCCCTTAAGCCGGCGCGGGTAGCCGGTGCCGTCATAGCGTTCCTGATGGCTGTATACAATCTGCGCCACATCCTGCAAAAAGGTATTTTCTTTAATATCTGGTAGCCCCGCGCGCAGTGTTTCCGCATCATTGCCTGTTCATGGCGATCGAGTTTGCCGGGTTTCAAAAGGATGGCATCGGGTATGGCCATTTTGCCGATGTCGTGGAGGAACGCCCCGCGCGATACGACGCGGATGGCCTCTCCCCTCAGGTCCATGGCCCGCGCCAGCGCGATCGTGTAGGCGGTAACTCGCCTTGAATGTCCTTCGGTCTCGGCGTCTTTCAGGTCGAGAGCGTCACCCAGTGCTTCGAGGGTGATGTCGTAGGCCTGCTCCAGATCCACTAAAGCGGCGCGCAGCAGATCGGTTCGCGCGGTCACCAGTTTTTCAAGGTTTTCTTTTTCAACGGCGCGCTGCCGCGCAACGCGACGATGCTCAATCGCCCGTTTCACGGTGGTCAGCAATTGCTCCTGCTCAAACGGCTTGAGCAGGTAATCGTATGCGCCGTTGCGCATGGCGGCAATGGCTACATTTACATCGTGCATCGCAGACACTATAACTATCGGCGTATCCGGACAGATGGCTCGCACTCTCTCCAGCATCGCCATGCGATCGAAGCCCTTCAGCATAATTTCGGAGAGGATCAAATCATAGGGCGCGTCTTTCTCGAGACGCGCTACTGCATCCCCACTGTTGAGGGAAAGAACCGACCTGTAATTCTCTTTTTCGAGAATCGCGGCCATGAACGTTCCCACGTAGGGTTCGTCGTCGACGATTAGAATTCGTTCTTCTGGCATTCTTCTTCCCACAGTGGCTTGCGTCTGTTGATGCTGCATAAAGTGCTTTTGTCTGGCATTGCAGCTTCCCGTCCCGTTAAGATCGCGGAGCCTAAAAGCAGGAGCCTGACAACTTCAATTTGGCTAGGTGCGTCTAAATCTATACTGTTTATGTGTCTATCGGCAAAGGTTGATTTTTAACACATTTATGGACCCAGATCATCCTCGAAATGAACTTCAAGTTGAGATACAGTAACGCCAGAGGCAAGATTTGTTCGATTTCGGTTCAGAACGGCAATTCGCACGCGACCCTTCGGTAAAGATCGTTGCCATGCGCCAGGCAAAGCAGAGCGTGGAGGCGCGGCAGCGCGATATCTACGAAAGTCATCGCCATCGAATCTTTGCCCTGGCTTATTACATGACGGGCAATGAACTTGAGGCCGAACAGATTCTTACCAGCACTTTTGTGAGCGCATTTCGCGCCGCTTCTGAGCCCGAAGGTCCGGACGTGGATTCGGCGCTCGTCGAAGAACTGCGCCGACGATCCCATCTTAATCTGGATGCGGCGGCATCGGCGCCTTCCGCCTCTGCGAATGCCGCAGATTCGACATCCGACCTGGCTGACCGCAATGTAAAGCGCACTGATCTTGAAGAAGCGATCCAGCTTCTTCCGCCACGCGAGCGTCTTCTTTTTCTACTTCGCGATGTGGAAGGGTACACTCCTGCCGCCATCGCACAGCTCCTGCAGATGACCGAGTCGCAGGTGCAGCGGGGTCTTTTTGCCGCCCGTCTTCGACTGCGCGGGGTTTTAGCGAAGGCTCAGTCGGACGAATCGAAGGCTGCTTAGAAACGCTCCGCGCCGGATTATTTTAATTCCAGACATTGATTCCAATGGGGCCTGGCGACAAGCCTGAGCCGGAGGTGATACGATCACAGGTTTTTGTGAGATACGTCTTTCCGGAGTCTTTTTATGGCATCGCCTTCCATTGAGCAGAATCCTGTTTCCACTTACCCCTTCACTCTGACCGAGGACCAGGAGCAGCTGCGTAAGGAGATTCGCGACTTTGCGGCGCGCGAAATCGCTCCCAACGTGATGCGCTGGGACGAGGCGAGCGAGTTTCCGGCCGATGTGGTGAAGCAGCTTGGACAGATGGGGCTGATGGGCGTCATCTTCCCGGTTGAATACGGCGGAGCGGGGCTCGGCTACGTGGATTACATGCTGGCCATCGAAGAGCTGTCTGCTGTGGATGGCTCCATCGGGATTATTGTGGCGGCGCACAACTCACTCGGGACGAACCATATTTTTCTTGCGGGCACGGAAGAGCAGCGGCGGAAGTATGTTCCAAAACTGGCCAGCGGCGAGTGGCTGGGCGCATGGGGATTGACCGAACCGGGATCGGGGTCGGATGCCTCGGCGGCGCGGACGACGGCGGTTCGCAAGGGTGACAACTGGGTTCTGAATGGGAACAAGACGTTTATCACCAATGCGCACTATGCCGATGTGGCCGTGGTGATCGCGGTTACGGATCGCACACAGGGCACGCACGGCTTGTCGGCCTTCATCGTGGAAAAGGGCACGCCGGGATTTCGCCCCGGCAAGAAAGAAAACAAGCTAGGGCTGCGGGCGAGTGATACCTCGGAATTGATCTTTGAGGACTGCGAGATTCCGGCCGAGAATCTGCTTGGCAAACTGGGCGAGGGATTTGTCGACTCGATGCGAGTGCTCGACGGCGGCCGCATCTCAATTGCGGCGCTGTCGCTTGGAATCGGGCGCGGAGCGCTGGATGCGTCTTTGAAATATGTAAAAGAGCGGCGGCAGTTCGGCAAAGCGATTGCCGAGTTTCAGGGAATCCAGTGGAAGCTGGCCGATATGGCCACGGAACTCGACGCCGCCCGGTTGTTGACGCAGCGCGCCGCCGTACTCAAGGACGCTGGGCAGAAGGTCACGCGCGAGTCGAGCATGGCGAAGCTCTACGCGAGCGAGGTTGCGGTGCGAATCTGCGACGAGGCGGTGCAGTTGCACGGCGGGTATGGATTCATCAAGGACTATCCGGCGGAGAAGTTTTACCGCGATGTGAAGCTCTGCACCATTGGCGAAGGCACGAGCGAGATTCAGAGAATGGTCATCGCGCGCGAGATCCTGAGAGTCCATCCCTCTCGGGGATGAGGACTCGCGCCGTCACGGGCATACTGCTTCGCGTGACCGCTCCCTTTGGTCGCGTGTTCAGTTTTCTGGCGATCGCCTTTGCTTCCAAACTAAGCGAAGGCATTTTATTTATGATCGATTGCGGATGACGCGGGTCAACGAGCTTGTGGCGCGGATGCGCGCTGGAGATGTGCGGGCGCTGGCTCGTGCGGTTTCTCTTGTCGAGAATGCAGCGGCGGAAGCGGTCGAGCGTGCTTTCGGCGTGTTTTCCTTATACCGGCAAAGCATTGCGCGTCGGAGTAACCGGCGTTCCGGGCGCGGGCAAGAGCACCCTGGTAAACCATCTGGTGCGTGCGTGGCGCACGGCGGACACCCGGGTTGGCGTGATTGCCGTCGATCCTACGAGCCCGTTTACTGGCGGGGCGCTACTGGGGGATCGCATCCGGATGCAGGAGCGGCTGGGGGATGATGGCCTCTACGTTCGAAGCATGGCAACGCGCGGATCGCTGGGTGGTCTGGCTGGAACCACGGCGGATGTAGCGCAAGTGATCGAGGCCAGTGGGCGCGATGTTGTTTTGATCGAGACGGTCGGGGTGGGGCAGGATGAGGTTGAGATTGTCCGGCTGGCCGATGTGACGGTGGTGGTCCTGGTTCCGGGGATGGGCGATGATGTGCAGAGCCTTAAAGCTGGAATCATGGAGATTGCAGACGTTTTTGCCGTGAACAAGGCCGACCGTGACGGTGCGGATCGGGTGGAGAAGGAGATTCGCGCGATGCAGTCGCTGGCCGCGGCGCATGATGCCTGGGCGACTCCTGTGGTGAAGACCATCGGCACAACTGGCGAAGGAATCGACGCGCTTTTCGCGGCGATCGAGCAACGCAGACAGTGGCTTGCGACGAATGGGAGGCTTGAAGCGCGGCGCAGAGCTTACTGGCGAGAGCGAATAGAGGGAATGCTTCGGCAGGCGTTGCTGAAGGAGGCGCGCGTGCATGGATTAAGCGAAGCAGAGCTTGAAAACCATGCGGAGCGCGTCGCTGCCGGACTGGAGGACCCTTACCGGCTGGTTCCGGGGCTGGTCGCGCGCGTGTTCGAGGCGCATGGAGGGGAAAGTTGACGAAGATCGATCACCTGGGGATTGCCGTCGAGAGCATTGCGGCGGCACGCGGCTTCTATGAGGCGCTGGGACTGCGCGTGGCGCAGGAAGAGACGGTCGAGCATGAGCAGGTGCGAACGGCGATGATTCCGGTGGGCGACAGCCGGATTGAGTTGCTGGAGCCTTTGCAGGAGGACTCCGCGGTTGGACGCTTCTTGAAGAAGCGGGGCGCGGGCCTGCACCATGTCGCGCTGCATGTGGACGACATTGCCGTCACTCTGGCTGCACTTAAGGCACGAGGTGCGAGGTTGATTTCAGAAGAGGTGCAGGTGGGCGTGGGAGGGCATCTGTACTTCTTTGTACATCCTTCGAGCGCGGGGGGCGTGTTGCTGGAAATTTGCCAGAACCCCGGCAACCACGGCGATTTGGAGCTGGGCGGATGATGGTTCTCGGGATCGACACGTGCGGCGTGATGGGTTCGATTGCGCTGGCGCGGGTGGAGGGCGGCGCGGTTTTAGTACTTGCGAAGACCGAGCTGGCGGGTAAAACCTATTCGGCGCAGCTTGTACCTGCGACACGTGCTTTGCTGGGCACCCAGAGCGTGGATGCTGGCGCGCTCGATGCGGTAGTCGTGGTGAATGGGCCAGGAAGTTTTACCGGCGTTCGTATCGGGGTAAGTTCGGCCAAGGGACTTGCCGAGGGTCTGGGGATTCCGCTGCTTGCGGTGTCGCGGCTGGCGGTGCTTGCCTGGAAGGCGGACACGGAACGGGCGGCCCTCGATGCCGGACGAGGTGAGTTTTATTTCAGGGACGGTTCGCTCGAGACTTTGCGCGCCGCGAAGGATGTGTCTTGGTCGTTGCCCGGTGGGCTGGCAATCTGCGAGGAGAGTACGCTACGGGTTTTTCCTGAGGCGGCTTTGATTGATGCCCCGACTGCGGAAGACGCCATACGGTTTGCCGCGCCGCGGCTGCTGGCTGGCGATTTTGCGGATGTGGCGACCCTCGATGGGAATTATGTCCGGCGATCCGATGCTGAAATCTTTGCCAAGGCTCCTGGGAAGGCTTAAGTGGCACTCATCCGCTCGATGAGCCGGGACGATCTCGATGCGGTGATGCGCCTTGAGGCGGCTTCGGCGGAGGCTCCCCACTGGGAGCGGGCGGTTTATGAAGGCTTTCTCTCACAAGGTGGGCCGGTAAAACAGGTATTTGTCGCCCGAGATGACGGCAGGCTGGCGGGTTTTGTTGCCGCGCGCGTCATGGTCGATGTGTGCGAACTGGAGTCGATTGTGGTGGACGCTGCCGTTCGCAAGACCGGAGTCGGCAAGGCGTTGCTGGCGACTCTTGTGCGGTGGGCTCGGGGGAATAATGCGGTTCGTGTTGAACTTGAGGTTCGGGCTGGAAATGACGCAGCAATCTGTTTTTATGAACGTGCGGGTTTCCGCAGGGACGGGCTCCGCCGCGGGTATTATCGAAACCCGGAGGAGGATGCGGTCCTGATGAGTCTGGCGCTGGCTTCCGGGTCAGCGGCCTGAGCCGCAGCGGTGGAAAACTTTCTCCTACAAACGGATTGAAGGCAGGCCTCCCCGGTGCTACCTTGGTACGTCTCACAGAAGAGGAGGATTTCTCTCATGGAGCTGGAAGCGAAGCGCTTGCCGGGTGGTGACGGAATTATGGAGTTGGAAGCGCAACATCGCCACTATTCGGAGCAGTTGGATGCACTTATCCAGAAACCTTATCTTTCGGAAGAGGAGCAGCTTGAGGAGGTCCGGCTTAAGAAACTCAAGCTTCGCGTAAAGGACGAGATGGCGGCGCGACGACATGGTCTGCCGCAAAGCTATGCGGTCTGATCCGCAGCTGGCCCTGAAAATCTAAAGTTTACCGCGCAACCTGATTCTTATCTGCTGCTCACGGGGTTTGTCCGCCCATTCTGCGTAATGTTGAACCTATAATGTGCATGAGGGTTCTTTTCTCCTGAATGGTTCGCGACGGTTATTTCTACGGACTTGCTTTGTTTCTGGTGGCTGGACTGCTGCGCTTTGTTACAGGCGAGTGGGTATGGTCGATTGTGCCCGTGCTGCTGGCGTTGTTTTTCCTCTGGTTTTTTCGCGATCCCCAGCGTGCGATACCGCAAGGCGAAGGGCTGGTAGTTTCTCCTGCCGACGGCAAGGTGACCGAGGCTTTACGGGTAACTACGCCTGAGGGCGACACGCTGCGGCTGAGCATCTTTCTCAACGTTTTCAATGTGCATGTGAACCGCTCTCCGATTACCGGCACCCTGCGTGAGGTGGTTTACCGCAAGGGTCAGTATCTGAACGCGATGAATCCTGAGTCGGCGGAAAAGAACGAGCAAAACAAGGCTGTGGTGGAGGCGGATGCGGGCTATTCGGTTGCTTTTACGCAGATTGCCGGCCTGCTGGCGCGGCGTATCGTGTTTCGTCCGGCTCCGGGAGCGCGACTGGAACGCGGACAGCGCATTGGATTGATCAAGTTTGGTTCGCGCGTGGATGTTTTATTGCCGGGCAATGCGGAGCTGCACGTGAAGAAGGGCGATCACGTGAAGGGTGGTGCATCGATCCTGGCGACCATCCCGTCAACCTCTGCAGCGCGCACATCAGAAGAAGTTTTTGCGGAGTCGCTGGTTTGAATAGTCCTGAGCGTGTGCGCGGAACCAGACGACGGAGGGGAATGTACCTCCTGCCGTCGCTGTTTACGGCGGGGAATATCGCGGCGGGGTACTTTGCAATTACGCAAAGCCTGCAGGGTTCGATTCTTGAGCCGCACCATTTCGACTACGCTGCGCTTGCGATCGGGTTCGCGATTCCTTTTGATTCGCTGGACGGACGCATTGCGCGCATGACGAACACGACCAGCGAATTTGGCAAAGAGCTCGATTCGCTCGCCGACGTAATCACGTTTGGTGTCGCGCCCAGCATTCTGGCGTTCAGCTGGGGCTTTCGCATGCTACCCACTGGAATGGATCCGCTGCTGCGCGAGAAGCTGATTCAGTTGGGCGGCTTTGTCTGCTTCCTGTTTTTGATCTGCGGAGCGAGCCGGCTGGCGCGCTTCAATATCAGCCATGATCCGGTGCCGAAGAATCCGGGACGACCTGACCGGAAGTATTTTGTCGGAATGCCGATTCCAGCGGCGGCTGGAGTTATTGCCGCCGTGGTGCACGGGTTTCAGGGCCATCCCTTTCAATACATGGACGGCGATCCTATGGATTCTCCTGGTCGGCTTTACCGGATTCCTGATGGTGAGCACCTGGCGATTCTGGAGCGGCAAGGAAATCAATCTTGCCAACCGGCATCCATTTCAGTGGATTGTGCTGATCGGGCTGGTGATCTATCTGCTGGTATTCTTTTCGCGCGGAGTGCTGCTGCTGTTGGCGCTGGCGTATATGTTTTCAGGTGTTCTGGCGCGCGCTGCGTATTCGCGCCGGAGACATCGCAGGAGTGAGCAATCCAGGGACCGCTTACGCCTCCTGTGCACACAACGGAACACACGACGGAATGACCGAAACTTACAAAATCGCAATTCTTGGCGCGGCTACTATTCGCGGCAAAGAGCTGAACGAAGCGCTGGCGGAGTCCACTTTTGCCGGAGCAGATTTTTCCCTTATGGATGACGAGTCGCAGCTTGGCCAACTTGAGGCTGTGGGCGATGAGGTCACGTTTATTCAACGCGTTGAGCCGTCGGCATTCGATCGGACGGACTTCGTCTTCTTTGCCGGATCGGAAGATGTTACGCGGAAGCACTGGAAAGCGGCTCAGAAGGCTGGCGCGAGCATCGTCGATCTGTCCTACGCGCTGGAGAGCGAGCCTGGCGTTCTGGTACTTGCGCCCTGGCTGGACGAAGCGGGCGGGAGCGGAAGCGAGCTTAACCTGAGCACTCCGGCTGTGATTCCGGCTCATCCGGTATCGGTCGCGCTGGGGCCTGATGCTGGCTCGGTTGCAGGAGTTAGGTGCGATCAAAAGTGCTTCGGCTACCGTGCTTGGAGCCTGCGTCAGAATATGGGAATGCTGCCCTGGACGAACTGCATCAGCAGACGGTGGGACTGCTGAGTTTTCAGAGCACGCCGAAGGCGATTTACGACACGCAGGTAGCGTTCAATGTTGCTCCGGTACTGGGCGCGGAGGCAAAGGCGGACCTGCTCGGAAGCGAAGCGCGTATTCGGCGCCATTATGGCTCTGCTGGGGGCTGATACGCTGCCTGGAGTTCAGCGTTCAGTTGCTTCACGCTCCGGTGTTTCATGGCCACGGAATTTCTCTCGCGGTTGAATTCGACCGGCCCCTGCGACTCGAACATGTGGAAGCGGCGCTCGGCGGCGAACACGTGGATGTGGTGATGGGCGACGGCGACGCGGACGTTCCGAATAATCTGAACACGGTGGGACAGGGCGATGTGATGGCGAGAGTTCGCACCGGCGATGGGACCGAGCTGGCCACCAGCCGCTTCTGGATATGGGCTTCGATCGACAATCTGAAATTCAGCGCGCTGAATGCCGTGGCCTGCGCTCTGGAATTGAGAAAGCTTAGGCCGCAGGGCAAAGTTCAGTGAATTGTTCGCAGCTAATGACATAAGGCCCGGCACTTTGCCGGGCCTTATGATTTGCCTGCGAACGCTGGTTACTTGGATGGAGTAAACAGTCGAAAGACGGACATGCCAGGTTACGGACTGGCCCGGTTTCAGAGTGACCATGCCGGTATCCATGCCATGCCACTCCTTGCCGAAAGGGTCTCCGAAGTTGAACTGCTCTTCGACCGCCACGAACTGTTTCGCCGGAGGGGCGTAGGCCTGCACCGTTTTAATCTGGGGCGAAAGGCCATCGACTTTAATGCCGTAATTGGATGCCGGGTCGGTGAGCCTGACGTCCACTGCGCCATCGGTGCGTTTGAGGTTCGACCAGTTGTCATCGAAAAAGTTATTGCCGAGCGGCTACGCCGTCGGGAGCGTTGAAGTCATACTTCGTGCCCTTGACAGGTAGAAGTTTCCCGGTGGGGAAGACGTCGTCGTAGTTGTTGACCTGCGCGGTCTGTTCGGCGGGAATGTGCAGGCGCGCCTGGGTGCGGTCTCCGCTGGGAATGCTGAGGTAGGGATGCCAGCCGATGGCGATAGGCTCGGCTTCGTCGCCGACATTCTTTGCCGTGATCTTCGCGTCGAAGTCTCCGCCAGTCAGGGTGAGGGTAAAGGCGAGATCGGTTTTCGAGAGCCAGTGGCCGCCGAAGTCTCCGGCATGGATGGTTCCGGTGAGCGTCTGGCCATCGGGAGTGGTTTGCACATTTACGTCATCCGTTTTTGAAGCGACGATGAGGCCGTGCATGGCGACGGGCTCCGCTCCGGGCTTTTGCCCGGCCAGTTTGCGGGAAGCGTGATGGTTTTGCCGTGCCATTCGGTCGTGATGGTTTTGCCGTCGGCTGACAGCTTTGCCGCGAATGCGGTTGGGATAGGGAACCAGGAACGCTCCGCCGAAGCTGAAGCTGGCATTGCCATATTGATCATCGGGTCCGCCGTTGAGTTTGTTTGCAGCATCGGCGAGTGAAGGTGAAGCCAGAACGTCGATCGTTCCTTTGCCGGGAATGTTGGCCGTGATCTGGAAGACGTTCATGCCACGCCCGGGCAGCACAGTGGCCGAGAGGAATTCAGGCTTCTGGCCGTTCTCCGTTGGCTTACGGGTGAGCGTTACGATGTCCTGCCCGCCGATCTGCGTGGGGGTAGCGGCAACGGGCTGTTCCGCTGGAGCAGGCGATGGAGGAGGCGATTGCTTGCAGCCAGCGACAGAAAGAAGCGCCGTTGCGGCCAGCATGAACATGTACTGCGGGCGAAGAGACATAATTTAAAACCTCTTTTGATTTTGTTTTGCAAACGTTTCCGGTAAGAACCCGGATGGCCTTTGTGAAAACTAAGGCGGCCCAATTTTACGCTGATCGGAGATTGAGCGCGTCCCTCAGGCCGAGTCCTTTTCTCTATAAAATCATTTAGATGGGGAAGAAACGAGCGGAGAACGCGCAGTCGCTGGCCGCGCTGAACGCGCGCATCACCAGATGCGAAAAATGCCCGCGGCTGCGGGCACACTGCGCGCGGGTTGCGGAGGTGAAACGACGCGCTTATGTGGATTGCAATTACTGGGGGAAGCCGGTTCCGTCGTTTGGCGATCCTGACGCGACGGTGCTGATCGTAGGCCTCGCGCCCGGCGCCCACGGATCGAATCGCACAGGGAGGCCGTTTACCGGCGACGGGTCAGGGAATTTTCTCTATCCGGTGCTTTATGAGACAGGTTTCGCCTCGCAACCGGCATCTACCGGCCTCGATGATGGAATGGAATTGAACGGATTATGGATTACGTCTGTGGTGCGCTGCGCACCGCCCGATAACAAGCCGCAGCCCGAGGAGATCGCCAACTGCGCGCCTTTTCTCGACGAAGAAATAGCAGCGCTCCGAAATCTGCGTGTGGTGGTTTGCCTTGGAAAGATTGCCTTCGATGGATTTACCCAACACCTGGTGCGCACGGGAAAGACAGCCAGCCGCAGCAAATTCAGATTCGCGCATGGAGCAGAATATAGGTTGCCGGCTGGAGTAACTTTATTCGCGAGCTACCATCCTTCGCTGCAAAATACCAACACGGGCAAGCTGACGGAGGCGATGTTCCTCGCGATCTTTCGCCGCGCGCGGCAACTGGCTGCTTCCATAAGCGGACAACATCTGCTCGGTAGCGCAAACCCCTGATGAGAGACAGCGTCAACGATCTGGCGGGGCCATTGCGCAACAGTTGCCGGCTGCAAAATTGGTGGAGGCGGCGCGAAAAATTAATCTCGAAGGTTACTATTGTTATTTTGCTGTCGCTGTCAGCCGTGATATACATGGACTACGAAATGATGTTTACCAATAAGTTACTAGAGTAATAATATTCATCCCTCCCTGGTTCGAGTTGTCTGAGTGCGCTCCCTCATTCCCATCCGCAGCACGTAATGCTCTGCGGCATGCAATCGAACACTGCGACCTAACCTTTATTTGATGATTCAGCATGCTCTTTTTCGTGGTGCCTAGAGCGCTGCGGCATTTGCGGTCTCGCAATCACTAGCTGACCCTTGTTTGCTTGAAATTTCGAGAAGCGCGATGGCTGTCGCTGTCGTGACAGGTAGCGGATTTGTTTTCCTGCCACCTGTTCCGTGCACGACGAGCCACTTACCCGAGGTGTGTCTATTCGATTCAGGCGCATCTATGAGCCGACATTCAGCTCAATAGATTCCACTGGACGGCGACCCACCGCGCAGACCAGGGAGGCCGGAGATGTCGAGTAGTGACCTGGCAAGCCTTGAAGGAGGACGAGTGATGGACGAGTACGGGCAAAATTCGTTTCCGCTGACCGTTGCGCAGCGCGGTCTCTGGATGACCCAGAAGATAACGCCGGGCGCCATTCTGAACATTGCCGAGGCGGTCGAGATCTGCGGCCCCGTCAAGCCGGAGAACTTCAGGCGGGCACTTCATCAAGTGGTAGCCGAGGCGGAACAGCTGAGGGTGTGTGTGGTCGAGGAGAATGGCAAGCCGCGGCAAGTCCTGCGGCCGGTCTACCCGGGCGATTTCCCGTACGTTGATATGAGCCGCGAAGCAGATCCACGGACTGCGATCCAGACCTGGATGATGCAGGAGGTGACGCGGCCAGTGGATCTGCGCAAAGACCCGTTGTGGGTATCTGCCCTGCTGAAGGCCTCTGACGATTGTTACTTCTGGTATCAGCGCGCCCATCACATCGTCTACGACGGTTACGGCGGTGGGCTGGTGGCACGGCGTTTGGCAGAATTATATACAGCCTACACAAGGGGCGAAGCTCCGGAGCCGAAGTGTTTCTGCACGGTCGAGGCGATGGTGGAAGCCGAGACCACCTATCGGGGTTCTGACCGCTTCCTTCGCGATCGTGAATATTGGCAGCAACAGCTGGCACAATTGCCCGAGGCAGTGACGCTGTCGCAGAGCCCTCGCCGCGATGGATTGAGCAGCGAATTACGGCGCAGTGTAGGTTACTTGCCCGCAGAGACCGCCCGGCAGCTGACCGAGTTTGGCAAGAGGACCGGCGCCAGCCTGCCGCAAGTCTTGATCAGCCTGATTGCAGCCTACTATCAGCGGGTGACTGGGGTCAGGGACCTGGTCTTTGGGATGCCAGTGTCAGGTCGCGTCAATGGAGCGCTGCGGAACTCCGTGTCCGTCTCTGCCAACGTGGTGCCGATCCGAGTCTCCTTCACGGCGGAGACGACCGCCGCCGATCTGTTCGCGCAGGTTTCGCGTACCGTGCGTTCCGCGTTGCGCCATCAGCAGTACCGCTTTGAAGATATGCGTCGCGATCTTGGGCTCGTTGGCAGGGGGCAGAACGTGGCATGGCTTGGCGTGAATATCGAGCCATTCGACTACCGGCTCAGCTTCGATGGGGCCGGGACCTTGTCGCACAATGTGTCGAACAGTTCCGCTGAAGATCTGATGGTGTTCGTATACGATCGCGGAACTGACGCCGATCTGCGCTTCGACCTGGATGCGAATCCGGCCTTGTACGGCGTCGCTGAATTGGACGAGCACCGGCGCAGGCTGTTGCGTTTGATCGAACAGGTCCTGGCCAATCCTGCTGCGCCGCTGCGAGAGCTTGACATCCTTGGCGACGAGGAGCGCCGGCGACTGCTCTGTGAGTGGAACGACACCGCCGCATCGGTGCCGGACATCAGCGTGCCCAAACTCGTCGAGCAATGGGCTGGAGCGACTCCGGAGGCGACGGCGGTCGTGTTCGAGGACACCACGGTGAGCTATCGCGAGCTGCATGAGCGTAGCGTGCGACAGGCCCGCTGGTTAGTCGCGAATGGCGTTCAGCCGGGAGACATCGTTGCGGTGGCGCTGCCGCGGAGCGACCAGTTGCTGGTTGTGCTTCTGGCGGTCATGCGTACGGGCGCAGCTTACCTGCCAGTTGAAACGGACAGCCCGAACGATCGCATCGCGCTGGTGCTGGATGATGCCTGTCCAACGGTACTGATAACAGAGCGGCAGATGCATGCACATTTCACCGGCAGCAGCTTTACTCTGCTGCAGCCCGAGTGTGGAGATACGTTGCTCGACGGGGAGGAGCCTCGCCCGGACCTTAGCACACCCGAAGGCATTGCCTATGTCCTCTACACCTCTGGATCGACCGGACGGCCGAAGGGCGTGGAGATTACGCATCGCAATCTTGGCAATTTCCTGCATGGCATGGAGCAGCAGTTGAGGCCGACAGCGAGAGATCACTTTCTGGCCGTGACCACGGTGACCTTCGATATCGCCGGCCTCGAATTGTACTTGCCCTTGATGGTGGGAGCGCGTGTCATCATGGCGAGCAGCGAAGCACTGCATAATCCGCGGGCGCTGGCGCGTCTGATCCGACACAGCGGTGTGACGCATATGCAGGCCACGCCATCACTGTGGCGCGTCCTGCTCTCCAGCTCTGAAGCTACGCTGAATGGTGTGCACGCTCTCGTGGGCGGGGAGGCGTTGAGCGCGGATTTGGCGGCACGGCTCAAGAACATGGCCGCGCGTGTGACCCAGTTCTACGGGCCGACCGAAACCACGGTTTGGTCGACTGCGTTTGAACTCGAGGAGGTCGGCACGATCGCACCACCGATTGGGCGTCCCATCCTCAACACCCGGCTCTACGTCCTCGGCGAAGATCGGGAGCCAGTGGTTACGGGTGCTACCGGCGAGTTGTACATCGGTGGTGCGGGTGTGGCGAAGGGTTATCTGAAGCGCCCAGAGCTTACCGCGGAACGCTTCGTCGCAGACTCCGTTCGCGAGCGATGGCAGCCGGATGTACCGCACCGGGGACCTGGTGCGCTGGAGTGACGCGGGCCTGCTGGAATTCATTGGCCGTGCGGATGACCAGGTGAAAATTAACGGTCACCGGATCGAGTTAGGCGAGATCGAGTGCCTGTTGCTGCAGCATCCGGCGGTTGCGGAAGCGGCAGTAGCTGTTCATCGCGATGCAGACAGCATCACTTCGCTGACTGCGTACCTGGTGGTGAAGAGCGGCTGCCTGATGGAGATGGATGGGTTACGCGGGTTTCTGGCCGGCCGCGTGCCCTCCTACATGATGCCGTCCAGCTTTATGGTGCTCGATGCGATGCCTCTGACGGCGAATGGCAAACTGGACCGCAAGTCGTTGGCGGTACCGGAGCGCGCTGGCCGGATGGATTATGCGGAGCCGGTCACGCCAGTCGAGAAGAAGCTGGCAGCGTTATGGCAGGAGATCCTGAACGTCGAGCGAGTGGGCCTGCACGATAACTTTTTCGAGCTGGGCGGCGATTCGTTGACCGCCGCGATGATGGCCGCGCTTTTCCCGGAACACCTGCAGGTAGAACTGCCGTTTGGCAGCGTGTTTGAAGCTCCCACGATTGCGGATCTTGCCGCGCTGGTGGAGCGGGTCAGCAGTGAGAGCCTGGACCCGATCGGGGTGATGCTGGCGCTGCGCACGGTCGGCAAGAATGCGCATCGCCCGCTCTTCTGCATTCATCCGATGGCCGGGATCAGCCTGGGCTTCTCCAGTTTGCTGCGGCATCTTGATCCCTGCATGCCGGTTTACGGACTGCAATCGCGCGGGCTGCGGAGTGGCGAGCAACTGCCGGCCAGCATCGAGCAGATCGCTGCCGATTATCTGGCAGAGATCCGACGTGTCCAACCCGAAGGCCCGTATCGACTGGTCGGCCGCTCTCTGGGTGGTTTGATTGGCCACTCCATTGTCGAGCAGATGCAGGCTCGGGGGCTGGAGGTGGAGATGCTGGCAATGATCGACAGCTACCTCTTCATGGGCGGTGAGCTTGCCGGCCCCCGCAGCGAGGCGGAAGAGGTACGGGCGGTGATGAGTTTTCTGAATACCCATCCGCTTGACGAAAATACGCCGCAAACTCTGAAGGAGCTGACGACGGTCCTGGTGCAGACCTATGATCCACACTCCATCCCGCTGTTTCAGGAGATCATCCGGAGCAACCCGCAGTTCCTCCATAACCTGTGTGCGGTGATGATCAATCATCTTGCGCTGGCGCGCAAATATATGCCGGGCAAGATTCACGTTGATCTGCTGTATTTCCAGGCCATGGAGAAAAAGGGCGACCTTGATGGCATTCTCGACCGTAGCCCGTCTGCATGGCGGCGCTTCATCGGAGGAAGGATCGAGGTACACGAACTCGCCTGCCACCATGAGGGCGTGCTGGATGCTGTGCCGGCAGCTCAGATCGGCAACACACTGCGGCAGTGGCTCTCGATGCCGAGACTGCAGCGTGCAACAGCGGCTTCTCCATTGATTCGAAGTGCGACAGGGGAGATGTCGGTAGCTTGAGTAAACCTATAGTAATTTTCACGATCGGCACGCAGGGGGATATCCGCCCCTGTGTTGCCCTGGGTCAGGGACTGCATCGAGCGGGTTATCCGGTACGAATTGCTACCAGCGCGAACTTCGCCGAACTGGTGCGGGAGGCGGGCCTGGAGTTCTATCCGCTCACCGCGGATTTTCAGGCGATGCTGGAGGCTGACCGAACAATTACCGATCGAGCGCTGAACCTGCGCGCGATGGCCCGCATCTTTCGCGAACGTTACACGAGTTGGGCAGCCAATTGGGTAGAGGAAGGGCTCGCGGCCAGCGAGGGCGCGGGCCTCTTGATTGGCGTGAGCAACAGCACCCTGTTGGCCAAAGCTCTCTCCGAAGCGCAGGGGATTCCATTCGCGATTGCCCGGCTGCAACCGCTGACGCCGTCACGGGAGTTGCCGCCGATGGTCCTGAGCGGTTCCCGTCACAAGCTGCCTGGCGTGCTGAGCCTCGGGGCACATCATCTGCTTTTCCAGATGGTGTGGGGCGTGATGCGTCCGGCGATCAATGACATCGTTCGGCCGCAGCTTAAGCTGCCGCGGTATCCAAAGTTTGGTCCGTATCTCTTCCAGAGCGCGTTGCATAGAGCGAAGGTAATCAACGGCTTCAGCAAACATGTGCTGCCACGGCCGGCGGATTGGCCGGAGAGTTCGCAGGTGACTGGTTACTGGTTCTTCCACCAGTCTCAGTGGCGGCCGACCGAAGCACTCGAGCGAATACCTGGCAGCGGGATCCAAGCCCGTCTACATCGGCTTCGGTAGCATGGTGAGCAGCAATGCGACATCGTTTACGGAGACGGTCTCGCAGCAGTAAAGAAGAGCGGACGGCGGGCCGTGTTGGCCTCCGGCTGGGGTGGGCTGGCCGGTGAGGAGGGCCCGCAGAGCGAGCAGATCTTCTTTCTACGACATGCGCCGCACGCATGGTTATTTCCGCGGATGTCGGCGGCAGTGCATCACGGCGGAGCCGGCACGACGGCCGCTGCTGTGCGAGCCGGCATTCCATCGGTCATCGTGCCGTTTTACGGCGATCAGCCGTTCTGGGCGCGGTGCCTCAACCGGCAAGGCGTTGCGCCGCCTGCCGTGGACCGCAAAGGGCTGACTGCGGATACGCTGGCCTCCGCGCTCGCGGCTGCGCAGCATCCCTCGATGATCCAGAAAGCGATGGCACTTGGTAATGCAGTGCGAGTCGAGGATGGCATCGGCGAAGCTGTGCGCTGTCTGCGTGAATGGGGTCTGCTGCCAGCGGTCACCGACGGACGCTACGCTGCAGCCGTTGGCGAGGGGGACAGCATGACGCACGACGTTGGCGCCGGCGTGGGCAAGACGGTGGGTGAAATGAGGAGCAGCGCGAGCCGGCCGCGGCAGAGAAACATTCGGTCGAGGCGGCTCCTGCTGCTGGAACGGACGATGTACCGCGACGGACGCACTCCGTTCGCCAGCGTTTTCTCCATGCAGTTGCTGGGCAGGCTGGAGGAAGGGCGGCTGCTGCAGGCGCTGTCTCGCCTGCAGGCCAAGCATCCGCTTCTGCGCTGTGTGATTGAGGATGGCGCCGACTCCGACGGTCCGCGTTTTGTGTTGCAGGACCGCCCCGCGCCGATTCCATTGCGCATTGTCGAACGCAAGCACGACGATGACTGGCAGACCGAGGTGCGTCGCGAGTGGGTAGCGCCGTTCGACGCGGGTCGCGATCCGTTGGTGCGGCTGGTGTGGTTACGAGCAAGCGAAGTCAGCGAACTGATCCTGGTCGGCCACCACTGCATCTGCGACGGCCAGTCCGGCATGACACTGCTGCGCGAATGCCTGAGCGCCTACGACGAGCCGGAGAAGGATCTCGGGACCTATGATGCGCTCGGTGCGATCGAAGACGTTGTGCCCGCAGCGCTGCTGCAGGATCGAAGCTTCAGGCGCCGCATGCGCTGGAAGATCGGCCTGCTGCGGCTGGTTCTTCTGTGGCAGCGAAGGAAGCGAGCGGGATCAGCCTCGTTGATTTACCGGCGAGCAGATGTACTTCCATCGGTGGAGCCTCGATAAGGGCGCTTCGCTGACGCTGACCGAGCGCTGCAGGGCAGAAGGAGTCACGGTACTCGCGGCGATGTGTGTCGCCTTTCTGCAGGCTTTCCGTGATGTGCGCGGAACACACGCTCTGCGCAAGGCCTACACGATGGTGAATGCGCGCAGGTTCATGCCGCTGCTGCGCCCGGATGCGATGTTCGGGATGGCCCCCGGCGTGGAGCTGAGTATGAAGGGGTTGCCGCCGCCGCAGCAGGAGATGTCAGCCAGCGGCTTTTGGACTTGCGCGCAGGCGATCAAAGCCGACCTTACGCGCCGGGTCGATGTTCTTGGCCGAGACATCTACGACTACCTGGTCGGAATGGAGGGCATGCACGGCATGTATGGGAGCCTGGTCGGCGATACCGAGAGTGCAACGGCAGTGCGTCACGTCACGTTCTCGAATATGGGGCGGCTGGAGTTTCCACAACGTTACTCAAGCTTCTGGGTGGAGACGATCTACAGTCCGCTGGTGATGATATCGCCCACTCCCGCCAATACCGTGGTGATCTCGAGCTTCGGCGGTCGTCTGGAATTAGCGATTGTCTCCGATGAGCAATCGTTGCCCCGTGCGCAGGCGAAGGCGATCCGGCAGCGGGCGATGGACATATTACGCGACTGTGCAGGAATACCCACGCAGCACAAATCGGGGCTCGCGGGCAAGCCGTCTGCATGCGAAGCGAAAACAAGATGAATAGCTATGGTCTGATCTTCGTGCTCTACCAGCCCACCGATGAGTTTCTGGAAAACCTTGCCAAGGCGCGCGCGTTCTGCCCGAATATGGTGGCTGTCGATAACTCGCCTGAGGCGGATTTCGGCCTTCACGAGTGCCTGCGCGAGCAGGGCATCCAGGTTATCTTCAACCGGAACAAAGGGGGACTAGCCGGCGCCTACAACCGGGGAGCTGAAGTGTTGCTGGAGCGGAGGTGCGAGGTGCTCTTTCTGCTGGACCAGGACTCCCACATCGAGGCGTTGTTCTTTGAGAATATGATGCAGGCCTGCCGCGAACTCGATACCGACGAGTTCCTGGTCGGGCCGAAGATCTACGAGATCAATCTTAAGAAGTGTATGCCGGTCTTCCAGCCCGGCAAATATCTCCCCAAGCGCCTCCGCATCGATGACCAGACCGAGGGCATGTTTCCGTCGTTGTGCATCATCTCTTCCGGTTCGGCAATTTCTGCCGCGGCGTATCGCAAGCTGGGCGCTTTCCGGGAAGATTACTTCATCGAGTACATCGATATCGAATACAGCCTGCGCGCCGTGAGCCAGAGCGTTCCTGTGTACATGAATGCGGCAGTGACGATGCGGCAGACCACAGGGAAGATCGAGCGGCACGGCGACAAGTACACAACGAACCATGTGGCGTGGCGGCGCTACTACGGCGCGCGGAATGCCGTGCATTGTCTGTATCTGCACCGGGCATCCTGGGGATTGCATTGGGTGAGCGGACTGCTCGCGTTTTTGCAGGTGTTGCGCGTGTTGCAATACGAGCCGCAGAAGGTGAAGAAGATCACTGCGATCACGTGCGGCTATCTGGATGGGCTCTTTGGTCTGCTCGGCACCTTCGAACACCGGCATCCGCGTATCGCCGCCTACTGCAAGAGAAGCGGACCCAGGCAGATCGCAATGGACAGCAGTGCGTCGGTAACGCCGACCGGAGGAGAGGCATGAGAAGAAAGCTCTCCGCCATCGAGCACATGATCGACGGCAACATTGTCTACTTCGTACGACTGGAAGGTAGCTTCGATCCGGAGCGGCTCCGTCTGGCGCTCGGGCGCGTGCAACAAAAGCATCCTGCATTGCGCGCGCTGATTAGCAAGGAGCGCGACGGACTGTACTACGAAGAGGATTGTGCACCGGAGGTTCCGCTGCGAATCCTTCGACGAGTGGAGGAGGATGACTTCCGACGAGAGAGCCAGTTTGAGCTGACGACTGTATTCCCCTATGACCAGCCGCAACTCCGCGCAGTCATGCTGCAATCCGAGCGGGAGAGCGACCTGCTGCTGGTAACCTCGCACCGCATATGCGACGGCATGAGCATGCTCACTATTGTGAGAGAGGTCTTGCGTTCGCTGCATAAAGATGAGGACCTGATTCCATACGCACCGATCACGACACGGGACATGATCGGCGATTACCAGCCTGCGCAGCGGTGGAAGCGCAAGCTGACGGCGAGCCTGGTGAATGGATTCACACGACTAATTCCACATTCGCGTCGTGCCCCGGAGAATAACGAACACTGCCTGGAATGGACCGCTGACCGCGCATTGTCGGATACGCTGAAACAGCGCTGCAAGGCGGAAGGCGTCTCGATTCATGCCGCGTTGGTGGTGGCGCTCGACCGTGCTCTGTTCACGGTATTGGGGAAAAAGAAGGCGCCGGGATTGATTGAAAGCCCGATGGACGCACGGCGGGGGCGTCTCGCCGCGTTGAAGAGCGATATGCTCTTCTTCGGTGGTGGGAGTCTCACAATACCCACGGGACGTGCCCGGGAGTTGGATTTCTGGGCGCGGGCTCGCGAGATCCACGAACAAATCCGCAGAGATATCGAGAAGGAGATGCTGAATATTCCCGGGCGTTACCACTTCTTCGAGATGCTGCGGCCTTTGCGTAGCGCGCAGATGCAATCGATGGTGCGGCTCGGAGACGCGCTGAAGATCAACGGCAGTTGGAACCGCTTCGCGCTCTCCAATCTGGGCAATGTCGTGGTCAGCGACAGCGACGCCCCGTTTCGGGTCAAGGACCTGCGCCTGTACGTGCATTCGTTCAACATCCGATTGCTCGGGCTGGTCGCTTATGCGCTGAACGGCGAAATGCGCTTCTATTTTGTGAGCGACGACAAGTGTCTGAGCTTCAGACAGGCAGAAGGGCTGAAGCGCGAGTTCATGGCTCTGCTCCGGGAGCAACTCATTCCGGTGGAGGAGAACGCCAGCGAGGCTCTCCTCGTTTTCGAGGCGTCCGCGGGATGAGTCCAATCCCAAAGCGGAGGACTCACCGCTTTGCGTTATACACAGTGACGCTCCATAGGCCCTTTGTCTATGGACACTCTCCGGAAACACGACCAGAAACAAACTTTGCCTGAGGAGGGCTCATGATTCGGGTGCGCAATCTTACAAAGACCTTCAAGTCTTTTACCGCGGTGAAAGGGATCTCATTCGATGTCGAGCAGGGGGAAATCTTCGCCTTCCTGGGGCCCAATGGCGCCGGCAAGACGACCACGATCAAGATGCTGACGACCATGCTTACTCCAAGCAGCGGCACGATCGAGCTGGATGGAATAAATACCGTCCGCCACCATATGGCAGCACGGAAGAAGTTCGGAATCGTGTTTCAGGATCCCAGCCTGGACGACCAGCAAACTGCATACGAAAATATGGAGCTGCACGGGATTCTCTACGGGATGCCAAGAAAACTTCGGGCCGGGCGAATTGAGGAGCTCCTCGCGATCTTCGAGCTTTGGGACCGGCGCAAGGATTTCGTGAAGCAGTTCTCCGGCGGCATGAAACGCCGACTTGAGATCGCCCGTGGACTGCTGCACATGCCGAAGATCTTCTTTCTCGACGAGCCAACCCTGGGCCTCGATCCGCAGAGCCGAAGCCAGCTTTGGACACACGTGAAGTATCTGAATGAGACGGAGAACACCACGATCTTCCTGACCACGCATTACCTGGACGAGGCCGAACGTGTCGCGCACAGGATCGCAATCATGGATCGCGGCGAATTGATCGCGCAGGGCACGGCAGCCGAGTTGACGGCGCAGACGGACACGGACTCGCTTGAAGGCGCGTTTCTGGCGTTTACCGGCACATCCCTCCGCGATGAGAGCGCAAGCTCCACCGACCAAGTGCGAAAAGTTGCCCAATTGTTAGGGAGTAGCCGATGAATGCCATTTACATCCTATGGTTGCGCGAGGTCAAACGTTATGTGCGATCGCGCGTACAGATTATCTTCTCGCTGGCGCAACCGACGTTTTACTTATTGGCTTTCGGTTTCGGCTTCGCTCCTGTCTTTGAGAAGGCTGGAGAAGGAAGTTATCTGCAGTTCCTGGCGCCGGGGGTGATCGGTATGACGGTGCTCCTGAGTTCGATGTTCTCCGGGATCGCCGTGCTCTGGGATCGCCAATTCGGATTCCTCAAGGAGACCCTGGTTGCGCCGGTGCCTCGAATTTATATCATGACAGGACGCACGCTCGGCGGAGCAACCATCGGCATGATCCAGGGAGCACTGATGCTTCTGGTGTGCATTCTCGCGGGGTTCCGGCCACAGCACTGGATCAGCCTCGTACCCGCATTCACTTTGGTAGCCATGATCGCAGTCCCTTTCGCTGCGCTTGGAATGACGCTGGGTTCGATGATCAAAGACATGGAAGGTCTTAACCTCGCCTCAAATTTCCTGGTGATGCCGATGTTCTTTCTTTCCGGCGCTCTTTATCCATTGAGCCATCTGTCCAAAGTCCTAAGTGTGATCACGCACATCGATCCGCTCTCCTATGGAGTCGATGGTCTGCGGGGGACACTCGCCGGTGTTTGGTACTTCAGCTACTCCCTGGATAGCTTCCTGCTATGCTCCCTGGCGGCCATATTTCTTATGACAGGGGCCTATTTCTTTTCAAGAATCGAGATCTAGAGACAGAATTGATCCATATCCATCCGTGCTCAGGTTGTGCATGCCTCAGTCACTATCCGGAATACCTTCTTACCCTACTGCATCCACCAACAGTCCTTAAGGAGATCTCGATGAGCAACATCCTTATTTGCGCCTTCCCGAATCCCGGCCACGTAACTCCGATGTTATCTGTAGGCCTCCATTTGGCAGGTCTAGGCCATACCGTCACTTTTCATACCGGAGAGATTTTTCACCGGCAAGTCGAGACAGCCGGTCTTCGCTTCGCCGGAATGACCGGGAGAGCCAACATCGACTACAGGAATCCCGGGAATTCCGCTGAAAAGGAAAAGCTGCCGGGAAGGGATCGAATTCTCAATTATTTGAAGTATTGGTTTATCGAGCCGATTCCCGATCAACATCGCCGCCTACAGCAAATTCTAGAAGAAACACCGATGGATTTGATCTTGACGTCCTCAATGTACCTCGGTTGCTTTCCGATGCTATTAGGACCTAGAGAAAATCGACCGCCCGTCATAGGCTGCGGAGTAACCCCGCTGATTCTTCGGAGTATCGATTGTGGACTTACCACGCACGATGCTACGCCGGAAGGTCGCAAACGTAACCACGAAGAACATTTTTTACTTGAGAAAGCCTTTCGGCCAATTGCCGATCAACTGAATCTGACACTCGCTGAGTGCGCCGCTCCTTCGATATCCGGTTTTTGGGCCGACTCCATCTATACCTTGCCTGATTTATTTCTGCAGTTCACCGGTGACGAATTCGAGTTTCCGCGCAGCGATATGCCGTCGAAGGTCCAATTTGTGGGACCGGTGCTGCCTCCCAAATCCGCCGACTTCAAAGAGCCTGCGTGGTGGAGCGAGCTGGATGGATCGAAACAAGTGGTTCTTGTAACTCAGGGCACACTCGCAAACTTCGATCTGCAGGAATTGGTTCAGCCTGCGCTCACCGCCTTGGCAGACGAAAATGCTCTTGTAATCGCGGCGACAGGGCGCGCCGATACAGGAGACCTGATTGCTCCAACCAATGCGAAGGTCGAGGCTTTCGTTCCTTTCGTTCGGCTCTTGCCAAAAGTGGATGTGCTGGTTACCAATGGCGGATATGGTGCAGTGCAACAGGCGCTCAGTTTTGGTGTGCCGCTTGTGGCTGCCGGTGACACAGAAGAAAAGGCCTTTACCGCTGCTCGCGTGGGTTGGACAGGCGCGGGCATTAATCTGGAGACCAGGCGCCCCACCCCGGAGCAGATTCGAACGGCGGTGCATACCGTTCTGGCGGGTTCGCAATATCGGAAACACGCGCAGAGATTGCAGAAGAATTTCTCTCGATATGACGCATTGGCCGAAATTACCCGAAGCGTCAATACCTTGATTGCGGACACAAATTCTCAGCTACCTGAAGATGCATGGCGGAGAGCGTGGGATTCGAACCCACGTTAGAGTTTCCCCTAAACACGCTTTCCAAGCGTGCGCCTTCAGCCACTCGGCCAGCTCTCCAACGACTGCTTTCTTGAATTTAACATACGGTCGTGCTCGGGGCTGGCCGGTACAATCGGGAAATCTTTGTCAGGTTTCTATCGTTGCCATGCGCTCCTCTGATGTTGCGATTTTCGACGAACACAACCCGAGAGTGAACCTCGGCGCCGAGCTGCGTGCGCTGCTGGCTTTGGCCATTCCAGTAGCTCTGTCGGAAATTGGCTGGATGACCATGACGGTTGTCGACGTGATCATGGTGGGCAAGCTTGGGCCCTCGGCGATCGGCGCGGTGGGGCTGGGCAACGCAATCTATTACGCTCCCTCGCTGTTCGGCATCGGACTGCTGCTGGGCCTTGACACGCTGGTTTCGCACTCGTGGGGCGCGCGCGACTTCGACGACTGTCACCGCTCCCTGGCGCAGGCCATGTACATTGCGCTGGCGTTCACCCCGGTGTTGATGCTTTTCATCGTCTTTGCGCGACCGCTCTTTACGGGGCACGGTGTGGACCCTGCCGTTGGCGCAATGACGCGCTCCTATGCCGGAATTCTGAACTGGGGCACGCTGCCGTTGCTGGTTTATGGTGGATTTCGCCGCTATCTGCAAGGTGTGGCGCGCGTGCGGCCCGTGACCTTCGCGCTGATCTCGGCGAATCTAGTGAATCTGGCGGGCAACTGGATTTTCATTTACGGCAAGTTGGGAATGCCGGCGATGGGCGTGCGGGGATCGGCGATTTCGACCGTAGTTGCGCGAATCTACATGGCCGCGGTGCTGGTGTATTTTGCGTGGCAGCATGAGCGCAGGCGCAGCCACTCTCTCTTTGCGCACTGGCCAAGGCCGGATTGGGCGCGAATTCGCGCATTGCTGGACCTGGGAATCCCGACAGCTTTTCAGGTGGTGCTTGAGGTCGCGGCCTTCGGTACGGCTACGATTCTGGCGGCTCATCTGGGCGCGGTGCCTCTGGCCACGCATGAGATTGTTCTGAACTGCGCGGCTTTCGCCTACATGGTGCCGCTGGGAGTCTCCGCAGCGGGCGCGGTGGCCGTTGGGCATGCCATCGGAGCGGGGAATCCAGCGAAGGCGCGACGCGCGGGATGGATGGCAATTGGGC
Organism: uncultured Acidobacteriaceae bacterium; assembly: GCA_963783805.1. Classification (GTDB taxonomy): domain Bacteria; phylum Acidobacteriota; class Terriglobia; order Terriglobales; family Acidobacteriaceae; genus Silvibacterium. The sequence goes on along the minus strand of CAWAPC010000002.1, from coordinate 535,208 downwards.
TGGGAGTCGGCTTCATGGCTGTGGCGGCGCTCCTGTTTATCGTGATGCCGCGCCCGATTCTCGAAATTTACAGCCGTGATGAACGTGTGCTGCGGCTGGGCGCGCATATTCTGTTGATCGTTGCTGCCTTCGAGATCTTCGACGGCGCGCAGAGCGTGGCTTCTGGAGTGTTACGCGGGTTGGGCGAGACGCGAATTCCCATGGTGCTGAACTTTATCGGATACTGGCTTTTCGGCCTGCCGCTGGGCGCGGTGCTGTGCTTCGAAATGCGCTGGGGGCTCTCCGGACTATGGACCGGCCTGACTGTGGCGTTGATTACCATAGCTGTACTGATGCTGCTGCGCTGGCGCAGAGCTAGCTCTTCGATTTCTTCGCAGCCTTCTTTACCAGTTGAGACAAGGTAGTCTCGTCCAGTTCTTTTTCGGCGGCACGCGACGCAGCGTTAAACGCGCCTTTGAGCACGGACTGAAGGCCCGGCGATGCAGACAATGACGGTGCGTGCAGGAGTCCATGCGGATTAACGGCACGGTGAATATCTCGCAGTGTGATTTCCTTGGCGGGGCGCGCGAGCTTCGATCCGCCACTTGGTCCCTTGTGGCTCAAAACCAGTTCGGCCTGCCGCAACTGCGAGAAGACGCGGCGAATCACCACGGAATTTGTGTTGAGTCTTCGCGCTACGTCCTCTGAGGTGTGCAGTTTGTCCGGCTTGCCAGCAAGGAGAATAAGCGCTTGAATGCCGGTTGTAAATCGGGTATTGAGTGCCATGCAGCCACGCTACCACAGCTTTGTTGAAAGAATCGCGGAAATGGCGGAAGCTTTTTGCGGCCCTACGTTATAGCATCGAATTTTGCCGATTTCTTCCCTGGAGACACAGAGACTTTGCGGATTCTTTTTGTAGGTGACGTGTTTGGCAGCGCGGGGCGGCGCATTGTTCGTGAGCATCTGGCCCATGTAATTGCAGAGCGCGGCGCGGACCTGGTCATTATCAACGCGGAAAACGCGGCGGGCGGATTCGGCGTGACTCCCGCGATTGCTGACGATCTGTTCAACCTCGGCGCGCACGTGCTGACGACGGGCAACCATGTTTGGGACAAGCGCGAACTCATCGACTACGTGCAGTCGGTACCCGCTGAGAGCCACGAGCGCCCGCGCAGGGTGATTCGCCCTGCAAACTATGTGGCGGGCACGCCAGGCCACGGAGTTTACGAAGGCGAATTGCCGAATGGGCAGACCTACGCGGTCGTGAATCTGCAGGGGCGAGTATTTATGGCGTCGAGCGACGACCCGTTTCGCGCTGCCGATGCGCTGCTCGCCAAAATCAAGGCGAAAGTTATCGTCGTGGACTTCCACGCAGAAGCGACATCGGAGAAAGATCGCCCTGGGGTGGTATCTGGACGGGCGCGTGACCGCCGTGATCGGCACGCACACCCATGTTCCAACGGCTGACGACCGTGTTCTTCCGGGCGGAACGGCCTACCAGACCGACGTGGGCATGAGCGGCCCATACGACAGCGTGATCGGCGTAGAAAAAGAGCAGGTGCTGAACCGCTTTCTAACCGGAATGCCGGCAAAATTCGAAGCTGCGAAGGGCGATCCGCGCATGGCAGCGATCCTGATCGAGTGCGATGGGGCGACTGGGCGGGCGATTTCCACACAGCGGTTGCTGTTGGGGGAGTGATCGCTATTCCGGCTTAGGCTCGTCCGTTTCCGGCCGATTCTTTTGCGGACGCAGCAGCGGAAACAGAATCACATCGCGGATGGATTTCGCTCCGGTAAGGATCATCGTGAGCCGGTCGATGCCGATGCCTTCGCCTCCCGTCGGCGGCAATCCATAGGCCAGAGCGCGCACGTAGTCTTCATCCATCTGGTGCGCCTCGTCGTCGCCGCGCTCGCGCTCGGTGATTTGTGCCTCAAAGCGTTTGCGCTGCTCTTCGGGATCGTTCAGCTCGCTGAAGGCATTGCCCAGCTCGAATCCTCCGATGTAGAACTCGAAGCGCTCCACCCAGTCCGGCTCATCGGGCTTCTGCTTCGACAGTGGCGAGACCGCGAGAGGGAAGTCGTAGATGATGGTGGGCTGGATGAGATGTTCTTCGGCGACCGCCTCGAAAATGAGGCGATGGTCTTACCGCGTGGCTTCTCGCCCGAGCTCTGAAGTCATATGTGCTGATGCTGCAGTCGCTGCAGGCGCTCGACGAGAGACAGCAACGGACTGCGATCTCCTGAAAAGTCCGACATCGTGCCGGTTTTGCAGCCAGACCAGACTCTGCGGCCAAAATTCGATGATCGCCTCGCGCATGGAGAACCGCCGCCACTTCGCGAAGTCAATCTCGACATCGTTGAAGTTCGTAATCGTCGTTCCGTTCACTTCCTGCGCGACGAAGGCGATGAGCTCCTCCGTCAGATCCATCAGGTCGTGATAGTTCGCATAGGCCTGATAGAACTCGAGCATGGTGAACTCGGGGTTGTGCTGCGTGGAGATCCCTTCGTTGCGGAAGTTGCGGTTGATCTCGTACACGCGGTCGATGCCGCCGACCACCAGGCGCTTGAGATACAGTTCCGGCGCGATGCGGAGGAACAGATCCAGATCGAGCGCGTTGTGATGCGTCGTGAAAGGCTTGGCGGCCGCGCCTCCGGCGATGGGCTGCATCATCGGCGTTTCCACTTCGATGTAGCCGCGCGCGTCGAAATATTGCCGAATCGCCGCCAGGACTTTTGCGCGCTTCACAAAGACGTCGCGGACGTTAATTTCCGCCGGCGTGCCCTCGTTCAGCGCCGTGTTCATGAACAGATCGACATAGCGCTGGCGGTAGCGCAGCTCCACGTCGGCGAGGCCGTGGTACTTTTCCGGCAGCGCGAGCATGGCCTTGGCTAAAAACGTAATCGTCTCGACGTGAACGGACAGCTCGCCGGTGCGCGTGCGAAACAGATATCCGGAAACGCCGATGTGGTCGCCGAGGTCGAGCAGCTTGTAAAGATCGAAGGCCTGATCGCCGACTGCGTCTTTGCGGACGTAAATTTGCAGGCGCGTCGCCGTTCTGCTGAAGTTGCGCGAATCCGGCCTTCCCCTGCGCGCGGATCGCCATGATGCGTCCGGCAACTACGACGTTGGCGCGCCCCGCTTCAAGTCTTCCGCCGTTGCGTTGTCATAGCGGCTGCGGATTTGCGCGAGGGTGTGCGTTGCGGCGAACGAATTGGGATAAGCCTGCTGGCCGAGGGCCTCGATCTGTTTCAGCTTTTCCTGGCGAAGCGCGAAGAGTCCGCGCTCAAAATCTGACTCGAACACTTGGTTTCCTTGAGTGAAAATGCTGTGGCCAGTATAGCGTTCGGCAGCTTGCTGGTCGTAGTGTATAAATGCGAGGGACATGGCAGAGCCAGAATTCCAATCCGGGCGGTAAGAAGCAGCAGCGAGGGGCTGCAAACTCTGGTCAAAGCCGAAAAGCTCACCCAGATCGCCTTTGTGCTGCCCGCCGCAGTGCTCATTGGCTGGGGAGCGGGCGCATTGCTCGACAAGTGGCTGCATCAGGATTGGATTTACATCGTCGGGCTGATTTTGGGCGCGGTTGCCGGAATGGTGGAGGCCGTGCGCCAGGCTCTGCGGGCAAATTGACGCGGGCGAACGATAACATGACCAAAGCGAATCCATTTCTGGACTTTACGGACGCAGACCTGAAGGCTTCCATGCGTCGCGCGATCCGGCTTACCGGGATTCTCGCGGTTCTCGGCTTTTTTGCGCTGGCTTTTTACCGCTGGATGGCAGACGGGAGCGCTCTTTGTGGCTGGGGCCGTCGTTTCCGCGACGGGACTCTACGAGTGGCAACAGCTAATTGGGGTCATCAACGCGAAGCTCGATAACCAGCAGACGCCGCGCACGACGGGATTCACCCTGACCATGTTTTTCCTTCGTCTGGGTATTGCGGCGTTAATCATTTATGTTAGCCTAAGATGTTTCCATGGATCGCTTTACGCGTTGATGGCGGGTCTGGGCCTGGCAGTTATTGCCCTGACGGTCGAGGCCGTGCGAATGGTGCGCTCCTGAGAGACAAACAGAACATCAATTAACTGACTTATGCTGGTCCTGATTAATTCACTCACCGCACTGCTGAACCACTGGTTTGCCGCGCCGCTCGTCGCCTTGATGACGAAGCTGGGCATTCATGTCGCGCACCCCAGTCGTCCCATTGGAAATTCGCTCACGCTTCAACTCATCGTAATGACGCTCATGCTGCTGTTTTTCGTGGCGGCGCGCCTTTCGCTGAATGTCGAGAAGCCGGGAACAATCCAGCACACGGCCGAAGTGATACATGAATTCGTGAGCAACCAGGCGGAGCAGATTATCGGTCACGGATATGAACGCTTCATGCCGTTCGTTACCACGGTGCTGCTGTTCGTCGTCATCTGCAACTGCTTTGGATTGCTGCCTGGATTTGAGACGCCCACAGCGGACCCGGTAGTTCCGCTGGGCATCGCGCTTGCTGACCTTTGTCTACTACAACTGGCACGGCATCAGGGCCCAGGGGCCCATCGGATATGTCAAGCATTTTATGGGACCCATCTGGTGGATCGCGCCGCTGATGTTTCCCATTGAGATCATCTCGCACCTCGCGCGCATCATGTCGCTCACGATTCGTCTTTACGCGAACATGCTCGCCAGCGATCTGCTGACTCTGGCCTTCTTTTCGTTGATTCCCATCGCGGTGCCCGTGGTGTTTCTCGGTCTGCATTTCGCGGTCTCACTGATCCAGGCCTACATTTTCATGCTGCTGGCCATGATTTATCTGTCCGTGGCGACATCGCACGAAGAAACGGTCGGCTGAAAACATTTTGCGCGGCGGAGCGCTTCCGCTGCCGCGCAGAACGCCGTGAGCGTGAGGGGGCCAGCACGGTGAGCCTCAACCACCCACTGACGGCAATTTCATACAGGGAAGCAAGGAGAGAGAAATGCAAAAACTGAAATACGTATTCATGACTCTGTCGATGCTGTGCATGGCTAGCCCGGCATTCGCACAGACAACCGGAGGCGGAGGAGGAACCAACCTGATACCGGTGGGCGCCGGGATCGGTATGGGGCTCGCTGCCGGCCTTTGCGGCATGGGACAGGGCAGAGCCACAGGCTCGGCAACGGAAGCACTGGCCCGTAACCCGGGCGCACGCGCCGGCATTCAGCTTTTGCTGGTCCTGGGCCTCGCGTTTATCGAGTCCCTTTCGCTGTTCACATTCGTCATCATTCTTTTGAAGGCGAAGTAAGTTTTTCGGGATTTGCAAAAGAAAAGCCTCCGGTTCGCCGGAGGCTTTTCTTCTTCTGAGGAGTGTCGCGGTCACCGCTGTGCTGTTTCCGGTATGGCCGCAACACTATTGCTATTGCGGACCGCAGGATAGGTCTCTGCGGCGGCTTTTGCTTTAGCTAAAACTCTGCCCGGAACAATACCCAGGATCAGGGTGGCTGCAACGGTCAGGAGCAGGGCAAACAGTAGCGGCGTTGTAGCGCGTGGAACGGATGCGACGGGCGAGGTATCGGCGGCCTTGGTGTAGAGTGCCGCGACCACGCGCAGGTAATAGAACGCCGCGATGCCGCTATTGATAAGTCCCAGGATGGCCAGCCAGATAAATCCCGAATGGATGGCCGCGGAGAAGACGTAGAACTTGCCGAAGAATCCGCCGGTGAAGGGAATCCCGATGAGTGAAATAAGGAAGAAGGCCATCGCGCCGCCGAGCAGCGGAGAGCGAAATGCGAGACCGCGGTAGTCGTCGATCAGCGCAATCCGGTCGTCGAATCCGCCGGCGTGGCTGACGACGGCGAAGATGCCCACGTTCATCGCGGCGTAGCTCACGGCGTAGAAACTGGCAGCGGCGATGCCGTCTGCTGAAAGAGCGGTGAAGGCGACCAGCAGGTATCCGGCGTGGGCGATTGAGGAATAGGCGAGCAGCCGCTTGACGTTTTTCTGCCGCAACGCGCCAAGGTTGCCGACGAACATGGAAAGAACCGCGAGCCACCAGAGAATCGGAACCCAGTGCGCGTGCAGCGCAGGGAAGGCTCCGTAGAGAATGCGGAGCAGCACGGCGAAGGCGGCGACTTTGGGAGCGGTGGACATCAGTGCAACGACTGGAGAAGGCGCACCTTCGTATACGTCGGGCGTCCAGACCTGGAAGGGCGCTGCTGACACCTTGAAGCCAATGCCGATAAGGATAAGGGCCAGTCCGGCGATAGCGAGCAACGGGGTAGCGCTCGACGAAAGCAGCCCGGCGATGACGTCGATCCGGGTTGTTCCCGTCGCGCCGAAGGTCAGTGCGATTCCGTAGAGGAAAAATGCAGTGGCGAATGAGCCGAGCAGGAAATACTTGAGGGCCGACTCCGGCCCCTTGGCGCTGCGTTTGCGGAATCCAGCGAGGATGTAAGTGGAGATCGAGGAAATCTCAAGGCCGATGAAGACCAGCAGCAGCTCGACGGCACAGGTCATGAACAGCATGCCGACGGCTCCGAAGACAGCCAGCGCGTAAAACTCGCCCATATTTTCGGTCTGGGCGGTGGTTGCGTCCAGCGTGATCAGCAGGCATACGAGAACGATGCCGCAGATGAGAACATGGAAGAAGATGCTGAAGGCATCCGTCTGCACAGTGCCGAAGAAGGCTGTGCCGGCAGGAAGCTGGTACTGATAGAGGCTCGCAGCGAGGGCGGCAATGACGCCGAGCACGGCAAACCATCCCAGCGACTTGCGGCTCTTCGATTTTGGCAATACCGGCTCGATGAGCATGATGAGCACGCCCACGATCGTGAGGATAACCTCGGGGAGAATGCGAAGGATTTGAGGCGTCGTGTTCATCGCTTCTCCAGATAAGAAATGGTGTGGGTCGCGGAGTTGGCGAAACCGGATACGCCCTGATCGATGGCGCGCATCCAGAAGGGCGAAGCTACGCCCATCACCAGCATCAGCACGGCCATTGGCCATAACAGTAGATGTTCGCGCCCGGAGAAGTCGCGACTCGCGCGCCCTGTGACCAGCGCCGATTGCGGGCCGTAGAAGACGCGTTGAATCATGCCCAGCATGTAGGCGGCGGCAAGAATGACGCCGAGGGTTGCAGCGAAGACCCAGCCAGGATGCGAGGCGAAGCTGCCGCTGAGAATCAGGAACTCGCCGACGAAGCCATTGAGAATGGGCAGGCCGATCAGCGAGAGTGCGGTGATGACGAAGAGCGTGGCCATCATCGGCAGTTTGGCGGCGAGACCTCCGTAACGTTCCATGTCGTAAGTGCCATAACGTTCATAGAGGAAACCCGCGAGCACCAGCAGCGCGCTCCCGGAGAGCCCTTCGTTGAGAATCTGGTAGACCGCGCCATCCAGTCCGGAGAGCGAGAAGCAGAAGATACCGAGCGTGCAGAAGCTCAGTGCGCTCAACATTGCAAAAGCGATCAGCCGCTTCATGTCCGTCTGTACCAGTGCGATGCACGCGCCGTACAGTATGCCGATGACGGCGAGGGCGATCATCCACGGCGCGAACTCGCGCGCCTGCGCGGGAAAGAGCCCGAGGTTGAAGCGGAGAATCGAGTAGAGGCCGAGTTTCCCAGCGACAACCATGGCCATTGCCGTAGGCGCGTCGCTAATCGTATCGCCGAGCCAGCCGTGCAGCGGGAAGACCGGGACCTTTACGGCAAAGGCAGCCAGAAACGCCAGCGCCACCCACCACAAAGCCTTCGGCGTAAAGAGCGCGGTGTCGGTAGCGAGAATGTGCTGCAGCGTTATGTAGTCGAACGTGCCGGTTTTGGCGTAGAGCCAGAGAATCGCGACGAGAAACAGCGCCGACGGGATGAAGGTGTAAGCAAAAAACTTCAGCGCCGTCTTCGGTCCGCGTTCGCGCCCGAACATGGCAATTAGGATCGCCATGGGAATCAGCGACAGCTCCCAGAAACCGTAGTAGAGGAACATATCGAGCGCGACGAAGATGCCGATCATGGCCGTCTGCTGAAGCAGATAGAAGAAATAGAACTCTTTGGTGCGCGTCTCGATTGCTTTCCACGACGCCAAGTACGCCGACGACGGAGAGAAAACCGGCGAGAACGACAAGCCACATCGAAAGACCGTCGACGCCGAGGTGGTAGCGAATGGCCGGGCTGGCAATCCAGGCGTGGTTCTCGACAAACTGGAAGCCGGTCTGCCCATACACGAAGTGAGCCGGCAGATGAAGCGTGAGCGCGAAGGTGACGAGCGAGACGAACAGCGTCCACCACTGAACGACGCGTCCCTTGCGCGGCAGCAATGCTACGACGATCGCGCCCGCAGCGGGCACAAAGGTCATGAGCGTCAATATGTGGTCAGTCAGCACGAATACGTTCCTTGTAGCTTTCTATCTCAGTGAAAATGTGCCGTGAATCCAAAATAGGTAACGATCAGCAGGACAGCCGCGCCCAACGCAAGCCAGCCCGCATACGAGCGAATGTTTCCCGATTGCACGCGCTGCACAATCGCGCCGAAGCCCTGCGCGGTATAGCCCGCGCCATAAGTCGTGCCGCCGATCACGCCCGTGTCGATCAGACCCTTGAGCAGGTAGCGCGAAACGAGCAGCAGTGGCGTGACGATAAGCGCGCCGTAAATCTCATCCACCCAGTATTTGTTGGCAACGAGGACGTAGAGGCCATGAAGCTGGGCGGCTAACTTTGCGGGTAGTGCGGGTTTCGCAAAGTAGAGAACGTGCGCGAGCAACCATCCCGCCAGCGCTGTGACGGTCGAAACGATGGCAAGTATCAACGCTAGTTGATTTGAGCCCTCAAATGCGCCCTTCGGGTTAAGGAGCGGATCCAGGAACTGCCCAATCTCATTGCGGCCGCGGAGCGCTACGGGTACCCCGATCCAGCCGCCGACGACAGAAAGAATCCCGAGAATAATTAGCGGAACCAGCATGACCCAGGGGCTCTCGTGCACACCGTGCACATGTTCCTCATGGGCTCTGGTCCGGCTTCGAGCACCAGGGTTGACGTGGAACTGGCATGAACCGCCGCTCCGTGCTCGGCAAGCGTGTGTTCTTCAGCCCGGCTCTCGCCAAAGAATGTCATATACCAGAGGCGGAACATGTAGAACGAGGTCAGAAACGCAGTGACCAGCCCGACAAGCCAGAGAATCTTCCGCCGTTCGGCGAAAGATATGTCAGATAAAGAATCTCGTCTTTGCTGAAGAATCCGGCAAAGGGCGGCAGGCCGGAAATAGCGAAGACCGCAGCAGTCATTGTCCAGAAGGTCACGGGAAGCTTTCGCCACAGGCCGCCCATCACGCGCATATCCTGCTCGCCGCCCAGTGCGTGGATTACCGACCCCGCAGCGAGAAAGAGGAGTGCCTTGAAGAAGGCATGCGTCACGAGATGAAAGATGCCGGAAGCATACGACGCAACGCCGCAGGCCAGGAACATGTATCCCAATTGCGAGATGGTCGAGTAGGCCAGCACGCGCTTGATGTCCGTTTGCACGATGCCAACCGTGGCGGCGAAGAACGCAGTGGCTGCACCGATGATGGCGACTGTAGTCAGGGCCAGCGGCGAGCGGTCAAAGATGACGTGCGTGCGCGCAATCATGTAAACGCCCGCGGTAACCATGGTCGCGGCATGGATGAGCGCGGAGACCGGCGTTGGGCCTTCCATCGCGTCCGGCAGCCAGATGTAAAGCGGAATCTGCGCCGATTTTCCGGTTGCGCCCAGCACGAGAAACAGAGCGATAACGGTGAGAAATCCGCCCTGCCACTCAGGATGTTGCGTAACCTGCGCGAAGACTCCGCTGAAGCTGAGCGTTCCGAAATGCGCGATCAACAGAAACATCGCCAGCAGAAAACCGAAGTCGCCGATGCGGTTGACGACGAAGGCCTTCTTCCCGGCGTTCGCCGCCGAGTCCTTCAAGAAGTAGAAACCTATAAGCAGGTAGGATGCGAGTCCCACGCCTTCCCAGCCTACAAACATCAGCAAGAAGTTTTCCGAGAGCACCAGCGTGAGCATGAAGAACATGAAGAGGTTGAGATAGGCAAAGAAACGCCAGTACCCCTCTTCATGGGCCATGTATCCGACGGAGTAAAGATGAATCAGGAAGCCCACGCCGGTCACGACCAGCAGCATCACCATCGAAAGATGATCAAGCTGCAGATCGAATCCAGCGTGAAAGGCCCCAGTCTGGATCCACGTGCCAAGACGCTCGATATAAGGCAGCGAGATGCCGCTGAGATGGAACCAAAGGTATGCGACCTGCGCAAACGGAACGGCGGTGGCGATCAGCGCGATCGCTGAGACCATCGCCTTGGGCAGCTTGCGGCCCACGACACCGTTCACCAGAAAGCCGGCGAAGGGGACGAGCGGAATCAGCCAGAGATGGAGGGAACTGGTCATAATTTCATTAAATCCACTTGATCGACGTTCAGCGTATTCCGTGAGCGGAAGACAGCGATGATGATGGCGAGGCCCACAGCAGCTTCGGCCGCCGCGACGACCATCACGAAGAAGACAAAGATCTGTCCGCTCACCTGATGCCACTGATGCGCGAAGGCGACAAAGGTAAGGTTGACGGCGTTGAGCATCAGCTCAATCGACATGAAGACGCTAATGATATTGCGCTTGATGAGAAACGCCGCGACGCCGATCGAGAACAGGATCGCACTGAGAACCAGATAGTAAGAGACGGGAACCATGGCTCAGTGCTCCTTCCGTGCCAGCGCAACTGCGCCGAGAATCGCCACCAGAATCAGGACGGAAGTGACTTCAAACGGCAGCAGTAGATCGCGAAAGAGCACCCGGCTCAGCTCGGTGGTCGTCACTAAGTAATCGCCGAGCGCGACCGTGCCCAGCTGCTTGCCGTTTGAGAGAAAAATGTAAGCCAGGGCCGCGAACAGTGCCGCGGCGCCGGGAATTCCGATCGCGTAAGCGGCCTTGCTGCCGTGTGTGCGCTCTTCGCGTCCTGCATTGAGCAACATAATGACAAACGTGAATAGCACCATGATCGCGCCGGAGTAGACGATGACCTGCGCCGCTGCGAGAAATTCGGCTCCCAGCAAAAGATAGAGCACCGCCAGCGAACTCATGACGACGATCAGCGAAAGCGCAGAGTTGATAGGGTGGCGCTGAAACAGGAGATTCAACGCTCCCGCAACGCACAGACCGCCAAAGATGAAGAACAGAACCAGATGCATGTCTTCAGTCGCTCACTCGACAACACAAACAACCAGGAAAAATATGAAACCGGAAGGTCGATTGTAAATCACGTTATGCTGCGTGAAATGCAAGCCAGAGGCTGGTCGCAACTATGTTCGCGACCGCCAGAGGCATAAGAAATTTCCAGCCAAAACCCATCAGCTGGTCATAGCGGAAGCGCGGCAGCGTACCCCGCACCCAGATATAAAGAAAAAGAAAACAGAAGACCTTGGCCACAAACCAGAACACCGGCAACAAGGCCTGCACAACTACGCCGCCGAATGCCGGAAAGAGATGGCCGAAGGGACTGGTCCATCCGCCAAGAAAGAGCAGCGTGGCCACGCAGCCCACGGTGATCATGTTCGCGTACTCGGCCATGAAGAACATGGCAAACTTCATCGAGCTGTATTCCGTGTGGTAGCCCGCGGTGAGCTCGCTTTCGGCCTCCGGCAAATCGAAAGGCGTGCGGTTCGTCTCAGCAAATGCGGCGGTCAGGTAGATAAAGAACGCGACGAATCTGGAATCCGCCGAAGAAGTTCCACGAAAGCAACCCGTGCGTTGACTGTACGTCGACGATGTCGCGCAGGCGGAACGATTGCGATCGCAGCACCACGCCGATCACCGAGAGTCCCAGCGCAAGCTCATAGCTGATGACCTGCGCGCTTGCGCGCAATGCTCCGAGCAGCGAATATTTGTTGTTCGATGACCAGCCGGAAAGCGCAATTCCGTAAACGCCGACCGAGGTGATTCCTAGAATGACAAGGAGGCCGATATTGATGTCGGAGATCTGGAAGAGATCGACGCCCTTGTAACGAATATTCGTCGCCGAAGGGAACCATCGAAATCGACATGAGCGCGCAGCTCAGAGCGATAATGGGCGCAAGAATAAACAGCGGCTTGTAGACGCTGGTGGGCATCAGGTCTTCTTTAAGAAAGAGCTTGATGCCATCGGCGAGCGGCTGTAGAAGGCCGAAGGGGCCGACGCGGCTGGGTCCCCAGCGGTTCTGAATGCGTCCGACAACTTTGCGTTCGAGCAGCACCGTATAGGCGACCGCCGTCAGCAGAATCACCGTAACTACGGCGACCTTCAGCACGCTCAACAGAAGAAAAATCCAGATGCTAACTTCCACAAGGCCTTCCCAAAATTCGTTAGTCTGCCGCTGTTTCAGCGGAATTCGTGACGGTGGTGTGCGACGCCAGCACTTCCTTGAGTTTCGCGCTGTATCTGCCGAGTGTGCCTGAAGTGTACAGCCCGTCATTCGACGGCAACACCAGATCGCGGCGCGCGGTGCCGGTTTCAATCTGCACCAGTTCCGATTTCAAGTGCTCGTCATTGCCGGCAAGAAGATTCAGGCGCGGAACGTTGTAGGCAGGGACCAGCCGCTGAATTTCGTCGAAGATAGCGAAGGGATCGAACGGGCTGAGTTTCGGCTCCAGATGATTCGCCGAAAGCCACACGGCGTGGCGGTCCGCTTCTCCCGACTGCGCTCCGCGCGTCTGTCCAAAGTCGGCGCGAACCCCTTTGCCAAATGGAACCAGGCTCTTCGGATTGGCTCCCATCTTGTCGGCGAGCCGCACGATCAACTCGAAGTCGGTGCGAACCCCGGCCTTGTCTGCGGCCTTCTTGACGAGTTGCAGATCGCCATAAGTATTGGTGACGGTTCCTGCCTTCTCATAAAGATTCGCCGCAGGGAAGACCACGTCAGCCAGCACCGCAGTCTCGGTCAGGAACATATCCTGCACGATGAGGAAAGTATTCTTGAGAGCCGAAGGGTCGATGCCGTATCGCGCAACGGGATTCGAGCCGACAACGTAGAGTGCCGATACGTCACCTCGTCCGGCGGCGTCGAACATCTCGACCAGGTCGAGGCCGGGTGTTGCGGACAACGCGGCCCCGTACTCGTCGGCAAAATGTGCCGATGTTGAAACCGGAACATAGCCCGGGCAGCAGATCGGGTAATACGCCCATATCCGCAGCGCCGCGCGAGTTGGCGTAGTCGCCGAGGCAGGCAAACTTTGCGTTCGGCAAGCTCAAACCAAACTGCACAAGAGATGTGATATCCCGTCCACGAAATTCCGAACCGAAGACGATAAGCAGCGATTCTTCCTTGCGAATCGCATCGCGGAAAGCAGCCGATGTATCGTTGCCCTCGAAGACTCCGTCCTTGCCAGAGAGGTATTGGACAAACGAGGCGTAGCCGGTCTGCGGGAGCGTAACCGCGGCCTTCGCCTGGCGGCGCAGCTTGATCTCGGCGTGGTTGGCTACGTAGAGCCGCGCGCGGTTCAGCCGCACATTGGTGCGAATCTGCCAGGCGAGGGCGGGATGCTGCTCCGTCGGATCATTTCCCAGGAGCAGGATCGCCGGTGCGCTCACAAAATCGCGCAGGGAAGCCTCGCGTCCCGCGTTGCCCTTGAGCGCAGATGCAAAGGCTGCGTAATCCGCCGTACGGTGATGATCGATGTTGTTGGTGCCGACCACCGTGCGCGCGAATTTCTGCAGCAGATAATTTTCTTCGTTGGTCAGCCGGTTTGAGCCGATGACGCCGATGGCGTTGCCGCCGCGCGAATCGCGAATCTCCTTGAGCCGTCTGGCTGCAAAGTCGAGAGCGTGGTCCCAGCTCACCGGAGCCAGATTGCCATCGGCTTGCCGTACTAGCGGCTTAGTCAGTCGCTCAGTGTGATTGGCAAAGTCGAAGGCGTAACGGCCCTTGATGCAGAGGAAATCGCCGTTGATGCCGCTCTTGTCGCGGTTGTCGCCACGGATGATCTCCATTCCGTCGTCCACGGCACGAACGCCGAGCGTAGTCTTGCATCCGTCGCCGCAGTGCGCGCACACGGTGCCGACGTGGTTCATCTCCCACGGGCGCGTTTTGTAGCGGTAAGTGCCGGAAGTGAGCGCGCCGACCGGGCAGATGTCGATGCACATGCCGCACTCTTCGCAGTTCAGGTGATCCTGACCGTTGGGCGCAATCACGCTGCTCACGCCGCGATTTTCAACGCCGAGCGCCCATACGTCCATGCCCTCGCCGCAGACACGCACGCAGCGATAACACAGGATGCAGCGCGGCCGGTCGAAGTACACCACCGGCGACCACTGCTGTTCATCGCGATGCTGTTTGGTCTCGACGTACTTCGACTCGCCCGCGCCGTACTTGAAGGTCATGTCCTGCAGCTCGCACTCGCCGCCCGCATCGCATACCGGGCAGTCGAGCGGATGGTTGCCGAGCAGAAGCTCAATCGTGGCCTTGCGCGCCTGCTTGATTTCGTCGGTCTCGGTCGCGACGATCATGCCTTCAGCAACAGGAGTGGTGCAGGCGGTCTGCAGTTTGGGAATTTTCTCAATGCGAACCACGCACATGCGGCACGCGGCCTGAAGCGAGAGTCCGGGATAATAGCAGAACGCCGGAATCTCGATGCCCGCGGCCTTGCAGGCATCAATGAGCAGCGTGCCCGCAGGCGCGGTGAGTTTTTTGCCGTCGACGGTGAAAGTTACGTCAGCCATTCCAATCTCTTTCTTCGCGCTAAACCAGCGCCGCTTCGCGCTCCAGCGAATGCTGGTACGGACAGCCCTTGCCGTTCAAATGGTCTTCAAACTCTTTGCGGAACTTGTTCACGAATGCAATCGTAGGCATTGCCGCCGCGTCACCGAGTGGGCAGAAGGTGCGACCCAGCATGTTTTCGGCGAGATAGCGGATGTTGTCGATGTCCTTATCCACCGCGCCGCCCGCATGCAATCGGACGAGCGATTTCTTGAGCCAGTCCGTGCCTTCGCGGCAGGGAATACACCAGCCGCAGCTCTCGTGCTGATAGAACTGCATGGTGCGCAGCGCGAACTCGACCATGCAGACCGTCTCGTCGAGAACAACAATGCCGCCCGAACCGAGCATGGTTCCCGCTTTTCCCATCTGGTCGAAGTCCAGCCCGACGTCGATCTCGTCGGCCGTCAGCACCGGAGTCGAAGAGCCGCCGGGGACGACCGCCTTCAGCTTTTTGCCACCGCGAATGCCGCCTGCGACCTCGTAGATCGCTTTCTTAAGGTTGTAACCCATCGGCAGTTCATACACGCCGGGACGCTCCACATGGCCGCTGATGCAGAACAGACGTGTTCCGCCGTTGCGCTCCGAGCCAACCTTCGCGTAAGCCTCGCCGCCCATGAGCAGGATGTGGGGCACGCTGGCGATGGTTTCGGCGTTATTGATGACTGTCGGCCCTCCGTAGAGTCCGACGACGGCAGGGAAGGGCGGCTTGATGCGTGGTATGCCCCGCTTGCCTTCGAGCGACTCCATCAGCGCCGACTCTTCGCCCACTTCGTAAGCGCCCGCGCCGGTCTGCGTCACGATATCGAAATCAATGCCTGAGCCGAAGATGTTCTTGCCCAGAAAGCCTTTGGCGTAAGCCTCGGCGACGGCCTTCTCCATGATCTTAAGCAGATACCGGTACTCGCCGCGCAGATAGATGAAGCCCATCTTCGAGCCGATGGCGAGGCCGGCGATTATGGTTCCTTCGATGACCGCGTGCGGATCGTGCAGAAAGATCAGGTGATCCTTGCAGGTGCCGGGTTCACTCTCGTCGCCATTGACGAGAACGTACTTCGGGCGATCCGATTGCTTCGGAACGAACGACCACTTCAGACCGGTCGGAAAGCCAGCGCCGCCGCGTCCGCGCAGCCCGGAGGCCTTCATTTCGGTGATGATCCACTCCGCGCCCTTTCGCAATGGCGGTCTGCACGGCCTTGTAGCCGTCGAGCTCGATGTACTTATCGATATCCGTCGCGCCCTGTCCAAAGCGGCGCGAAAGGATTCTAACTTCGTCGGGATGAGAGACGAGCCTGGGCATGGTTACACCGTCCCCTTTACGCGTCCGGCTTTGTACTCGTCGAGAACCTGGTCCATCTTTTTCCGGAGTCAGCTCTTCGTGAAAGTCGTAGTTCACCTGGATGGCCGGCGCCCAGCAACAGGCTCCGATGCACTCGACCTCTTCGAGAGAAAACAGGCCGTCGGGAGTCACTTCCTTATGTCCGATACCGAGCCGCTTCTTGCAGTGTTCCAGAATTCCGTAGCCGTCGCGCAACATGCAGGAGATATTCGTGCAGACCTGCACGTTGTACTTGCCCACCGGCTTGGTCCGCAGCATGGAGTAGTAGCTGAGTACGCTCTGCACATCGTTTTCGCGGATGTCGATGCGCCGGGCAATCTCGGCAATCACCGCGTCGGAAATGTAACCCACCTCGTCCTGAGCGTAGAGCAGCATGGGAACGAGCGCTGAACGGCGCAGCGGATACAGCGTCACCAACTTGTCAAAGCGCGCCGCGAGCCCGGGTGAAAATATCGTTGTCTTTTCCGTTGCCAACGCCTACTCCTCGTCAAATACCTTGGCGGTAAATGCCTCCGCCGCTACTTCCAGTTCCAATTTCCCCATCCGGTCGCTTAACGCAACCTGGCTGTCTTCGTCAATCCCGAAGCTGCCGCGCTCCAGCACTCGATCAGGTCCGGGATCGTCTTCATAAACCGCCCAGCTTCCCGCGCCTGTTGCCGCGTCAAACTCCAGCCCAAGCGTCTTGTGTTCGCCACGCAATGTCAGATGCCCGGCTGCACCTTCATCCACCAGCGCGTGGTTGCTGACCGGTTTGGCAAGGTCGTGCGCCGCCACATACGAGCGAATCAACGCGGCGAATGAGATCCATAATTCGGCATAGAGCTTATTCCGCAGCTCCTGCGGTTGTTCTGCCGCCACGTTTCGCCTCTTTCTTTGCGGCTTCTTCTTCGGCCTCCGCTTTAGCGGCGGCTGCGTCTTCCAATGCTGTAATCTCCGGGTAACCACCCAGCAATCGGTCGAGTGCCCATTGAGCAAAGCGATCCGCAAGTGGAAAGTTCTCCACCGTCTGCGGATCGTCGGCGAAAACCTGATGCACCTCTTCGCCGGGGCCGTCGACCACACCCCACAGCCCGCGCACGAGCTTCAATTGACCGTAGTGATAGATGGTGCTCTCTGTAGGGATCAATCTCTTCAGCGTTCCCGAGGTGAATGCATAAAACACCGTGTCGCTGAGCGGATCGGCGGTGAGTTTCAGATCGAACAATCCTGCGGAAAGCACAAAAAGGTGAGGAATTTCGTTTTCTGGACCAAGGATTACGTGACTCTTCGCTGGCTCCAGCGCGGCGAGCTCGAGAAATGCCCGCTTCAACTCGGGCCAGAAGGCCAGCACCGCGCCGGTGCGCTGAGCAAAATCCTTCTGTCGTGCCTCCGCCCATTGCGTATTCGTGAGCAGACCGCTCATCGGTCAATCTCCCCCAATACAATGTCAATGGACCCGATGACGGCGACCACATCGGCCAGCAGGCGACCCTCGCACATCTTCTGCAGTGCCTGCAACGTCGCAAAGGAGGGATTCCGCATATGCACGCGATATGGCTTAGCTGTACCGTCGCTGACCACGTAATAGCCCATCTCGCCGCGCGGAGACTCAACCGCCTGATAGACCTGCCCGGCCGGGACCGTGAATCCTTCCGTCACAATTTTGAAGTGATAGATGAGCGACTCCATCTGGGTCTTCATCTTTTCGCGGTCGGGCAAAACGACTTTCGGCGCATTGGCCTTGATCTCGCCCTCCGGCATTCCATCGAGCGCCTGCTGGCAGATTTTCACTGACTCGCGCATCTCCTCGATACGGATGATGTAGCGCGCCCACACATCGCAATCGTTCGATACAGGCACTTTGAACTGGAATTTCTCGTAGCTCGAATACGGCATGTCACGCCGCAGATCCCAGTCCACGCCCGATGCGCGCAGCGGAGGCCCGGTCACGCCCAAAGCGATCGCGTCTTCGGCGCTCAGATGCCCCACGCCCTTCAGCCGCCCCATCCAGATTGGGTTGCCGGTAAGCAGGTTCTGATATTCGTCGATCTTCTCGGGCAGAGCCTTGATCAGCTTTTGAATGCGGTCGAAGAGATCGAGCGGCGGCTCCAGCGCCAGCCCTCCGACGCGGAAGTACGAGGTCATCATGCGCTGTCCGGAGACTGCCTCGAAGATGTTAAGAATCGCTTCGCGCTCACGGAAGGTGTAAAGAAAAACGGTGAGAGCGCCAATGTCCATCGCGTGCGTGCCCAGCCAGACGAGATGCGAATTCAGCCGCGTCAGTTCATTCAGCAGCACGCGAATCCACTGCGCTCGATCGGGAATTTCAATCTGCAGCAGCTTCTCAACCGCCAGGCAGTACGCCAGGTTGTTGGTCATCGGGCACAGGTAGTCGATGCGATCCGTCATCGGAACCACCTGCTGGTAGAACTTCGCCTCGCAGGTCTTCTCAATACCTGTGTGCAGGTAGCCGATATCCGGCACGACTTTCAGCACCGTCTCGCCGTCAATCTCAATTACCAGGCGCAGAACGCCGTGCGTCGAAGGATGCTGCGGTCCCATGTTGAGGACCATGGTTTTATCTTTGGAGCCTTCCTCGGGACGCGGTTCGAGGAGCGAGGAGGTAGTGACGAATTGAGGCATATCGCCCATCAGCGGTATCCCTCCACCGGATAATCTTTTCGTAATGGGTTGCCGACCCATTCGTCCGGCATCATGATGCGGCGCAGGTTGGGATGGCCGTGAAAGCGCACGCCAAACAGGTCCCACACCTCGCGCTCATAGAAATTGGCCGCTGGCCAGATCGGAGTAATGCTGTCAATCGAAGGATCAATCGAGTCGACCTGAGCCACCAATCGCACACGCTCTTTCAGCTTGTGAGAAAGAATGTGGTAGACCACATGGAAGCGCGGCTCGCTGGGATACCAGTCCACGCAGGTCACATCTTCAAAAAAGTTGTATCCGGCCTGCTGAACCACGCTGGCGGCCGCGCGTATCTGATCTTTCGCGATGGTCAGCGTCAGTTCGTTGAGATCGAATTTTGCATCGAGAATAGCGTCCGGCAGAGAAGTGAGAAGGGAAGCAACAGCCCGGTTTTGCGCGTGGGCCTCAAGAACGGCGTCTTTGTCGAGCAATGTCATTTCGTTCTATAAGATCGGCCTTGTCCGATGCCCAGTCGAGGATGCCTTTTTTCCAGATGTAGAAGAAGCCGACCATCACAAATCCGAGGTAAACCAGCATCTCCCAGAAACCGAAGAGGCGCGAGCCGGTAATCGCCGGCAGCTTGCGATAGATAATCGCCCAGGGAAACATGAACACCGCTTCCACATCGAAGAGGATGAACAGCATCGCAACCATGTAGAAGCGGACGGAAAATCGTCCGCGCGCATCGCCTTCAGCGGGAACTCCGCACTCATATGCGGCCAGCTTCGACTTTGAGTTGCGATGGCGCCCGATGAACCACGACATGGTCGTCATCGAACAGCCAAGTCCCACGGCTGCGAGAATCTGCATCAGCAGCGGAATGTAGTTCCATGTGTACGGATGGGATTGCATTCTGCTCAATTCGCCTCAGGTTCGGACGCCAAACGGGTACATTTCGACTCTAGTTTCTCGACTGTCAAGAGTCAAGTTTTCAAAGGAATTAAGACAGTCATCGGGGAACGAACACGAAAACATTTGGCTCCCATCAATCTCGTTGCAAGACTTCGCGCAATAGCCAGACGTCGATCGACACGCGTAAGGCTTAACATGCATCTAAGCGAGCGTAATGGAGGATGAAAAATGGTGGATAAATTAGCGCTTTTGGTGACACTTCAGGCCAAGCCAGGAAAAGAAAAGGAAGTCGCAGAATTCCTGAAATCAGCCCTGCCGCTGGTCGAGGCCGAACCGGAAACGAACGCGTGGTTCGCTCTGCAGCTCGGACCCTCGACGTTCGGAATCTTCGATACCTTTGCCGCCGAATCCGGACGCGACGCTCATCTCTCCGGCAAGGTCGCGGCCGCGCTCATGCAGAAGGCTCCTGAGCTCTTTGCCGAGGCGCCAAAGATCCAGAAGATCGATATTCTGACGTTGAAGCCGTCGAAGTAGAGGGAGAACGACAATGGCATCTTGTACGCACCTTGGTCAAATCAGGGATGTAACCCCGCGGACGCCCAACGGCTGCGAGGAATGTCTAAAGACCGGCGACCGCTGGGTTCACCTGCGGCTTTGCCTTGAGTGCGGCCATGTCGGCTGCTGCGACTCATCGAAGAATAAACACGCGACGAAACATTTCCACGGCACGAAGCACCCCATCATGCAATCGTTTGAGCCGGGTGAATCGTGGGGCTGGTGCTATATCGATGAAGTGCAGCTGGATTTAGGCCGGTAACAGCGCTGCATTCCGCGCCGAGGAATCCCAAACTGAAACGAGCGGGCTCAGGCTGTACCGATCTGGCACAGTCTTATGCGCTTGCACCTGATTTCTCAAGAAACTCCGGAGTTTCGTCGATAGTGTGGGCATTGGAGGACGCTCTATGTCCACTCAGATTTTTGAAACCGATCAAATAGCCCTGCTCCCGCGGCCGACCGGTGTCTCCAATGACGAAATCGGCGAGATGCACAAGCAAGACGGGGGCGCATTTCGCGGCTTCTTCTTCGCCATGGTCTTTAATCTCCTGCTGCTCCTCACCGGCGCTGCGGGCTGGGAGCTTTGGCGCATTATCCGATAGCAGTCTCGCCCGGTTCAACGACGTTTGTCCTGATACATTCGAAAGATGCAGGTTGTCATCAACGGCAAGGAACGCGAGTTTGCGGAGCTGCCTGCAGCGCCCACGGTTGCGGATCTGATTAGCGCGCTGGAACTGAAGAACGACCGTGTCGCTCTTGAGCACAACGGAACCATCGTTCGCCGAGATGCGTGGCCCGATACCGCGATTCGCTCCGGCGACAAATTTGAGATTGTTCACTTCGTAGGCGGCGGCAATCGGTAAAAACTATGGCCGGTCTTCCTCGCGCGGCTTCACCTTCCACGCCACTGCAAGAATGCCTACAAACACCGCGCCCGCCGGGAGTCCCAGCACCAGAATTCCGCGCCGCAGACCCTCCCGCGCTTTCGGAGCCGAGCCAGCCGCCGTGT
Organism: uncultured Acidobacteriaceae bacterium; assembly: GCA_963783805.1. GTDB lineage: Bacteria > Acidobacteriota > Terriglobia > Terriglobales > Acidobacteriaceae > Silvibacterium. The sequence goes on along the minus strand of CAWAPC010000002.1, from coordinate 514,085 downwards.
CGCGACACAAACTACATCCCTGGGCATGGATCAAAACGGGCAAGCACAGCAACGTGGCCAGCGCCGCCATGATCCAGAATCGCCTCACTGGAAAAACACCAGCAGCACAAAGAGGAAAACCCAGAACACACCCATGGTGTGCCAGTACCAGGAAACGCAATCGACCGCGACCTGCCGGAATTCAATTTTCTTAAGCCTGAACAGCGCCATCAGTGCAGCACCCAGCGCGAAGATGCCGAACACGAGGTGCATGCCGTGGATGCCGGTAATCAGATAGAAGAAATGGCTGCTTGGATCGGGCGACGTAAAGCGGAAGCCCTCCCGCACAAGCTGCTCCCATGCGATCCATTGGCCGGCCAGGAACATCAGCCCCAGCACCAGCGTAGCCACCAGCCAGGGCGCGGCGCGCTTCACCGCAGGGCGTCCCAGCCCCAGCCATTCCTCCATTACATCGATTTCGTGAAAGAGCTGCCGCCGCGCCATCTCCATGGTGGCGCTGCTCAACAGCAGAGACGGCGGTGTTGAGCCAGAGAATGTGCGGCACCGCCAGCGGTCGCCAGTCGTTGATGTAGTTCTCATGAACATCGAAGTGTCCCGAGCTTTGCCGAACGAAGAACGCGCTGACCAGGGCGACAAAAAACATCAGATCGCCGGCGAGCGCGAAAAAACACCGAGCCGGTAGCGGATCAGCAGTTCGCGCGGGCCGCGCCGTCCCGGCGGCTGGTTGTCCCAGTTTTCGCCGTCCCCGCCGCCGCCGGTTGGACGGCGGTCCACCGGCGGTTTGCCGCCGATGCCGGGGTCTTTGCGTTCAATCTCGGCCTGATTGCGCGTGAAGGTGGCTGGCATAAACCGACTCCCTCTGACTCAACAGATTACTCCTCTTTGGCCGCGCTTTCCCACTGCGGGTGAAAGCCATTTCCGCCGGATTGCAAGTCGTACTCATATGGCCCGCGCTCAATGCGCCCCGGCTCCGGGCCCCAGCCCATTCAAGCGTAGTCGCCTGCCATGGATTCGCCTCGGCAACGCGGCCACGGCGCGCGCTGACGAAGACGTTCCATAGAAAGATGAGCTGTGCCGTCGCCAAAAGCAACGCTGAGAATGTGATGCCGCGTTCGACGGGAATGAGGGATGGAAAATTCGTGGCCGGTCCCGTTAACCGGTCGTAATGACGCGGCTCACCCGCCAGCCCGGCAAAGTGCATGGGAAAAAATGTGCCGTAGCCGGCAATCAGCGAGATCCAGAAGTGCAGCTTGCCCAACATCTCGTTCATCAGCCGGCCGGTCATCAGCGGAAACCAGTAGTAAATCCCCGCGAAGACGGAAAAGACCCCGGCCATCGCCATCACCAGGTGAAAATGCGCGACGACAAAGAACGTGTTGTGCAAATAAGCGTCGAGCGCGGGCTGCGCCAGCAGCGGCCCGGTAAGCCCTCCGGCGATAAAAAACGAAAGAAACCCCAGCGCGAACAGCATCGGAGTCCGCAGTTGCAAGCCGCCGCCCCACAGCGTCGACAGCCATCCCAGAACTTCAACCGTGCTGGGAACGGCAATCGCCATCGTAGTCAGCGCAAATGCGGTTCCGGCATAGGGATTCATGCCGCTCACGAACATATGGTGTCCCCACACCGCGAGCCCCAGCAGCCCGATCACAACCAGCATCCCCGCCATTGCGCGATAGGCCGCTACGCGCCGCCGGGTGAAGTTTGCAAAGAGGGAAGTGGCCAGCCCCATCCCCGGCAGCACGGCAATGTAGACCTCAGGGTGCCCGAAGAACCAGAACAGATGCAGCCACAGCAGCGGCGAGCCGTCGCCCCGGCCGACAACGCGTCCGTCGATCAAATCACCCATGGGAATGAAAAAGCTCGATCCAAAATGCCGGTCGGAAAACAGGAGCACCACCGCCGCCAGCAGCACGGCAAACACCAGCAGCGAGAGGATCGAAGTTACCAGCCACGCCCAGACCGTCATCGGCAGTCGCGTCCACGTCATGCCAGCGCGACGCTCGCCCAGGATGGTCGCCAGCATGTTTACCGCGCTCAGCCACGATGCAATGCAGAAGATGCCGATGCTGACCAGCCAAAGGTCCATCCCCAATCCCTGTCCGGGTCCTGCAGCGGGAATCGCGCTAAGCGGCGGATAACTCGTCCATCCCGAGATCGGCCCGCCACCGGCCGTAATGTGAGCAGCGGAGATCAGAACCAGAAACGCGGCCAGCGTCAGCCAGAAGCCGGCGGCATTGATCCGCGGGAAGGCCATTCCGCGTGCGCCGATCTGCGCAGGCAGAACCAGATTGGCAAAACCGGACTGGGGCGCGGTGGTCAAGACAAAGAAGACCATCAGCGTGCCGTGCATAGTGACCAGCGCCAGATAATCTTCAGGCTTCATCAACCCGAAGAAGGGAATTACCGCATCCGGCCACACGCGATGCACGCGCATCAGCAGCGACAGCAAAGTTCCAACCGTAACCGCTGCCAGCGCGAGATACAGATATAAAATGCCCAGCGCGCGATGATCTGTGGTGAAGATGCGAGCAGAGATGCGCTTCATTGCCCGGGTACCCCCGCATGAGCGCGCACCCGCCCCGCCAGCCACGCATTGAAGTCCGCCGGAGAAACAACCAGCAGACGCGCCTGCATGCGCGCATGTCCCAGGCCGCAAACCTGGCTGCACAGGATCGGATAAGATCCGGTCACCACCGGGGTGAAATGGATGTGCAGCACAAGTCCCGGCACAGTGTTCTCTTTGAGGCGCATTCCGGGAACGAAGAAGCCATGAATCACGTCGAGCGAACGGAGTTGCAGATCCACTTCGCGTCCGGCTGGCAGCACAAGCGTGCTTGAAACAATATCGTCCGCGCCGCGTGCATCGTGTGGGTCAATACCCAGCGGATTGCCCGCCGCAGCATTCACCAGTTCGGGTCGCGTGATCCCAAACGCAGCGTCCGCGCCCGGATAGCGAAAATACCACTGGAACTGCTCGCCGACCACCTCCACCTGCATCGCGGTGAGGGAGGGCCCTTCAAAGCGGTTCGCCGCCCATAGCCGCTGCGCCGTCAGCGCCATCCATGCATACATCACGCAGAAAGCAGCCAACAGCCCCCAGCGAAAGATTGCCGGAAAACCGCGGCCGGCGCCACGTCTGCGCAGCATTGCAAACGCAAGCCAGAGATGCCCAGCCAGCGCACAGACGCAAAGCGCAGTGAGATTCCAGAACATCAGGCGATCGACAGTAGGCCCGTGCAGCGCGCCATCGGCGGGCATCCATGCCACACGCGCAGCTTCCAGCAGAGAAAGAGCGGCAGGCATCGGCATCGTCCTCAGGAGTGTGTAGCCGTATGCATGCGTACAAGTTCGATGAACCGCTTATGGATCCGGCGATCCGAAGATAACTCAGGATGAAAGGTCGCGGCGAGAATCTTCCCCTGCTCCACCAGAACAGGGAAGCCGTCGCGCTCGGCCAGTACTTTTACGTCAGGGCCGGTCTTCAGAATGCGAGGCGCGCGAATGTAGACCATCTCCAACGGGCCACCATCCAGCTTGGTTTCGGCCGTCTCGATCACGCTGTCGATCTGCCGTCCGTACGCATTGCGCTCAACTGTAGCATCGAGCACTCCCAGGCTCTGCTGCGAGGGCCGCGTGACTTCCTTCGCAAGCAGAATGCAGCCGGCGCAGGTTCCAAAGGAGGGCTTGCTGCGAACAAACTCCTGGAGCGTCGTGAGAAACCCATCCCGTTCAAGAAATTTCAGGAACGTAGTCGATTCGCCGCCCGGAATCACCAGTCCGTCGACATCCGCGAGCTGCTCGCGCTTGCGAACGAGAACCGGCTCCGCGCCCGCCTCGCGAAGCGCAGAGGCATGAGCGTCGAAGTCTCCCTGAATTGCAAGCACGCCAATGCGCAGCCTTGGCAATGCATCAGGTCTGGAAGCAGATTCAATCAATGGTTCCGGTCTTCCTGGGCGGTGGAGCACAGATTTCCATGCCCCGCGTGGCGAGCGTTACCAGCCGCGTGTTTGCAGTAATTGCGACTCTTCGAGAGAGGCAACGGCCAGTCCCTTCATTGATCCGGTCACCTGTTCGGCGGCCTCGGAAAGAATCTTCGGATCGTTGAAATGCGTCGTGGCGATCACGATCGCCTTCGCGCGAGACTCAGCCTCTTCGCGCTCCTCGGGATTGTTGGCCTCGCCCTTCGGATCAACGCTCACGTCGAGCGGCGTCGCGCGCTCCTTCATAAAGATTCCCGAGCCGACGAAAACCGATTCCGCGCCAAGCTGCATCATCAGAGCCGCGTCGGCAGGAGTGGCAATGCCGCCCGCGGAGAAGTTCGGCACCGGCAGCTTACCGGCTTTGGCGACCATGCGAATCAGCTCATACGGCGCGCGATGCTCCTTGGCCGCAGCATATAGCTCCTGATCGCTGAGCACAGTCAGCGCTTTCATCTCCTGCACGATCTGCCGCATGTGCTTGACTGCGTGGACCACGTCGCCGGTACCCGCCTCGCCCTTGGTGCGGATCATGGCCGCACCTTCCGCAATGCGCCGCAGGGCCTCGCCCAGGTCGCGTGCGCCGCAGACGAAAGGCGTAGTAAAGGCGTGCTTGTCGATATGGTGCGCCTCGTCCGCGGGAGTGAGCACTTCGCTTTCATCGATAAAATCGACGCCGAGATACTGCAGGATCTGCGCCTCCGCAAAATGCCCGATGCGGGCCTTGGCCATCACCGGAATGGAGACCTGGGAGATGATCTCCTTGATGAGGCTGGGCTTGGCCATGCGCGCCACGCCGCCCTCGGCGCGAATCATGGCGGGAACGCGCTCAAGAGCCATCACGGCGACAGCGCCAGCCTGCTCGGCGATCTTCGCCTGCTCCACATTCATCACGTCCATAATCACGCCGCCCTTGAGCATCTCGGCGAGGCCGGTCTTCAGGCGCAGCCCAGATTGGTTTTGCGCGTAGTTGCCATTCGCATTCGCGTGACTGGTCATGAATTTATCTCCCGTTTCGAGCGCATTCCATGGCCAGATGAGCATCTGGCAGCGCGCTCTGCGTTGATCGTTGTGATACTCCAGTCTAGCAGTTTTCGGAACCGACGGAGAGATGGGAAGCCATTGCTGAGAGGGGCGTATGCGGTCAAAAACGGAAAAGTTCTCTGTATGCAAGAACGCCTATAGGAATTGCAACAACAACGGCAGGGCAAATCAAAAAGCCCGCGATATACGCGTAGACGTAAGAGAATTTATACCGAATGCGCAAACCGGTCCCAAGGCAAACAGAGGCGAGCGCAAGAGAGAAAACAACCTCGGTTACGGCGAAATTGTTCCGGCGTGTGAGCTGGGCGATCAACTGCCGTCCTTCAGGGGTGATATACGGAGGAGCACCCATCATGTCCCCGATAGCCATACCAGTAGCAAAAACTTCGAATCCGCATCCGATAGCCGCGAATACAAGGACCGCTGCTAACAAAAACCACAACCAAGTCAACGAAAATCGACTCATTGATGGCAACCTCAGATCAACGCACTCAGCATCGCACAGATTCAAAGATCGGAAACACAGTGTTCCTGCCTCAACTGCGGCCAGAGCGCAGTCGCCGCATTTCCCGGTCGATCACGCTCGGATCAACCGCAATAAACAAAGCCTTAGCCCGGGCCAAGGGCACGCCTTTTTCATTCGTAAGCTGCGCCTCGCAGTGGTGCTTCCTTCCCGAAGAACTCGCGTGGCGTCCGGTCAGCAGAAGTCGTGCTCCCAATGGAACCGGCTTCAGGTACTCGACCTCCATCTGTCGCGTCATGGCCAGCACGCCGAACTGGCGATTGGCCTTACTCATCGCCTCATCAAGCAGCGTGGCAATGATGCCTCCATGCGCGTGCCCCGGAGGCCCCTCGAACCGCCGCGCCAGCCGCACCCGGCACACAATCGTGTGTTCCTCATCGGCGAAAAACTTCAGCCGCAATCCAGTTTGATTTGTCTGTCCGCAACCAAAGCAGCGGTTCAGAGCGCCGTGGGATAACGGTTCCAGCTTCTTCATCTCTGCGCTACCCCCGAAAACGCAGACCCTAGCGCGCGAAGGAAGGTTTCTCGATCGACGTTGCCGCCGCTCACAACCGCACCAACGCGCTTTCCTGCCACGTAATCCCGCTCCTGCAATACAGCCGCTACAGCCACAGCCCCGGCACCCTCGGCCACGTTGTGCGTGTCTTCGTAGATGGCCCGCATCGCCGCGCCAATCTCATCCTCGCTCACTTCGACGAAGCGCTCCACGTATTTCAGCATCACGTCCAGCGCGTCCTCGATTGGCAGGCGGCATGCTACGCCATCGGCAATTGTGGCGCCGACCGCGTGCGGAACAACCTTGCCCGCAGCGAATGACAGCGCGCTGGCCGGAGCAGCTTTCGCTGTCACACCCACGATCTTGGTCGGCAGGCCCAGCGCCTCCCGCGCCGCAACCATTCCGCAGATCGAGGATCCCATCCCCACCGGAACGTAAACTGTGTCCAGTTCCGGAGCGGTCTCGAACATCTCCAGCGCGTAGGTTCCAGCGCCCACGGCCAGCAGCCGGTCGAATGATGGAACCTTGTACGCTTCCATCTGCACCGCCAGGTCGGTCGCGTACTCGTTGGCCGCCTGAAAGTCTTCGCCGTGCTCCACCAACTCTGCGCCCAGAGCTTGCATCGCGCGATTCTTCTCGCGGCTGTTGCCACGCGGAACCACAATTGTGGCCTTCCATCCGACCCGCTTCGCAGCAAGTGCTACTCCCTGTCCGTAATTACCGCGCGTCGCCGCAACCACGCCGGTAACTTCGGGATGTTCACGTTTTAGCCTGTCGATGTAAACCATCGCGGTGCGCAATTTGAAAGCGCCCAGCGGCGAGTGATTCTCATGCTTCAGCCAGACTTCCGCGCCGGCGCGCGCGTTCAGAAGCGGCCAAGTATAGGTTGGGGTGGGCGGCATGACGGTGCGCACCAACTCCGTTGCACGGCGAAGCTCGTCGAGTGTAGGAATCTGCATAAATCTACTGTAGAGGTTGAGAGATTATGCCGAAAGTAATTAAGTAGAAGGCAATTCAGTAGTTTTTCCAACTGGTGACTCAGGGCCAGGATTAATTTCCCTCATTATCGGTCTACCGCAAGCGCAGGGAAGCAGTATGCGGGAAGGGGCTCAGACAAGGCGATGTCAATGCGGGTCCTTATAGCAGGGTATTCTCTAAGCCTGTTCGCGGCGATCATCGGTTGTATTGCCATTCAGCGGAGCAGGCATGCCGACCGCAGCCTGTGGTGGCTTATTGGTGGGCTTTCAAGCGCCTTCGCCGGCTTGCTTCTCTTCGCTGGCCAGTCGGTGATTCCTCCTTTTCTCACGATCATTCTCGCGAATGAAGCGATTCTGATTTCCTTCGCTTTGCTGCATCAGGCGATCGTGGCCATCCTGCAGTCGCCCCGGCGATATATCGGGCTGAGTGTTCTGCTGCTGATCGCAATGTTTTTTGCTTTCCTTTACTACACCTATGCTTTGCCCGATCTTCGCGCGCGCATCCTGGTGCGGACCGCTGCGATTGTCATCCAGGTCACAACCAGCGCTATTGTTCTTTTCAGACAGAAAGATCCTGCGCTTCGCTATCCGGTTCGTGTAGTGGCTTGGATATTGACTTCGTTCAGCCTGCTGCAGGTTTCCCGGCTGATTGCAACAATGATCTGGCCACCGCTGCCGGACCGGTTGCATCCGGATTCAGTGCAGGCTTTTTACTGTGTTCTCGACTATGTCATGGGGCTGGGAAGCTGTTTTGCCGTAGTCTGGCTTGCGATGTGCGCGCAGAGGCACAATCTGCATATTATGGCTACCACCGACGGGCTTTCCGGCTTGATGAACCGGCGGGCATTTGACGAGGTTCTCCAGCGCGAATTGCGGCGCAGCCAGCGCAGCCATGAGCCAATGGCGTTATTGCTGATCGATCTGGATCACTTCAAGGCTATTAACGATGAGTACGGCCATCCGGTGGGCGATGAGGTAATTCGGCGCGTGAGCCAACTGTTGTACATCAATACGCGGGCGACGGATGCTGTGGCCCGCTATGGCGGCGAGGAGTTCGCGATGATCCTGAGGGGAATGCTGCTTGCCCAGGCTGAATCGATCGCGGAACGGTTGCGGACACAGATTGAGGCGATGGCGGGCTTGCCGGAATCAATCAGGGTGACAGCCAGTATCGGAATTGCAACGAAAGACGCAGACGATTCTGTCACATCACTGCTTAAGCGCAGCGACGACGCGTTGTATGTCTCCAAACGCGCGGGGCGCAACCGGGTGAGCACGAAGCGCCTGGCAGAGGTCGCGAAGTGCCTGGCAGAGGCATAGAGACCCGCAGTGGTGATCTATACCTGATTTGCGAAAGAAGTCCCTGCAGCTCTCCTGGTTTGAGACCGAGGTGTTGACGCCGGCTACGAACTTTTCAGTTTTCCAGATTTGCTTTCACGCATGCATGCCATGCCTGTTGACCCTGTGGACAATCGCGACCTGGCCCAGCAAGGGAATGACAACCAGATGACATCTTCGTTACAAATCGTCCACCGGCGCCGCCTACTATCGCTACGCTGGGCAGCCTTTTTTGCCCGGCAAATTTGGAGGAAAAAATGGAAAAGTCAACGAACGTTACGAAGCGCTCGATAAATCGGCGTTCAATGTTGAAGGGCGGTCTGCTGGCAGGAAGCGCAGCTTTAGGCGCCGGATTGTTAAGCGGGGGCAAACGGGTCTTTGGTGAACAAACAGACGGGGACTCACCACTTACCAGCGGCGACGTAGCGCTTCTGCGTTTTGTCGCTGCCGCCGAACTCATCGAAACTGACCTTTGGATACAGTACAGGGAACTGGGTGGTCTCACCCCGGGCCAGAAACCGGTGGAGGTCGCCCCGTTCACACCGATGAATAGTTATCAGGCGGCTTTTATGAACCTCGATTCCGATGGACCGCAATACATAACCAGTAACACGCTGGATGAAGCCAGCCACGCGAACTTCTTGAATGCATATCTCGAATCGAAAGGTGCGGAGCCGGTCAACCTGGACGAGTTTCGCCACCTCAGGGGAAGCGAGGCGACGGGCGCTAAGAATGTCGGCCGTCTCACCAACCTCATGCACCTCAACGTCGACACCAGCTGGTTCATCCGCTATCGCAGCACAAGAAACCCTGACTCTGGCGCTACGTTTCAGCAAGCCGTCACCATCAGGGACCGCACTGCGATTCCCAGAACCGATGCCGATTTCGACGGCACCAATCATATTCAGGTGATCGCGAACACAGCGGCATTTCATTTCGGAACGATTGAACAGGGTGGTTCAAGTCTGTATTCAGCTCTTTCTCAGAAAGCGAGCAGCGTCGAGGTGCTCAAAATCCTGGTGGGCATTGGGGGAGATGAGGTCGCTCACTTTCTGGAATGGGTCGATTTTGCCGGCAATGGAGTCCAACCCCCTGTTGCACCTGTCTCGGACTCGGGGCTGACTTTCCCCAATTTTTTCGAAAAGGGTTCAATCTTCCAGCCAAACCTGATTTTTCCCGTTCCTGCAGAGTTCATCAGCCCGAGCCTCCCCCGTTGCGCCGCCATTCGTCCCTTGACCGACCAGTTCGCAGGAGCAAGAGCTGTGGTGGCATTCCTGACAGACATGAATCTGTTTGCCGGCCAACCCAACAGCTTCCTCACCACTTTGCAGCAACTGGCGGATGAGGCGGACTCGGCGGAGCGTTAATCCTGATGAGTACGCTCGACAGACGTGCGATGAAGTGATTCGCCGCGCGCGCCAACTGTTGTGCATCAATGCACGGGCGATGGATGCCCCGGAGAAACGTCCGGAGTCAATCAGGGTGACAGCCAGTATCGGGATTGCGATGAAAGGCGCAGGCAATACTGGCTGTCACATCGGTTTTCAGACCCAGCGATGAGACCCGTATCGCCGCAATATCGCTCAGGACGCAGCCGGAGGAGGCCCAGCGCGAATTAGAGAATGCCATGGGTGATCTATACTTAGCTTGAGATCACCATGGCGTCTGTCAAAATTCCCGATGAGGCTTCTACGAAGACTTTCTACCTCGAAACCTTCGGCTGCCAGATGAATGTCCATGACTCGGAAAAGGTCATTGGAACGCTCCAGCAGCAGGGCTACGCCAAGGTCGAAACCGAAGAAGACGCCGACCTAATCCTCTACAACACCTGCTCCATACGAGACAAGGCCGAGCAGAAGGTCTTCAACCGGCTCAACGACTACAAAAAGCTCCACAAGCAGGGCAAGCGCTTTGGCGTGCTTGGCTGCGTCGCCCAGCAGGAGGGCGAAAAAATCTTCGAGCGCGCGCCCTACGTTTCGCTTGTCGCCGGCTCAGCCTCCTATCGCAAGCTGCCTGAGATGCTGGTGCAGCTGGAGCAGGGCGGCACGCGCATCACGGGACTCGACGACCGCCAGACCGAAGAGACATTCGAGACCGAGTTCACCGCGCGCTCCAACCCGCATCGCGGCTATATCACCATCATCGAAGGCTGCGACAAATTCTGCGCCTACTGCGTAGTGCCATATACACGCGGGAAGGAGCGCAGCCGTACCTCAACCTCGGTGCTGAACGAAGCCCGGCGTATGGCCGATGCGGGCTACACGGAGATCCAGCTTCTCGGCCAGAACGTCAATTCTTACCGCGATTCAGAAGGGAAGCGAAGCTTCGCCGAACTGCTCGCCGCCGTAGGCGAAATCCCGGGCATCCGCCGCGTGCGCTTCACTACCTCGCATCCACGCGACTTCACCCGCGACATCGTCGAGGCCATCGACGCCGTACCCACGCTCTGTGATCATGTGCATCTGCCCGTACAGAGCGGTTCTTCGCGCGTGCTGAACCTGATGCAGCGCGAGTACACGCGCGACTGGTATCTCGAGCGCATCGCGTGGATCAAGGCGGCAAAGCGCCCTATCAGCATGACTACGGACACCATCGTTGGCTTTCCCGGCGAAACCGGAGCCGACTTCGAAGAGACGATCAGCCTGTTGGCTGAGGTCCAGTATGATGGGGTCTTCGCCTTCAAATACTCGCCCCGTCCGAATACTCCCGCCATCACCATGCCTGACTCGATCCCGGACGAAGAGAAATCCGCGCGGTTGCAGGTACTGCTTGATCGCCAGCGCGAGATCCAGAGACTTAATTATGCGAAGCATGTAGGGCAGAAACTTGAAGCAATGGTTGAGGGATACAATTCGGCACGGGGACAAGTCAACGGACGCACATCGCAAAACAAAACCCTCAATTTCACCACTAGCCAGCCCATTCTGCCTGCTACCGGTAATTACGTGCAGGTTCGGGTAACGAATAGCTTTCCTAACAGCCTCGTAGGCGAGGCGGTCTAAGCGTCATGGAAATCGAAATGAAAATCAGGGGCCTCATGGTCGATCCTTCGACCAACATGCCCATTGTGTTGTTGAAAGATCCCAAAAGCGACGCGATGCTGCCCATCTGGGTTGGTCTCTACGAGGCCAATGCCATCGCTCTCGAAGTTGAGAAATCGCAAACACCGCGCCCGCTCACGCATGACCTGCTTCGGGGCGCCATTAACAGCCTCAATGCTCAGGTAAAGCGCATCGTCGTCACCGAACTCAAAGACGATACCTTCTACGCTGTCATCTGGATGGAGCAGAACGGCGAAATCATCTCGCTCGACGCCCGCCCGTCCGACGCGCTCGCTCTGGCGCTGCGCGCCGATTGCCCCATTTTCGTGGATGAAGATGTACTCCGCGCCGCAAAAGTCCTGCCCAACCCAGCGGAGCAGGCCTCATCGCAGGACGTGAAGAAGTGGCTCGAAGGCCTGGGCGACGAGGATCTTGGCAAGTACAGGATGTAGCTCCGACTAGCAAGCCTGCCGCGCCTCCGAAAACGTATTTTACGTCACCGCTATGCACAAACAATCCTGCGCACTATGTGTGGGACGCCTCAAGCGAAGCCATGGAGACAGTGGGAAACCACGAGCCGATCACGTTAAACTGACCACTTCCTGACGAAAGATCTTAGAGTCAGTATGGCCAAGTTGGTCTGATGAGTCCGAATAATCAAGAGTATGGGAGCGTGTAAACTTTGATCAATTCCATGATCCAATATGGTCTCACTCAGACACGAAAAATGTTGGCAAACTCTAAGGCCGGCCTATATTTTGTCACGAAGCTTAGGAATCAGTGTGAACTGACCATCGGGAGAGCTCATGGTTGGGGAATAGGTTGCGATCCGCAATTAAATGGCGAAGCCAAGTGGCTTACGACTGTGATTGATCGCCTCCAATATGTCGTCGATGTTGGCGCTAACAAAGGGGAATGGACCGATATGGTTCTGCGCCTTAAGAAAGTTAGTGGGGCCTTACTCGTTGAGCCGTCGCTATCGGCGGTAGACATATTGCGCCGGCGCTTTACTGCACACCCCGAAATCGAAATAGTTCAAGCGGCTGCCGGAAGCGTTCCTGGAGTTATGCCCTTTTTCGAGGAAAATGAGGCTGGCGAAACCTCTTCGCTCGTTGAGGGGGCGTCCGATTTCGGCAAGGCAACGGAAGTGCAGGTCACAACAATTGACGCCGAAATCGAACGACGCAGCTGGCCGTCAGTCGATTTTCTGAAGATCGATGCGGAAGGCTATGATTTTCGTGTACTGGAGGGAACTCGACGCCTTTTCGAAAGTCGAAAGGTGTGTTACGGGCAGTTTGAATACAACGCTCCTTGGCGACTTTGTGGCACGACTCTTACTTATGCGATTCGCTGGCTGCGAGGTCTGGGTTATCAATGCTTTCTGCTCAAGGCGGACGGATTGCACGCTCCACATGTAGATACCTATCGGGAATACTACTTGTACTCAAATTACGCGATCATCAGAAATGACCTGGTAGAAGATGCGTTGAAAAGACTGGGTCGAGGTTAGATTTGGCTTGAGCGCCCTTCCGTCGGCGGAGACTCGCGATCGATAAATTCGTAGGATTCTAAGGTGAATTCTTCGAACTGAGGCCGACGCTTCGCGTGGCACCATACAGTCTGCCACGATCTAAAACAATACTTCTCAGAGAGACTCCGCATAATGAGCCGAACGGGAAGGGCCGCAAAGGGATTTGTCACCAGCATCTTCCAGTACATCGCTGATTGTGGTGCAGGCCCTGCTTGCTCCGGTTGTTCTAAAAGTGGCCGGGAGAGAAACACTCGGCGCCTACTCCGCGGTTATGCAGGTGCTGGGTTTTATTGCCTTAACCGATTTCATGGGATCCTGGACGCTTGAACGATTCCTTGGGCAGGCGATTGGCCTCGATGACGGTGGCGAACGTTTCCGCTGCGTTTTCACCACCGTGCGCACGATGTTTCTCTTTTGCGTTCTTGCCTATTCTGTGCTGGTGGTCATCTTCAGCTTCTTTATCGGGCGGCTCTTCCATCTTTCTACGCCTGTAGAACACCAGGCGCGGTATGCCCTATGGGTGATCGCAGTCTGGGTCATCGTGCGCATGCCGCTTGCTGCATACCAGAACGGCTCCATCGCCATGCAAGACCAGGCTGCGGTGAACCTCATCGGTACATGTGTGGGCGCCGCACGCACAGTCGCTTCGCTGGGTTCCGTCCTGCTCGGAGGAGGTCTGTTTGGTCTAATGCTCGCAGGCACCGTTGCCGAAGGTTGCGGATATTTCTTCTACCGGATGCGTTTCAAGAAGATCAATCCCCATCTTATGCCCAGCTGGGGAATACCCGATAAAGCGCTGCTTAAAGAAATGCTTGCATTTGGTGGTCACGCGTTCATCGTGAACCTGGGTAGCGGATTGGTCTTCAGTTCCGGCAATATGATCGCAGGCATGACCAGCGGCGCCGCGGCCGCGAGCGGTTTCTACACTACGCAAATGCCCACGATGACCTCGTATAACATGATGAAGCGATTCTCCGACAGCGCGACGCCTGCCGTAAACGAATTATGGGGTCGTCGCGATGTAGCGAAGTTGCGCAGCGCCTTGCTGAGGATCACGCGTTTGCTGATGGGGCTTACTCTGCCGCTCGCCGTGGGCGCGCTGTTGTTCAATCGCGACCTGGTGACGACTTGGGTTGGACCGCGTCAATATGCAGGCACTCTGCTCACGGCGTCACTGGCGGGTTTCTGCGTCGTCGCTTCCGTTCAGCGCGTGGCGATTGATTACTCTTTTGTCTTTGGCTGGATGCGCCTGCTCACGACTACTTCACTGCTGCAGGGGATTGCGAACTTTGGACTGGCCTTTTTGTTTGCCAAGCTGTTCGGTCTGGGCGGGATCACGCTGGCGCTGACGATCGTTCTCCTTCCGCAGACCGTTATTCTTTGGCGCCGGGTTGGACGTTTCCTCAAAGTGAACGTCGTCGCTTTATACGGCGAGTGTTTTCTACGTGCTCTTATCCCTCTGAGTGCCGCCGCGCTGGTAAGTTGGGGCACCGTTCATCGGTTCGCAAGAATCCGCCAGCATGCATTTTTCCCATTGCTGGCGGAAATCATAGTCTTCACTCTTGTTTATGGAGCGCTTGCCTACCCCCTTATGCTGTTCGATCATGACCGTAGAGAGATACGACGCTACGGCCGCAACTTCGTCAATCGCGGAAGGAGCGTTGGGCAAAGGCTATTCCGCCTTAGAGAAAGCTGAGTTCAGAAGTCCAGCCGTCGCCTGTGGTGTTACCAATAGATTTTCCCCGTGTGTCGATACAAGTCCTTCTTGCTGCCCAAATACGAGCGCAAATTTTTCGGGTTTGTTATCTGCCTTAGAACACGCAAATGTCTGGACCAGGTGCCGTTTGAGCCCCGACTGCGAAGTTCAAGGCATCGCTCAACTGTGCGATGAAAACGGGATTGTTCGGAAAACTGTTCCTTCCACACCTGCCGCGCGCGTTCGCCCATTTCGGCTGCGCGGTGCGCATTCCGGTCGAGTATTTCGGGAATACGGGATGCGTCGCGCTCGGCAACTGTGATGGAAAACGAGTTCCAATCGACGCCATCATTAGGATGCCAGTCATCGGAGAGAATTACGCATGCGCGGCCCATCTTCATTGACTCGAAGAGCCGAATGCTTCCGGCTCCCTGTCCACGCGGGCAAAGGCTGAACTTAGCATCCGCAATCGAGTCCGCATATTCTTCCCAGAAGCGGGCGCGCTCTGCAGGCTCGCCATGGTAGGTAGTCTGAGCACTGTAGCCGGAGGTGTCTTTGACGTAAATGTCGTCGCGCCCAAACTCAAAAAGCTTCTCTCTCACTGGATGCGTATGCGCGGAGCCTACAAAGGACGCAAGGTATTTCTCGCTCCCGGTATAGGGACGAGGGGTGATGAAGGCATTTTCAATCAGGTAAAGATAAAAGCCGGTGCGTGTGTAGTCAGGACGGTATTGATCTTGCGTGAGAGACGCGTAAATGCCAGGTACGGTCGGACGGCAATAATCGGTGGAATCGAATAGAAAGCATTTTTCTCGGAAGCGCCGGTAGAAGGGATGCGCGCGCACCATCTCGGAGAACTTGCCGCTGGTTCCCATCTCCGCGAACAGGATAATATCGGCCTCCGCCGGATCATCCGTTAAGCAGTGTTGCCCGAAGCTGTCCAATTCTGCACTGTGTTTCAGAAGGAAGGAACTGCTGTGTTTCCACACATCGAAGGGAACATCGATGGCCGAAGAGAGAATCAAAACTTTTGCCATACAATGAAACTGATATTAGCAGAGCATCCACTTTTCATTGCCCTATGACGAACAATCAATTTCCCCTCGTTTCCGCACTCTTTATTACTTACAAACGCTTTGATCTCCTGGAACGGGCGGTTTTCAGCTTCCGGCAGAACACCGATTATCCAAACTTCGAAATCGTAATCTCCGATAATGGCAGCGGTACAGAAATTCAGAATCAGATTCTCCGTTTGCAACCGGACGCCTATGCTTTTTTCCCAAGAAACAGGGGGCTGGGGGCAAACAATAACCACGGCCTCAGCTATTGCCGCGGAAAATATATTCTGATGATTCAAGATGACTGGCAGTGCAACGGCCCCTCTGACTACCTGCAGCAAAGCGTCTCTGTGATGGAAGCCAACCCGCTGCTGGGAATTATCAATTATTGTGGCGCGGATCACCCTCCCGACTTCAGCCGGCGACTAATCGGCAGTTCGGAGCCGTGCTACCCGACGCCAAAACCTACAGAGGCGCTGGACCGACCCGAATTTTTATACAGCGATCAGCCGCACCTGATTTCGCGGGAAGCTCAGGATTTTATCGGACCGTATCTTGAGCATCGGCAAATGGAACAGAGCGAAGACAACTACCGTCAGCGCTGGATGGCCCAAACCAAATACTTTGTCGCGGCGTTTCCCGCATATTACTTGAGTTTATTTACGGAGACGGGAACGGGCCGCAGTTTCCGGAGCACCCGTGCTCGATACCGCGTAGGGGCTGCTCTACAGCCTTTGAAACGATTCCTGCCAGAACCTTTAGTCAAGGTCGGCAAAGCGATGGTGGTGAAAACAATCCACGGACTGGAGAAATTACGGATCGTACGGTGAAGCAGTTTCCAGGCGCCGACTTAATCTATTGGCCGCCTCGTTTCCCGCAGCAGGGAATGGATGGCCTGGTCGTACAAACCTGAAGCGGCTATCTCTCTCGCTCGAACTGCCGCGGCTGCGCCCATTTCGGCGCGAAAGCCCTCATCCTCGTAGAAACGCAAAAGCGCGGCCGCCAGCTGGTCTTCATTCGCAGGATCGATAACGACGCCGTTCTGGCCGCTGGTCATCAACTCGGACGCTCCCGTGTTCGATGTGGCGATGCAGGCGCGGCCATTCAGCATGGCCTCGACCAGCGCCATTCCAAATCCGTCATCGACGCTGGGCAGCACGAACACGTCGCACCGCTGATAGAAATCGGAGATGTCCGGCACGTAATCAACAAATTCAACATTCGGAATGCTGCTGAGCAGCTCGCGCAACGCAGGAAAATGCGTCAGATCTCCCGAGCGCAGCAGCAGCTTTGCATTCGGAAGCGCAAGTCTCTGCCACGCTTTCAGTAGATACAAATAGCCTTTGCGGATTGGCGATCCGCCGACAACACCCACAGTAAACGTGGCATTGCGCTCTTTTCTGACAACTTTGGGTTCGGAGCAGCGTCCCAGCAGCGGCGCTTTGATCAATTTGCGCCGCAACGGCTCAGGGAAGCTGCGCACGGTATATTCGGAGGGAACCAGGATCGCGTCGGCCAGATCATATTCCGCGAGCTGACGCTCTCGGAACCATTCTGCCTGTGGATGGTAGGCGACGCCCAGACGCTCCGACTCCCGCTCGACCAGGCTCTCTTGGAAATCCCGGTGCGGGCACGCGCGATCCAATACGAATGCGCCGCCGTGCTTCTTGGCGTGCCTTGCTGCGAAGAGCGCCTCGGATGCCCATCCAATATAGAGGTCTGGACGACCCATAACCGCAGATACCGTCAGGTCAAAGAACCCCGCATCCAAGGACGCCAATGTTCGAGGTGGCGCGCGTTTAAGAAGGTGAGCGGCAATCTGCAACGGAGACGGAACAAGATGGGTCTGAACCGACTCGCTCAGCCTCTTGAAAAATCTACGTGGCGCCGAGGTATAGATCTCCACGGAAGAACCTTGGCTCGCGATGGAATTGGCCAGCAAGGCAGCGTGGAAAGGTCTATCAACGGAAATGACCGTGCGCATGAAACCGTATCTTAGCACGGGGTAGAGAGGACCAAAACTCGCGGTGCCATTGGCGCACTATACAGAATATTCGTTATCAGACGTTAGAATACTCTCGCGCTGTGCCCAAACCCATCAAAATGAACACGCCAGTTAGCATTTGGATTGAACCTTTGCGCCGCGGCCTATTGGGCACTCAGCGCAGGCCGTGTGAGCCTTCTGATTAAATATTTTGGCTTTGTAAATCCGCCGGGCGATGGTGGTCGTACTAGGGGACAACGGGAGTGTTGGGGCCGGATAAGGCCTGATTGCGGAGTTGTCAACCCTCCGAAAACTAAACAAGGAGAGTAGTTATGAAGCTGCCCCGCGATACGGAAGCTGTCAGGCTGATCGATGAAAATCAGTCTGGCATTTCAAGACGGTCATTTTTCAAGAGTGCTACGGTTGCTGGAGCCACCAGTGCAATCGCGTTTGGTGGGCTTGTCAGGCTGGCCTCGGCCCTCGATCAGGCAGAAGACACCGCAAACAAAAACGGCCTCGACAACGACCTTTTGGCGACGGGTGACCGCGACATTCTGGTTGCCGCGGAGATCGCCGAGGCGCTGGCGGTCACCACCTATACCAATATCGTCGAGATCGCGCCATTTTTCCGTAGACTGCCCTCGGACGATCAAGGCTATTTGTACGCCGCCCGTCAGGAAGAGATGTCCCACTATCTGCTCGAACAGTCGGTGACAAAACAGTCCACGCCCTACACTTCATTCTTCTATCCCAAAAAAATGTTCGAGAATGCGCAAACCACACTGAACACTCTCGTCACCTTGGAGGATGCCTTCATCGCTGCTTATCTGATAGGAGTGCGCAATTTCAGCACTTCAGATCTGCGAGTGACGGCGGCGCGCATTATGGGCATCGAGAGCGATCATCGCACGCTTGCGCGGGTCCTGGGCTCCGATGTGGCGGTACAGGATGGTGGACCAATTGTAAAGATCACCGGCATACAAGGAGCGACAGAAAGAGTCGATCCTCCCAACAACAATGGCTACGAAAGAACGCTGTGCCTGACCAACATCGGGCAGGCAGTGCAGGCACTGTTGCCTTTTGTTGACCCTACTTCCGCCAAGACCGCAGGCTTTGATACTTCAAAGTCTTATGCGTTCAAACCCTTCACCCCGCACCTGCCGACTCCGCTCGGGGAGTTCATTTCCTTCGCGGGTTGCTGATAGAGCTCCAACGACAGTGCCCAACAAGTTTGCGAGGCCCCGGAGCCTCGTGACCTTGCCGGCGAGCCTGCGATCCGATCCGACCTTTTGCATGCTCATACCTGGGCTGGATGGTCAAAAGTATCGCGGGTTTCATTGAGGGTAAGGGGCAAAAAGAAACGCCGTCCGCAGACGGCGTTTCTAATACAGAACTTCCCTGCTTTACAAAGTAGATTCGATTTCGAATCCCCAGGCTTCCAGCAGCGCTTCCGGAATGTACTTTGAATTGCGATTCCGGCGAGCCCATTCGCGAAGCCGGGTCGAGCGGACATACTGATCCGGGGTGAGCTTAAACTCCTTGACTACCTGCTCAAAGGAAGTCACGGTCGGGACGACCGGGCCGATCGGCTCCGGCTTGCCCCAGTTAGGATTACCACGACGCTTTGCCATCTTGTTTATATATCCTTAAGAGAAATAAGGTGCTCCGGCATAATCGAGCTACTTCAGGCCCGCCAGGAAAGGCCGCAAACTCTTCAATTATAGGGATTTTTTATCCAGAAATCAATAGAAAAATGCGGCCGACGTAAACGCGCTGGCAGTGGAGCTTTTCCCAAAATAGCTCAACTTTTAAATAAACAACAAACTGATATGTTTCTTATTTCTAATAAGATATCGCATCTGAGAAATAAGGAAACGACAACCGTCAGGCTGACTGGGGAACAAAGCCGCTGGGACAGCTCCAACTAATTAAAAGGAACCGAAGCAGCGGGCTTTTTCGCCAGCCTCTTCGCTGTGCATTTATGCGCCGCCTGAAGCGCTTCCGCAGCTTCAGGTTTGCAGCCCAGACCCAGGACCGCCAGGCAATAGCGGCATCTTACGGACGTTTCTTTGGAGAAAGTGCTACCCGAAGGCAGGTTTTGCGGAATTGCATGAGTCGTCGTGATCGCAGGCATCATAGAAACACACCCCCTCATCTGATTTCCGGCTGGTTAATCGAACACGAGTCTTGAGATGGATTTGGTACTGCGAATGAGATGACCCGGCTCGCGGCGAGGTTGCCTTGTTGTGCAAATTTTGTAAATTTTTGTAGGGATTTCAGACGACCTCCCTACTTCCTTAAGAATTGCCGCCGGCCACCCGATTAATAGCTCAGTAGGTACGCTTCAGCTCACTATGGATCGATCTCAGCTATCGGCCCCACGCCTTCTCGTCGGTACCGACAACCGCGAACTGGGTCGTCACTTGGGCAAAATTCTCAATGAATTCCGCTACTTTGTGCAGTTAGTGGAGGACGGACATGAGGCGCTACGGATTCTTCTCGGCCCGAACCCGCCTGAAATCGTCCTGCTCGACTCCAGCCTGCCTGGCCAGAACGGCCTGGAATTAGCGGCTGAGCTTAAACGGCGCCCTGGTAAAAAGCAGACTTGGATCGTGCTCTTGAGCAGCGAGGCGGATCCGGCTACGGTGGCCGCGGCAGCCGACGCTGGAGTCGATGATCTGCTCGTCTACCCGGTCAATGAGGCCGACCTCCGGGTCCGTCTTGGCGTTGCCGGGCGCGTGCAGCAGCTAACCCGTGGGCTCGACTCGGAGACCCAGGCCGCCAGCTTTCACGCCTCCCACGACCAACTCACCGGCCTGTGGAACCGCGAGTCGCTTTTGAGCCTGCTCTTTCCCGAGACGGATCGCGTGCAGCGCATCGGAACGCCGCTCGGCTTTCTCATGCTCGATCTTGACCATTTCGCGAGCATCAACACTGATTACGGCTATGAAGCGGGCGACAAAATCCTTCGGGGACTGGCCAGCCGTCTCCGCCGCTACCTGCGCAGCTACGACCTAATCGGACGCTGCGGCGAAGACGAGTTCCTAATCGTCCTTCCCGGCTGCAACTCCACCCAGGCGCTCAATCTCGCCAGCCGGATCCGGACTGTCCTGCTGCACCGCCCGTTCGCTGCAGGACGCGATATGGTAATGCTCACCGCCAGCATCGGCGTGGCGCAGAGCCGCGGCCGTTCGCCCTTGGTAGTGCTGCGTGAAGCCGAGCGTGCGCTTGCCTGCGCCAAGCGCGAAGGCCGTAACTGCGAGCGCGAGTATGTGCCGCCCAAGCAGATACAGAATGCATGGGAGAATCAGTCGGCCTGAGGCTATATCCCGCCGTCTTCAATTCAGGCGGGACTGGCCGCTCCATAGCTGCGGACCCACTCGACAATACTTCTAACGGCGATTCCGGTGGGGCCTTTGGCGATCCATGGTTTGTCAGCATCGAACCATGCCAGCGCGGCGATGTCGAGATGCACCCAAGGCGTCTCGTCCACAAATTCCCTGAGAAACATGGCGGCGTTGGTGGCCCCGCCGTAGCGCGTCAGTCCCGTGTTCTGAATGTCCGCAATCGACGACTGGATTTGGTCTCTATACTCATCTTCGACTGGCAGCCGCCAGAATTTCTCGCCCGATGTCTCCAGAGCGTTGGCGAACCGCTCATAAGTTGGCTCGTCATTTGAAAACACTCCCGCATTGACCTGGCCGAGTGCAATGGCGACAGCTCCGGTCAGCGTCGCCGCGTCGATAAGATGCGTCGCGCCAAGCTGCCTGGCATAGAAAAGCCCATCGGCCAGCACCAGACGGCCTTCCGCGTCGGTGTTGATGATCTCAATCGACTTGCCGGACATTGCGATCTGGACATCGCCCGGCTTCTGGGCCTTGCCGGAAGGCATATTCTCGGCAGCGCAAACGATCCCGATAACCTTTACCTTTGGTTTAAGCTGCGCAATGGCGCGCATGGCGGCAATCATCGCTGCGCCTCCGGCCATGTCATACTTCATTTTTTCCATGTTGTCGGCAGGCTTGAGCGAGATGCCTCCAGTGTCAAAGGTAATTCCCTTTCCAACCAGCCCGAGTACCGGTTCAGCGGGAGCTTCGGCGGGCTCATAGGTCATTACGATCAGCGCCGGAGGCTCGTCCGACCCCTGCGTAACGCTCCAGAAAGCGCCCATTTTCAGCTCATGCAGCTTTTCCGCGCCGTAGACGTCGCACTTCAGGCCAAATTCTTTGGCCATCTTCGATGCTCTCTCCCCGAGCATCGTCGGAGTCATCCGGTTGCCAGGTTCATTGATAAGCGTACGCGCAAAATTTTGCGACTCGGCAAGAATCACGCCTTCGCGCAAACCGGTTTCGGCGGCTGTTTTATCGGATTCGGAAACAAGAATCGCGAGCGATGCAATGCTCAAATCTTTGCGATCGGTGCGGTAGGTGTCGGAATCGAAATCGGCAATAATGGAGCCCTCGGCGATGGCCCGAAATGTCTGCGCGGTTCCGAAGATCGCTGGAGGAAGAACAGCGAGCGAACGGATGCTGCGCGGCTTGGCAAAACGAACCGCAGTTCCCGCAGCCTTGCGCAAGTCGTGGATGGATGCCTTCGACAGCTTGCCCATGCCCACCAGTAGCAGGCGCGTAATCTTCAGCCCGCCGGGGTGATGGAGGAGCAGCGTTTCGTTTGCTTTAGCTTTGAATTCTCCGCTGCTTAGGACGGAGTTCGTGGCCTGCTTCAAAGCCTCTTCTGTGGTCAGGAGTGTAACTTCGGGCTTTGCATCTTTATCTTTACTGGAGTTCTGGTCGGCGGCGAAGATCACCAAAAGGTCAGTCTCGACGTTTGAGACCGCTGTGCTGTGCAATTCAAGTTTCATCGGTTCACTTTCCGGGCAGGGATCAAGCTCGTTTGACCATTTTATGTCTATAGGTTTGAGAGCGCGATTAAGGAACCGCAGTTCGCTTCACTACAGGGCTTTCCCTGCGCCGGATCGCGCGGGCCATTAGGTCTAAATACTGCAACGCAAGTGCTATCGCCGGTTTATTTCTGGAAAACCGCGAGCATCATTTGAGACTGCACCTGATCCAGTTGTTTCAGGGTCGACGCAAATGTCGGCTCGTCGTCGAGGGACGCATTCATCATAAGCTCTTTCAGACGAACCGCAGTGCGGCGCATCATGATCTGAGCATCCTTCAATTTTCTTGAATTGCCGGTCATCTCGACGTGGATTTTCGCCGTATATCGCTGGATTGCCTTCAGTGAGGTGGAGGCATCTGAATTGTCTCCCGCACTCAACTGCTGGCCAGCCAGTTCGGTCGTGGCGCTTACCAGTTCAGCGTAGAGATAGCATCGATCCTTGGGCGTCGCCTGCTCCGCCTTCGCTGCGAGAGCAGTCAACTCCTGCATATCTGGAGCCTTATTGGTGGGGGCCGCAAATGCCGCTGGAATGCTCGCAAGCGTTGCCAGTGTAAGAATTAAAACGAACCGCATATTGCACCTCCCATAGGCGCAACGGAACGTCAAACCGCTTACTTCTTACTTCGTGCTTACTTCTTGCTTCGTGAGGAGCGCAATCCTTTGCCGGGCTTGCCACTCCTCGTCCGGAAACTTCCCGAGCGCCGACTGCAGGAAAAGATGATAATACTCCACAGCCTGCTTGATGCGATGCAAATTATCGTTGGCCGTTGCCCATAAGAAGTAGGTTGCTGGAGTTTCCGCCGCATATTTTGATCGCATCGTAAGCGCCTCCAGCACCAGCGGAGACTGGTGCATTTTGGACGCTGCAAAAGCGATTCCACCCCATGCGTCAGGATCATCCTCGCGGATTTTCACAGCATTTTGCAGTAAAACGAGAGCATCGGCGTACTTCCCCTCCCGAATGAGAACCTGTCCTCGCGCCGACTCCAAATCGGCATCATTGGGAGTTGTGGCCAGCAGTTCGGCGTAGACGGCGTCGGCTTTTTCTGTATCTCCAGCCTGGACGTAGCTGTCGGCAAGCATTCTGGCGATTCCGCTGTCCTTTGGCTGAAGCTGGTGCAGCTTCTCGAGCGCGGCTACCGCTTCATCATTCTTGCCTTCGGCGGCAAGCAGCGCGGCATATTGAGTATTCAGCGCCGGATCGTCAGGATCACGGGTGAGCGCAGCTTTCAGCAGCGGCTCGGCGTCGGAGTATCTTTTCTCCTCAAGCAGCACGTGCGTGAGCCCGGCGATGGCTGCGGAAGACTGCGGATCGACATTGAGCACACGGCGATAGGCCTGCTCGGCAAGATCCTTGTCCCCTTCGGCCTCGGCAATCTCCGCTGCCAGCATCGTGTCGTCCGGAGTTTCTGGCGTAATCCTCAGGGCATCAATCAGGGCCTGCTTCGCGGTGTCGGGATCGGTCTGGCGAACCAGGCGGGCCAGGGCACGCAGGGCCTGCCCCTTGGCGGCTGCGTTGGGGGGATTGGGATCGAGCATTGCGGCAGCCTGCAACTGCTCGCGCGCCCCGGAGTCGCCTTCCTGAGCCAGAACCAGCCCCAGAGCCAGCCGCGCCTCAAACTGCTTCGGATCGGCAGCGATTGCCTTGCGATAAAACTCCTTGGCTTGCGTGGTTTTGCCCTGCGCGTCGTCGCAGTAGCCGCGATCGAAGAGCGCGCGAGCATCATCCGGATGCGCGGAGAGATACGCGTCGAGCAGCCCACGTGCCTTGTCATACTCTTTGCCATCGATGGCCGACTCGATGCCCGCAAGCGGACTGGCTCCTGTTTGTGCCCGAGTCTGAATCTGGCCAGCGTCGCCGTCTGTGGTGCCCGGAGGCATGGGTGCGGCCTGTGCTCCAAGCATCAGGGGTAGAAGAAGACCACATGCCAGCATCGTTATTTCGGAACGCATTCCACCTCTACTTCTACTTCTGCCACAACATCTATCCTGGATACGGCTTCGCTCCGAACCGGGAGCACCTTTTTCAGCCAGTATCCTGTATGCGAGTGAGCCGCCTGCGCAATCTGCTCGGGGGTTCCCTCGGCGACAATCTTTCCGCCCTCCGAGCCGCCTTCGGGACCGAGATCGATAACCCAGTCAGCGGATTTGATCACGTCCAGATTGTGCTCAATCACAATCAGCGAGCCCCCGCCGTCAATCAGCTTGCGAAGCGCCGTCAACAGCTTGCTCACATCATCAAAGTGCAGGCCGGTCGTCGGCTCATCGAGAATGTACAGCACGCGGCTCTGTTTCCGTTTGCCGTCGTTGCCGGATCCGGCGCGAACCGTCGCCAGGTGCGCGGCCAGCTTGACGCGCTGCGCCTCGCCTCCGGAGAGCGTAGTGGCCGACTGCCCCAGCCGCACGTATCCCAGGCCGACTTCATCGAGGACGGCTAGTTTTTCGACGATTTTGTGCTGTCCCGCAAAGAAGCGCAGTGCCTCTTTCACGGTCAGGCCGAGCACTTCGTGGATATTCTTTCCCTTGTAGCGAATCTCAAGCACGCTCGACTTGTAGCGGGTGCCGTTGCATTCTTCACAGGGCAGTTCAACGTCGGCAAGAAACTGCATTTCGACGGTCACCGTGCCGTCGCCTTCGCAAACATCACAGCGTCCGCCCGGCACATTGAAGGAGAAATGCCCTGCGGCGTAGCCGCGTCGCTGCGCCTCCGGCTGCGCGGCAAACAGTTCGCGGATCGCGTCGAAGGCCTTGATGTACGTCACGGGATTCGAGCGCGGTGTGCGGCCAATCGGGGCCTGATCGACCAGTACGATGTCATTCAACCGCTCCACGCCCTTGATCTCGCGGTAAAGGCTGGTGGGGTCGCCTCCTTCGGTTCTGCCGAGCTGGTGCGAGATCACGCGGTAGAGCACGTCGTGCACCAGCGTCGATTTTCCCGAACCCGATACACCAGTAATGGCGACCAGCATATTGAGAGGGATCTCTACATCAAGTCCCCGCAGGTTATTGGCGCGAGCGCCGCGCAACCTTATCCATTCCTTTGCCGCGCCCGGTTCGCGGCGGCGAGTTGGCGTGGGAATCGTAAGCTGGCCGGAGAGATATTTCCCCGTAATGGAGTCCGGATTTCGCTCAACCTCGGCAACTGTTCCGGCCGCCAGCACGCGGCCTCCAAACTCGCCCGCTCCAGGGCCGAGATCAAGCAGATAGTCGGCGGCCCGCAGCACGTCGGGATCGTGTTCCACAACAAGGATCGTGTTGCCGAGATCGCGCAGGTCGTTGAGGATCCGGATGAGCTTGGCTGTGTCGCGCGTGTGCAGTCCGATTGAGGGTTCGTCGAGCACGTAGAGCGCGCCTACAAGCTGCGAGCCGAGCGAAGTGGCAAGCTGGATGCGCTGCGCCTCCCCGCCGGATAGCGTCGAGGACAGGCGGTCGAGCGTGAGGTAGTCGAGCCCCACGGCGTCAAGAAAATGCAGCCGTTGCCGAACCTCGGTGAGAATGGTTCCCGCAATCTCCTGCTGCATTGGATTCAGTTGAACGGTGCTAAAGAACTCGTTTGCGGCGCGAATCGTAAGCGCCGCGCTTTCGCAGATATTCTTCCCGGCGATGCGAACCGCGCGCGCTTCGGCACGCAGGCGCTGCCCCTTGCACTCCGGACAAAGCGCGTATCCGCGATACTTTGACAGCATGACGCGGACGTGAAGCTTATATTTCTTGCGTTCAAGCAGTTCAAAGAAGCCGTGAACTCCCGGAAAACTGCCCTCACCTTCCAAAACAAAGGTCTGTTGATCGAGGGTCATGTCAAACCACGGCAAATCCATCGGAATGCCATGCTGTTTTGCCGCGCGCTTTAGCTCGGTGAAGTAGGGCCGGTACTTCGGGCGGTTCCAGGGATCGATCGCGCCGTCATCCAGCGTCTTCGATTTGTCGGGAATGATGAGATCGAGATCGAAGTCGATGGTGTTGCCGAAGCCCTGGCAGCGCGGGCAGGCTCCATAAGGATTATTGAAGGAGAAGAGGCGCGGTTCAGGCTCGCGGTAGATTCGGTGACAGCTCTTGCATTCGAACGCGCCGGAAAAGCGCAGCCGCTCGCGTGCCGTCTGATCGGACTCGCGTGCGACGATCTCGTAAAGGATCTCCCCTGCCTCGCGGTAGCCGATCTCCGCAGCATCGACGATGCGCGCACGGTTTTCCGGCGAGACGACGATCCGATCGACAAGAACATAGACGGGCTGTGCGAAGTCAACCTCCAGCAGCGACTCCGGCGTAGAAAATTCGTAGATGATTCCGCTCTGATAGAGCCGGTTGAAGCCGCGCCTGCGCAGATCGGCCAGCCGGTCTTTCAGATCGTCCGTGAGCGGCGAGCCCGCATCCTTTTTTGCAGGTTTTTTCACGGTTTTCTTCGCGCGCTGTGGTTTCCTCGCTCCGGTCTCCGGTGTTGTCTCCGCAGCCACGGCTGGCCTGGACTCGGAAACGACGGGAAAGAGCGCCTGGAGACGGGTGCCCTCGCCCAGCGCCAGCACCGCTTCGGCAATCTCATCCACGGAATCCCGCTTCACAATGCCATTGCAGGCTACGCAATGAACCGTACCGCAGCGTGCGTAAAGCAGCCGCATGTAGTCGTAGATCTCCGTAGCCGTGGCCACTGTAGAACGCGGATTGCGCGTGGTGTTCTTCTGCTTGATCGCAATCGCCGGAGCCAGCCCGTCGATCATGTCGACGTCGGGCTTTTCGATGCGCTCTAAAAACTGCCGCGCGTAGGCCGAAAGCGACTCGACGTAGCGTCGCTGGCCCTCCGCGTAGACGGTATCGAAGGCCAGCGACGACTTCCCTGAACCGGACACACCGGAGACCACCGTCAGCTTGCCGTGCGGTATTTCGCAATCGATGTTCTTAAGGTTGTGGGTCCGCGCGCCGCGGATTGTGATCTGATCGGTCAACAGTCTGCCCCATGCTGCACAGGGCGATTTTCCTCGAGAGAAAACAAAGCGCCCCATTTTGATTATAAAGGGGTGCTGGCCGCACGGGCACACGCGCTCCGCGCCAATTCAAAAGTCAGTGGAAGCGGCGGTCAGTCCTATTCCTCCCGCAGCGCGCGCATGGGATCGATGGTGGCGGCTCTGCGCGCAGGCACCAGCGATGCCACCAGCACCAGCAGCAGAATCAGCACCACCGCCATAGACAGCGTTGCCGGATCAAAAGGACTTACGCCAAAGAGCATTGTTTGCAGCAGCCGAGAGGATGCGACCGCTCCGGCAAGCCCCAGCAGGCAACCGATCGCGGCCAGCTTCGCGCCGGAAGCGAGGACCAGCGCCACTATGCCGGCCCGTTGCGAACCGAGCGCCATGCGAATTGCCATCTCCTGCACGCGCAACGCTACCGTGAACGCAATCACGCTATAGATGCCGAGAATTGCCAGCAGAACGGCGGCAGCGGCAAAGGCCGAAATGATGAAGGTATTAAAGCGGCGCGGCGCTTCGCTCTCAGAGAGCGACTGCGTCATGGCCTGCACCTGCGTCAGCGGCAATTGCGGATCGATGGAGCGCACCGTCGCGCGCAGGGTATTTTCCATCTGCTCGGGAGGCATAGCGGTACGCAAGGCAATAAATCCGCCGTTACCGTTCAGGTCCGTGGGTGTGGCAAGCGCCCCAATGTCTTTCTCCGCCTGATCGATGGGCACATAAAACTGCTGCTTCGCCAGAACATCCGGCGAGCCTTCCTTCACGTCCGCGACTTCCCCAACCACGGTCATCCACGGCGTCTGCATATTGGGCAGGCCGACGCGCAGTCGCTTGCCGATAGGGTTCTGCCCCGGCCACGACTGCTCCGCCAGCGTATGGTTCACAACCACAACCAGTTGCGCGGATTCATTATCGTCCGGCGTAAACAGTCGCCCGCGCAGCAGCGGTATGCCCATGGCAGTAAAGTAGTCGCCCTGCACCTGAATCGAAGTACCCAGGTCATAGGTATCTTTGGGCGGAGTGTAACCATCGGGCAGAATCGCTTCGTTATTATTGTTGCCGGAGGCCGGGAGGAACGAAGTGACTCCCACGCTCTGCACGCCTGGCAGCGCCTGCAACCGGCGCAGTAATTCCTGATTGAATTGGTCTACGGAAGACTGCGTTGAATACTGCTTCTGCGGCAATGCGTAGGTGGCTACCAGCGTGTGGTCTGGGTGATAGCCAAGGTTGACGTCGCGCATCTTCTCAAAGCTGCGCAGCAACAGGCCCGACGCCGTAAGCAAAATCAGCGCCACGGCGATCTCGGCAACCACCAGCGCCGAGCGCAAACGCGCGTGCCCTGCTCCCGCCGATCCGGTGCGTCCGCCTTCCTTCAATGTGTCGTTCACTTTGGTCCGCATGGCTGCAAACGCGGGGGCAACGCCGCAGATCAATCCGGTCACAACTGCCAGCAGCAGCGCGAAACCTGCCACAACCCAATTCATTTGAATATCGTCGATCCGCGGCAGTGTCTCCGGCAAAAACTTGGCTCCAAGATGCATCGCTACGACCGCCAACCCCAGCCCCACCACGCCTCCGGTAACGCTCAAGACGAGACTTTCCAGCACTGCCTGCCGCAACAACGCCACTGACTGGGCGCCGAGCGCCAGCCGGACGGCGATCTCCTTGCGGCGGCGAATCGCGCGCACCAGCAGCAACCCGGCGAGGTTAGCGCAGGCGATCAGCAGCACCACCGCGACAGCCAGAAACAGCGTCTGTACCAGCGAACGCGCCGACTTGACCGTCTCTTCCTGCAGCGAGTCAATGACCGGGTGCATCTGCATCCCTGCCATGAACGCCGGATAATTGCGAACCGTCTCGTCAGCCACTCGCTTTGCGTCCTGCAAAGACTGGGCCGCAGTCACGCCTGGCTTCAGCCGCCCCACCGTTGCATAGCTCCAGTTCGCCGCACCTGATGTCAATTCCGGCGGCATAGGACTGAACGGAACCCAAAGCTCGCTCTGGTTCAAGTGCCCCGGCACGAGCGGAAACTCAAAATTCCGCGGCATCACGCCAATCACCACATAGGGCTTGCGGTCGAGCAGAATTTTTTTGCCAAGGATGTCGGGGTCCCCTTGGAAGCGCTTCTCCCAGGTCGCGTAACTCAGCAGCGTGACCTGCTGGTGCTGCTCGTCCTCCTGCGGAGTGAAGAAGCGGCCCATCAGTGGCTGCACACCGAGCGCGGGGAACACTCCGGCGCTCATGCGCGCGGCATTAATCATCGCAGGATTGCCGATGCCGGAAAGCTCAAAACCCATCTGCCCATAGCCGCCCAGGCTGCTAAAGGTATGCGTATCGCGCGTGTAATTCACAATGTCGGGAACGGTAACGCCAATCCCATCGCTACCTGTGCCGGGAATATTAGCGCCGACAAGAACGTCCGAAATCTGTACAAGTTTATCCGGCTGCGGAAACGGCAGCGGACGCAGCAGCACGCCTTCCACAATCGAAAAGATGGCCGTGGTTGCGCCGATCCCCAGCGCCAGCATCAGCACGGCGGTCAGGGCAAAGCCCGGAGACTTCATCAGGTAACGAACGGCGATCTTCAACTCACGAAAGAAATTCAACATAGGCTCCTCGCTGCTGCAGGCTGCATTCTTTTAAAGCAGGTATGCTGCCATATACGTTTTGCATAAAAGCACGGTTCCGGACACTTTCGGAGGGCTGGACCGAGGACCACATCGTCCACAATCGGACATCTCTGTTCAGTTATGGACAGTCGTTGCGATTGAGGAGTTTACAATTTCAGCATGACGTTAGCTGAACTTGCGCGCGTGCTTGGCGCCGAACTCCACGGCAACGCCGAACAGTCTATCAGCGGAGTCGCCGGTCTCGAAGAAGCCGGACCGGAAGACCTGACGTTTGTCGCAAACCCAAGATATTCTTCGCTGGCCCGCACGACCAGGGCCGGAGCCGTCCTGGTCTCGCCCGATTTCCCCGAGATCGCCGCCGCCACGCTCCGCACCGCAAACCCTTATCTTGCCTTCGCCAAAGCCGTGCAGCTTTTTTATCAGGAACCGGAGTACGCGCCTGGCATTCATCCAACCGCTGTCATTCATCCCACCGCGAAAATTGGGCGGGACGCACATATCGCGGCATACGCTGTCATCAGCGAAGGAGCCGTCATCGGCGACCACGCCACCATTTTGCCGCACGTCGTCATCTACCCGCACGCCGTCATCGGAGATCACTTTTACGCGCACGCGCACTCAATCGTTCGCGAACATTGCCGCGTCGGCGATCATGTGGTGCTGCAGAACGGAGCCGTCATCGGCTCTGACGGGTTTGGTTTTGCCAAAGATGACGCAGGAACCTGGCACAAGATCGTGCAATCCGGGCCCGCCGTTCTTGAAGATTCCGTGGAGGTGCAGGCCAACTCCTGTGTCGACCGCGCCAGCGTCGGCGAAACCCGCATCGGCGCGGGCGTCAAAATCGACAACCTGGCGCAGATTGGCCACGGATCCAGGATCGGCGCTAACACGCTGGTCTGCGCGCAGGTCGGCCTCGCTGGTTCTTCAGAAACCGGCAAGAACGTCATTCTTGCCGGACAAGTAGGTGTCGCGGGACACTGCAAGCTCGGCGACGGCGTCATTATGACGGCGCAATCCGGTGTTTCACACGATGTTCCCGCGGGAAAAATGATTAGCGGATCACCCGCCTTCGACAACCGCCAGTGGCTGCGCGCCACGGCTATCTTCAACCGGCTGCCCGAAATCGTAAAACAGTTGCAGCGCAGGGAGAAGCCTTAACCAGCCGAGTAGGCTTTTTTTTGCATCAAAGATAGGACTCATGTCTAACGAATTCGACCAAGACTCGCAGGAGCAAGCTCCGCAGGCTGTCGCCGACCCAATTCGTGTGCTCCTGCTCGATGACCATCCGGACAACCTCTTGCTCCGCTCGACCATTCTGCGCAAGTACGGCTACCTGACCGAAACCGCCTCGACCGTCGAGGAGGCTGAAAGTCTTCTCGACCAGATCGACATAGCCGTGCTCGACTACCACCTTGGAGCCGGCAAGTTCGGAACCGATGTGGCAGCGCAGTTGCGCGAGCAGCGTCCGCAGGTTCCCATCATCATTCTGTCGGCCACACTGGAACGGCGTTTCGGTGGCGTGGAAGACATGCACCTGCTCAAGGGGTACAGCTCCATCGATGATCTGGTGGCGGCGCTGCGTTCCTTCGAGGCCCGGCGTCGAGGCAAGCCGGTGGTGGTCGATGCCCGCGACTTCTTCTACTCCCGCATCAACATGGCAATGGGCGACGATGTCGTGCTGGAGATTCTGGATGGCACGGGCACGTGGCAATACGTCAACGAAAACTGCGCGCGGCTGCTTGAGCACGATCGCGACTGGTTTCCGGGACGCAACATGTTCGACGAAATGCCGGAGCTCGCGACCGATTGGCTGGAAATTCTCCGTACCGTGGCCGAGACGCGGGAAACCTATATTGACCGCACCTATCGCGGCTTGCTCAATCTGCCCCGCAAGGGCGAAGAATGGGTCTGGAATGTGCTCGCCTTCCCTATTACCCTCCACACGCGGGAAACCGGAGTTGTGCTGACGGCCCGCATCCTGGAAAGAAAAACACTACTGTGAACTAGTAGAGAAGCGCGCTCTTCTCTGTCGCCGACGATCTCAGGTTTCAGTGGCTGTTTGTCTTTGCGGATCACGATTCTGCACTTGATGCGGCCTGGGTTTCACTCGCAAATGCGTGCAAAAACTCCTGCAATAAGTCGGGAACGGTCCTGTGGGGGCGATCCTCGCTCGCGGGATGCGCTGCTACCCATTCGTCCAGCATAGTGAGAAGGATGAACTCGTGAGACTGCGCGTCTCCGCTGACACTCCATCTTCCCAGCACTTGCGAAAGCAGGACCGGCGGCTTGATGCCGACAATCTCTTTGTCTCCGGATGTGCGCAATGCTCAGCCGGCGAAACCACCATGTATTCGCGACAACGAAGCGGACGGAATTCGTGGATCGTGCAGCGCTCTTCCTCGAGGAACGGACAAGGGATACCCAGCGCGAAATATCTGAGCCCGAGCGCATGGAGCTTCTCTTTATCGAAAGGCGACGCGGCCTCGCGGATGCTTTGCGCGATGCCGCTCTCCTCCAATCGTTCCGCAGCGTGCCGGAAGCGTGCTCGAAGAATTGACTTTCTCTCTTCCGGCTGCGCCTCGATCCACTCTAAAAGCATGCGAGCCTCCACAGGTGTGATCGGCACAGCCTGACGGCAACAAGCTCCACAGCCCTCGCGGCAGCTCAGATGCTGGTCGATGCGCGCAGCCTGTCGCTCGCTGATCTCCGACATGGAATTGGACAGGTTTTGAATAATCGGAAGCAGAACCGCCGGACGGATCGGCCCATCGGGAAGCTGCGCATTTACTTCAATCCTGGCGCCCTGAACTTTCAGTGCAAACTGGACCGTCTTAAAGCCGGGCGATTCTGCATCTGGGCCGGGCATAGCGCGCAGTCTAGCACAATGGTGGGAACGGGGAGGGCCAAAGAAGCGCCTTAACTCGCGGTCTCAGGCTTGCGCGGCAGTGTCTGCCCATCCGTATACTGTCTTATTGACTTTTTGGAAAGTCTGTCTTGCCTTTACCCTCAAAATCTCCGTACCGGCGGATGCGGCCGTCTTGGCGAAAAGAACTAAGAAAACTCCGCCTGATACTCCGCGCGAATCCTAGGGAGCATCCGAACCGTAAGTCTAAGAGGATATCCGTGAACCGAATCTGGAAAGTTGGCGCTGCCCTGCTTGCCTGCCTGAGTCTTTCCGCCTGCCACTCAGCGTTTGTGCAAACCTCGATCGTCAATCACACCGGGAAAACGGTGCAGCTGGTCGAAGTAGACTATCCCAGCGCCAGCTTCGGAACGCAGCAGATCGCCGACAATGCGACCTACCATTACCACTTCAAAATTCAGGATTCGGGTCCGGTAAAAATTACCTTTACCGGGGATGCCGGCAAAACCTATAGCGCCACCGGTCCCACGCTCGAACCGGGCCAGCAAGGCAACTTGACCGTTACGCTCGAAAGCGACGGGAAAGTAACCTGGACTCCAGCGCTCTCCAGCCCCCAATAAGGACTTTGAGTCTCGTACTTTCAGCCGTCCTTCGGCATCCCCAGGTCAACGAGTACTTCAGTCGATTAAGCTAATTGTTTACTATACTTTGATATATGAAGAATAAATGTAATGCTTGACCAGCATCAAAGTAGATAACAGTACTTGAGGTTAAGGCGTCTATTCATTTGAAAATAGAGCTGATAGCCTTTGTTCCAACCGAGAAATCCGACTCGGGGGTCAGGATGCTTACGACGAGCCATCCCGACTCCGGAAAGCCGAAAAAGTGGCCCGGATGAACTTCCACCCCAAAGTCTCGAACAAGGCGACCCGCCAGGTCTTCATCCTTCTCAATCGCTGGGACACGGAGAATCGCGTACCATCCTGCCTCGACTTCCAATCTCGAAACTGCGCTGCCCGCCAGTTCACCGTCCAGCGCCGCGAGGTTCCGGCGAAGCCGCTCCTGAATCTGTTTCTGAATCGTTCCACGCCCAGCCAGCCACCCGGGAAGCGCGCACTGCACCGGAGCGTTCATCGAGAGAAAGGTGTCCGCAACCACCTCGATTCTCCCCAGTGCCCGCTTAAGAGCTGCCTCAGGTCCAAAGGCGGCGATCCAGGCCGCCTTCATCTGGGGTAGCGCCGCAATTTTGCTCAGCCCGCTCAGGATCAATGTCAACACCGGATGCTGCCCGCACGCAAAACTGGGCTCCGTGGCGCCCGCCAACCCGTAATCAAGAAAGACCTCGTCCACGATCAGAGCCAGCCCATGCTCGGCGCAGATCATCTCCAGTTCCCTGCGCTCGGCGCCCTTGGTGAAATGGCCGGTGGGGTTGTTGGGATGGACCAGAGCGATCGCCCGCGTACTTGGCGTAATCTGACCGCGAAGCGCATCGGCATCCAGAGTGCCATCCATGGTCGTAGAAGAGCGGATACGGCACGAGGCGCACGCTCTCGATCTGCGCCAGAAAATCGAACAATGGATAGCTGGGCTGCGCGATCAGCACCTCGTCCCCGGGATCGCAGAGCACGCGAAACAGATAGCTATAAGCTTCGCTGGTGCTGGGCGTCAGGAACAAATTCCCCGGCGTGGGCGTCGCGCCGTGCTCCGCATAATAGGAGCAAACCGCCTCGCGCGCCGTCAGCATCCCGCGCGGATCGGGGTCGTACACCAGCGCCTCCGGACGCGCCAGCGCAGAAAGAATCGCTGCCTCGTCATAGGCAAAGCCGCAGCGCGTGGGATTCGATGCGGTGAGATCGGCCAGCGGCAACCCGGCGGCGCGGCGCGCCTTCACGGCACGCACCAAGTCCGTCTCGGACAAATCCCACGCCGTCCGCGCTGAAAATCGAGGTAGGGCGCTCACTGCCACCATCTTTTCACACGCCGGTCATACGCCGGCAGGATGTTTCCTCAGACGCTCCTGCGATAATGAGCAGAAGCCTATTTATCAGGAGCGCGCATGGCGATCCGCGCCGTTATCTTCGACTACGGAATGGTGATAAGCAACCCCGCCGACCCTGTTGCCCACGAGCGGATGATTGCCGTCTCCGGCCTCAGCCGCGAAGAACTCGACCGCCACTATTGGAAAAACCGCCACAACTATGACCTCGGCATGAAGGGCTGCGCATTTTGGGAAGAAGTTGCCAGGGGCGCCGGAACCGTCTTCACTTCTGAACAGATCGAAAACCTCATCGAGTCCGACATCCTGATGTGGACCTCGCTCAACGAGGAGATGCTGGGCTGGGTCATCGCCCTGCAGAATGCCGGCTTCCGCACCGCCATTCTCTCTAACATGGTCTGGGAGATCCTGGGATACATGCGGCAGGAGTTCGGCTGGCTTTCGCACTTCCAGTACCATACCTGGTCGTGCGAGTTGGGCATCGGCAAACCCGATCCCGCAATCTATACCCACACCTGCGAGGGTCTCGACGTGCTTCCGTCCGAAACCCTCTTCCTCGATGACAAGCCGGAAAATATCGCCGGAGCCGAACAAGTAGGACTGCACGCCATTCAGTTCAGTTCCATCGAGCAGCTCAGGAAAGATCTCGCAGCGCGCGGCCTGCAACAAAGCCTGCCCGTCCCCGGAGCGGCACAAGAAATCCAGGCGTAAGCACTGCTGGATTTCGACAGCCGCTCTCTGATTTACTTCGTCATTGGCGTCAGAATTTCATCCAGGTAATCCTTAGTTCCCTGCACTCGTTCGAGGTGCGGGAAGCGCAGACCGTCGTGATACTGCAGGTTAAGAATTTTGTAGTAGCCGGTATTCGACACAATAAATTCAATTGGAGCCGTCGTCCCTTTTGCAGCAGTGATCGCTTCGCCCAGCAGGGACGCGCTATATTGCCTGCCATCCACTGCGACGATCTGCATTCCGGGCCCAAACCCGGCCTTGTCGCTCACCGACCCAACCAGCACATCGTCAATGTGGCCATCGCTGGTTATATCGAGACCCAGGGTCCACCAGGCATCCGCGTCACCAGTGGCGGCCTCGCGCGCGTCGATGTAAGGGCCCGGCACATCGGTGTAAACGATCCGGTAGCCGCCTTGCGTGATGCCTTCGAGCGGCGCATGCGGCGACTTCGTCGTCAGCCTGTCGCGTAGAAAGCTCGTCCAGTCATACGGCGCAATGGCGTTGAGGTTCGCCACCACATCGTCAAACGTATACGGCACAACTTTCGGAGGAGTATTTCCGCCAAGCCCTTCAAAGCGCGCACAGAAATCATTCAGGCTTTTCTTGTCGTTGGTGAGCTTACGAATGGTCGTGTCCACGTCCAGCCAGATCAACTCGCCTTCGGGATAGTAGTCCACGGTGCGACGCCAGTTATCCCACTGCGCGCTGGTGTCGTAGAGAATCTGCGCCGCTGTGGCCGTGTCCTGCAGATCACGCCAGGTGCGGCCGGGGCGGGTATCGAGCGTTGCCGCGCTTACCGCGAGAGCTGCGCGGTATTGGTCGGCTGTTTCAATGCCGCTACGCGCCGCCAGCACATCGCCCAAATATTGCGTGAGCCCCTCATACACCCAGAGCAGGTTTCCCTTCATCGGGTCTTCGTAATTGCCCGTCGCCAGCCCCGCCGGACGCCGGTACTTCCCGTTCCACGAGTGCGTAAACTCATGCGGTAGCAGATCGGCGGAGAGATAGGCGAGGTTATCGTCGACAAACGTCTTCTCGCCCACGCGGTCGTCGCTCGACTGATGATGCTCCAGCCCGAAGTGTGCCACCTGGTCGCTCAGTGTAACCAGAAAGTGATAGCTCTCATAATGCCGCGACTGATAGAGAGCGCCCGTCTCGCGCACCAGCTTGCTGAAGGCCTCCAGAGCCTGAGGAGTGATCCGCAAATCCTCCGGGCCATCCGCCGCCAGGTCAAGATAATGCTTGGGCGAAACCTCTGGTGCCAGGGGAAATTCCTTGAAATACTTCCCCGTCAGCAATGGCGAGTCAATCAGCATCTCCAGAGACACCGGAGCAAATTCAATGTCGCCATTCTCCTCGCCCGTCTTGGTGAGGGCGGTGCCATACTGCCAATCAGCCGGAAGCTTCGCCGCAGGCTGAACCTCAATCATTGACGGCGAGATGCCCGCGGGATACAGGACAACCTCATTCCAGCTCACCATTGCCAGATTCGCGCTGGTCGAAGCGCCTGCGGAAAATCCCGATGCCGCGGCCGTAGCCAGAAAATCCAGCTTCACGTCCAGCTTAGACACGCCCTCCGGCACGGTTACATGGAAGGCAAACATATTCACGTCGTCGCGCACCCACGCGAGCTGCTGCCCGTTGGCTGTGATTATCAACCCGGCAAGATCGTCGATCGGCCCGGTCGGGCCATGCTCGCCAGGGATCCATTTGGGGTAAAGCAGAGTGAGCGGTCCAGGCTTCACGGGAATCGTAAGCTGCGCATGAAGAATCTTGCGCGGAGCATCAGTTACGTCGACGGTGACATGAATCGGAGTCGCATTCTGCGCGAAAACCGTAAAAGAAGAAGCCAGAGCAAGAAAACCGCCAAGCCAACGAAACCTCAAAAGCAAACCTCCACAGGCAGTCTCAAGTGTAATTGAGTGCACATTGAACGATGGATGGCGGGTGAATGCTAAACTCGCGGAATGTCTCGTGGATTCTTTGTAACGTTCGAGGGGCTCGACGGATCGGGCAAGTCCACGCAGCTTCGCAAACTTGCCCGATGGATTGTTGCTCAGGGCAGACAAGTTACTACGACCCGGCAGCCCGGCGGAACGCGCATCGGAGACCGCATCCGCGCCCTGCTGCTCGACTCGCGCACGGAAGGTGTCGCGCCACGAACCGAACTGGGACTTATGTTTTCCGATCGCGCCCAGGGCATTGCTGAAATCATCCGGCCGGCGCTCGATAAGGGCCACGTCGTTCTGTGCGACCGCTACACCGATTCAACGGAAGCGTATCAGGGCGGAGGCCGCCAGCTGGGCAGCGAGATCGTCCTGCAACTGCACGCCGCAATGTGCCAGAACCTCCAACCTGACCTCACTCTGCTGCTGCTGCCAAACTTCGAGCGATCGCTCGACCGCGCCCGCAATCGCAACGCGCGCAATACCCGTGAAGACAAGAACGAGAATCGCTTCGAGCGCGAAGATGAGCTGTTCTATCGCCGCGTCTACGACAAGTATCGCGAAATCGCCGCACGCGAGCCTTTGCGTGTGGTCACAATCGAAGGTGACGAAAGCATTGATGAAGTCCACGAGCGCATTGTAGAAGTAGTAAAGACGCGCCTGCATCCTGAATGACTCAACCCAATCCCTGGATCATCGAAGAGCGGCACGGCTACCGCTTCCCGCCCGGCCTCAGGCTCAATCTTCCCCTCTATCTCTCGCGTCGATTTTTTCGCGTGGGCAATCCCATCCTGCTCTTCGAGCATCTCGCCGCAACCTATGGACGTATGGCCTACTACCGCGTGGGTCCGAGTCACATCGTTCTCGTCAATGAGCCGGAATTCATCCGCGAAATCCTCATCAATCAGCCCCAGAATTTCATTAAAGAGCGCACACAGAAGCGCATGAAAATTCTGCTCGGCGAGGGCCTCATTACCAGTGACGGCGAGGTCCACAAGCGCCAGCGCCGCATCGTCGCACCCGCTTTTCACCGGCAGCGCATTCAGGTTTACGGATCGATCATGGTCGAGCGCGCCGCGAAGCTGCGCGATAGCTGGCAGCAGGGCCGCGAGATCGACGCCTCGGTGGAGATGATGCGCCTCTCGCTTGAAGTGGTTGCGCGCACGCTCTTCGCGCAGGAGGTCACGCCGGACGTTCTGAGCATTAACCGCGAAGTCAACGCGATCATGAAGCTCTACAACTTCCTCATTGCATTGCCGCGTGCCGAAGATTACCTGCATCTGCCCATCCCCGGACTCATGCGCTTCCGCCGTGCCCGCAGACGGCTGGACGAAGCTGTGCATCGCATGATCGCCGGGCATCGCGCGAGCGGCATCGACAAAGGCGACCTGCTCTCCATGCTGCTGCGCTCGCGCGACGACGAGCAAGACCATTCCGGCATGACCGACGAACAGTTGCGCGATGAAGTCCTTACCATCTTCCTCGCCGGATACGAAACCGTGGCCAACGCGCTCGCCTGGACGTGGCTGCTCCTTGCCGAGAACCCGGAAGCCGAGGCCAAACTCCACGCGGAACTTGATCGCGTACTTGAAGGACGCGAACCCACGCTCGATGATCTGCCCAATCTTCGCTACACCGAGATGGTTCTTGCCGAGTCAATGCGTCTCTACCCGCCCGCCTGGGCGATGGGCCGCCAGGCTACTTGCGATGTGAGCATCGGTCCCTACCTGCTGCCCGCGGGAACCTACTTTTTCTTCAGCCAATACCTCATCCAGCGCAGCCCGGAAAATTTCCCCGATCCGCTCCGCTTCGACCCCGAACGCTTCGCCCCGGAGAACAAGGCCGGGCGCTCCCGGTTCGTCTACTTCCCTTTCGGAGCCGGCCATCGCCAGTGCATCGGCGAGGCCTTCGCCTGGATGGAGGCGACGCTGGTCCTCGCCACTCTAGCCCAACGCTGGCGGCTGCGCCTCGTGCCGGGTCAACGGATTGAGGTCCAACCGAGGATCACGCTGCGGCCTAAATTCGGCATTCGGATGATCCCCGAGTTTCGAAGTAATTAGAAGAAGGAACATGTCAGGTTGAGAGCTGCGCGTCCGGAAACACGTCGCTTAGCCGGGCTTCTAAAATCTTTGCTGACACAACCTGTGTAGCGGTCTATACTTCTCCCGCTACACATTTACCCCCACGAAAAGAGGTCTCTATTCATGAGACAAGGACATTTGTTCCGCGCATCGCTCGCTTTGTTTGCGGGCCTGGCAGCATTGCTGGCATGCGGCGCACCCGCGTTTGCCCAAAACCATAACAAGATTCTGGCCGGGTATTTTGAAGAATGGAGCGTTTACTACGCGAACTACAACCTCGCGAACTTGGAAAGCAACGGCTCCGCCGCGAAGCTCTCGCACCTCGTCTATGCATTTGGCGATGTATCGGCGAGCGCCTCCAACCCCTCCTCTAACACCTGCGTCATAGCGGATGCCTGGGCTGATTTTGAAGACAACAACCTTCCGGCGGTTGGCGGCATTGCTGACAGCTGGCCGCTCTACGGCAACTTCGCCGAAATCCTCAAGCTCAAGCAGCTTCATCCCAATTTGAAGACCGTGATTTCGCTCGGTGGCGCCAGCTCGGCCGAGGCGGAGGCCTTCTCAACCGCTGCCAGCACGGAGGCCGGACGCCAGGCTCTGGTCTCATCCTGTATCAATATGTTCGTTGTGGGGAACGTCGGCAGCGACTGGAACGGAAACATCACCGCGCCGGGCCTGTTCGATGGCATTAACATCGACTGGGAATTTCCGGCAGCCACAGATAAGCAAAATTTCACGCTGCTGTTGGAGGAGTTCCGTAATCAGCTGAATGCTTTGAGCGCGCAAACGGGAAAGCAGTACAGCCTGAGCTTTGACGGACCAGCGGGCGCACAAAATTACACGAACATCGATCTCAAGAACGCTGCAAAGCAGGTTGATTTCATCACCGTCGACGGCTACAACTATGCCGGAACCTGGGAGAGTACGACGAATGACGCCTCGTCGCTGTTCGATTCGCGCCAGGACCCGACCTTCGGACAAGGCCTCGCTATTGAAAACACGGTCGCCGCTTATCTGAAAGCGGGCGTGCCTCCGCAGAAATACGTAATGGGTGTACCTCTTTACGGTGCCGGCTGGACAGGTGTTCCCAAAGCAAAGAATGGGCTCTATCAGAATTCCACCGGACCGTCTTCGGTTCTGCTGGCAAATGGGACAGGCCCCTGCACCGATCTCAGCGGCAATACTCCAGGATGCGACACGCTGTTAACTCCTGGAACAGCCACCTATGCAACACTGTCGACCCTGACGGCCAACGGCTATAAGAGTTACTTCGATCCGAGCCGAATTGCCGTGTGGCTCTACAACCCCACCACACAGACTTTCTATACCTACGACGACCCGGACACCGCCTTTCTGAAATCGCTGTACATCGATTTCCGTGTGCCGGGCGGCCTGGGTGGAGCATTTGTTTGGGCAGTTAAGGACGATGACGCAAATGGCACGATGGTGAAGACACTGGCCGCGGGACTAGGCCGCTGACGCTCCCATAAAGAACAAAGCGGTGCGGCTGTGTGTTCTACCGTACCGCTTTGTTTAAGGCTTCCAGTCGTATCGCCGAGTGCCCGGAATTTTCGGGCATTGGCTTTACCTACCCTGCTAATCTGAATCCGTGAGTTTCCGCGACTTCCTCGGCAATCAAACTACGGTCCGCCATCTACGCGACGCCATTGCTGCCGACCGTTTTCCGCAAGCGCTCATCTTGAGCGGGCCGCGCGGAGCGGGCAAATACACGCTTGCCATCAAACTTGCGCAAACGCTGAATTGTCTGGACCTGCAGGAAACCGATGGCTTGCCCGACGCCTGCGGCGTCTGCTCCAACTGCGTCAGAATCGGCCAATCCTCTGACCTTGACGCTCGTGTCGACGAGGCAATTGCCGCCCGGGAAGACCTTCGCGAGGTGGACAAGAAAGACACCCGCATCCTCATCCAGACGCATCCCGACCTGCTCGTTATTCCACCCGATCCCCCGCAGCTTCTCATCAAACTGGGCCAGGTGCGCTCGCTCATTCGCGAGATTTACCGCATGCCTGCCGAAGCCAAACGCGCCGTCTACATCTTCACGAGTTCCGCTTTTATGAAGGAGGCGGCAAACTCGCTGCTCAAAGTGCTCGAAGAGCCGCCCGCGCACGCCAGCATCTTTCTACTCGCGGAAAACACCGGCGATCTGCTGCCGACCATCCGCTCGCGCGCCGCTATCGTGCGCCTGGGAGCCCTGCCGCTTGAACAAATCGAGGCCGTTCTGGCCGAGCGTCGGACGGAATTGCGGCCGCCGCAGCGCAGTCTCATCGCGCGGCTCGCGCAGGGAGCTATCGGTCAGGCCCTCGGCTTCGACCTTGAACCCTACCTTGCCAGCCGCGCCGACGCGCTCGTGATCCTCCACACCGCAACGCGCGAGCCGGATTTCTCCGCGCTCTTCCGCATGACCGAAACCTATCGCGCCGGAGCCGAGGGCCAGCAGAAGACCGCAAGCCTCATCCGCGCCTTCAGCAGCCTGCTCGAAGACCTCCTGTTGCTGCACTCCGGCGCGCCGCATCTCATCCGCAACGTCGATCTTGAGAAGGAACTCGCCGCGACCGCGCAGCAGGTCACGATTGACTGGATCGAGGGCGCTGAGCGGGGTCTTTCCCAGGTTGAGTCAGGGATGCGGCGCAACCTGCTCCGTTCCCTATCGCTCGACGCTTACGCCGCCAACCTTACCCATGTTTAAGATGCTTCTGGCCTTCGTGCCGAACCTCGGCTAATATACCAACCAGCAAGCAATTCAAAACAGGAACCACAGGCAGCAGCGGAGATATGATCTCGCATCTTATCTGTCCAGCACTGCTTTATCATTTTATGGCGAACTCTTCCCATTTACCTGCCACCGGTCTGCCTGCGTTTCGCTCTGAGCCCCTTCCAAAACGAGGAGCGGCGAACCTCCAGGCGGTGACGCCGACCGAGAATTCCGGGACCAATTGGCCCGCCGCCCAACAGCGCAAGCCTCCCGGTAACCGGGCCGCGTAAACTCGTCCGTCCAACG
Source organism: uncultured Acidobacteriaceae bacterium (assembly GCA_963783805.1). Taxonomy (GTDB): domain Bacteria; phylum Acidobacteriota; class Terriglobia; order Terriglobales; family Acidobacteriaceae; genus Silvibacterium. The sequence continues at coordinate 471,293 of CAWAPC010000002.1, read as the reverse complement.
TTGCCTGCGCGGTCTTTTCGCAATCGCGCTTTCACACTGCATGAAGAATCGCCGATCCTCGCTCATCAGAGCATGGGCTCATACGCGGCGACCCAGGAGAGCTCGCATGCCGAGGCCTTCTACTTTCAAAAGCAGGTACAGACGCAGACGCCCATGATTATCGTCCTTGACGACGGCGAACAGATCGAAGGCTGCATTGAGTGGTATGACCGCAATGCGATCAAGGTCAAGGGCTTCACGCGTATGTTGATTTACAAGGCGGGGATCAAGTACATCTACAAAGCCGGTGAAAACCACAGCTGAGCGCGAGCCGCAGCTTGTTCCTATTTACGGGCCGCCTTCTTCAAACGGTCGCGCATTGCCACGCCAATCCCTTGGGCTGCAGGCAGCGGACAGACAATGACCGTAGCGCCCGCCGCATCCAGCCAGCGCAGTCCGGCAAATAGCCTGTGCGCCAATTCTGCCTCGTTGGTCCACTCACCCCAGCGATACAGCAGTGTATCGGGGCCAGCTGTTGCATCTTGAAATGCTGCGGGAAGCATCAGCCCCACCTTTTCCCCGGCTTGTTGGGCGGTCTGCGCTTCATCCGCCAACCGCCTCATCTGGTCCTGCTCTGAGCCGTCCACCAGGATCAGCCGCGCGCGCGGCGCATAATGTCGAAGACCCACACCCGGAGAAGGTAGCGCCTCAGGCCTCGCATCTGCAGAGCGCGCCGTCTCTTGAAACGCGACCGCGCCGGGACACACCACACGAATCTGATCCAGCGTAATGACTCCGGGACGATAGACGACGCAAGGCTCCGCATATGCGTCGATGACCGTTGATTCAAGCCCGTGGGTCGTCTCGCCGGAGTCCAGAATCGCATCGATTTTTCCATCCAGATCCTCCGCAACGTGCGCTGCCAGCGTGGGACTGATGCGCCCAAAGGTGTTCGCGCTGGGTGCCGCCACCGGCACACCTGCCGCGCGCAGCAGGGCCTGAGCCACAGGATGCCGCGGCACGCGCACGCCTACCAGAGGGCGGCCGGCGGTCACCGCATCCGGAATCGAGGCCCCTCGCGGCAGAAGCAGCGTGAGCGGGCCGGGCCAGAAAACGTCCATGAGCCGCGCTGCATTTCCCGGGACGCTCGCGGTTATTGAAGGCAGCATCGCGCGGTCCGCAAGATGCACAATCAGCGGATCCCATCCGGGTCTTTGCTTGGCGGCAAAAATCTTTGCCACCGCCGCCGCGTCAAGGGTATTTGCGCCCAAACCATAAACCGTTTCGGTTGGAAACGCGACCGTGCCGCCGGCGCGCAGGATCGTACCCGCCTGCTCAATCGAGGCGCGCGATGAAGCCGAGTCCAGGTTGTTCGCGTCGACAAAAAGCCGCAAAGTCCGCATCAGGTCCGCACAAAGGAATATGAGCTATTATCCCCTACCCGCCGTCTTATACTTGCTTTATGAATGCCGTCGAGATCGAAGTCAAGTTTCGCGTCGACGACAGCCAGCAACTGCAGGAGAAACTCCGCAGCCTGGGCTTTCGCAGCCTCACACCGCGCACCTTTGAGCGAAACACTCTTTATGACACGCCCGATCGAAGTTTGCGCGCGCGTCAGGCCATTCTCCGGGTTAGGAAATACGGAGACCGCTGGGTCTTGACTCACAAATGTCTGCCGTCGGATCACGATCCCAACGCCCGGCACAAGCACCGCGTCGAAATCGAAACTGAAGTCGCGGATGGCGAGGCGCTCGGGTCGATCTTCACCCAGCTCGGATACGAGCCGGTCTTTATCTATGAGAAATGGCGCGCCGAATACGCCGATGCTACCGGGCACTGTGTCATCGATGAAACCCCGGTCGGGGTTTTCGCCGAGCTCGAAGGCCCCGGAAGAATGGATTGACACTATCAGTGAGCGCCTCGGCCTCGACCCGGCCTCGCTCATGACCGACAGCTACGGCCGCCTCTTCGAAAATTGGCGCAGGGAAACCGGCAGCGCTGCCCGCGATATGACCTTCATCGCCGTCCAGAACCAGAGCCGCTGACTTCTCGGGCAAATCCAGCGCTGTCTGAGATAACCTCAAGCCTTTCCATAAATAGCCGATAGCTATCTCATCCGGCGGATTTCCGCCACGAGGTATGCTGATGAATCCCTTCCGCTTGCGCAAGACTTCTGCCGCTTTTTTAGCTTTTGCTGTCGTCGCCTCTACCGCATTGCCGGCTGCCGCCGCTGACCGCAAAGTACAGCGACGCGTCCCGCCTGACTATCCGGAACTAGCCAAGCGGATGCACATTGGCGGTACCGTGCGCGTTGAGGCCACAGTAGCTGCGGACGGAAGTGTGACCCAAGCCCGGACAATAAGCGGCAACAAGTTGCTCGCCCCCGCTGCCGAAGAGGCGATCAGGAAATGGAAATTCGTTCCCGGCGCCGGCTCATCCACCGAGAGCATCGACATTGACTTCGAAGTGAACGAATAGAACTCCAGCCAGAGCTGAGGACACAGAAAACCATGGCCATGATCGACGCACGTCTCTCGAATAAACTGCGCCTCAGCACCATTGTGCTGCTGACTTTTGTACTGCTTGGCTCGTTCACCGCCTATCTGAAAATGCGGCAGGTGAGCAGCATGTCGGAGCAGGTAACGTCCGAGCGAATTCCCGCACTCAACGCCATTCGAGATTTGCGCGTCTCCCAGCTGGGCGCTTCCGCGTCCCTTCAGTCCTACGTGCTCTTCGGTTCCGACCCCGCGATGGCGCAACGATACAGCGCCGAAATTGAACATTACCGCTATACGGCGCAGCAGGTGCTCCAGAGCATCGCGCAACTTCGGCCCACCTATGACAGCATCGTAGGCGCGCAGAAGATGACTTCCCTCCTCGATCAGTACCAGGAGATCGAACAGAGCCAGAAGCAGGTGCAAACGCTTGCCGTCGGCCAGGGCAGCGACGGGACCAGCGAAGCCTTCGATCTGCTTCAAGGCCAGGTGGCCAAACAAAGCGCCGACTTCATGGCTGCCGTCACCGCCGTCGTGGATTCGCTCGGAGCTGCCACCAACCGCGATCTCAACCACGTCGTCGAGATCAACCGCATGGAAGCTCTCTATCTCTGGCTGGGTATCCTGATGGGAGGCATCCTCGGCGCGGGCCTGGCCGAAGTCACCATGCGCCGCATTGTGCGCTCCATCGGATTTGTTGCCAGCCGTGCCCAGTCGATCGCCGAGGGCGACTTGACCGGCGAACCGCTGCACATGGATTCCAATGACGAGGTGACTCGACTGGCCGTCTCGATCAACCGGATGCAGGAAAACCTCTGCCAGATCATTCGCACCATGATGGAAATTGCAGGAACAGTGAGCGAAGACACCGCCAAGCTCAGCGGCTCTGCGAACGAATCCTTCCGACGCACCAAGGAGCAAAGCCTGCAGACGCAGCAGGCCGCAGCAGCAATGCAGGAGATGTCCATCTCCATCGCCGAGGTTTCGCGCCACGCGCAAAGCGCCGCCGTCAGTTCCCGCCAGGCGGCAACCACCGCGCGCGACGGAGGCTCTATCGTCGAACAGATGCTGAACGGTATGAATTCAATCGCCGCATCGGTTCGCAACACCGCAACGACTGTGCAGCGTCTCGGCAAGGAGAGCGAGCAGATCATCCGCATCGTGAACGTGATTGAAGAAATCGCGCAAAAGACGAACCTGCTCGCACTGAATGCCGCTATTGAGGCCGCGCGCGCGGGAGAACAGGGCCGCGGGTTTGCCGTCGTTGCCGGGGAGGTGCGCCGACTCGCTGAATCGACTCGCAACGCAACCAGCGAGATCGCGCAAATGATCCAGGGCATTCGAGCCCACACGCGCGAAGCTGTCGAAGCGATGGATTTGGGGACCACTACAGTGAACGAGGGCGTGGAGATCAATCACCGCGCCGGCGAAGCACTCAGCCGCATCATCCAGATGGCCGACCAGGTCGATTCAATGATCGCGCAGATCGCAACCGCATCCATGCAACAGGCCGAAGCCGCCCGCCAATCGAGCGAGAGTGTCGACACCATCAATCAGCTGGGCGAAGAATCTGCCGCGTCGATCCCGGCCACCAACGCCATCGTCGAGTCGGTTGGCCACGGAGCAAGACGGCTTGAAGAACACATCGGCAAGTTCCGACTGGAAGACGCCGGAGCCAAGTACCTCCCGCTCCATCCGGCAAAGAACTTTGATCGCTCCACAGCCGCAGCCTACGGCGACTAAGTGAAAGGAAATGCCGAATGAAGAATGGCGAAGCCAGCTCGAGCCTGCTGAAAAAATGCCTGCATCTGATAACTGTTCAACGCATGATCAGCATGCGGCGCTACCGCAGGACCGCATCGCTGCAATATCTTCTGTTTGAACGGGCTGAGAAAAAGCGGTTCGGCTTTTTGCAGAAGATGATCCGCGGCCGCTCTTAACCGGCCCGATACAAGCCGAATGGCTGCAATAGCTAATTGCAAAACGTAACCCGGATATCGACACATATCCGGGTTACGCATTTGATACACTCAGGAGGTCGAGCGGGAGTAGCTCAATGGTAGAGTAGCGGCTTCCCAAGCCGTTGGTTGCGGGTTCGATCCCCGTCTCCCGCTCCATAACAACAGTAAACTGCTGCTGCCAGCGGGCAAACATGTCCTGCCTTTTCCCCTCAAACAACATGCAGCAGCAGAAGAACGATCAGAATAATCAGGATCAGCCCAAGACCGCTGCTTGGATAGTAGCCCCATCCGCGACTGTAGGGCCACGCTGGAAAAGCGCCGATAAGCAACAAAATCAGAATAATTAGCAGAAGAATCATCTGTTCCTCCTGACGACAAATTCAAGCTTGTTCAGTGGATGCCGCATTCTCAAGCCAGAGATGTCCGGCTGGAAACCGAGGTGCCGAGGGAGGCGCCGAAAAACGGAGTAAGAGCGGGGCCATGCATCGAAGAACAAAAGTTAAGAAACCGGAGATCGTGTTTCAACTCCGGCCTCTTAAATAATGGAGCGCACGTTACTATCAATTGTTGGCGAATTTGAACAGGCTGAAGAGCTCGCCAATCGCCGGACTGTTAACCGGCATGTACGGATTGCCCGGGCACGTAATCGGATTCAAGAAAAGTTAAAGTCTATTGTCTATTTATGATCAAAACTCAAAAGATTGCGGTTTCAACCTAAGCGACAGCGAAAGGAGCTTTTGTAATCATGCGATCCGATATTGTGCCCGGCGCGCTCTTTCCCGACTACGAACTCACTGATCATGCTGCGAAGCGCCGCAAGCTCTCGGAACTGCAGGGCCAGCATCCCATGGTTCTCGTACTCAGCCGCGGTGGTTTTTGCCCCAAGGACCGCCGGCAGGCCGAACTGCTTGTCCAACTGCACCGTGAGCTGGAAGTTGCATATTGCCGTCTGGTCACGATAAGCACTGACAATATCACTCTTACTAACGAGTACCGCACAGGCGTCGGTGCTCACTGGCCGTTTCTCTCTGATGCGGGACGAATCGTTCAAAAGGATCTCGACATTGCCGAATACACGGATCCAGTGAACAATCCGATGATTCCACACGTCATCGTTCTGGAACCGGGCCTCGTCGTATACAAGATCTACAACGGCTATTGGTTCTTCGGCCGACCGACGCTTGAGGATCTTCGTCAGGACCTTCGCGCCGTCACCCAAAAGTGCCGGCCAGATTGGGATATCACAACGCCGGAAATGAAAGCCGCATGGAAGGAAGGCCGCAAAGAGCTCTTTTATCCATATGGCAAGACCTATACTCAAACGCTCGGCGAGCAGGATTAGAGTCGCTCTTCCATCGAAAACCAAACACGATTTCCGTAACCAGCCATCTGACGATAGCGCGACTTCCTCAGGCCGGTAGAAATTCCCGGTAGAAATTACTTAGGGCTTCATGAGTTCGCTTAATAACCCTCGTGTTTTCTGTGCGTGTCTTTGGCATTCCTCTTGCACAACAAACCTAAGCCCAGAAGATTGGTACGCGATCAGGGCATCAGCCAGTAAGCGTCTCGCTGGTCCCTCACGCATCGTGCTGCATGGGTTGATCGTGCTTCAGACTTCCCGACCGCCTTCTTTAGACCAACAACACCAACGCATCGAAAAGGGAGAATCTCAATGTCATACATTACTGTCGGAAAAGAAAACTCCGGGAACATCGATCTCTACTACGAGGACCACGGCTCCGGTAGGCCCGTTGTCCTTATCCACGGATATCCACTCAACGGCGCTTCCTGGGAGAAACAGGTCGCGGTGCTTCTGGCTGCAGGTCACCGAGTCATCACCTATGACCGAAGGGGGTTCGGAAAATCCAGCCAGCCAACCATAGGCTACAACTACGACACCTTCGCCGAAGACCTGCGCAAAATAGTGACACGCCTCGAGCTCAATGACTTCGCGCTGGTCGGTTTCTCAATGGGCGGCGGTGAAGTGGCGCGCTACCTGGGCAAATACGGATCGAAGGGCGTAACCAAAGCGGTGTTCATCTCTTCGGTGCCACCGTTCCTGCTGAAAACGCCGGACAACCCGGACGGAGTAGACGGCAGTGTCTTCGAGGGGATCCAGAAAGCCGTCAGCGCGGACCGTTACGCATTTTTCACTGATTTTTTCAAGAATTTCTATAACACAGATCTTCTGCTGGGCAAGTGGGTGAGCGAACAGGCCGTCCAGTCCAGCTGGAATGTCGCAGCTGGCGCCTCTGCCACGGCTAGTCTCGCTTGCGTACCGACGTGGCACGAGGACTTCCGCAAGGATTTGGCTCAAATCGACATACCCACCCTGGTAATTCACGGTGACGCGGACCGGATTCTGCCCATCGCGGCTTCCGGACGCCGTACCGCCCAGCTGATCAAGGGCGCCCGCCTGGTCGTGGTGAAAGATGGACCGCACTGCGTAACCTGGACCCACGCGGAGGAAGTGAATCGTGAGCTATTGGAGTTCCTCGGGCAGAAGATCGGTAAACCAAAGCAACAGGCAGCCTGAGCAACTCCGATGCTGGCGACGCGATGATCCTTTCAAGAAAGCTATAAATGCTTGGGGCGTATTCGAATCTAATTGACCCTGCCAACCAGCCCCTCGCGAGGGGTCGGCAACATCGTTCTAAGCCGCCACCATACTTCTCTTCTATGGTGCATGGTGGCGGCTTGGAAACGGCATTCGAGTCCGAATGAACAGCCTGCTTCCTCTCGGCCCCGTGCGACAACGCGACCTCGCAACGACTCGATGCCTGCGGACTCTACCTAGGGGCGATGACTAAACAAGAAGCTCACGGACATGAGTTCCCGCGCGTTCTATGATCGCGCTTCCTTTTGCAGAAACTCCGGTTGGGCACCTGCTGTCTTTGACGCCACCGCAAATGTCGAGTGGATGTCTTCATAGAGTGGCGCAAGGATCGATGCGAGACTCTCCGTGAGGCCCATCACATCGGAGGCCTGGGGAGCGACCGGCATGCCAAGATCGCGATAATACCTGGGGATTCCTTCCCGCAACCGCGTCGCCGACGTTCGGATATCCGGGACTCCCGCAACAACAGGCTTCCCGCTGACCTCATTGGCCATGGCACGCATCACCCGGGCAATGTCCCTTTCGAACCCGATGCCAGCCTCAGCGATGGGCTCGGGCAGGTCGGTGAGCGGTTTTTGGGTGAGGTATTGCGCCGCGGTGATTTGCACCAGTAGTAGCGTGCGGATGGCCGGCTGCCATCGCCGGATCTCCTCGCGAATTTGCAGCTTTCGCTGACGCGAGGGGCCGAACTCCAGAAGAACCGCGTCGGATTGCGCGGTCACTGCCTGAAACCCGGCCTTGAGTTGATCGCGCAACTGGCGAATCCGCTTGATGGCTTTGATCTGGTCTTTCTCCAGCAACTGCTCTGTAAGCTCCGCGAACATCTCCAGATTGCGGGCGAAGACTGCCTGCATTTCCTCAAGGGGGCGTCTCACCCACAGCAGGTCAAAGAAGAGCCCCATGGACACGAGGCCGAGCAGGACTCCGAAGACGCGGTCGCGGGCGATGGAGAGCGAAGTCTGGATAGTGAACTCCTGCAGGTTGATCAGGTAAAATGCCAGGGCGAGCTGCACGCCAAGGTAGGAAAGCCTTGCGGACGCAGTCTGAATCCACGCGGAAATCGCCGTTACAACCGCAAACAACACAGTGAAGCCGGCAATCGTGTCGAGGTATGGAAGCACAAATACCTGCGCGCCCATGCCAAAGATAATGCCGCCGATCAATGCGCCGCTCAAGCCGGAGGACTTGCTTCTGCCGCGAGGAACCGACGGTCGAAAGCGCGGTGATGAAGCAAGTGATCACCGAAGTACTTAGCCCCGGCCAGTCGATCGCCGTGTAGGTGATGTAACAGGCCATGGCCGCGAGCGTGCCACGCAAGGCGAATTGCACGTGGGCAGGGTTGGAAAATGCATCGCCAACGAAGATGCGCGCGGGTTCCTCTTCGTCCAAAGGCCCGGGGATGAACACTTGTATAGATTGCGACCCGGCAAATGCTTCCGGAATGAGCGCAACAGTCCTCTCCATCGCGGGCAGAAAGGGCAGGTTCGATGGTTCTTCCTGCGAAGCTCCCTCAATCTTGACGGGGAGTTGCCGCAGCATCAGGTTCCTGCAGAGCAAGGCAATCTGATCCGCCAAGTCGTAGGCAGCGTGACGGTCGGCTGCGTCGATAGGCTGGGCGCGCTCGGCGAGAGCCAGCCGGAAGCTGGCGTGCAATGTCTACCAAACGTCCCAACAAGGCAATCGCGGCGCCCATCTGCGCCTTGAAGTGGGGGCTATATTCGGATCGAAGGATGAGCCTGCGAAGCCTCGATATACCAACGGTCGCATACAGCGAAAGCCGTTTCTCCCACTCGCTCTTCAGAGGCCGCTCCGTCGCCGCACTCCGCAAGACATTTTCCACTGTCTGCATACGGACCTCAATGCCTTCAGTGAGGTCGGTGGTTGGATGGACTCCGCGGAAAACATACTCGACAACGATCGTTACCACCACCCCGAGAACGACGACACCGGCCAGCCAGAGGGTGTTCTCCATTCGCGTATTTACATTGAGCGTGGTCTCATCCCACAGGGGGATGGCCCCCAAGACCACGAAGCCCAAGGCCGCCGCCGTCCCGTAATCGGCAATGATGCGCAGCAGGTAAAAGAAAACGAAGAGGCTGCCTGCAACCCACAGGAAGTGGGTGAGCGGATCGTCAAGCAATAGCGAGACGCCGATAACTGTGTAGACGGTGCCAATCAGGAAAGCGACCGCGGTCCGGAATCCGGAGAGGAACGTCGCCGTAGGATTCTCCCGGCTGATTAAGAGAGTAAAGATCGCGCCCAGGAAGCCGCCGGGAATGCGAAACGTCATCACCAGCAGCATCACGATGGTCGCGGAGATCGTCATGCGGCCGACCACCCAGGCTCTGCCCGGATAGGGCGCCAGCTCGTGCTTGAGAAAGTTCCAGAACCATCTGCCTGCCTTGATCGATCGCGCGTGCGGCAGACCGCCTCGCTTTGGGTCGGCCATGGCTATTTCGCTTTCTCGTCTCCGCGAATGATCACCACCGCGGACTCGCTGAGGCGAAAAGGCTCCGTCTCAGGCGCATTGATGCGCACCCGTACCGGGAAGCGAGTGGCCAGATGCACCCAGTTCAACGAGCGCTGCACGTCCGGCAAGCCAGAGGATTCAAATGTTCCGACCAGCGTTGAGTCAGGCTGCACGCCAAAGCCGACGCTGTCGACCACGCCGTCATATCGGATCGTCGGGTCTGGAGAGCACGTAGACATAGGCACGCATCCCGGGCTGGATCTGGTGCAGTTGGGTCTCGCGGAAGTTCGCGACCGCCCACCAGATGCGCGTGTCGATCAAGGTGAAGACCTGCTGGCCGGTGTGGGCGTAAGCGCCTTGCGAGATGGTCAGATTGGTGACTCGCGCATCGAACGGCGAATAGACCTTGGCAATTGTTCAGGTTGTATTCGGCGGTTCGGATGGCCGAAGCGCGGCCCTCACGCTGGGCGGTGAGCGGATCGAGGGTAAGCACGCTGTGTTGCGACTGGCCGAGTTGCGCATGGCTTTGCTCGACTACCGCCTTCGCCTGCTCGTATTGCGCCTGGGCGGATTGCACCTGAGCTTCCGCGAGGATGACTTGCGCGCGTTGCTGCTGCACGGCCTGTTCCCTCGCGGTGACCGCGGTCCTGGCCTGGTCCACCTGATCTACAGTGACGAATTGCTTGGCCAGCAGCGGCTCGATGCGGTGATAGTTGTTGGTCGTGTAGAGCAGTTCGGCGTTGGCGCTGTCGAGGGCGGCCTTGGCGTTCGCAACATTTGCTTTGGCTTCGTTCACTGCCGCCGCAGCGCGGTCGACATTCGCCGCGGCGCTGTCCGTATTCGCCCGCGCGGCTCCGACGGCGCTCACCTGCGAAGCGATCGTCCTGCGCTGGTCGACAATCTGCCCCTCAAGCGTGTTCAGGTCGGAAGTGGCTTTCTGCAGCGCGTACTCGTAAGGTCGGGGATCGATCTCGAAGAGCAGACTCGCCCTGCTTGATGAAGGCGTTGTCCTGCACGGCGAGCTGCGTGATCGGGCCGTCGACCTGCGGAGCAATGCCGATGAAGTTGGCGAATACCTCAGCGTCATCGGTGCGGGGATATTTATTGGTCTCGTCGATCACCAGCAGTCCGGTAATCAACGCGGCGGCGATGATGGAAATGCTCACGATTCTGCCGAGGCGTTTGGACGGGGGAGTTGGGTCGTTTTCGGGCATCGCTTCTCCTTTCCGAATCAGCTGAAGAACAACAGCCAAAGGGTGAATGTGAAAAATGCAGCCAGGCACGGATACACCACGATCAGCGGTGTCAGTTGCTGCTCCAGCTTGATGCGCACAAAGAACAATCGCGCAGCAACGGCGAGCAGGATGCCAATGACCCCGCACAATATCCACGAAGGGAAAAAACGAACCAAGGATATTGAAGGTGGGCGCGCGAGAACATCCTGCGACCAACAGCATGGCTGCAGACCAAGCTGCGACGCACGGCCGTTCGGATCAGGCGCGGGTGGCTCGGCGATTTCAACTTTCTCGTCATCTTACGGCCCTTTTGCATGAAGCAGGTCTCCAGTCTGGAAGGCTAATGCGGCGACTCCGGTCAACAGTTGCGTGCGCGCGCTCACATCGGCGGTGCGCGCCGCAGCCAGAGCGCGCTGTGCGGAAACCACATCGATCTGGCTGCGAACGCCGTAGTTGTACGACTGCAAGGCCGCGTCGTAAGACTCGCTTGCAGCGGCCAGGAGCGCGGCTGCCGCCTTCTGCTGGCGGAGTGCCGTCCGGGCGGTGGAGTAGGCCGACCAGACCTGGTTTTCCACCTGATCGCGAATGGCGTCGACCTGCGCCGCGGCCTGCTTCTGATCGGCTTTCGCCCGGGCCAGCCGGTTCTCGCGCGCAAACCCATCAAACAGATTCCAGGTCAGGCTGAGTCTTGCATCCCAGGTCTCCTGGTTCGGAGAGTAAACTCCCGGCGCCAGATTTTGTTGTCCGTAGCTGCGGGACAGGCCGCCGCAGCCATCGAAGCTCAGAGTGGGCAGATAAGCGGTCTTTGCGGCCTTGATTTCGGCCCCGGCGGCGCGAAGCTGCTCCACCTGCTGCATAAGGTCAGGGCGCTGCGCCAGCGCCCGGTCGATGGACTTCTCTACCGTGTCGGGGAGGTCCTGCGGGATGGTCAGATCCTGAATGCTCTCGACCTGGAACTGGCTGGTAGGCGAAATGCCGAGAGCGGTTGCGAGGTCGCCGTGGGCGATCTCCGTCGCGCCGATCGCTGCCTGCAGATCATAGTCTGCCTGGGCGGCAGCGCTGCGGGCTTCGAGCACATCCGGCAAGGTTGCCAGACCCTCATGAAGCCGCGCTTCGGCGGCGTCCTGCACCGTCTGCGCGTTCTTCAGGTTGGCTTCCTGCGCGTCCTCCTGGCCTTTGCTGTTGAGCACCCGGTAATAGGCTTCCATGACCTGGAAGATAATCTTGCGGTGGGTGTCGTTGAAAAGGAAGTTGGCGGCCAGCAGGTTGCTTCGACTGATCGCGACTTCCTGCAATCGCCTGCCGAAGTCGAAAATAATGTAATCGAGGCCAGGGTCGGAGAAAATGTCCCGGTCGTCTGGCGGATCCAATTCGGAGAGAAAAAGATATCCGCTACGGTTGCTGTCTGCGCAAGCGCCAGGGCAGCCAGAGTAGGGTAAAGGGTCGCCTTGGAGACCCCCAGATCGGCGGCGCGCGCCTTGGCGTTCTCCCATGCCACGCGCGTTTCGGGGTTGTTCTGCTCGGCGATGTTGACCAGCTCAGGCAGCGTATAAATCTTCGATGGGATCGGGAGCGAAGACAGGGCCGGCCGCGCCGGCGTTCAACTGCTCGTTGGTCGGAAGGCACATCCCAGGGCCGCGTCGGGGTGACGCTGGCGCTTTTTGTGCGCAGGCGATCCCTGCCCGCAAGCAACGCGATGAGCACCGGGACTGACCTTTTGCCAGATCGATTCATTCCCAACTCAAAAATGAGGTGCAAAATGAGATGCAAACACAGTTCACTGAGAGCCCTTCCGTCTTGTGCAAAATCTGCGCCTCTCGGGAAGCGGGCAAGCGGACACCCGCGTCAGATGCTGAGCACAGGAAACGGTGAATCGCGAATCATCGCGTAGGTTAGATCCCGTATGCGACCATAAACACCGCGCTGCGGGCTCCTGCCGATCATGAGCGCGTCGGCGTCCGACTGCCTGGCAGCGTCAAGCAGCGCCTCTTTGACTGGCCCGACTACAACGCGAACCGGAACTTCCAAACCAACGATCCGCTGAAGATCCGCTATGCGCCGGCGCGCTTGCTGCCTTTCGCCAGAGGCGACTTGCTCTTCAAGGTCCAGCTGGACCGGCAGGCCGGGATCTCCGGCTCGCACCGCATGAATGATCGAAAGCTTGCTGCGCGCTTGTGCCGCCAGCTGGCTGGCATAACGAAGAACTCTTTCCGAATCGGAGTTCAAGCCGATCGCGCACAGCCATTTTCGGTGTTCCAATGGTCTCGGAGCGATTGTCTGAGCATGCCTGCTCGTCAATACCGGACAGTCTGCGTCATTGAGTACCTTAGCCGTCGTTGAGCCAAGCAGCATTTGTCTGAATATGCCAGAGTGTGTGGGCATGATTATGAGATCGAATCCGCCGTCTCTCGCAACTTGGGCGATCTGTGTCGCTGCATCCCCCGAAGCCAGGATTCTCGGGCACCCGGCGACGGGAAATTCTGCCGCGAGGAACAAATCGAGGCTCTCCCGGCCAATGTTCAGGTGCTCCTCTGAAACCTCGGAAATTGGCCTCAGGTAAAGTTCGAACCCGTTGTAGCTGGCAAGATTGACAACATGAACCAGCGACACTTCGGCTCCAAGCACAGCCGCCGCTCTTTTGACATAAGGAGCCATGGCAATGCACGAAGGCGAGAAATCGACCGGATAGAGGATCTTTTCGATCATGGCCATCTGCGCCCCCCGGTAACATCGGCTTCGCCGTGATTGCCTTGCGACGGAATTTTGGCTTCTCAAAACGCCGCTCGAAAATCTCCTCACAAGTCGGCGAATCGGAAACTAAGAACCTCGGAGTGGTGCTAGCACCAATATCTCGCCGCTTCTAAGCGACGGAGCGACTCGTTACGCGGAATTATACAATCGCATCTGGATACGTAGCGGGCTTGTCGGCCAAGTGTCGATTGAATGTAACGCACATCGCGCACAGCGCGCTCGTCAATATCGCCGGGTAGCTGTCGTCCAGATGCGCCATCCCCGACGCGGAGAGTAAGCGCCGGACTTTCGGCTCCTCATTGACTCGGTTCCCAAGGTAATGCCTCGTCCGCGGGCAATTGTTGATATATCGCCTTAGCGCCGAACCTTTCATAAAAAATCGGCTTTTGCCGACCGCCGTTATTCCGCTCTCAGAGCCTGCATGGGATCAACGGCGGCCGCGCGACGCGCCGGGAGAAGGCACGCGGCCGTCCCAACAGCCACGAGCACGCAAAGAGCGGTGATGACAATCACAGGGTTGTACGGACTTACCTCGAACAACAAGCTTGCTACTACGCGCGCAAATCCAAACGAGACTGTAATTCCTGCGGCCGCACCAATCAAAACCGGCACGAGGCCATCGCGCAAGACGAGGCGATAGATATTTGCTCTTTGCGCACCAAGCGCCAGCCGCAGACCGATCTCGCGCTGCCGCTGGACGACGGAGTAAGTCACGACGCCATAGACGCCTAATCCTGCGAGGAGCAGCGCGCTTACGGCGAACAGCAGCAGGAGATCCATTTCAAAGCGGCGATTCGCTACTGAGTCTGCGATGACACCGCCAAGAGCGCGCACCACCGGCACAGATACTTCGGGATCCACGCTCCAGATTGCTTTGCGAATGGCGCCGGCCATCGCTGCCGGGTCCTGCCGCGTACGGATAAGCAGCCCGGCGGCGCTGTCGCAGCGATACCAGTACGGCACGTAGACCATCATCGGATCGGGCTTGGCGAGCGTGATGGTGCGCGTTGCCGACCACGCCGATCACCGTGAATGGCGGCTCATCGGTGACGCCGGCCCGGTTGAATTTTTGGCCGATGGGATTCTGGCCGGGCCACTTCTATCGGGCAGGTTCTGCCCAAATGGGAAAATTTCTGTCCATATTCGAACAGTCGACGAGTCAATAGGCCGTTTGCGTCAATGGAGATCCAACTCCCTGGTCATATCGCGGATGATCTTTTGGCAGCACAGAGAAGACTGCGGCTGTACTATGATTTTGCCTGACCCGGCGGAGCAGAGACCGTTGGAAAATTCAGTATCTTCCAAAGTCGACCCTATCCCCGAGCCTCACCGATGGCTTCGCATTGGCGAGTGGATGCTGTTCGCATCGCTGGCGGCACACATCGGCCTGCTCACTCTACCCAACGCCTGGCAAAAGCTGAACACTGACTTTCCAAATTATTATTTGACTGCGCGTCTCGCGCATGAACGATACGACACGTCGCGCATCTACGAGTGGCTGTGGTTACAGCGCCAGAAAGATCATCGCGACATCGATCAGCGGATTGTCGGCATGGTGCCCATCACGCCCTTTTCGACTCTCGTCGTCTATCCGCTCACGTCCTTCCCTCCTTTGGTGGCCAAACATTGCTGGATCATTCTTAACCTTGGCCTGCTTTTCGCGACCGCATTCCTTCTGCGTGCTTTGACGCAGCTTCCATGGAGACACATCGCTCTCGTAGCAGTATTGAGTTTTCCGTTGCGGGTCAATTTCCTGTATGGGCAATACTATGTCTTACTGCTGTTCCTGCTTGCGCTGTCGTGCTGGCTATACATTCGTGAGCGGCAGTTTCTCGCAGGATTAGTCGTAGGACTTGCGGCAGGCCTGAAGGTCTTTCCAGTTCTCTATTTGCTTTATTTTCTTCGCAAGAGGGACCTGAGGGCCTTCGCCGGTGTCGTTGTGGGTAGCCTTGGGACAGTAGTTGTCTCGGTTTTTGCATTTGGCTGGCAGCTGCATCGTACCTATCTTTTTCAGGTGCTCCCCCGCGTGCTCCGTGGGGAAGGGCTGGACCCATACAATCTCAGAGCCGCATCTCTCAGTTCCCTCTTGCATCGACTTTTCATTTATGAGCCGCAGTTGAACCAGCATCCCGCCGTGAATGCGCCGTGGCTGTTCGCGGTCTTCCATCCTCTGCTGCAGATGGCGTTGATTGCTCCGGCATTACTGTTCGCCATCCCGAACGATAATTCTGCACACCGCATCCGTCTGGAGTGGGCAGCGATCCTGATGGCTGCACTGGTGACCTCCACGTCAGCATCGGCCTATCTCTTCACTCTTCTCATCTTGCCCGCGTGCTTCCTGCTCGCATCCCTGCTGCGGCAGAAGTCCTGGCTTGCTTCCGCGATTCTGCTCATTCTCTACGTAGCCGCGGGAATCTTAGGAGGAACGAACCAAAAAGGACAAGGCTGGACTGCCTTGCTGGCAGTGCCAAGGCTTTACGCGCTGATTCTGTTTTGCGTGTTCACTTATGCGCTTCTAATCCGACAAGAGCCGCGCAAAAGCTCAAAACTCAATCGGCCCGTGTGGGCAGTCGCGCTCTCGATCGTGTTGGTATTCAGCATCGCATTCAATCTCCACAATCAGCGGGACCTTTACGCCGACTATCTGTGGAGGATCGCCGCCCCGAATGACACCTATATGGCGGTCCAGCCATCTGCTCAAGAGGATAACGTCCTCTTCATTGCCATGCTGGGCGACGGATACCACTCTGCGCTCAACCACCTCGGCGCCGTCCAGTTCAGCAGCAGCAGCCCTGCTGATTACCTCGCGCTGACCGCGGCAAATGGCGCACGCTGGCTGGAGCAGACCGGGCATCAATCAACAGTCACCTCTACGCTTGAAGGATGGCGCGACATCCAGCAGGCCGAATCGCCCGTGACATCTTTTGATGGCAAATGGCTGGCGTTTCTCCGCGAGGACCACGGTCGCACCCGCATCTGGATACACCCTCTGAACCAATCGGGTAACACCGACAGGCCCCTGACTCCACCAGAACTCAATGTGCTTGAAATGTCTTTCCTTCCAACGGGAGACCTTCTATTCGCAGCCAGCTCGGGTGGCCGTCCAAGTCTATTCGCTGTGGATCAGGCCGGAGGGATCAGATCTCTTGGCCCAGGCGAAGCTAGATATCCTTCCGTCTCTCCAGATGGCCACTGGCTGGCCTACAGCGAACTACAGGGCGGAAACTGGAACCTTTGGCTTCGCAACCTGAACAACGGCCAGTCGCAAAGGCTCACGCACGCAGCATGCAACAATGTCCAGCCGGCCTGGACTGCGGACTCGCAGACCCTGCTCTACGCCAGTGACTGCGGGCGAGCCCTTTGGTTCACAGCACTCTGTAGGCGACCCATCTTTCGTTGAAGGCATGCCACTACCTAATGGTGTACAGGCAGCTCAAGGAAGCTGACCAAGTGCAAATATCCTCCGAAAGCCGCCGGCTAGCGGGTCAACGGGCTCTCCCACAGTATGTAGCAGGTGTTGTCCTGCACGGTTCGGGCATCGATCGCTCACTGTAAGATTCTCAGATTGAATCGCGGCGAAGTGCTAGAGTACACTCAGTTTTTGCGTCTTTCTGAGGAAGACGGCACTGGTGCGGACTACCCAGAATTTACATTTTCCTTCCTCCGAATTTGCTTTTCCGCCCTTGGGAGGCCGGCTCTGCGATCCATTTTCATCAATTATCGAAGGACCGATTCGGAAGGCGAGGCTGGTCGCCTCTTCGATGATCTGATGTTGCGCTTCAACCCTGAGTCCATATTTATGGACGTGGCGGCGATCGAGCCGGGACGGGACTTCAGGAAGGCGATCGACAAGAGCGTGGCAACCTGCAGCGTTCTTCTGGCGGTGATAGGGCAGGAGTGGCTGGACTCGAGGGATTCTGCGGGAGGCCGGCGCCTTGACGATCCCAACGACTTTGTGCGGATCGAGCTGGCTTCGGCGCTTCGACGCGATATCCCGGTAGTGCCTGTGCTGGTGC
This sequence comes from uncultured Acidobacteriaceae bacterium, assembly GCA_963783805.1. GTDB lineage: Bacteria > Acidobacteriota > Terriglobia > Terriglobales > Acidobacteriaceae > Silvibacterium. The sequence continues at coordinate 453,769 of CAWAPC010000002.1, read as the reverse complement.
GCGGAGCGAAGATGCCGCACGTGGAGCAGCTTCCCGACGACTTGAAGGAACTGGCTTACCGAAATGCGGTGGAGTTGAGCCACGCGCGCTGGAGGTCGGATGTACAGGTACTACTCCAGGCGCTGCAGCCCTATCTCGACCCACAGCGCGGAGATTCCACTGCAGCACAGGGCGATGACAGACAGAAGGAACCAGGTGTACCGGGGGCAGAAGTTTTCGGGGAACAAGCGGCTGGACGCAGGCCTGATGCTGAAACGATTGCCTCAAACATTGAGCCGAAGACGATTGAACGCGTCAGCAAGGAACTGGCGGCATATATCGGCCCGATCTCGGAGGTTGTCGTGAAGCGAGCGGCGAAGCGGTGTTCTTCGGTGGAGGATCTTTACGGGATGGTGGCCAAGGAGATCAAAACTGAAACAGACCGGATGAAGTTCCTCCGATCGTGCCGGAGTTAGGCCGGTTGTATTTACAGCCGATTCCTCTTCAAACATCCTTACAGCCTCAGGCGCGCTGACTTGCATCCGGTTAAGAGATGATGCAACGGTTGCGATTTCGTCTTTTCCGCCCTCGGCGGATAATAATGGACTGAGTGCGCCACCGGAGAGGACGAAGTATATGTAGGGTAAAGCCATACGACCCGGCAACAATGGCAGCGGCAATATTACTGCTGGGGCTAGCCACATTGCTTGCGGCTTTGATTCCCGCACAAAAAGCGGCAAGTGTAGATCCCATGAAAGCATAACGGAGCGAATAGAACTAGCCCGCCCATGAAAAAGCTCTTCGGTGTCCGCAAAAATATCCTGAACCGGCATGCATTATGCCGGTTTCTCGTCTGTTTCCTGGCCTTCTGCACCATTCACAGCTGGGCGAGCGGAGAAGATTCCCCTTCCCTGATTCGCTATAACGCACAGACCCACGTCTTTCGCATCGATGCAGCTGGAATAACCTATCTCTTTGGCGTCAATGAAAACGGTGAAATCCAATCGCTCTATTGGGGTCAGCGCCTCGGTGCGGACGATCCATTTCCATCACCTCGCTCGCTTCCGGGCTATACTTCCTTCGATCCTCCAGTCAATGCAACGCCGCAGGAGTTTGTGGCGTGGGGCGGAGGGCTCTACTCTGTCCCCGACCTTAAAATTACGTTTCCTGACGGCAACCGCGATCTGGTTCTGCGTTATGTCTCGCATACCATTACGGGCGACACGCTGGCTATCGTCCTCAAGGACATCTCGCGCGATGTGTATGTAACGCTGCATTACCAGGTGGACGCAGCCACTGGTATTCTCTGCCGTTCCGCAGTGATTGAGAACAAGACGCAGGAGCCCCTCACCATCGAGGAAGCGTCATCGGCAACGTGGAATCTTCCGCAAGCAGCGGATTACCAACTACGCTACCTCACCGGACGATGGGCCGGCGAGTGGGAGCTTCAGCAGCAAGCGATGCATCCCGGGAAAACCGTTCTCGAAAGCCGCCGGGGATCGACCGGAGATCAGAACAATCCCTGGTTTGCTATCGAGCGAGGAAATTCGCAGGATGAAGACCACGGGGACGTCTGGTTTGGCGCGCTGGGATGGAGCGGCTCCTGGCGCATTGCCATCGAGGAAAATCAGGAGCGGCAGGTCCGCGTCACCGGCGGTTTTAATCCATTCGATTTCGCTTACCGCCTCGCGCCCGGGGAGCAGCTTCGCACGCCCTCTTTCTATGGGGGATACTCGCACGAAGGAATCGGCGGCGCATCCCGGCTGCTGCACCGCTTTGAGATTGCATCGATTTTGCCTCACGCTCCGCATCCGCGCCTCCGTCCCGTTTTATACAACTCATGGGAAGCGACCGGCTTCAATGTGAATGAAGCCGGGCAGGAGGCGCTCGCGGAAAAAGCCGCAAGCATCGGAGTGGAGCGTTTCGTTGTTGATGACGGATGGTTTGGCGAGAGAAACGACGATCACGCGGGTCTCGGAGACTGGTATGTGAATCCTGTAAAGTTCCCCCACGGGCTCAAACCGCTCATCGACAAAGTGCATTCGCTGGGGATGGATTTCGGCTTATGGGTCGAGCCGGAAATGGTGAACCCCAACAGCGAACTCTACCGCAAGCATCCCGACTGGGTGTTGAACTTCCCCGGACGTCCGCGCACCGAAGGGCGAAATCAACTCGTCCTGAATCTGGCTCGGCCCGACGTGCGGGCGTATGTCTATGGGTTCCTCGACAAGCTGCTCACAGACAACGATATCGCCTTTCTCAAATGGGATTACAACCGGAACTGGTCCGAGCCTGGCTGGCCGTCTGTTGCGCCCCAAGATGAAAAAGAGGTCTACGTCAAATACGTTGAGAACCTTTATTCCATTCTCAAAGAACTACGCGAACATCATCCGAACGTAGAGATAGAATCCTGTTCCGGCGGCGGCGGCCGCGTGGATCTCGGAATCATGCGCTACACCGACGAGGTATGGCCCTCCGATAATACCGATCCGTTCGATCGTCTCAGCATTCAGAATGGCTTTACCTACGCGTACACTCCCGGTGTCATGATGGCCTGGGTTACGGATTCTCCCGGCTGGGTGAACGATCGATCTACCTCGCTCGAATACCGTTTTCTTTCCTCCATGCAGGGTTCTCTGGGAATCGGCGCCAATCTGGCCAAGTGGAAGCCGGAAGACTTTGCGACAGCAAAGAAAATGGTTGCGCAATATAAGCAGATTCGACAGACAATCCAGCGCGGCTCGCTCTATCGCCTGATCTCTCCGTTGAATGGCAGCGAATTTTCGATTACCGAATCGGTCTCGTCTGACCTCAGCCAGGCTGTCGTCTTTGCCTTTCTGCATTCCAGCCAGATGGGGTATCCCTTCCCGCGAATCTACCTGCGCGGACTCGACGCTCACGCCGTCTATCGCCTGCGCGCGCTTGATGGCGACGCCGCATCCGATACTCCCCCTTCAGCCAGCGGCGCCTACTGGATGCAGAATGGCCTGGGCATGAATCTGCGTGGCGATTTTCAGGCAGGCGCTTTCCTGCTGGAGAAAATCGAACCCTGCTCAGGATCGCGCGCGCTGACGCGCCATAGACAACGCGCTCCCTTCCATCGGCAGCGCACTGTTCGATACAAATCGCTGTTGGTAGCAAACGCGAGTCTCACACGATATCGGGCGCAACCTCGACAAAGCCTCTTGAAGGAAAGCAAAGCATGAGCAGGCCCGAGCCGATTAGTGATCCGGACATCAGGAGAAATCCCGCCGAGAGTTCCAGTACGCGCCTGCAGTAGTCCTACAAGCCATGCTCCGGCAAAACCGCCGAGAGCACCACTGCTGTTCATCAGTGCAAGCACCTCGTCCAGCACATTCTTGGGGATGATCTCCGAGATAAATGCGAAGAAGGAGCCGTAAGGCGCATACATGGCCCCTCCGGCGAGAATGAGGGCAACGTAAGCCATCCAGAAACTGCGCCCCTGCGACGAAAAAACGATGCGAAGAGCGCCACGCCCGCGATGATAAGGAATGGCCACATCACTGCCCTGCGGCGCAGCGATCGATCGGAGAAATGTGCCGGCAAGAAGCATCAGGATCACCGCCAGCAGATAGGGCACGGCTGCTAGTAAGCCAGTCTTCCAATGCCAATGGTGACGCCTTTGGCGCGAATGATTGTCGGGCAGCCAAAGGACAAAACCATAGACGCCCACGCTCCAGCAGAAATAGACAACGCTTAGCAGCAACACATCTCGGCGAGCAAATGCTTCACGCAAGCTGCCGATGCGCGGCAACGCAAGCTGTTCCTGGCGAGTTGTTGCTCTAATTGCCGCGCTGCTGTCGGCGCTCATCCATGGCGCGTCGCTCGGCTTGTCCCGCATCAGCAGCAGCCACAGGAATGCCCAGAGCAACCGAGGGCAAGCCTTCAACGATGAAGGTCTTCTGCCAGCCAAAAGCAACTGGATCAGGTATCCAGTGATGACGGACATCCAGAGAACCGTGATGGGATTCCCGAGCATCAGCAGCGTGTTGGCGCGCGAACGCTCCGCGCGCGTGAACCAGTGCGTGATCAGCACCAGCATGGCCGGAAAGATGATGCTCTCCGCGACCCCGAGGAGGAAGCGGTCAAGCGCGAGCAGCCAAAACTGGCGAATGACGCCGGTGAGCGCGGCTAGCGTTCCCCACAACATGAGCGCCGCGAAGATGATACGGGTGCTGCTGTGACGCCGGGCATAGGCCATTCCCGGAACTTGAAAAGCGAAATAGCCGAGGAAGAAAAGTGAGCCGAGAAGCGCCGACTGGGAGCCAGTATGTGCAGTGTCGCGGCGAGACCGGCGGCAGCTCCCAGACCATAATTGGCGCGGTCGAGGTAGGCCAGGCTGTAAGTGATGAATACGGCAGGCAGCACGTATATCCAGCGCTTGCGTCGCTGCCGAAGTTCGGTCCGCTGATGTGCTACGCCGCGTTTCCCCTAGGCGATGTCATCTGTGCCATGCGATCCAGCTCATACTGCGTAAGGCGAATGCACTCGCTCCTGAGGCCAAGATCGTTTCGACGAGCCTACAGTCCCGCGTACCAGTCGTAGCCAAGTTTGGTCCAGTAGTCGTCCGGTTTTAAGTCGGTATATGCAATGACGCCGATGCGCTTGATCTGTTTGTAGCCATACTTCGTCGGCGCGTGTAAACGCAGTGGCGCGCCGTGGACCTGGGTCAGCGGATTCGCCGGCCATCTCGGTGACGAGCAGCGTCTGCGGATGGCGGCAGACCTTCATATCGTAGCCGACGTAGTAGTCACCATTCGGTGTCTCCATGTAGACGTAGCGGGGAAGGCTGCCGTCAGGTTTTCTGGCGGGCGGATAGGCCTCGATGAAGTCGGCCATGCGAACGCCGCCCCAATGGATGATCTGGCTCCAGCCCTCGATGCATTTGAATTGCGTGACCAGCTCGTGCCTCGGCAGCTTGAGGATATCTGCCATGGCGAGCAGTAGCCCGGGTGTTCCGGCGGGAAGCGTCGATCGGCTTAGGCCCGCTTCTTCCAGACCTCGCACGGACTTGCCGGCGCGTTCCCGATCGAGGCTTATCCCCGCCCGACTTTGCCATAGGCTCCTGAGCGGCCTCCGGATCATCGCTTCTTGCCGGCGGCTGATATGCGTATTCCCATGCGGTGACATCGGATACGTATTGGGGAAATTTCGTCTCGTTCTCGACGCCGACGAACTTGCAGCCGCCAGCTATCTGCGATCAGATCCTGCTTGAGCCCGATGACGGCCATTTACACGCGGACGTTCTCGGCGTGGCTGACAGGATAGGTGGGTGCGAGTGCCCGCTCGTCGAAGATCGCCCGCGATAACTCTGCATTGATCTGGTAAGCGCGGCGGCGCGGCAATCGGCTGCAGTCTCCATCGGCTAGGGCCGTAAAACGACCCAGCGGCAAAACGCCATATCCGGCGGCCGCACCCAATGCTGCGACGGCGAAGCTGCGGCGCGTGTGCTTCCGCGACTGCTGCAACTACCTTCGCGTTGTCCGCTTCCATGTCGTCTGCCAGCGGCTTGCCTTCGGAATCGCTCATCGCCAGCTCTCCCTTTCTGCTTCGAGCGACGGCTCGCTGGCTGGTCTGATCTCAAAGCCGCTCACCATGCTGCGGAAGTTATTCCAGCCGGCGAAAGCCACCTGGATGACATGGACGAGGAAGAATGCGCAGAAACCCATGGTCAGCCAGAAATGTTCCCAGCGCGCCCATTCATATCCACCAAGGAGGGTTGTCAGGTAATGGAACTGTGTGGCTTATAAATGGCGAGTCCGGTGACGAGACTGCCCGCGCCCATCGCGATCACAGCGGAATATGCAATCCTCTGAGCACCGTTATATTTTTTCTGCGGGGGAAGCTGCCTGCGCAGACGAAGAGAGGCCAGGATCACCTGGACCGCCTCTGTGACGCTCTCGCGGCGCGGTACGATGAAGCGCCATTCGCCGGACACCACCATGTACAGTACGTAGGCGATGCCATTGATGGCGAAAATCCACATGAAGAAGAAGTGGTCGCCAAGTCCCTGGGTCACGTGCCAGGGAATGTTCAGCGCGTTCCACACCGAGTCAGGGAAAGAGCGGATGAGCGTGAATGAACCGATGCCGATGCGGTAGATCGCGTGCGGATGCAGATGCGCATTGTCGGTGGTGTTCCAATAAATCCGGATGCCGCTCAGGATCATGATGAACAGCACGGGAAAATTGATCCAGTGCATCCAGCGAATGGCAAGCGGGTGCTTGCGTTCCAGCCGCAGTCTCGCGGGCGGAGCGGTCTCGCGTGTCTCAACTGAATCTATGACTGCCAAGCCATCCTCACCTGTAAAAAGCCTACACCTCTCAATGAATGTGAGGATGGACTCCGGGCACCTTCAGCCTGATGCTGAAAGATGTTTGGGCCCGCCGTTATGTAGAGAGTCCGGTAGTCGTCGCCTCCCCACGCCAAGTTCCCAACAGGTCCCATTTCTATTGTGCCGAGATGCTTGAGTTCCGGCGAGAAGATCCAGACTCCTCCGGGCCCCGCACTGTAGATATTTCCCTGCTGGTCGACCTTCATGCCATCCGGAGCTCCCTTGTGAGCATATGTGCCCGCATCGCCGAAGCGCTCGCCATCTGTAAGCGAACCATCCGGCTTGACGGTGTAGCGCATCCAGTACATTTCGGGCTCGGAATTATCGACGTAGAGATACTTCTCATCCGGAGAAAAGGCGATACCGTTTGGTCGCGGCAGGTCTTTGATCAGCAACTGCAATTTCGCGCGGGCGGGTGGTGCGCCGGGCTTCTGGTCGAGCGCGCCGGGGATCCGATAAACACCGTTTACCTCTAGCTCCTTGGCGGGGTCTTTGTCGCTCTGCGTGCGAAGTCCATAGGGCGGATCGGTGAAGTAAAGTGATCCGTCGGACCTGTAAACCAGATCGTTAGGGCTGTTCAGTCGCTTGCCCTGATACGTGTCCGCAAGAATCGTCACCTGTGCATTGGGGTCGATGCGCTCCAGTCTCCACACGTCGCGTTGGGCATGACCCGCTACCGTAAGCCGGCCCGCCGCGTCGAGCGTCATGCCGTTCGAGCCGGGTTCCGGACCGCCGTATGGCGCAGTTCCCTTGTAGCCGCTGGGTTGCATGAATATGCTGACACCGCGTGCCAGGGGTCCATGTACGAATGCTGTTGCTGGGAATCTCCGCGAAGATCAGCTTGCCATCCGGGAGCCAGAGCGGACCTTCAGTCCATTTGAGGCCACTCGCTATCAGGAATTCTTCAGGTCCAGGCGGAACCAAATGGTCCAGTGCCGGGTCCAGACGCTCAACCTTCGCCGTGATCGCAACGTTCTCGGATGCAGCCGCCCGAACCTCGAGCATGCCTGCGCGACCTCAGCGAAGATGCGACAAGCTTCCAGCAACCTGGCGATCGCCACTACGCCAAACAACAAGTAGAGATTTCTGCGATGTATCACGGGAGACTCCCTTGCATGTGAAACTGCGGCTTGTCCGGCTACAGCGAGACGCCACGCTTCCACGGAATGAAATCATTTTGCCCAAGGACCTCTGCCTTGCTGAGAGTATTTCCGCTGGCAATATCCAGTATCGTTTCCATGATGGAGTCGCCGACCGCTTCCATCGTCGCCTCGCCGCGAATGATAGCGCCGGTATCGATGTCGATGATGTCGGACATGTGTTTGGCCAGCCGCGTGTTAGTCGCAACTTTGATGACAGGCGTCACCGGGTTTCCCGTGGGAGTACCAAGGCCCGTCGTGAACAGAACGATGTTTGCGCCTGCTCCCACCTGCGCCGTAACGCATTCCACATCGCTGCCCGGCGTGCAAAGCAGATTCAACCCTGACTCTGTTGCTATTCCGGATAATCCAGCACGCCGCGCACCGGCGAGGTCCCGCTTTTTCTTGCGGCGCCCGCGGACTTCATCGCGTGAGTGATCAAGCCGTCCTGGATGTTGCCGGGCGACGGATTCATTTCAAAGCCGGAATGCACTGCCTTCGCGCGAGCGTTGTAGTCGCGCATCAGTTGGATGAAGCGGTCCGCGTCTTCTGGTTCTGCGCAGCGATCGATGAGGTTCTGTTCAACGCCGCAGAGCTCTGGAAATTCCGAGAGGATGGACCGGGCGCCAAGCGCGGCCAGCAGATCGGAAACTTGACCCAGCGCCGGGTTCGCCGACAGTCCGGAGAACCCATCCGAGCCGCCGCACTTCAGGCCAACCGTCAGCTTGGCAATGGGCGCCGGCTTTCGCTCGAGTTCATTTGCCTTAACCAGCCCTTCGAACGTGGCCTCTATCGCCTTGGTGAGCATGGTGCTCTCCAGGCCCGATTGCTGCTGCTCGAAAAGCAGCACGGGCTTGGTCATCGAAGGGTCTCGCAGCCGCAGTTCTTCCAGCAGGATGGGCGCCTGGGCATACTGGCAGCCAAGACTCAACACCGTAGCTCCAGCCACATTTGGATGGTGGATATATCCGGCGAGCAGGCCACATAAGGTCTGCGAATCCTGCCGCGTTCCGCCGCAACCGCCATCGTGAATCAGAAAGCGGATGCCGTCTACGTTGGGGAATATCCGCTCCCGTTTCGCCGTGGCTTGCGCCTGTGTTGTTGTGGAAAGCCGGGTATGCCGCTCTACCAGTTTCCGGACCAGCTGGCTATATTTCTTCGGACGGCTGTAGCCCAATTCTTCTTCAAATGCTTCGCGCAGCGCCTCGACATTGCGGTTTTCGCAAAAGACCAGCGGAATCACCAGCCAGTAATTCCTGGTGCCGACCTGTCCGTCTGCACGGTGATAGCCGTCGAAGGTTCGTGCGCGCCAGCGCGTCGACATCTGGCGGCGACCAATGAAAGCGGGACTCTCTCCGGGCAAAGTCCGTTACGTCATGCTGAACGTTCCGTATACTCAACAGGCCGCCGCGCGAGATCGCTTCGCGGACCCGCCCCACAATTCCGCCATACATGATGACGTGCGCCCCGACGGGGAGGTCCTCAATGGCAATTTTTTGCTTGGCCGGGATATCGGTCAACGGCGTATAGCTCGCACCTGCGAAGGAAACCGGGATACCAGCCGGCAAGGTCGTGAGTGCAATCAAAACGTTGTCGCGCGGATCGATTTTGAGCAGTTTTTCGGAGGCCATTGCGGCTACTGTCAGTCTGATTGCAGCCTATCAAACGACCGGGAATGCGTCTAATATTGAGGTCGAGAGTTCATATCACTGCCCAGGAGGAATGACTCGATGGCGACCACCTCTTTACCCGCCGCGCAATCCGCAGACAGTCCGGGCACTCTTGTTGTCGACGGCGTCAAGGTTGCAAATACGCCGTCCATGCCGACTTTCAAGTCAATCGCCGAGGAGCGCCTGCACCGCAAGCAGCGTCTCGCGTCCGCCTTCCGGCTTTTCGCAAAGTTCGGATTCAGCGAAGGTGTTGCCGGGCATATTACAGCGCGCGACCCCGAGTTGCATGACCACTTCTGGGTGAATCCCTTTGGAATGCACTTCGCGCATATTCGCGTTTCCGATCTCATCCTTGTAAATGAGCAGGGACGTGTGGTGGAAGGCGACCGGCCGGTGAATGAAGCTGCTTTCGCGATTCACTCGCGGCTGCATATGGCCAGACCCGATGTCGTCGCGGCGGCGCATGCGCATTCACTCTACGGCAAGACGTGGTCCTCACTTGGCCGTCTGCTGGATCCTTTGACGCAGGACGCCTGCGCATTTTACGAGGATCATAGTGTGTTTACCGAATACGCCGGCGTGGTCTACGAAATGTCGGAGGGCGACCAAATTGCTAAGTGTCTCGGACATCGCAAGGCCGTCATCCTGCAGAATCACGGTATTTTAACGGTCGGCAGCACAGTCGATGAGGCAGCCTGGTTCTTCATCACGATGGATCGGTCCTGCCAGTCACAACTTCTGGCAGAAGCTGCGGGCAAACCAATACCCATTTCTCATGCGAGTGCAGTCGTAGCTCAAAAGCAGATCGGCAACCCGCGTGTGGGGTGGTTTCAGTACCAGCCGCTTTGGGACCTGATTGTCCGTGAACAACCCGATCTGCTGGACTGATTCTTAGGTGTCTTCTTCAGCCCAGCCACTGGGGATTGTTGAACGTTCCGTCATAGATATGGGACGACTTGTAGTCCTCGAATTGCCCGGCTGCCGATATGGGCGCCGTCTTGTGTAGCAACGCCATCTTCTGCTGCTCATCCATCGGCTTGAAGTTTCGAGCTACGCCGAGTGCCTGCTCCAGGTTGGCCATCGACTCGCAGCCGGTGATTGTCATCGTCACCGGCACACTCATCGCATAGTGCAATGCTTCGACTGCGGTAACGGTTCCAGTCTTCAGGATCGCCCCGTTGCTTAACGGCTTCATTCCCAGGATCGCCATGCCGTGCTTCTGCGCCACCGGGATCACCTTCTGGCCGAAGCTGTCGTAGTGTTCATCGAGTGCATTCACGGGCATCTGCACTGTGTCGAAAGTGAATCCGTGTTTGTCTGCAGTTTCAATCATCTGCAGGTGGATCTCCGGACTCTTGTGTCCCGTAAACCCGATGAAGCGGATCTTGCCATCCTTCCGGGCCTGCTTCAGCACGTCGACCACATTGCCGGGTTGGAACGCCTGCTCCGGATCGGTCATGCGAATCACTTCATGGATCTGCACCAGGTCGATGTGATCGGTCTTCAGTCGCGCTATAGATTGCTCCAGCTGCTTGCGCGCCTCCGCGCCCGTGCGCCCATCGATCTTCGTCATTAAGAAGGCCTTTTGCCGATAGCCATCCTGCAGCGCTTTGCCCATGCGCTCCTCGCTGACGCCGTCGTTGTAGTCCCAGCAGTTGTCGAGAAAGTTGATGCCCTCATCGAGCGCTCTTCTGACGATTCGGATCGCATCCTGCTCGGTAACACCTCCCAGTCCGAGATGGTAGCCGCCAATGCCGATGATCGAGACCTCGAGCATCTGCGCGACCCAGCTTTCGTCGCCCAATCCCATTCACCGTCGTGACAATCGGCAAAGGAGTATGCGCGGCCGCGCCCTGGAGTCCTGAACCAGCCCCAACATTCTGGCCTACAGCATTCTTCAATCCGGCGAGTGCCGCAGTCGCGGCCGCCTGCTTCAGAAAATTACGCCGTTCCATAGCGACTCCTTTTATGTCCGCTCCGCAGTCAACTAACGTTGAGGATAATAAGTTTATATTGGCCAGAGTCTTTGTTGCGAATCCTGTTCATGCTCCCAATGACGACTTTCCAACTCTTTGAAAAGGATCAGTCTCGATACTTGCGGCAGTGAAGGTCGGGAACGTCGAAGGACTCTCCGATGCTCAACCGCAAAGCGTTCGGAAAGTCCTTGGGATTACGCGTACCTGCGCCGTAGCCTATCCGTTCTACCTTCATGGCGGGTTGCTGTCCGAAGTTCGGATCGAGAGCGCGAAGCAGCGCCGCACCCGTCGGAGTGACGAGCTCCTGTTGCACGTGAGCGGAATAGGTAGGAAAACCGCGTAACAAATCCGCAGTCGCGGGCGCCGGTACAGGAAACGTGCCGTGGGCGCAAACTACCATGCCCCCTCCTACATTGAGTGGCGAGCAATGCCATGCTGCGATTTGAAGAAAGTGAATCCCTGCGCTTGCTCCAACAATATCGACGATCGCATCGACTGCCCCTGTCTCATGAAAGTGAATCTCTTCGATGGAAACATTGTGAATCCTGGACTCGGCTTGACCGAGAAGCTCAAAAGCTCGAATCGCGATCTGCTTTACCGGCTCGGGCAGCGGCGCTACATCGATCATTGTGCGGATCGCACTCAACGAGCGCCCGTGCACGTGAGGACGTGGCTGTGACCCGGCGTGCGTATGCGTATGGGGCTTGTGCTGGTGATTGGGAGTGTCTGCTTCGGCGGCCGAGTCGCCTTCGCATACGTGAACTTTAGTGCAGGAGATGCCACTGCGGTCCACCGTCTCAATTTCCAGGCTCGCGCCCAATCCGAGCGCGGCTATTGCGTCCTGCAGAACGCCCAGCGGGACTCCCGCATTGAGGATGGCTCCGAGAAACATGTCGCCGGAGATGCCGGCGAAGCAATCAAGATAGGCAATGCGCAAAGAACTTTCTTCCGTGAGGGAGGTATCGAGCATTCTGCATCCTCAGATGCAGACCTGTGCAGTGTATCGCGTCCTCGAAGGTCTTTGACGCATCCAACTCCGACGAAATTCGGAAAGAAGCGGCATCTCACGCACTTATTTCCAACTGATCAAAACGGCGCCACTTGTAAATCGCAATCGAGAGAATCCAGCTCAGCGCAAATAGTCCGATGATGAAGTAGCCAAGCGTGCCGAAGTTGTTGTTAAGCCGATTGACCAGATCCCAAAATGTTCCCTTTAAGTGGAACTGCCCGGCGAACAGCCCAAGCGCTTCGATTCCGCCGACTGCAAACGCAACCACTACCGAGACCAGAGTGATGGTGAGATTGTAGTAGAGCTTGCGGACTGGTTTGACGAAGGCCCAGCCATAGGCTCCCAGCATCAGAATATTGTCAGTCGTGTCGATCAGCGACATTCCGGCTGCGAAGAGGGCGGGAAAAACGAGGATCGACCACAGGGACAAGCCCTTTGACGCCTCTGCAGCCGAGATGCCCAGCAGCCCGATCTCGGTCGCGGTGTCGAACCCGAGGCCGAAAAGAACGCCCAGCGGATACATGTGCCAACTGCTCCGGATCATCCGGAAGACCGGGCGAAAGAGGCGGGCAAGAAAGCCGCGGCCGCTCAACAGCAGGTCAAAATCTTCTTCGACGTAAGGCTCTCCGCGCCGAACTCGCAGGAACGCGCGGTACACCGAGTGAAGGACAACCAGATTGGCGATCGCAATTCCGAAGAGAAAGAGGGTCGACACCAGGGTGCCAATTACTGCGCCGATATTCTTGACCCCGTCGATGCGATGCTGCAGCGCCAGCGCTGTTCCGGCAATTGCAACCGACCCGAGCACGACGACAGTGGAGTGGCCCAGCGAAAACATAAAGCCCAATGCGACGGGACGCTTCCCCTCCTGCATCAGCTTGCGGGTAACATTGTCGATTGCTGCAATATGGTCCGCGTCCACAGCATGTCGAAGTCCAAAGCTGTAAGCCAGAAGCGCAGTACCCAACAGCACCGGATAAGAATGGAATGCGACGATGGCCCAAAACCATACCGCGAGGTTGAGCACCAGCAATATGCCGTAGATGCCAACTACCCTGGCCCGGGTGTTGCCCGCATCGTCATTCAGCAAAACCTGCAGGAAAGATGGCATCCGGATTCATCTGCACGTATGAACCACGGTAGCATGTATTTCATATAACTGTATTCGTTTGGTGTTTGAGTTTTCGTCCCGTTTCTTCTCGGTCTGGTCCCTTTGCGGAGAGACTATTTCCCGCAGGTGGAACAAGGCTAAGCGAACATTTGGATGGAGAGATTGGGTTTTAATGTCAGCCGTGCGTAGCTGGGAAATTTCGCTATCTCACGAATCCGGGTGACAATGCTTTGTCGATTCGTACAAATGCGGCACCCAAGCGGATTGTGTTATGACCGCATTTCTCTGCAACCAGGGCGCTCAGATTTGAGATGATTTGAGCAGGGAGCGTGCCATGCTGAGAGCACGCTACGGGATCCGCGGAGTCTTACATGGAACTCTTATTTCAAGACGTGCGCTATGCGCTGCGCCAATTGCGCAAGTCGCCTGGATTCACACTGACCGCGGTGCTCACGCTGGCTTTCGGCATCGGCGCCACCACCGCCATCTTCTCCATCGTCGAGGGTGTGCTGCTGCGGCCCTTGCCGTTTCCCGATCAGAACAGACTGGTCACGCTTGGCGACAGGCTGGAGGGCGTGCACTATGGCGCCGACGCGTTCGGCGTTACGGCGCCCGGAGTTCGCATCTACATGCGCGACACCCGCGCCTTCTCCGCCTCGGCGGTTATCAGGCGTCCACCTATGAGCTCTCCGGCCTGGGCGACCCGGCACAGATCAACGCCGCGCGGCTCACCGCCGAGCATGTTTCCCGTGCTTGGAGTCTCGCCCCTGATGGGCCGCGCCTTCACTCAGCAGGAGGACGAGAGCGCCCAGCAGGTGGCCGTCCTCAGCTATCAGACCTGGCACAGCCGTTTCCACGGCGACGCCCACATCCTGGGCCGCAAGATTCTTCTCGACCGCAAGCCCTACGAGATCATCGGCGTCATGCCGCGCGAATTCGAGTTTCCACTGGTTCCCGGCCAGTTGAATCGCAGCGAGCTTTGGGTGCCCATGAGCTTCACTCAGGCTGAACTGATCCAGGGCGCGGGAACCTGGGGCTACAATCTGGTCGGCCGGCTCAAGCCCGGCGTCACCCCGGCACAGGCCCAGCAGGATGCTGTCAGCGCGGCGCAGGAGATCATGCGCAACTTTCCGCCGGCGCTCTCCAGCCGACGCATTCATCCATCGGTCCAGCCGCTCGATGAAGTCACCGTCGCGCAGGCCCGGCCGCTGGTCCGCACGCTCTTTCTTGCGGTCATCGTGGTTCTCTTCATCGCCTGCGCCAATCTCGCCGGGCTATTGCTGGTTCGCGTCATCCGTCGCCGGCGCGAGATCTCTGTGCGTCTCGCGCTGGGCGCCAGTGGAGCGGCGGTTGTGCGCCAATCCCTTGTCGAGGCGCTGCTGCTCAGCATTTCCGGCGGAGTGCTGGGGTTGGCGCTGGCATGGATTGCGCTGCGAGTGGGCGTCAGCTTCCTTCCGGAAACACTGCCCCGCGTCAGCTCGATCGGTCTGGACTGGCAGGTGGTGGCCTTTGCGCTCGGACTGGCGGTGCTCACCGGCCTGCTCTGCGGGCTGATTCCTGCCTTTGCCGCCGCGCGAACCGGAGTGAATGAAGCGTTGAAAGAAGGCGGACGCACCGGCACCGCCGGAGCCGGTCATGCGCGCCTGCGTTCTGCCCTGGTGGTTGCCGAACTCGCAGTCGCACTGGTGCTGCTTACCGCCTCCGGGCTGCTGCTGCGCAGCTTTGAGAAGATGCGCTCCGTCGGCCTCGGCTTCCACACCGATCACACGCTGACTGCCACGTATAACCTTCCCCGCCAGCAATACTCGACCCAGGCCGCCATCGACGCGTTCAACTTAACCATGCGCAATCGTCTGGAGCAGTTGCCGGGCGTGCAGGCGGTCGGCGTTACCTCCATGCTGCCCGCGGCTGACGTGGAGTTCCTGGGCACATTCACTCCCGAAGGCTACATTCCTCCCAAGGGAGCGGGTTTGAATCTCGCTTGGATACCCCAGGTGATGGGCAGTTACTTCCAGGCTCAGGGCATTCCCATTATCCGCGGCCGCGACTTCACTCCTGCCGACCGCGACGGTGCTCCGCTGGTCGTCATCGTCAACCGCACCCTGGCTGATCACTACTGGCCGGGGCAGGACCCCATCGGCAAACGACTCCACCGGGGCCCGACGGAGGCAAATTTACCCTGGCTGACCGTAGTGGGAGAAATCGGCGACGTCAAAGAGCTTGCCGCCGATGTGCCTGTGGAGGAACAGTTTTACATCCCCTTCAGCCAGGCCAAAGCCGATGCAGGATCATTCGCGCCTCCGGGCATGCTCACCGGCCGTGGCGGGTCCATCGTGATGCGCGGCCAGCTGCCGCCCGAGCAGATGGCCGATTCCCTGCGCGCCGTTGTCCGCTCCATCGATCCGCAACTTCCGCTCACCGACGTCGAATCCATGGATCACGTGGTCGCGGAAGGCCAGGCCCCGCGCCGCTTCAACACCGCGCTCATCTCCGCGTTTGCCGGTGCGGCCGTCCTGCTCGCTCTGCTCGGCATCTACAGCGTTATCGCATTTTCCACCGCGCTGCGCACGCAGGAGATGGCCATCCGACTGGCGCTCGGTTCGCAACGCTCCAGCATCATGCGGCTGATCCTGGTTTCCGGCGCCAAACTCGGCGTGGCCGGCTGCGGCATCGGCCTTGTCGCTGCCGTTTTTGCCACTCGCCTGCTGCGCTCGCTCCTCTTCCAGGTCGATTCGCTGGACCCGATCGTCCTTGTGCTCGCGACGGTCTCCATTCTCCTGCTCGCTCTCGTGGCCTCCGTCATCCCGGCCCGACGAGCTGCTTCCGTGGAACCCATGGAGGCGCTGCGAACGGAGTAACCGTTGATGTCCCCCACTATCAGAAGTTGAACTTCAGCGCGCCCTGCAGAATGCGCGGAGCCGCAGCGCTGACGACATTGCCGAAAGTCGAGCTGCCGATGTTGCCGTCGACCGACGCGGGACCATTGAACTGCGCGTGGTTGAAGACGTTGAATGCTTCCACGCGAAACAGCAGCGCCTTCGATTCGGTGAGCGGTAGATTCTTGGCAACCGCCATGTCGTAATTGTCCGCGCCGGGGCCGTAAAAGAATCGCCGCTTCGAAGTGCCGGGTTCTCCCAGCGCATTCATGCTGAAGGCCGTCGTGTCGAAGTAATTGTTGCCGTTGGTGCGCGGATTCTTGTTCAGGTGCAGCGGACCGCCGTTGTAGTCCGGCTCGTCGATGCTGCTGTTGTTCACTCCGTTCGGATTCGTCCCGATCAGCGAATTGTCTCCGTTGTTGATCATCGTCACCGGGAAACCGCTCGCAAAGCGCGTGATGCCCGAGAGCGACCATCCGCGCGTCAGTCGATTCGGATGGAAGAACTGATCGAAGGGAAGCTGATACTCATAGCTGACGACGAAGTTATGCTTCACGTCGAACGAGGACAGCGCATAACTCAGCGCCGGGTTGAAGGGATTGACCTCTTCGCCGATGTTCGATGACTGGTCCATCGACTTGCCGTAGGTATAAGCGGCGGAGAATTCCAGACGTCCGCTGGTGTGGCGCGCGCTGAGTTCAAGCGCGTTGTAATTGGCATGGCCGATGTTCGACTGGAGCGCATTGCTGCCGAAGTTCGGTCCCAGCGGCCCGCGCGTTCCGTTCACCTGCCCGCCGCCGATCGGATAGTAGACCGTGTCTTCGCCGCCGGCCCCGCAGGTCAGCGTTCCCGGCATCACTTCGCTCGGCTGGCTCAGGCTCAGGCAGAGCGCGGGATTGCCCGGGTTCGGCTCGATCAGCACGCGCTGCCGGTGCGATCGCCGTGCCGATGTAGCTTGCGCCAAAGACCGTCTTGGGCCCGGCCTGCCGCTCGATCGAGAGCATCCACTCCTCCGTATACGGCGTGCGGTTGTGAATGTCGTATCCCGGAATACCGCTGATCGGCTCGTAGGTGCTCCAGTCGATGTTCGCGTCGGGATTGCTGCGCGACGAATTGAGCGGCGCAAACGTGTAGGGAAATGGCTGGCCGTTGTTGGTTCCGTCCGCAGCCGTGATAAACGGCGTTGCGAACAGCGGCGGCGCAGGACTGGTGTAGGTAGTGCCGTAAGGAGCATTCGCCGCCAGCACGCCGATGGAAGCCGCATCGATAGCGGTATAGAAATTGCCAAAGCTCGCGCGGATGCTGGTCGTTCCCGCTTTGCCCACAAGCCTTTCTAGCAAACTGCCTTTATCTGCCTGCGGCGACCACGCCAGCCCGACGCGCGGCGAAAAGTCCAGTTCATCAATCGGAGCCAGCGTATTCGGAATGCCCGGGTCGCCGGGATAGAGGATGCCCGGAGGCGCGCCGGGAAACACGACCGACTGCGCGCCGGGCACGAAGGTCGAAATCTGGTTATATTTTTCCGACCACGGCGCAATGCGGTCCCAGCGCAGTCCGTAATTGAGCGTCAGGTTCGGCAGAACATGCCAGCTATCCTGCGCGAACAGTCCGACATATTTGTTGCGCGCATAAAAC
The DNA here is from genome assembly GCA_963783805.1 of uncultured Acidobacteriaceae bacterium. Classification (GTDB taxonomy): domain Bacteria; phylum Acidobacteriota; class Terriglobia; order Terriglobales; family Acidobacteriaceae; genus Silvibacterium. The sequence goes on along the minus strand of CAWAPC010000002.1, from coordinate 436,019 downwards.
GGATTCAGCTGGCTCTGGTTGTACTGGCTGGGCACGCCGATCAGGAAGTCGGCAAAGTCCACGCCAGTTTCCGTGCCCGAAAAAACAAAGCTGCCGTTGAACTGCGCGATCGGAGCGGCATTGACCTGATCGGCATGAAACTCCGCGCCGAACTTCATCGTGTGATTGCCCAGCACCTTCGAGAAATTGTCGGACACCTGATAGGTGTTGTTGACCTGAATCAGTTGATTAGCCGCGGCGCCCGTCGAGTAGCCATTAAAGTTCAGATTCTCTACGCTCTGCCCCTTGGGATCGAGAGCCACGATGCTGTCGGTTCCATCCGCATTCACAAATCCCTGCGACGCCAGGCTTACGTCTCTCCCACCGACCGGCTGGCCAAGATTGGTATTGTCGCGCATATAGCTCAGGTGGAATTCATTCACCATCGTGGAGTTGATCGTCTTCGTGTCGCCGAGCGAAAGCAGTTGCGCGCGGCCCGTAGTGAGCGCATCGAAACCGGGAACGCTGGCGCCGCTCTGCGCTGTGGGATAGGGATTGTCGAGATTGAAGTCGTCGATGAAATAGTAGGCCGACATCAATCCCCAGCGTGTGTTCGCATCGACACGAGTGCCCGCCTTGTCGTCGCGCACCGTCTGGTTATAGGAAGACGTGGCGAAGGTACCGAGAGCGGTATTCGGCGCGGGAATGTATTGCAGCATTCTCTGCGCCGGAACCGACCACGCCTTTTGCGGAATGACCGCATTCGGAAAAACGCATTCGGAGGACAGCGTGCATCCGCGGCAGATAGTAAGGCTCGCCCTGCGGTTACGTTGTAGCCCAGCTTCTGCGTAAGCAGATTGGCAAAGTAAGGCCCACTTACGCTTCCCGCCAGTTGGTTCCCTCCGGGACTGTTGGTAAAGTCGGAAAGATCGCCTGTGCGGTCGGCGTCTGACGGCACGCTGATGTTGCCTGTATCGACGCCCTGCGTCTGCCGCGTTCCCTGGTAGTCGAGAAAGAAGAAAAGCTTGTCACGGCGAATCGGCCCTCCAAAAGTGCCGCCAAACTGGTTCTGCCGGAACACGCCGCGCGTCGGCGAGAAATAATTGCGCGCATCAAGGTCTGTGTTACGCAGAAACTCGAAGACGTTGCCATGAAACGCATTGTCCCCGGATTTCGTGATCACGTTGATCTGACCCGCCGCTGTACTCTCCATATTCCGCGTCGAAGTTGCTGGTGATGATGCGGAACTCGGCAATCGAATCCAGGTTAGGAATAACCGCCGTCCCGGCATTGACGTCTTCTTCCACATCGCTGCCATTCACGCCAAAATAGTTAGCCGTCTCGCGTTGCCCGTTCACGGAAAGATTGCCCGGATTCAGCGTGCCCGAAGGATTCAGGATGGTCGCGCCCACATCCTGCACCGTGCTCGAAGTAATCGCCGTCGCGGGAGCGACGCCAGGCTGCAGTGAAAGAAGATCCGTGTAGCTGCGGCCGTTGAGCGGAACAGCCGTCATCTGCCGGCCCGTAATGACTTGCCCCATCTGCGTGCTCGTCGTCTCGACGTGCAGCGTATTGTCGTTTACCGTCACGTTCTGAGCGACGCTGCCGACTTCAAGTGAAGCGTTCAACGTTAGCGCCGCATTCGTATCCACGGTAATTCCCTGGCGCTCATATCCACGAAAGCCGGAAGCCTGTACGTCGAGCACATAATGACCGACCGGCAAAACGGGGAATGTGTAACCCCCCTTGCTGTCGGTGCGCGCATGGTAGGTGAATCCGGTGTTCACCTCACGTAAAGTTATATTCGCAGCAGGTATCACGCTGTCCGAAGGATCCTTGACCGTGCCGGAAACACTTCCTCCCACGCTGGCCCATAGCAAAATGGCAGACAAGCTAGCAATCACACAAATAGCTCTGCTCGCGAAACGAATGACTCTGTTCAAAATGATCTTTCTCCAGATCTCTCTTACGACGATTGGGTCCTGCCGCCGCATCCGATACCTGCCCGGCACCGTTAATCGAAGTGGGATTTTGTAAACAGATATGCGCGTTGTGCGTGAGAAGGACCGGCTGTCGAGACCAGAAGAGGGATCAGAAAAACCAAGGAAAGGACACGTCTACACCGAACAGGAACCGCCACTGCTGCCTTCATTGTCTTGCCTCACAAAAATGTTTGTCCCTCCTGCCAGAATGGAAAGCCCGATGGCAGAGGCGACAGTTGAAACTTTGCGGGCAACAACCCTATAGTGAAGGCAGCCCGCAGTCTATCCGGCTGTAGTGGTTCCCAGGTCCTCGCGGTCTCCGCCAAGAGTTAGCCGCGGGGATCTGGTGCGCTATTCCCTGCTATTGCAGGCGTTTCTTTTTCTTCGCAGCGCACGCGCTGCAAAGTCCTCCAACCTCCAGGCGCATTACCTGAATATCAAAATCGTTCATTGCGCTGATTTCCCGCTTCAGGCGCTCGAATGTGGGACTCGAAAACTCCTCGATTTCTCCACAGTTGAAGCAGGCCAGATGCAAATGATCTTTCTGAGTCTTGACCTCGTAGTAATGTTTTTCGCCGTTGAGGTGCATAAGATCCAGCTCATCGATCATGCCCAGGCGTTTCAGCAGCTCAATGGTCCTGTAAACCGTAGCGCGATCGATGTTGGGATCGCGTCTTCGCGCAAGTTCTAACAGGCTCGCCGCATCGAGATGGCTGGTTGCTTCTTGAATAACCTCAATCAGGGCACGACGCTGGGCGGTCAGGCGGATTCCCTGGGCCTCGACTTCATTCAGCAGGTCATATCTTTTGAGCATACCGATCCAGTTGCGACTCGTTCGCAATATAGCCAATATACGACAGATTTAGTCCGATTACAATCAACCCATATTGAAAATTCATGAATTCTGAACCGGGACTTGCTGATCGAAGCGATAAGGTGGCACAAATTTTTTGCTTGCCGGCCTGGTTTCTCCTTGACAACTTAGGAGTGATGGCGATAGCTTCCTAATCATCTTAGGAGGGTTCGTGGCCGACCAGGCTCAAATTCTTCCCGGCACTCTCGATCTCCTCATTCTGAGGGCGGTTTCGCTCGGCCCGCTGCATGGCTACGGCATTCTTCTGCGCATCGGGCAGATCTCCGGCAATGCGCTGCTGATTGAACAGGGCGCGCTCTATCCGGGACTGTTTCGCCTGGTCCGTCAGGGACTGCTCAAGGCGAAGCTGGGGCACATCGGAGAACAATCGCCGCGCCAAGTTTTACGAACTCACCGCCGCGGGCCGCAGGCGCCTGCGCGAAGAAACCGACAACTGGAATCGGCTGGTGGCTGCCATCGCGTCCGCACTCTCTGTCGCAACCGGAGGAAGTATGAAACTCCCCGCTGACCTTCGTTCCTTCACCGCCAGGCTTTTTCATCCGTCTCAGATCGCACGCGGAGATGGAAGAAGAGCTTCGCTCGCATATCCAGCTCCGCGCGGATGATCTGGAACGCTCGGGCTTGACTCGCGCCGAGGCGGAACGGCGGGCGCGCATCGAGTTCGGCGGCCGAGAACGGTACCGAGAGGAATGCTACGAAGCGCTGGGCGGCAATTTTATCGAGACCTTTCTGCAGGATGTGCGCTTCAGCCTTCGCGTGCTGCGCAAGTCTCCGGGATTCACGATCGCCGCGGTTCTGACGCTGGCGTTGGCGATCGGCGCGAACGCCGTGGTCTTCGGCGTATTGAATGCGCTGATCCTGCGGCCTCTGAATGTGCCCCATGCGGAGAGCCTCTACACACTCGAGCGCGGAGCCTATAAGGACCAGGGTACTTCGTATCCCGACTATCTCGATCTGCGCGATCGCAACCGCAGCTTCGATGGTCTGGCAGCGTACATCCTCGCGCCGGTAGGGCTGGATACGGGCAAGAATCCATCCCAGGCCTGGGGCTATGAAGTGACGGGGAACTACTTCGACGCATTGGGCATTCAGCCTTTTCTTGGCCGCTTCTTCCACGGCGCCGATGAGCATGGCCCGAACAGCGCTCCGTATCTGGTGCATCAGCTATGCCTATTGGCACAGCCACTTTCAGGACGATCGCGGCGTGGTGGGCCGCGTTGTTCAGGTGAACAAGCATCCTTTCACCATCCTCGGCGTAGCGCCGCCCGAGTTCCGAGGGAACTTTGTTGTTTTTCTCTCCCGACTTCTGGGTGCCGATGGTTCAGCAGGAACAGGTGCAGGGGATGAAGGTCCTGAACGACGCGCGGAGAGCGCGACATCTTCATGGTGCTGGGACATCTGAAGGCGGGAGTTACTCCGGCCCAGGCTATTGCCGATCTGAACTCTGTTGGCATCGTATCTCGAAAAGACCTACCCCAAGGACGATGCCGATATGACCTTTACGCTGGCGCGTCCAAGTCTTGCCGGCGACATGCTCGGGCCGGCCGGTGAAGGGATTCATGACGGGGATGATGCTGCTGGCGGGATTGATTCTGCTGGCCGCGTGCGCCAACCTGGGCAGCCTGTTTGCCGCGCGCGCCGCCGACCGTTCCCGCGAAGTTGCTCTGCGGCTCGCGCTTGGATCGAGCCGCAAGCGCATTCTGCGCGGAGTGTTTACCGAAGCCTTGCTGATTTCACTCGCCGGAGGCGCGTTGGGACTGTTGGGCAGCGTCGCGCTGTTGCGCGAGTTGAGCGCGTGGCAGCCGGTTCCCGAATATCCCTTGCATGTGCCTGTGAACCCGGACGCAAATGTTTACCTGGTCGCTTTGCTGCTGGCTTTGGTCAGCGGATTCCTCTTTGGCGCGGTGCCGGTCAGGCAGATTCTCCGCACCAATCCATATGAGGTGGTGAAGGCGGGATCAACGCGGAATCATTGCGGGCAATACCGCGCGGCGCATTACGCTCCGCGACGTGTTGCTTGTGGTGCAGATTGCCATCTGTGCGGTGCTGGTCACTTCCTCGCTGGTTGCCGTGCGCGGACTGGTGCGCTCGATGCACAGCAACTTCGGCTTTGAACCGCGAGAACGCCATGCTGGTGGATACAAGCTCTCAGCATGGCCGGTTACAGCGGCGACAGAGTGCCGGCCATGCAAAGGCGCATGATCGATGCGCTTGAGAGCAATTCCCGGCGTGAAGTCTGTGGGACTCGTCAGTCAAATCCCCCTGGGAGGAGGCGGGTCGACCGAGGATGTCTTTACCGACCAGACGACAGACTTGAGGACGGCGAATGCCGCCGCCAACGTTGCGAGGTTCGAGATATCTCCCGAATACTTCCATGCGGCGGGCACATCTTTGCTGGCGGGCAGAGCTTTCACATGGCAGGACGATAAGAACGCGCCGCGCGTGGCCGTGGTCAACGCAGTTGTTTGCGCGCAAAGTCTTCGGCTCGGTCACCAACGCCATCGGCAGATATTTCAAGATGGAGGATGGAACGCGCGTACAAGTGGTGGGCATCGTAGAAGACGGAAAATATTATCAACTGACCGAAGATCCAAAGCCGGCGATGTTTCTGCCATTCCTGCAATTGTCCTCCAGCCTGACATGCCTGGTGGTGCGCTCGGACCGCGATCCGCGAGCAGCTGGCCGGCGCCATCCGGAGCACGCTGCGAGACCTGGATGCCAGCCTGCCCCTGAACATCCAAACGTGGACCCAGGGACTGGACATCGCCCTGTTTCCCTCGCATGTGGCAACGGTGTCGCTGGGCGTGCTGGGCGTGATGGGCGCGATGCTGGCGATCACCGGCATCTTTGGAATGGCTGCGTACTCGGTCAGCAAGCGGCTGCGGGAGTTGGGAATTCGCATCGCCCTCGGCGCGCAGCGCAAAGAAGTGCTGCAGGCAGCGCTGGGACGGCCTTCAAATTGCTGGCGTTTGGTTCGGCGGCGGGATTGCTCCTCGGGACTTCTGGCGACACGGGTGCTGGCTTACATCGTGTATCAGGCAACTCCCCGCGATCCGCTGGTACTGGCCGGTGTTGTTCTGGCCATGGCGCTGCTGGGGCTGCTGGCTACCTGGATTCCAGCGCAACGCGCGCTGTCGGTTGATCCTTTGATCCTGCTGCGCGAGGAGTGAATCGGCTCTATTGAAAAAATCTCAGCGCATTCAGCACGATGGAATGGACCGCTCTAAGGCTTCGCAGGATGGCAGCGATGCCTAGGCTTTCACAGTGAAGAACCTGCGCCTACGAAAATTCCCACACACTGCACGGCACCGGTCGACATTCCCTGCCCCGGGCGCTGCGTGTACACTCGGGAGGTCTTAAGCTTGGGAGGTGCTCGTGTTCGAACGTCGCAAGCTGCGCGTCATAGCGGCTGTATGCCTGTTGCTTGGATCAATGTTGTGCGCTGCCCAGGTCTCGCCGAATCCGAACGGCAAGACCGTCGCGGAACGCCTGGGCTATCCTGCAAACTCGCGTCTGCTGGTGATTCATGCCGATGACTTTGGGATGATGCACACTGTCAACCACGCAATCGAGGACGCCTTTCAGAATCACTGGATCACCTCGGCCAGCATTATGGTGCCGTGCCCCTGGTTCCCGGAGGTCGCGCAGTGGGTGAAGGCTCATCCCGGCGCAGACCTCGGTATCCATCTCACCATGAACGCCGATTGGACGCCTTACCGCTGGGGACCGGTATCCGCCCAGCCCATGAATTCCAGTCTCCGCGACCCGGACGGTTATCTCCCGCTCCTCGCCGAGTACGTGGACCAGCACGCGAATATGAAGGATGTCGAAACCGAAGGGCGTGCGCAGGTGGATAAAGCGAAATCCGCCGGCATAACACTCTCGCACCTCGACAGCCACATGGGCACCCTCTTCAGCACCCCGCAACTGTTTGGCGTCTATCTCAGTCTCGGCAAGTATTACCACCTCCCTGTCCTGCTGGCGAAACAGACGAGCGGCGGCGGCCTGGATCAGCAACTACCTCCGGGATTCAACATGGACGCGGTGCCAGTGGACAAGGTCGTGCAAATGTCTCCCGGAGTGCCAAAGGAGAGGTGGTTGGCGGAGTACAAGAAAATGCTCGCACCGCTGCCACCGGGAACGTACGAACTGATAGTCCATCTCGCCTACGACGACGATGAGATTCGCGCCGCGACATTCGACCATCCGGATTGGGGAGCGCAGTGGCGGCAGAACGACCTCGACATGGTCCGGAGTCCCGAGTTTCGAAAGTTCCTCAAAGATCAAAACTTCATCCTGGTTACGTGGGCAGATCTCGGCAGGTCGATCCCCTCCTCCGCAAAGTAAGAACATCGTCACTTCGGTGCTGGCGTAGCAAAATAAATCAATGACCAGCGCAAGGATGGACAAGTGGCTCTGGGCCGCCCGATTCTTCAAGACAAGGGCGTTGGCCGCGCGAGCCTGTGAACTCGGCAGGATTCAATCCAACGGACAGCCCGCCAAGGCTGCTCGCGAGGTCCGGATTGGGGACATGTTGCGCGTGACCAACGACGGTGGCGACTTTCAGATAGAAGTTCTGCTTCTCAGTCAGGTGCGCGGCCCGGCCTCGGTCGCGCAAACGCTCTACCGCGAGACGGAGGCCAGCCGGGATCTGCGCCTGAAGATGGCAGCGGAGCGTAAAGCGATCAATCAGTTTGAACAGCTACCCGCAGGCAGACCCTCAAAACGTGATCGCCGGAAGATCATCCAGTTTCGAGGCAGAGTGTGAGCCCAAGACGTAACGCTGGAGGCGTGTCATGACTTTTCGCATGCGTGTCCACGAAAACATAGCAGACCGAATGCGGCAGAAACGACTCCAAGCAAATACCGCTCAATTCCCCAGCGGAATCTCTATCGATGCTCCAATGGTGTGCGTTCGTGGATCCGCGATGGGATTGACTGAGTTGATCAGTTTGTTCGCGAGACTGAACCGTCCGCCGGGACGATACAAGGATCGATGGTTGAGCACGTAGCTGCCCGTCAGAAAACCCACTGCCTGCCCCACCAGAATGTCCGAGGGAAAATGTTGATTCGCAAGAAGGCGGGATATTGCAACGGTTTCGGCGAAGCCATAGGCAGGCAACATGGCATACCAATGTGGGTACTCTCCGGCAATCACTCGAGCCAAAGCCATAGTGGCGGTTGCGTGGTCGGACGGAAAGGATGAGTCCCACTCCCAGTGAGCCGTGCCATATGGCCAGAAATCTCCTTGGCCATTGCCTTGCCGTGGACGCTGCCGATTGGAGGCAAGTTTCGTGACCAATGTAACGGTCCCTGAATCGATGACAGCCTCGACACCCAGTCGACCCGTTTCAGCGAGCTTTGGGTTTTGTACGCCGACTCCGATGAAATAGATGCCGGCGCCTTCCGCCCCGGTGGCCAGGAAAGAGCCAAAGTCGGCGATCGTGTTCGCGGTATTGGTGCGGCTCGGCTCTACCCCTGCCGCTTGCTCGGCATCGGTGTCATAGGCAAACGCCAATCCAGTAGCAGCCCCCAGTGGCGCGAGCCAATAAGCGTCCTTAGGCTTCACACGTAGCGGGCTCGTAAATATGCCCACTTCATCCTGGCCAAGATCCTTGAGGCAGCGGCCAACGTGGGTGATGCCACAGATATCCTCGTCATTTTGCGCAGGTGCATTCGGTAATGCGGACTGAGAGTCCGGCGCAGTCGCATCGGGCGCAGTTGGATTGCGGGCGGTGTTTCCGCTCGAATCGACCGTGTCATGGATCAGGCTCGCGGTCTGCACCGATTCGAAGTTGGGGCCAGGATTGAGCGGCACGATGCGGGCTTGTGCCCCCGCGTGGGATGCGGCGAAGGCGAACAGGATGAAACCGGCAAGGGGGAACGACGGAAGTATGGGCATTTTCAATGTTTTTCAGAAGGGATTTGATTCGGTTCGTCGGCGGGAAGTGGATTACGTCCCGGGACTGTTGTCACTTCAATCCGCGTATTTTTCACGAACGCGACATTCTGGCCATGAACCAGCCATCGTTCCGCGAAGGACAGACCAGCCGCGTAGTATCCGATGCCAGCTGCCACGCCGCGGGAGCCGGATAAGATCCCGACTAGGCGACCCACGATTCCAAAACCATTGGAAGCCACTGCGGCGCCACCCGCCGCGCTTGCATCGTCATCAAGGGCGCGGCCTGCAAGCAAGGTCAGCACGAGCGGGACGATGACGCGATTTTGTGGCCGGGACTGCACGCCGCCTTCTGAGTCGATCTCCAGCTGCTGAGATTTGCTCGCATCTGCGCCGGAGAGCGCGCCCTGAACGTGCTGGGAGGCAGCGCCCGGCAGCTTCAGTTCACGGAAGTCGAAACGCAGTTTTCCCGCGCGGCCAAAGAATTTCGCTGGTTTGGCTTGCGTGATGGTTCCGACCAGTACAGACCCTTCGGGAACCGCAATCGTATGGTCTGGATTGAAAACCGGTTCGGCAATTACGGCGTCAAAAGTATTTCCCGGCTTCTCTTTTTCCGAACTGATCGTCTCCTCAAGATAGGCGTGTAAGTGCCAGGCTGACTTCTCATCTGATGCCATTTTTGCCTGCGAAGACGACATCGGAGGCGGTTTGACGGATTTGGGGTCGATCGCCGGCTTCTTCACATTCGCGGAAACTTCAATTGGCTTCAGATCGAGAGGTTGCGTCAGCGTGACCGTCCACATTGTCGCCGTTTCGATTCTTTCCGGATGGTACGGAAGCTGCCTGTAGACCAGCTGAACCAGCCGGTCCCCTCGGCCGGGAGCTGTTACCAAAGCGATGGTACTCTTGGCGCTCTTCTTGGCCTGCGCGATCTGCTGGGCGATGAATGAACGCGGAGCCTCGGGCTCAGGCGCGGAGAGATGCAGGACCGGCGCGCCGTTGCTGGCGTCGCTGCTGACGATTTGCTTTATGGTCCCGTCAGGAAGCACTAACTGATCAAAGTGAACAACTGCAATATGGAAGGGCGTAAAGTCTCCCCACAGCCGCCCATGGATTCTCCGGCTGCGGTCAGGATCGAGCGAGACAACTCTGCCTCGCAGAACACTGCCGGCTGGAATCGCCAACTGGTTTTCCGCATAAACCGGGTAGAGCAGATTGCACTCTAAAATTTCGCCCTTTTTCATCGGAACGTGTTTGCCAAGCTGGACCGGCAACGGAGTGTTGGCGGGAACTTCGACGGATACCTGTGCAGCCAGTCCCGATGCAGCCATGACCAGCGAGAGCAAAGCGGAAAATCGCACCAGGACGCGAGTGCCATTCGTGAGCGGCGCTCGAAAATCTCTTTTCGCCACACGTTCAGGCGCAATTGGAGCGGCATGGGCATTCTTTCCCGCCCGGCTCAGATACATGCGCAAGAATGAGAAGCTGGCCACGGAACGTTCCAGGATCACGGTGTCACCATGACGGCGCTGTCCACGCTGATAGAAATGGCCCTTCAGACGGCCGGGCTGAATGTGGTCGGGTTTTGAAGACCCTGTTGAATGCGCTGGAGAGGGCCGAATTTTGCACGATCAGTTTTTCCTCCAGGGTTCGTGCGCGGGATCCTGCCAAAGAACTGCGGCCGTCTTGATCCATCAATCATGATCATGCAGACACCAACTCTTAATATTGTAAGACCTCAAAGGGGCTTCGATGTTAGCGAACTAACAGAATAAATCCACCGACGGCAAAGCCGCCGATCACGGCAATGACCGCGAGTACGTAGAAAAGGTAAGAAACTGGAAAATCGTCCTCATCGTCAGGCATGACCACCTCCGGGCATGGCGGTTCTCATCGAACCACCTGCAATACCGTCGTTTTGATATCTACCGCGCCTTCCCTTCGCACACATGGCGAAGAAAGGCATCGCGAACACTCGCGGGGGCGGGAAGGTCTGCCGGAACCGCACCGTACAGCAATGACACGGAGAATTTTCTGTCGCACGCCGTGCATTGGTAGGCGATTACCTTTCCAAATAGAACCGCCTGAGGAACAAGCTGTCGTCCTTCGTGCATATCGGCTCCTGCATCGGACTGCGGCGCGGTTAGGTGTCTCTTCCCAAGCATCGGCGCACATATACGGGCGTCTCCATCGAAAGAGCGCCTCCCCTCTACGCTTGTGATTGCCGGAGAAACTACCCAATCGCTCTCTTATGTCTTAATATATTAAGACATAGGAAGTCAAATTGAACGTGAAGACGCGAGGCTCCGGTTTTCTTGTCATGAGAAGATCGCGATAATTACAATTTGATCGACGCGCCGAGCGCACGGGGTCCAGATGCCAACGAAGCAATTCAAGGGACAACGAGGAAAGCAGCTTCCGACTGCCAGCGAGCTTCGGTTGTTGCAGATCCTTTGGGAAAACGGCGAAGCCACAGTCGAAGATGTCGTCAACGCGCATCCTCCGCGAGACCGCCCCAATTACAAAACCACCCAGACGCTGCTGCGCATCATGGAGCAGAAAGGCTTCATCTCCCACGAAATCCGCGGACGGATGTTCGTCTTCAAGACTTTGATCTCACGCAAGTCAGTCGATCAAAGGTCGGTGCAGGCGCTGCTTTCGCAGAACTTCGGCGGCTCTGCAAGCGGCCTCTTTCTCAACCTGCTTGAGACTGCCCCGTTCCAGGAAAGGGATTTGGATGAATTAGAAGCCCAGATCCGGGAGTATCGTAGAAAGAGTGAGGCGGCCAGACGCAACCGGGACTGACCGCTTTCGCTTGTACTGAGAGAGGGCGGTTTGGCGCTCCGGCGATCGCCTTGTGATTACCAGAAGCATAGTTAACTAAGCGGCTCAAGTCAGAGGTGTCATGAATCCAGAGACCCAGGTGGCGATCATGGTGGCATTCACCGGATTCCTGCTCAAGACATCTCTCGGATTATGCATCTGTTGGGCGATAAGCAAAGTATTCGTCTCACCCCGCGGAAGATTTTTCGTCTGGTTCGCTTTCCTGATCAGCGCTACATGCTACGGGCTATGGTTGGCGGTCGGTCTTGGATTCCACGAAGCGACCGTTTTGCCTCTCCAGGTTCCCGCAGGACTGGCCCCGAGTGCGCCCATTGGTAAATTGCAAATCCAGGCTTCGTGGGCATATCCCGTCTCGATTCTATTGCGGAGTCTGGGAGCCCTGTATCTTGCGGCATTAGGTTATTTCCTGTTCGCGCGTATCAAGAAGCATGTCACAATTGCGGTGGGTTCTTCGGTTTTCCTATCAGGCGCCCGATGCAATTGAGCAGGTCTTCCGGCCGATCGCAAAAAGTCTGGAAGCCGGCAATGTGCGGTTATTAGTGCTCTCTGGAATCCACTCTCCTGCAACGTTCGGCTGGATACGGCCTACAGTTCTGCTGCCGCCGCTTTGCCTCGATCAGGATGAAAGCGAACTGGGAGACATCTTCCGTCATGAATTGAAGCATGTTCAACGCCGCGACTTCGTCTTCAATGCCGTTGCCTCCTTCTGCCGCGCGCTCCTGTTTTTCCATCCTGCCGTTTGGTATGCCATGCGCAGGCTCGAACTGGAAAGTGAACTTGCCTGCGATCTGGCGGTTGTCCGCGAATCGCCGGAGAGACGCGCGACCTATGCGGAATGTCTGGTTCGCTTTGCGAGGCTGAATGTGGCCCAGCAGCCGAGGCCGTGGAATTTAGATTTCGCGGGATCATCAGTTCAGCTCAAAGTGCGGGTTCGCTCCATGCTGGCGGAGACCAAACGGATCCCAGGCTGGCTGGTGGGTCTGCGCATTGCTCTTGGATTGCTGCTCTTCGCGGGATTTCTTGGAATCGCGCCGTCGCTTTTCGTGGTTCTTTCTTACGATCAGCAGCAGATTACACAGCCGGCGGAACCGGCAGTGCTCGCCTCAGTTCCGCAGACTCGGCTGCGCGCGAGCGGTCGTTTTCAAGACTGGCCTGCCAGGGCACGCGCTGCATGCGAACCGTTCCTCCGCACTTCTATCGCCGGCCGTTCAAACCAATGTTCCGGTTGAGACCGCTGCAAACGCAACGCCAATCGCGCCGCGTGAAGCAAGGCCGGTGCTGCCTGATCAACCGGGGCCCACGTTGAAGAGACGGGGAGACACGAGCGGAGTTGCGGGACAGAAAGCTGCCCCAGCTACAACTATTCTTCTTTCAAATGAGCCGTCTTCTCCCTCTGCGGACGCGGCTGCGCGTCGCGCATCAACCATCTCTAACATCACAACGGGCGCGAGCGAGGCTCTCCGTATCGCTTCCCGCGGCCACGATCGAGACGGTCACTGAGCCGCTATAGATTCGCAGTTTGCATCGCCAGCGTCTGCGCGTGCTGAAGGTGGCAGATGGCGATGGCCAGCGCATCCGCAGCGTCTGCCGGTTCGGGTATCGCAGGCAGGTTGAGCAACCGCGCAACCATGAACTGCACTTGCTCTTTTTGCGCGAGTCCGTATCCGGTTACGGTCAACTTTATTTTCAGAGGAGCGTATTCGGCGATAGGCAGATTTGCGTTCGCCGCCGCCAGCAATGCGACTCCGCGTATCTGGCCCAGCTTGAGCGCGGACTTGGCATTCACCGAGTAGAAAACCTCTTCGATCGCGACCACATCGGGGCGATGCGCTTCGAGGAGCGCCACCAACTCGGCATAAACCAGCGCCAGACGCTGTGCCTGCGGCTCTTTCTTCGGAAGCCGGATGCCTCCCGCGCCGAGCGACACCATCTGCGGAAGGCGCGCCGCGTCATCCCATTCGACTATGCCGTAGCCGGTGCATTCCGTGCCGCAGTCAATGCCGAAGACGCGCATGGCTGGAGTGTACCGCACGTGCAGCGCGCCGGGAATTCACTTTGAGATTCCCTCAAGTGGGGAACTGGCTGTGGCGTACAGTTTGCGAGGCATTCGTCCTGCGATGAAGGCCTGCCGCCCCGCCAGAACAGCGTGCTGCATCGCTTCCGCCATCAGAATCGGGTTCGCAGCCGAGGCGATAGCGGTATTCATCAGTACGCCATCGGCTCCCATCTCCATCGCCAGCGCGGCGTCAGACGCCGTACCCACGCCGGCATCGACGATAAGCGGGACTTCTGTGATCTTCTCTCGAAGGATTTGCAGCGTGGCGCGGTTCTGAATCCCGAGCCCGCTGCCTATCGGTGCGGCCAGCGGCATAACGGCAGATGCTCCGGCGTCGATCAGGCGACGCGCAAACACAATGTCATCTGAGGTATAGGGAAGCACAGTAAAGCCTTCCTTCACCAGCGTGCGCGTAGCCTCAAGCGTCGCTTGAACATCTGGGTAGAGAGTCGCCTGGTCGCCGATGACTTCAATCTTTACCCAGTCCGACAGACCGACTTCACGCCCCAGGCGTGCGGCGCGGATCGCCTCATCCGCCGTGTAGCAGCCAGCCGTATTCGGGAGCAGGAAATAACGCTGCGGATCGATGAAATCAAGCAGTGATTCTCTGGAGCGGTCGAGGTTTACGCGGCGCACCGCGACGGTGACCATCTCCGCGCCGGATGCCTCGATGGCCGCTTGTGTCTCAGGTCCATCTTTATATTTGCCGGTGCCGACAATGAGGCGCGACTGAAAAGCTTTGCCTGCGATAACGAGGGGTTCCATATGCTTATTGTATTGCGCTTTTTCTCAGATAGTTTTCACCATCCGGCAGCGCGCCAGCGACGACAGAGTGGCACATCAACACGGTAGCCGCTCTTCCGGTCACACTAAGCAAAAGCCATCGTCCGGACCTCTTCTTTGCGAACGGTCAGCCTCTCCACCAAGTCCTCGCGAACTTCAAAACCACGCCCTGCCGAATCCGGAACCCAAATCTCACCCTTCGGCGACACCTCAACCTCCGGCTCGATAATGTCTTCCTTCCAGTAGCGCTTCGAGGCCGAAACGTCTCCCGGAAGCCGAAAGTTTTCGAGCGAAGACAGCGCGATATTGTGCGAGCGGCCGATGCCGGTTTCGAGCATTCCGCCGCACCAAACCGGAATCCCCCGCTCCTGTGCGGCGTTATGCACGGCGATCGCCTCGCTGAATCCGCCCACGCGGCCGACCTTGATGTTGATAATCCTGCACGATTCCATATCGATCGCGGCCAGCGCATCGCGCCGGTTGCGGATCGACTCGTCAAGGCAGATGGCCGTCGCAAGCCGCTTCTGCAACATGGAGTGGAAATAAAAATCATCGGCCCACAGCGGTTGCTCGATCATCAGCATGTCAAAGGGATCCCACGTCGCGATGTGGTCGGCGTCATTCAAACGATAGGCGGAGTTGGCGTCGCAGCTCAGAACAATATCCGGCCAGCGGTTACGGACTGCTTCAAATACGTTTGTATCCCAGCCCGGTTTGCATTTCAGCTTGATGCGCTGATAACCGGCGGCCAGCTCTTTTTCAATTTCGGCCATCTGCCGCTCGAGCGTCGGCTGAATACCGATGGAGACCCCGCAGGCAATCGTCTCGCGAATGCCGCCCAGAAGCTCAGCCAGGGGAACACCGCGCATCTGCGCTTCCAGATCCCATACCGCGTTTTCCAGCGCAGCCTTCGCCATGCGGTTCCCGCGAACTTTTTTGAAGATGCCCGGGCACTTCCCGGCATGCTCCGGCTCGGCTGCGGCCAGTGCTGGCGCAAGCTCGTGCAGCAAAACGTGCCATGCGCTATCCACGGACTCTTCCGAAAAGTAAGGGTGGTCTCCCGCGACGCATTCGCCCCAGCCCGTAAGACCCTCGGCCTTCAATTCGACAAGCAGCACGCGCCGCTCGGCTGTGACGCCAAAACTAGTTTCAAAGGGTTGAACGAGAGGGATGTGCAGTTCGCGGAGGAAGATTGCGTCAATTCTCATGGATCACCGTCTTATAAGACTGAAAGATTGCGAGTTGAACAATACCATTGCGTGCTGTGTGTCTGGATACTGTGCCCCTAATGACGTGTAGTAGCAACCTCCCCACGAATCCCGCAGGAATCGCTGGCGGTTTCCTCGTCTGCGCATACCTGGCGTGGAGAGCGCCATCTGCAGACGAAATGAGAATACACCAGAAAGAGCATGGGCAATGTGGTTAGCGATGTGGATTAGATGTGGATTATTGAAGGAAGAGTTGCTTTAAGCCACGCCCGACGGAAGGCTCACGTGCCACGTTCCTTCTGCTTCGCCATCGCCCATAGACGCTCAAGTTCATCAGCAGAAACCTCTTCGAGAGGCCTTGCGGACTGGGCCTCCATCGCCTGAAACCGGCTGCGGAATCGCGCGTTTGTATCGCGCAAAGCCATCTCCGGATCAACCTTCAAGTGACGGGCAAGATTTACAGCTGTAAATAACAGATCACCAAGCTCTTGATAGGCTCGATGGTGCGCCGAATTTCCCTTCTCGATCTCCGCCTCGAGCTCCATCGTCTCCTCGCGCAGTTTTCCCATCAGCCCTGAAATATCAGGCCAGTCGAATCCGGCTTTCGCAGCCTTTGACCCCAGCTTCGCCGCCTCGGCCAAAGCGGGCATCGAGCGCGGAATCGCCTCCAGCCGTCCCTCCGGCGCGGGCTTCTCTGCGCGTTCCCGCTGTTTAATCTCGTCCCAGTTGCGCAACACCTGGGCAGCCGTGATGTCCTCCACATCCAGCCCCGAAGCCGAATTCCCTGCAGCCGCCGCGGCCTCTTCCCCGAAAACATGAGGATGCCGCCGGACAAGTTTGCGGTTGAGGCCGTCGATCACCTCGCGAATCGAAAAATGCCCGGCCTCCGAAGCCATCTGTGCATAAAAAAGCACCTGCAGCAGCAGATCGCCCAGCTCGTCCTTCAACTCCGCCCAGTCGCGCCGCTCAATGGCGTCGAAGACCTCGTAAGTCTCCTCCAGCGTGTACCTTCGGATAGAGTCGAAGGTCTGCTCGCGATCCCAGGGGCAGCCGCCCGGCGAACGCAGCCGCTGCATGATGGCCACAGCTTCCGCAAAGCTCATGGCAACGTCCGGATTCGGATCCGGATGCGCATCTGAAGTAGGCATAGCTCCAATTTACCTGACCGCACGTCATATACTGCCGCAGGAAGTATGAATGCACTCGCGGCAATCATCGTGGCGGCAATGGGGCTGGTCTTCGGCAGCTTCCTCAATGTCTGTATCGCACGGCTGCCCCGGCATGAATCGATCGTGCATCCCCGTTCGCGCTGCCCGCATTGCGGAGCCGCAATCGCCGCGCGCGATAACGTCCCACTCCTCAGCTTCATGCTGCTTCAAGGTCGGTGCCGCGCCTGCCGTGAAAAGATCTCATGGCGCTATCCCGCGATCGAACTGGCCACGGCGGCGCTCTGGCTTCTGTGCTGGCTCAGATTCGGCCCAACGCTGCAAGCCCTCGGCATGGCCGTGCTCTGCTTCCTGTTGCTCGGCCTCGCGGCCATGGACGCGGAGACGATGCGGCTGCCCAATTCCTTCACTTTTTCGGGCATTGTGCTCGGAGTCGTCTATTCCGGCGCGATCTGCGGCGGCAGGTGGGCACGGTGCGCAGTCCTGTCCCTGAGCTGGGCGGCAACCGCCGCGGGAATTCTTCTCGCCGTCTCCGGTGCGTACTGGCTGCTGCGGAGGCGCGAAGGCATGGGCATGGGGGATGCTAAGCTCCTCGCCATGATTGCGGCGTGGCTCAGCCCGGGCCTGGCGCTTCTGGCCCTGTTTCTTGGTGTAGCCGCCACCGCCGTCTACGGCCTCGGCATAAGCATCGCCAGGCGCAGGCTTGACGGTACCGTCCCACTGCCCTTCGGGTCGTTTCTCTGCGCCGCGGCTCTCTATGCGGCATTTCAGGGCCAGCACATCCTTGACTGGTACGGCGGGTTTTTTCGCTGAATTCTCTCCTCGTTTTGGCCGGCTGGCCCTGTATGATCCTCTGCTAAGGGTAGTTCCAAGTGATTCTCTGGAGCACAGTTGCGGGCTCAGGATCGGCGCTGGGTGAAGCATGGCGGATGAGTGAAGCATTTGGAACTCAGACGCTCGCCGCATTCGCCCGGCATCCCGGCATCATTCTTCTCTACGCGGCCCCTCCGGCGACGATACGCGCCTGGATCCTGCTCCAGGTCGAACCCCGCAAAGCGTGGCGACTCCCGTGGCTGGAGGCGTTCGTCGCTATTTGGCGCCTGTTCATGTGCGTCATTGCTGGCTGGGCCGTGCTGACGCCCGATCAGATGAGAAACCTGCAGACCACTCTCACCAGCAACGCTCTGTTTCAGGCGAAACTCGATCATGTGGGCGAGAACATGGGCAAGCAGCTATGGCTGGTGTCATGGGAAGTTGTGATCTGTCGTGGCGGCGTTTTGCTTGCTGAACTGGCTTCTTAGCACTGCAGCGCGGCTTTGGGTGCGTGGCCAGGATTTGGAACCGGAGCAAAAGAAAAGGCAGCGTCTGGCTTTGACCTCCGTGGCGAGAAACCTGCTGCTGATTCCGCTGGCGATGATTTATGGGGTTGTGCTGATACGCAACGTCCTCGCCTGATTCCCGCGCCCCCGCTTATTTCTTATGCCCCGAATCCGGTGATAGTGACGCGAGGGCTTTTCGCGCCTCTTTCGACTTTTTGCCATCGGGAAACGCACCGAGGTAGATTGTGTAATTGTTCACCGCTTCCTGCGTAAGGTGAAGTCCTCGGGCCGACTCGGCCAGTCCAAACACCGCGTTTCCATCTTCAGGAGCGACCAGCGTCGCTTCTTTATAGCGGTCGTAAGCGCCCTTGAAATCGCCGCTTTGTAGATAAAAGCCGCCGACCTTATCGTCTTGCGCAGCCAATTTAGGGTCGTGGATATAGCCGCCCGCCCCATTCGAAATGCGGCTTTCGCGGTTGCCCGGCTCATCCAGAGCCTTCAGGTCTACGTGGCTCGAAGAATAATCCGGCGCAGCAGGTTTCGCCGCCGGAGCATCGGCGTTCGCTGCATCCGCGGCTTTGCGCGAAACAGCTTCCGGGAAAGGATTGGCGTCAGGCGGCGCAGGTTTCCCGTCCTGCTGCTGTTTGGCGTCCGTCTGCCCCTTCTGTTGATTCGATTGTTGGCTCGGAGGCTGTTCCTGCGCAAAGCAGCAAATGCCCGCGAACAGAAGAACGAAGATGCCATGCCGGATACGCATGTCTCTCTCCAGTTTAGACCGTTCCAGTCCGCAAAAGGATTGCTTTGAAGATTGGGCAGTGGTGCGGTTTGAAATCCACAGGCGTTGCGATGCCGTCAGAAGCGGGCATAGCTAATACCGAAGCGCCGGATAACTCCCTGAGAGCATGCCGCATCCTGCCTTAAAGGGAAGCAGGAGTACACAACATGCCAAACGAACCCGAAAGTATGAAAGCACCGGAGCCGGATGAGTCCAAAACTTCGAAGACTCAAGAGAAGAACGAGTCGGACCGTATCGCTGACGAAGCCGCGGCGAGGGCAAAAAAGACCGCAAAGCGCTACGACCGGCAACACGGCACGTTCCCAAGGGGCGGACCTTCTGGAATGGCATAAATCCCGCTCGTCATCCATCTGGCGGGAATGAGCCCGATGAAGTTCTTGCGTTCCAGGACAGCATCGTAGGCTGAATAAACAACGCGCATGCCTCCGTCGCCTGGTCGGCCCTGGATGCGATATTGGCCAAAAGTTTGCCTATTGGTGGAGGGCGGTCCGCCATTGCCAGGCCGTTAATAGCAATCCCCGTCCAACCCAACGCCAATTTTTCTTCCTCACTTCTGGAAGCTGCGTAAGTCTCCAAAATTCTCGAGCGTATATTGCCAATGTCAGTTGGTGAGAAATCGCCGATGCACTCAGTGTGAGATCGAGAGCTTCTCGTGGGAGAGGTTGCGGAGGAGTGGTGAGCAAACCGTAAACTGCACCACTACCGAAGATTGCTATACTCGGCGAGAAACACCACTATGGCTTTAATCATCCGCTCCTCTGCCATCCATGCCGCCGGCTGCTACACCACTGAGCCAATCAAAAATCGCACCCGCGTCGTCGAATACACCGGGCCGCGCATAACCAAAGAGCAGGCCGACATAAAGTACGAGAACTCTCCCACCACCTATCTCTTCGGAATCGGTGACGGATCGAAGGTAATCGACGGGCACAGCATCGCCATGTTCATCAACCACTCCTGCGACCCCAACTGCGAGACCGACGAGGTCAGGGGGCGCGTCTGGATCAAGGCCATCCGCGATATCGCCGCCGGAGAAGAACTCACCTACGACTACAACCTCTACGACGGCGACGAAGATGAAGCAATCTGCAACTGCGGAGCCGCCACCTGCCGCAAATCCATGTACTCCCCTGCAGAGCTGCGACGCCGCGCCCGCGCAGCCAGACGAAAGGTTGCAAAAAAATCACGCTGACCGTCAGTGGCCGCCTGCATATGCACTCGAGTGCCTACTCCCGATACAATCAATCTTTCGCATGGCATATCAGGTTCTTAGCTCGCAAGTATCGCCCGCAACGTTTCTCCGACGTCATCGGACAGGATCACGTCACGCGCACGCTGCTCAACGCGCTCACGCAAAACCGCGTGGCGCACGGCTACATCTTTTCCGGACATCGCGGCATAGGCAAAACCACCATCGCCCGCATCCTGGCGATGGCCCTGAATTGCCGGACCCATGAACGAGACCGGCTCACCCCAGCGCCCCACGCCCGAACCGTGCGGCGTCTGCGACTCCTGCACCGAGATCCGCGCCGGTAACGCCGTCGATGTCATCGAGATCGACGCAGCCACTAATCGCGGCATCGACGAAATCCGCGAACTGCGCGATGCCGCCCGCTACCGCCCCGCGCGCGACCGCTTCAAAATCTACATCCTGGACGAAGCCCACCAGATCACCGACGCGGCCTTCAATGCCCTGCTCAAAACCCTCGAAGAGCCGCCGGATCATGTCATCTTCATGATGGCCACCACGCAGCCGGAAGACATCCCGCAGACCATCCGCTCGCGCTGCCAGCACTTCAGCTTTCACGCTGTAAAGTTCGACGACATCCTCGCCCAGCTCCGCGACATCGCCGCAAAAGAAGGCATCCAGGCTGAAGACGCCGCTCTCGCGCAACTCGCCGAGGCCGGTGACGGCTCCATGCGCGACGCCCTTTCCATCATGGACCAGGCCATCGCGTCGGCTCCCCACGAAAACGGCCGCGCGCGCCTCGACGCTGCGCAGGTTCGCGAGCTTATGGGCACCGTTCCCAACGCTGTCTTCGAGCGGCTCATGGAGGCCATCGGCGAAGGCCAGACCGCAGCGGTCATCGACGAGCTGAATCGGCTCCTCAACGCTGGAAACAGCGCCTCGCAGCTGGCGCGGCAGTTCGTTCACTATCTGCGAAACACATTGATGGCGCGCATCGACGGCGAAGGCTCCGAACTGCTGCAGATCTCCCCCGACGAACGCGCCCGCGCCGCGCGCTCCGCCGCATTGTTCTCCGAAGAAGACCTCACGCGTTTCCTGCAAATCATGCTCCGCACCTTCGACGAACTGAACTACCGTCAGGAGCAGCGCTTTCATCTGGAACTTGGCCTCATCAAGCTCGTTCACCTTGGCCGCCTGCTGCCTGTCGAAGAGCTTCTAAGCAAGTTTCCCGTGGCATCCCCGGGCAAAACTCCGGCCCCGGCAACAGCGCGGTCACAAAGCGCAGGAAGTCGGGCGCCGGCTGCCGCTCCGCCAACCCGTTCAGCGGAGCCGCCAAAGCCCGCATTCTCCCCGTTTGAAGCCGACAGAAACCGGAAAATCACCAGCGAAACAGCATCAGTAGCCCCAGTCGCAGGCGTAAACTCGACAGCTCCACCATCGCCGCGCGCGCTTACGCCCTTTGAATCCGCATCCCGCGCCGCCGAGACCTCTCCGGTGAAAGTTCCATCCGCTCCGGCCACTGATCCCCTCGCGGAAACCACCTCCGGATCGCTCGCCCTCGCTGCCGCCGCCGATCCCCACGCCCCGCCCGCAGTCGCTGGCCAACTGGATCTCGATCACATCCGCAGCACCATAACCGCGGCACTCGACGCTGGCGGACACAACACCGCAGCTGTCCTGCTCGCCAGCTCCGGGTGGCGCGAAAAGGGCGCTAGCAGCATCGAAGTAGAGGTGCCTGCCCGAAAAACAATGCTCAGTCTGACCCTTAACTCTGACGCGGAAAAAATCTGTCGCGATGCGCTGCGCTCGACCGGAATCCAGCGAAAGCTGACCTTCATTCCAGGAGAAGGCGCGACGCAGACCGCTCAGAATTCCGGGCCGCAACTGGCGGCAAGCGGAAGCATTCAAGCGGCGGCGCTCGACCATCCTCTCGTGAAACAGGCGCAGCAGCTCTTTCAAGCCGAAGTGCGAAGCGTGCTTGATTTGCGAGAGAAAAAGTAGCCGAAGATCAGGAGTAAAGCAGTGGATCCATTCAAAATTCAGGAGATGCTGGGCCAGGCCAAACAGATGCAGGAGCAGATGCAGCAAAAGCTGAGCCAGAGCATCGTCGAGGCCTCATCGGGTGGCGGCGCCGTCACCGTAAAAATGAACGGCAAAAAGGAGATTCTCAAGGTAACCATCGATCCATCGGCGGTCGCAGGCTTGAGCGGTTCCACGGCAGACGTCGAGATGTTGGAAGACCTGATAGCCGCGGCCTTCAACGAAGCGGGCCGCCGCGCCGAAGAGCTTTTGAAGTCAAGCATGCAGGGAATGCTGGGAGGATTAAACCTTCCACCCGGATTGTTCTAGCAGGCATCTAATTCCCAGCAATCGGGCTGGCGCAGGCGGAGAATCGATGACTACGCGACGGAAGTTTCTGGCAAATTCGGCAATGGCTGCGATCTCCGCGCTGGCCTTGCGGAATTCGCTCGTCGCATCGCAGACCAGCGACACGTCTCAGGACGGGAACCCGCAGAATCTTCTGCAATCCATGCGCTCTGCCGCCGCCATCGCTTCGATTCAAACCACAAAGCTGACCGACACCGTCTTTCTTCTTCAGGGAGTGGGTGCAAACATAGTTGTGCTCGTCGGGCCCGATGGCCAGTTGCTCATCGACTCTGGCATGGCCACGGGCACGCATCGCCTGCTGGATGCGTTGGCCAAGCTCTCTCCGCATCCACTCAAGCTGCTCGTCAACACCAGCTGGCTCTTCGACCACACCGATGGCAACGCCGCGCTGCATACAGCGGGCGCGTTCATCATCGGGCAGGAAAACGTGCGACTCCGGCTCGCCGCTCCGCAGACCATTCCGGCGTTCAATCTAAGTCTGCATCCATCGCCCGCAAGCGCGCTGCCCCAGCAGACTTTTGCCGATACAGAAAAGCTCTACTTCGACAACGATGAACTCGATCTGATCCATGCACCCAGCGCCAGCACCGACTCCGACGTCTTTGTGCATTTCGTGAACGCTAATGTCATCCACGCCGGTGAACTCTGGTTCAATAACGCCTATCCCATCATCGAACCCGGTAGTGGAGGCACCATCAACGGCATGATTCAGGGAGTCGATCAGATCTTGCAGCTTGCCGACGACAAAACGAAGATTGTTCCCAGTCACGGCAGCGCCGGCAATAAATTCATCCTTGCCGACTACCGCCAGATGCTCTCCACTGTCGCCAACCGCATCGAGAAGTTGAAAATCGCGGGCCAGACACTCGACCAGGTTATCGCCGCCAAAGTCACCGCCGACCTCGACAGCCAGTGGTCTCATGGTGAGATGACGCCCGCCATGTTTCTCACCGCGGTTTACAACACGCTATAGTCGTTTCCCAGAGGTCATTCTTGTCACGATTCGCAGAACCCATGGCGCGGCTCATTGAAGAGCTGCGCAAGCTGCCCGGCATCGGAGCCAAGAGCGCCCAGCGCCTCGCCTTTCACATCCTGCGGTCCAGTGGCGAAGACGCCGAGGCTCTCGCCGAAGCCGTGCGCGAGGTGAAAGCGCGCCTTCAGCTTTGCTCCATCTGCAACAACATCACCGATGTCGATCCGTGTCTCTACTGCGCCAGCCCCAATCGCAACCAGCGGCTTATCTGCGTCATTGAGGAACCTACGAACATCGCGACCATCGAGAAGACGCGCAGCTACGACGGCGTTTATCACGTGCTGCACGGCACCCTCTCACCGCTGCACGGAGTAGGCCCGGAGCACCTGCGAACCGCTAGCCTGCAGGCTCGCGTCGAACGCGGTGAGGTAGACGAAATCATCCTCGCGACCTCGCCCACAGTCGAAGGCGAAGCAACGGCGCATTATCTGGCTGGACTATTGCGACACGCAAACACCCGCATTAGCCGAATCGCGACGGGCGTACCTGCCGGGAGCGACATCGAATACGCGGACGAGGTCACAATGACAAAAGCAATTGAAGGAAGAAGAGAAATTTAGGGCGTCCAGCAAGATCGCAGCAGCAATCCCCTGATGGCTAACCTCTAATCCCTTATGGCGAACTTCATGCCCTCAGCTTCGCCAGCAGGTCCTGCGGATGAACAGGCTTGGCAAGAATCTCGAACTGATGTCCCTGGCCCTGAGCGCGGTCCAGCAGGTCCGCCGTAGCGGCTTGCCCGGAGAACAGCAGAATCTTGCATGTGGGGAGCATCTCGCGGATTTTGATGGCCGCGTCGATGCCGTTCAGATCCGTCATAATCACATCGCTGATCAACATGTCCGGACGGAGGGTTTTCGCCGTTTCAACGGCTTTTTCTCCGCTATAGACGGCCGTGGCTTCAAATCCGCTTTGGTTCAGGATGATAGCCAGTGTATCTGCGATCACTCGCTCGTCGTCGGCGACTAATACTTTGGGCTTCGCTGGGGTTTCAGACATTCGCTCGTTCACATCGCTTTCTTCTTCAGAGATAGACCGGCAACAGTTCGGGAAGTCGTGCACGCCCCCCGGCTTCTTTTGAATATGGGGCAATCATTCTGATTCACAAAAAGAATCTGCTGCTACGATGATACGCTTGCCACAAGGGGATGCTTCATCCTCCTCTAATCTTAGCAACTTAGAATCAACATAATTTCGGGCCATGACCGCTACCGGGCCGTGGAAAACCGTCTTCCACAATAATGGATTTTTCAGCTGGAGCATTGCCCATGAGCGAACCCATCATTCGCGCGCAACAGGTTGAGAAGTTTTATGCGCAGCCCAGCGAAAACCGCATTCAGGTCATCTCGCCGACCGATCTCTCCATCGTGCCCGGCGAGGTCGTTGCGTTGCTCGGACCCTCGGGTTCCGGCAAGTCCACCTTGCTGCGCATGCTCTCCGGCCTCTCGCAACCCTCTGCAGGCGAAGTCTTCTGGCACGGCCAGCCCATCTCCAAAGTGCAGATCAACGTCTCCATCGTCTTCCAGAGTTTCGCCTTATTTCCGTGGCTTACCGTCCTTGAGAATGTCGAAGCTCCGCTGAAGGCGCGCGGGATGGCCCCGCAGGAGAGGCGCGAACGCAGCCTCAAAATTCTCGACACTGTCGGCCTCGATGGCTTCCAGGCCGCCTATCCCAAAGAACTGTCCGGCGGAATGCGCCAGCGCGTCGGCTTCGCGCGCGCCCTCGTCGTCGAGCCTGAAGTTCTCTTCATGGACGAGCCCTTTTCCGCCCTCGATGTGCTCACCGCCGAAAATCTCCGCGGCGAACTGCTCGAGCTCTGGCAGAAGAAGACCATCCCCACCCAGTCCATCTTCCTCGTCACTCACAACATCGAGGAAGCCGTGCTTCTTGCCGACCGTATCATCGTGCTCGGGCGCAATCCCGGCCACGTTCGCACCGACTTCAAGGTAACCGGACTGCCCCATCCCCGCGACCGCAAGAGCCAGCCCTTCACGCAGCTCGTGGACTACATCTACAAGGTGCTCACGCGCCCTGACGTCGCTCCGGCCGCCATGCCCACTCTCGCGCCCGGCCGCAAAATTCGCGACCAGCGCCAGATGCACTACGAAATGCTGCCGCACGCGCGGCCTGGGGGCATCGCCGGTCTGCTCGAGTTAGTAATCGACCTGAGCAGTAAAGATACCAGCGGACGCGCTGACCTTTACCGCCTCGCCGCCGAGCTGGCATTTGAGATCGACGACCTCCTGCCTACCGTCGACGCCGCCGTGCTGCTTGGCTTCCTGCAGGTTGAAGAAGGTGATGCTGTCATCACGGCTGCCGGTCGCGAGTACGCCGAGTCCGAAATTCTGGAGCAAAAAGAAGTCTTCCGCCAGGCCGCAACCGGGCACGTGTTGCTCCTGCGCCAGATCACGCGCGCCCTCAGCAACAAATCCGACCATACCGTTCCCGAAGAATTTTTCCTCGACATGCTCGACGAGCAGTTCAGCCAGGACGAAACGCAGCGGCAGCTTGAAACCGCCATTAACTGGGGCCGCTACGCCGAGTTATTTGACTTTGATGCCGCGCGCCGCCGCTTCACTCTGCCCGAAACCGAAAACACCGCGCAACCGTCGGGTGAATCCGAGTGAGTGCGCGCCACACATTCTCCCGCGAGCTTATCGCCGAGCGCACCTGGCCGTTCTTCCTCGACCTCAGCGTAGCTGCCGCCCTGCTCGCCGGCTTCTACGCCATTCTCTGGATCGCCAAATTCTGGTTCAGCAGCGCCATTCCTGAAGTCGCCATCCAGCGTTCGCCGTCGCACCTGCCCCTTTACGCTTTCTATTCCACGGCGCGCATCTTCATCGCGTACATCCTCAGTTTGGTCTTCGCCATCGGCTACGGATACATAGCCGCCTACAACAAGCGCGTGGAAGGGTTGATGATCGCCACGCTCGACATTCTGCAATCCATCCCGGTGCTGAGTTTTCTGCCCGGCGTCATGCTCGCCATGATGTCGCTCTTCCCTTCCCGCCAGATCGGCATCGAGTTGGGAGCCATCCTGCTCATCTTCACCGGTGAGGTCTGGAACATGGCCTTCAGCTTCTACTCTTCGCTCAAGAGCATCCCACGCGAACTGCGCGAGGCCTGCAGCATCAATCGTTTTTCACCCTTGCAGCGGCTCTTCCAGCTTGAGTTGCCCTTCGCTACCATCGGCCTCGTCTGGAACTCAATGGTCTCCGTAGCCAGCGGATGGTTTTTCCTCATCGTCTGCGAAATGTTTCCAGTAGGCGCCCGCAATTTCCGCCTGCCCGGTCTCGGATCCTATCTGCAAACTGCAGCCTCCAACGGAGACACGCAGGCCCTGGTCTACGGCCTCATTACGATGGTGCTCATCATCGTTCTCACCGATCAACTTCTGTGGCGGCCTCTCATCGCATGGTCCGACAAATTCAAGTTCGAGAACGTGGAGAGCACAGACCGCATCCAGTCGCCCATCCTTCACATGCTCCGGCATTCCAATGTTCTCGGCCTGCTGCACCGCCACACCTTCACGCCTCTCAGCGAGAGCATGTACCGCTACATCGCGAAAAGGCACGAGGGCCGCACCGGTAGAGAAGAAAATCGCAGCAAATCAAGCAGGTTCGCCACCGCGTTGATGACAGCAGCCGGTCTCGCCGCGCTCGCGGCCGTCTTGATCGCCGCGTTCCACGCAATTCTGCTGTTGCGTCAAGTGCGCGAGCACGAGCTGCTGTCGCTCTTCGTAGGCGCGGGCGCAACTTTTCTGCGCGTCGCCGTTTCGCTGCTGCTCGCCTCCGCGTGGACCATCCCCGTAGGCGTCGCCATCGGCCTCAACCCGCGCCTCGCGCACATTACGCAGCCTCTGGCGCAGATTGCCGCGTCTTTCCCGGCCACTGCGCTCTTTCCAGTCATTTTGCTGGGACTCATGCGGCTTGGCCTGGGCCTCGGCATCGGCTCCATCGCGCTCATGATGCTCGGCACGCAGTGGTACATCCTGTTCAACGTCATCGCCGGAGCCATGGCCATTCCGTCCGACCTCAAAGAAGTCTCCAGTCTCTTTCGCTTCAGCCGCCTGCAACGCTGGACCACGGTGATTCTCCCCGGAATCTTCCCCTTCCTCATCACCGGCCTGGTAACTGCATCAGGAGGCGCATGGAATGCTTCGATCGTCGCCGAATACTTCCAGCTCAAAGATAAAACCTTGACGACGCAGGGACTCGGCGCGCAGATCAGCGCGGCCAGCAATCGCGGAGACTTCCCCACCCTGCTGCTCGCGACCATTATCATGGCGACATTGGTCGTCACCATTAATCGACTCGTATGGCGTCCGCTCTACCGCGTCGCAGAGACAAAATATCGGCTGGAGGGCTAATCGATTGAGCGAAGGAAAGTCTTAGTTCGTCGCTCCAGGAGGCTGGCTCGCCTGCGGCTTTGCGGGCTTTTCTTCAGGAGTCGGTCCGCCGACCTCCTGATCAGTGTGCTTCTGGTAGATCGAGTACTGCTGCGCCGGATGCCGAAGCTTGACTGAGATTTCCTTGGTGTTTGCCTTCACCGGGTAATCGTTGCCGAAGGTCTGATACCCCGTGGCAATCACCTGCAGGCGCACCGTATCTCCAATAGGGATAAGGTCCAGAATCGCCTGCCCATCCTCATTCGTCTTCAACTCCAGACCGCCCTCATCCTTGCCGTTCTTTATCGGATGGAAGATCACTGCGGCATTTTCCACCGGCTTGCCATTGGTCGCCTTGGTTACCGTCACGGTGATCTTCGCGGTTGCCGGAGGAGGAACATACTTGCGTCCGCGATTGATCTCCTGCGCGCAAAGTAGAGAAGGGACTAAAAGCGCAGCGGCAAGAACCAGGCGGTTGGAAGGTACAACACGATTCATGTTGAAATTGTATAAACTTCAGCGGTCCCTGTCAGCTTCAAGTCTTGAATCTTCCGGGGAGCAGTCAAACTCCAAGGCCCCCGTCCGCGTCTAAGCTTTTTGGGCTCATGCGGAAAGGAATGAATGACTCTTCAGGTTCGACGAGTTTCCATCGCAGTATTACTTCTATCTTTTGCCTTGATCGGCTGCGCCTCGGCCCAGAACATCACTCCCGAGGAAGCAGTAAAGCGGGCGGCACATAACGAACTGGCGACGTCGCCGGACATTCACCCCTTCCGCTACACGCTCCGCAAGGTCGACAACGGAAAAGTCACCACCAAGGAGATCATCGAGACGAAGGACGGCGACGTAGCCCGCCTCATTGCCGTCGGGGACAAGCCGTTGTCCCCGATGCTGAATCCGCCGAAATCCAGCGTTTGAATACCTGCTCGCTAATCCCGAGATTCAAGCTCACCGTCATAAGAGAGAGCAGGCTGACTCCAAGCGCGCCGATGAGATGGTTCGCCTCTTGCCCACCGCCTTTATCTATCAGTTTGAAGGCATGGTCGAAGGTCCGAACGGCCCTTGCTATCGCCTGTCGATGAAGCCTAATCCAAGCTTCAATCCTCCCGACCGCGAGGCCGAGGTCTATCACGGAATGGCTGGCGAGCTATGGATCGACCAGAAGCAGGAGCGCATGGCCAAGCTCAACGTGCATCTCATCGCCGACGTGGACTTCGGTTGGGGTATCGTAGGCAGGCTCTTCAAAGGAGGCACTATAGTCGTCGGACAGATGGACGTGGGCCACGGGCATTGGGAGCAGAATCTTCTGCATCTCAATCTTGAGGGAAAGATTCTTCTGATCAAGTCGTTGACGATCGACACCACGGAAGAGGAGAGCAATTTCGCTCCCGTGCCCGCAGACTGGACGTATCAGGACGCGGCTCGCGCCTTGCTAAGCGAGAAGCACTGAACGGAATCCGGCTCGAAAAAAATGGCCCGCCGCAGAGCGTAAACAGCCGCCCGCGAAAGTTCGGCCGCCCGCTTTTTCTTTCTTGACAGAGCATGATTCATCGTGTCATGTGCGCCGCGTCACCGCATGAATCGCGCATTTTTGCGGCGTTGACAAAGCACGCCGCGGACTTCAAAATCGGAATTCAGTCCCATTTTCTGAAGGCCCGCCTTGCCCGCACTGATTGAAACCGAACTCACGCCCCTCACGCTCTATGCACGCGGGAAAGTGCGCGATCTGTATTCCATCGGCGATCAGTTGCTGCTCGTGGCCACCGACCGCATCTCCGCCTTCGATCATGTTCTCGCCACCGGCATTCCCGGCAAAGGCAAAGTCCTCACCCAGCTCTCGCTTTTCTGGTTCGACTTCCTCAAAGACGTCGTTCCCAACCATCTCATCACCGCGGATATTAACCAGTACCCGCAGGAGCTGGCGGAATATCGCGACGAGCTCGAAGGCCGCTCCATGCTGGTCAAGCGCGCGCAGATGTTTCCCGTCGAATGCGTCGTGCGCGGCTATCTCTCCGGGTCCGGATGGAAGGATTACCAGGCCTCTGGCGCGGTCTGCGGAATCCGCCTGCCCTCCGGCCTGCGCGAATCGGATAAGCTGCCTGAGCCGCTTTTCACGCCAGCAAGCAAAAGCCAGGATGGCGAGCACGACATCAATATCTCATTCGACGAGATGGTCGCGCGCGTAGGCGCACACAGCGCCGAACGTCTCCGCAGCCTTACGCTGGCCATCTACAAAAAAGCATCGGACTACGCCGAGCAGCGCGGCCTGATCCTCGCCGACACCAAGTTTGAATTCGGCAACGCCGCCGAAGGCATCATTCTCGCCGACGAGGTGCTTACGCCCGACTCCTCGCGCTTCTGGCCCCGCGATCAATATTCGCCCGGCGGACCGCAGCCTTCGTTCGACAAACAGTTTGTGCGCGATTATCTTGAGAGTATTCGCTGGAACAAGCAGGCTCCAGCCCCCGCACTTCCCCCCGAAGTCGTTTCGCGCACGCAGGAAAAATATCTCGAGGCCTTCCGTCTGCTCACGGGAACCTCGCTGTCGTTGTAGGATCGCGGATGGCGCTTATTGATTGGCTGATCGTCGTAGTGCTGCTGCTCTCGGTGCTCTCCGCGGCAAAGAACGGTATTTTTGTGGAAGTGTTCTCGCTGGCTGGCCTGATTGTCGGTCTGGTGCTTGCCACTTGGAACTACCAGAGACTGCTTCCGTGGATTTCGCGCTGGGTCCACACGCTTGCTGCGGCTGAGGCGCTGTCATTTTTGCTGATCGCGCTGGGAGTCATGCTCCTAGCCGGTCTTCTGGGGAGGGTGATTCGATGGTCGGTGCATTCAATTGGACTAGGATGGGCAGATCGATTCCTGGGGGCGCTCTTCGGATTCGTCAAGGGCTTCGTACTGGTTACGATAGCTGTACTCGCCATCGCGGCGTTCTTCCCGCAGGCTTCGTGGTTCCGCCATTCCCGGCTGGCGCCGTGTTTTCTGACTGCGGCGCATCAGGCCTCCGCCATGGCTCCCGGCAGTCTGGAGATTCGTATCCGTGAAGGCGTAGTCATCCTTCGCAGCTCTGAACCAAAATGGATTAAGCCCGCGGCAGCGGTACTTTGGACAGAAAGAAAAGCGGGATCAACCCGCGCATAAGAAAGAGGAATTGAGTGAAACGTGAACTGGATACCCTCGTAACCCAGATGCATGCCGGTGGAATCACCTACAACGAAGCCGTGCGCGAGTTCAAAAAGCGTTTTCTCATCGAAGTGTTGGCACATCACAGGGGAAACCAGTGCAAAGCCGCAAAGGAGCTGGGCATGCACCGTAACACGCTCAGCCGTACCATCGCCGAACTGGAGATTGATCCCTCGCAAATTCGCCGCGGCCTCAAGCGTCCCAGCCGCAGCGAACGTCCTGTATATGAAGTAAGGCAGGCTGCGCGCTGACCCTCCCCGGCTTTTGAAAGGTCGCGCCCTGCTTTACTCTGGATACAGGGCAAACGACAGAGTGGCTTCGATAGAAACCCAACCTAACGTCTTTCAGCGCCAGGGCTTCCGCTGGGACGCGCAGGACGCATACCTCTTCGACATCGACGGCACGCTTCTGCGCTGCCGCGACCGCATCCACATCGAATCGTTCTTTTCAAGCGTCCGCAGCGTCATGGGCCGTGACCTCGTCCTCGACGGCGTGACGGTCAGCGGCAATACCGATCCCGGCATCCTGCGCGACGCCTTCCGGCTGGCAAAGCTCGAGGACGCGCACTGGCAACCGCATCTCGAAGACGTCCTTCAGCAAATGCGCGACGATGTGGCCGCGCGCCGCTCCGAAATGAAAATCGACAAAATGCCCGGCGTGGATGAATTTCTCGAATATCTGCACGGCAAGGGCGCGGCGCTCGGGGTGGCCACCGGCAATCTCGAATCCATCGGCTGGCTCAAGATCGAGTTTCTCGGTCTGCGCCACTGGTTCACCTTCGGAGGCTTCAGCGACCGCTACGCTGCTGCGCTCGGAAATGATCGCCCACGCCGCGCGGAAGCCCGCGCCCTGTCGGATCGAAGACCGGTCCGAACGCCACCGTCTGCATCGTCGGCGACACCCCTTCTGACATCGCCGCCGCGCGCGCCAACGGCCTGCCCACCATCGCCGTAGCCACCGGCAACTACACCTTCGAGCAGCTCATGGAGCACGAACCCGAAGTCTGCGCCACAAACCTTCTCGCGCTTCTCGATACCGTGACACAGAATCCCGCAGCCACCCGCAACATCAATGAATCGCCGCCTCAAATCCGCGCTCGTCGTATGGTCATCGCGGCCATCGCCGCGACGCTGCCCTGCGCGCACGCAAAAACATCCTCGCAGTCGCAGAATGCGGACAAGGCCCGCAAGCTCTACCTCGAAGGAGCAAAGGCGCTCGAAAATAAGGACTACGCCACCGCCGAAACCGACTTCACGCGAGCCACGCAAGCTCGATCCCGGCAACCAGCAGTACAGCGCAGCCAGCGCCATCCTCGTCAGCCACCACGCAACCGCGCTTATTCAGGACGCCGACAAGGCAAAACTGCTCGGCCACGCAGAGGAAGCGCGCGCCGACCTCCTCGCTCGCCACCGTCTCGATCCAAAGAATCCGATGCTCGCGCAGCACATCGATGAGCTCGCACGCGAAGCCGCACCCGATCCCGTCCAGCTCATGCCGAAGACGAATCCGCTGCGTCACTCGTCGAGCTCGCTCCGGCATCCGGGCGTCACAGCTTCCATCTCCGCGGCGACGGCAGCGACATTCTGCGCCAGGTGCTGACCGCCTACGGCATCACGCCCTCCATCGACAGCACTCTCAAGAGCAAACCGGTCCGCTTCGATGCCGATGACGCGACCTTCGATCAGGCCGCGCGCATGGCAAAGCTGGCTGACCAACACGTTCTTCGTTCCTCTCGATCCAAAGCGTGTCCTCGTGGCCGCAGACACCAAGGAGAATCGCACCAAATACCAGCGGCTTGCGTATGAAACCGTCTACTTCCCCGGCCTCACCAACGCCGAAACCAGCGATATGGGCCTTGTCGCGCGCAATGTCTTCGATGCGCAGCAGTCCACCGTCTCGGCGAGCAACTCACACTCTCACCGTCCGCGCCCCACAGCCGGAGATGGCCGCGCTCAATGGAACTCTGTCCGAAATGCTCGACGGGCACAGCGAAATCCAGGTTGAAGTCCGCCTCTACGACATCGCGAAAACCAAAACGCGAACGTCGGCGTGCAGTTGCCGCAATCGGCCACCCTCTTCAACATTCCGTCCGACTGAACAGCGTCCTCTCGCAGAATCAGAGCCTCGTGCAGGAGATCATCTCCAGCGGCCTCGCCAGCTCCCGGCGACCTTGGAGCCATCGCCCTAGCTCTCATCGCCTCCGGCCAGCTCACCGGATCGTCCATCCTCACGCAGCCCTTCGCCTTCTTCGGCGGAGGCCTCACTCTCACCGGCTCACCACCAGCGGCGTCAGCGGCAACCTCGCCCTCAACTCGTCCGATACGCGCGTACTCGATCACGTCACCATGCGCCTGCTCGACCAGGAAGAGTCGACCATCAAGGCACGGCGAACGCTACCCCATCATCACGTCCAGCTACTCGAACTTCGGCGCCAGCAATCTCAGCATCCCCGGCCTTTCCAGCGCCGGAATTTCCAGCACCCTCGCCGGTCTCGGCATCAGCGCCGCCGAACTGCAGTCCGGCCTCACCCAGACCATCCCGCAGGTGCAGTATCAGGATCTCGGACTCACTCTCAAGATCAAGCCGAATATCCAGAAAGACCACGACGTAACCCTCAACCTCGATCTCAAAATCACGTCCCTTCAGGGAACCAGCCTGAACAACATCCCCGTCCTCAACAACCAGGAGTATTCCGCCATCATCACGCTCCATCAGGGAGCGAGCGCCCTCGTCGTCAGCAATCTCAACAAGCAGCAATCCCGCGCCGTTACCGGAGTTCCCGGCCTCAACGATCTACCCGGCTTTCAGTCCGCGACTAATCAGCAGACCGAGAACGACTTCTCCGATCTCGTCATCGATCATTACGCCGCAC
Organism: uncultured Acidobacteriaceae bacterium; assembly: GCA_963783805.1. GTDB lineage: Bacteria > Acidobacteriota > Terriglobia > Terriglobales > Acidobacteriaceae > Silvibacterium. Next base: position 402,064 of record CAWAPC010000002.1, on the reverse strand, counting down.
ATCGTCCGGCAGGCGCACAAACAGGAAGCCGGACGAATGTTCATCCTGCCCGTTCATTAGTTTTCGCTCGAACGGCTACGCCAGCCACGGATTCTCTTCCCGCTCCGCGCCAATCGTAGTCTCCGCTCCATGCCCCGGAATCACCCGCGTCTCATCCGCAAGCGGCATCAGCCGCTCATGGATGGATCGCAGAATCTGCCGCCCATCGCCGCCCGGCAAATCAGTCCTGCCGATTGATCCGGCAAATAGCGTATCGCCTGCAAACAACAATTTCTCCGGAGCAAAATGCAGACAGATGCTTCCTTGCGTGTGTCCCGGCGTGTGCAGCACCTCAGCCTTGTGATTCGCAATCCCCACCACCAGGCCATTCACCGGCATTCTCATCCGGAGCGGCAACCTCCGGCGGAGCAACCCCCAGCCATCCCGCCTGTATGTCCATCATCTTCAGCAGAGGCAGATCATTTTCGTTCAACAGAACCGGAGCGCCGGTAGCACGTTTCAGCAGCAACGCCCCGCCCACATGATCGATATGGGCATGAGTAACCACAATCTGCTTCAAAGTGAGCTTATGCGCCGCCAGCCGCGCCAGAATGTAGGGAATGTTATCGCCCGGATCGATCACCATCGCCTCGCCCGTCGCCTCATCCCCCAGCAACGTGCAGTTGCACTGCAACAATCCCACCGGAAACGTCTCAAGAATCATGATTCAATTGTCCGCGAAGCTGCTTCTGGAGTACAAATGGCGTCAAATTAGTTGACCCCCGAACCGGGAGCTTTGAAATGACCGTAAGAAAAGAATGGACTGAATGGCATCTCACGCCGCGCGGCTGGGAGAGGGGCGCGACCCGCGTCCACGGACAAGGCAACACCTGGGTCGAGGAGCCGACTCGACCGCTCCTGAGTTGCGTTTATCAGGAACTCGAATCCGGCGATCCGCCGGAAATCAAGAAATGGTCGGAAGAAACCTGGCGCTCGAAAGAGAACGAAAAGGTGGGGCGCAGCTCGAAAAATCCGGCCCGTGTCCCGAGCGGCTTTAATCTCGAAATATCACCCCACAGCAAATCCGCGTCACTCTGCAGTGCGACTCCATCCACCATCCGTTGGAAGCCATCGGTGCCCATGCATATCCAGCCATTCGCCGGCAGGCTGGTCCTCGATCCGGTCAGAACCCAGGCGCAGAACATTTCCGTCTAAATCCTCCACCTGCATTTCATAAGCCCACGAGTAGTTGGTTGGAGGATGCCGCACCTTGGCTCCGCTCGCCTGATATTCACCGAACAATGCTGCCGCATCTTCCACGCCGATCCAGATCCAGCTTCCGAGGTGGCCCTGATCGCCCTCGCTCAAAAAGAGATGACACCTGTCGCGCGATACAGAGACAAATCCCGGCGTCTGCCGGTCAATCTTGAATCCAAGGCGGTGAACATAGTAGTCGACGCTGGCTTCAACACTTTGTACACGGAGAATTGGATTAACGCCCTCGAATTTCACAGCCATCGTATCTGCCTCCACTGTGAAAAATAAAACCCGGCTATGCCACGGCTCTCTGCTTTCCGATCCGTCCCAGATGCGTCTCGCCAAACGCCCACGGATATTTGAGCCCGTATCCGAGGATGCGGTCAAAACCAATATGGGCGATCCAGATCAGCGCATAAGGCGCAAGCATGCAGCGCCGACTAAGCGCTCCCGCAATCAGAAGCAACACTGGCAGAACATAGCTGTGCGCCACGTTGTAGGCAACCGCTCCAATCCGCGAACCGGCAAGATATCCCAGCATCGAGAGATCGGGCGCAAGAAAGAGCACCGCAAACAGGACCCAGCGCGCGCCCATCTGCCGATAGAAGAAGACAGCGGCCACCAATACGGCCAGCCCTTCCAGGCGCAGCCACATGCGGACAGAACCGGTCACGGCGTTCATACGATCGGAGAAATGCCCTAAGCCTGTAACAGGCTCACCCGGCCCGTAGCCAGGTCATAATATCCGGCCACAATCTTCAGCTTGCCGTCTTTCACAAGTTCCGAGAGCACCGGCGAAGAATTCAAGCAGCAATCCGCCTGAATAATCGCGTTCTCTTTCACAGCTTTTTCCAGATTGCCGCCCGCCCGGTCCACTGCAGGTTGAATATGGAGAACAGAGAGCTGATCTGCCCCGGAACATCCTTCCCTTGCATCGTAGCCTTCACCGCGCCGCAGCTCGAATGCCCCAGCACCAGAATCACCTTCGTGCCCAGCTCGCTGCGCCGTATTCCAGGCTGCCGATAATCTCTGGAGTCGTAAAATTCCCCGCCACGCGCGCCACAAACAATTCCCCGATCGTCTGGTCAAAAACCAGCTCTACCGGAACGCGCGAGTCCGCGCATGAGAGCACGGAGGCAAACGGCTCCTGCTTTTCAACCGTGCGTTGCCGCAGAATATTCAGGCTTTGTCCCGAGGCTCGCCATCTTGTCGGAAGCGAAGCGCTCATTGCCCTCCATCAAATGCTTCAGGGCCTCATCGGGAGTAAGGTTGGTCTGCGCTTGAAGTGTATCGGGTTCAAAGAATTCCATAGAAGCTGTGCCAAGAATACCGCCCGCGACGCCGGCCACGGAACCGCCCAGAAAACTGCGCCGCGAAACCTGAGGGCCTGCCTGAGAAGGATTAGTGAGTCCGATGTAGTCATAAGCGTCCTCGCAATCATATTGAGAAGCGACCCTATGATACCCAAAAAGCTGGCTCAAAATATCTGGCTCCGGTAAAACCAAGCCAAAAACGTCAATATCCGATTTCTACCCTACTCAACCTTCAGCGTAACCGCCTGCTCGCCATCCAGCACCGAACCCAGATCAACCGACGCCAGCGGCACCGCCGATTCTCCATTCAGAGTCACCTGATGATTCTGCTGCCCCGGCTCCAGCACGTTGGCCATCGACAGAGGCAGCGCGGCCAACGTGCGTCCATCCATCGCCGCCTGCGCGTCCGGGGCCAGCAGCGTTACGTAAAGCCGGTCGCTTGAATGCAGGCTGTTCAAGCCTGCAATCGTGGCCGCAACGCCCTGCTCCGGCCCACCTGAGACCGCGGGCTGCATCAGCCGGTCAATCGCCGGACCGTCGCTCACCAGCAGCCGCACCTCGCCTCGCGGCAGCGTCAGCCGGCAGCGTCACCGGAATCCGGATATTCCGCACCTCCCCGCGCCACGGCCTCACCACTGCTTCAATCGAAACTGTATCGCCGCCGCGCACTTCCGTCTTCTCCACCTGCACGCTCTCCAACTGCATCGACCGCCGCCCCGCCAGCGCGTCAACATTGATCTCGATGCCGTCAATCGGTGTCTGCCGCGCCGCGCTGTCGTACAGCCGTTGAAACCGCTCGCCCACCATCAACGCCGCCGAGAGATTCGCCGGAGCCATATCCGAAGGCGCCACCAGATCGTCGAACCGCACTGCCGGATACCCCTTCAGTGTCACCGTCCCCCGCACTCGGTACGTCGTCTCCACGGCATAAGCATTCGACTCCATCAACCCCTGATAGACCGAAACCAGCACCGCCGACGGAGTCACCTGCTCCTGATCCACAACCTGCAAATGAAGAGTGCTGCGAGCTTCCCCGGCCCCGTCCTGAGCCACATGGATCGTCAGCGGAATCATCCGCGCCGCCAGACCGAACTGCCCGCGAATCGCCGTCTGCCGGTCCTCGGTAAACGATCCGATCGTCTCCGCCGTGTTGATGATCTTGAAGGCGTTCAACGGGGAAGGCAGCGTAGCCACCACATCGGCCTTGGTCATAGGAAACGAAATCGGCCCAAACTGCGTAATCGGATGTCCGCACGCCAGCAACTGCGTCGGATCAACATAAGTAACCGTGCATGTCGCGGCAATCTCCAGATCGCCCTGCACCAGAATCGCGCTGACCGCCGACCCCGGCTCAATCGAGTGCTGGTCCGCAACAGAAGCCATTCCTCCCAGACCCGAAGTGCCTGCCCCGCCCCCGACACCGCCGATCCCGGCCACCGGAGTCAATCCCACCGAAGGAGCATGATCCTTCCAAAGCGCCACAGCCTCAGGAGAAAATCCGCTGAACACCAAAGGAGCATCAATAGCCCGAACAGCGTCCGAAGTCCCGCCCTGACCACTGACCGCCGAACGCTGATCGCGCGTTCTGAGCGCTGAGCGCTGATCGCTGATCGCTGTTATCTGCCCTGAGCCTGGTACCCTGAGCCCTGTTCTGAAGCATCTGCCCAATCGGAGTAATCCCGCAGATCGGCTCCTTGCTGAACTCGCCGATGCGGTAAGCTAACGCGCCCACCAGTTTGCCGTCGATGTATACCGGGCTGCCGCTCATCCCCGCCACCACGCCCGAATACTCCGGCTTCGCGCCCTCCAGCCGCGCCAGAATCATGTCCTGTCCCGGACCGATGGCGTTGTGCAGCAGTCCCAGAATCTCCACGCCCATTGCCTCAGGCCGCGTGCCTTCAAACACCGTGTAGGCCACGCCGTGCAGCCCCCGGTGCACCTGATCTAATGGGAAAAACGAGGTAGTGGCGGGAGGAGTCGCCGCGGCCGGAGTTGTATCCAGCACCGACTGCGCCGAAAGCGGCGCGCCGCACATCAGGCCCAAAAGAAATACCCCCAGCAGGATCACCCCGCCGGCGATCATTTTTCCGCCGATGTCTTTTCCATGGGATTGCACGTCTCTAAGAGTAGCTGTTTCCGCGCCCTTGCCGCAAAGCGCGCCGGGGATTCACAATGAGGAAGACATGAAATTCGCTCCCGTCACATCGCTAATCGCACTCTTGCTTCTCAGCCAGCCGCCGAACCTCGCGCCGGCCCAGCAGAGCGCCCCGCAGCAAACCACTCCGCAAACCGCTCCGGCACAGCAATCCGGACAGGATCAGACCGCGCCGGCTGACGGCGGCCCCACCGGGGACAACGGCGCCATCGCCATTCCCAAAAAGTCGGAGCCGGAATCGCCCGCACCGCCGCCACCCCCGACGCCGCCCACGCCCAAAAACCCTCCCGGAGCGGGCAACTTTTCCCTCCGCGTCGACGTGCCCGTAGTCACCGTCGATGTAGGCGTCATCCTCGAAAAGACGCACGCGTTCGTCCCCAACCTCAAAGAAGACAACTTCCGCGTCTTCGAGGACGGCAAGCCGCAGGAGATTACTCACTTCCAGCAGATAAAGGCGCCCATCACCGCCGTGCTGCTCGTCGAGTTTGCCTCCAACAACTGGTACTTCGTTAACGACATGCGTACCGCCGCCTACAGCTTCGCCCAGCAGCTCCGTCCTGACGATTACGTCGCCGTCGTCACCTATGACATGCACACGAATATCCTCACCGACTTCACCCAGGACAAGCGCGTCGTGGCCAACGCCCTCAATTCGCTCACCATGCCCATGTGGAGCGAAACCAATCTCTTTGACGCGCTCTACTCCACGCTCGACCGTCTCAGCCGCGTGCCCGGCCGCAAATACATTGTCCTCATCTCCTCAGGCCGCGACACCTTTTCGAAAATCACCCTCGATAAAACTCTGCAGAAAATCAAAGCGACGCCCAACGTAACCATCTTCTCCATGGGAACCGGCCAATTCTTCCGCCTGATGACCAACGCCGACACTCAGATGGGAGCGCGCGGCGGCATTCGCGATCTTGACTACCTCCAGGCCGACAATCAGATGACCACTTTCGCCCGCATGACCGGAGGCATGAGCTTCTTCCCGCGCTTCCCCGCTGAAATGCCCGAAGACTTCGGCGTCATCAACGAATCCATCCGCAACCAGTACGTGCTGACCTATACGCCCACCAACGCAAAGCAGGACGGAACCTATCGCAAGCTCCGCGTAGAGCTGGTCGACGATGAAGGACATCCACTAAGGATGCAGGATGAAAAACACAAGCCGCTCAAGTACGACATCATCGCCAGAGACGGCTACAAAGCCAAGCAGGAAGTGAACTAACAAGCGCTTCCTGAACAAGCCTGGGGACCCACGCTTCGCTTCCGAAGCATGGGTTCATTTCTCAGCTAATTCCCCGTCTCCAGAACCACGCGGAACCGGGCCTTCCCGCTCATCATGCGGTCATAGGCCTCCGCCGCCTTCTCCAGTGGATACTTCTCAATCAGCGGCCTCACGCCCATTGCAGCGCTGAACTTCAGCGTGTCTTCTGAATCGATGGCCGCCCCGCTCGGCCATCCCGCAATAGACTGCCGCGCAAAAAGCATGGGCAGCACATTCACCTTCAGCGGAGCAGCCGGAGCGCCCACCACCACAAACTTCCCTTCATGCCCCAATCCGCCAACCGCCGCCGACATCGCATCCGCGTCCGTCACCGTTGCCAGAATCGTCTTCGCCCCGCCCAGCTTTTGGAGAGCCGCCGAAACGTCCTCGGCTGTGCTGTCAATGTAGTACGTCGCGCCCAGCTCACGGGCAAACTTCGCCTTGTCCGCGCCGCGCGCAATGGCCACGGTCGTGTAGCCCATCTTCGCCGCGAACTGCACGCCCAGATGTCCCAGTCCGCCCATGCCCAGAATCGCCACCACGTCCGGAGGCCGCGCTCCGCTGTTCCGCAGCGCATTGAAGGTCGTGATACCCGCGCACAGCAAAGGACCCGCCTCCGCGCCCGCCAGCGCCTCCGGAACTGCTGCCAGAGCCACTTCGGGAGCAAACACATAATCGGCATATCCACCGTCATAAGTGATGCCCGGAATCTTCAACCGCTGGCAGCCCACCAGATCGCCTCTGCGGCACGCTTCGCATTTCCCGCAATGCCCGCCGTACCAGCCCAGACCCACGCGCTGGCCCACCGTCCACTCGGTCACGCCCGCGCCCACCGCGTCCACCACGCCAACAACCTCATGGCCCGGTACGCGAGGATAAGCAATCCCCGGAAACAACCCTTCCTTGGTCACCGAGTCGCTATGGCAGACGCCGCAGGCCTGCACCCTCACTCGAACCCAGCCGGCTTCAGCAGCAGCAACCTCGCGCGTAACCAGCTCCAGAGGACCTCCAGCCTTCCCCACCTGCACAAACCGCCCCATCTTCATCTCAGCCATTGCTTCTGTCTCCCTTCCGTAGGCTTTCGATGCGCCCGGACCTGACAAAGCGCCAATTCATTTGTGAGAACTCATCTACAGGTGCGTATGCCCCGCACCTTGAAGCGACGTGGAACAGGAGGATCCTGAACTGAACGCTGATCGACGCAGCCGAAGCGCATGTTAGACTTCCCCGCAGGAGACGCAAGTGACTCTCAAACAATTCCTCGGCAAGCAGTTCATCGATGTCATTCAGTGGAATGAACCGGAAGACGGCGTGCTCGCCTATCGCTATCCCATGCGAGATATGGAAATACAAAATGGTGGCCAGCTCACCGTCCGCGAGTCCCAAATGGCCGCCTTCGTTAACGAAGGCAAGATTGCCGACATCTTCGGACCCGGCCTCTACACGCTCACCACCCGCAATCTTCCCTTGCTCACCGATCTCAAGAACTGGGACAAGGCCTTCGAATCACCCTTCAAGTCCGATGTCTACTTCTTCTCCACCCGCCTCCAGATCGACCAGAAGTGGGGCACCGCCACGCCCATCACCATCCGCGACAAGGAATTCGGCGCCGTCTCGCCTGCGCTGCTACGGCATCTACTCCTATCGCATCGTCGATCCGCGCACCTTCTTCACCCAGATCAGCGGCACCCGCGACAGCTACTTCGTCTACAACCTCGAAGGCCAGCTGCGCGAGACCATCGTCGCTCGCATGACCGACATCTTTGCCAACAGCGCTGTCTCCTTCCTTGATATGACCGCCAATCAGGCCGCTCTCGGCGAAAAGATCGTCGAGCAGATGAAGCCCGGCCTTCACCGCACTCGGTCTTGACCTGAATCAGTTCGTCGTCGAAAACATCTCGCTCCCCGACGAGCTGCAGAAAGTCCTCAATCAGCGCATCGGCATGAACATGGTCGGGGACCTCGGCCGCTACACCCAATTCGCGGCGGCGGAGTCCATGCCCATCGCCGCTGCCAACAGCGGCGGCGCCGCCGGCATGGGTATCGGCCTCGGCGCCGGCGCTGCCGTCGGGCAAGCCATGATGGCATCCTTCAAACCCGCAACCGACGGCGGGGCCCCTGCCTCCTCCCCGGCTTCCCACTTCTGTGCCCAGTGCGGAAAACCAGTTCCCGCAGGCGCCAAATTCTGCCCGGAATGCGGAAAAGCGCAATGAACTGTCCCTCCTGCGGCGCTCCCATGCACCTCAAACCCGATGAGGACAGCTTCAAGTGTGACTACTGCCACAGCGTCTACTTCCCGGAAAAAAACGAGGACGGAGTACGTGTCCTCGGTGAACCGTCCGACCAGCCGTGCCCTGTTTGCAACATTCCTCTCGTAAACGCCGCCATCGCCAAGACCCGCATCTTTTATTGCGCCAGATGCCGCGGCATGTTGATCGCGATGGAGGTATTCAAGAATCTCGTCGACGAGTTACAGGTTCTGCAGAGCGGCTCCATGATTCAGCCTCCAGCCGACAGCAGCGATTTGAACCGCAATATTAACTGCCCCCAGTGCCATCGCCGCATGGACACACATCTCTACGCCGGTCCCGGCAACGTCGTCATCGATTCCTGTGAACATTGCCTCCTCGATTGGCTTGATCGCGGCGAACTCATGCGCATCGTCCACGCACCCGACGACCGCAACCCGGCAACCATCCTCGACCTCGATCCCACTCTCTACAAGGACCCCGACGACTAATCCCGCCCGTGGGTTCAAATGTGACTTTCGCTTCTCGAGGGACACCCGCGTAACGCTTCTGTTACGGAGATTGAAGCCGCGCCTTCTTCCGCCGGTGAATCACCGCCAGCCGCACCGTCAAAGCAATCGCCCCGCCCAGCGCCGTGCACAGAGCGCGCCGATGAGCAATCTCCGTCCCCGGAATCCGCGCCAGCGAAAGTAGAAACACGATGTATCCCGTAATGAAAATCGAGAAGAGCGCGTAATTCACGTTCAACGTTGCATAGGAGAGCCAAGCAAACACCACCGTAAGCACCGCCAGAGTTAAAGGAGACGGCGCCAGGTGTGCCACCAGTAAACTCACCGCCCAAGCCCCAGCGACCGTCCCCAGCGTCCGCGCGATCGCGCGGCTTGCAGTATCGGCCAGTCCAGGCTTCAGCACCAGCATCGCTGTCATCGGAATCCAGTAGCCGGATGCGGAGTGGAGCTGCCGGTAAATCTCCGTGCTCACGCCAACCGTCACCGCGAGTCGCAGCGAATAGGCGATGGTTGAATCGGCAAACCGTCTCTGCCGCACCTTGGCTGCTACCTCCGTCATGGCCGCGCGCAGCGCCAATTCTTCTTCGCGTAGATAGCGAGCCAACTCCCGCAGATGTTCCCGCAGTTGACGGAACAGTCGCAACGCGGCGCTCGACCACAGCACCTGCAGCACGCCTCCGGCCAGCAGCAGAAGGGCGCGCCCCACGGCAAGCTTTGCCGAAAAAGGAAAAGCTGAACCCACCAGCAGCGTCACCACGCATTGTTGTCCCACCCAGCCGTAGCCGCCCTCGCGCCCCGAGAGCATCCCGTAGCCAAAGGCCCACAGCGCCGCAACTACCACCAAAATGAAGTTTGCATGGCCCGCCACCATGCCCACAAAGGTCGAAAAGGCAATACCCACGGAAGCGAAGATCATCGGCAGCAACCGCGAGCGGTCGATACTCTGCTTTGACCCAAAGCCCACGGTCATAGCGCCGCCGGCGGCGATCATTCCCGCCGCCGGATGACCAACTGCAACACCTATAGCCAGGCAGAACGCGATCGGCACCACGAAGATCAGATCGGATGCAAACGTCTGCCTGCTCCAATTGAAAACGTAGATGTCGTTTAAGTACGCCGCGACTTGGCCAGTTGCCATACCCACCCATCACAAATATCACGGCCCAGGCCACGAGAAACAAAAGCCCGGTCCAAAGGACCGGGCTAAGTGGGTGAAGGACTATTCGCAGTTTCTACTGCGATTCGTGGAAATAGCGGGCTACTGTCCGCACAAAGGGACGAGCCGATGCCGGAACCGCCACATCGCCCGCGAGTATCTGGTGGAACGAGTGGTCGCCTCCTCCATAGAAAACATTCGTGTCGTCCTGGTTCTGGCTCACTGAAGTGCCGTCCAGATCGATGCCCGCGAACAGACCCTTGCTGCGCGAGTAAGTCAGCAACTCTGCGCTCATGTTGATCGAGGTCTCCGCCTGCGAATTGCGACCGACCGGACCAGCCGAAGCCGCTGCATCGCCGCCGATCTTGAACTTGCTCTTCAGCAGATCCTGCATGCCATGGTCATTGACCGCTACCAGCACAAGATCCGTTCCCTGACCGCCAATCTGGAAACCAAACGAACCGCCCTCCATGCGAATGAATACCGGAGCGCTCCAGCCATGGCCCGTGCGGCACGTCGCAACACCTTGCCCGTATTGAGCACCGACCACAAACGCGGCCTTCTTAAGGCTGGGTACTACGGCTACACACACGGCCTTTTTGATAATGGAGTCAGGAACGCCTTTGTCTGGAGTCTGCGAAAGCTGGTCAATAACCAGTCGCGCCTTCTCCAAACGGTCATTAAGGTCGTCCCGGGTTGATGCGGCATACGCAGCAGAAGCCGTAAAAGCCGCCACACACAGTAAAGCAAGCATTTTCTTCATATTAGTTGTTCTCTTTCTCCAAGTTTTCGTATCGCGCCACGGCTTGGCGTGAGTTTCCGCATAGCGGTATCTCACTTTCCGGATGCCGCATCACGTTTAACCCTAACACTTTAGTGTAGATGCCGATTCGGGTCCTGGGGTTGATACCTCTGGCTTGATACCTCGCGAATGGAGGATCGCCTATCGGGATTTTGGCGCAAAAAAGAGGGGCTGTGGATCGCTCCTTCAGCCCCGTTCCCCAGATCTGCGTTGTTGCTATTTATTGTTTTAAAGGTTGTAAATGTTTACCGCAAGATAACCAAAGGCCAGTGTCCAAAAGTAATAACCCCTGCCATCTGAAGGCCGAAATCGCCCAAATCGTCCAACCACCCTAGTTTTTATCCCAATTTGCCGTCCGGACCGAAAGCGCAATCCTGTTTTCCACGCCCGCCTTCCGAATCAGCTTCGCGATGTGAGACTTCACCGTCCGCTCCTCGATCCCCAGCGTCAACGCGATCTCGCGGTTGGAACGCGCCGCCTGCAACAGGTCAAGAACTTCCTCTTCGCGCTTTGTAAAGGTCAGGTTATGCCGCTGGACGGGCTTGTTGTCTGCCGGGTTCAGCATCCGGTCTACAAAGGCCGACAACACTTTGCGCGGCGCCCAGATGGATCCTGAAGCCACCACGTCGATACACATAATCACCTGCTCGGCGCTCGCCGTCTCTTCCAGATACCCCTTAGCGCCGGCCCCGATCGCGCTGATGATGGTCTCCTCATCGGTTTCCGCACCCATCACAATTATCCTCAGGTGCGGCTGCGCTGCCTTAAGCCTGGCCAGCAAATCGAAAGACTCCTGGATATTGTGCAGGCCAAGCAGCACCATATCCAGTTCAGGATCGGCAAGCGCCTCCGGAAGAGTCGTCGGTACGATCGTGACATGCGGCAGAGGCTCGCAAACAGCCTCGAATCCGGCCACGCGCAGCGGCTCAAAATCCAGCAGACCAATATTCAATCGCGCCTTAACGCGAGAAACAGGAGCAGACATAGCGCATTCACCAGACTGCTCTCATACCGGATCGTGCAAATCCCGCCACGCCCGATTTAGGCCAGCATTAAGAGCGGTAATTATCATCTAACCCCCACCCCGGGGGTTGGCTTGAACTTTAAAGCTTCGGCAGCACAATTCCCTGTTGCTTCTGGTACTTTCCCTTGCGGTCCGCATAACTGATCTCGCAGGACTCGTCAGACTGAAAAAATAATATCTGACACAGGCCCTCGTTCGCATATATCCGTGCCGGCAGCGGAGTTGTGTTCGAAATCTCCAGCGTCACAAACCCCTCCCATTCCGGCTCGAATGGCGTCACATTCACAATAATGCCGCATCGCGCATACGTCGATTTGCCCACGCAGATCGTCAGTACGTCGCGCGGAATCTTGAAATATTCGATCGACCGCGCCAGCGCAAAGGAATTAGGAGGAACAATCACAGAGTCCGATTCCACGCTCACAAATGACCGCTCGTCGAACTTCTTGGGATCAATAATAGCGCTGTTGACGTTCGTAAAAATTTTGAATTCGTTCGACACGCGCAGGTCGTATCCATACGATGAAAGCCCGTAGGAGATGACTCCTTCCCGCACCTGTTTCTCGCTGAACGGCGCAATCATTCCATTGTTCAGCGCCTGTTCGCGAATCCACCGATCACTCTTTATAGCCAGAAAATCCCCCTTGCCGGACTTCAGTACAGTGTCCGAACCCTCATCCAGTGCAAAAAATCTGCATCTCGTGGTGAAATTGCATCTTACGAAACGTCTCTATGCGTTGACAATGCGGAAAATCCTTTCTAGCATCGTCTGAACACCGGAGACGCCGCATCTCGCGTCCGTGTTTCGGGGGAAGCCATTGATTAAGCAGGACATCGTACATCAGGTAATTGAGCGTACCGGATTGCCCCGCGTAAAAGCCGAGGCCGCCGTCGAAACAGTCTTTGAGAGTCTGAAAAGAGCGCTCACCAAGGGAGACCGCATCGAACTCCGCGGTTTCGGAGTCTTCAACGTACGCCCTCGCAAAACCGGAATAGGCCGAAACCCGCGCACCGGAGCCGAAGTCAGCATCACCCCCGGCAAAGCCGTACGCTTCAAGCCCGGCAAAGACCTTCACGAACTCGATTAACAAGCGAACCTAGACTCGGCTGATAACATTCACGCATGATACGTGTCTCTGCCAACGTGACAGGCACCAGGCTGCGTTCCGCAAGATGGTTCCGCTTCTAATCATTGCAGCCTTTGCCCTGATCTCCGGTTGTGAAGGATCCCAGACGATTTGGTCTGCCGAAGCTCGGTCCCCGGATGGGAAGATGATTGCAACGGCAAGCGCATTTGCCAACGGCGGATTTGGAATAAGCGGCGTTCCCGCGACCACTGTCTACCTGAATTGGACCGCGGGTTCACAAGCACCGACGGAAATATTAAGTCTCGATAACAATTCCGATAGCCCCAACGGCACATCTGTGGGGATGAATTGGTTGACTCCAACGCATCTGGAACTGACATATGAAGGGAACCGCCAAAACATCGGCTTCGAAGCCGTAAAGTTTGCCGGAGTCGATATCTCTTTGCAAGACCTCTCAATCCCAACAACAGCAACTCAAATTAGAAAATAAGAAGACAAAGCGGCCAGCACACACTCGCTGACCGCCTTTTAGCCGACCGGACCTTAGCTAACCGCTTTTTAGCTCACCGCTTCACCAGCTAGTACCGATAATTCTCCGCCTTATACGGACCATCCTGCGACACGCCCAGATACTCAGCCTGCTTCGGAGTAAGCGTAGTCAGCTTCACGCCGATCTTCTCCAGATGCAGCCGCGCCACTTCTTCATCCAGGTGTTTCGGCAGCGTATAAACATCAACCTTGTACGTATCCTTGTTCTTCCATAGATCGAGCTGCGCCAGCGTCTGGTTGGCGAAGCTGTTGCTCATCACAAAGCTCGGATGACCCGTCGCACATCCCAGATTCACCAGGCGTCCCTCGGCAAGCACAAAAATGCTGTTGCCGTTCGGGAAAGTGTACTGGTCAACCTGCGGTTTGATGTTGAGCTTCTTCACGCCCTTCTCTTCGTTAAGCCGATCCATCTGGATCTCGTTATCGAAGTGCCCGATGTTGCACACGATGGCCTGATCCTTCATCGCCTTCATGTGCTCCAGCGTGATGATGTCCAGATTCCCCGTGCAGGTCACATAAATATCGCCGCGTCCCAGCGTATCTTCGAGCGTGGTGACCTCGAAGCCTTCCATCGCGGCCTGCAACGCATTGATCGGATCGATCTCCGTCACGATCACGCGCGCGCCCATGCCGCGCAGCGAGTGCGACGAGCCTTTGCCCACGTCGCCATAGCCGCAGATCACAGCAACCTTGCCCGCCACCATCACATCGGTCGCGCGCTTGATGCCGTCCGCCAGAGACTCGCGGCAGCCGTACAGATTATCGAACTTCGACTTCGTCACCGAATCATTAACATTGATCGCCGGAACCAGCAACTTGCCCTGCTCCTTCATCTTGTAGAGCCGGTGCACGCCAGTCGTCGTCTCTTCTGAAACGCCGCGCCATTCCTTGGCAACCTTATGCCAGTGCTGCGGGTCTTCCGCATGAACCTTCTTCAGCAGGTCCTTGATCACCTGCTCCTCATGGTTTGACGAAGGCGTATTCACCCATCCATCGCCCTCCTCAAGTTCATAGCCCTTGTGAATAAGCAGCGTGACGTCGCCGCCATCATCCACCACAAGCTGCGGACCCGTGCCGTTCTTGTGGTTCAGCGCCTGATACGTGCACCACCAATACTCCTCCAGCGACTCGCCCTTCCACGCAAACACTGGAACTCCGGCAGCCGCAATCGCGGCAGCCGCATGGTCCTGCGTCGAAAAGATATTGCAACTCGCCCAGCGCACGTCCGCGCCCAGATCCACCAGCGTCTCAATCAACACCGCCGTTTGAATCGTCATATGCAGCGATCCGGTCACCCGAACGCCCTTCAGCGGCTTCTGCGCGGCATACTTGCGGCGAATCGACATCAACCCCGGCATCTCGTGCTCGGCGATGGTAATTTCCTTGCGGCCCCAATCGGCCAGCGATAAATCGGCGACTTTAAATTCAGAGCCGGTACGTTCGAGAGTTGCGGTTGCCATATTTTTCAAACCTCATATCGTCAAATCAGGATACATTGATATATTAACCCATAACCACATGGCGTCAATCGTAAAAATCCTGCGTGTAGTGGCCGACCCCAACCGGCTCCGCATCCTGCTGCTGCTCGAGCACGAAGAGCTGTCGGTTGCCGAGCTGCAGGAAATTCTCGCCATGGGTCAAAGCACCATCTCCACGCACCTTTCGCAGCTAAAGCAAGCCGGGCTCGTCGAAGACAGGCGTACCGGAAAAAACAACCTCTATCGTTTCCGGCAGGAAAACGGAGCCGGAGCGCTCGGCGAATTGCTCAAGCAGGCACGCTCTGAAATCACCGAAGCCACCCAGGACCAGGCCGCCCTCAGGCGCGCCCTCAAAAAGCGCCGCGATAAGACGCGCGCCTTCTTCGACGACGTAGCCGGGCGTTTTGGACGCAACTACGTTCCCGGCAAATCATGGAAAAGCATAGCCGAAACTCTGCTCAGGCTCATGCCGCCTATGGTCATTGCCGATCTCGGCGCCGGCGAAGGAGCCTTTTCCCTGTTGCTCGCGCAGCGCGCCACGCGCGTAATCGCCGTCGACAGCTCCGCCCGCATGGTCGATGTCGCCAAAGCGCAGGCAAAAAAACAAGGCGTAAAAAATCTTGAATACCGCCTCGGCGACATGGAAGAAGTCCCGATTGATGACGGCTTGGTCGATCTCGTCTTCTTCTCGCAATCGCTGCACCATGCACTGCATCCCGAACGCGCCCTCGCCGAAGCATGGCGGATTCTAAAACCCGGCGGACGAATCGCTGTACTCGATCTGGTCAAGCACCGTTTCGAGGAGGCGCGCGAATTGTACGCGGACGAGTGGCCCGGCTTCAGCGAATCAGAACTCGAAACCACGCTCGAAAAAGTGGGCTTCAAAAGCGTGCAAACCTCAGTAGTCCACAAAGAATCCGAAGCGCCGCACTTCCAGACCCTGCTGGCAGTCGGCGATAAACAAGGTTAGTGCGACGTAGCTCCAGCATTGCCCCACCCCACAATCAACCGCTACACTGAGGGTTACAGTAGACAAGCGCATAGAAAGAAAGGCAGACCATGCTTGTAGTAATGAAACCGCAGGCAACACCTGAAGAAATCCAGTCCGTCTGCGACCACATCGAGCAGCTAGGCTTCCGCGCCCATCCGCTGCCCGGAGCGCAGCGAACCGCCATCGGCATCACCGGCAACCAGGGTCAGGTCGAACGGGGCAATCTCGAAGACCTTCCCGGAGTCGCCGAAGTCATCCCCGTTTCCAAGCCCTACAAGCTCGTCAGCCGCGATGTAAAGGAAGAGAACACTATCATTCGCTTCCCCGGCACCAACGCCACCATCGGCGGACGCGATCTCGCTATGGTCGCCGGACCGTGCTCCATCGAAACCCGCGAGCAGGCCTTCGCCGTCGCAGAGCAGGTTGCTGCCGCGGGCGCGCAGTTCTTTCGCGGAGGAGCCTACAAACCCCGCACCTCGCCCTACGCCTTTCAGGGACTCGGCGAAGAAGCCCTCCAGATCATGGCTGAAATCCGCGAGCGCTTCGGGATGCGCATCGTCACCGAAGCCATCGACAACGAAGCGCTCGAATTGGTCGATGCCTACGCCGACGTTATCCAGATCGGCGCGCGCAACATGCAGAACTATTCCCTGCTCAAAGCCGCCGGACGCAAGCGCAAACCGGTGCTGCTCAAGCGCGGACTCGCCGCTACGCTCGAAGAATTCCTCATGGCCGCCGAGTACATCATGAGCGAGGGCAACTATCAGGTTATTCTCTGCGAGCGCGGCATCCGCACCTTCGCCGATCACACTCGCAACACGCTCGACCTCAGCATCGTGCCAGCCGTGCAGCGACTCAGTCACCTGCCCATCCTCGTCGATCCAAGCCACGGAACCGGCAAGCGCAACAAAGTCATCCCGCTTGGCCGCGCCGCCGTAGCCGTAGGCGCCGACGGCCTCATCGTCGAAGTGCATCATGCGCCCGACAGGGCGCTCTCCGACGGCGCGCAGTCCATCTACCCCGAACAATTCGTCGAGCTCATGCAACAGGCCACCCAGATCGCAGCCGTGCTCGGCCGCAACGTTCCGCATGGAATCGAGATCAGCCAGGAAGCCGGAGCCATCCACGTTGCCCGCTGATCCGCCTGCAGACTCATCCTCAACGAGCGAAAAGAGGCGGCCGCGCAATGCGCCGCCTTTCCCTTCTGTGTGCGTTCCTGCCACTCATGCTCGCCGGCTGCCGGCGACATCATTTTCCCCAATACCCATCCGATTACCGCGAGTTCGCTTACGTAACCAACAGCGGCAGCAACACCGTCACCGTGCTCGATCTGGTCCACCTGCGTCAGGACCGCGTGGTCGCCGTTGGCTCGAACCCCACAGGCATAACGGCCAACCCCAGGCGGAATGAGGTTTACGCCGTCAACACCGGTAGCGGAACCATCAGCGTCATCGACGCAACGCTGAATCGCGTAGTAGCAACCATCTCCGTGCATCGCAAGCCGTATTTCATCGATGTGGACAGCGCGGGCAAACGCGCCTACGTCGCCAACTCCGGCTCGAATAACGTTTCCGTCATCGATCTCGGCAAGCGGCGCGAGATACGCACCATCGGAGCAGGCGAAGGCCCCGGGCTGGCAAAAATCTCGCCCGACGGCAACAGTCTTGTAGTGACAAATCGCATCAGCGGCAGCGTCTCCATCATCGACGCGAACACCTTTCGCATCCGCGCAGTGTTTCCCGGCTGTCCCCAGGCCACCGACGCGGTCATTCTCCCCGATTCGTCCAAGGCCTTCGTAGCCTGCTCCGGAGGTCATCAGGTCATGGCCATCGGACTCGCCCGTCCGCAAAGCCCCATCGAGCAGGAGCGCTCCGATCGCCTCCTCACTTTCCTCGACGTAGGCCAGACGCCCGTGCATCTGGCGCTCAAGCCGGACGGCGGCGAAATCTTCGTCTCCAACTTCGACAGCGATTCCATCTCCGAAATCGCAACCGGCACCAACGAAGTCGGCGGAGCTTACCTCGTCGGTGCGCATCCCTCTGATGCCATCGTCAGCGCCGACAATTCGCTCCTCTGGATCAGCAACTTCAACGCCGACACCATCGGCGTTTACTCCATCGATGACGGAACGCTGATCAAGCCCACCATTCACGTAGGCGGCGGCCCCGACGCTCTCGCATTTTCCGCCGACGGCTTCCTGCTTCTGGCCGTCGATACAAACTCCGGCGACGTCTCAGCGATCCGCACCCAGAGCTACGCTTCAAACGGAGCACTCCGCATCGGTTCGCTCTTCACCATGCTGCCCGCAGGCAATCGACCCAGCGCCATCGCGATAAAAGCCTTCCGGGTCAAGTAGGAACTGGCCCACATCTCAAAGAGATGTGGATGGGAAAAATCTACGTCATCCGGCGCGGAGCGCGTGTGCCCGGACGGCCAGTCCGCATCTTGGCCAGCATCCCCGTCCAAAGCTCGGCGTCTTCCTCGCTCAAATTCATCCGCCGAACAAGTCGTCGTGATTTTTCTTCCGTAACGGCTTCAGTGCCGGGCTTTATATATCCGCTTTCTCCAAGAGCATCAAGGAGAGCGCGTGTCATCCGCTCCAAAACCTCGCCGTTGGCCTGCTCCTTCATCTCCGCCAACGCAGGCGCACTCTCCGAACGAATCAGTTCATACAGGCAAACCGCCACCGCCTGCCCAAGATTCATCGAATGATGCGCGTCGCGTGTAGGAATCCGCATGAGCCAGTGGCAATAGCTCAAATCATCGTTCGAAAGTCCGCGCTTCTCCGACCCAAACAGCAGCGCCACGCGTTCCCGCCGCCAGACGCGAGCGAATCAACCCACCGCCCTCGTCCAGACGATGCAAAGGATGCTCCAGCTGGCGCGACCCGCCAGCCGTAGTGCCGACCACCAGCCCGCAGTCGGCAATCGCCTCGGCCACGCTCGAAAACTCTTCGGCGTTCTTCAGCAATTCCGGAGCGCCCACCGCCGAGCGCGCCTCGCGAAAAGGCACATCGTAGCGATTCACAACGCGCAGGCGCAGAAATCCAAAATTACTCATAGCGCGCGCCGCTGCGCCAATGTTCAGGGGATTGCGCGCAGCCACCAGCACCACGCGCAAATTTCCAGCTTCGCTCTCTGTTAGCAAGCGAATCAGGCCGCCGCAACCAGCTGGGCGCAATGCGAGCAGCGCGTAGCCGCCAGCGGAATATCGCTCAGGCACTGCGGGCACGGCTTCGTCTTGGGCGGCTCGGCCTTGGCCGGGTTAAATTTCTTCAGCAGCGTGTTGAGGGGCAGCACCACCAGGAAATAAATCGCCGCGGCAATAATCACAAATTGAATGACCGCATTGATGAAATTTCCGTAAGTAATCTTTCCGCCGTTAACCTGCCACACAAGGTAAGAAAAGTTCGGCTTGTGGACAATCGCCGCAATCAACGGATTGATGATATCGCTGACCAGAGAATTGACAACGGCGCCGAATGCGACGCCGATCACGACGGCAACAGCCAGATCAACTACGTTGCCGCGCAGAACAAAATCACGGAAACCTTTCAGCATAGATACGCTCCTGGAAATTGAGAGAACCGGACGAACCGGACGCCCTCTGGATGAACGCAGCCATCGTATCGCACTTTACGCGTCCTTCATAAGCTCTGCTGCTCAAGCCTTGTTTACCGCATCGCATTGGCTTTCGTTACATGCATCCGGTATTCTTCTCCGTTCATCGACCACAAACCGGAGGCCTGGATTGAAAAAAATAGTAGAAAGCGCCGACGCAGCCGTAGCCGACATTCCCGATGGAGCCACGCTAATGCTCGGCGGCTTCGGCCTCTGCGGAATCCCCGAAAACCTTATCCAAGCCCTCGTACGTCGCGGCGTAAAAAATCTCCGCACCATCAGCAACAACATGGGCGTCGACGGATTCGGAATGGGCCGCATGCTCGAGGCTGGCATGATCGTCGCGCACACCGGCAGCTACGTCGGCGAGAACAAGCTGCTCGAAGAAATGGTGCTCAAGGGGAAACTCGACCTCACCCTCGTGCCTCAGGGCACACTCGCCGAGCGCATCCGCGCCGGAGGCGCCGGAATCCCGGCCTTCTACACGCCTGCCGGAGCGGGCACGCTCGTCGCCGAAGGCAAGGAGACGCGCGAGTTCGATGGCAAGCCGCATCTGCTCGAAAGCTGGCTCCGCGCCGACTTCGCGTTCATCAAAGCCTGGAAAGGCGACACCGCAGGCAATCTCGTCTACCGCAAGACCGCGCGCAACTTCAACCCCATGATGGCCACCGCCGCAAAGATCACCATCGCCGAAGTCGAAGAATTGGTAGAACCCGGCCAGCTCGACGCCGACCACATCGTCACGCCCGGAATCTACGTGAAGCGCATCCTGCAGGGAAAAAACTACGAGAAGCGCATCGAACGCAGAACCGTCCGCGCTGAAGCTACCGTGTAGGCGTAGGCTGCCCCCGCTGCATCTGCTCCACCTGATCGCAGATTCCGCGATACCGGCGCACATATCGGAAATCCGAAAACAAAGTAGCCGCCGCAATCAGCAGGCAGACCAGCAGAAACCACCGCTGGGACCGCTCTTTATGCTTCGCCATCTGACGAAAGCAAATCGACATCAGGAACGCGGCAATCGTAGCCAGCACAGTTAGGGGAGCGAGGCGATTGCAATCAATTCCCGGACCCGGACGCATGAACCACACTGACGCCAACAGTACGCCCACACACAAAATTCCAGTGCTCAATAATCGAAACGGAAACTTCGGACGAATCAGCGGAGCTTCTCCTCAAGCAATCAAGCCAGCATCTCTCTGATTGTCGCACCCGCAATTAACTTCGCAGCGGTCGCGCGCCGCACATCGTCCAGCGTAAGCCCCGGAGCAATCTCCTCCACCACCAGCCCTTCTGGAGTCACGCGAATCCACGCCATCTCCGTCGCAATCGTATCCACTACCTTCAGCCCGGTAATCGGCAGCGAGCAGCGCGGCAGAATCTTCGGCTGACCGTCCTTGGTCGTGTGCTCCATGGCAACAATCACGCGCCGCGCGCTGGCCACCAGATCCATCGCGCCGCCCATGCCCTTCACCATCTTGCCCGGAATCATCCAGTTCGCCAGGTTCCCTTCCTCGTCCACTTCCATCGCGCCCAGAATGCTCAGGTCGATATGGCCGCCGCGAATCATCGCGAACGAATCGGCGCTCGAAAAATAAGCAGTGCCGGGCAGCTCCGTCACCGTCTCTTTCCCGGCGTTGATGAGATCTGCATCTTCGCTTCCCTGCAATCGGATATGGACCCACGCCCAGCATCCCATTTTCCGACTGAAGCACAACCTCCACGCCCGGCGGGACGTGATTCGCCACCAGCGTCGGCATTCCAATGCCGAGGTTCACATAAAACCCATCGCGCAGCTCACGCGCCACGCGCCGCACAATGCGTTCGCGCTTCAGCGCTGCTGTCATGCCATTCGCAGGATTCGATACAGTAGAAGTCATAAGGCGACTAAAAATAGTAGCAGTTCCGAATGCCCCATGCCTTCTTCAATTTTCGAGCTCGTTCGCTAGTTCGTGGAACCGTGCTCGTACTGGCCAGCCTTGCTGCTTCGCTGCTGCTCTCCGGCTTCCCGCAGATACACCCCGCCTGGCCAATTGCATTTGCCGTGATTGCCGCGCTGTGGGGAACATATGAAACCACGCGCTGCCTGCGTCTCCGCTGGAGCTTCTATCACGGCGGCGTGCTCCTGCTGCTTTACATGGACGTAACCGCGCTGACCATGATTCTTTTCCTGCTGTTTTATCCCTACGCAGAATGGATACAGTAAAAGTCCGCGGCACCGATTATTGAGAATTCGCGCTCACCAGCTCCATCTCCTTCAGCGCCTCATCGTAAGGAGCCCGCAACACGCCCCGCTCCGTAATGATCGCCGTAACATACTTCGCCGGAGTCACATCGAACGCCGGATTCTCAATTCCCACGCCATGCGGAGTCAATTGCTTCCCGCCGTGATGCGTAACCTCTACAGCCGCCCGCTCCTCAATCGGAATCGCATCGCCCGTCGCCGTTCCCATATCGATCGTCGACCACGGAGCCGCCACATAAAACGGAATCCCATGTTCCTTCGCCAGCACCGCCACGCCGTAGGTTCCGATCTTGTTCGCCACGTCGCCATTCGCCGCAATGCGATCCGCGCCGACCACGACCGCCTGAATCTTTCCCGCGCGCATCCGGCTCGCCGCCATGTTGTCGCACAGCACCGTCGTCGGAATCCCGTCGTGCATCAACTCCCACGCGGTCAGCCGTGCACCCTGCAAGAAAGGCCGCGTCTCATCCGCATACACATGCAGCTTGCGCCCCTCGGCAACGGCGCTCCGAATCACCCCCAGCGCGGTCCCGTAACCACACGTGGCCAGAGCGCCCGCATTGCAATGCGTCAGCACGCCGCCGTCCTCCGGCATCAGCGATGCGCCAAAGTCTCCCATCGCGCGACACGCGGCAATGTCCTCGTCATACATCTTCTGCGCTTCCGCTATCAGTCCCGCGCGAATCTCATCCACAGAAGCACCCGGCCGCGCCTTCAAGGCCTCGAACCTCTCGCCCATCCGCGTAATCGCCCAGAAAAGATTCACAGCCGTGGGCCGGGTCGCGGCCAGAACCGCACTGATCTTTTTCAAATCCCGTGACAAATCGGAAAGATTCCCAGCGCCACTGTTCTTTACGCCCAGAGCCACGCCCATAGCCGCCGCCACGCCAATGGCTGGCGCGCCGCGCACCACCATCGTGGTAATTACATCGGCGACTTCCTCATAGCTTGTCGCCACAACATATGTTTCTTCCAGTGGCAAACGCGTCTGATCAAGAAAGCGAACGCCCCCATCGGTCCATTCAAGTGTCGGAATCATCTCCTTAAGTGTAAATTGTCCAGTCCGGTCAAACATGCGCACGGGTTGTATCGCGACTCCGTTTCAGGCTGTCCCAAAATCGTGCAGGAGTGCCGAATTGAGACTCGCAGAAGTCTCCCCCAATAAAACTTGTCCCGCAATCGCGAAGGCCATCGATCATAAAAGTGTTGCGATTCTGCATCTCTTCCCGGAGCAATCTTGTTGCGGCGGCTTTTCTTCATCTTCGGACTTCTCGCTGCATTCCCTGCAGGGCTCCACGCAGCGAGTGTTCTCTCCACCGTCCAGCAGATTCGCCAACTCACTTCAGCCGAGCTGAATCAGCGGAGGCCAGTTCAGATTGAGGGATTGGTGACGTTTTATGAATCTGCGGAACACATCCTTTTTATTGAGGACGAAACCGGCCCCATCTTCGTCCGCACCACCCGCGTCTTTCCATTCGTCAGGGGCGACCGGATCCAGGTGCGTGGTGTCACCGCAAACAGCTACCACGCGGTGGTGGTAAGCGACGATATGCGCATAATCGGCAGTGCTTCTTTGCCGAAACCTTCACCCGCCACGTTTCCTGGCCTCATGTCCGGCAAATGGGACTGCGCCTATGTGAAGGTCGCCGGTACCATTCTCTCGGCAACAATGCAGCAAACCATCGGTGCGCCGTTCCTCCTGCTGGAAGTTCTCATGGACGGGGGGTACGTCGATGTGCATTTGGAAAATCCGCAAGGATTGGATCTGCACAAGTTGCTCGATTCCCGCGCGGAGTTGTCCGGTGTCTCCGGCGGCCGCTTCGACGGGAAATTCCAGCTCGTAGGCTCGAATCTGTACATCAGCTCGCCCGCCGAAATGCGGATCACTGCCCCCGCGCCAACCGACCCGCAGACCCTTTCGCTGACCTCCATGGATGGAGTGATGGGCGGCTACAACATCCTCGACCGCAGCCATCGCGTGCGCGTTCGCGGCAGCGTCACGTTGTATGAGCCCGGTTCGCAGCTGGTAATCGAAAACGCAGGCAACGCCATCCTCGTCCATACGCGGCAGAACGCTCCGCTGAACTTAGGCGATACAGTGGATGCCACCGGCTTTGCCGACGCCAACGACTATGCGCAGAGCCTCGCTCATGGCCAGTTCTCGCGCCGTCAGGAAATTTCGTTTGTCCGTCCGCAACCGGCTGCCTGGCAAGACGCCGTCTCCGGCAAGTATGCCTTCAACCTTATCTCCTTGCAGGGTCGCCTGATCGAGCAGGTTCACGGCTCCAGGCAGGACACGCTCTTCATCAACTCAGGTGGCCACGTCTTCTCCGCTGCCCTTCGTTCTCCGGGATGGTCCGGAGCGCGGCTGCCGTCCTTCCCCGTAGAAAGCTACATCAGCGTCTCGGGTGTGTGCTTCGTCGAAAATGGAGGACCGTGGAACGGAGCGCTCGGATTTGAACTGCACCTGCGTAGCCCTCAGGATGTGCAAATTCTCGCCCGGCCTTCATGGTGGACCGCTCAGCACCTGATGTACATAACCGGCGCTTTGGGGCCGATGATCTTCGTCGCCCTCATCTGGGGAGCGCTGCTGCGTCGCCGGGTGCGCCAGCAAACCCAGCTCATCCGCCGCGGCATGCAAGAGGAAGCCGCGCGTGAACGGCATCAGGCTTTTCTTGAAAAAGAACGCAGCCGCGTTTTAGAGGCGATCAACAGCCTGTTGCCGCTCGAAGAGGTGCTCGGCATGATCACAGAGCTCATCAGCGACCAGATGGATGGCCTTGACTGCTGGTGCGATCTGGCCGTAAACGGGGCAATCGGCCGCGCCCACGCACCGCAGCAGAAGCCTCCGGAAAGGGATGGCTCAAATCAGGTCCGGCGCGACATCCTCTCCGGCACCGGCGAACGCCTGGGCTCCCTGGCTCTCATATGGCATAGCGAAGAGGAGTGGCAATCCGTGCGCCCCGAGATGCTCGACATGGGCACGAGTCTTGCTGCGCTGGCCATTGACAATCGCCGTTTCTATGAAGGGCTGATTCACCGCTCCGAATACGATCAACTCACTGAAGTGCCGAACCGCTTTCTCCTCGAATCTCGTCTCAAAGAGGCTTTTGCGAATGCCCGGCGCAAGGAACACAGCTTCGCGCTGATCTTTGTCGACCTCGACCGCTTCAAATCGGTCAATGACCGCTACGGCCATCGCGTCGGCGATATGTATCTCCAGAATGTGGCAAGACGGCTACTGGAAAAGCTGCGCGGTCAGGATACCCTCGCCCGCGTTGGCGGCGACGAGTTCATCGTCCTCATTCCCGTGGTACAGGATCGCATCGAAGCCGAGGAGATCGCCTGGCGGCTGGCCAAATGCTTTGACTCGCCCTTTCGCGTTGATGGGCGGACACTGGAAGGCTCGGCCAGCATAGGAATCGCTCTTTATCCCGAGGACGGCATGAACGAAGATCAACTCAAGCTGTTTGCTGACTCGGCGATGTACGCCAGCAAGCAGAGAGCGACAGATTGGGAATGATATGAACCATGTTAGGGGTGAGATGAATTATGATCAGCGGCCAAAATTGAAAAAGGCCGAGATGTGGCAATCTCGGCCTCTCTGAAACAACTCGGTGTTTAAGACCGCCAGTGCCCCGCGATCCAAACATATCCGCCACCGCGAGGTGCCCAATGTCCCGCGATCCAGACACCGCCCGGACGAGGTGGCATGACCCAGCCCCCGGAACCCACACGTATCTGTGTCCGTCCCAGCGATGGTACCCATCGGTCCAGACATACCCGCCACCCGGCGCCATGGGACGATGCTCAACAATTGGAGGAGGCGGTGCTACACGTACAACTACTTGGGCAAAAGCCGGCGCTTGTTCCCAGCAGCGCGGTAGCGGCTGCCGCCAGCAAAAACTTTTTCATTGGTCGTTCTCCGTTTCTTTTTGAAGCGTCTTACTACATTCCAGCTAAACACGGCCTTCCGCCCAAGGTTGCGAACATTTGTGCGGAAGCCATTCTAATTCGGCTCGTCGCAACCACCTGCATTCACAACATAGTCAGACCGCTCCGCCAACCAGGCGCATCTGTTCATGGCCAATCCTCATCGAACATGAGCGGTGGTTCGTGTCCCTGCACTCGCCATTGTCTTCGCTGGAAGATAGATCCGGGCACACGCGCCTGTGTACTCTTCCTGGCTGCAATTCTGCAGGCGAATGGTGCCGCCGTGCTTCTGCACGATCCCCGTGCTTACCCACAGTCCAAGCCCGGTGCCCTGTTCGCCTTTAGTTGTGAAGAAGGGCTGAAAAAGACGCTCGGCATCGTCGTCCGTTATACCGGAGCCGCTGTCGGCCACCTCGATCAACGCACCCGCGCCTCGGAATTCCTCTGGCGGCGCGGCTTCAAGTCGAATCCGAACTTTCCCCGCCGGACCAGCCGCTTCGATTGCATTAACAAGAACGTTGGTCACAACCTGGCGAAGCTCGGCGGGAAATCCTTCGACCGTGCAACGTTCCAGAAATTCGCTCTTCACTTGAATTTGCTGCTGCGCGATGCGCCGTTCCAGCAACAGCAACACTCCATCGATCAGTTCCTTTAGATCAACGAGAATCGGTGCCTTCGATTCGCGGTAGAGGCTGAGCATGGCGCGGCTGATCTGCATGGTGCGACCCAGTTCCAGCTGTGCCATCTGCAGGTATTCGAGGCGCTTCGCGGAATCCTCTTCGTCGCGCAACAGAAAGAGCAGGTTGGCGACCGAATCCAGTGGATTATGAATCTCGTGCGCGATGCTCGCCGCAAGTCGCCCTGCGACCGCCAGCTTTTCTCCCGAAATCAACGCGGATTCGGCGCGGCGCTGCTCGGTTACATCGCGAAACACCAGCACCACGCCCGTCATCTCACCGTTGGCATCGAGAATTGGCGCGGCGCTGTCGTCAATAACATACTCTCTGCCTTGGCGCGATATGAGCACCGTGTGATTTGACAAGCCAACCACGCTTCTCAGGCGAATAACTCTCTCTACGGGATTTTCCACGGCTCGCGGGTATCTTCATGAAGATGTGAAACACCTCTGTCAAAGGCTGACCCAGGGCATCCTGCGAGTTCCATCCCGTAAGCCCGCTGGCGATCGCATTCAGAAATTCAACCCGGCCGAGAATGTCGCAGGAAATCACCGCGTCGCCGATTGATTCAAGAGTCGTCTGGAACCATTGGCGGCTCTCATGCACTTCGCGGGAACTCTGCTCCAGCGCCTCCAGCGATTCGTTATAGCTGCGAGAAACGTTGTGCAGCCGCTCGCCGGGTGAATTGCGCCACGATCAAGCCGATGAGACAGCGAGGCTGCACAATCGAGACAAACTGAAGGTGCCGGATATGAGGCGACAGTGCCGAAATCTTCTTGCGCCGTTCCTCTTCACCCTCGCAGCATATTGTCGACGATCACACGGATTTCGTCCATCATCGCCTTGTTCTGCTGATTAATTTGCGGACATGGATCAGCGCGGGATCTTTGGCAATCATGCGCCTGCGACCGCTCAAGCCATATCTGATAACGGTCGGAAGAACAGACAGCCGTTGCTCCTGCGCGTCGTTGCCGGCCAGCATTCACGCGAAGACCCGCGAAATGCTTTTGAATCGGAACCGTTTCGGCGCTATAAGGCGCCAGCATGCGAGGATCGTCGGTGAGCATGTAACCGCGCATCCCCGTTTCCTGATCGAGAATCAGCTTCTGCACTTCAGATAATCTGGCTCGTGATGCGGTCGCTGCGATCGAGGCGCGCAGGACTATCGTGGATCGCGCCGAGCTGCCACCAGGAAAAATCCTGGCCAGCAACAAAAGAAGTGACGACAGGAACGAAAAGAGCCTGGCGCAAAATGCGGCGAAACTCACGCAGATTCACCCCAGATCCCCCTGGTCGATACTATCAGGCTCGAGACGGAAGCACGTCCCGCACTTTTGCCAGCAGAATTTCAGGGCCATCGCCCTTCAAAATCGTGAAATCCACCATCCGGATCACCTCCGGCGGCAGGTTGATATAGGCCGAAAGCAAAAGGATGGGGACTTCTGGCCGTAGCCGTCGCATTTCGGCAGCGACCGTCGCCGCCATTCATCACGGGCATGTAGTAGTCCAGCACCACCGCGTCCACAGGTTCATCCGCGAAGATGGCTCAGGCCCGCGGGGCCTCCGTGGCGATTATCACCCGGTAACCCGCGCGCTCCAGAACTGTCCTGCGAATCCGGAGGCCCAGTTCTTCATCGTCTATGCAGAGAACCAATGGTATAGACACGCTTCAAGTTCCCTGGGACAGACTGGACTAATGGTAATCGAGTGAATTGATAGCGCAGTATAGTGACAAACCATGAATTGCTAGCGCAGTATCACAAAGCGGGTCATCTCCTGCGAATAAGTGACATTAGCAGCGTCACCAGTCCACAAATTCACAGAACATTTGCATTTTGTTTCCCCAAACCGCGTTACCCTGATGGCACATGAGGCGTTCCAGGCCCTTTCGCTGGAGCGCTTCCTGACAAACCGCGAGGATTGCCGCTTTGAGCCAGACAGTATTCGTTCTTGAAGACGACACGGATATTTCACGACTTATACAGCATCATCTGGAGGCAGCGGGCTTTGCAGTTCGCCCCTTCACCACTCCGACAAATCTGATTTCTGACGCCGAGCGCCAGCCTCCGGCGCTCTTTCTCCTCGACATCATGGTTCCCGGCGGCGATGGCCTCGACGTTTGCCGCAGGCTGCGCAACCATGCCGCCCTGAGCACCATCCCCATCATTTTTCTCACCGCGCGCGCCGGAGAAAATGATCGCGTCCTGGGCCTCGAGCTCGGTGCCGACGACTACATCACCAAGCCTTTCTCCACGCGCGAACTGCTGGCGCGGGTCAAGGCCGTGCTGCGCCGCTTCGAGCGGCCCACCACGCCCTCCGTTGTCAGCTTCGACGATGTCGTCATCGACGCCAACGCCATGCAGCTCAAGGTGCGCGGCGAGCTCACCACCACCACCGCAACCGAATTTCGCCTGCTCGACTATCTCGCCCGCCATCCGGGACGCGTCTTCAGCCGCGATCATCTCCTCGACGCCGTCTGGGGCGACGCCCGCTTCGTAACGCCGCGCTCCGTCGATGTGTACGTGCGCCGCATCCGCGAGAAAATCGAAAACGACGCCGAAGAACCCAAGATATCTAAAGACCGTGCGCGGAGCCGGATACCGCTTCGAAATGCCCAAAGCCAGCTAAGAATCTGCGAGCCGGTAAAACAGTCACCGGATTTCCGGCCACATAACCGCTGATTACTGCGCCTGCACCCTGACGCTGAACGCTGTACGCTGTACCCTGAGAATGCACTCGGCCGAGTCTTCACCAAACTCTTCTTCTCCTTCGTCCTCGTGCTCTCCATCAGCACGGCTGCGCTGGACTTTACCTTGCGGCGGTTCATGGAACACTCGCTGCCCGGCGAAATCCACCGTCCTGCGCCGCGACCTGCTTGCTCGCCATCCCTCTTTGCCATGGGACTCGCCATCGTCCTGTCGGCTTTTCTCGCGCCAGCGCGCCGCCGCGCGCCTTAACCGCATCGTCGCTCTTCGCCAACCGAATCGCCGCCGGGCGACCTCTCCGCGCGCGTGACGGAGGGCAACCTCGACGAAATCTCTGACAGTCGCCCACGCGCTCGACACAACCGCCGCACGTCTCGAAGCCAGCTTCCACGCGCTTGAGTCCAAACAGCGCGAGCTCGCCGCCTTGCTCGACAGCATGCAGGAGGCGGTCATCGCCGTCGATGCCGACGGACGCATCGGCTGGTCCAACGCCGTCATGCAGCGCATCGCGCCCGGAGCAGATCGCGTCCGGGCAAACCCTGGTCCATGCCGTGCGCGATCCTGAAGTGCTGGCCTGCGTTCGACAGCGCCCTCGCAGCCGCGGCGAGTTGAGCAGCGGCAAAGCCACCTCGGTCGCCCCCGGGCAGAATCTTCGACGTCAACGCCGCTCCCACTGCCCGGCGGCGGAGCCGTCGCCGTCTTGCACGACGTAACCGAGATCGCGCGCACCGAACAGATGCGCCGCGATTTCATCGCCAACGTCTCGCATGAGCTGCGCACTCCGCTCACCTCCATCTCCGGCTATGTGGAAACCCTGCTCGAAAGCGACCGAACCTTCCCGGACCACCGCGCGAATTCCTCGCCATCATTCTCAAAAACGCGACCCGCATGAATCGCCTGACGGAAGATCTGCTCGCGCTGGCCAGCGTCGAGTCCGGCGACTACAAGGTAAGCCCCGTCCCATCGCCGCCTCTGCGCTCGTGCAGGACGCCATGCACGCGCTCGCCGGAATGGTGATCGATCTCGACGTCAAGCTCGAGCCCCGGACACGACCAACTCCGTCGTGCTGGCCGACGAGGACGCGCTGACCCAGGTCTTCGGCAACCTGATCGAGAACGCCGTGAAATATGGCAAGGACGGCGAACGGGTGCTGATAGGCGCGCGCGACCGCGAAGACTCCGTGGAATTCTTCGTGCAGGACTTCGGCCCCGGAATCTCCTCCGAACATGTGGACCGCATCTTCGAGCGCTTTTATCGCGTCGATAAAGCCCGCTCCCACGACTCCGGCGGAACCGGCCTCGGCCTCGCCATCGCCAAGCACATCGTCATGGCTCACGGAGGATCATCCGCGTCGAAAGCGAACTCGGCTCCGGCGCAACCTTCCTCTTCACTCTGCCATCCGCGCCCCTCAACCCGGGCTAAGTGCCTCCTGATTCAGGGTTCATGTGGGTTGCAGCCGTCGCCGCCGCCAACCCCTCGTTTTCCCGTGGACGGCGCACCGTTTACTTCGGAACGAAGAATCGATTGCACCCCGCCCGGTTAGCTGCCGGTTCCTCTGTTATTTCAACCCTTTTTAGTTGCTGGCTACTATTTTTACTAGTTCCCTTTGTCCAGGACGACCAGTAACTTACGGTTGGGAAGCGAACGAGGCATGTCAGCGCGCCCTGAAAAAGAAATCAGAGAGGTTATTTCATGAAGAAGAATTGCCTGCTGCTCCTATTGTGTGCCGCGACCTGTGTGTCTGCGACCGCCCAAAACAAAATCGAGGATCGAATCGGCCAGTCAACCGAAGTTCTGAGGCAGATACTTGCCCGGCCCGATGCCATTCCCAGGCCGGTTCTGAATAGGGCGGTGTGCGTACTCGTCTTTCCCGGCGTCAAGAAGGTCGGAGTTGGCCTGGGTGTTACCTACGGCCGCGGTGTGATCGTCTGTCGCTCCGGAAAGGACATGAACGGCCCGTGGTCTGCACCGGCGATGTACAAGCTGAATGTCGGCAGTTTAGGCGCGCAGCTGGGAAGTTCCTCAACGGACTTCATACTTCTTGTAGAAAACAAGAGGAGCGCCCTCAAAGTCCTGTCCGGCAAGCTCAAGCTGGGCGCTGACGCGAGTGCTGTCGCAGGCGATTCCGGAGCAAACGCAACCGGCGCCAACGACATAAACTTCGATTTCGTTACTTATTCGAGAGCAAAGGGCGGATTATTCGCGGGCGCTTCCTTGGCCAGCGCTTCCATGGAGACCGACGATGACGCCAACAAGACCGTCTACGGAAAGGACATCACCGCAACGGAAATAGTCCGCGAGGGCGAGGTCAAGCCGACATCCGCAGGACAGGCGCTGGTCGCAGTACTCACGAAAGCATCTCCGAAATCAATGTAAGTGGCTCTGACCGCATCGTTTCGGCGCCGGAAGTTTTCTTCGTGTCCTCAGCTGCTGATTTGATTGAAGGTGTTGGCCGACAAAGCCACACCTTCGATCAATACCGTCAATCCGTACACCGGCTATTTTGGGCCGGCCAGATTTAGGGCAAGCATAAATCTATTCCGCTTTTTCTGAGCGTTCCATTACCTTCCGTAATACGATGGTGGGTTCAACCACTACTCCAGCGAAGGAACCCTCTCGAATGCGCTCACCCTTCATCCGCATCGCCGGAACGCTCTTCAGCGTTTTGCTCACCGCCTCAGCTCTCGCCCAGCAAACCCCAATTCAGATCACCGCCAACCTCACCGACGCGCCGCGCAAGCTCTACCACGCTGAGGTCGATCTTCCCGTCACCGCCGGCCCGCTCACGCTCATCACGCCGCAGTGGATTCCCGGCGACCATCGCCCCACCGGCCCGGTCAGCGACATCACCGGAGTCGTCTTCACCGCCAACGGCAAACCGCTGCCCTGGCGTCGCGACGACGTCAATATGTACGAGTTCCACCTCGACATTCCCCCCGGCGTAACCACTCTGCACGCGCATCTCGACTGCATCGTCACCGCGCGCGTCTCGCATAAACTCGCCGTGCTCGAGTGGGAAAAGCTGCTGCTCTATCCTGCCAACAAGCCCGTCCGCGACATTCCCATCCAGCCCTCGCTCATCGTTCCCGCAGGCTGGGGAGTCGGCACCGCGCTCACGCCCATCGGCGGCGGCTTCCTGGCCCGTCCCCGCCGGCCGGAGCGGTCACACACTTCGCCGCCACCAACGTCGAGCAGCTTCAGGACTCGCCCATCATCACCGGCCAGTACTTCCACGAGTTCGCGCTGGCTCCCGACATCAGCCCGAAACACTACATCGATGTCGTCTCCGACTTCCCCGAGGATTCCAACCTGAACCCCGCGCTCCTCGCCAAAATCGCCAACCTCGTGCGCGAAGCCGACGCCGCCTACGCCTCGCACCACTACAACGAGTACCACTTCCTGCTCACGCTCTCCGATGTCGCCGGCGGCGAAGGCCTCGAGCACGGCCAGTCCTCCGACAACGGCGTGCAGGAAAAAGGCTTCTCCGAGCCCGCGCATCGAGCTCGCCGACGCCGACCTGCTCTCGCATGAGTTCACCCACTCCTGGAACGGCAAATACCGCCGCCCCGCCGGCCTCTACCAGCCCGACTTCGCCACCGCCCAGCAGGGCGCGCTGCTCTGGGTCTATGAAGGCATGACGCAGTACCTCGGCAATGTGCTCGCCGCGCGCTCCGGCCTCAAGTCGCAGGCCCAGTACCGCGACCTGCTCGCCATGTCCGCCGCCAGCCTCGACTACCGCCCCGGCCGCGACTGGCGGCCACCGAAGACACCGCCGTCGCCGCCAGCATCCTGCGCGGCGGCAATCCCGCCTGGTCCAACTGGCGTCGCGGACAGGACTACTACCAGGAAGGCGAGCTGGTCTGGCTCGACGCCGACACCCTCATCCGCAAGAAGACCAACAACCAGAAATCGCTCACCGATTTCCTCCAGATCTTCCTCGGCAAAGGCGGCAACACCGGCCCGCTGATCGTCCCCTACACCTTCGACGAGCTGGTCGCCGACCTCAACCAGGTGCTGCCCTACGACTGGGCCACCTTCCTGCACGACCGCATCTACAAATCGATCCGCAGGCTGACTTCGACGGCATCGAGCGCGGCGGATACAAGGTCGTCTTCACCGACCAGCCCAACCCCTCGGAAAAATTGTTCTCCCATGCCGAAGGCGCCGCTACGGCGGAGTCGACTGCTGGTACTCCATCGGCCTGCGCGTCGACATAGAAGGCGAAATCGCCGACGTGCTCTGGAACGGCCCCGCCGACAAGGCAGGCATAGCGCCCGGCGAAAAGATCATCGCCATCAACGGCCAGGTCTTCTCCGCCGACGTTCTCAAAGCACGCCATCCAGCGATGCGAAAGGCAAGCAACGAACCAATCCACCTCATCCTGCAGGCCGACGCCTACGTCGTCAACGCCGACATCGACTACCACGACGGCGAACGCTACCCCTCCCTGCGACGCATAGACGGAACCCCCGACTACCTCGACGACATCACCACCCCGTTAGTAAAAACGGACGACACCAAACCCCTATTCACCCACCACGAGGATCATGCAGCCGATTCCAATTGATTCATCCTGAACAAATATCGACTGAGAATCGAAAGGACAAGCGATGCGCATTCTGACTGCGGTGATGAGACCGGCGATTGCAATAGGGATTGTCGTTACTCCGTGCGTGATCGGCGCGCAAGTGAAGAGCTGCACTCCAGGGCCCGGCCAAATAACTTGCACGCTTGCGCCGGGAACCGCGATTCCACAGAGTTCGAAGCCATTGCGTGGCTACAGTATTGAAAAGGGCATGCCCTACTCGGGAGTGCGGGTAGTGCAGAATGTGACCATCTTTCCGAATGGGTATCGCAAGGAGGACGGAGCCAGCACGAAGGAGTGGCGCGATAGCGAAGGCCGCAAACGGAGTGACGTTACTTGGAAGGGTTTGGAAGGAAGCGACATAACAGTTTGCCAGATTGACGATCCAGTAGCGTTGGTGCGCTACATCTGGAGGATCGAAGGATCGAAAAAAACCGTCGTGACGGAGACGCACTACAACATGGACGATGGGATTGTGGCGGAAATTTGGCCCGATCCCGTGCATGAACACAGACCTGAGCCGGGATCCGGAGTGGCGATTGTTCTGCTGGGGGCGCCGCAGAATCCGAACAGAACAAATGAGACGCTGGGGCCGGAATACATCAACGGCGTCTATGCGGAAGGCAGCCGCTCCATCGAAATCATTCCTCCGGGCAGAGGCGCCAACGGAAGTGATCAGCCCACCAAACGAATCGACGAAATCTGGACGTCTCCTGATCTGAAGACGGTTGTGAAGATATTTCTCGATGACGGCGGCGGCTTCACTGAGAGCACCGAGCTCAAGGATATCGACCGGTCAGAACCGGATCGTTCGGTGTTCCAACCTCCGGCTGGACTGCCGAAGCGTCAGGCTCCGGAGAGTGATCCGGTGTGGAAGGAACCGATCGGCGCCAACTGATTCAATTGCTCGCAGCTTCTTACGCGTATCCGACGCGTGCGGCAACGTTTCTCAAATTTCGAAAGGTTTCCCAATGCATCCTTACTGCAAGACTGCAAGAGCCCTACTTCACACCGATAACCATTGAATCCGGACCCACAAGATGTTCCACGCGCGCTTCGCGAAACCCGGCTTCCTTCATCCACCCAATGCATTCCGCCCCGGTGTAGTCAAACCCTCCAGGCGTCTCGATAAGCATGTTCAGGCTCATCATCAGACCGAACGCGTTCTTCGAGCGGTCGTCGTCGATGATTGCGTCATAGACCACCAGCGCCCCACCGGGATTGAGCGCCTTGTAGGCCTTCCCGACCAGCATCTTCTTATCGTCCAGGTTCCAATCGTGAAGGATGTGTCCCATCGTGATCACGTCCACCTTCGGCAGTTCGTCGGCAAAAAAGTCTCCCGGCTGGAAGCGCACTCGATCGCTCACCCCGTTGCTTTTGGCGTACTCCTCGAAGATCGGTCCAACCTCAGCCAGATCAAACCCCATGCCTTGAAGATGCGGATTGGCTAGCGCGATCTGCACCGCCAGGTCTCCCTGCGCGGTTCCCACGTCCACATACGTCTTGTACTTCGCCCAGGGGACCTTCCTCGCAATCGCCATATTCGAGCCGTGGCTGATGCCTGACATCGCAGCGAGAAACCCCTTCAGCCGGGCTGGGTCGGCATACAAAGCCTGAAACGGAGACGCGCTGTTGTCTTCCTTGGCTTCGTTTTGTTGCTGCCCGGTCCGCAGCGCTTCGGTCAGATGGTTCCAGAACCCGAAGAGCCGGGCATTGGCCATCTCCAGCACGCCGCCGATGTAGCTCGGCTTGCGCCGGTCGAGGAAGAAATCGGTCTCGGGTGTATTGGAATATGTCCCGTTCGATCTCCGCAGAAAGCCCAGCGCAACCAGCGCATCCAGGTAATCGCGTGCCGATCGGGTATGCAGTCCCAGGCGCCCCGCCAGCTCGCTGAACTCCTGTGGACCGTCCGCCAGTTCGGTGAATACACCCATTTCAACCGCGCTCAGCAGCACCTTCGATGCCCAGAATCCCAGGCCGGTTTGCATAATATGCTCCGGCGTCAGATCTGCCTTCGAACTCATCGTTCCCCTCCGCAAAAATCCAACCGATCCTACTCGACTCCGTAGGCCAGACACAAGCCAGCCCGCTAAAGGTTGGCTACAGGCAAACTAATGAGCCAATTTATTGGAGCCGGTGCATCATCGCATCGACGCGCTTGAGTGGAAAAACGAGCGGGTGCGAGCGAGGATTTGAGTAAGTCGACCCGCTCTCGTCGACTAACTGTATGACTTCATCAAAATATATCGAGCGCAGGCTCGCCCTGAGCGTCTGTCTCGATAGAAGCGCCACGGCGCGAATGAGAAACGCAGCCCGGCGTTCTTCGAACGAACAACTTTGAGAGGCGAGCAATGAAATTATGTCGTAACGACGCCGCGAGGCGGACGATGAACTATGTCCGGATGTTTGCTTTTCTAACGCTGGCCCTGACGTTCTTTGTGCGAAGCGCTGGCGCACAAGCCCAGGCTAAAGATTCCCAACCGCAAACGTATCAAACCCTTTACCTGGCCAGCCCCGCTCAACAAAACGACGCTGTCGAAATTGTGACCGACCTCCGCAATATGCTCCCGCGCGCGAAAGTGTATTATGTCCCGTCGCAGAGCGCCATTTCGATGATCGGTACTTCCGACGATTTCCTGCTCGCGAAGAAGATACTCTCGGATATCGACCGCTCCAGGAAGATATACCGCCTCACTTATACCATCACTGAGACTGACAGCGGCCAGTCCCTGGGAACGCATCGCGTGGCCCTCATTGTCGCCTCGGGAGAATCGACTGACCTCAAACAAGGCATTA
Organism: uncultured Acidobacteriaceae bacterium; assembly: GCA_963783805.1. Classification (GTDB taxonomy): domain Bacteria; phylum Acidobacteriota; class Terriglobia; order Terriglobales; family Acidobacteriaceae; genus Silvibacterium. The sequence continues at coordinate 365,686 of CAWAPC010000002.1, read as the reverse complement.
AGGTGCCGATTGTCACTGGGACTAACGACCCCGGAACCTCAACCGCAAGCAGCCAGGTGCAATATCTCGATGTAGGGTTGAACATCAAAGCATCGCTGACTGGATCCTCGGACGACTTGAGATTGCATACCAAGGTCGAGCAATCGAGTCTCGCAGAAGAAAAGTCCAGTATGGGCGCACAAGACCCGGTGATTCGCCAAACCACACTGGAAGGAATGTCGACTCTGACGCAAGGCAGGCCGGTCGTTCTCGGATCGCTCGATATCCCCGGCAGCACACGGCACATGGAGATCGAGGTCAGCTCGGAGCCCGTTCAATAGAGATAAAAATTGACACCTGATCCTCAGCGGGATGAATCAAAAACCGCTCCGCACCGAAGCACGGCCAATAGCGATGCGACGCTGGTGTGGCTGCCTAAATTAAATTGCACTGAAAACAGGAATTAAGCTGCGCAAGTGGTGAAAGGTAATTCCTGTACTCCATTTTTTGTATGCCCCAGCCCAAGTGAACACAATGGTCTAGACCGCTGATGGTAATGCCGAAGGATCTTCTGGCCGATACCCACTATTATCTGAACAAGATCGAGGGGAACACGGGCCATTGTCAAAGGACACGAGCACCATGCTCAGGATCATCATTATTATCATCATTTTTGGCTGCCTGGCTTATATCGCATCGCACGCGAAAATCTAACTCCAACTCAAGTAAGCGCAGGTAAACGCATTTGAATTATCCAAAACTGCTAAACTGGAAGTAGAAAGAAAAAAGGGCGCAGCCAAAAGCTGCGCCTCTCGTGTTTCCGACTGCCGCGCCAAATAATCCCATTAGTTTCTATACTATGACCGTAACCTCCGACTTATCAGGGATATGCAGCCTAATTTTCTCTAAGTCACATAAAATCAAGACCATAACAAAAAAACAAACTCGCAAGACAAATCTGGAGGCAAGCAATTGACGGCCATTCGCAACCGCGCCCCGAGCCTTTGCAATCTTCCGCCCCGGCACATCCCGCGGATGACCATTTTCAATCAGAGGCTAAACCAAACAGAATCATGAATATACTCGCAACTACCATATCTATCAAGAATATACAGCCTAAATTGTCGCTAAGCTAATTAAAAACAATAACATACAAGAAAAGAGAGCATCTCCTGCCACGAATACAGTACCGCAACCTTCCTTAACCGGCCAGAGCTCCAATAAGCACCATATTTATCAATTATATAGCGTAATGAAAAACGTTAAGCGCAGCATTATCTATGACATAGCAAAAACAAGGGGGTGGGGTACGGGCCTCCTGATGGTTTTGTGCCCACCCGGCCATAGCCCTCCGCTTCACCAACCCCGGCTCTTTAGCCAGATTTATCAATCGTTTTAACAGTCCTTTCATTTTCCCTCTTTAGGGTAGAGGCTGGTGATCCTCAAGACTCAGGAAGTTCGCGTGTCGGAACCCTCCGCTCCACCGTTGCCGGGAACAGGATTGTCTGCCGTTCCGCCGCCTACCGGCGAACACTCGGCGATCCGAAAGTACCTGCTCAGCCGGGGCAGTTCGGCGTTTGCCGACAAGGGCTTCCGCTGGCTGATGGTTCTGTGCGCCTTCAGCATCTTCGGCATCGTCGCCTTGATCGCCACCGAACTGGTGATGCGCTCCCGGCTCTCGATCGCGAAGTTCGGCCTGCACTTTTTCTTCGGCAGCGCATGGGACCCGGTCAACGGCAACTACGGCGCCCTGCCCTTCATCTACGGCACGCTGGTCTCGTCGCTGATAGGGCTGGTGATCGCGGTTCCCCTGGCCATCGGACTTGCCATCTTCATTACCGAGATGTGCCCTCTGATGCTGCGCGGTCCGCTCTCCTTTCTGACCGAACTTTTGGCCGCTATCCCAAGCGTTGTCTATGGTTTATGGGCAGTATTTGTACTCGTCCCCATCCTCCGCAATGATGTAAATCCGATCCTCATGCGCCTCTTCGGCTGGACTGGCCTGTTCACCAAACCGAACTTTGGCATCGGTATGCTGGCGGCGGGCGTAATTCTGGCCATCATGATTCTGCCCATCATCTCCTCTCTCACCCGCGAGGTAATGACCGCCGTGCCGTACACGCAGCGCGAAGCCGTACTCGCGCTGGGCGCAACGCGCTGGGAGATGATCCGCATGGGCGTCCTGCGAAACGCACGCATCGGCATCGTCGGTTCCGTGATCCTCGGCCTCGGCCGCGCCCTCGGCGAAACCATGGCCGTGACTATGGTGATCGGCAACCGTCCGGAGATCCTCAAGAACCTGCTCGCGCCCGCATACAGTATGGCCAGCGTGATCGCAAACGAGTTCAGTGAAGCCTCGGACAGCTTATATCTGAGCGCGCTGGTTGAGATCGGCCTGGCGCTTTTCATCGTCACTATCATCGTGAACGCGCTCGCGCGTTTGCTGGTGTGGGCCGTGACCCGCGGCGCTCCGGCGAGGGTTACGTAGATGCCGAGCCAATATCAGACAAGCGCCTTTAACCGCTTCCGGCGCACGGCCTCCAACCACTTGGCGTCCGGGCTGGCCGTCCTGAGCACCATCCTCGTAGTCGCGCCGCTGGTGGCGATCTTCGCGTACTTGCTCTACAAGGGAGCAACCTCGCTTAATCTCGCCTTCTTCACGCAGGTTCCCAAACCCGTAGGCGAAAGCGGCGGCGGCATGGCAAACGCCATTGTCGGTTCCGGAGTTTTGCTGGCTGTAGGCAGTGTGCTCGGCGTCCCCGTCGGCATCGCCGCGGGAATCTTTCTCGCCGAGTTTGGACGCGGCGGCAAACTGGCCAACGTCGTCCGCTTCACCGCAGATGTGCTCAACGGCGTTCCGTCCATCGTCATGGGCATCGCAATCTATTCGCTCATCGTGCTGCCGCAGAAGCACTTCTCCGCGCTCGCCGGAGGCGTGGCGCTGGGCATCATGATGATTCCCACCATCACCCGCACCACCGAAGAAATGCTGCTAATGGTGCCGCACGCCGTGCGCGAAGCAGCGCTCGGGCTGGGCGTTCCCAACTGGCGCTCCGTGCTCTCGATTACGCTAAAGACCGCATCGCCCGGTGTCATCACCGGATGCATGCTGGCCTTCGCACGGGTGGCCGGAGAAACCGCTCCGCTGTTGTTTACCGCCTTTGGAAACCAGTTCTGGAGCGCCAATATCAATCAGCCAATCGCCGCGCTGCCGCTGCAGATTTATGTCTACGCCCTCTCGCCTTACGACGAGTGGCACCGCCTGGCCTGGGCAGGAGCTCTGGTGCTGATTCTGCTGATTATCATCTCGGTTTCTCTCGTGCGGTACGTGACCACGCGCGGCGTGTTGAAAGGGGCAAGTTAAGTGGGCGTTGGAATCCAGGTAGACGATCTGAATGCGTGGTATGGCTCGAACCATACATTGCTGGATATCAACCTGCATATCCCTGCGAACCAGGCAACGGCGCTCATCGGCCCGTCGGGCTGCGGCAAGTCCACCTTCGTGCGCTGTCTGAACCGGATGCACGAGACCAACCCGATCGCCAAAGTCACCGGCGCCGTGCGGATCGGTGAACTTGATATTTATGCCGACGCATCTCCGGTGGAGGTTCGCCGCCGCATCGGCATGGTCTTTCAACGGCCCAATCCCTTTCCCACCATGTCGATCTACGACAACGTAGCTTCGGGCCTGCGGCTCAATGGATTTCGCAACCGGCGCGTGCTTGATGAGGTCGTAGAACGCTCCCTGAAACATGCCGCGCTGTGGGACGAGGTCAAAAACGATCTTAAGAAAAAATCCGGAGCCAGCCTTTCCGGAGGCCAACAGCAGCGTTTGTGCATCGCGCGCGCTCTGGCCGTCGATCCCGAAGTGCTGCTGATGGACGAGCCCGCCTCCGCGCTCGATCCCGTTTCAACGGCGAAGATCGAAGACCTGATCTTTCAGTTGAAGTCGCAGTACACCATCGTGATCGTGACACACAACATGCAGCAGGCGGCGCGCGTAGCCGAACGCACAGGATTTTTCCTGAACGGCAGGCTTGTCGAATTCGATTCCACCCACAAGATTTTCACGAATCCCGGCGACAAGCGGACGGAAGATTACATCACAGGCAGGTTCGGATGACACGAGTTCGTTTCCAGCGCAGCCTCGATGATCTGAAAGAAAAATTGCTGGTCATGGCCGGTATGGCCGAGCAGGCAATTCAGCGCGCCGTAGAAGCCTACCGCGTGCGCGACCTTTCCATCTGCGATCTTGTAGACCGTGGCGAGCTGGCCATCAACCGCTACGAGCGCGAGATCGATCAGATGGCGCTCGATCTGCTCGCGATGGAGCAGCCCATGGCCATCGACCTGCGTTTCATACTCGCCGTCATCAAGATCAATGCCGATGTTGAACGCGTGGGTGACTCCGCAAACAGCATTAGCGACCGCGTGCGCGAACTGCAGGCTTTCCCGGTCGTGGAAATGCCCGTGGATATTCCGAAAATGGCCAGCCTCGCAGGTGCAATGGTCCGGAAGGCTCTGCAAGCATTTATCGAAGCGGACGCCAGCGTTGCGGAATCCGTTCTCTCGATGGACGATACGGTGGACCGGCTCAACGAAACGGCCTATTTTGCTCTGCTGAACGTGATGAAGACCGAACCGCATCTCACTCCACAAGCCTTGAGTGCGCTGATGATCTCGCGCATTCTCGAGCGCGTAGCCGACCACGCAACCAACATTGCCGAAGACGTGATCTTCTGGGTTCGCGGCGCCGACGTTCGCCATCACATGCTCGCAAACGAATCGAAACAGGTTTAAGGCTCTCCCTCACACCACCAGTCGAGGAGGGCAATGCGCGGATAGTAGAGTCCGAAGCAGACAGCCAATCCGCTCCCCTCCGCTTCACGCAATGCTCGCGCATAGCGGGCCAGTTGCGGAGCATAGACCTCGCGCTGATGCGCCAGGAAGTCCGCGTTTCCGGCCGGAGCGCTCATCTTGTAATCGACAATCCAAAGATGATCCTCGCCGGACACACGCGGCGCATTTCCCGCAACAAAGACGCGATCCGCGCGCAGCGTTTCCAGCGCACCGTCATTCCATCCCGTCCACGACGCCTCGGATTGCGCCTGCGGATGAGGCGCGAGAATCCACGCGCCATCCGGATCGTTAACGCAGTTTCTTACGGCCGCCAGAACTTCCTCGACTGAGTCTTCAAGAGCCTTCCCGGAAAAGGCAAACGCCCGCAGCAGCGAGCGGGCCGGAATTCGCAGAGACTCAAGCGCAACGCCGCCGCTGAACTGCTCCAGAAGCGCGTGGACAACACTGCCCTTCTGCCGCGCGTCGCGCGAACCTTCGGGCCTTGTCAGAGGAGCCTCCGCTCCCCCTGGAATTGTGTCCGCCACGATTACGTTCTCAAGGCGCGGAGCCAGCTCGGCGTCAACAGGCAAGCGGCGCAACAGAAGCTTCGGACGCGTCCCAGCTCCGGCCGCAGTATCCACGCCGGCTGCGATATCAAACCCAGCGTCCTCATCGCTCCGGGCAGGAAAACTAATCAAAGTGCCATTCTGCGTCTTCTCATCCACTTCCTGCGCCGCTTCAAAGTCAGCCTTCAGCGCAGGCCACGCAACGGCAAGCAGGCTCTTAGGATCTCCCGGCTTCAGCCCGGATGTCGTCAGGGTAGCGGTCCCCAGCAGGTGTAGCGATTTCCGCGCGCGCGTGCATGCCACATAGAGCAAGCGCGTCAGCTCATCATCGGCACGCTGGCTGCGCTGCCTCTGCACCCAGCTATAAGTGGGATGCTTATCGCCTCCACGGTACCCAATAGGAGCAACAATCGTCTCCGTCTCGCCCGTCTCAGGATTGGTGCGTTCCAGCGAACAGATAAGTTGCTGCCTGTCCTGTGCGGCTCGGCGGTCGAGTCCGGGCACAATCACCACGTCAAAGCCAAGCCCCTTAGCCTTGTGAATGGTCATAAGCTGCACGCCGGCGCGCTCGCTCACACGAGGGTCGGGGTGTGCGTAGAGCCGCTCCATTTCCGCCTCGAAATCTTCCGTAAGGCAGGCCATGCCGTCGGGAGTCACCGCATCGAGCATGGCGAAAAAGACATCCGTGTTCTCATATGCGGCAGCGTCGATGCAGTGGGAACCGCCCAGGCTGCGCCACGTCCGCTCAATCCATTGCGAGAAGGAAGCAGAGTGAAGTCCCTCGAAACGAACAGCAAGCGCCTGCTTCAGAATTGCGGACACGCGTTGCAAACGCGCAGCTCCGTCCTGTGTGAGCAACGGCAATCGCAATTCAATCAATTCGAGGACCGGCAAATGCCGGAAGGCCGGATCGTCTGCTCCGGTAAGCGCATGCAGATCTTCAAGCGTTAGCCCGCACCACGGAGTGCGAAGCACTGAGAGCCACGCAATGCGGTCCATGGGGTGAAGCAAAGCGCGGACCAGCGAAAGCAGGTCGAGCAATTCCTGCCGCTCATTCAGCTTCTCCAGTTCGACGGCACGAAAAGGAACCCCGCGCTTTCGCAGCAGGGCAACAATTTTCGCCAGATGGGGACGCGAACGCACCAGCACGGCTACGCGATACTCGGTTCCTTCCGCGCGCGCGTCCTCGATGCGATCCTCGTGCTGCGCCAGAATGGCAAGCACCTGCTCTGCTTCGCCCTCGAGCGCGTCTTCCTTTTCTTCTGGCGCTGGTTCGCGGTCAGCGTTGCCAATAATCTGCGGGTAAACATGTACGGCCTCGCCCGGCAACGAAGGCTCAGAAGCGACAGTATGCGAATATCCAACCTGCGAGGGGTCGGCATTGCCTACCCGCTCGAAGATCGCGTTGAACATCTCGTTCCAGCGCGTCGTGAGCCCGGCATGCGATCTAAAGTTGGTCAACAATTCTAATGGCTCAAAATTCACGGTATGCTCTTCCGAAACAAGCCCATCTCTCGTGACCTGCTCGAAAAGCTCCACCTCGGCCTGGCGAAAAAGATAAACAGATTGCATCGGGTCGCCCACAAAAAAACAGGTTCGCCCGTCGTTCGTCTCCCACGCGCGAATCAGCAGTCGCAGCAATTCATGCTGACTGCGCGAGGTGTCCTGAAATTCATCTACCAGAAAATGGCGAATATTGCCGCTCAACGCCAGCAAAACGTCGGGGCTTGCATCCGAGTTGCCCAACACTTCCCGCGCAGCAAGACTCAATTCCGTAAAGTCAATCGTGTCCCGCTCGGCAAACAAAACACGCAGTTCCGCAACAGCCCGCCGCAACGTCATAAATATATGGCGAAGCGTCTTCCACTGCTTTTCCTCGTAACGCGGCTCCGGCAGATCGCGTGCGGCACACAGAGCTTCGCGAATACCGGGAATTTGCTGGAGCCTTATCAGCAGATCGCCCATGCGCGCTTTCATTTTCTTCTGCTCGCTGTTGCTGGAGGAAAGCCAAAGGTTTTATTCAGGCCGCTGGGTTTGCGCCACTTGTCCTCCGTCAGCAGGAACTGGCAGATACAGCGCCAATGCTCCACTGCTCCGGCATCAGGCGGAGGCGGCGCACTGATTGCCGGTGAGAGTCGCCATTTCCGCATAGCCCTTTTCACACGCATAGTGCGCCAGTTCGAAAAGCTCGGCTGCAAGCAACGACTGTGACATCAAAAGCCGGTAGGCCTCAGCGTGAACGCGTTTCACTTCATCGCGAAACGGGCGCTCGAGCCGCGAGCGCGCTCTATCCCATTCGTCCTCGTCCATGTTGCCTGTGAGAGGAAAAGCACTGATCCACTGATCGCGGTGCGCAAGCATTCCCGCAATCAGCCCCTCGCAGTCAGGCAAATTATTGTCGCGCAACTCCAGCAGATGTGTGAGCGCAGTGTCGAGTTCGGCTCCGCCGAACCCAGCAACCCCAGCGTGCGCCGCGCCGCCTGTGCGTAGAGCGGAGCCGCATTCTCCGACGGAGAAAGCCGTCCGCCCATGCGCGACAGCAGCGGCTGATTGTGCGCAATACGCAAACAGAGCGAGTCAATCGTTTCAATATTCAGGCCGATGCGGCTGTTCCAGCAGCTGCCATCCTCGAGCTTCGGACTGCGCCAGCGCCGCACGCGCCAGGGAAATGCGCTCGTCTTCATCAGGCTCAACTCGCCCTGCGCGGCCTCTTCAAGATAACCAAGAACGCGCGCCCGCATCTCAGCCGTCGCCGCACGCGTAAACGTGATCGCCAGAATCTCTTCCGGCTCATCTACCGCTGCGAGCAGCTTGAGAAAGCGCCGCGTCAGCAGGTCGGTCTTACCGGAACCTGCGGGAGCGCGCACAATGAATGACCGCTCCAGCGCAAGCGCGCGCTCTCTCACATCGCCGTCGGCGGGAACCCTACTCATCGCCGTCATTTCCTTCCTCGTCGCCATTTTCTTCCAGCGGATTTCGGAGTTCCGCTACGCGACAAAGCCCAGGTAACGGACAATGCTGACAAGTCTTCTTCCCTTCTTTCGGGTCTACGACGGCCTCGCCACGCAAAAACTCCGCGGCGAGAGCGAGCAATGCGTCATGCCACCCGTCGCGCATTGCTTCGGTGTACGGGTCTCTAACGAGCGACGCGTTTTGTTTGGCGTCTGCGAAGGGTTGTGCGCTCGCATCCGCAACGCTGCCGCTGAAACAGCTTTTTCCCGCGACGATGCGCGCGAAGAGAATTCCGCGCAGATCCTCCACATTGCCGAAGACAGCATAGAGCGGTAGCTGGGGATCGCTGGGGCGCGGCGGGTTCCAATCATTCGGCGAGACCGCTCCGGTCTTATAGTCGATGAGCAGGCGGTTGAAGCCATCCACTTGGTCGATTCTGTCGGCGCGTAGCTTAAGGTTCAAGCCCCCTACATTCACGCCGTTCAATTCCTCCTCGCATCCGATCACTTCAAAGCGTAGGCGCTCGGATTCAATGCGCATCCACTCCTCAAGTCGCATCCGCAGGCGGCGCTGCTCGCTTAGCAGGTAGGCGCAAATCCATGAGTCGTCGGAGGTATCGAACCGCCCGAATACTTCTGCGATGGCCGAAGTCAAAATACCGGTAAGACGCCTTTCGTGGATTGCCGCCTTGAGATCGCCCAGCGAATGCAGTGCGCCTCCGGTTGGCGACCATATTTTCTCGAGCGTAGCGTGCAGAAGTATTCCGCGCTCCGCAGCCGAAAGACCCCAGTCACTGCGATTGAGTTTTTCGGCACGCAAACGCTTTGCCGCAAACGCCTTGAAAGGGCAGGCTGCCTGGTCTTTCAAAACCTCCGACCCACCCGGCGACCGATCCGGCGGCCACGCGATGCTTCCCGATGTCGTCTTCAACCTCTTCCAGTCGCTGCGCCTGGTGATCGATCGACCCGGGCAGTCGGCTTCGCGTCCTGCCATACTGCGTTCTGCGGCAGCAACGGAGAAGGCCGCAACTCGCCGTCCTTGTCGCGTTCGGACCGGCTGAAAACAACGACCGGTGCGCTTTTCGCAATGCGCGCCGTGATAGCCTTCCCCAATTCAAGATCGCCCTCCGGATCGGAATACGGCATTCGAAATTGCTGCTGCACTTCATTGGGCAGCAGAGGATGAGGCCGCCCGCGCTGAGGCCAGCTTTCATCGTCCGCCGAAAGAAACCAGAGCGCATCGAAGTGCTGCCCGGAAGATCCAAGCGCCCCCATGATCTGCACAGGAGCGCCCTGCGACTCGGGCGAGAAGATCATCTCGAGCGCATGAGACTCCAGAGTATGAAGAAAATCACTGTAGTCTACACGCCGCCCATCAAAGTCGAGCAGAGCAATCTCGTCCAGCGCGTGCTCCCAACGACGCAGGGCCTGAAAGTGGATTGTGTCGCGACCCTCCGTACCCGGCCAACCGGCCTCGCGCAGCAACATTTGCGCCAGATCCACCCAGCGGCCTGGCAAACGGCCTTCTTCTGCAATTCGATTCGTCAACGCGGCCCTATGTGCACTTTCCAACTTTGCCAGCGATCGCAACCGAACTGTTTCGGTCTGCTTCAGAAAAGCGCGCAGCATTGTTTCAAGTGAGAGCGATCCGGAGTCGCGGCGTTTTGCGTCCAGCTTTGCGAGCGCGAGATATTCCGCGCTGTTTGAGGTGAGAAACCCGGAGAGCAACAGCCACGAGACCTCTTCCTCGCGCAGTGGCGCATGCAGCCAGCGCAGCAACAGCAGCGCCGCGCGGATAGCGGGCACATGCGCCAACCGCTGCCCTAGCGAAAACTCATAGGGCATAATCTGCCCAGCAAAAACATCATCTGTTCGCGGCATGAGGACACGACGAAAAATGCGTTCGATCTCGCTGCGCATCTCGTTCATCTCAGGCACAAGAACGCCGATGCGCGTTTTAGGATTGTGTGCGATCAGCGAGCGGGCCCACCATGCGCAGGCCGAGATCTCTTCGCGCAAACCGGTAGCGCAGATAAATTCACTTCGCGATTCAAACGCAGGCTCGGCAAATTGCACACGCTTGCCGCAAGCGGCAAGCGCATGCAGCAGGCTATCCTGCGCGGGGGTAGTCCGATCAAACCCCAACAAAAGCATTTCCCCAGGCAATGTGTTCGGGTTCAGCGATGCGGCAAGTTTCGTCTCCAGCCTTCCGCGTGACATCCAGTTCCGATGGACGCACTCGCGATCGAAATTTGCCGCCCATTGGCGAAAACTTTCGGCGTCGGTTTTCCCCCACGCGTGGCTGCGCTCGGCATGAGCTTCATAGGCGCTAAGGAGTGCATAGGCGCTTTCAGCAAGGGAGGCCATTCTTTCGGGTGAAACCAGCAACGCCGCGTCTTCGCGTTGCATCCGGGTCCAAACGCTGCGTTCCTGTAGGCTGGTCAACAGCAGCGGAGCATCGGCGACGCCGATTGCCTGTGCCTGCCACTGGCCCCGCACCCACGTATCCCAATCTCCAATTGCCGGAGTCGCCCACGCGCGGCGTCCCGCGTGGCGCTGCTGTATGGCGTACTCGCGCTGCAGCCAGCGGGCGGCGCGCACATTCGCGGTAAGAATAGTTGCGCCCGAAGCGAACGCCCGCGAGATTTCTTCCGGAAGTGGCATGGCAGTGCAGGGTGAAACTCAAGTGTAAACTGAGCGTTGATGCGTATTTCTCCCGGGATTTTGGTGCCGCTTTTCGCAATCGCTCTGGCTGGTATTTCCGGGTGCCACAAGGCGCCCGCTCCTGCGACCGCGAACAGCGGCGTGAAGCAGTACCACGTACGTGGTGTAGTGGTTTCGACCGATGCGGCAAAGGGCGGAGTAATGCTCGATACAGAGGCCATCCCCGGATTCATGGACGCGATGACGATGCCGTACACGCTCAGGAATGCAAGCATAATCTCCGAGCTGCACCCCGGGGACACGATCACTGCGACTCTGCTGGCCTCAAATACCTCCGATGTTTTGGATCAGATCGTGATCGTTGGGCAGGCAAAGGCGGACTACCTTCCGCCCGTGCAATACCAGCCGCTTACATCTGGCGAAAGCATCCCCGACTTCAAGCTGCTGAACCAGAATGGCAGGATGATCCATCTGACGCAGTTTCGAGGCAAGGTACTCCTGGTTACCTTCATTTACACGCGCTGTCCGCTTGCGAATTATTGCCCGCGCATGAGCCGTAACTTCGCCGAAATCGACAAGTCGCTGGCCGCGGATCCGCCTTCATATGCGAAGACCCACCTGCTGAGCGTGAGCTTCGATCCTGATTACGACACGCCCGCTGTTCTTCGCAGCTACGGCGGAGCGTATACGGGCAACTATACCAGCGAGAACTTCGCGCATTGGGACTTCGCCGCTCCCCCAAAGAAAGAGCTCCCGCAGGTGCTGAAGTTTTTTCTGGTTGGCGTAACGCCGGAGCAAAACCACACGCTCACACATTCTCTTTCGACCATCGTAATCACTCCGCAGGGCACGATCTATAAGTGGTATCCCACCAATGACTGGACTCCGCAACAACTCTTGGCGGACGTGAAAGAATTGCTCAAGGATAAAACGCATTCATGATCGTAATTCTGATGGGCGTTACCGCTTCTGGAAAATCGACCATCGCCGCCGAACTTATCCGGCTGACCGGATGGCAGTTTGCCGAAGGCGACGACTATCACAGCCCTGCCAACAAGAAGAAGATGCACGCGGGCCTGCCACTCACGGATGAAGACCGCGCACCCTGGCTGTCCACCCTGCACAATGTGATCGCCGCGTGGGTTCGCAACGGCCAAAGTGGCGTGATGACTTGTTCGGCGCTGAAGCAGTCATATCGCGATGTGCTTACAAAGGATGTCCCGAATGGCTTATGCCGATTCGTACTGTTGGAAGCGCCGCTTGCTGTTCTTGAGGAGAGGCTGAAGGATCGGCCCGGGCATTTTATGAACCCTGACCTGTTGCAAAGCCAGCTCGACACTTTGGAAATGCCGCTGGGCGCTCTGCGCGTGGATGCGACAGGCTCGCCGTCAGTCGTAGCGCAAAAGATATTGAGTCAACTGGCGCCTGCATAAGCATCGAATGCAGCAATGCTCAGGCGCACATTTTCGGAGGCACTTTTTTCATGGCGAAAACAACTATCTGTCTGGGCATAGTGCTTATTCTGCTGGGAATACTGGGCTTCGTTTCCACCGGCAGCCACGCTCCTACCGCTCTCATTCCCGCATACGTAGGGCTGATTCTGTCTATCCTCGGCTTATTTGCGCTCACCGACGACGCGAAAAAGCGGATGCTCTACATGCACATCGCCGTTACCATCGGGCTGCTGGGTTTTCTCGGCACCGCCTGGAGCATCGTGAATTATATTGAGATGATTCGCGGGCGGCAGTTTCCTCACCCGGTCGCCGTCGAAGAGAAGGCAGCGATGGCCGCTGTTCTGCTGCTCTTCGTGCTTCTTTCCGTGCGGTCGTTCATCGCGGCGCGCCGGACCGAGTGCGATAGGAGGACAAGAGATGGCAGGAATACGCGGCGGATCAAATCTCGGATCGATGTCGGCAAAAGCCGAACGCACCGGATCTTCGCGCGGAGCCACGCGCGCGGCGGCCGAGGCCGCCAACGATCTGCTCCAAGCGCAGGCCGCCGATTCGCAAAGTGATGCCGGAGGTATGGAAGCTTATCAGCCGCGCCGCTGGCTGATGTTGTTTGGGCTTGTGCTGGTAGGAATCAATCGCATGGCCGGCCTGGTGCTTCCGCTCTCCACAAAACCATTCATTGACCTGGTCCTGCACAAATTCACTGGAGACAAGTTCCTTTAGATTCTGCACCAGCACCATGCAGACAAGCTTCTTCACGCTGGCCGAAATTGTTTTCGCCGCCGCCGCCATTCAGGCGATTACGTCCTTCTCGCTTACGCAGCTCATGTCAAAAGCGGCGCAGCGCATGATCGCCGATCTGCGCATGCGGGTGCAGCATCACGTAGGCCGACTCTCGGTCGCGCTTCTATGACAGCAACCAGACCGGCGTGCTCGTCTCGCGCATCATGAACGACGTTGAAGGTGTTCGCAACTTACTGGGCACCGGCCTGGTGGAATTCTCCGGCAGCCTGCTGGCCGCAGTCTTCGTCTTCGGCTTTCTGATGCACACAAGCCGCAGCCTGACGCTGGTTGTTTTCGCGGTGATTGTCGTCTTTGTTCTCATCCTGCAAAGGGTCTTCAGGTTCATTCGCCCCATCTTTCGTGAACGCGGCAAAATCACCGCCGAGGTTACCGGGCGGCTGAACGAATCGCTGGGCGGCGTTCGGGTCATCAAGGGATACCACGCCGAAGAGCGCGAGGCCGTCAGTATTTGCTGGACGGCGTGCAGCGTCTGCTGGACAACATCATGCGCACGATCACCGCCACCAGCGCCATGTCTCTATCCGCAACCACGCTGCTTGGCGTAATTGGCGGCATAGTCATGCTCATGGGCGGCCACCAGGTTCTGTCCGGACAAATGACCGTTGCCGAGTATGTCCAATACTCGTCTTTGCTCATCGCCATGATCGCGCCCGTTTTCCAGATCGTGAATATCGGTACGCAGCTTACCGAGGCCGTAGCCGGGCTCGACCGCACCATGGAAATCCTCAACGAGCGCGATGAGTTCAGCGATCCCTCCCGCACGCAGACGCTCGACTGCCATACGTGGCGATGTCACTTTCGAAGACGTAACCTTCGCCTACGAAAAAGACAAACCTGTGTTGCACGGAATTTCCTTTGAGGCCAAGCCCGGAATGGTGACGGCGCTGATCGGCTCATCGGGATCGGGAAAATCGACCATCATCAGCCTGCATCTGCGCCTTCCACACGCCGGATAAGGGCCGCGTGCTGATCGATGGCATAGATTTATCGACGGTCAAGCTGGACGACTATCGCTCGCAACTGGGCGTCGTGCTGCAGGAGTCGTTCCTGTTCGACGGAACCATCCGCGAAAACGTGATGTTCTCCTCTCCTGAAGCGACTGACGAGCAGTTTCTCTATGCCTGCCGCATCGCGTGCGTCAATGAATTTGCCGAACAATTCCCCGATCAGTACGACACGATCGTAGGCGAGCGCGGCATCAAGCTTTCGGGAGGCCAGCGGCAGCGGCTGTCGATCGCGCGCGCCATTCTGGCCAACCCCCGGCTGCTGATTCTCGACGAGGCGACCTCATCGCTCGATTCCGAGTCGGAGGCCATGATTCAGGAGGGGTTGAAATTCCTGATGCAGGGCCGGACGACGTTTGTGATCGCGCACCGCCTGTCCACGATCCGCCGCGCCGATCAGATTCTCGTGGTCGAGGGAGGCCTGATCGTCGAGCGCGGCACGCATGAGAGTCTATACGCGCTGGGCGGGCGGTATTACAGCCTCTACACGCGCCAGCATGGGCTGGAGGAGAATCTGTTTCTTGCTCCGGGCGAGGGCGACGTGGTGGAAGAAATGCAATAGCATCTCTGCACAAGCGGACGATTCACTATTTCGCTGCCGCGCTCCAGCGTAGCAGCCGCGCGATTCAGAGCCGACGTCAAAACTCCAGTTGCTGCCTGAGCCGTCGCCGCATCCTTTGCGTCAATGGCTTCATTCACTCCGGGAATCACCACCGCGGCGTAGCCGGTATATTCGCCCGGCGCGTAGATCGTGTGCTTGTACCATGGACGATTCGGCAGCCCCTGCGGTGAAAGCAGGTCCTCTTCCGTCTGACGCAGTGCAACATTCAGCGCAGCATCGTCGTCCGTAGGGTGATCCTGCCGCTGCTTCATGGCGACAGCGGCAGCGATAAAGCGCTTGGCTGCCGCATCCGCTGCGCCAAAATCGAGATTGACCCCAGCGTCGGACAGCCTTCTTCTGCGCGTCGGCAAGATATTGCTCGATCTCCCTGCCCATACGTCGACATAGTCGTAGGGCAGCACATCTGCGTCGGCCATGTTGAGCACTTCAAGGCCAAAAACGCGCGCCTGCTGCTGCTCATAGACGAAGGTGGGATCGGCATTCTGCATGAACCACTGGTAGTTGTCGAACACCGAGTGGTAAACGCCGTAAGGGCCGTTCGAGCTGATGTCGGTCGAAGGCACGCCAAGATGCTGGATGAACGGAGTGTAGTCCGAGCCGCTGCCCAAGATCGCCGATTCGAACCCCGCCTTCCGGACACTCCCTTCGTCGGTGTTCATTAAACCCCAGGTTCGGATGCCGCTTCGAAGCTTCCCTTCTGCCTGTTGCTCCTCCCATTGCTCATAAACCGTGCCGCCAGCTAGGGCTCGGCACCTGCATGGTCACTTCGCGCACAAATTCTTTAGCGAGGGAACAGCTTCGGCCTCAAAATCCGGCCCGGAGACTCCTACATCCATGTTGAAATAGGCAACGGCATGCGCCAGCTCGCTGGCATGGTCCTCAGTCCATTCGGTTGAGCCAATCAGCCCTTCCTCCTCTGCATCCCAGCTTGCAAAAAGGATCGTCCGCTTAGGCCTCCAGCCCTGCTTCAGCAGCACGCCAACGCCGCGCGCGGCTTCGAGCATAGCCGCCGTCCCGCTATTCGGATCGACGGTTCCATAGACCCAGGCATCGCGGTGATTTCCGGCTATCACCCACGCGTCAGGCGATTCCGTTCCCGGAATCGCGCCCGATCACATCCCAGATCGTGCGAAAGGCATAGTCCTGCTTCAACAGCATGTGGACCATTACCTTGCCCGCTCCCCCTACGTGATAGGTAAACGGCAGCGCGCCCTGCCAGCCGCGCGGCACGGCAGGCCCGCCAAGGTTCTGCAAGAATCGGCGCAGCGTCATGCCAGGAGAGCGGCGTGGATGGAATCTTCGGCAGGCTTACCGCCTCGCTGGGCGGAATGCGCTTCGATGCAGGTAGATTCGGCGTGGAAGCAATGCCTGGAGTGGTCGCATCGCCCGGATACTTGAACATAATACTCGACCGAACCTCGCTGTACGCCAGTCTCAGGCCGATAAGGGCCATTCGGATACGTGTCGCCGCGATAATAGCCGTCGTCGGCGGGATCGGAATAAATGATGCACCCCGGCCGCGCCCCTCTGCTGCGCAATATAAACCTTCACGCCGCGAAAATTCCCTCCATATCGGATGATGACGATCTTGCCCTTCACGCTGATGCCGAGTTTGTCGAGTTCAGCGAAGTCTTCAGGGCGTCCATAGTTAGCATAGACCACCTCGGCCGTCACGTCTCCGGAAGGCGAAGATCCGTTGAACGGCATGACGACGCGCGGGTCATCGTCATAGCGATCGCCCGCCACGTGCTCGGGCGTCGGGCCCGTCATCAGCACTTTGCCGCCGGCGGTTGTTGCCCGCACACGAATCTCTTTGGGCAGATTCATCCATGCAAGATACGGAACAATCGTCGTTTCCAGGCCCGCTGCCCTGAACTTCGCGGCGACATATTCAACGGTGTCGTGATCTTCCTTTGATCCGGCGACGTGCGGAGCGGCTGTTAGCGCCTTCAGATCTTCGCCTGCAAGCTTCGCGTTCGGCACGGCAAGAAAATCGGCATCGAGTTTTGCCTGTGCCGAGAAATCCCTGTAGCCAAAAAAACTTGCGGGTGCGCTTTGCGCCAACGCCATTGCGGGCAGAAGAGCGAGGACAGGCAGAAATCTCCGAAAAAGAGGCACGGGCAGCTCCATACAGAAAATGCAAACTACCCAGCTTACAATGAGTTGCGTATTCATGCGCTTCCCTTGCGCCTGCGCGAACCGTACAATAAGGGAAGCCGCACCACGGCGGCATGGAGGAATCGAGCGAATGTATCCCGAAATTATGGTTATTCCCATGCGCGAAGAGCTGACTCGCGCAGGAATCAAAGAAACGCGCACGGCCGAGGAAGTGGACGCGGCTTTGGCGCAGCCCGGAACAACGATGGTTGTCGTGAACTCCATCTGCGGCTGCGCTGCCGGTAAAATGCGCCCCGGCGTTCGCCTGGCGTTGCAAAACGCCGTTCTTCCCGACCAGTCCATTACCGTCTTCGCGGGACAGGATCGAGAGGCCACAGATCGCGCACGCAGCTACTTTGAGGGGCAGCCGCCAACCTCGCCCGCGGTCGCCATCCTGCGCGACGGCAAGCTCGTTTACCTTATGCAGCGATTTGTAATTGAGTCGAATCCAGCGCAGGCCATCGGCCAGGAACTGGCGCGAGCTTTCAACGAGTATTGCGCGAAGACCACCGCCTAAATCCGACGCAATAGACGCGAAAAGCCCTGCAAGCGGGGCTTTTTCTGCGCTGCGTATATCGGTGCTTAACTCCTCCGTCGAGCAATATCCCGGTAAACCGCGACATATTCGCGCAGCTGGCTTTTCCCACGAATAATGCTTCGCCATGCCGTTCCGCATAATCCTTCGTCCAGCTCTGCTTATCGTTTCGAAAGACATTCAGCGCGCGTTCGAGTGCAAGGTAAAAGTCCTCCGGCGTGTCGGCTGCGAATTTGAATCCGGTTCCGTTCTGCGTCTCCGCGTTCCATTCGTCTACGGTATCGTCCAGTCCCCCTGTCGCATGAACCACAGGAACAGTTCCGTACTTCATGCTGTAAATCTGGTTCAGTCCGCACGGCTCATACCGCGACGGCATCAGAAAAATATCCGCACCCGCTTCGACCTTGTGTGCCAGCGTATTGTCATAGGCAATTTTGATGGAGGCTTTGCTCTCGTATTGATCGTGGATCGCGCGAAATAGCCCTTCATAATACGGCTCGCCCGTGCCCAGCGCAATCAGCAAAACATCCTCGGCCAGCAGCTTGGGAGCAATCTGCGCGATCAGGTCAAAGCCCTTCTGCGTCGCAAAGCGAGACACGATACCCAGCACGGGCGTCTCGTCCGCCACATGTTCCGCGCCAAACGCGTGCAGCAGATCGCGGCGGCATTCGCGCTTCCCATCAAGGTTCGTCAGGAGTATAGTGCGCGGCAATGTTATGGTCGGTTGCCGGGTCCCACTCCTTGTAATCGACACCGTTGAGAATCCCGTGAAGATCGGCAGCGCGTTTACGCAATGCGCCATCGAGGCCATTCCCGAATTCAGGCGTCTGAATCTCTTCCGCATACTTGGGGCTGACCGTCGTGATGGCATCGGAATAAACGATGCCGCCCTTGAGGAAATTGAAGGTATCGTAGTTCTCCACACGATCCATCGTGAAAATCTCCCACGGAAGCAACAGACGCTCCGTCGTCTGCGGCGGAAACCATCCCTGGTATCCCGCATTATGAATCGTCAGGATCGTGCCCGCGTTCCGTAGAGCTGGGTCAAAGTAGTAAACGGTGCGCAGATACACCGGAATCATTGCCGCCTGCCAATCGTGGACGTGGAAAATGTCCGGCACGCCGAGTTGCTTGGCGGCTTCGAGGACCGCACGCGAAAACAATCCGAAGCGCTCCCAGTTATCCGGATAGTCTCCGGTGGGCGTCGCATAAAGCGATTCGCGGTCGAACAGCTCCGGGCAATCGACAAAGTAAAACTGAACGCCATCGTGCTCGCCGCCGTCCAGAATGGCCGCGAAGCGGTTGTAATTCTGGAACGGAATAGTAAGGCTGCGGACCGCCACTTTTTTCTCCGGCGCATATTCGCGGACCTGGCGGTAATACGGCAGATACACCGTCGCCTGATGCCCCAGCTTTACAATTTTATGCGACAGCGCACCAACAACTTCGGCCAGACCGCCGGTTTTAACGTAAGGAACGCATTCGGACGCGGCAAAGACAATGTGCATGGAGAATCGTGCTCCGTTCTTTTCTCTTTATGATGCATTCAGAGGGTTTGACTCGCGTTAAATGCAGAGAAGCGCAAAGCTGAGTCTATACCGTTCCCGCACTACGCGGTCCGAGTTTGTGAGGAAGATTGAAACAGAAACCAAAACTGGGGCAGAACTTTCTGATCGATCCCGCCGCATGCGTCGCCATTGCCGACGCGCTGGGCGACGTATCGCGCAAGACCGTCGTTGAAATCGGGCCCGGCACGGGGGCCATTACGGAGATTCTTGCTCCGCGCGCGCACCGCCTGGTCGCCATCGAACTCGATCGTGATCTCGCATCCCATCTGCGCGCGCAATTCCCGGCGATTGAAGTAATTCGAAACCGACATCCTCACCGTGAATCTAAACGCCCTGCGCCATCAAGCGGAAAAACTGCGCGTCGTGGGCAATCTGCCCTACTACATCACGTCCGGCATTCTGCTGCACCTCTTCCACTTCAGCAGCTCCATTGCCACTGCGGTCATTATGATGCAGCGCGAAGTTGCGGATCGCGTCGCCGCCTCGCCCGGCTCGCGCGACTATGGATTGCTCTCGGCCACAACGCAACTATACGCAAAAGTAGAACGCATTCTGACGCTGCCGCCCGCCGCGTTCATGCCACCGCCCGACGTTCATTCCACCGTCCTTCGGCTCACCATGCGCCCGCGATTCGCCGAGCTTGGCGTCGAACCTGATACGTTTCTCCCTTTCCTCCGGCAGTCCTTCGCACAGAAGCGAAAGACTCTGGGGAAAAACCTGCGCGCCGCAGGCTTCAACTACGCCCGTATTGCCGCAGCTCTCGAGAAATCCGCAATCCCTGCTTCGGCGCGCGCCGAAGAGCTCATCTGGAGCGCATGGCCGTGCTCTGGACAAGCCCTTCAGCAAAGTAGCCTCTCTTAATGCGGACGAGAGGCAGCAGCTGGAGCAGAAGCAGGCGCGCGAAGCATGGAACGCCGGCGCCGGTGCTCGACAGACATGTCCCCTCGCCAGAAGGCGCCGGACGATTGGGCGGCGTATATCCGCGGCTGGGCTGATACGCCGGATGCCTGCCGCCTCGGTGGCCGATACCCTGTTCCGTCATAGGCGCGCCGGATGATAGACCTCCGGATTCGTGCGCTCCACCGTGGACGTAAAGCCCTCCCCCAGCGGACCTCCCTGATGGGGATGAATCGTAGCCTCGACCGGAGCAATATTTTGGCCGTCATACTGGAACACGCGCGGCACAGATTTTCCTCCAGCCCACAGAGCGGAACTGCTGCGTGAACTGCGGGCCGCGATTAACGGCGATCAGCGGCTCATGAGGAATAGGTCCGTGGCCGGGATGATGGATAGGCAGCGGGCGGCCGCGGGCACCTATAACCCGGCGGCACGCCCCAGATTGTTCCGTATGGATACCAGCCTCCGCCAACGCCAATCCCGCCCCATCCGCAGTTGCCCGGAAACCACATCCATCCAAAGCCGTCGAACCAGTTCCATGCACCGCAATGATAGGGCCACCATCCCCACGAGTAGCCCGGATATCCATGTGTATCCAATGTCGTTGTAATAGCCCCATGAACCAACTCCGTAGGGGTCCCAGTCCTGGCCAACGCCTGAAGGTGACCATGCCATTCCGTATCCGGGAACGTTGTACCAGTCGCCGTTGGCGTCTAGGTCGCTCCATGCCGGATTGTCAGGATTGCCCGTGCTCGGCGCGGGCGGCTGTCGCACTGTCGTCAAGCTCTGCGAGCGCCTGGTCGCGATCCGAGTTCCATTGGTCCCACGTATTCGCCGTCACGCTCTGCAATAAGCTGGTACTCATCCGGATTCTGCGCGTCGAAGCGTATCGTCTGGTTGGTATGCACATCCGCGGCAAGGTCCTGGTTATCACTCACATGTACGCTGCCGTGGGTCACAGCCAGCTCCGCTGGAATGTTATCGAGGTCGACACGGAAGATGCTGCTGTCCATCGGAACGATGCTGTCCTGCCCGAAACGCACCGTGTATTGTCCGGCACGCCCGTTGAGTTCGTAATAAGTGAGCCCGGTATCCGCTTTAATCACCGTCACCGTGCTGCCGTCTGACCCGCGGCTAAGCTGCGCCAGCGTGATCGAACTGTTCGGCGTGACGCGGACCACGCTGCCATCCTCAAACTGAATTTCGGCGCGCCCGTCCTCAGCGGTGACGACCTTCATGCCTTCAACCATCGGCATATTGAGCTGAGCCTGGCTGAAGGCCATTTCAGATCCATTGAAAACCTGTACCGTACCCTGAACGTCGCTCAGGCGCACCGCACGGACATTCGTATCGGGCGCCGGCTGCTGGATGGAGGTGGGCGGCGCATCCGGAGGAGGCGGTGGCGGCGTTGCGTCCTGAGCAACGGCAAAACACGCTTACGTCAAAAAGAAAAATAGAACCAGGCAATGATTCAACCAGTTCAAACTTCATCGCAGGGCGCCGCATAGCGCACCTCCCTCACCCCGAAGCAACGGGAATACTTCCTACAGCCTATCAACGTGCCAGCCCGATAAAAAGTTTCGTTCCGGACTCTGTCTGCGGCCAAACTCATGCATTTGATGACTACCGAAGAGACGCAGGTTCAACAATCAGCGCTCGGGCGCGAGCCCGGGCCCGATTCATCACAGCTTCGTCGTTTGCGATGGATTCCAGTTCAGGCGCAATGTTCCCAAGTTCCAGCGCCCGGCGATCCTGCGCCGCCTCCTGCAACGACTCAAGCTCCCCATCAAGAGCAAGACGATCATGAAGATGTTCGCTCGCCAGCCGCGCGCCCTCCTGGAGGGTGAAGGCCACGGACATAAGATCAGCCGCAATCTGATTGATTGGCTGCTCCCGCGAATAATTAAAGATACAGATTCCCCGCCCGTCCGGCCCGGTATAAGCGAAAGTCTTTTTCCCAGTGAAAGCTACCTGGCTATGCGGTGCCTGACAGTTCATAGCAAAAAAGTGCTGCTTTCGAGCAACCTCAAACAGGCGTGAAAGCAGCGGCTCGTGAATTTGGATTGCCCGAACCGCAGGCTGAGAAGCCGAATCACCGCTGAGGGATACGGAATAACTACCAGTCCCGTCTTCATATATCTGCAGCGAATAATCAGCGGGATCAAGTTGAGGATTCTCTACCGTGAAACGAACATGTGCGCGGGCCGTCGTTGCGGCCGCGTCTTGCGCAGAAGCAGTTCCGGCAAGAAAAAGCGCGAATATAGTTATGGCAAATTTCATCAACAAAAACCCAAGCGCAGAACGGAATAAACTGAAGAACGGGAAAAAATCAACTCTGGTATGGAAAACACAATAAGCCGGCGGGACTTCTTAATCAAGCATCCCCACGAAACCAAGCGCATCAGGATTAGCTTCGAGCACATAACTCCGCCGATCGAAGAATTACGAATCGTAGTGGAAAGGTGGAATATCAAACAGAGTGAGATTTAAGTCAAACAAGCTCGCTGACTGACAGGAGAGCAAAAACGATGGCAAACACCGGAACAGAAGTACCATCAGCGGCGCTGGCAGGCTCACTCACTCTCGGCGGAGACATGTCAGTGCATCGTCTAGGCTACGGGGCAATGCGCATTACCGGCAATGGCATCTGGGGCCCCCCGGCAGATCACGCGGGGGCACTCGCAACGTTGCGGCGCGCCATCGAGTTGGGCGTCAACTTCATCGACACGGCGGATTCCTATGGGCCGAATGTCTCCGAGGAGTTAATTGCCGAGGCGCTCGCGCCATATCCGAAGGACCTCGTGATCGCAACCAAAGGAGGGTGGGAGCGCAGCGGCCCAGCTCAGTGGTTGCACAACGCGAGCCCCCAGCATCTTGAAGAAGTAGTGTCCGGAAGTCTCAAGCGACTACGCCTCGAACGAATTGACCTATATCAACTGCACGTCCCCGACCCAGCCGTTTCGTTTGACGCATCGATGGAAACGCTGGCCAGAATGCAGAAGCAGGGAAAAATCCGGCACATCGGACTTTCGAATGTGACCAAAGAACACGTCGAACGAGCGCGCAAAATCGTTCCCATCGTCTCCGTGCAGAATCGCTACAGCTTCTCCGACCGCGAGTGGGATTATTTGCTGAATTACTGTGAATCAAATGGCATCGCGTTCCTGCCCTGGAGCCCTCTGGCGCAGAATCGGCAGGCAAATGAGGCTGTAGAAAAGATCGCGGCAGCTCGAAAAGTGTCCACAATAATAGTTTCCCTGGCATGGCTGTTGCGACGCTCACCGGTCATGCTGCCCATTCCCGGAACTTCTTCCGCAAAGCATTTGGAGGAGAACCTGAGCGCGGCAACATTCAACTTGACTGATGCCGAGTTTGCGGATCTAGCCGCAGTGGTGCCGGTGCCCTACAGCCTGCGCTGAGTTGTGGCAGCGCGCTGCCTCCAATCGTCAATCGCGCTCCGAATGGCTGCCGGAGCCAGGTTGCTGCAGCGCATCTTATATTCGGGAATACCGCCCAATGCATCGGCGACGGCCTCTTCGGTAATTCCGTATGCCTCTTCAACCGGCCGGCCCAACACCATCTCTGTTGCCATCGATGAACACGCGATAGCCACAGCGCACCCCATGCACTTGAATTTCACATCCTGAAGAACGCCGCTCTCGATGCGCAAAGAAACCAGCACCGTGTCGCTGTCAAAAGCGCTCTTCACCATCGCTTTGCCTGAAGGCTCGGTGACGCTACCTACATTTCGTGGGTTGGCGTAATGATCGCGAATTTGTTCGCTATACAAAGCGTCTCTCCCTGCTTGAAGCGTAAACCAGTCAGAGCATACGATAAAGATTGGCAGATGTTTTCCGAACTCTATAACAAAGCAGCTGAACTCGCCTCTCGGGGAGAGCCCTTCGCCATCGCGACCGTCGTCCGTGTTGAAGGCTCTTCTTCGGCACAGCGCGGCTCCAAGGCTATCATTGATCCGCTCGGCAGGCTCCTGCTGGGGTGGGTTGGCGGAGGCTGTGCGGAAAGCGCCGTCAGAAGCGAAGCTCTCAAATGCATCGAGACAGAGAAGCCTCGCATGATTACCGTGGACATGAGCGATGAGCAATTGGGAGTAGGAATGCCCTGCGGAGGAACTATGGACATCTTCATCGAACCCGTTCTGCCTAAGCCCGATTTTCTCATCGTGGGCCACGGTCGCATCGCCGAAACCCTCGCCACGCTGGGCCGAATGATGGGCTTTGCCATCACGGTCAACGACCCTTCTGCAGACCGCGCATCATTCCCGCAGGCGGAAAAGATCGTCACCGAAGATTTCGATCTCACTGAAACTACCATCGGATCGAAGACCTTCGTCGTAATCGCCACGCAGCACAAGCGGGATCATCTCTGGCTGCAAAAAGCATTGGATGGTAACGCAGCCTATGTCGCCCTCATTGCCAGCCGTCACCGCGCCGCATTAGTGCTCGATTTTCTTCGTGCCGCCGGACTGCCCGAAGAAAAGATCTCAACCGTGCGCGCTCCCGCTGGCCTATACCTTGGCGCGGCGACCCCTGAGGAAATTGCCTTGAGTGTCATCAGCCAGATGGTGGCAATCCGCCGCTGCGGCATCATTCAATCTTCCAACCAGCTTGGGATCGCGCCGCGTCACCACGATTCCGACCTCGATGCCCTAATCCGGCAGTGCGAGGCAGACGCTGTCTCCAGCTAATTGCCGGCAGCGTCACAGATCATAAGCGCGCAATCGCTCATAGTCGTCTCTGCTGTCAATATCAAGCAGAATCCCCGCATCGTCCACTTCCAGTTCAATGATTCCATCCGCGTGGCTCCCGAAGATCGCCCGGCAGCCGCTGTCTCCTTCCAGCGCCATCGATTCAAGAAAAACCGAACGGTCCAGGAGAACCGGGTTGCCGCGCGATCCCTTATAGAAAGGAATCACAATTTCCGCATCGGAGAAGCGATACCGCTCAATGATCCGGTCAATCGTCTCGGGACGAACAAAGGGCTGATCCGCCAGGACAATCAATGCGGCATCCATCTCCGAAGTCACGCCGAGAAGCCCCGCCCGCAACGAACTCGCCATTCCCTGCGCGAAATCTTTGTTGACCACCACTTTCATGCCGTCGAGGAGACGCGCCGGAAGCTGCTGCCGGATCATCTCCGAAGAAAAACCGAGAACAAGAACAATCTCATCCGCTCTGGAGCGCCGAACGTTGTCAAGAGTCTGCTCCAGCACCGTGCGCTCGCCGAGATGGAGCAATTGCTTGGCCTCACCCATGCGCGCAGACCGGCCTGCGGCCAGAACAACCGAGCTCACGCCAAAATTGCCTTTAGCCATCATCAATATCCGACTTAAGGCACAACCGGCAGACTGATAAAGCTGGCATCGCCAGGAGTGTGCCACACACGCTGCGTCGCTTTCTGATAATCCTGCGGTTTCGCGTCAAAGACATTGGGCACAAACGTCTGCGGATTGCGGTCATATAAGGGATACAAACTCGACTGCACCTGTACCATGATGCGGTGCCCCGGCAAGAACACATGATTGACTGTCGGCAGTCCGAACTTATAGAGCAGCGACGTGTCTGGCTGAATCGCTTCAGCATGTTCAAAGCTGGTGCGATATCGTCCGCGGAAAATATCCAGCGAAATCGGCAGCTCATACCCGCCCATCACAGGCCGCGAAGGTACTGTGTCCGGATAGACATCAATCACCTTCACCACCCAATCGCTGTCCGTGCCGCTGGTCGAGGCATAAAGATTCACAACGGGCGCACCGCTCACGCGCAACGGCGAAGTCAATGGCTTGCTTACGTACGTCAAAACGTCAGGCCGCCCATCGACAAATCGCTGATCGTCAACCAGCCAGGTCCTCCACGCTTCTTCATCGTCCGCAACCACGGGGCGCGGCCTGTATGGAACCGGCTTCGACGGGTCCGATACATACTCATCGAATTTAGGAGCGGAGGCATCCGGAGCATCGAATGACACCCGGCCGCCCGCAGTCAAATACAAGGGCCGCGACTTGTTCGCGCAGCCCGCATCGCAACTCAATGGCCACGACTGGAAGCGGTCCCAGTGATTCTCGCCCGTGTTATAAATCAGCACCGGAGGCGTGTCGGCCTTAGGCGCTCCGTCGAGCAAATACTGGTTGAAGAATGGCAGCAATACGTCGCGCCGGAACTGCAGATCGGTGTCGCCGTTCCAGAGCAGCGGGCCCAGCGAAAAGCCTGTGTAATTCACCTGGCTGTGCCGCCACGGTCCCATCACCAGGTAGTTTTTATCGTTCGCCGAATCCTTCGGCTCGACAGCCTCATAGCCGTGAATCGCGCCCCACATATCTTCCTGATCCCACAAGCCCTGCAACCACATGGTAGGCACCGTCAGTGGAACCGCCGCAACCGCCTTGTCCAGCGCCTGTCCCTGCCAGAATGCATCGTATGCCGGATGCTCCTCAACCTTCTGCCAGAACGGAAGCTGCTCTAACCCGCCATACCTCGCAAAATCTCCAGCCGAACCGATTCTCAGGAAGTTCGTGTAATCGTCATGGCCTTCGCGCGGAATAGCCGGCCCGGCCCCGCGCGCCGTCGTCTGCTCCGTGAAGTAGTCGAGGTTGATCTGACGGAACGCGCCGTAGTGGAACCAGTCATCGCCCATCCATCCATCAATCATCGGGCTTTCAGGAGCGGCCACCTTCAACGCCGGATGCGGATGGAGCAGCGCCATCACTACAGTAAAGCCTTCATAGGACGAGCCGATCATTCCCACCTTGCCATTCGACTCCGGCACATTCTTCACCAGCCAGTCGATTGTGTCGTAAGCATCGGTCGTGTCGTTAATGCCCGTGGTGTTGAGCGGCCCCAGCGGAGGCGGCGTCATCACGTATGCGCCCTCCGAACCATACTTTCCTCGCACATCCTGGAAGACGCGGATATACCCGGCCTTCACAAACACGTCATCGCCCTGCGGCAGCTCGTCCAGCATGTGCGGCGATTCGGTGCGCGTGGTGCGGCCCGCGGCGTTATAGGGGGTGCGGGTCAGGAGAATCGGCGCATCTTTCGCACCGTTAGGAATTACAAGGACCGTATACAGTTTTACTCCATCGCGCATCGGAATCATCACCACGCGCTTTACGTAGTCATAGCCGGTCTTCGGCGCCGTAAAGCTCTGCGGAATATCTGGAGTCATCGGACCCGTCTGAGCGCAAATGGGCAACGCTGCACAAGCGAGAAACAGCGCGGCGGCGGCGGCGGAGCGATGGAATGATTTCATAGGTCCTTGATCAAAGTTGAGAGTTAGCGGGTATGCCTCGGCCGTCACAAGCGGTCTTGAAACTGGGAGTATATCAAGTTAGAACGCCGTGCCGTACGCCCGGCGCGCCGGCGGCGTGGCGCGGCTGACGAGATAAATCCCAGGCCAGCGGACAACCGTCGCACACCGGCTTGCGGCGGCAATGGCGCTTCCCTACCTCCACTATCAGCGCATGAAGTTCATTGCAATGCGACACCCGCTCCGCAGGAGAATCATCTGCGAAAACCCCCTCGCCCAGCGCCTGAATCTCGCCGTACTTCGCCTGGGTCGCGACCAGCCCGTGGCGCGTCGCCACGCGCCGCATATACTCATCGACCACAATCGCCGGATGCCCGAGCGCGTAAAGCAGAATCGCGTCCGCCGTCTCCGGGCCCACTCCGGGAAGCCCCAGCAGCCGCTCGCGAGCAATTTCAGGCACCTCATTGGAAAGGTTTTCCAGCGAGCCGTCATAAAAGCTATCCAGAAAACCGACAAACGCCTTGATGGCCGCAGCCTTGCGCGTCATATATCCCGATGGCCGGATCAATTCGCGCAACTCATCCTCCGAGAGAGCGCGTATTGCGGCCACGCACAGCAGACCCCGAGTCGCAAGATTAGCAATGGATTTCTCAACTGAAGTCCACGCGGTGTTCTGGGTAAGATAGGCGCCAATCACAACTTCAAACGCGGACTTGGCCGGCCACCAGTGTTGCGGCCCGTAGGCTTGAACAAGATGCGAGTAGAAGTCGCGCAGTCGGCGTGCGGCAGCGCGCTTCATGCGCGGCCTTCCGCCTCTTTCTGTTCGCGCAACTGCTGCTTCCACCCCAAAAGTTTGGCGCGAGTCGCTGCTGCTTCCGCCTCAGGGATCTTTCCCTGATGTTGATACAAAATCGACAGGCTGGTGTGGGCCAGAACATCCTCAGGATCGACGGCAATCAGCTGCTCGGTGAGCGCAATTGCCTCATCCAGTTCGCCCGCATTTTTCAGCGCATGAATCAAGCCGTGAGCTGCGTCGCGATACTCGGGATCGGCAGCGCGGCTCGCGCGAAAACCGTCGATGGCTGCGCGTAAATCACCGTCAGCCAACTTGCCGATAGCGGCATCGTAAAGCTCTTCAGCGAGCGAGCGCGAAGTTGGCTTTGAGTCGGGGGCCATCCTTCTTCATCATAGCTTCCCTGCTGGCACAGAGGCAGAGGAGGAGGCAGGCGCCGAAGACGGAAGCGTAATGTGCGGCAACACGATAATGTCCACGCGACGATTCTCGCTTCGCCCCTCGGCATTGTCGTTGCTGGCAACGGGATGAAACTCCGCATACCCTGAGGCGGAAAGCCGCGCGGGACGAAAACCGTGCTGTTCGATGAATAGCCGCGTCAGCCGCGTAGCGCGGGCCGTCGAAAGCTCCCAGTTCGAGTCAAACTGACCCGTATGAATTGGAACATTGTCCGTGTGCCCTTCAATGCGAATGTCATAGGGAGACGGTCATAAGGGTTTCGGCAATCGAGTCCAGGCTTCCCATCGACGCAGCGTGTGGCACCGCCGACCCGCTGTCATAAAAACCCGGCCTCGCGAAGCGAGATCACCAATCCATCCCGACCGATATGCAGCGCAACAACATGTTCCGCAATCTGGTTTGAGAGTTTGCCCTGCAGCTCCTCGTTCCATGCGCTTCAAATCATCTTTCACCGCGGGCGAAGCAGCCAACTCATCGCCGAGCACAATGTTGACCGGAGTAGCAGGCTGATCCTCGGACATTGCCGCTGCCTTCGCATGGGAATCTGTCTTCGCCGGCTCAAATAGCCCCAGCGCTTGGAACGCCTGGTCGATAGACTGGGAGACTTCCGCCTGCTTTTTCTTATCCGACTGCGAAGTCGCGAAGAGCACCACAAAAAAAGCAAACATCAGCGTAATAAAATCTGCATAAGAAACGAGCCAGCGCTCATGATTCATATGAGGCTTGCTTTTGCGCCTACGCCTCATGCTGCGTCTTTCCTTACTTCCTCCGGTCCGCTGTTCTCGCCACGCGGCGCCGACAGGAAGCTGTTCAGCTTGATTTCCAGAATGCGCGGATTCATGCCCTCAAGAATGGACGCCACGCCCTCCAGCATCATCTCCTTCAATGCCTGCTCATCGCGCGCGCGCATCCGCAGCTTGCCGGCCGCGGGCAGAAAGAACAGATTCGCCGCAGCCACTCCATAAATCGTCGCAACAAACGCCACCGCAATGCCGCGTCCCACTTCATCAATGTGGTCAAGGTGCTGCATCACCTGAATCAGCCCCAGACACCGCGCCAATAATGCCGATTGTCGGCGAAAATCCTCCGGCTGACTCGAACACCGCGGGAATCTTCTCCTCCAGTTCGTACTGGTTGTCGATCTGCAGCTCCATGATGCGGCGCAACTCGCTAGGTTCGGTGCCATCCACGGCCAACATGATGGCTTGCTTCAAAAACGGCTCATGGATCGTCGCCAGATCCTGATCTAGCGATACGATCCCATTGCGCCGCGCCTTATTGGCAAAGCTCACCAACTGTTTCACCGCCGCCTCGCCCGTCTCGGTGCGATAAAAGAAGACCCGGAAGAGCCGCCGCCCCGCCGTAATTATCGTCGCAAGCGGAAACTGCAACATCACCGCGCCCGCCGTGCCTCCAAAGACGATCATGGCCGCGGTCGGCTGCAGAATCTGACCGATATGGCCGCCCTCCAGCAACAGGCCGGCCAAAATTCCCGCCAGCGCCAGCAATACGCCAATCAAACTGCTCGTATCCATCGTCTTCTTTCTCCAGCGTTTCTTGTCCGTCCGATTTCTCGCCGCCCGGCACTCACGGCCGCAGTCTTCAAGGCTCCGCTCTGCGTCGACGCATCCTGCCTGCACTCTCCTTGTCGACCGCTTCCCTGCCTGCGGCCCTCGTCCACGACTTCGGTGGCGGCCAATGCCTGCAGCGCCAGCTCCAGACGCCAGCACAAGTCCTCCGGGACAAAGACGCGCCGCCTCGGCAAGCGTGCGCGCCCTGTAGGCCACCATCCGGTCGGCAACTTCCGCC
Source organism: uncultured Acidobacteriaceae bacterium (assembly GCA_963783805.1). Taxonomy (GTDB): domain Bacteria; phylum Acidobacteriota; class Terriglobia; order Terriglobales; family Acidobacteriaceae; genus Silvibacterium. The sequence continues at coordinate 335,325 of CAWAPC010000002.1, read as the reverse complement.
AGGCTCTCGGTCACAATCAGTTTTTCTCCTGTCACCATCGTGAGCAAAGTGTCCGGAGCAGACTCGGCAAACTGAATCAAATCGCTGTTGACGGCCAAACGACTCCCATTGAGGCGCGTAAGTTCGATCATGGCGTCAGCTTTCCCTGATGGGTTTATCGGCGAGGAAGGAAAAAACAGGAGGGGAAAATAATACGGCAACACCACCGCGCCAGCAAAATAAGCGATCAACTCTGGGAATGAACTGCTAAAGCAGCAAACCCGGCCTGGAGGCCGGGTCTGAGGAGGTGAAGAACAACAACCATCGAAGGATAATCTTGAGCGTTCCTGTTACGAACTTCGGGTCCATGCCAAGATTGCCGATCTCTCGGTCCAGAATCTCGCTTGCTTCCTGATGCCATTCGAAGCAAGTGTCCGATGTGGCAATTGCGTTGGCCTTGAGGAAGCATCGAACATCGAAAGCCTTCCATTCGCTCGTTGGTCCGGCGCGATTGAATCGCCGTTCCTCCCAAAACAGGCCGACAGCCACGATGTACCCAAACGCCTCACGATGGGGAAGCCTATCAGCGAACGTCTTTTTTGACCAAGCGGTATCAATATCGAGCAAGAGTCTTCAGCTTAATTCTCTTCCGCCGCGGCACCGTGGCACTTCTTATATTTCTTGCCTGAACCGCAGGGACAAGGATCGTTCCGTCCAACTTTATCTCCGGTGCGCCGCTGCGCCACTTGGCGGGTCTCTTCGCCCCCTCCCGCCATGCGGGCGTGTTCAAGTTCCCGCTGCTTCTTCCGCTGGAATTCACGTTCGATCGAATCGATCGTTGTCTCCGGCGCGGCGTTTCTATGCGGCAACGGCACAGGAGCATGATGACCGTTCGTGCCCACGTTACCGTCGAGGGCCGCCGAAGCCACCGGAGGCGCCGCCGGAACCGGCCCCCGCCGTTGTGAAGGAATCAACACCGGTTGGCCATCCGGCCCGATAATCTGCATCAGGAAGAGATAACGCACCGTGTCTTCCTGGAAGCGCTCCATCATTCCCTCGAACATGTCGAAGGACTCTTTCTTGTACTCGACCAGCGGATCCTTCTGCCCGTACCCGCGCAGCCCGATCCCTTCCTTCAGGTGATCCATGTTGAGCAGATGGTCCTTCCACAGCCCGTCCAGCACGCTCAACATAATCATTCGCTCATGCGTACGCATGGCCGTTTCGCTGATGATCTGCTCCTTGGCCTCATAGCGTTCCTTCAGCCTGTCGAACAGAGCCTCGCCCAGTTCATGTCGCGTAAGTTCACCCGCGTCCAGGCCTTCTGCGCTCAGATCAAAGCCGAAATGCTCCACCAGCTTCGCCTTCAGCCCCTCGATGTTCCACTGGTCCGGGTGCAATCTCTCCGGCGTGAACTCATCCAGCAAATCGCTCAGTATATTCGCGACGTAATCCTCGACAATCAGCTCCTTCTGGTCGAGCCCCTCCAGCAGTTGCCGCCGGATTCCATACACCGCCTCACGCTGCTTGTTCATTACATCGTCGTATTCAAGCAGATGTTTGCGGGCCTCGAAATTCTGCCCCTCGACCTGCTCCTGCGCCTTTTCAATGCGCTTGGAGATCATCCGCGACTCGATCGGCACGCCTTCTTCCATGCCCATCTTCTGCAGCAGGGTCGAAACCCACTCCTTCGCGAAGATCCGCATCAGGTCGTCTTCAAGCGACAGGAAAAAACTCGACGATCCCGGATCGCCTTGCCGTCCCGCGCGTCCGCGCAACTGGTTATCCACGCGCCGCGACTCATGCCGCTCCGTGCCCAGAATGTGCAATCCGCCCGCCTCGATCACCGCATCGTGCTCCTCGGCCGCATTCGCCGCGTGAACCGCATACGTGCCGTCCCAGTTCTCCTGCGTCGTCTCAAACTCCTGCCCCTGGTAATAGAAACGGAACATGCCCGGAGCCGCCATCGGGTTGATCGCGCCCTCCGCCGCGCTGATCGCGCGCGCCGCACCTTTCTTCACCAAATCCTGTTTGGCCACAAAGTCCGGGTTGCCGCCCAGCAGAATATCGGTTCCGCGTCCGGCCATGTTGGTCGCGATAGTCACCATCCCCAGCCGTCCGGCCTGGGCCACAATCTCCGCCTCGCGCTCGTGGTATTTCGCATTCAGCACCACATGGCGCACGCCCTTGCGCTGCAATATCTGCGAAAGCAATTCCGACTTCTCAATCGAAGTCGTGCCCACCAGCACCGGACTCTTCTCTTCATGCAGCGAAGCAATCTTCTCGGCTGCGGCAAAGTATTTTTCCTTCGCCGTGCGGAACACTACGTCGGGATTTTCCTGGCGCCGCAAAGGCTTGTTGGTGGGAATCACGACAATGTCGAGCTTATAAATGTTGTCGAACTCGGCCGCCTCGGTCTCCGCCGTTCCCGTCATGCCCGCGAGCTTCTTGTACAGGCGGAAATAATTCTGGAAAGTAATCGTAGCCAGCGTTTGATCTTCGCGCCGAACCGTCACGCCCTCTTTCGCCTCGACCGCCTGATGCAGGCCATCCGACCAGCGTCGTCCCGGCATCATGCGGCCCGTGAACTCGTCCACAATAATGATCTCGCCGTCCTTCACCACGTACTGCACATCGCGCTTGTACAGCGAATGTGCCTTGATGGCCACTTCCACATGGTGCTTCAGGTCCCAGTTCTCAACATCGGCAATGTTGCCAATGCCCAGAAGCTTTTCAATCTTTTCCCAACCATCATCCGAAACCGAAATCGTCTTGTGCTTTTCGTCCACAACGAAGTCGCCCGTCAGAATCTTCGTCTCGCCCTGCTCAATTTCCTCGCCCTCTTCCAGCGATGGAATAATCCTGTTCACGCGAACGTACTTATCCGTCGTTTGATCGGTAGGCCCTGAAATAATCAGCGGAGTACGCGCCTCGTCAATCAGGATCGAGTCCACCTCATCAACAATCGCGAAGTGGTGGCCGCGCTGCACGCAGTCGGACAGCTCAAACTTCATGTTGTCGCGCAGATAGTCGAACCCGAACTCGTTGTTCGTGCCGTAGGTGATGTCGGCTCCATAGGCCTCGCGACGCTGCTCGTCGCTCAGGTCATGCACGATCACGCCGACCGTCAGGCCGAGAAACTCGTAGATCTTGCCCATCCACTCAGCATCGCGCTTGGCCAGATAATCGTTGACCGTGACCACGTGTACGCCATGCCCGGCCAGCGCATTCAGATAGCATGGCAGCGTAGCCACCAGCGTCTTGCCTTCGCCGGTCTTCATCTCGGCGATCTTGCCCTGGTGCAGCACGGTCCCGCCGATCAACTGAACGTCGAAGTGGCGCATGTTCACAATGCGGCGCCCGGCCTCGCGCACCACCGCAAAAGCTTCCGGCAGAATCTCGTTCAGTGTTTCCTTTTCGACTTCTGCGCGCTCTTTCTCGTCGGTGATTCCATCCAGTGCGGCCGCAATGCGCGCCCGGAACGCCGCGGTCTTCTCCCGCAACTGCTCGTCGGAGAGCGGCTGCACCGCCGCCTCGAGGTCCGAAATCGTCTGAACCATGGGCAGCAGGCGCTTCACCGCCCGCTCGTTACTCGTCCCAAATACCTTTGCTAAAGTGCCACCGATCAAAACGTAATTCCCTCACCTACCAGTGTAAATGCTGGAGCGAAAAATGCTGAATCGGCGGCCTGATCTGTGCCTTACCCTCTGATCTCCGCGACCACGCGCATGGCCGACCGCAAAGCCGCATGAACCGTGCCCCAGTGTCCGGTCCTGTCCGTATGTTCCCCGGCAAAATAGAGCGTGTCTTCTACCGGTTGCGCCAGCCTGTCCGAAGCCCGCAAAGCGCCGGCCGGAGCATAGCTGTAAGCGCCCAAACTCAAAGGATCCCGCTGCCAGTCATGCGTATGCCAGCTCACCAGAAGCGAGCCTGGGTCTTCGCGCTCAAATATCTTCCCCAAAGTAGCCAGAGCTGCATCGAGCAATGCATCGCCGGCAGGCGCAGCCGCCGCGCGAGGGCCGCCGATCCAGCCCGTCAAGGCACAGGAAGCATCTGGAGCCGAACTCCACCACACCGGAACCGGCTCCGGGGACGCAAACAGAAAACTCATCCCCATCGCCGCCGTCTCCCAGAACCGCTCGCGAAAAACCAGCGTGATCCGCGTCGCCGAACCCATTGCCAACGCGCGAATCGCGTCAAAAGCAGTTTTCGGTAGCGGAGAAATCGGAAACACGCCCGATTGCAGAACCCCCAGCGGCAGCGCAATCACCGCCCGCCGCGCCCGAACCTCCGGCAGTTCCACGTTTCCTGTCTGGACCCGAACGTCGCCGCGCCTCCACCCGATCCTGGTCGCCGACGTATTCAGGTGAACGTGCCCACCCGCAGCCAGATAGCGGTCCAACAGAAACAGCGGCACCCGATCGTACCCCTCCCGAATCCGAAACGCGCGGTCGCCTTCAATCGCGTCTTCAGCCTCCTCCTGTCGTCTCAGCGCGGCCGTCCCAATCACCGCGGCGTCAGCGGCATTGAATCCTTCCACATAATTTCGGACGCGCGCCGCAACTTTCGAAGGCAGCTTCTGCTCCGCCAGAAACTCCGTAAAGGGCCGATCCCCATCCGCAGGCAATCTCTGAAGGACGTCAAAGGACGAGTCGTCCCACTCTCCTCCACCGAGCCGGCCATTTTCAAACGAGAAGAACTTTCCCTCTCGCTCGAGAAGAGTAAGCCCAGCCTCCTCGATCAGCGCCAGCAACTCGGGAGGCCGTCCATGCACAAACTCCGCACCCACCTCGATGGGCAGATCGCTCCCCGCAAGCCGAATCGTGTGCACGCGTCCGCCAACCCGCGCTCCGGCCTCCAGCAAAACAACCTGAAGGCCCCCTTCAGCCAGACCGCGAGCGGCAGCCAGCCCGGCAACCCCGGCTCCCAGGACAACTACGTCGGCATCGAACTCATTTGCCATAAAAAAACAAACTGCCCCGCCGGGCAAACCGCGGGGTGAAAAACCTTCGCGACGGGACTATGGAGAAAGAGGAGGATAGTCCGCGGGACTATCCTCCGGAAGAACAACACCCTGGATGGGATCAGAAACTGAAGCGCGCCTGGAAATCAATGACTCTCGATCCGAGTCCGCCTGATGCCTGACTCAGGTTCGGGTTTGCGATATTGGTCGAAAGGGTGCTGGGGTTGATATTCAATAAATTGAAGGCGTTAAGCATGTTGGCCTTGATTTCGATCCTGGCGTTTTCCCCGATTACCTTCATGTTGGGCAAGCCGAACGCTTTCGCTATGTTGAGATCGACATCACGGTATCCGGGGCCGGGAAAGGAGTTGCGGCCAATTCCCGGCGGAGGGATGAAGGCTGTTGCGAATTGTCCCGGCATATCAGCAATCGCATTGTCGTAGTTGGGAACTTCAAAGTAGTTATTCATGAACTGATCGTTATTCGTGCCGGTATTAGCAGTGCCGGGATTAGGGAAATTGCTTCCGGTCTTGAAGGCGTTGTTGCTGGTGTTACGGAGAGCGCTGCCGTTGTAATACGGACGCAGGCTCTGGAACCCGTAGTTACAGAGATTGCAGTAGATCTGGTGCGGGGCCGTATAAACGGGGGTCCACCCGTAACCGGAGTGAAAGGTCAGGATCCCGCTGAGTGCCCATCCGCCGGCGACCTTCTCTTTCCAGTCATTCCCGTGAAAGAAGACCGGCTGCCATATGCCGAAGAGCTTGAAGTAATTGGTAATGTCGAAATCCGATCGTCCGTAGGAGTACCTGGTGTTATACAGATAGGCATCGCGGTAGTAGGGGCCGGAGTTGGTATCGAAGCTATGAGCCCAGGTGTACTGCGCCTCCAGAGAGAAGGTATGTGAGAACTGGTGCTTGAGGTCGGCGAGCATCATGTTGTTGTTCGATTTGCCCTGGCTGCCGAATGTGTTGATGCTGTTTACCAAGGGGTTCAGCGGCGCCCCATTAATTACTCCGTAAGCATTCGAGTCGTAGTTGTATAAAAGGTGTTTACCGGAACTGCCGATATAGCCCAGAGTCGCAACCCACGAATGCGTTAAATCCATCTCTGTCTCGAGCGAATAGTGGTACTCATACTCGGTAGGTAGATTAGTGGGCAGGGCCCCGATGTTTGCGCCTCCTACGGTCGGCAGGCCGGCAGAGTTAAACGTGGTAATCACACTCGGGTTCGGGGGAAATCCAAAGATATTGGTTGGGCTTGAGGAAATTGCGTAGAGGATATTCGGATTGATGTTAGCCGGACTCGTGCTGGTTCCCGGAACAGAAGAGGTTCCCGGCGGATTGCCATCATAATTGTTCGCCGTCGCGATCTGCTGCTGGTTGTAGTTCAAGCCGAAACCCCCGCGCCAAACCACCTTTCCATTGAAATAGTTTGGACTCCAGTTGAAGCCGACCTGCGGTCCAAAGTTAAGCTTTTGCGCGTTCCAGGCGTTGATTCCCGTGCGTAAGGTGATCCCAGTCAAAAGAGCCGAACCGGGGCCAAACCTGAGTACGCCCATGTGATTGTCCTTGTCGGTAAGCGGTCCGAAGTACGAGTAGCGGAGTCCGGCGCTCAGGGTCAGGTTGGGGCGAGCCTTCCAATCGTCCTGAAAGAAAATGCCCCACATGTTCTCGCGGTTATCGTTGCGGTAGCCGCCGGGAATGCCAGTGGTTGCCTGGAACGGGCCGCCTTCCGCCTCCGGGGCGTCATTCAGGAAGTCCCAAATGTTGTAGAAAGTGTAGTTCGGGGCGCCGATCGGATCATTCAAATAGTAGAGCCGGGTAAAGTCAAAGCCGAATTTCATCGTCTGTGAGCTGAGAACCTTGGTCGCAACGTCCTTGTAGCCGTAAGTCCACTGGTCAAGATGCGAAGGACCGGGTGCGCCGATGGTAGCTATAGTGATGCTGCCAATCTGGTCGCCCCCACTGTTATAGAGTTGGCCCTCGGGCAGGCCAAATGGGGCCTGAGGGTTGGTTTGAAGTTCATTCCACCGCCAGCCCGCCGCGTTGGCACGGGCTTCGTTCAGGAAGGTCGGCGAAAAAACGTGGTTCCAGATGAGCGAGAAGGCATCGTTGGTCTGTGAGTGATTGAAGACCTGGTAATCCAGGACACCGTTGAGTGTGGTCAAGGATGAGGGGACCCAATAAATTGCGAAGCTGAGGTGATCCTTACTGGTTATGTTGGCGTCGAGACGTCCGTTGTACTGCTTGAAATCGCTGGTCGTCGGGTTACTTATGCTGTACTGGGCAATATCAGGAACATTGGAGAGTCCACCGCCGACGCCGGGCATGCTGGGACTCGTCCAGGTGAGATCCTGCTTGCCCAAGCCTGTGGTCAGGGGTGAGCCGATGTTTAAGCCTTGCCCCGCAATCGTGTTGCAGTTTACGCCTTCAGCGAGCCCTGCATTCTGGCAGGTCGCAGAGCCGATCACAGTGCCGGCAACTTTTGCTCCCGGGAAACTAAGGTAGGTGGAGGAGATGCTATTTGCTGGCGCCAAACCCGCAAATGCACTCGTTAGAAACCACTGAACGCTGCTCGCAGGGATCGTCTGGCTTTGCCCCTCGTAGGCGAAGAAGGCGAAGATCTTGTTCTTCCAGATCGGTCCGCCAATGCTGCCGCCAAGTTGATTGTAGCGGTCTTCATCCCGGAGCAGGCCGCGCTCCGCCGGCGTCAGCTTAGCTCCGGTGACAGGATCAAATGCCTGCACAGATCCAGGACCGTTCCAGCGCTGATATGCATTCAGTCCGGGGCGGGTGATCTGAATGAAAAAGCTGCCGTGAAGATCGTTGGTTCCGCTCTTCGATGTGATTTCGGTCAGCGCACCCGAGAAGCGGCCATTTTCAGCATCGTAGGCATTCGTGACGATCTTGACGTTGCCGATTGAATCTTCGCTCGGAGTGATCACCGTCGCTCCACCCCAGACAGCACTCTCGGTGCTGATACCGTCGACGCTGTATCCGTTAGTGTCGAACTGGCCACCATTGGCGTTTGCCGAAGCGCCATTTTCTGTGGCAAAGATACTGCTCGAGTGTCCCAGATTGCCGCCGCCGCCCGATGAGGCTCCTGTTTGCGTGCCCGGATTCTGGAATCCGCCGCCGCCGGCCTCCTGCGCTCCATCGGCCAGGACGCCAGGCGCCAATCGAATGAGGCTGGTCGCGTCGCGTTGATAGACCGGCATATGCTGGACTTCATTGTCCGAAATTGTCCGCTGATCGTCTGCGGTCTCGGTATCGATGGCCGGCGTCTGGGAAGCGTCGACAGTAACGGTTGTTGCGGCCGCTCCAGGCTCCAGCTGCACGTTGACCGCGTTGGGCTGCTCGGGAATCAGTTGCAGGTTATCCAGGACCTTCTTTTGAAAGCCCTCCTTTCTCAACAGTCAATGTAAAGTGATCGGCGGGAAGGGCGTTGAAACTGTAGACGCCGGTATCGCTGCTGGTTTGCGTGATGGTTGCGTTGGTCTGTAGATCGTTGAGCGTGAGGGTGGCTCCCGGGATGACGGCGCCCGTAGGATCGGTCACAACACCCTGGATTGAAGTGCGAAACTGCGCGTACCCTACCGTTGATAGTGTGCACACAACCATGAGAAGCATGACCCCGCGTATGAAAATCTTCCACAGAGACGGAATCGGCATGCTCTTCCATGTGTGCGTGGCTCTCATATCCTTTTGCATATAACCCCCTAAAATTTGCAGCGTTCATTCTCGAACTAGTCTTTTGGGGCCACTCCCGGTGAATAGGAAGTGGAGCGGACTACAGAATTTGTTGAATCAATTTGCGCGATCGATTGTGCAGCGATAGATGTTTTACGCTTGACAGGCAATAATTGTCTTGGTGGAAGTTCGTTGAAGCTGCCCGACCTGGAGCTGGTGGTCTTTTGGATCACCTGCGTGCCATTATTCGTGAAAGTAATAGTCGCTCCACCAATAACGCGCCAGAGGTGTCGGTGACTGTTCCAGAAAGTTGGGCATTAAACTGGGCCCAGGTTAGCGGAGCGAATAGAAATGCAGGAAAGGAAACGGCGACAAGGACGGTCCGGCCGCCCCTGTGTGAGGAAATCCGATTGCGCATACTGCCCCCAAAAGACCTACATTGAGGAACTTGGATGCACATTGAGACAAAAGGGCAACCTGGGAGATGTATCGAATTGCTATTAACACTTTGATAACAGCAAGTTACGACCTGTAACGGTTGCTTACTCGAAATTCCGGGCCCGGACCTTCACATCCGCGAAGACAAAGCCATCCCGCTCCACCACTTCCCCGCTTTCAATCGGAATCGCATAGCGAAACATCGGACCCGCATACGCCACGGTGTGGAACTCCCCGCGCTCGGCGCACGGATCGACCTCCGCGGGCATGGCTTGCAGCACGCTCTCATCCAGATCGCGCCCCGCAAACTCTCTCGGCAGCTTCGTGGGATCGACGCATACAATCCGCGCCCGCATGCCGCTGGCGATCATCTCCCGCACCAGCCCATCCGTCGGTAAGCCCCATAGCGGAAAAACCGGCGTCAGTCCCGTCCGGGCCAGTTTTTCCTCGCGATACCTGCGAACGTCTTCCAGAAATAAATCGCCGAAGGCAATCACCTCGATACCATCTGCAACCGCCTGTGCGCATGCCTCGCGCATCGCCGCTTCATACTGCTCGTTAGAACACGGCCACGGCAAAGGAACCGCGCGCAGTGGCAAACCTGCCGCATTGGCCTGCGCCTCCAGCAAAGCGCGTCGCGTGCCGTGCATGGCCACGCGGTCAAACACTGCATTCATCGTCGTCAGGAGCCCGGCAATCTCATACTCGCCCGATTGCTGCAGCCGATGCAGCACCCAGGCGGAATCTTTTCCGCTGCTCCACGAAATCAGCGCCTTCTTCATCATTCCCAAACCCCAGCCACAATTCCCTTTCCCATCTTCGCACCCGCCGCAAACCGTATACTGGGTTCTGCCTTCCACCATGCGCGTCTATTCAAAATTCCTCATCTCCGCCCTCTCGCCCGCGCAGTTTCCCGCGCCATCCATCCCGGAGATCGCCTTTCTCGGGCGCTCCAATGTGGGCAAATCCAGCCTGCTGAACGCGCTCCTCGGTTCAAAGCAGGCCAAAGTATCCGCCACGCCTGGCCGCACACGCGCCATCAACTTTTTCTCCATCACCGACACGCCCCAGCGCCAGCAGCCGCAAATGTATTTCGCCGATCTGCCCGGCTACGGCTACGCGAAAATCTCCAAGTCCATCTCCGCCGAGTGGCCCAAATTCATCGAGCCGTATCTCGCCGAGCGCACCACGCTCGCGCTCTGCCTCTGCCTGGTCGACAGCAACATCCCTCCGCAGCAGTCCGACATGCAGCTCATCGAATTTTTCAAACATACCGGCCGTCGCCTGATCGTCGTCGCCACCAAGGCCGATAAGCTTTCTGGCAACGGCCGCGCCAAAGCACAGGCCGCGCTTAAAAAAGGCCTACAAGTAGAAGATGTAATGCTCTGCTCGGCCAAAACCAAAGCTGGGCTCAAAGAACTCTGGGCCGCAATTCAATCCGTCGTCGAGAAGACCTAGCGCGCAATCGAAATTGCCTCATCGCCGCGACTCGCCGAAACCGCAACCGGAATCGCGCCCATCCTGACCGCATCGCGAATCGCCGCAACAAACCCATCCGCCTCCCCATCCGTCATAAGCAAAAACCGCTGCCCCGCAAACACGCGCCCCAAATAACGCGGCGAGCCCTCAATCCACCGAATGCGCGAATCCGCACTCTCCAGCGCAGCAACCGCTAAAGCATCAACAGCCGGAAGCCACCGTAGAGGCTCAGCGGCAACGCTCCAGGTCACCGGAATCAATGCACCATCTGCCTTGGCATGAAGCACGCTCGAGCCCCGCTCCACAAGTTCCTGCACCGGGAAAGCCAGAACCTCAGGCTGTACGCCGCGCGCAACGATCTCCGCGACCGTCGCGTCCACGTTGCTGGTCAAAACCACCGAAACAGGACGGCGTTTGCGAATCTCGTTCTTCAAAATCCGCAGCGCCTCATCCAGATTGTTCACCAGAAAATCGCAGACGCCGGCGCGAAGCGCCTGTTTGGCCCGCACCGCATCAGGCTCAACGCCCAAAGACGCGGTGCCAGCCACATTCGAAGCAATCGCCACCGCGATTCCATCGCAATCAAGGACGGAATAAAGCAGCAGCCATCCCCCCAGATCGGAAGACAACGCGGTCAGCGCAGCAAAGCGCGCATAGACAAGCAGCAATGTCAGGAAAATCCAGAGCGCCGAAAAGCATCCCCTAAACTGTAGACCAAGTTGCCAAAGCATTCTATCGACGAGCCGCGCCCGACGTCAATAAGTGAAGCGTGAGTCCACCGACCAAAGGAAGGTCCCAACGGCAACCAGAATGGCGCCGGAGGCGCGTGTGCCCGGACCGCCAGTCCCTCACCAGGTGGAGTACATCTGGCCGTCCGAACCCACTTCCTGCGAACCGCTATGGACATCATTAATACCGGGCTCAGTCTGGTCGATGCTTTCGAGAGTGTCATCCGTGCTCGTGACCCACGTCTCATTGGAGTGAGTCATTGGGTCGACGGGAATTGATTTCAGGTATCCGGCCTGCACCAGATCGTCGAGCGACTGCGGCGCCTTCTCTTTATCCATCGTGTATGAATCGATGGCGTTGCGAATCACATGCAGGTCTTCTTTCAGTACTGCTTCCTTCGCATTTCTAATCGAGGAAACAAAATTGGGAATAGCAATGGAAGCGAGTATGGCGACAATCGCCATCACGATCACCAGTTCGATCAGCGTAAAGCCGTCTTCTCTCGTCAAGGGCAGGTGCCTCGCATTGTGTCTGAGCCGTCGCACGTTTACCAGTCCTTGTACTTCGTTCCGTCCAGAGCCGTGCCATCCGACTTTGTATACACATCGAAGATGTTCTGTCCGCCCCAAGAATCGCTGTCCGGATCATCCTGATTCGAGCGCAACCCCCAGTCCGTCCCCTTCGTCATTGGATCGACCGGAATCCGCCGCAGGAATTTCACCTTCTTGCCCTGCACGTCCACGCCATCCACCAGCGTCTGCAAATCTGGTGGATAGTTCATGCTGTCGATCTTCGTCTGGAATGCGCCTCGGTCGGCATAGTCCTTATATCGATCTATCGCTTCTCGCATCTGCCACAGGTCATAACGTAATTCGCGCTCTTTTTCGCGCTTTACCTGAAAGCGGGCCACGGGCACAGCTGCCGACGCCAGAATCGCCAGGATCGCCACCGTAACGATCAATTCGACCAGCGTGAGCCCCGTCTCGCGCCTGTGCTTTAACTGCATAGTTATCCATCTCTCAGGCCGCAGCCGCAACTTATGGCTGCACTTGCACAATGGCGCGCGAGCCGGTCGCCGTCATTGCCTGTTGCGCGCTGTTGCGAACCACGGGCCGCGTAATCACCACCGCCGCCGGCCCCGCCGCCTTCGCCTGGAAGGTCAGTACGCACACCGTCCCTGATCCGTTGACGCCCCGGGTACCCGGAGGCCGCGATGCTGAGATAGCCACATTCCCGTCGCCGTCATCACGATGCACCAGCGCCACGGCCTGGCCATCCTTGCCCAGTAAATTCGTGCTGCCTGTGGGCGACGAATCTCCCAGGTCAACGTTGATCAAACTCAACTTTGTCTGGTCGTACTGCAACTGCATCGGGACAGAAAACACATCCGTGCCGCCCGACAGATTCACCTTCATCTGGAAGGTTGACCCGACCTTCTGCTGGGCCATCTCCGGGGACAGATCGAGCTTCACTGGTCCTTGATCCGCCTGCTGCTGCATGCTCGCAACCGCAGCGGCAGCCGCGCCCGCAGCGGTTACGGGAGCAGCCGGCACGGCGGCGCTCCCATCATCACCGGAGCACCAGCAGTTTGCTTCAACTCCGCCGCCGCAGTGTTCCCGTCGATACGTCGCAGTTCAATCGAGTTGCTGGTTCCCGAATCGATCTCGCGCAGATTCAGCGGGTCCAGCATTTCGGCACGCACCACGTGTGGAATCAGCAGAAACACAATTTCATCGTCCGAAATCGTCTTGTCGTTGCTGCCGAAGATGTATTTCAAAATCGGCAACTGAGCCAGTCCCGGAGTGCCGCTCAGAGAGTTGCTGGTTTGCCTCTGCAGAATGCCACCCAGAATATTCGCTTCGCCCTCTTTCAGACGAATCGTCTGGTCCACAGTGCGCTGCGTGATGATCGGCTCATTGATGCCGCCCAGGTTCGACGTGCCGTTCGTCGAAGAAACTTCGATGCTCAGCTTCAGAGTCACATCGCGGTCGTAATGAACCGTGGGCTTGATCTTGATATTCACGCCAACGTCCAGATATTGGAACTGCGTGTTCACCAGCGAGCTGACGATTGCCGTCGCCGCGCCAGTCTGGTACGACCCCGTGGCCACCGGAATTTTTTCGCCGATCTTCAACGAAGCCTCCTGCCCGTCCGACGCGCGAATGCGCGGATTCTGCAGAATCTTCGTGGAGGTATCGGTCAGCAGAAGATTGGCCTGCGCCTGCCCGATGGTCACCGCAAAATTCGTAGCGTTCAGATGCGCGAGGCTGTTCAGCGTAAGCCCGTTGCTGGTGTCGGTCGGTGTGGTAGTCGTCCCGGTGTCCGTAGTAGTCGAAGAGCTGGAACTGTGTATTGGTCTGGTTCAGGTTCGACTGCTGAAAAGCATACGCTCGCGGTCTGCGGCAACTGAATGCCGATCGTGCGCTCATAATTGCGGCTCACTTCAAGCACCGCCACATCGACCACGACTTCAGGCTTGGCCTTATCCAGATCGTCAATCAGTTTCTGCGCCAGCAGCAGCTCATCAGGAGTGCCGCGCATAATGATCGCATTCTGGCTGGCGACGCCATAAATTTTCGCCGTCTGAAACATGTTCCGCAGCGCCGTCTGAATATCGGTAAAGTCGTTCTGCTGCGAAACGTTTGTCAGGTAGAACGTCTGCACCGCCTGCTCTTCCAGCTCCGTCCGTTTGCTGCGGCTGTCCTGCGCCACAAAAATCGTATTTGCCGTAATCGGCCGCCAGAATGTACCCGAAACCACTCCAAGAATCCGCAGCGCGTCATACAGGTTGGTATTCGTCAGATCCACCTGGATGCGCTTCGAGGTGTAATCCGGATCGAACAGCACGTTAATCCCCGCCGCTTTGCCCACAGTCTGATAGATAACCTTGCTGTCCTCCACCATATGCAGCGTCAACGGCTCGTTCGAGATCGGCTTCAGGTGGATTGGGCCGCCCATATCGCCCATCTCGCTTTCGACTGCAGGCGGAACCGGCGTCTCCTGATCCTGTGTCTCGGTTTTACCGGAGCCGCGAGCGCGCTTGCGGCGGGTTGCTCGAATCTCCTGCTGCGCCAGTTCATTGCTGGGGTCAATCTCAAGCGCGCGCAGAAACTCCGTCAGCGCGCCCGTCACGTCGCCCTGATCGCGCAGCGTCTCTCCGTGCTTCACATGCTGCGTCGCCGCGGTAAAGCGTGTCCGCTCGTAGGCGGTCTTGTAGCGAAGATCCGTGGGTTTTAGCTGGTAAGCCTGATAGTAGTCCGCGTAGGCGGTCTCAATGTCATCTTTGGCCTCGGCAGCCTGTCCCTGCTTGTAAAGCTTTGAGGCCGACTCTTTGTGGGCAGCCAGAACTTTGGGAGTGAAACTGAAAAGCGAAAGGCCCACCATGAGGACCAGAGCGGCACACGACGCCCACTTCAGGATGCGGTAATTCATGAAACTCCGGCAGGCTGGCGTTGGAAGCGTCCAAAAACGCGCACGCAGCCATGTCTCCCACGCGCTGCGGCCCGTACCCTGACACAGGTTGAGTATAGCATCGCGCTCCCTCCTGCTGCCTTGCTCCGGTTGGCCTTCCCCGCGTGCTAGCATTGAAATTCGGACCCCCGCCTATGCCCCGGCAAGCAGCCATTCCAACATTCAGGCCCCGCAGAAAAACAAGCCGCGCGACCCGGTTCGCCGCCGGTGACCGCGATGCTTCCGTCAACCGCGCCGCCAGCCACAACTACTTTCTGCTCGACCGCTTCGAAGCCGGGGTCGCCCTGCGCGGCACCGAAGTCAAATCGATCCGCGAAGGCAAAGCCAATCTCAAGGACTCCTACGGCATCATCAAGGACGGCGAGGCTTTTCTGCTCAACGCCCACATCGGTCCTTATTCCCACGGTAACTCCAGCAATCACGAGGCACTCCGAACGCGAAAACTCCTCCTGCACCAGGAAGAAATCCGCAAGCTAACTTCACAGACGCAGATCAAAGGACATACGCTCATCCCTACGCGCCTCTATTTCCGGCGTGGCAAGGTTAAATGCGAACTGGCGGTGGCCAAGGGCAAACAGGACTGGGACAAGCGCGAAACCGAGCGCCGCCGCGAAGCCGACCGCGAAGCCCGCGCCGCCATCGCCCACAACAAGGGCAAGTACGCGAAATAGAAATCTGGCTGTTTCCACCGAAGACATCCCACCCTTCGCCGCGTTAACATTCAAAGACAAGCAGAACAGGTGGTTTTGCCCCATGCAACGAGTCTTCTCCAGAATTCTGGCGGCGCTTCTGCTCGCCAGTCCACTTCTCTGCGTCACGCTCGCACGCTCAGCGCGACAAGGATCCTCTCAACGACAATGAGGTCGACCAGATTCGCGAAGTGCGCGACCAGCCCGTCGAGCGCATCAAGCTCTACCAGAAATTCATCCAGCAGCGCATCGACGCCATCAAGCAACTCGGCCCGAACCCCAGTGGAGAAGACCTCAAAGCCCAGTTGCGTGCCAAATACGAAGAGTTCACCCATCTTTCCGACGAGTTGCAGGACAATCTCGACACCTTCGACGAGGCCCACGCCGACATCCGCAAGGCCCTCAAAGACCTCGTTCCTGCCTCCGCCAAATGGCCCGACATCCTGAATCAGGCCTCACCCGACCGCACCTACGACTTCTCCCGAAAGACCGCTCTTGACTGCCGCCCAAAGCACCAGCGACGAGGCCAAAAAAATCTACGAAAACCAGAAAAAATACTTCGCGGAACACAAAGACGAAGCAGGAAAAAACGGAACCGGGCCGAGCTGAAAGATGGCGCAAAGTTCAAGCCCTGAACCCTGAAACCGAACCGCTGTTCGCTGTACCCTGAATACGTGCATCCCGAAATCATCCCCTGGTTTGAAGAAGAGTACCGTGCCCTGCGTCCCCGCGCGCCCATGCCCGGATTTGACATCCGTTTCTACCGCTTCACCAGCCTCAACACCACCATCCGCCTGCGCGAAGGGCGTATCAAGGTGCATCTCTCCGACATTCTCGAAGGCGCGCCCGAAAGCGTGCTGCGCGCCATCTCACACATCCTGATCGCCAAGCTCTATCGCAAACCCATCGACGCGACACATGCCAATCGATATCGCCGCTTCGCATCGAGCGAGGCCGTCGTCCGGCAAAGCGAGCGCATCCGCCAGACGCGCGGCCGCAAACGCATCTCAACCGCCCGTGGCGCGCATTACGATCTCGAAGAGATCTTCGACTCGCTGAACCTGCGCTTCTTCCATGGACTCATGGGCCGCCCGCAGCTCACCTGGAGCGAACACTCCGCCCGCCGCGTGCTCGGCCATTACGACGCCGCGCACAACACCATCATGGTCAGCCGCGTCTTCGACCGCCGCAACACCCCGCGCTACGCCGTCGAATACCTCATGTACCACGAGATGCTCCACCTCCGGCATCCCGTAAAAGCAAAAAATGGACGCCGCTGCGTCCATTCCCGCGAATTCCAGGCCGAAGAAAATCTCTTCCCCGAACTCGACCAGGCCAAAAAATATCTAAAGACTTTATAAGCAAGCGCTGATGACCAGACCCGCCGACGCGGGCTCTTCAAGCCGTCGAAGACGAAGCCGCTCGCGCTTCCGGAACCACAACCACAGCCCGCTTGCGCGCCCATAGGATCAAGCCCACGCCAACAACCATCGACCCGATGCTCGCCACCTGGGCATTGCTCATGCCCCAGTAAATTCTTGGATTAATCCGGATAAACTCCACCAGAAACCGCGCCAGCCCAGTCAGCAAAAGATACTCGCCCGTAAGCTGGCCCAAAGGCTTGGGACGCTCCGGCGCGCCGCGCCGCCACAGCACCCACGCAATCAGCAGCGCCACAATCAGCTCATAAATCGGAGTAGGATGCACCCGCACACCCGGCGGTGTCGGCACCAGCCCATGCGGAAAGCTCATGCCCCATGGCAGCTTCGTCGGAATCCCATAATCGCCGTCGCCCGAAATCAGGCAGCCCAACCGCCCCACTCCATAGCCAATTGCCGCCGAAACCGTGCACAAGTCCAGCATTCGCAGCTTGCCTATGCCGTAACTCCGGCCTTGCCACAGCAACGCCGCAATCCCCACGACAAGTCCGCCGAACCACGCAAAGCCAGCGCGGTCAAAGATCACCGCCGCCGGATGATGGATCAATGCCTGCGGATCTTCGAACACATGCCAGAACTTCGCGCCGATCACTCCGGCAACCGTAGCCACCGCCACAATGCTGATCGCATCCGCATCAATTCCCCAGCGGCGAAAGTTTGCGTGGAGAGCCCAGCACGCGCAAACCGCTGCCAGCCAGAGCATGATGCCAAATGTGCCGATAGAAAGACTGCCAATGTGAATAAAGGGATACATGAGGAGGCGACTCCCTCAAAGTATACGGGATGAACGCCGTCGGAAGATTCAGCCAAAGCTGCGCCGTCGCGGCTATTTACTCCGCGCGCCCACAACAACCAGGCCCAGCCCCGCGATCAGAGAGACCGTGCTGAGAATCGGCGAAATCGGCACAGTCCTGGTCTGCTTGTGCGACACCTGTATCGGTCCAATGTCCACATCTTTCTTTTCGTGAGTAAAGCTGACTCCGCCCACAGCGAAGCCGACGATACCCAAGACAATGAGCAGAATCCCCACCACAGTAGCGGCTTTCATTCCAATGCCCTCTTTCACGTGGATTGAACACGTCCGGAAATCTGATGCCAGCAAGTCTGCCGCAGATGTATATCCAGCCTCCGCCAACGTTGGCTATTATGACGCCCATGATCGCGATAGAGCCGCTTACCGCTGACCACTGGGAGGCCGTCCGCACCATTTACCTCGAAGGCATCGCCACTGGAAACGCAACCTTCCAGCAAACTGCCCCCGACTGGATGGATTGGAACAACGGCCACCTGCAAGG
Source organism: uncultured Acidobacteriaceae bacterium (assembly GCA_963783805.1). Lineage (GTDB taxonomy): Bacteria > Acidobacteriota > Terriglobia > Terriglobales > Acidobacteriaceae > Silvibacterium. Next base: position 317,154 of record CAWAPC010000002.1, on the reverse strand, counting down.
GTGCCGAACTGTCGCCGTCAAAGACAAGGAAATCCTCGGATGGGCCGCGCTCAGCCCCGTCTCCGGCCGCTGTGTTTACGCGGGAGTTGCGGAAATCAGCGTTTACGTCGCGCAAGCGGCAAGAGGCAGCGGAGTCGGCACAAAACTGCTCGCAAATCTCGTCGCCGATTCTGAAGCCGCAGGCATCTGGACCCTCCAGGCCGGAATCTTCCCCGAAAACACGGCGAGCATCCACTTGCACACAAAAGCCGGATTCAGAATCGTAGGCACGCGCGAGCGGCTCGGCGCATGAATGGCCGGTGGCGCGACGTCGTTCTGATGGAGCGGCGAAGCGCGGTCGTTGGAACCTAACCTCGAGCGACCCTCATGCTAGACTGGCGCTACTTTCAGCACCAAAGGAAGGCAGCTTGCGAAGCTTCCCCGCTTTTCTCCTCGCGTCCCTTCTCTCGGCCGCAGCTTTCTGTCACGCCCAGCGAATCGAAATCACCATTCCCGCCAAAACGCCGCTCAACGGGCATCTCATTCTCGTCTTCGCGAAAAAAGATAATCCTGAACCGCGCATGCAGCTTCGCGAAGACTATCTCTCCGCTCAGGGTTTCGGAGTCGATGTAGAGAACCTCACGCCCGGCCAGTCCATCATCGTCGACGCAAAAAGCTTCGGCTACCCGCGCCGATCACTCGCCGATCTCGATGCCGGAGATTACTACGTCCAGGCCGTCTTCAATGTCTATGAACTCTTTCATCTCGCCTCGGGCCAAAGTGTCTGGCTTCCTCCCGACAAAGGCGAAGGCCAGCACTGGAACCTCAAGCCCGGTAACCCTTACAACAAGCCGGCAAAAATTCACTTCGACCCGAAATCGACGACGATCCATCAAGCTCACGCTCGATCAGGTTATCCCGCCCATTGAGGGCACCGACGAAGACCCCTCTGTCATCGCCGCCAAAAGTCCCGCCTCAAAGTGGCTCAAGTACATGCGATTCCGCAGCGAAAAACTGAGCAACTTCTGGGGACGTGATACTTACCTCGGAGCATGGATTCTTCTGCCAGACGGCTTCGACGACCACCCCAACGCCCACTATCCGGTCGTCGTCTATCAGGACCACTACCATCCCGGCTTCGGCCCGGTACCGTTTGTCACCTCGCCACCCGACCCGAAATCTCCCCGCGCCAGCCGCGAACAGGCCGGATACCGCTTCTTTCAGGACTGGACCTCGGGACGCCTCCCGCGCGTCATCATGATCTACGTCCAGAACGCCAATCCCTACTATGATGACTCCTACGTAGTCGACTCCGCCAACGTCGGCCCCTACGGTTCAGCCATCAACGAGGAGCTGATCCCCGCCATTGAGAAGCAGTACCGCGGCATCGGCCAGGGATGGGCGCGCGCAACCTTCGGCGGCTCGACCGGCGGATGGGAAGCCATCGCCACGCAGGTTTTCTACCCCGACATGTACAACGGAGCCTATGTAGCCTGCCCCGACCCCGTAGACTTCCACGCCTACCAGAACATCAATCTCTACGACGACACCAACGCCTTCGTTCGCAAGGGTGACTTCGCCACCATTCCCATCGCCGCCGACCGTAAACCCGACGGCTCCATCATCGCGAACACCGGCCCCGAATTCGCATACGAATACGTGCTCGGAACCCATGGACGCTCCACCGAGCAGTGGGACATCTGGCAGGCCGTCTTCTCACCCGCCGGCACCGACGGTTACCCCGCCGAAATCATCAACCCGCTCACCGGAGAAATCAACAAAACCAGTCGCTCGCCTACTGGCATGATCACTACGATCTCGCCGCAATTCTCAAGCGTGACTGGCCCACGCTCGGGCCAAAGCTCGAAGGCAAGCTGCACTTTGCGGTAGGCGACGGAGACACCTACTTCCTCAACAACGCCGTTCACCTGCTCCAGAACCAGCTCGGCCAGACCCGCAATCCCCACTCCGACGCCACCTTCCAATACGGCCCCGGAATGCCGCACTGCTACACCGGAGGACCCTCCGAATACACCATGCAGCAGAACAACGCCGACTGGGCGCAGCGCATCCTGCCAAAAATGGCCGAACACATGCTCCAGACTGCTCCCCCTGGCGCAGACGTCAAGTCGTGGATATATTGACCGCGTTGTACACCCTACTCACAGCGCAGAGCCACCGTGGGATCGATCTCCGTCGCTCGTCTCGCCGGGGAAAGCGGTTCCCAGCACTACAGCGCTGATCGCCAGCCACAGCCATAATCAGCGTCAGGCTGCCGCAAGCGGTCGTTCGCAGCAATACGTGAGGTTACGGAAGGCGGCCGCCACAAGAAGAAAGGGCAGGCCGCTTGCGCAGTCTGCCCTTCATAATCCCGCAAGATCAAAAGCTACTTCGCGGCATCGTCAATAAACGTGAGGCCGTTCGGCGTGCCGAAACCCGTGACGTTATCCCACCCCGGACCGACGACCAGCGAAGAGTCGGTGCCAAAGCTGAGGGTGTACCAGGCGCCCGTGGCGTCGTTGTACAGGTCACTCAGATACTTGGTTGTGTTCTCGAGTGGTGCGGTGAGCTGGTTGGGCGAGTAGAAGGTGGCGCCGTGACTACCGAAGATGAATCCGGCGACATTGGTGGGTGAGCTATAGACCTTAACATCGGTGAGTGCTGTGCTGCCGGACAGCTTCGCCACGATTGGCGCAGCCTGGCCCAGCAGCGCACCGCGGCCGTGGATCTGGCCCGCTCGCTGGTTGGCGATGGCCCAGATAGCGGAAAACGTCGGGCAGGCGAGACTCGTGCCACCTACGACGCCGACCTCCTGCTCGCCATCCAACGTGAGCACAACCTCGACGCCGGTGAACGGATCAGCGATCAGAGAGACATCCGGCTGCTGACGCCCACTACCCGGAATCTTCGACTGCCACGACGGTTTGGCGAAGACCTGGCTTTCGCCACCACCCGAGCCGGCATAGAAGCCATCATTCGCCGGAGGATCGAGCGGCCCTGTCGCGACACCATTCGCTCCGGTAGCCACCTGGGTAAGGTTATTGCCCCATCCAGTCTGGAACTCCATCTTGTTGCTGCTGTTGATGGCCAGGGTGGTCCCTCCCACTGAAGTGGAGTAAGGAGAATCGCTCGGCATGGACACTGTCTTTACACCATATGCTGCTTCATCGTCGCCATAGTCGCCGCTGGCATAGTTTACGGAGATGCCAAGCGCAGCGCCCAGTTCGGAGAGCGAGTTTTCGATGATGATGTCCGGCTTATCCACGAGTGCCTCGGGGGCGCCGTAACTGTTGCTGATGACGCCGCCTAGCTGGTTGGCGATCGCGTAGAAGACACTGGTCTCCAGATCACTGAAATATAAGCTGGGAGCAATGACGAGAACTATTTTCGCACCCGGAGCAAGTGCGTGAGCCCACTCTACGTCCAACGACGTTTCTACCGTGCTGGTCGGATCCTGGATCGTAGGTTTGTCCCCGGGATAAATGATCTCGAAGTTGGACGAGGTGAGGGCCGGAAGTCTATTCAGTTTCGAGAAGAGGTTGGCATCGGCCTTGATGGTGGGTTGAGCGTATGCGTCCACGATTACGATCGTCTGGCCGGTGCCGTTAAGTCCCTTCGCGTACGCGGCGGTCATGCCGTAGGCGGTGGTGACATTGGCGGCGTCATAACCACACGGCGGGAGGAATCCCAGGGTGCTGTTTGTTATGTTCGCACCGTAGCGGTTGCCCACATACTGGCCGATAGGCAACGAAGCGCCGGGCGTCTTGAAGGTCTCAGCTTCTACGCCGCGAAAGCAGCCGCTGTCGAAAAAGATCCCGTTCGGCGACGCGGCCGCGCTGACAGCATAAGGCTTCCCGGTAGCAGGATCAACGGCTCGGATGAGGTCAAGTGTGGCCTTGGTTTGCGTAAGGCCTGTGACTGCCGAAACCATGCTGCCGGCCGTTCCCGCCAGCTTTGGTTCGGTAGTGGTCGCCCGTATTGCCTGCCCTTTGACGACCAGGCTCTTGATCCCGGTTTGGAACGCCGCCTGCATCGCTGCGACGGTGCCGGTGACCTTGAGAAACCCGTTCCGGGGACCTACCGAAGTGACGGTAAGTCCCTGCGTGCTCAATTCCTTCTTCACCGTCTCAACGTCTGACGCAGTCGGCGAGAACCGTAGGAGGTCGCTGGCCTTCAGCCAGTGGTGATAGGTGGGCGATCCTTGCTCGTACAGCTTCGAGACCGTGTCGTCGAGCACCTGTTTGTCATGGAATCTGAGCCAGACCTTCGCTTCTACAACCTCGTTCGGATTCTCGTCAGTAACACTTTCGGCCTGCGAGAAAAGAGAGGGTTTAGCTTGCCCATGGGCGGCCAACGCTACAGAGAGAGGCAGAGCGAGAGGCAGCGCCGAGACTAAGAACATATGGAGGAATCGATTAGGGAGTTTCATGGTCATCCTTTTGCAAATGGAACATGCGATTCGAACTGCGGAAACGGAGAACCAGCTTTGCAATCGCGACGTGCACGAGCGCCTGCGAGCCGGAAGAACACACGGACAGTTAATGGGTGGGAGCCTAACAAGGAGTCAAGTACTGCGAAGAATTCAACGAAGTAACGCGCTTATCAGCCCCGATCTTGCGTCAGGCAACCATGTAACATGGCCTACGTCTACGTCTACGATGCAACAAAAGGCGGCGGAGTTTTCGCGAAGCTCCCACAGACGGTATGCATTTTCCGTAAAGACGGTAATTTCGTGAGCTACGACGCTCCGGATCGAAGCGCTGCTACGCAAGCTCCCTATTCCCCCCTTTGCACAACCCGCCGCGATATCCTGAACATGTGAACCACGCAAACGTCCACAAGGATTTCCCTGTTCTCTTTAGCACGGAGCAAATCGCCCGGCGCACCGCCGAACTTGGCCGTCAGATCGATGCCGATTTCGCCAGACAAAGCGTCGTTCTCGTCGGTGTTCTCAAAGGAGCGGCCATCTTCCTTGCCGATCTCGCCCGCAGCATCACCGTCGACTGCACCTTCGACTTCGTTGCCGTCTCCAGCTACGGTAAGGGCCAATACTCCAGCGGAGCCGTCAGGCTCATCAAGGATCTCGACCAGCCCATCGAGGGCAAAAACATCATCATCGTCGAAGATATCCTCGACACCGGCCTCACACTGTCGTTCCTCTGCAAACTCCTCAGCCAGCACCGTCCCAGAACACTCAAAGTCGCCGCGCTGCTCGATAAACCCTCGCGCCGCCTCGAAAAAATAGACGCCGACTACACCGGATTCACCATTCCCAACCACTTCGTCATCGGTTACGGGATGGATTACGCGGAGCGATTCCGTAACATGCCGGATATTCGCCTCATGCCCAGCGACTTTCCCGAATGATGGCCCTGAATGATAGAAGGAGTTCCACAGAAATGACTGCCCAACTTCTGGAAGAAACCGGTAAGACCACGCCGCAAATGAATCACTATGACGCCTCTGCCTTCTCCGCGCAAGCTCTGGCCAATCGCCATGCGCTCGCCGCCGTCATCGACCACACCCTGCTCAAGCCCGAAGCCACGCGCACCCAGATCCTTAAACTCTGCGCTGAGGCCGCCGAATACCGCTTTGCCTGCGCCATGGTCAATCCCGTATGGGTCGCGACCGCGCACGCCGCGCTCGCTGGAACCGGCATTCCCGTTGGCGTCGTTATCGGCTTCCCTCTCGGCGCAAACCTCACCACCACCAAACGCGAAGAGGCCGAAGCCATGGTCAAGGCTGGAGCCCGCGAACTCGACATGGTTCTGAACATCGGCCTGCTCAAGTCCGGCGAAAATGCGCTCGTCGAAGCCGACATTCGCGGCGTAGTCGAAATCGCTCGCGATGCCGGAGCCATCGTTAAGGTCATTCTCGAAACCTGCCTGCTCTCAATTGAAGAAAAATTGCTCGCCTCGGAGATCGCTTGCTCTGCCGGAACCGATTTCCTCAAAACCAGCACCGGCTTCTCCTCAAGCGGTGCCACCGCCGGCGATGTCGCCCTCCTGCGCGGCGTCGCCGGCTTTCGTTGCGGTGTCAAAGCCTCCGGAGGCATCCGCTCCCTGGACGATGTCCGATCCATGCTCGAAGCCGGAGCCAGCCGCATCGGAGCGAGCGCCAGCGTAGCCATCGTGCAGACCCTGGAGACGCCGTAACCGGCGACCATCCAACCCGCAACGCGCTATCATGGCTAACGCCGGAGAGCGCGCAGCCAAACCAGTCCAGGAATCCGTGAACGACGAGCATACTAAGACCCCCGAAACGCACGAAGCCTTCGAGGGCGATTATCGCCCCAGCGCCTCCGCGCCGGCTTCGTCGCAGATTCGCGTCGATCCGCTTCAGATCGAGTTCCTCACCCGACTCGCCGACGCGCTCAACACCACCCTCGACCTCCAGACCCTCCTCAAGCGCACCGCCGATCTTGTCCGCGCCGTTATCGACTACCGCATCTTCGCCATCCTCCTCATCAACGACCGCACCAACGACCTCCGCATGCGTTTCCAAATTGGCCATACCTCAGAGATTGAGCGCATGCGCATCAAGATGGGTCAGGGCGTCGTCGGACAGGTCGCGCAGCAGCGCCGGGCCATTCTCGTCAACGACGTCACCGTGGCGGAAAACTACATCAACGCCAACCCTCAGGTTCGCTCCGAGTTGGCCGTTCCGCTCATCGTCAAAAACCGCCTCATCGGCGTCATCGACATTCAGTCCGAGCAGATCAACTACTTCTCTTCCGAGCACCTGCACCTGCTTGAACTCACCGCCTCGCGCATCGGTCAGGCCATCGAAAACGCGCGCCTCTACACACGCGTCGCCCGCCAGGCGCAAACTCTGGAAGTGCTGAACGAAATCAGCCGCGAGCTTACCTCGATCCTCGACGTAGACGAATTGCTCGAGCGCATCAGCCAGCTCCTGCGCCGCATCATCGACTTTCAGATGTTCTCCATCTGGCTCGTCAACGAGCACGATCGCGTGCTCGAAAACCAGTTTGCCCTGCGCTTCGGCGAGCGCTTTTATCCCGAAGAAAAAATCCCGCTCGACCGCGGCCTCGTCGGCGCAGCCATCGCCTCCCACCGCCTGGTCCGCGTCTCCGACGTCCGCAAGGATTCGCGTTATGTCATGGTCAACCCTGAAGCGCGCTCCGAGATGGCGGTCCCGCTCGTCTACAAAGGCAAGGTCATCGGCGTGCTCGACATCGAACACACCCGCGCCCATTACTTCAACGAAGACCACGAGCGCGCACTCACCACGCTGGCCGCGCAGATCGCCATCTCCATCGAAAACGCGCGCCTCTACCAGCGCGTAACCCAGCAGGAGCAGCGCCTCGAACACGATCTCGCCATGGCCCGCGAGGTCCAGTTGCGCCTCCTGCCGCCGGTAAAGCCAAAGCACAAGCAGGCCGAGTTCTCCGCGCGCTTCATCCCCGCGCGCACTATCGGGGGCGACCTCTACGACCTCATTCAATACGACCCGGGTCGGAGCGCCATCGCGTTAGGAGATGTAAGCGGCAAAGCCGCGCCCGCCGCGCTCTACGCTGCGCTCGTCAGCGGAATCATGCGCTCCGCAGCCAGCCAGACGCTCTCGCCCTCCGCGCTGTTAAAGTCCCTGAATGACTCTCTGCAGGAGCGCAAGCTCGACTCGCAATACGTCGTAATGCTCTACTCCGTCTGGAACGACGAAAACCGCACCCTCCAGATTGCCAACGCCGGAGCCACCCAGCCCATCATCTGCCGCTCCGGCGAAGTCGAAACCATCAGAGCCGAAGGCTTCCCGCTCGGCATGTTCCCCAACGTCGACTACGAAGAGTTCTCGCTCTCCACGCAGCCCGGCGACTCGCATCATCTTCTTTAGCGACGGCATCACCGACGCAATGAACGAAGCCGAGGAGATGTTCGGCGACGACCGCCTCAAAGCCATCGTTAAAAAGACCTGGCAGAAATCCGCCACAAAAATCGCCGACGCCATCCTCGCCGAAGTCGGCAAATTCCAGCACGGAAGAGAGCGCTTCGACGACGAGACAGTGGTTGTGTTGAAGGTGCTTTGAAATCACGCGGCGCGCTTCTGGCATGTCGGACGCGCGTCGCTTTTCGAATGCTATTCGTTCGCGCAAGTCACCTCTGTCTTCCAGATCGGACCTGGCGAGGTCTTTAGCCTTCAGCTGTCGTCGGGTCGATAGTCGTTGCGATTTCGGAAATGCGATTCGCAGGAAACCCGCCCAGAAGAGCGTGCTCTTTGATCAGGTCCTCATTTGGAGCGCGATAGATGCAGTAGATTTTGTCCCCGGTCACGTAACTCTGGATCCATTGGATCTCATATCCCAGGTTGCGCAGCACGTCACAGGATGTCTGCGATAGGCTCTTCAGTTCCTCACCGCTAAGCTTCCCCGCGCCGGCAACTTCACGCTCAATCACGAACTTTGGCATGGCTCCTCCGTAGGCAGATTTCAGCCGAACCACGCGGCGCGCTCCTGGCATGTCGGAAGCGCGTCGCCTTTCGAATGCTATTCGTTCTGCGCAAGTCACCTTCGGTTCCAGTCCACGTACGCGCCCAGCGGATTATCCCGCCACGCCCATACGTGCAGTTCGTAGAACGCATTGATCCCGAATCGGTTCGGGAATGCAACGAATTGCAGTGACTGGCCTTCGAGGATGGGCGGAACTCCTTCGTGAGCCGCATCCCAGGTCGCCTGGTCACACGATGAATTCGACACCCACCAGACGCATTTTCCGTCCGTAGGCTCGTAGATCAGCGCTTGCGGACGTTCGGGTCAAGTGTCCCGTTGAGCAGGTCGCCGTTAACGTAATGAATCCCATCGCGCCGTGGTCCGGTCCGGTCACACACCCTAGAAATGGCGCATATCCGTCTGCAGTCGCTACATTTACGTCGGCATATTGACGGGTGTTCTCCCGGACAATTTTGATAAGATTCGCCCCATCGTTGCCCGAATCGCCGGCCGGACCTGCAGCCCCTGCGAGTAGGGGCGCACCTGCAGCAACGCTGCTCAGTAACAAAAATGCAAGATGCTTCCTGGCTCGATCTCTGAATCGGCATGGCATCTTGTCATCGTTTGGTCCTTCAATTCGTTTGGATTTCTTGCCCGCGTCTTCTTGCGCACGGACAGGGTGAGAACTCAGCCCTGAAGAGCCAACCCGGCAATCCTTGCCGTCTCTTTTCGGATATCCAAGTTTTCTCCCACGGTAAGTCATTGCATCGACAATGGCCGGCGAACCTGCTGGGGTTAACGGTGACAAGCGTATGATTAGCTGTCGAAGTCGAGGCGTTTGGATGCCAACATCCACTTCAACAGCTCGTGTGTCTACGTTTCGACTCCTTCGAGTTGGACCTGGACACCAGCGAATTGCGCAAGTCCGGTGTAAGACTGCGGCTTCAGGGACAGCCCATACAGTTGCTCGCAATTCTGCTGCAATCCGCCGGTCGACCTGGTCACCCGCGAAGAACTAAGGGCGCAATTGTGGCCTGTCCGACACATTCGTGGACTTCGACCATAGCCTGAACAATGCAATTTTGCGGATTCGGGAAGTGTTGGGCGACTCTGCCGGAACCCCGCGTTACATCGAAACTCTGCCTCGGCGCGGTTACCGGTTTATCGGACGCGTCGAGGAACTGGTGGCAACCGAGTCGCCCGAACCGCTTCCGCAACCCGATCCTCCCGCCGCAACGCCAGCCCCCGTACGGGCGGCCAAAGTCCGTCGGTTCCTGGTCCCCTCAATCCTGCTGCCCGCTCTGTTGATTACCGCTGCGGTGGGCGTGCTTTGGCTGATGCCATTACTCCATCGGGCAAGCGCCGCGCCTATACACTCCATCGCAGTCCTGCCCTTCGATAACCTCTCCGGCGACGCCTCACAGAATTACCTTGCCGATGGCATGACCGACCAGCTCATCACCGATCTCGCCCAGTTTGGCTCCCTTCGCGTCATTTCGCGCATGACCGTCATGCACTATCGGAACACGAAAAAGACACTTGCCGGAGATCGCGCGCGAGCTGAACGTCGACAGCATTGTCGAAGGCTCGATTACACGCTCGGGCGACCGCGTCCGGGTCACGGCGCAACTGCTTCGTGCAAACACCGACGAACATATCTGGGCTGACAGTTACGAGCGCAACATTGGCGACATACTTCGGCTGCAAAGCGATGTCGCACAGGCCATAGCGCAGAACGTGCGCGCTGACGTCACTCCGCAGCAGATCGCGCATCTCCGCTTCGCTCCGACAGTGGATTCAGCGGCGTATGAAGACTATCTCCGCGGTCGCTATCTCTACACCAACTACTACTTTTCCGGGCCGCAGATGAAGACGGCTCAAAACTATTTTCAGGAGTCGATCCGCAAGGACCCGAATTTCGCGCCCGCATATGCTGGACTGGCAGATTCCTACCTCTACCTCGCATTCGACCGGGAAATATCGCCCGAAAGGCCTATCAGCCTGCGCAACATGCCCTCACCAAGGCCCTGCAGTTGGACCCCGATGTAGGCGAAGCCCATGAAGCGCTCGCAGTCATGCGGTGGAGGTATGAGTGGGATTGGACTGGCGCCGAGCGGGAGTTCAGAGACACGATCGCTCTGGCTCCAAGCTATGACTGTGCCCACGAGGATCACGCCAGCTTCCTCAGCTTCACCGGACACCGTGCCGAGGCTCTCGCTGAGATCATCAAAAGTCACGAGCTGAACCCTGACTTCAACCTCGATGACGCTGAATCCGCGCTCTATTATCAGCTGCGGGACTATAAGGCTCTCGTTGAATCCGGCCTCCGGTCAGTAGCGTCGGACCCGAATAGCTGGGCCAATCACTACGATCTTGGCGTGGGCTACGAAGGTTCTGGACAACTGGCCCAGGCCATCCCCGAATACCAGAAGGCCGTTGAATTGTCGGACGGCGATCAGGATGCCACCGCCGCTCTCGCGCACGCATACGCAGTCACCGGCAAAACATCGGAGGCGAAGAAAATCCTCAGGGACTTGCTGTCGCGCTCGAAAGCCTCCTACGTTTCGCCCTACATGATCGCAACCATCTACGCCGGGCTCGGCGACAAAGATCAGGCGTTCGCGTTTCTCGAGAAGGCCTATCAGGAGAAATCCCCCGACATCTCCTGGTCATTCAAGTCTGATCTGCGCCTCGACAATCTCCGCTCCGACCCGCGCTTTCACTCACTGCTGCAGCGCATTCAATTCCCCACCCCACCGGATTCGCAAAGCTGAGTACTTCTCTCACCGTCTCCAGCCGATCCTTCAGCACGATCGGGATAGAAATACTCCTTGTCGACCACCTTGTCCGTGGATGCAGGCACTCCCGTCATTCATGTCCAACACATGATCTCTGCCATAAACTTTGAAACTACGATAGAGAGAACTAACGGCGCAGCTAGCAATCATGGCGCATTCGCGGAAAGTACTGAGCAAGCGATGCGCCGACATGTGATATGACCTGTCAAGCAGACGCAGCTCTTCGATAGTCCTGGAGTCGTGCCCTTGTCTGTCGAAGCATGGCGAAGCAGAAGCGCAAGTCGCAGAATATCAGAGCGCCTACCCACGGCAGCCGACTCAATCGCTCGTCTGTCGACCGTATAGATACAGCCTACTCCGCAATTCTGTATGGAGCATCGTATCCATCATGAATGGCTCACAGCTCAAAAGAGCGGGCGACCGGAAGCATATCGCTCACGCCGCCCGCTGATCCAGCGACCATCGAAAGCCAATCTATGCTGCTAGCCGAAATGATCGTTCAGTACAGCACGAGGAAAGCTGCGACGTGCGTTAGAGCCATTTACCGATTCTGCATGACCTCCTCGGAGTGATGACGATGCTATCCGCTTTGCTGTTCTATGCTTTAATACTCAGTGGGATTACCTATTATACCGCTTGCCGAATATGACAAATTCTAACGCCATATCGCGAGAACAACGCCCGGAGGCCTTCGTTGGTGCGTAACTCCGAAGACAACCTTTCGTGTCGATAGCGGCAGCGTGATTGGCCACGTCCGGAGCTGAAGTTCCTAGAAGCAACCTTCCGAACGCCGGAGTTCAATCCCATGAATAAGCGTGCGCAACTGCTTGCGCGATTCGGATTGTTGCTCGAGTTGTCATCACGTTCTGCGTAATAAGAAAACTCCTTCCGTCATCCAGAGCGCATTAGTCCAGCTCTCATCTATGCGATCGAATAAGCCGAAACGGACAAGCTACGCCTATCCTTTTGAACAGGTATGAACGACCTCGTCCATTCAACGACGACGAAATATGTGGACGTTACGGAGACGTATACGAACACTTTGAAGATTGCTACCGCTTAATTAAAGCGCAAGACGGTGCATTCATTCGGTAGCCGTGAAAATCGCCAGTCTGTTCCAGCGAGAAAGATCCATACAATGCGAACGGTTGTGGAGCCAGACGCTGGATGAATCTCCCAGCGGACTGCATCGATGCACGCTTAACACTAGTCGATAAGCGATGCTGGTGAGATGAGCAGCATATTTGCTACACATCCTGATGGCTTACAGTCGCAAGTGTACTCGATATGCCGATATCTGACGGCAAAGCTATGCTTGTCATATGCTTCATCAATCTTGACTATGGTAAAATACTGCTTACCGTCACATAAGATCCACAGAGTACTTGACGAATGGCTATTGAGGAAATCGCCAGATCGAGGGCCGGGAGCATGCGTTCATCCGTCGCGCTCTGCGTATTCCGAATCATTTCAGGCTATTCACCAGCAGTATCATCACCAGACGAGCAATGCATAAATCGCGGGCGGCGAGCTTCAGCGAGCTTGAGTCCATCCCGCATATGCGCATTGTGCCGAGTTTCCGGAATCCGACGATGACCGTCTCCATCGTTACTGCCGAATGTGCACCGGACTATTGAGCAACGCAGGCTATGAGAATCGCCCGCTCTTGTAGAGGCTCGAGAGCATCTGAGGAGTCTTATAGTCCGCGTCCGCCGCAAGCAAGATCTGTAGCGCCTGACGCTAGCAATTCGTCCAGCTCTTTATCCTGCCGACGAACAAAATACCCGTACGGAGAAGCCTGTCGCGATGCTCCGCGACTCGAGGCCTGTCAATCTGTCTGGTCGACAGTAACCCAGGCCCAGGGAAGTTATGAACGACTCCACGCTGCAGAGAGCTACATTGATATGGAGACCAATGAGACAGACTCGCCCTGGCGAACTTTCGAGCTTGCACGATACGATTGTAAGACCCGGCACGCAACTCCCGTCGATTCAAGATTACTTTCACTTGCAGATGAGATTTTGTCAGAACTGCTCAATCTAAAACGAGAGATACAAGAACGATGAAATCAGCCGGTTCGTCACCGTCCCGGTCAGCCGCTCCACTCATCGTTAATCCTGATTACCTGTCGTCTAAGCAGATGACTTATCCAGATAGGTTAAGCTAACGGGGAGGGTACGGATTACCACAAGAAAGCCTCCGCGAAGGAAACGAGCCGCGAAGTCGGCCCCGAGGCAAAGCCGAATGGCCAACCATTACCCGGGTTTAACCCCCTGCATAACTTCAATCGCTGCTATTACATAGGTTAAATGTAACCCGGGGGGTATACCCCAGCGTCTAGCCCGAATACTTTAGGATAAAAACAAGCCCTTACCGGAGAGCCGTCACCTTGTCCCTGACTGAAACCACAACCGAACGCATCATCGCGCCCGCGCGCAACATTCTTGGCAGCCTGCGCCTGCCCGGAGACAAAAGCATCTCCCACCGCTACGCCCTGCTCGGCGGACTCGCCCACGGCAACACCCGCCTCACCAACTTCTCCACCGGAGCCGACTGCGCCAGCAGCCTCGCCTGCGTCGAAGCTCTCGGCGCAAAGGTCACGCGTTCTGAAGACGGAGTCAGTCGAAATCGAAGGTGTAGGCGGCGCATTCATTCCAATGAACAAGCCTCTCGACTGTGGAAACTCCGGCTCCACCATGCGCATGCTCGCCGGTCTGCTCGCGCCGCAGCAAGGGATCTTCACTCTCATCGGCGACGCCTCCCTAAGCCGCCGCCCCATGGAGCGCATTCGCAAGCCGCTCGCGCAAATGGGCGCGCACATCGAGCTCACCGAAGGCCACGCCCCCGTAACCATTCACGGAGCCAAACTCAACGCCATCGACTACGCAACGCCCGTGCCCAGCGCGCAGGTGAAAAGTGCGGTGCTCTTCGCCGGACTCCAGACCCAGGGCCGCACCACGGTCCGCGAATCCGTCCGCACCCGTGACCACAGCGAACTCGCGCTGCGCGCCTTCGGAGCAAAAGTCGACCGCACCCTCGAATCCGTTTCCATCGAAGGCCCGCAGCAACTCCAGGCCATCGAAGCCGCCGTCCCCGGAGATATCTCTTCCGCCGCCTTCTTCCTCTGCGCCGCCGCGCTCTTCCCCGAATCCAATCTCATCTTCGACGGACTCGGCCTCAACCCCACGCGCGCCACGCTGCTCGACGCCCTCACCGCGCTCGGAGTCCACATCGGCGTGCTCAATCTTGAAGAGAAAAATGGCGAACTCGTAGGCACGGTGCAGGTCAACGCGCCCAAAGATGGCCTCAGCGGAACCACCATCTCCGGAGCGCTCGCCGCGCAGTTAATCGACGAGCTGCCCGTGCTCGCCGCCATCGGCCCCTACACCAAAAACGGAATCCGCATTCGCGACGCAAAAGAACTTCGCGTGAAAGAATCCGACCGCATCGCGCTAGTGGCTGAAAACCTCCGCGCCATGGGAGCCGAAGTCATCGAGCACGAAGACGGCCTCGACGTTCCCGGAGGCCAAACTCTCCACGCCGCCGAAATCAACTCCGGCGGAGATCACCGCATCGCCATGGCCTTTTCGGTTGCAGCATTAAGAGCCACCGGCCAGACCGTAATTCGAGGAGCCGAATCCGCAGCCATCTCCTTCCCCGAATTCTTCGACCTGCTAGACCGGGTAACCGAACGATAGCAAATAAAAATCCCGCGCTCGGAAGTTCCGTGCGCGGGATTCCTCTGTGTCTTAAACGCCGCCCTTAATTCCCCGAAGTGCTAACCGGAACTGGAGCGCTCTTCGGCGTAGCAATGTACCCTTTCACCTGGTTCTTATCGATGCTGTTCACCACCAGCTCATACAGATAATTGTCTTTCCCGGTATAAAACTGCACCGGCTCATTTAGCCCGCGATCTTTCTTCTCGATCTTCTTGTCATCCGCATAAACTTCCAGCGTATAGCGGCTGTGTTTCACATCAGCCTTTTTCAGCTCCAGGCTCACCGTCGAAATGGGCCGCTTCTGCCCCTTCTGCAGCGTGAACTCGTAGTAATTGCGGTCGCCTTTGTGCTTCAGAATATCCAGCTCGTGCTGGTTCGTAGCGATCAGGCCGCTCTGCAAGCCCATATCGCCCTTCATGCTCTGCAGCTGCGCTTCGTCGGTTTTCAGTTGAGTCTGCGTGTTGCCAAGGTCCGTCTTCACGCCGCCCACATCGGTCTTAACGCCGGAAACATCCGACGACACGGAGCTGATCTTCTGCTGTGTTGCCGCCTGCTCGCTCTCGAACTGCTTTGCCGCCGCCTGCTGCCGGCTAAGAAGATCCTTCGCACGCGCTTCAAGCTGTCTCTGCGTCAGTCCCAGCGACTGGCCAAGCGTCTCGCTCGTCACCTTCAGCCGCGCATTGGTCTCATCCAGCGCCGAGGCCAGCTTATTGTTTTGCTGCTGAGCCTGTGAAAGCTGCATCTCCGCGTTGGTCAGGCGTCCGGAGAGGTGATAGCTCCAGCCCAGCCCGGCAATCGCTGCAACCACTGCCAGAGCCAATAGCCCCAGAAAAAGCCCTGAATAACTCCGCTGCTCTCCGGTTCCGGTCGTCTCGTCGCTCATTCCGTTGCTTTCCTCTCTAGTTTTGGGCTCTCTGCCGAAGCTTATTGCATTTCCATACGCAGTGTCAGCAGGAAAGTTCTCTCCGACGCAAAACCATTCCCGCGCCGCAACATAAAATGAAACCATGAAACACGCCGACGCAGTCATCGCTGGCGGAGGAATTATCGGCCTCGCCTCCGCGCTCGAACTCGCCTCTGCGGGATTGCATGTCGTCGTCTTCGAGCGTGGCCACGCCATGCGCGAATCCTCCTGGGCCGCTGCCGGAATGCTCGCCGGCACCGATCCTGAAAATCCTGACGCACTGCGTTCGCTCTCGGAACTAAGCCTCAGAATCTATCCAGAATTCCTCGCGATGGTCGAGGATCTCTCCGGCAAAAAAATCCCCATCCGGACAACGCAAACGCTGCAAGGCGCACATACGTTTCCCGCGCAAAGCCGAACAACTTAGCGCCGAAACACTCAACTCCATCGCCCCCGGACTCCAGCCCAACGACCTAAAATTTTTTCTTCTGGCGGAACAAAGTTTAGACCCGCGCGATCTGGTAAGCGCGCTACCCACCGCCGCAAAGGCTGCCGGAGTTACGCTCCTCGAACAAACCACAGTCACCGCCATAACATCCCAACCCCACTCCGTTCAGATAAGCACCACCCAGGGCGAATGGAGCGCCGCAAACTTCATCAACGCCTGCGGAGCCTGGGCCTCCGATCTCGCCGGCGTCCCCATAGCCCCACGCAAGGGCCAGATGATCCTGGTCGAGCACCCCGAGCAGCATCTCCGGCCTCACCACCGTCCTCCGCACGCCCGAGCTCTACCTCGTCCCGCGCGGCAACCGGCGCATCGTCGTCGGAGCCACCGTCGAAAACGCCGGATACGACAAGCAAATCGATCCGTCCGTCATCGCCGCGCTGCACAACGCGGCAGCGCAGCTGTGGCCGCCCATCCGCGAGGCGCGCATCATCGACACCTGGACTGGCCTACGCCCGGCTTCCGCCGATTTCCTCCCCATCATCGGAACCGGGCTGGAAACGGGAATGAAAGCCAGCGAAGGCGAGCCATCCCCGCGCTCATGGCTCGCCCTCGGGCACTTCCGCAACGGAATCCTGCTCGCTCCCGGGACCGCGCGTCTCCTGCGTCAAATGATTCTGCAGGAGCCCACCAGCATCGACGCCGGCGCTTTCCGGGCCAACCGCTTCATCGTCTTCCGTCGCGAGATAGTACCAGGCAGGCGCTTTCCGGGAGCATTGAAGCGCCAGCCAACCCGCCAGCATACGCAACCCGTCGCATGACAACGCCCATCGCACTGCGTTATAAACAGTAGTTAGCCCTTCTTCGCACGCGAACGCATCGTCCAGCCCGCCCACCGGCGAAATGACGCCTGCAACGTGGAGAAACGGCATCAAAATCAAATGCGCGTCAACTAGTCGGAGGAACTAAAAGTCGTATGGCAACAGCGGTAGCTGCAAAAGGACTCGAAGGCATTGTTGCAACTAACTCCGGCATCTGCTGGATCGACGGCGATGCCGGTGTACTCGCCTACCGTGGCATCGACATTCACGCGCTGGCGTCAAATTCCACCTTTGAGGAAACGGCCTGCCTCCTCTGGCACGGCAAGCTGCCCAACAAGGCCGAACTGGCCGCCTTCTCCAAGCGACTAGCTGACGCCCGCAAGTTGCCTCAGCAGATCATTACAATGCTCAAGTCCTTCCCTCCTGCTGCCACGCCAATGGAAGTCCTCCGCACCGCCGTCTCCGCCCTCAGCTTCTACGACAAGGACGAAAAGGCCGTCGACCACGACTCGAATGTCCGAAAGTCCTTCGACCTCACCGCGCAGATCGCCATGCTCGTCGCCGCCTTCGACCGCATCCGCAAAGGCAAAGAAGTAGTCGCGCCCGACCCTTCCCTCTCGCACGCCGGTAACTTCCTCTGGATGCTCACTGGCGAAAAGCCATCCGACACCGCCACCCGCGCCCTTGACGTAGCCCTTATCCTTCACGCTGACCACGAACTCAACGCCTCCACCTTCGCCGCCCGCGTCATCGCCGCCACTCTCTCTGACATTCATTCCGCCATCACCGGAGCCATCGGCGCCCTCAAAGGCCCGCTCCATGGCGGAGCCAACGAGGCCGTCATGCGTCTTCTCTACGCCATCGACAAAGAGAGAGCCGACCCGGTCGAGTACGTCAAGAACATGCTCGCGCAGAAGAAGAAGGTCTCCGGCTTCGGCCACCGTGTCTACCACACCGAAGATCCACGTGCCACGCACCTTCGCAAAATGTCCGAAGACCTCGGCCGCGCCTCCGGCAATCCAAAGTGGTTTGAGATGTCGCGCAAAATCGAGCTCTTCGTGAACCAGGAAAAGAAGCTCAACGCGAATGTAGACTTCTACTCCGCCTCCACCTACACCACGCTCGGCATCGACATCGACCTCTTCACGCCCATCTTCGCCGTAAGCCGAATCGCCGGCTGGGCCGCCCACGTCATCGAACAGCTCGACGACAACCGCCTCATCCGTCCCCGGGCCGAATACATCGGACCGGAATACCCAGCCAAATACATCCCAATCGAAAACCGCTAGACCACAGGCAACCACCGACAATCCAGCGGGACGCCGATGCCGATGTCTCGCATACAATGTGCCCGGTATTTTCCCGCACATAGAGCTGTCTCCTAGTGTAACATGAAGAACCATTTCTTTTTGCTGAATCGAATTGGTTTAGCCCGCTTCTCCGAAAACGGCCGACGAGTGAGCAAAATAGCTACAGATTCTTTCTTCTCAAGGTGAGACACTCTAACTACAAGGAGTAACGTCTTGTGTCCGGAGCGAGTACCAAACCGCTCGCGGAATGCCGACTCTTGCGCAGGCAGTTCCTGCCCAGAATGTACGATAATCGGAACATCCCCCGTGAGCTCCCGATCCATCGCGGTCACATACTTTCTGAATCACTTCCGGCGCGACCGCCTCCGGGAGAGGGCCATCCAGATGACTGAGTTGAAAGTATTAGAATTTGACGCAGCACCTTTCTCGCGAAGGCGGGACTGGGACGAAGAATCGTCCACCTAGCGCCAAATCAGACCTTTTTTTCCTCAGGGAATTATCGCTGACTCTGTTTTCTATCTCCAGAAGGGCCGCGCAAAACTCACGGTCGTTTCAAAAAATGGGAAAGAGGCCACCATCACGCTCCTCTCCGCGGGCGATTTTGTTGGAGAGGAGTCCCTTGCTGGAGCGGTTGGCCTCCGATTGGCAACGGCCACTGCGATTACTGCCTGTACCGCGCTCAAGATCGAGCGGCAGGAGATGATCCGCGTAATGCATGAAGAGCATGCATTCTCCGATCTTTTCCTCAAGTTTCTGCTCGCCCGCAGCATGCGAACCCAGGCCGATCTTGTCGATCAACTCTTCAATTCCAGCGAAAAGCGTCTAGCGAGGATTCTCCTGCTGATGGCCGAGTTCGGCCAGCCGGGGAGCACGAAACAATGATTCCGAAGATCACGCAGGAAACCCTGGCGGAAATGATCGGCACCACCCGGTCCCGCGTCAGCTTCTTCATGAACCGCTTTCGCAAACTTGGCTTTATTGAATACAACGGTCGTATCCAGGTTCACAAGTCCCTGCTCAATGTTATTCTGCACGACTGAATCAAACAGGCTGCGCTTTTTGCCATAGTTTGATTGACTACGCAATCGTCGTACCGGCAGATTCGATACCTCAGCGCTCTTGTCAGTGGACCAACCAGGGCGCGACATGCGTCGCCTCCGGACTGGCCCTCCAGCCCCTGAGAAGCAAAAAGAAAGAGTCCCTCCAATGCGCGACATAACGGAACGTACCATGCTCTTACGCGGGGGAGCCGAACTGCCCGATGGTCTCAAACTTGTGACAGGAGAATTTCAGGAGGGCTGGAACTTCGCGGACGATGTCGACCGCCTCGACAAAAAAATCCGGAAATGCGGCTGGCATTTCATCTGGATTGCCAAAAAATCGCTCAAGGGTGGTGTGGGTCAATCATCGCAGAGAGCGATTGCCAGTGCACTTAAGTTAGCTCTTCGTTGTGTAGATGAGCAGATTCAATGCTGCGGAAGTCGAGCGTATTGAGCTGACGCATTATCCATGGTTCTTTTGGCGAAGGTTACCGTTTACCCGTTTCATATCCAGAAGAATCCGGATTTGTCCCTTTCCGCTGAACGCAGGCCGTTGCGAATGGCTCCTCCTGCAATGCGTCGTAATGACGGGCAATCACATTCCCACCACATTTAGCCGCGGTATCACTCTCGCTAGCGAACGAGCCATCTGCGTCTCCCTAAAGTTGCGCCCCTAGAGCTCAGCAAAGGGATTCGAAGCCAAGCTTCCATCCAATCCACTTGTAAAATCTCTGTATCCCTTGCGCCTCCGCGGGTGGTACCCTCCGGTCATGGCAAGATCGCCATGTTTCTCCTGTTCGCTTACCTGCCGTTTCGCGTCCGCCTCGCCGCAGCCAGCTCCGCGCCACCTGTTGAAGTCATCACTCTGGGCAACTCCGCCGCCACGCTCGCGGGCCCTTGGAAGTTTGCGCCCGGCGATTCACCCCTGGTCAACGGCGCGCCCGTCTGGGCGCAGCCCGGGTTCAATGACGCGGATTGGGCGCCCATGGATCTCGCGCCCAGGTCAGGTTCCGTCGATCCGGCGTATGGAACAGCGGGTTTCGTGCCCGGCTGGACCCAGCGCGGCTATCCCAACCTCGATGGCTATGCCTGGTACCGTCTGCGCCTGCGCGTTAAAGATCCCGGCCAGCCGCTTTGGCTCAAGATGCCGAACAATGTAGATGACGCCTATCAGGTCTACGCCAATGGGAACTATGTCGGGGAGTTCGGCCACTTCTCTCCAGGCGACGTTACGGTGTATTCCTCGCGGACATTCTCTTACCCGCTGCCGCCCCCGGGTCCCAATGGAGAAATCGATCTCGCTCTGCGCTTTTTTATGACAGGCGGCACACGATTCACCATGCTCCCGATGCCGGCGGTATGCACCAACCGCCAGTGGTGGGACTGGCTCCGACCGTACATCTGCTCCAGGCATCGGAAGATGACTCTAATCTGCATTACTACCTAGGCAGCATTCTTCAGTCGCTTCTCTTTCTTATCGTTTTGCCGCTGGCGCTCTGGGCCTGGCGGCAGAACCGGAAGGATCGCACCTTCCTGTGGCTCTTTCTCGCTCTGGCATGCTCCCTCCTCAGAAATTGCCTGCTGATGTTAGGAAACCTGGCTTCGGTGCTACCGATTGGCGCCAACACCATTGTGCTCGATATCGTTCTCGGTCCACTCGCTCTGCCTTTGTGGGCCATGTTCTGGTGGAACTGGTTCGAGCTGAGCCGAAGGCGCTGGATTCCCGCCGCAGCGTGGCTGCTTACGGCGATGCAAATGGTGGCTCTGTTATGCCTGCGACTGCCCACGTCCGGCGTCAATCTGGTGCCCCGGCCATGGCTGCACTGGTTCAACACCGCATCCATTCTGTTACTGGCGGGAGTGGGGGTGCTGCTCCTCGTCATCCTTCTGGAAGGATTTCGCCGCCACCGCACAGAAACGCTCCTGGCCGTGATTCCGGTTCTGCTCATCGAGTTCTCCAGTTTTGGATCCTATATTCTGAACACCTTTGGCATCTCCAACGTATTCTTCGTTTTCGGGGGCGGCGTCAGTGCCGGAGCCGTCGCTTCCATTCTGATGGTGCTGGTCATTGGTCTGCTTACACTGCGCCGCTTCCTTGGCACCCAGGTGAATCATGAGTTGGCCCGACAGGCCGTCCAGCAGGATATGGAGCAGGCTCACCAATTACAACAGCGCGTGCTGGTACCGGAGACCTTCCACTCGTCATTCTTTTCGGTTGAAACCGAGTACCACCCGGCGTTGACGGTCGGCGGCGATTTCTTCCAGACCATCGCAAGATCCGACGGCAGTCTGCTGGTCGTCGTAGGAGACGTATCTGGAAAAGGTATCAGCGCCGCAATGCTGGTCGCCGTGCTCGTAGGTGCAATTAGCACCCGCGCCGACTCGAGCTTCGATCCGGCCTCCATGCTCGCAATGCTGAATGATCGTCTGCTCGGACGCTCCGGAGGGCACTTCGCCACCTGCCTCGCCGCCGAGCTGCGCCCCGACGGCACCATGCTCATCGCCAATGCCGGGCATCTACCGCCCTATCTCAACGGTAAAGAACTCGAACTCGAAGGCTCACTGCCCTTGGGCGTGATTAGCGACACCGCGCCGTCTGCGGAACGTTTCATGCTTCAACCCGGAGATTATCTTACCTTCCTCACCGATGGCGTCGTCGAAGCCATGAACCCGGCCGATGAACTCTTCGGCTTCGACCGCACACGGGACATCAGCCTCCAGTCCGCAGCGTCAATCGTTGCGCAGGCCCAGACCTTTGGACAGAACGACGACATTACCGTGCTAAGCGTCGGGTTCGTTTCCGCGGCTCTCGGAGCGAGGATGTCCCAGGTTGAAGTATGAGAGTTCGGTTGCAGCGCTCCCGAAGTATCCAGGACGTCTTAGGAAGGCGCCAGGAAATAAGCATCCACGGCAAGCATAACTGCCGCTTGATCCAGATTCGGTTTTCTTCCCTCGTACCGGGCGGCCCAGCAGATCTGATTCATAATGTCCTTGGGATAGCACGGGCGCAGCGGCTGGTCTAACTCGTTACGGATAAAACTGGCCAGGTTTCTGATGACGGTTGTGTCGCATTCCACTCCGCGCTCACTCGCCACCCGGCGAAAAATCTCGCAGAACTGGTCGTCGGAAACCGCGTCAATTTTGATCTTCGTTTGAACTCTCCGCAAAAAGGCATCTTCAAGTAGTTCCGCTGGATCTCTGTTGGTTGAAAAGACAACCATCACCTCAAATGGAACCTCAATCGTCTTTCCGCCTGCCAGGGTTAGAAAGTCGATCCTGCGATCAAGCGGAACAACCCATCGGTTCAGGAATGCCTCGGGCTGCACGCGTTGGCGTCCAAAATCGTCAATGACCAGCACTCCGTTGTTCGCTTTCATCTGAAGTGGAGCTGCGTAAAATTTCGTAACCGGACTGAATTGCATGTCCAGCATCTCGATCGTCAGCTCGCCGCCAGCTATTACAGCCGGACGATGGCAAAGCACCCACCGTCCATCAATGATCTGGGTTGTACCTTTCTCCACCTGCTTGTGAACCAGCGGATCGAAAACCGTAATGATCTGTCCATCGACTTCCACCGCGAACGGTATCCACACCTTGTCCTCGGAAAGCACGCGAGAGATCGTTTCAGCGATCGTCGTCTTACCTACTCCAGTCGGCCCATACAGAAAGATCGCTGAGCCAGAATTAACCGCCGTTCCCAGCTGCCACAGCGTCTTGCTGTCCATCACAAGGTGAGCGAATGCGCGTTCGATGTCAGCAGGATGCACCTCCACTTTGCGGACGCTCTGTTCGCGCACGCGCGCGGCATAGCCTTCCATGGACACAGGCGCAGGGCCCGCATACTGGCTCATCGACAACAACTCCAGCGCGCGTACCCTCCCTTGGGAAGTGATCGCAACATTCGGACTATTGTTCGACATGCCCGTAACCGAGCACAGCTGTTCGGCTCGCAACCGCTCGAACAGTTCTTCGGTCACTTCAAGATTTAGCCGCATGTGGTTCGACAATTCGTAAAGCGCGAGGGGGCCGGTTAAAAGAGAATCTTGAGTGCCAGCCCTTCGAGCATTGACTTGCGGATTCCGACCTCAGCAATCGTCCTCGGTTCCTTAGGCGGTGGCACCGTGAGCTTACTTTGAGATTGAGCGTCCATATTGAACTTCCATTCCTCACACCTTACGGAGGCGTTCTGCCACAAGGTATCACGCGGGGATTGCTTTCCATCGCTTAAAAAATGGCCCGATACAGCTCCCCAGCGAGTTTTCCCGCCAAGGGTAGGTCCCCGCCATACGCGACATTAGGGACAGTTAGCCCAGAATTGCAAACCCGCCACGCAATGCAACCCTCAATTCCAGGCCTCTTTACAGCAAGCTTCAGCCTGATCGGCGCACGTTATTCAGGGAACATCGCGGTGATTTCCCGGCTGCTCACCGCCTCCTCGACAAATGTAAAAGTGCCGTGCTCCCGCATCTCTCGTGCTGCGCGCAGAAACGCGCCAAGAGCGACGCGCGAAAGGGCGCTGCCAACGCTGAGGCGCTTCACCCCAATCGCCGAGAACGCAGCGCGGTCCAATGAAATGCCCTGAATCCCCACAAGCACGTTTACCGGACGATCCACCGACGTAACCACAGCCGCGATGTCGTCCCTGCTCGTAAGGCCGGGAGCGTACAGCACATCGGCACCCGCCTCCTGATAAGCTTGCAACCGCTCGATCGTATCTTTAAGGTCCGGCCTGCCGTGCAAGTAGTTCTCGCAGCGCGCCGTCAGGGTAAATAGAAAAGGAAGTCCTCGCGCCATTTCAGCCGCTGCACGAATCCGCTCCACCGCCAACTCCCTTTCATAAATGGGATCATCCGCGCGCCCTGTGGCGTCTTCAATCGACCCGCCAGCCGCCCCGCCGCCGGCTGCCAGCCTTATCGTTTCCGCAGCCGCCTCCGGAGCGTCTCCAAAGCCGTTTTCAAGATCGGCGTTTATCGGCAGGTCCGTGGCCGCCGCAAGGACCGACACGTGCGCAATCATCGCGTCACGTCCAACCGCATAGTCCCGCTTTCCCGTCGAGAAGGCATATCCCGCGCTCGTGGTGGCTAACGCCTCAAACCCCAGGTGCTCCAAAAGCCGCGCCGTCCCAAGGTCCCACGGATTGGGCAGCAGAAACGCGCCCTCCCGCTCATGCAACGAGCGAAAAATCCGACCCTTCTCAACCTGTGTCAACTTTCCAGCCATGTTTCCTCCCGCTATGGGCTGTCCAACAGGAAATCGCCGAGGCTTCCCGCGTGCATTAAGAAATGGTCACATACGCGCCCAGCCGAAAAAGGCACCCCGGGCGGGATGCCTTTTCGCTTCGGCAAGAACCTACTGCTTGCGGCTAGCGGGGGGAATGATTCCATTCATACGGAGATATTCCACCATCTGCCCGTAATGATCCATTGAATGAGCCATGGCCAATGTGGCTGCGGAAGCCCGCGTCAACTTGTATTGAGGAGGAAAGCCCGGGACAGCCGTAAAGGCGTTCTCCGGAGTGATCGACTGGATAGCCGCCTGCTGAAACGCGTAACTGTCGCGGAGCGCCTTCATCAGCTCGTCTTTGGTCTTCAGCGACTCGAGCGTTTTGGGATCCACCTCGCCGGCGATACCCCATCCTTGAAAGAATTCATAATTCGCCTGAGCAAGGTGCCTTACCTGGCCCCCAAAAGTGCGAACTCCCTTGAAGTCGCCCGGACCGGTAGGAGCAAAGTCGTACTTGTCGGCGGGCATGGCATCCGCCGCCCCGATTACCTCCTTCTGCATCTGGCCTGCAAGCGCGCTCAAAGAATCCACGGGAGCAATGGATGCCGGAGCTGAAGCCGCGGCAGGAGCAGTCGCTGGGTTGGGGTTCGAGTTTGATTGCGCAAACGCGGCAAGCGGCAACGCAAGCACGGCGCAACAGGCTGGAATGACAATATATCGTTTCAGGTGCATATTCGCCTCGCAAAAACTGCGATGCCAGCCTATCAGGAAATGCAAATCGCTGGGCGAAGAAAAGGGCCGAAGCCTTAGGCTCCGGCCCCGCAGTACAGTTAGCGATAAGAACTGTTGCTTTCTCCGCGCTATGTCGGAGGAAAGCTAGGCATTAAAATGAAGACACTATGCGACGGATCTACATGGACGCCAACGCCACCACTCCTTTACTGCCCGACGTGCTGGAGGCGATGCGTCCCTGGTTGCTCGAAAAATTCGGCAACGCATCGTCCATTCATCAGCCCGGCCAGCAGGCGCGCGCCGCCGTCGAGCGCGCGCGGACAAGCGTCGCGCAACTACTGAACTGCCGCGAGTCGGAGATCGTCTTCACCTCCGGCGGCACCGAAAGCGACAATCTCGCAGTCTTCGGATTAGCCCAGCCCGGCGATCATGTCATCACCTCATCAATTGAGCACCACGCGGTGCTCCACGCCGCCCAGCGTCTCGCCGAGCGCGGCCTTGAAGTCACGTTCCTTCCGGTGTCGTCCGACTGCCGCATCGACCCCGACGAGATTCGCCGCGCCCTGCGCCCCAACACCAAACTCATCAGCGTGATGATGGCCAACAATGAGACCGGCGTGATCCAACCCGTAGAGGAGATCGGACGTATCGCGCAGGAAGCCGACGTGTGGTTCCACACCGACGCCGTACAGGCCGCTGCCAAAATACCGGTAGACGTGCATGCCATCGGATGCGACCTGCTCAGTCTCTCAGGTCACAAAATTCACGCCCCGCAGGGAACAGGCGTCCTCTACGTGCGCCGCGGAACTAAGCTTGAGCCGCTATTTTTCGGAGGAACCCACGAACGCCAGCGCCGCGCCGGAACAGAAAATGTTGCCGGAATCGTCGGTCTCGGCAAAGCGGCAGAACTAGCCGCACAATCCCTGGCAAACGGCACAATCAACCGCTTGGCCGACCTGCGCAACCAATTGGAAACCGGCGTTTTGGCCAGAATAGAAAGCACCGGAGTGAACGGCGCAGGTCAACCACGTGTTCCCAACACCACAAACCTTTACTTTAACGATCTGGAGGGAGAGGCTCTAGTTATTGCACTTGACCTCAAAGGAATCGCCACCTCCGGCGGCTCTGCCTGCGCCTCCGGAGCTTCCGAACCATCGCATGTGCTAACCGCAATGCGGCTCAGCCCGGCGAGAGCCCGCGCGAGCCTGAGATTCAGTCTGACCAAACTGAATACTCAGGCCGACATAGACGAAGCGCTCGAAATAATTCCTGCGGCAGTAAGCAGACTCCGCGAACTGGCCCCTGTCAATGCCGGAACGCTGGGCTGACCATCCTCCCGCTGACCGCTTCCTGGCTCTACCCTGTCATACTGAACAAGTGAGCTCCACCTACAACAACACGATCGCCATCGCCATGTCCGGAGGGGTCGATTCTTCGACCGTAGCGGCGATGTTGAAGGATGGGGGCTACGACCTCATTGGGCTCACGCTTCAGCTCTGGAACCAGCGCCGCCTGGCGGGTCGTGAAGGAATGCCCGAGCAAGTACAGGGACGCTGCTGCTCGATAGACGATGTGTACGATGCGCGCCACGTAGCTGAGACCTTGGGCATTCCCTACTATGTCGTCAACGAGCAGGAGCGCTTCGAGCGCGACGTGGTCCGGCCGTTCGTATCCGAGTATCTCGCAGGACGAACCCCGATTCCCTGCTCACTCTGCAACAATCATCTGAAGTTCGATCAGCTCCTGCTGCGCGCCCGGCAGATAGGCGCCGATCGCATCGCCACGGGGCACTACGCCCGCAACGAGTACGACCCCGCGCGAAACCGCTGGATTCTGAAGCGCCCGGCAGACACGTCGAAGGACCAGACCTATTTCCTCTTCGGGCTGACTCAGGAGCAGCTTTCGAGAACCCTATTCCCGCTCGGCGGCTACCAGAAGCCCGACGTCCGCGCCATCGCCGCACAGCACGGACTCGCCCTGTCCGCCAAGCCCGATTCGCAGGAGATATGCTTCATCCCCGGCGGCGACTACAAGCAGTTCATCGACGCCTATCTCGACGAACAGGGCGAGTCCATCCCTGACACCGCCGGCGAATTGGTCACAACCTCCGGAGAGGTGGTCGGACACCACACTGGCATCCATAACTTCACCATCGGGCAGCGCAAGGGACTGGGAGTCTCCTCGCCCAGTCCCCTCTACGTGCTGCAAATCGAGCAGGCTAGTCATCGCGTTACCGTAGGTGCCGGGGCGGAAGCAACATCCCGGACGGTGCGTGCGCACAGTCTCAACTGGATCTCCATCGAAGAACTGACCGGAGAGATGCGGGTGCGCGTAAAGATCCGTCACCGCCACGAACCGGCGTGGGCAACTCTGCGCAGATCGCAGAGTGACGAGGTCGAGGCATTGTTTGACGAGGCGCAGCGCGCGGTCACACCCGGGCAGGCAGCGGTTTTTTACGACGGCGATGAAGTAGTCGGCGGCGGCTGGATTGTCTGAGCAGGGCTTTCTAGATCGGACACCTTTGATTCAGTAACGCCGACGATGACAGTTTCGCCGGCTGAAGGATATTTTCTCTTTCCGAAAAATACTTCCACGCCGGTCTTGAGTCCGCTAACGATGCCCGAAACGCGCCTGATGGGAACCGAAATAGCGCCCTCGATCGTCCGCGTAGCATGGTCTACCGCGTCAAATGCCGCAGTGACCATTCCATCCATGCGGGTGACCTGAGCATTCGTCTTGTCCAGCAGAGCTTCCACCGTCCCGTTCAGATGGTTCGACTGTTCGCGAAGCGTCTGGCTGATTTCCGTCAGATTGCTGGTCGCAACCTTGAGCTTCGGCGAAATGTCCTCGATCAGACCTTTGGTTGTAGCAACGAGCGGGAGCACCTGCCCCTTCACCTCATCGGTCACGGCTTGCAGCTTGCCAAATGTCTTGCGCAGCGCAATATAAATCGCCAGCAACACCACAGCCTGCAGGAGAACGCCAAGCGCAGTCACAGCCGTGAAGATAATGTAGTAAGTCGGTGGTAAGGAATGCATAGCCGCCCCCGGGTAGTGTGCGGATTGCGGTTAATTTTGCGTGGGTGGCTCTTCGCCGGCGCCCGCCGAAGTTTCACGGTAAGCTTCCTTACCTGCGTCAACAGCGGCGGAAACCTTGCCCGTTTGCTCATTCACATAGCGGCGGCCACGGCTCACGAACTCCTCCCACTGAGCGCGTCCCTTATCCATGTACTCTTTGCTGCGGTCGACATATTCGTTTACCTGACCGGCAGCCTCGCGCGAACGTTGACGGAGATACTCTGTACCCTCCCGCGCTCCGCTCACCAGCTCGTCACGGGTTTCCCTGCCTGCCTTCGGCGCAAACAATACGCCAAGTATCGCCCCAGCGCCCAACCCCGCGAGGAACCAGCTAAATCCGCCTGATTGCTGTTCTTCTGCCATGATATTTACCTCTCCTTCGCCGAAGTCCGGATAGTATCAAACGGAATGCTCCACGGCAACTTCGTGTTTCTTAAAGACCTAGATGCTGCCTCAGAGTGTTTCGCTGCCAACTCCACCAAATTAGGCCTGCGCCCCCGCACTCTCACTTCTGAATTGGGCGTGGCCACCTTGCTTCCACGATCGTCGAAATTCCTCCACGCGGGCGGAAATCACCGAAGACATGCGCCCACACCGGATCGCACGCCTTCACCACGTCTTCAAGAATTTGATTAACGATATTTTCCTGGAAGATTCCAAGGTTGCGGTAGCTGAAAAGATATTCTTTCCACGATTTGAGTTCGAGGCACCGCTCACGCGGCATGTAACGCAGCTTGATAACTCCGAAGTCGGGCAAGCCCGTTTTTGGACACACCGAGGTAAACTCCGGATCGTCGATCAAAATCTCATAAGCCGGAAACTGATTCTGCCAGGTCTCGATGTCCGGAAATTTGAAGTCTAGACCAGCCTTTGCATGCTCATCGGTATAGCGCAAATCTTGTGACATACCTTTATTTCATCACAGCGCGCGTAAATTTTTGACGCGAATGCCTATCCTGCTGAGTCTTATATACTCAGTAACGGCTAAGTTCTCTCACCACACCTAATGGCGAAAAAAAAAGACGAACCAGTTCGCGATGGATATGGATTTCCGCAGCAGTCGGCGTGGTCATCCTTTTTTACTTTGTGCGCCTAGCGACACGCTCGAGGGTTCCGGTACGAACCGCGGTTGTGGCGCGCAGCGAATTGAAAAGCACAATTCCCACGAATGGCAAAGTCGAACCCCAAGTCAATTTTGAAGCCCACGCCCCATTTCCGGGGCTGATCAAGAAGCTTTATGTGCATGAGGGTCAGCGGGTTTCCCCAGGCACTCTCTTGCTTTCCATGGACGACACCAACGCCCGCGCGCGCCTGGCTACGGCATTGGCGGCACTGAAAAGCGCCCAGGACAGCTATAACGTGACTGTGCATGGCGGAACGCAGGAGGAAAGGCTTTCCTTGAGCGGCGAGTTGGACAAGGCGCGTATCGACCGGGACCAGGCCCAGCACGATCTCGAAGCTCTCAAGAAATTGCAGTTAACCGGAGCAGCTTCCGCAAGTGAAGTGGCCACCGCGCAGGAGCGTTTGGATTCGGACAATGCTTCGCTGGCTGTTCTCGGTCAGAAAAAGACGCAGCGCTACGACGCCGACGATCTGAGCCGGGTACAGGCCGCCGTGGCCGACGCTGAGGCAGGCTATGCCGCGGCGCAGCAGGTAGTGAATGAGGCGAACGTGCACGCTCCTTTCACTGGCACGGTATATGCCATTCCAGTTTCAAAGAACCGAATATGTGCAGCAGGGCGACCTCCTGCTGCAGATGGCCGATCTGTCGAAGATGCAGGTCCGCGCCTATTTCGACGAGCCGGAAATCGGGAAATTGCACGTTGGACAGCCGATCACGATTCATTGGGATGCCCGGCCTGACAAGGAATGGAACGGGCACATCGCACGCGTCCCCTCGACCATCATCACCTACACCACGCGCAATGTAGGCGAAGTCCTGGTGACCATCGACGACGCGGACAATGACCTGCTGCCGAACACCAACGTGCGCGTAACAGCTTTGGTTGCAAATCAGTCGAACGCCCTCAATGTTCCGCGAGAGGCTCTTCATACCGAAAACGGGCGCCCCTATGTATACCTCGTCAAGGGCGACACGGTGCACCGGACGTCGGTAGTTGTGGGCAATATCAATCTGACCCAGGTTGGAATCCAGAGCGGCCTGAAAGAAGGCGACGTAGTTGCGCTGGGCAGCACCAACGGACAGCCGATCGGCGACGGCATACCGATAGTCGAGGTGAAGTAGCAGGCGTGCGAATCGGAATCAGAATCACGCTGGTACTGGGTCTTGTTTTTTTATGGACGGCAACATCTCCATTACAAGGCCTTGCGGCAACTCGCGACAACCTCGATACGGCTCGGACTGCCTTCAATCGCGGCCGCGCCGATGACGCGATGCGCGCCCTCAATGAAGCGCTCCGCGCGAATGCCGGGAATGCGGCCGCCTGGAATCTTCAATGTCGCATCTATCTGGCCGAGGCGCGCTGGGAGGATGCGATTGCATCATGCCAGCGTGCGGTACAGATTGCTTCCGATAGCAGCGAGTACCATCTGTGGCTGGGACGCGCGTACGGAGAAAAGGCCAGCCGGGCAAAACTTGTCACGGCGTATCAGACTGCGAAGCTGGTTCATTCGGAATTTGAAACGGCAGTGTCCCTCGACGGACATAACCGGGAGGCACTGGCGGACCTGGGTCAATATTATGTGGAGGCTCCCAAAGTGCTGGGGGGCGGCTATGGCAAAGCCGAAGGCCTGGTATTGCGGCTGAACACGCTCGATCCGGCCCGTGCGGATGCGCTGCGGGCGCGCATCGCTGAGGCGAAAAGGAACTATGCCGACGCGGAGCAGAATTGGCGGGCAAGAATCGGAGCATCCCAGTCATCTTCGGGCGCCGCAGCACAGGCTTGGATGGACCTTGGAAGTTTCTATCGCAGGCGCGGACAATGGGACCAGATGCTCGCAGCACTGCAGAGCGGAGCGGCAGCGGATACAAACCACGGCCCGGCGCTGGTAGACGGCGCATCCTCGCTCATCGCGGCAGGACGTGAGCCGCAACTGGCGGCGCAATGGCTCCGGGAGTATCTCAACGGGAATGCCTTGAGCGACACGGCCCCGGCCTTTGCTGTGCACGCAGAGCTTGGCGATCTGTTGAAGCAGCAGGGCGACAGGCCAGGAGCTGACCGGGAATTTGCAGCCGCGCGCGCATTGAGCGCAAATTATTCAGGGACTGCCACACTGAGCATCGGATATTGAGCACCTCCGGATGACGGGAATGTATTTGAAAAAACATGTCTGTTGCTGGCTCGGGATCGGAGTGGGCGCGCTGCTAGGGGTTTCGAGCGCGCCTGCCCAGATTTCTCTCTCCTCGGTGGTGGACCTGGCGATGAGAAACAGCACCCAGGTAAACAGCGCAGCCGCCAACGTAGAGCGCGCTACCGCAACGCTGGCGGAAGTCAAGGACGCCTATCTGCCGAACGTCCTGCTCGGATCGAGTGTCGGCTACACCTATGGTTTCCCAGTAGGCCAGCCATCAGTCTTCAATGTGCAATCGGGATCGCTGCTCTATTCGTTTTCGCAGCCGATTACGTTCGC
The DNA here is from genome assembly GCA_963783805.1 of uncultured Acidobacteriaceae bacterium. Lineage (GTDB taxonomy): Bacteria > Acidobacteriota > Terriglobia > Terriglobales > Acidobacteriaceae > Silvibacterium. Next base: position 285,072 of record CAWAPC010000002.1, on the reverse strand, counting down.
GCCTCCCGCGCGGCACTGAAATCGGCGGAGCTGAACCTGAAAGATAACCGCGAGCAGGTAGCTCTCGACTGTGCGCTGGCATACATTCAACTCGACAGCGACATGCGCGCGATGGCGGCCTTGGATGAGGAAAAGAGCGATGCCGAACGGCTGGTAAGCATAGAGCACGATCGCCTCGTGGCGGGCGTGGACGGCCGCATGGAAGTGACCAGGGCTGAGATCACGTCAGCACAAATCGACATCAAGCGGCTGCACATAGAGGACGACGCCGGCGAGCAGAAGGATAAGTTGGCACATCTTACCGGTCTTCCCGCAACCAGCTTCATTCCTGATACGAAAAGTATCCCGCCAGCTCCGGATTTCAGCGGTGACAACGCGCTCGCGGATCAGGAAGTTGCCTCGAATGCTGGCGTCGAGGCCGCATATGCCAACGCAAAGTCGAAGCGCGAGCTTTCGTTTGGCGATAACAAGCAGAACTATCGACCCCAGTTTGGATTTGGGATGGACTATAGCCGCTATGCCAAATTCAACAACTATACCGAGTACTATCTGCGCTTCCAGCACAACAACTTCGACGTAGGCGTTCAGGTTACAATTCCGCTTTTCGACGCCAGCCGCCGGGCCAAAGCCCGCGAGTCGGCAGCAGAAGCAAAGCGCGCCGAATTTGATGCCGACCAGGCAAAGAATCAGAGCAGCGAGCAGGTATTTTCCCTGCGCCACAGCCTTAACGAGCTGAAAGCGCAGCAGCACATGGCACAGTTGCAAAGCGATCTCGCCCAGGAACAGCTTGAGGCGGTGCAGACCGAGTTGAAGAATGGCAGCGGATCGCCGAATGCCACTCCAGTTACACCCAAAGACGAAGAAACCGCCCAAATTCAGGAGCGTGAGCGGTATCAGGATGTCCTGAACGCCAATCTTTCCGTCATCCGCGCCCAGTTGAGCCTGATGCGCTCAATCGGCTCGATTGAGGATTGGATTCGATTCGGGTGCAAAGTAACACCCGCCACAGTACCGCAATCGGCAACCTTCCTCCGGTTTTTACCCTTCTGAGTGATAAAATTGAGAATTATACGCCATGCCTCTCAAAACACTATTTCTAAACCCTCCCTCGTTCGAGAACTTTGATGGCGGCGCGAGTTCGCGCTGGCCTGCGACGCGTGAAATCGAGTCCTACTGGTATCCGGTATGGCTTGCCTATCCGGCCGGTATGTTGGAAGGTTCGCGGCTTCTCGACGCGCCTCCACATCACGTTTCCGCCGAAGAGACGATCGAGATTGCAAAGGGTTACGAGTTCCTGGTGCTCTTCACCAGCACCCCGGGTTGGACGGGCGACCAAAAACTGGCCGAGGCCATCAAGCGCGCAAATCCTTCAATTCGGATTGCTTTTGTCGGCCCTCCGGTGACCACGTCTCCCGACCGAGCTCTGAACGAATGTGCAGTGATCGATTTCGTCTGCCGCCGCGAGTTTGATTTCTCAATCGTGGAGTTCGCTAACGGCAAGCCGCTCAATGAAATTCTCGGCATCAGCTATCGCAAAGACGGCAAGGTTGCGCACAACCCAGATCGTCCCCAGGTCGAAGACCTCGATGCAATGCCGTGGGTCACCGATATTTACGCGCGCGACATGGACGTGACCAAATACAACGTCCCGTTCCTGCTGCATCCTTACGTCTCGCTCTACTCCACGCGTGGCTGTCCGGCGCAATGCACCTTCTGCCTCTGGCCGCAGACCCTCAGTGGGCACGCATGGCGCAAGCGCTCCACCGATGACGTTGCCGCCGAGATGGCGCACGCGAAACAGCTCTTCCCGCACGTGAAGGAATACTTCTTCGACGACGACACCTTCAACATCCAGAAGGGGCGCACCGTCGAGCTTTGCGCCAAGCTCAAGCCATTGGGCCTTACCTGGTCCTGCACCTCGCGCGTCACCACCGATCGCGAAACGCTGAAGGCCATGCGCGAAGCCGGCTGTCGTCTGTTGATCGTAGGCTTCGAATCCGGCGATCCGCAGATTCTCAAAAACATCAAAAAGGGCGCAACCATCGAACGCGCTCGCGACTTTGTGCGCGACTGCCACGACCTCGGCCTCACCATTCATGGCGATTTCATCCTCGGCCTTCCGGGCGAGACGAAGGAGTCGATCCGCAACACCATCAACTTCGCCAAGGCACTCGACGTCGAGACCATTCAGGTTTCAATCGCTCACGCCTATCCGGGCACCGAGTTCTACGAGTATGCCCGTGAGAATGGTTTCATCATCAACAACGGCGCAATGGTCGATGAAGAAGGCCACCAACTCGCTCACATCGAATATCCGGGATTGCCTACAGAATATGTTCTCGAGATGGTGCATCGCTTTTACGATGAGTACTATTTCCGTCCCAAAGCCGCTTGGCGAGTGGTGAGCAAGGCAATCATCAATCGCGACCTGAAGCGGCTTTACGCTGAATCAAAGTCGTTCCTCAAGCTGCGCGCGCAACGGAACCGGGTTGTGAAGAAAGCAAAATCGAAGCGCGCGGGCGAAACGGCAACACCTGCAAATGTAGAGGTCTAAGCAACTGTTCTAAAAACCATACGGCCAGCGAAATGCTGGCCGTTTTTGCTTCCGCGACTTTCGGCATCCCACACTCCGACATCAGAGAATCCGAACGCAAAGCACCCGCATCATTGATTTGACTCTGAGATTTGCCGGTTCCATGACGAAATCCACAATGACATTCCGGCGATATGTTGTATTGGGCATTGTCGCAGTCACTGCTCCGCTGGGCGACACACTTCTAAGCATAGGCATGAGCCGCGTCGGACCAGTTTCGCCGCATCATCTCTCCACTCTGCTTTATGCGTTAAAAACCCCGCAAATCCTGCTCGGCATAGCGCTGCTGATCGGCTTTTTTTCCTCGTATCTCGCTTCCCTTTCATGGGCCGACCTCACCTTCGTGCTGCCCGCCACCTCCATCGGCAACGTCATCGTCGCGCTGTTGGCCCGCTTCTGGAAGCATGAGCACATTTCGCCGACGCGCTGGCTCGGAATTCTACTAATCACCGCGGCGGTGGGCTTCGTCACGCGCGGACCTTCGTACACAGAAATACCCAGACCGCAGGAAGCTCTGGAAGCGGAAACGCCATGAACGCTCTATCCTTCCAGCACGGATGGTCCGACGCGGCAATGATCGCCGCCATCGTGATCTTTGCAACCATCGGCGACGTCATGATCGCAGCAGCCATGCGCGCCATCGGCGACCTCGATGAAATCAAAGCACGCAGCGGATTGGGCGGAGCAATTCTCGCGGTGATCAGCAGCTCCCGCTTTGTCCTCGGAGTCTTCTTTATGGCGTTGAGTTTTTTCTCGCTACTGTTCGCGCTCAGCCACGCGGACCTGAGCCTGATCGCACCCGCCTCGGCATCGCTTACCTTTGTGACGAACGCCGTTGCTGCCAAAATCTTCCTCCACGAAAACGTCGACCGCCGCCGCTGGATTGCCGCCGTGCTCGTATGCGCTGGCGTAACAATGATGGCTTTGTAACCAATTCCTACATTTCGCAGTCACAGAATCATCATGGAACAAACTCCCTGGCCTCCCCGACCAATGGGAAGGCCGCTTGAGCTCGATGCAGTAAGGCCGCGTAGCCGCGACCGCCTGGACGTCAAGTTCGCCCGTGCGGCTAGCACCCGTACAATCAAACCAATGCGCGTCCGGAACACCTTCATCTTCATCCTTGCTCTGCTCCTGCCGTTCCTGAGCCGCGCTCAGGCCACCGCCAGCGCCCCGCACCTTTCGGTACAAATAGTGGTTCCACCCGCGCAGATTTATCCGAGACAGAACTTTACTGCCGGTCTCTACTTCAAGCTCGAACCCGGCTGGCACGTGTACTGGACCAACGCCGGCGATTCAGGCGAGCCTCCCGCAATTCATTGGACCCTTCCAACCGGCGTCACAGCCGACGCCATCCAGTTCCCCGCCCCCAAGCGCCTGCCGCTCGGCCCGCTGATGGACTTCGGCTACGAGAATGAAGTTCTCTTCCCCATCCCAATGCACGTGGCGGCGAACTTCAAGCCTGACGGCTCAACAGTAACGCTTGCCGGAAAAGTAACCTGGCTGGTATGCCGCGAAGTCTGCCTGCCGGGCAAAGCTCTGCTCTCCGTAAATCGGCAAGCGCTGTCGCGCGTCCCGGTGGCCGTAGCAAATATCGCTGCAGACCAGCAGCTTTTGAACCGCTTCCAAAACACGCTTCCACAACCGCTGCCATCGGGATATCAGGCGAAGTTTCAGACAACGCCAACGGGCTTTACTCTTACGATCGAAACAGGCCGCCGCGAACGCGGCGCAGAATTTTTCCCCTTCGACCAGAACCTGATTGCCAATGCCGCTCCGCAGCCAGTGACGTTTCAAAGGAACGGCGTAGAAATCTCCTTGACGAAAGACGAAAACCTGAGCGCGTCGCCAAAGGAATTGCACGGCCTCCTCGTGCTCGGCAACGGACGCGCCTATGAGATTCACGCCACTCCGGGAGCACTCACGCTGGCCGCAAACCATTCGCCCGCGACCGGACTGCTGCGTATCGTTCTGCTCTCGTTCGCAGGCGGTCTGATCCTGAACCTGATGCCCTGCGTTTTCCCTGTCCTGTTCTTGAAGGGGCTGGCGTTGGTGCAGTCCTCCGCAGAAGAGCAGCACAAGCTGCGTCTGCACGGACTCACTTACACGCTGGGAATTCTTGTCTCCTTCTGGATCGTCGTCGGAGTTCTGCTAGGGCTGCGAGCCGCCGGTCACAATCTCGGGTGGGGATTCCAGTTTCAATCGCCGCTCTTCATAGTTCTGCTTGCGCTGCTGCTGTTCTTCCTAGGACTTTCTCTCGCCGGACAATTTGAGATCGGCCTCACCCTCACCAGTGCGGGATCCGGCCTCGCAGCGAAACAAGGCTACGCGGGCAGCTTCTTCACCGGAGTCCTCGCCGTGGTGGTGGCAACTCCCTGCACCGCGCCGCTCATGGGAGCAGCCATCGGATACGCGCTGGCCAACTCAGCGGTGGTCAGCATAGTAGTGTTCACGGCAGTCGCGCTTGGGCTGGCCGTCCCTTACCTGCTGCTCGCCTTCAACCCTGCGTGGACGCGTCTGCTGCCCCGCCCCGGCGCATGGATGGAGATTCTCAAACAAGCGGTTTCCATTCCCATTTTCGGCACCGTCATCTGGCTCGTATGGGTTTTCAACCAGACAACGGGCGCAAGCTCGCTGGTATTTTTGTTGACTGCATTCCTGCTGCTGGCCATCGCCGGATGGATCCTGGGTCGCTGGCCAGCAAAAGGTCCGGCTACGATAGCTGCGGTACTGGTTCTGGCGCTGGCCGTTACGCTTCCTGCCTTGGCGCTGCGAGCCCTCGCTCCCAGTGCCGCCACTCGCGCTCAGGACGCTCTCTGGCAGCCATACACTCCCGAACTGGTCGCGAGATATCGCTCCGAGGGAAAGCCGGTCTTTGTAGACTTCACCGCAAGCTGGTGCCTGAGCTGTCAGGTAAATGAACGCGTGGTGCTCGACCGCGCCGACGTGCAGGAGCGGCTGAAATCGAGCGGCGTGGAACTGGTCCGTGCCGACTGGACGCGCCACGACGAGGCAATTGCCAACGCTCTGGCCGCACTCGGGCGCAGCGGCATCCCCACATATGCGCTTTACTCGGCTGACCCCAACGCCCCGCCAAAGCTACTACCCGAAGTTCTCACTCCCGGAATCGTGTTTCGCGCGCTGGACGAAGTAAAAACGAAATGAAGAGCGCTTCCGTTCTCCACTTTTTCCGCCCCGAAGAAACCGAATCCCCTGCCATTCTCGTCTAAAAGCCAGGAGGGAGAACTTTTTTCATGATGCGCCGACTCGCTCTCGCTCTAACCTTCACGCTCGCGCTTTCCGCATATGCCGGACGCGTGGGCAGCTCTGCTCCGACCTTCTCCGGAACTGATACGCACGGCCAGAAGCACAAACTATCGGACTATCGCGGCAAATTCGTGGTGCTGGAGTGGACCAACAACGGCTGCCCCTACACGGAAAAGCAATACGACAGCGGGAACATGCAATCCCTCCAAAAGGAATGGACGGCCAAGGGCGTAGTGTGGCTTACCATCCTCTCTTCCGCCTTCGGACAACAGGGATACATGACGGCAGCGCAGGAGGATGCGTGGATCGCTAAGAGTCACGCCGCACCGACGGCCGCAATTCTCGACCCTTCGGGGGCCATCGGCCATGCATATGAGGCCAAGACCACTCCCCACATGTTCGTAATCGATCCGGCAGGGAAGCTTATCTACGAGGGAGCCATCGACGACCATCCAACGACCGACCTTGCGGATGTGCCTGTATCGAAAAATTACGTCTCGGCTGCGCTCAGTGAAGCGATGGCAGGCCAGCCTGTAGCCATCGGCTACACTCGGCCTTACGGATGCAGCGTAAAGTACGCGGATGCAGGTGAATGAACCAGGCTGTTACTGCCGAACTCTGGGTCTTTTGAAGGCGTAGAAAACAGCCAGCAACGGCGGCGCCAGCAGAACGCCCCAGAACGGAATGACAATCCCAAGCAGGATAGGCACCAGGATTGACGCCCAGATCGGGATGCGGCTCACGCGCTTGAGTAGGAAAGGCTGCAGCGCAAGCTGATCCACCAGCACAATCAGCGCGTAGAGCCCGAGCACCAGGCCGAGGCGGTACATATCATGTCCGCTGAAAAGCACCGTGAGCACGGGAAAGATGACGGTGATGACTCCTCCGAAATTGGGCACGAAGGTCATCACTCCGCCGATCAATGCCCACACCGGAGCAAGCGGCACCCGCAGCAGCAGCAGCCCGACCCACCACATCAACCCAACGCACAGAGCTTCGATCGTAACGGCCTTCCACCAGTTGAAGAGTGCGCTGCCCGCGGTGCGGGCGTGGGCTCTAAGATCTGCCATAGCGTAAACGCCAGTCTTGCCTCTTTATGGATGCACGTCAAATTCCCCCTCCCGCTCAATGCCGTCAACTGCTAGCCTAAGAGTATGAAATTTGGAGTTCTCGTCTTCCCCGGATCGAACTGCGACCACGACGCGTACCACGTCATCGCCGAACTGGCTCATCAGCCAGTGACGTTTCTATGGCACGATTCTGAAAGCCTGGAAGGCTGCGACGCAATCCTCGTACCCGGCGGCTTCGCCTACGGCGACTACCTTCGCACCGGAGCCATCGCTCGCTTCTCGCCCGTGATGCAATCGGTAAAGAAATTTGCCGCTGAGGGCGGTCCGGTCCTCGGCATCTGCAACGGATTCCAGATTCTATGCGAATCCGGCCTGCTGCCCGGCGCGCTCCTGCGCAACGCCGGACTTAAATACATCTGCAAGCAGGTATATCTGCGCACAGAGACTACCGACTCTCCGTTCACGCAAATCTTGAAGAAGGGCGAAGTCTTAAAAATCCCCATTGGTCACATGGAGGGCAATTATTTTTGCGACGCGGCCACTCTCGACGCCCTGCACAACGAAGACCGCATCGCATTCCGTTACGCGACGCCGGAAGGCGCGATTACGGCCGATGCCAACCCGAACGGATCTCTCGACAACATCGCCGGGATTCTCAACGAAGACCGCAACGTTTTGGGAATGATGCCGCATCCAGATCGGTCAAGCGAGGCCATGCTCGGGTCCGCTGATGGATGGAAGATTTTTCAGTCGCTGCTAGCTACTTTGGCGGAGCGATAGTTTACGAATGATCGATATTCATCATCACCTGCTCTTCGGCCTCGATGACGGCCCTCGGGATATCGAAACGTCTGTGGCGATGGCGGAAATGGCCGCAGCCGACGGTATTACTCACATCGTCTGCACTCCACACGCAAACTCTCACTTCAACTTCAATCCAGCAGCAAATCAGCAAAAACTGGAGCAATTACGCGCGCGACTCGACGGCAAAATAACCCTGGGATTGGGCTGCGATTTTCATCTGTCCTACGAAAACATCGAGGACGCGATGAGGAACCCCGCAAAATACACCATCAATCACAAACAATATCTGCTCGTGGAGTTTGCTGATCTGGCCATCCCGCAACAAATGGCGCAAGTGTTCTACCAGTTTTTGGTAGCCGGAGTGCAGCCCATCATTACGCACCCGGAGCGCAACTTGACGATCCAGAAACACCCCGATCGACTGGATGGCTGGATCGACGCTGGCTGTCTGGTGCAGGTAACAGCTTCGTCGCTTACAGGACGATTTGGCCGTGCCGTGATGAGCTTTTCCCAAAAGCTGCTCGAAGAAAATAAGGTTCACTTTCTGGCGACTGACGCCCACAATTTACAGTCGCGGCCACCTGGCATGAAAGAGGCCTTTGACTTCGTAGCAAAGCGGTATGGAACAGAAATCGCGGAGAGGCTCTGCGTTACCAATCCCAGGGCCGTATTTCTCGGAGAGGAGCTGCCCTTTCAGGGACCTGTCGCAGGAGGAAATGCCTTCGCATCTCCAACAGGAAAGCGAAGCATCTTGGCCCGCTTGCTGAACCGGCCTTACTGATTCTGTACTGTGATTGCCTTTAAAGGACGCGGGACTACCAATAGCGCCCACATGATATTGATAATAATAGAGAATCGAAAGCTAATGTCCGACGGGTGCACCATACCTGCTTCGACTAATGCGTTAAAGCTCATAGCCTCCTGTCAGACTGATGCAGAAGGTGGACATGTCCGCAATCGCCAATGTTCGTGCGCGGACCTTAAGTATGCTGCCCTTCAGACATGAACATCATGCATTCACTGAACTTTTTGAGCAATGCATCTCTTGCATCCGCGTAATCAGCAGCCAGTTCAATGGTGCTCACTGCGTTATCGATCTCCGGCGCAGCGCGACGAAGGATCCTCTTCCCCTGAAAGTACTAGTCCCCACCCTGTCAAAACCCCCAGTTATACTCCTCGCCAATTCGGCGTATCATCCCACTTACAAAATTCGGACCAACTATTGTTTCCTCCTCCCTCCGAGGAAACCTGCGCTGGACGAGTGGCATTTCGAACAACCAAGGGCGGCCGTATCGTTTGAGACGACTCGGCCAAACAATGACGAGGAACACAAGAGGAGGAACAAAATGGTCCAAAATCCAGAATCAGCGAGACTGGAAGAGGCGCATACCGCCAATACTCCATGGCGAAAATGGGGACCTTACCTGAGCGAGCGGCAATGGGGTACAGTTCGCGAGGACTACAGCCAGGACGGAAATGCCTGGGACTACTTCACCCACGACCAGGCCCGATCCCGCGCATATCACTGGGGCGAGGATGGCCTTGCCGGCATCAGTGATGACAAGCAGTTGTTGTGCTTCAGCGTCGCCCTGTGGAATGGCAAGGACCCTATCCTCAAAGAACGGATCTTTGGCCTGACGAACAGCGAAGCCAACCACGGCGAAGACGCCAAGGAATATTACTTCTACCTCGACAGCACGCCAACGCACTCCTACATGAAGTACCTGTACAAGTATCCGCAGGCGGAATACCCCTATCTCAATCTGATCCAGACAAATAAAGGGCGCAACCGTGGAGACATGGAATATGAATTGCTGGATACTGGAGTCTTCAACGGAGACCGCTACTTCGATGTTTTTGTGGAATATGCAAAACAGGGTCCCGAGGATCTCCTCATCCAGATCAGCGTGAGTAATCGCGGGCCTGAGCCGGCTACACTGCATGTCCTTCCCACGTTGTGGTTCCGCAACACCTGGACATGGTGGCCAGGTACGTCCAAGCCGTCCCTGACGCAGGTCTCTGGACAGAAAGGCAGTCAGGCCGTTGCGGCATCACACGCAGATCTGGGTGAGCGGTATCTTTACTGCGAGGGAGACGTTCCGCTGCTGTTCACGGAAAATGAGACCAATAACGAGCGGATCTTCGGCACGGCCAACATCTCTCCGTACGTAAAAGACGGAATCAACAACTACGTAGTTGCGGGAAATCGCGAGTCGGTCAACCCCGGAAAAACAGGAACCAAATCTGCGGCACACTATGAGCTGAATGTGGGTGCTGGAAAGACCGCGACGATCCGTTTGCGGCTGAGCGATCTGGCGCCTGCGGCCATGGGCGATGGGTTCAAGAGCTTTGCTGAAATCATGCAGACCCGCCAGCGCGAAGCGGACGAGTTCTACAAATCCATAACTCCGGAACGTGTCAGCGAAGATGAGGCCCTTGTCATGCGTCAGGCACTGGCCGGCATGCTCTGGTCCAAACAGTTTTTCTTCTTCGATGTAGACCTATGGCTCAAGGAACATGGTGAGGATCCGATGAAGCCGGGGGTACGCTTCATGCGGAACAGCGAATGGTTCCACATGATGAACCAGCACATCATCTCGATGCCGGATAAATGGGAGTATCCGTGGTACGCGGCGTGGGATTTGGCTTTCCACACCATCGCGCTCTCCACGGTCGACACGGACTTCGCCAAAGAACAGCTCGACCTGATGCTGCAGCAATTCTTCTTGCACCCGACCGGCCAGATTCCGGCCTACGAGTGGAACTTCAGCGACGTCAATCCGCCGGTACACGCCTGGGCTACTATTTTCCTGTATCGAACAGAGCAGGCCCTTAAAGGGAAAGGCGATATCGAGTTCCTTAAGCGGTCGTTTGCAAAGCTGATGCTGAACTTCAGTTGGTGGGTAAACCGCAAAGACCGTTTTGGCAAGAATCTCTTTGAGGGCGGCTTTCTCGGGTTGGACAACATCGGCGTCTTCGATCGCAGCTCACCGCTGCCTACCGGCGGTAACCTTGAGCAGGCGGACGGCACCGCGTGGGTTTCGATGTTCGCACAGAACATGTCGGAGATCGCCGTTGAGTTGGCTGTCCACGACCCTATGTACGAAGACATGGCGCTGAAGTTTAGTGAACATTTCGTTTGGATCGCGCGAGCCATGAATCAGACGGGGCCGGAAGGTATGTGGGACGAGGAAGATGGTTTCTACTACGACGTCCTCCGCCTTCCTGACGGTAGCGCCAGGCGGCTCAAGGTTCGTTCCATGGTGGGCCTACTGCCCTTATGTGCAACTACGGTGATCGAGCCATGGCAGCGCGAACGCATACCGCGAGTGGCGAAAGTCTTGTACGAACGCTTGCAACGCATGCCCGAACTGCGCGACAGCATTCACGCAACCGGGCCTGGCCATTACGGCTACGGAGATCGCGGCATAGCTGCGCTGGTGAACGAGAGCAGATTACGCCGGATTCTTACGCGCATGCTGGACGAGAACGAATTCCTCAGTCCTTATGGGATAAGAGCGCTTTCCCGATACCACGAGGATCATCCCTACGTTGTCAATGTAGGAGGCCAGGAATACCGGGTGAATTATCTTCCGGCCGAATCAGACACAGGGATGTTCGGAGGCAACTCCAACTGGCGCGGGCCCATCTGGATGCCGGTGAACGCGTTGCTCATCCGCGCCCTGTTGTCGTTCTATCTCTATTACGGCGACAACTTCAAAATCGAGTGCCCCACCGGCTCGGGCAAGTTAATGAACCTGTTCGAGGTAGCGCGGGAAATTGCCCATCGTCTGGAACGGATCTTCCTGCGGGATAAATCCGGCCGGCGACCTGTGTACGGAGGTACAGAGAAATTCCAGACCGATCCCCAATGGAAGGATTACATCCTGTTCTTCGAGTACTTCCACGGCGACAACGGTGCGGGCTTGGGAGCCAGCCACCAGACCGGATGGACAGGCTTGGTCGCAAAACTAATCGAGCTTTTTGGTCGCATCGAAGGGCAACAGCTTTTGGACGGTGGGAAAGCAGGCGCTTTTGCGAAGGAACGAACCCAGGAGGTAGAAACCGTGTCTGTGCCGCGGGTTGCGGCGTAGTCACTAGTGACATGCTTATCAAGACGTTGGTGGGGAAAAGTCGCATGATCTTTGTGCGGAGGCACCGAACTCCGCGCGCGGACTGACAGGTAATCATTTCGGGTAGCTGGACAAAACAGATGCCATTGGTCAGAGAGACTCGACGTGGAATAAACAAGTCGCGTAGCCGGATCCACACTCTCGGCGTGGCCCTTGCCATCTTCTTATTTTTGAGCTGGGCTGCGTATTCGCCGGCACAGCGTCCGACATCTGCGGCTCCTCCGCCAGCCAAAGCCGAGACTACTGCGACAACCGATCCTCTCGGACGCGAAACTCCCCGTGGCGCGGTGGTAGGCGCATTGAAGTACTCCGAACGTCAGGACTTCGCGACCGCGGCTCGCTACATGCAACCGACTCCGGGCGAAGATCTGGTGCTGGTCGCCAGAGAGCTTCGGGCGTTGCATTCAAAATTCGAGGGTAACCTCGCCTTGGTGAGCGATGATCCTAACGGAACGATTGAGCCCGGATATCCACCCGGCGAAGTGGTTGCTGGCGTATTGGCTGTAGGTGGCACGACCACGGACGTTGTGCTGGTGCGGGTGGATGATCCGGCTTCGGGGAAAATCTGGCTACTCTCGAAGAAGACAGTTGCGAAAATCCCGCAGCTCTACGCCGAAATGCAAAGCGAAGAGCCTACAACAGCGGACCGAATTGCAACTTTCGCCAGGGGCGGTCGTCAGCTGATGGGAATATCCCTCAGGCAGTGGCTGGGCTGGCTACTCTCGATTCCAATTTCCTGGTTGTTGGCTTCGCTGTTGGCGATTCTGGTGAGCGCTCCCAGACGAGGCTGGTACAAACTTCGAAAACTCCGTTTCACAACGGTCTGGCAGACACCAATTGGCATGCCCCTCAAGTGCATCATTGCGATCCTGATGCATAGCCTTTTCGTTTACCTCCTTGAGCCGCCACTTCTGTATCGCGTCTACTATTTTCGTTTCATCGCAGGTCTCCTGGCGGGATGTTTCGCGTGGCTCGTGAGTGCAATCGCCGACCTTGGCTTCGACCGTGCGGTGAATCGGACGCGAACCCAAAAGAGAGGCGGGGAGTCGATTCTGATCCTGATGCAGCGGCTTACGCGGGTGATGATGATGATCATCGCCGTGGTCGTCGCTTTCGCTGTCTTTGGATTCAACGTGAAAACCGCGCTCGCTGGCCTCGGCATCGGAGGATTGGCGATAGCACTGGGCGCACAAAAGACGCTTGAGAACCTCATTGGCGGCGTTTCGTTGCTGATGGACAAGGCTGTCCAGGTTGGTAACTTATGCAAGATCGGCGATCAAATCGGAACCGTCGAAGATGTCGGGCTGCGTTCTGTCAAGGTGCGGTCACTCGACCAGAGTCTGCTGGTGGTTCCGAACGGATTGCTGGCTCAAATGCAGTTCGAGAATCTCAGCACTCGCCGGAAATGCCTCCTCAATCAGCACTTTTCACTGCGAATTGAAACGCGAGTCGAACAGTTACGGTTTGTGCTTGATCGCGTGCAGAGCATGCTGGACCAGCATCCTGCGATCGAATCCGGGACCTCAAGGATTCGAGTGGCAAGTTTCGCCGGCGCGGCGTTCGACATGGAGATTTTCGCCTTTGGCACGACCGGCAATTTCGCACAATTCACCGCAGTTCGACAGGAGGTAATCCTGAAAATAGCGGAGATCATCGAAGCTTCCGGTACGCGGCTTGCAGCGCCTACACAATTGACGTATCTCGCCAGCGACGTCGGTGTAGACATGGAAAAAGCGGATGACATTGTGCGTTGACGCAAAGGTTTGTTCTCATCAACTGAGAATCGTAGAAGTCGGCGAGTCGGGAGTACCTAGAAATAATTTCGCCTATACCTAGCAGTTTTCGGAGCATCCGCTCCAAACACTCTCAAATACTATCGGAATCGCACACCGTCCTTATACGACCTTCGTGCCCTGAACGAGGAGAAACGCGTCATGAAGCTCAGTCGTATCAGCAAGATCACCTGTTTATTGATTTCATCCGTTGTGCTTACTCTCATAGGAGCAACGTACGCCCAAAGTCAGCACCCGATATTGGACCAGGTTGCCAACAAGGTCATTCAGAAATACCAGACCGCTTCCTGTCAACAGCTGTGGGCTGAAAGGGCCCAAAAAGCGCCTCCGTCACCGCAGGAGCAAAAGGCAGTTGAGTTTCTGCGTAGCGACCCGCAGATGCGGGCACTGTTTATCAACAAAGTAGCAGCTCCAGTGGCCAATAAGCTGTTTGAATGCGGAATGATTCCGTAGCAGAAGGCTGTCCAAGCCTTCACACCCTGTTGTACGGGGGATATATGACCAGCATTTCATTCATCTATTCGATACGGCTTCTTCTCGCGGTCGGCGTGCTCACGGTAGCCACATGCACGGCCAATCCCCAGGCTTCATCGAATTCCGCAACGCCGCCCGCAACCGAGACGGCGGCTCGAACTCAGGCACCGTCAACTGCACAGACGAGGCCTGCAATCGAACCGAAGGCCACAGAAATCCTTCAAGCCGCATGTGCGCGGCTGGCTGCGGCCCAGTCCATTTCGTTCACGGCGATCGAAACCTACGAGAACCCGAGCCGTCTCGGCTTCCCGCTGGCATACGCTACCAAATCGGATGTGCTTCTTCAGCGACCGAACAAGCTTCGAGTGATCACTTTGGGCGACGGTCCCGTTTCGGAGTTCTACTACGACGGCAAGACAATGACGGCCTTCGCGCCGGCTGAGAATCTCGTCGCCATCGCCGATGCGCCGCCCACCGTAGACGACATGCTCGCGACGGCCTTCCACTCCGCCGCAATCTACTTCCCCTTCGACGACGTGATAGTAACGGACCCCTACAAGGACATCGCGGAAGGCCTGAAGGTGGCCTTTTACGTTGGGCAATCCCACATCGTGGGCGGAATAACGACCGATATCGTTGCCTATGAAAGTGGCGGGGTCTTTATTGAAGCCTGGATCGGGGCCGATGACAAATTACCGCGTCTGGTGCGCGCGGTTTATGAAAATGATCCGCTGCAATCTCGCCACGCGATGATCTTCAGCAACTGGCAACTTGATGTGGCAGTCCCCGCGGATTCCTTTAGCACTTCAAAAGCCAGCAGCGCGAAGCGCATCAAGTTTGCGAGCCCGGACCTGCCTCCGAACATGTCCAAGCCAAACGCTTCCGCCAACTAAAGATCCGTAATGAAGGAGTGACAGCTATGAAGAAAATCTCAGTAAGTCTACTGAGCACGGCGCTCACGCTTATGACATGTTTCGTGGCCTCGGCCCAGCATGCCAACCGCTACGGAGGCGGCTCCACATATCATTCCGGGAATACCACCACACGTACCAACGGTTACGGCGGAGAAGCAACGCACACCGCCGGACAGGGCACCACGGCCGC
The DNA here is from genome assembly GCA_963783805.1 of uncultured Acidobacteriaceae bacterium. Classification (GTDB taxonomy): domain Bacteria; phylum Acidobacteriota; class Terriglobia; order Terriglobales; family Acidobacteriaceae; genus Silvibacterium. The sequence goes on along the minus strand of CAWAPC010000002.1, from coordinate 269,834 downwards.
CAATAAATACGGCGACACCGCCTCCCACACCGAAGGTTCAGGGACCACGACTGGCAGCAATGCGTATGGTGGCAGCGCGACTCATTACGCCGGTCAGGGAACGACGGCATCAAGTGCGAACGGCGGCACCGCGTACCATGCCGAAGGTTCTGGGACTACCACCGCCAATGGTGCTTATGGCGGCAGCGCTACCCACTATGCCGGAGAAGGAACTGTCGGAACCACGTCTTCCGGCTCAACGGTATACGCCAGCGACCATTACTACGGGGGAACAACAGCGGCAGTCTACCACCCGCCGGTCGTGGTCAATTCCTACTCCACGGGTTGCTACAACTGCGGTGGTTGGTCGACCGCCGGGGCAGTAGCAGCGGGCGTTGTTGTTGGCGCGGCAGTTGGAGGAGCAGTTGCATCAGCGAACAACAGTGCGGCCACTGCCAACGCCTATAACGCTGGCGTGGCAACCGGTGCGACAGTTGCTTCAGCGAACAACGCCGCGGCTAATGCCAACGCTTACAACGCCGGTGTGGCGGCCGGAGCTGCGGCCGCTTCGTACTCAATGGGAGAAATTGTCGCGGCAGTACCAGCCGGGTGCGCAACACCCACCGTGGGCGGTGCCACGTACTACTTGTGCGGCAACACCTGGTTCCAGCCGGCTTATGGCGCAAATGGCGTCTACTACCGCGTGGTACCAACTCCATAGGGCTAGGGGCAGGCAAATAGGCTCGTTGATAGTTTGTGGGTGATGTATTCAAACCAATCGCGTTACCGGCCTCAAAGCCCGGCGGCGCGTTAAGAATTCGAAAGGAATCCGATCGTGAAAACCAAGATTGCAATATGCGCAGTAATCGTGTCCATCTCGTCCGCGATTGCAGCCGGACAAACAGTTTCGGTGAACTACAACCACAACGAGAGCTTTTCGCAGTTTCACACCTACGCCTGGGGTTCCAACAATGCCAATCAGGTTCAAAACTCGATATTGGCCCAGGTAGCAGAGCAAGACGTCGACACCGCGCTGCAGGCTAAAGGTCTCCAAAAAGTGGAGGAGTCTGCGAATCCTGACATTCTTGTTACCGCAAGTGGCGGCATGAGACAGCAGACTTCCTATACCGCAATGGGTATGCGTGGATTTGGCGGAGGAATGGGTACTATATCCCCGGAGGAAAACGTTGTGGGAACGCTGATTGTCGATCTGTTCAACGCCAAGACCCAAACTTTGTTGTGGCGGGGAATTGGCCAGAACACGCTCAGCAACAATGGCGATAAAAACCAGCAGATGGTAGGAAAAGCTGTCCAGAAGATGTTTAAGCAGTGGCCGAAGTAGAGCCGTTGTATACCAGGTTGGTGACGGGCGAGCCGGATTCCGCTCGTTCATTCTAGGCCCGGCGTGTTGGCTTGGCGATGATATCGCCATACCGCTCATGTAGGCGATGGTTTTTCCTACTACAGATGATATTGCCCCCGTCTAGCAGTTTTCAGAGTAACCGGCCCAAACAACCTTAAATACGGTCGAGACCACACGATCAGTATGCAACCTATGTGGCCTGAATGAAGAGAAACGCGTCGCGAGTCGGTAGTTTGCGAGTGAGGTCGCACTGATCGCAAACCCACCCTGCAAAGCCAAGCGGATATTCCATCCCTGTTGAGACCGGCCCCACACCGTTGCACGGCTTACGCTGATCCCCAGGTCACAGCTTTCACAGGCAGAGAGCCATTCAACATACCTCGATGAAACGGGGGCACGCTACGCTCGATCATCCGCCCGCTTCGACGCGCTAAGCTGGCTGATAGTTCGAATTCTGCGTGACCACGGTCAATTGCTTGCTGACGCCGTTCACCTGTGTACTCGCAACATGATTCGTGCCGTCCGGCAGTTTGGTGAACTGCGCTGCTACGGTGACGGCGTCCTTAGGATCATCGAGGTACGTCGCAACTCGAACGCTCTGAATCGCCTTCTGTTGGCGATTGAAGACAAGTGTCACCGAATCGTTCGGCTTGATGTAATTCTTGATGACGAGTGTCACCTCGCCTTCGCCTCCGCCTGACTGCAGCGAGACATTCCCTTGCTGGAAGGCCTCTTGCAATCTACCGGGGTCCGGCTGGGTGTATTGTTTCGCCAGGTCCGCGATCTGCTGGCCGTAGTCCTTAAACTCTGCTGTCTTCTTTGCGATGACATGCTGCTTGAGTCTGCCACCACTCGGCTGTGCCGCCGGCGTAGCGTCTATCTCGGTCTTCTGTTGCTGGCCGCCGGGACCAACGCTCACTTGGAAAAGTTGTTGCTTCTTGACCTCGCCCTTAATACTGGTAGTCTGCGACTCCTGCCAGGTGTAACGAGAGAGAGCTTGTTTATTTGCCGAGGAAGCCTGCTTGATGTCAGCAATACGCTGCTGCAATTCGGGGTTCTGCGCCGTGGCTGGTAAAACCGACGAGATCTGCAAAATTACTGTGGCGGCCACGGACAACGCCATTGCGGGCTGTCTTGTGCATTGTGCGAAGTGAACCTTCATATTATGATCCTCTTTCTGTTGAGACAAGCGCCGACATAGCTGCCTTGAAACTTTTGCGATTACTGAATGATGGGTACCGCAGATGCGATTTGCAAATCAATTAGCAGATTCAAACGGTTGTCTACCTGGAAGAATTTGGCGGCCTGCTTGGCCCCGATCGCTTTCTTGAACTTAGGATAATACTCAGCTCGAAGTTCGGTTCTTGACTTGGTCGAACTTAAGCATGCGACCCATCAATCCATCAGCCGTGGCGTCATCATGGTGTTGTATTGCTCGGCGTAATCCTTAATCACACTCACCCGCTGATCTCCGATGACCTGCTGCTTGTTGGCATATTCGCGGTATAGCGGCCAGAAAGCCTTTCGCCTCCGCATCATTGAACTGCATGGTGTGCGCAATGACATCGGTCTTTTGTGCCTGAACGTCCGATCGCAGCAATGCGATGTCGGTATCGGTACCTGTTTGCTCCGTGGTTGCGGTTTGGGCTACGGCGCCTGAGGCTAGCGACAAAACAGCCAACATCACTATAATTCGATTTCATTTCACTGGGCTCTATCCTCTTTTCGGCTGTTGAAATATGCTGTCCTGTACGACGAGATTCAGCCTTAACTAATTCGCAGACATTAGACCTGATTCGTGACATTCGGGATCGGTGTGTCACCTGAGAGTTTTGCTAGTATCGTTTTTCTTGGGAGAACCAAAGCAGCGGTCGTTAGTCAGAGAGCTGCGCGATTCATCTGGTTCCTGCATATCGCCAGTTCAGTATTCCAGCAGTCTCTGTTAGACGCTACGGAGCATCCTGGTTGCCTTTGATCAGTTACTTCATCATTCTCAAAACCAGGACGATTGGCTCGAATGAGCGCAGAGAAGTTCTGGAGATCTATCCGCTGCTCTTTGCGGTCAGCATTGATGTGTGCGCGGCTCTTTAGATCTGTGAAACGATAGCCCGTCTGTGACCAGCCGGCCGCGGTTGTATAGCAATTCGTCCAATGTACCGTTCAACAGAAATTGATAGTTCCAAGGCTGAGGCTTGGCGACTTCTGAGGAGATTTGCTTGTCGAGAGTCGTGGTGCAGTTGCGGGTCAGAGCGTTGTACCATTCGGGATGATCTTTCAACTGGTTTAGATATTGGACGTAAGTGAGAAAAATGGCGCGCGCCGACTCTGGTCCCAGTCTCGCGCGATAGAGAAACACCTCTTCGTCCTTTCTGAAGTTGGTTCGGAGACGGATCACGTCACGCTCATCAGCGACCACGAAAATCAGTTCATATTGTCGAAAAAATCCAAGGATAGCGGAGTATGCCTGGCCGACTTTGTATCGGGCTTCAATGGAGAACGCGACGTGTTGGCCGTCCCCGAACTGGAAGCTCAAGATCGGATGACCGATCCATCGCACACCCCAGGTTGTGAAAAACAGGTCCACGCCGCGGAGATCCGACAGATTCACCGTGCGATCGCTCCAGCAGTTGCTGTAGTCGGTTTCGGTGCGATAGTCGCAATTACGCAAATTGTGGATGACCATTCGATCTCCATCAATTTCGACCCATGCCGGCCTATCCACGTCCGCCTGCCAGGCTCCAACTGATTTGTCGGTTTCAGGCTTAGCCACCAGGCAAGCACCAGGCAAAAACATACGAAACATAACAGCGCGGATCGAATGCGCAGTTTGTACTTTGCCAAAATCACGACGAGGATCAGGCATACAAAATCGTCAGCGGTAGCCTTCAGCGCGGACAAGACGGACGTCAATGTACAGAGCCGCCATCGCCCAGAAGGAAAGCACCGCAAGGACCAGCCAGACAATCACATGGCTCACTTTAGTGAGCCACCTAACTAGAAAATCCCGTATGGAACGGGCCGGTGCCACGGCGCTGCTCATCTGCTGCTCCCTTCCGATTCCATGCAGTCACAAGTTGAACCGCCTCAGGAACGAGAAAGTGTTGTCTCGGAGATCCTTCAATGAGAGGTCAAACGCAAGGTGCGGCAAACTGCAAAAATGGTTGTCTACTTACCGCCCATTCGTGAGGTGCAACCGCTTCTGGGCGCAGTGCTCGATCTGCGGCTCATTCTTCTGAACTTGAGCACCCCCCTCCTGGGGTTGGACAGTGCTGCGAAATGCGAAAGCCAGCGCCTACGAATCCAGTCGGAGAATTTTCCCTCTTTTCTGCTGAAAGCAATTAGGCGCCCGGGCAGCGAGCGAAATAACTGGTAAGAGTACTAGAGACCATGGGAAAAAGTGTCCATATCCTAAGGACGCCCGTCATCGTATCAGCACAGTTCGCCAAGCTGCCTAACGGCATAAACCATGTTTCAAGCACGCAAATAAACGGCGTTAACAGGCAACTGACCGTCGTGACACAGAATTCGAATTATCAGCTGGCTTAGAGCCAAAGTCGATGATTGCTTACTGCGACAACAATGCAGTAGCGTAAGGGGCGAGTCATGGAGAAAGGCATACGGTCTCTTGGGCTGCTTCGAAGAAACAAGCGACAAACATCACGCGCATTTCTCCTCGCTCGCTTTGTGAAGACGGGCGGGTGCGCCCTTGCCTTGGCTTTCGCGCTTTTCCTCTCGTTAGGGCTCGCACAAGAGGCAGCCCATCCCGGCCCGGCGCACGCACCCTCCTCCGGCGCTACTCTCCCGGTTAACTGGCTCTATGGAGCATACGTGCCAAAAAATGTTGCACTCGAACCGCTCAACGGTTCCGAGCGATTCGACCTCTACTTGCGTCAGAGTTTCACGACGCCAGGCATTTACATCAAGACCGGAATCTTTTCCATTCGCGACCAGATTACCAACGTTCCAGCACAGTGGGGAGATGGATTCTCAGGCTATGGAAAACGAGTTGTTTCACGTCAAGCTCAGTTCCTCATTCAAAACTCTATTTCTTCTCTCGGAGATGCGGCACTGGGATACGAACCGCGCTATGACCGTTGTCGCTGCGATGGGTTCTGGCCTCGAACCTGGCACGCTATCGCGAGAAACTTTGTAACCTACAACCGGACCGAGCATGAACGGAGGCCACGGATCGCAGCCTACCTTGCGGCATTCGGATCGGGATCTATCACCGCCGCATGGCAACCTGGCAATCCCAATTTATTAGTGAAGGGCTACCAGAGCGCCATTACCCAGGCCGGAGTTGGAATTGGCACTAACTGGCTTGGCGAATTTGCACCGGAGATCAAACACATTCTTCGGAGAACAAAAGATCCAGACAAGTAATTTGACAGCCGATCGTTTCACTTTATACTGATCCAAACCCAACGGGCCCCGTGGCAAGAAGATTTCAACCAAGTCTTGGCGGGATAGCGTGGCTATCGAGTACCGAAAGTCCAACTGAGCCCCGAGCTGGGTGCCATCAACGTAACTCAGCTTAACCGAAAGCACACCAGCACTCAGTCCCTTAATCTCACAGGTCATATGATCGCCATTCTTCATCACAATTACGTCGGTCTTGTCCCGTGCGAAGAGGGGCAAAGATAACAGAAGAGTAAAGGTGAAAGTAATGATCCGTATATTCATGTCGTGTCCTGTCTCCGTGCCGCTTTTCACTCGCGGCCCCCATACGAATCGTCCACGAGCGCTGCGTTGACCGCTGGGTAAGCGGTGCAGTTTCCAGACGCAACGTTGCCTTGAACGCTTCTGCGCACGTCTCCACGGAAAGATGAAAGTATTTCAATCGGAATCGGACGTCGCAAAGCCACTCCCGGAACGCCTTTCCCAGGGAGCACAACCTGGACTCGTCGGGTTCACTTCAAAAGCATTTTCACTATTTAGAAGATCCGCCCAATTCGGAAGAAGAACCTCGCGCGGCCATAATCGCCCACCGCACCGGCGACTTCGACCGGTCCGAATATCGTGTTCACGATAATCCCAGCCGCGCCATCCATCGGGAGGTTAGGCGGACTTGGACCGAGGGGCAGTTTGTATGTCTTCCCTGCCTCGTATAGCCCGAGGAACTCCACATTACTGCCCAGCAGGGGGGGCAGTTTTAAGAGCTCGCGGATATATCCAAGTTGTCCCACGAAATACTGGTCTGTGAGCAACTCGTTCTCGCCCCAGGCAACCAGGCGCTGCGACCCGCCTAGTGAGAACGAGGGTATTCCAGTTTTGTAACCATAACTGCTTCCGCCGGAAGCCGAAAAAAACACTGAAGAGGGCTCGCTCAGACGGAAGAAGCTTTGAGATTGGATCTCAGAGAGGGGAAATGGACCAGGAGCGGCTGGATTGACATTAAATCCCTTCGCGTAGATCAGAAGGCCCTGCCCGGAGCGGGGTATCACCTGGTCATCCAAAGTGTTCAACTGGTACTGCAGTCTCACATCGCCAGTCGCTCCCGTAACTGTGGGTAGAACGGTCGAGTTCCCTATCTGCGGGGAAAGGTGTTGATAACCGCCTTCATATCCAAACCGAAATTCGCCCGAGTTTCCGAATCCATATCCCACATCGAGGCCGCCAAGTGCCTCACGGTTTCGATAACTGGCGATGAGCGTATTTTCATTGTAGAGATTTTCCTGCAGGCTGTTGACTCCGGCGCGCGGTGCAACAAACCAATTGCTGGTCGGTGTAAATGGATGGTAGTACTCGCTATCGGCTAGATATTGCGAACCCACGATGACATCGTTGCGCAATTCCGATCGATAGCTTCCGAAATCGAGAAATGTAATTCTCGCTCCGATACTGAAAAGCACGTTGTTGTAATCCGAACCGTCAATAAGAAGGAGGGGTCGCACCAGAGGTGGCGCGTATGGCTTCTGCTCCGTTTGAATCTGCAGTCCCTGCTTTCCTTGCTGTTCAATCATCGAATAGCCGACGTTCGAAAAGCGGCCCTGTCCAGAGAGCGTCATCACCTGCTGATCCAGTTTCGCAGAATCTACTGGTTTGCCAACGTCGATGGCCATTTTCTTCTCTATCGAATCAGCCAACTCCGGAGCGGCACCCGCGACCTGGACAAACTCCGGAATAGGTGTTGTCTTTTGCCGGGCTTTTCGGCCAGCCAGATATTGTTGCCATTCGACTTCGCTTACCGAGAAAGCCGAGAGTACCTTCGCCTTCGAAGCGGCCGCATCATATCCCGCCTTTATGATCGCGTCTGCAGCGCCGTAATCCAGGGCGTTGTACTTCTGCAACGGCACCGTTACAAGGAGATCCGCTTGCTCCATCGAACGAAGTTCGTTCGCAGCGATCATGACTGAGATGGATTGACCCAGCACCGCGAAGCTGGAGAGGGTTGCCGTTGGACTTAATGGAGCGGTCTCCAGATGGATTCCAATGACTATATCGGCGCCCATCTCTTTTGCGACGTCGATCGGGATGTTGTTGAGCAGCCCGCCGTCTGCGTAGATGTGATCCCCTGATCGGACCGGTGTGAAAATGCCCGGTAGAGACATCGTGGACCGTAATGCCAGTGCAAGAGGGCCACTGCGAAAGACGTGTGGCTTGCCCGAAACAAGGTCAGTCGCCACACAAGCAAAAGGAATGGGGAGATCGTTGAAGCTCTTGAGTTCGGAATAAGGAAGAGCAATTCGGTCAAGAATCAGAGAAACCTGTTGGCCTGAATTGAAGCCAGCAGGAAGCTGCAATCCCTTTCGTAGGCCAAACTCGAGGCTACCCGGCACTTCGTGCTCGTCCTGTTTGCGTCGAAACGAGAGATCCTGGAAAGGTGTCTGACCGCTCAGCACCTGGTCCCAGTTGATCCCGCTGACGATCTTCCTGACCTCGGCGGGAGATCTTCCTGTCGAATATATCCCCCCGACCAAGCCCCCCATGCTGGTACCGGCAATATAACTTATCGGAATACGGTGTTCTTCCATCCACTGGATAACTCCGATATGAGCCAGCCCCAGTGCACCGCCGCCCTCGAGAACAAGACCAAGCTTCGGGCGTCCGCTTGTATCGGACTTAGACACCTCCTGGGGATGACTGTACGCAACCAACAGGATGCACGATAGCAACCATGATTGCACCGCTCGAATTTTCATGGTTCTCCCCCGGCGCGTGTTGTTATAGCGGTGTATCGGCACATTGCAAGAACCGGGACAATACGCCTGTCGAAGCACATCGTTTAGCTAACCCCGGATAAGGCTTGAATAGCTGTGAAACCTCGTTCAACCACGTAAATCGAACGGGCCGACAGAGCCTCGGCTTCGGGGGCCGTTTCTCCTGTTTTGGCTCCATCCATTCCCTAATACTTTTGCCTCCCTTGCTTCAGACATCACGAACGTGGGAACGCCAACGCTTAGTGCTGGGGATCACAATGACATCCACGGTATCCAAGCAGCTGAAGGTGCAGGTACTATCAAATTTGGTAGTCAGGAGACTCAAAAGTTGCCAGCTACCGGCGCGGCTGTCCTTGGATCATCCTGTGATCGAATATGCGTATAGCCGCGGCCTGAACAGCACCTCATAGGGGTTGCACCTGAAAGAGGTCGGTCATTGCTCCACCGGGGTCCAACCGGAATCCGGGTCGAACTGGCTCATTGCCGCTGCAGTTTCGCTTGTAGTCTTCCCCAGATCCTTTTGGAACAGCAATCCATCCTGATTGATTATGAATGTCATCGCCCCTGAATTGCCGTATTCAGCAGGATAGGCGACGAAGGCGAATCCACCAGTCATTTTTCCTTGGACCATGTAGTCCTTTGCGCCGCCTGGCGTGTGACTGCCTTGCCTGTTCAGCATGTGGAAGTAGTAGCCGTGGAATGGTGCGTGCGCCTCTGGCTTTACGCTATATCCTTCAGCGGTTGCGAACGCCGCCAGCGGTCCGAGCGGACTCGTCGGCTGACCGTCCGGCGACTTCCAGTACAAGCCATTCTGCTGGCCCGGGTCGCTGATGAACTTCGTCGCGTATTGTTTCGCCCCTTCGCCGTCGTGAGGGTGGGAGAAGTACTCCACCTCAGCGTTCGCCACCGCTCCGCAGACCCTGATAATTGCCAGTTCATTCCGGCCAATACGGCGGTTCAGAACCTTTTCTTTGCCCGCGGCCATATCGAAGAACCACTGCCCGTCGGCATTCTTTTTCAGCGGGCTGGGGAAGGGGAAGTTGTCAGCCCCGACCAAGAGGATCTCGGAACCATCTGCCAACCCGCGCCAACGGTGCATCACCCCGTACCCTACCGTGAACGCTTGGGTGACATTTTTGTCCTGCACCGGATCGCCAGAGGAGATAAGCTCTTTCGAATCCGGACCAAAAATCGCCAGGAGCGCATTTTGATCGCCTGACTTCGCCGCGGCGAGGAGCGCACTACTCGCGTCGTCGGGTGAGGCAAACACACTGATCGAAGGTTTCTCGGACTTGTTGCAGGCGGCAATCAGAAGGAGAAGAGCCATCGCTGGAAATACCAACCAGTTCGTAGCAGCGATCCTGCGATTTTCGGGCGACATGGCCATCCTCCAAACTTTGAACTCTAATATCCGTCACCAGCACCGCTCAGCAAACTTGTTCTCGTTAGCGGCAGTTAGGCTCATCTACGGCCACGACCGCCGCCCCAGCCACCGCCGCCACCGCGGCTTTCCGAGCCACGGGCGCTCGCCTCCCTGGATTGCCAACCGCCCCCACCTCCGCCAAAGGCCGATGACTCGCTACTCTTTTCCTGCGTTCCATAGCCGCGGGCAGCAGCAGAGTTGGTTCCTGAGTAGCTCGAGGTGGATTTAGGGGTTCCCTGGGTTTGCTGCCAACCGCTTCCTGTGTTCTTGTAGACGTTGCCGTTTGCCGCCGGATACTTATTGCCATTTGCGGTTTGGCCCGCTGCAGCATTGTTGCCGTACGCGCCCGAGCGTTTTTCTTAGGCGTAACTGTCTCCTGCGACAGGTGTGAGCAATGCAAGATGTCTGGTTAACTTCAACATCCCCAAGCACATGTGATTGTCACAACTGACTGTTTTGCTGCCGGCAAAGTCAGCCCTGTCCCTATCCCGCTCTCTCTCGAATTGACTTTGGTTAACGTGGATGCCAACTGCGGCGCAGGAGCGTTGATTGGGCCGGACGGCAACGCCGTCCCGGTCGCCGGCAGGATTACGCCACCGACGTCATGTGGCGCTTGATTGCATATTCAAGGAGTTCCGCATTCGTCTTCACGTTCAACATCTCCATCATTCGGTATTTGTGGAATGCGACAGTGCCCGGTTTAATGTCGATAACATTTGCCACTTCTTTCATCGACATCCCTTCCGCCAATAGCTGCAGAATCTCACTTTGCCTCTTTGTAATCCGCTTCTCTGCCTTGAGAGGTTCGCCCTGATTAAGAAGGAACTCCACTGTTTCCTTGGCAATGAGCGGCGAGAGATAGGATGCGCCTTGTTTAACCTTACGGATAGCAAGCAAGAGTTCATCGCCAGCCGACTGTTTAAGTACGTAGGCAGAAGCGCCGCGACGGAATGCTTCAGCGGCTACGTCGGCTGCCATGGTCATCGTCAGGAACACCAGCTTAACCCTTGGCATTTTGTAATGAATCTGCTCACCCGCATCAAGCCCATTCAAGTGAGGCATATAGATATCAAGGATGATTATGTCGGGGTTGAGCGCGGCCGCGAGCGTCATCAAACAGCGGCCGTCCGCTACAATTCCAACCACTTCAAATTCCGGCTCCAGCAGACTCTTGCATGCGTCCGCTAAAAGTTGATGATCGTCGGCAATTAGAATGCGCGCCGCGGGCTTTTGTTCTCTCATAAGAGTCTCCTGAACAGCGACTTTTGAACACGGCCCGTATTAACATAAGGCAAGGAATCTATAGGAGTACGTTTATAACAGATGGATGCAGTTATGCGGTGAGAAAGTTCCTTACCGGGAAAACTATAGCGGACGGATTGTGAAGATCAATCCCTCAAAAGAGTTGGAATTCTATATGCCTTAGGTGATATACCCAATCGGCACCGCCTGAAAGATAAACAGTCGGCCGACCGTCTGGATAGTGCGTGAATATACTCAGATCTCTTTACCCTGCATTCAGATGCACAATCCCGCGCTCCAAGGCCATCCGAATTGCCTCAGTACGTCCAGCAACACCCAGCTTCTTGAGAATATGCCCGACGTGGATCTTCACGGTGCCCTCCGTGGGTCCCAGCGCCCCGGCGATTTCCTTATTGCTCTTCCCTGCGGCCATCATCTGCACGATCTCCGTTTCCCGTTTCGTCAGCCGACTCTGGCTGAGTCCAGTCGCCAGTCCCGTTGCGGCTTTCGGCGACATTTGGATCTGCCCTGTATAAACTGACCGGATGGACTCTAACAACTCTTCGCGCGGTGAGTCTTTTAGAAGATAAGCTTTGGCACCAGCCTTGAAGGCCTGGTAGACATCTTCGTCCAGATTATAGGTGCTGAGGATAATGACTTTGGCTTTGGGCTCTTTCGGAATAATGGAGCGGAGCACTTCGAGGCCATTCAGAATCGGTATGCGCAAATCCAGCAGGAGCACGTCCGGCCGGTATCGAAAAAATTGTTGCACGGATTGCTGGCCGTCCGCTGCCTCTGCGACCACTCTCATGTCCGGACTGCGATTGATTAATACCGCAAGCCCTTCACGCACCACGGGATGGTCGTCGGCGATGAGAATCCGGATCTTCGCAGGCCGGGCCGGCTTGCCGGGACTCATCGGCGCACCCCAATTGTCGCCTGATCGCGCGGGAGTTGGATGCTTACGCGTGTGCCCTTTCCGGGCCGGCTCTTCAGCTGCAATTTTCCGCCGAGTTCTTTGGCGCGGTGCTCCATACTCTGCAATCCTACCCGGCCCGTATGGCGTCTTGCCACCAGGAATCCCCGCCCATCGTCAGACACTTGTAGGGAAAGCTGTTTCGGGTCGAAAACCAGTTGCAATTGGATCGTACGCGAATTGGCATGCTGCAGGGCATTGGTCAATGATTGTTGGGCGATGCGCAGCAGACCTTCCTTGACTCTCCGATGGAGCGGCCAGGGCCTTCCGTGGAGTACGAATTTCACCTCTGTTCTCGAGGTCAGTCTCATTCGCTCCACCAACTGGCGGATTGAACCGACTAGGTCTTCATTCTCTACTTCCAGAGAACCCAATGCCATCACCGAGCGGCGGGCTTCCTCCAGGTTCTCGCGAGCCAGGTCGCGGGCACGCGAGATGTATTTACGCACTTCGTCGGTCCCGTCATGGATAGACTGTTCCGCGGATTCCAATTGCAGAACGATCCCTGTCAATCCCTGCGCCAGTGTGTCGTGCACGTCTCTTGCCATGCGATTACGTTCTTCGAGGAGCGCTTTGTGCTCTCCCTCTTGTGCGAGTGCCTTCTGCTGCGAAACGTCGCGAATGATGCTGCACACCAACATCGTGTCACCGCTCTTGAGCCCGCTCAGGCTGATTTCCACGGGGAATTCACCGCCATCTTTCCGCAAGCCAAACAGGTTGAGGCCGGGCCCTATTAGCCGCGTTTGCGGGAAGGCCATGAGCGACTTGCGCTCCAATATTTGTTGCCGCCTGAATCGCTCTGGCACCAGCAGGTCTACGGTCTGGCCGTTCAGTTCGTTGCGCTGATAGCCAAACAGGCGCTCGACTTGGCCATTGATGAGATTTATCTTCCCGCGTCTGTCGCTCAGAACGATGGCCTCGGGCGCCGATTCCACAATAGCGTGGAATTTCTCCTCGGCTTCTTGCCGCAGCGTCAATTCATGTTGCAAGAGGACATTGGCTTTGGCCACTTCGGCGCTACGCTGCTTAGCCTCATTAACGTCGTATAGCGCGATAATGCTACCATCCACTTTGCTCTCCAGCGTTACGTAGGGCCGGATCCGCAGAAGATACCAATGTCCCCTGCGATCCTGGAGTTCAAACTCCTTCGAACTTACAGTCTCCATCACCTGCAGGATAGAGCGGTCCAGAGACGGGATATCTACCGGCAAACGAAGATCTGTCAGTTTGCGGCCAATATCGATAGAGACCAGATTCAAGGTCTTCTGCGCCGCCGGAGTGAATCGCCGGATGCGCAACTTGCGGTCCAGCATCACCACGATGAGGTTCAGGCCATTTAACAGATTCAAGACGTCGTTGTTGACCACATTGAGTTCCCGATTACGGTGCTGCAGTTCCTCGTTGACCGTGTTGAGTTCTTCATTGGAAGACTGCATCTCCTCGTTGGCGGTTTCCAATTCCTCCGTAGTGCTCTGCAGCTCTTCATTGGCGGACTGAATCTCCTCATTGAGCGACTGCAGCTCTTCATTGGCGCTCTCCCGATTCTCGATTACAGACTGGAGATAGGCCTTGGTTCCGGCCAACTCTTGCTGAAGCCGCGCGACTCGGCTTTCCTCTCGTGGCTTGTGTTTGGCGGCTTTGCCTGGTGTCTCGATCTTTTCGACGGATTTTGTCGCCGGCGATCGCTCCTCGAATAGCACGAGGAAGGTGCGTTCCTGAGTGTTGGGCACTCTGATGGCTATAACGCTGATATCAACAGTTTTTTGCTGGCCGTCGAAATCCAATGACAACCCATCTCGGCGAACCGGGGCGTCCTTCTTTCTGGCGGCATCAAGGGCCAACCGCAAGTCGAGCGATAGACTCTCGCGCACCATTTTCAACAGGTTGAGGCCGGCGGCTCCCTGCGCGGGCTCCAGGTAAGGGCTGGTCTTCCCGCGAAAATGCAGAATTTCCATCTGCTCGTTTACGAGCACCGCAGGAGGACCAAACTGGTTCAAGATCAGGTGGTCGGCCGCCCCCCTCTGCAATTCAAAATCATTCCGCAACATCTGAAGCTTGTGCGGCCGTACCGTCGCTGCCGCCGCTTCCGTGGTGCGATCGTGCAAGAACTCAACGTAAGGCCGGACTCCAGCGTCTCTTTTCTGGTAGATTTTGTAGCGGCGCTCTTTCAGCGAAAATAGCTCGGAGTATTCTCCGACATTCTCTGCGGGGCCCAAGGCGAGAAAGCCGGAAGGTTTCAGAATGTAGTGAAACAGGGTGATGACCTTCTTTTGCGCCGTTGAGTTCAAATAGATCAATAGATTGCGGCAACTCAGCAGATCCAGATTGCCAAACGGCGCATCGCCAACGATGTCGTGGCGGGCAAAGATGCACAAATCGCGGACCGCTTTGCTGATCTGAAAACCCTCGTCGGTTTTGGTGAAAAAGCGGCGTAGCCGCGCGGCAGAAACGCGTGACGCGATCTCCTTATCATATTTACCCGCACGCGCCTTCTTGATCGCGTAATCGTTCGCGTCCGTTCCGAAAACCTGAATCGGCACGGTGGCCGTCCGCTTACCCAGGTACTCCATTAACGAGATCAGGATGGAATAGACTTCTTCTCCCGTCGAACAACCGGGCACCCAGATGCGGATGGGCACGTCGGAGCCCCTGTCTTTCAAAATGGCGGGATACACAACCCTTGCCAGAGACTTGAACATGCCCGCGTCTCGGAAAAATTCGGTGACTCCGATGAACATGTCGCGGAATAGCGCCTGCAGTTCCTCCGGTTTCTTTTGCACATAGACGAGATAAGCTTCCGGGCTGTCAATACCTTGCAACGCCATGCGGCGGCGAATGCGACGGTGGATGGTCGATGATTTGTAAAGAGCGAAATCCACACCAAACGATTTCTTTAGCAAACGGAGCAGATGCCTGATATCCAGGTCACCTTCCACAGGAGCAACTTCTTCCTGAGGGAGCGCCAGGTAGGAATGACTGTTGACCCGCGCTAGGTACCGGGCGATCTCTTCCGGAGGCAGCACGAAATCCACGGCGCCGGCTGCGATGGAACTCTGCGGCATTCCGTAATATTTGGCTGAATCTGCGTCTTGTACAAGGGTGATTCCTCCTTCGGCCTTGATTGCTTTCATCCCGGCAGCGCCGTCAGAAGCCGTTCCGGAGAGAATAATGCCGATGGCTCGGTTCTTTTGCTCAGCGGCCAGCGAGCGGAAAAAGAAATCAACGGGCATGTGCTGCGTTGGTGAGTTCCGCCGGGGTTCTAGATGTAGGACCTGACCGCTGAGCAACATGCTCTTATTGGGGGGAATGGTGTAGACGCAATCAGGCTTGACCGGCATCCCCTCTTTGGCCTCCGCCACCGACATGGACGTAGCATGGGAAAGAATCTCCGTGAGTCGGCTCTCGTGTGTAGGATCGAGGTGCTGCACAACTACGAAAGCTATGCCTGTGCTTTTTGGCAAGCTCCTTAACAGGCGTTCGCACGGCTCCAATCCTCCAGCAGACGAGCCGATACCAACAATAGGAAAAGCGGGTCGCCGCTTCCCTTCCTTCTGGACTTGTTCCTTCACATGGCCGGGCGCGCTATTCCGCTTTTCTTTGAACGAGCTGACCCCAGCCTTCATGGATTGCCTCCGGCCCTCAACCGTTTGCGTGTCGTACCTCTGAACGACATCGACTGAAGTTTGTCCGCAGTCCGGATGGAGGAAAGCAGCTTTCCAAACAGATGCAGGAGCAGACTTTGGCAGGGAGCCTGAGTTTCGCTCAGTTGGTGCAAACCCGTCAAGCCACTGAACTGTCCTCTGTCCATCCGTCGCATAAAGATACTTCATCCAGCAAGATGCAGGGAAGATGCAGGCGCGCATAGTTGCGCTCCGTATGGGATCCTGGACTCGTACTTTTCAAGGAGACGGCACCGGAGCACATTCGCGAGGTCACGGCTGCTCTGGGGCCTGAAGAGATATCCGGTGGCGTCACCGCGGCTAGTAGCTGTCCTGTTTCCGTCCGGGACATCTCATCTCTAGCCTTTAGGTTTCTTGGGATAGAGCAGAGCAAGCTGAAGCCGCATGCCCCAGGGCGACGCACCCGGCGGATGCACTGCATTTCCATAGAATTGCGCCGTAATGTTGACCGGCTGGAATCCCAAACGCATGATGCGTCCGACACCGCCCCCAAAGGGCACGGTCCACACGCCGCCGCCAGTGGTGTCATTCCCATCTGCCGCCTCGCCGCTGCCCCGCTTACGCCAATTCGCGGTGACGATCGGTGAATTGCTAATGTACCAGCCTTTTTTCAAGTTGTAGTTGATGAAGTATTGCAGCAGCATCTGGTTTACCGCAGGCCGATGAGACGAACCGACGATAGAAAAGATATTGTTGACTAGAACTCCGAGGGTCCAAGGTCCTGGTTGAGTTAAGGCGACAACTGAAGGCCCCATACTCAACTTCCCCTGACCAAGGAGCGCACTCGTAGCCGTTGGAATCACAATCGCGGGGCCGGCGCCCCAGATCAACTTGCTGGGTTTCGCTGGAGACAGAAAGAACGTTGGGTTCATATCTCCAAAGCCGGACTGTCCACCAGCGGTACTAGCGGGATATGGTTGCCACACGATCGGTTGAATGATCCGCGTGATAAGGTTCCAATTTTCGCTAATGCGAGCTGGGATCACGGGCTGAATATTGATCACGTCCTGTGTTCGATCGTACAGGCCAACACCGAAATTTGAGTTGTTTTGAATAGGAACGCTTATCAGGCTCGCCACTGGATTCTGGGTCGCCTTTGCGAGGGCCGCAGTGTCTTGTGCGGCCGCTGGCTGTCCCTGGACGCCCGGTTTAGGGAGACCAGGGCTCGCGGGAGAGTCCTGGCCTAATAGAGTGAGCGCAGAAAACAACAGCACGGCCGCCGACACCTCAATAAATCTTATTTTCCCAGCCATAGTTCTTCCTTCCAATCTCAAAGCGCTTCCGTCGGGCCCTTAGTGAACATGGGCTCGCTGTTTCCCCGAACTACGTTCGCCGGGTGTGTCACAATTTTCTGCCGCGCTCTATTGAGGCGTTGGGCCTTGCACCACCTGCACCAGGTGGTCGGTGCGTACAGCTTTCACGAAGGCCATCTTTACGTCTTGTGCGTTGAGTTCGGCGTATCTCCTGGCCGCCCGGATCGGCTCATCAAGCGGCAATCCGATCTCGGCGCGATCCAACATACCTTGAGCAAGTATTTCTTCGCTCGATTCGCTCAGGAGGGTTTGCCGCAACAGGATTGCCTTTGCCTGATGCAGCTCCCCGGCCGAGATATCCTCGGTACGCATTTGGTTGATATCGTGCTCAATCAGGGCGCGCGCCTTTGAAACATTCTCGGGACTGCATGCATAGTCTACGGAGTAGCTCGCTCGGGTATTCGAGGCGTTCAGGCTAACGTCGACCGAGTACACATAGCCGGTCACCTTCCGCAGATCGTGGTACAAGCGCGTTGCATAGAATCCGCCGCCGAGGACATAGGTGCCCAGTTGCAATGGATAGTAGTTCGGGTCAAGACGGTTGAGCTTCAGCTGCTCAGTTAGTACAACCGAGTCTTGGACTTGATCAGGGTCGATAACGTTTCGGGCGGAAGGCTTATTCAGCGGGACGGCGGGCAGCGAGGTGTTGGGCTTGGGCCCTACAGCTTCCCAATCCCCGAACCATTTTTCAATCACCGCCCTGGCATCCTCCGCGGTGACGTCGCCGATCACCACGATAGTGGTCAAGTCTGGCCGAATCGCCGCGGAGCGGTATTGCTCCACTTCATCTAAGGTGAGCCTTGAGAGTGTCGCGGGCGTCGCCTCTCTCAAGCTGGGATCGTCGGCTGGAAGTAGCGCCCTGTCAAGGGCCCGAGAAGTGCGGTAGCCCGGGCTTTTCAGCATACCGGCAACATACTGGCTGGTTTCCCGCTTCGTCACGGCAAAAGCATGCGTCCGGAGTGCCGGATGGAGTTCGTTGTCGGCCAGCAACTGCACACCCCGAGAGAAGTTTTCCTTCATTACGCTCAGTGAAAAGTGGAATCCCGCGCTCTCGTCGGCTGCAATGTCGTCGAGCGCCTTCTGAAAAGCGAGCCGGTTCAAGGTCCGGGTGCCGTAAGCATATAGCCCATCCAGCACATCTGAGAGGCCCTCCTCTCCGGCAGGAATCTGGAGATCGGGGTTATTCTTCACCGAACCTAGCAGCGTGACAGTCGGACTCGTCGTATCAGTCCGGACGATCAAGCGGATGCCGTTCGGAAGTGTAGTATCCGAGATATTGATGTAGCTCTCAGGCACCCTGAGCTGCGCAAGCGCGCCTGCGGCCCATCTTGGGAGCTGCACAGGCTTCGTGGAAATCTCCGCGATTTTCTCGGCCCCACGAAAGCCTTTGGAAGCCACCGGTTTGCGGATCGGGACAGGCTTCACGATTCCGGTAATGGTGTTTGCGTTCAGCAGATATTGCTCCGCCACGCGTTTTACTTCGGCCAGCGTCACCTTGCGGATCGCATCGATATCCTCCTCTGGCGATGTGCGGCCCTCAGCGGCAAGCGCATCGGACCATGCCTCCGCTAAGCCGGGAATAGAGTTCCGCTCGAACTCAGCCGCCGCGATTTCGCGGCGCTTGGCCGCCGCGACGAGATCTTCCGGAACGCCGTTCTTTGCGTAGCTCGTCAGGATCCGCCGCATCTCTGCGATCGAGCTCGCAGCATTGGCGGCCGCCGGCAAAGATATGGCCGCAATTCCCACACTGGCCTTCGGGTACGTCTCCTTCAGGTCGAATTGCACGTCCAACGCTTTTCCTTCGGGAACCAG
Organism: uncultured Acidobacteriaceae bacterium; assembly: GCA_963783805.1. Classification (GTDB taxonomy): domain Bacteria; phylum Acidobacteriota; class Terriglobia; order Terriglobales; family Acidobacteriaceae; genus Silvibacterium. The sequence continues at coordinate 250,886 of CAWAPC010000002.1, read as the reverse complement.
CGCGTAAAGGTTGGCCCGCTGGCTGCCCAGCACATCAGCGAGGATCTGGGTCGCGGCATAGTCCGCGGAATCTGTACCGGGGAGACGGTAGGCGATGAAGCCGAGCACGTACCCTAGATTGCTGTCGAAAGTGAAGGTCTCCGGCTTGATAGGCGGGAGGTTGATAGCCAGCCGCGGTGGCAACGTATGACTCGGGATACTCCCGAACAGTCGCTTGATCGTTAAAAGTGTTTTGGCGGGATCAATGTCGCCGACGACTACCAGTATTGCGTTCGAGGGCGTATACCACTTCTGGTAAAAGTCTTTAAGCATTGCGGCGGTAGTCACGTCGAACGAGGCCCTGCTGCCCAGCGGATCGTGCGCGTAAGGTGTCCCCGCAAATATGTCGGCGTTCACACGGTTCAGAAACGCGTATGTAGGATCTGATAGGTCGGCCGCGACTTCCTGCTCGATTGCACCACGCTCTTGCTCCCAATCTGCCTGGGAATCCTCGATGCCATGCAGGCACGTCGCCTGCGCTTGCAATGCGACATCAAGGTCTGTCGCAGGAACGGTAGCGTAATACTCGGTAACGTTCTGCTCCGTCTCCGCGTTGCTTTCGTCGCCAAGCTGCGCATAGATAGCTGCGGCCTGATCAGCCGTCATCCCGGCGCATCCCCGGAATGCCATATGTTCCTGGGCATGAGCCATCCCCGGAAAGCCATTCGGGGTTTCATCGCCACCGACCAGGAAATTCATCCGCACGGTGACTACCGGTGCCAGCAGGTTGCGAATGAGGACGACACGCATCCCGTTCATCAATATGGAGCGCGTGACCGCTGCCTGGTCAGAGGTAGCGTCCACACTCAGACGATACGGGAACAAAGCTGCGAGTAAGAACAGCAACAGCCCAGCAAGCTTGAGGCTCATTTTAGAATTCCTCAAGCGCCTCTCTTGGAAGAGACTGATATCGTGGCTGGAAACGCCGGGATGCGCAGGCCCCTTTCCCATAAAGGCTTCCTCAAAAGGCGATGCTTTTCAGTTACAGAAGAGTTTCGATTAGTAGACACACCGTTGTTCGCACCTCTATCCAAGCTTTCATCCCCGGGCTCATTCCCGAGGGCCGTCTCGCTGTCAGAGCTCATACGCTAGTGGTTTACTTTTGAGCTCTAGTGAGCAGACGACTCAGCAGGCTGAACCATTGTTGTTCGAAGGGAAGATGGGAACAACTGGAAGATATGCTAGGTAATTCAGGGTAATTTATGGAGTCAATGAGTCACGTATCGTGTCACGAGCGGCTTGGGACAGATGAAATCCGTCACCGGAGGTAACCGTAGACAGCGATATTTCGGTCGGCGGCAGGCGAACAGGTCCACCTGGATCTACCAGAAGGGGCCCGGTTACGCTTTTTGATCGGTACCGGCCATGCCTGCGCCTTCGCAATATTTCCCACCGCGCACTAGCACATTTGCCAATTACATCTACATGAAAGAGCTGGAATACTTCGCGATACGGCCAGTTCGCGTACCTCAAGCCCCGATCTTGATTCGTCGAGCGGAAGTGAAATCGCTCTCCGCACTTCCCGAAACGATGTCGCACCGTAGCAACGGCTTTAGACACAATGCCTTCTAATGAAGAATTCGAGCCCCTGACCGCGCTTCAAACCTGTTGGTTGGCTCTCATACTCCTTATGCTCTTATGCAAGACTGGAAGCGCACAACAAGAAGTACAGTTTCTGCCGGAAGTCGACGCATATCTAAAGCTCAACCCGAATTTACGGGTCAGCTTTCAGGCGAAGGATACAAGAGACGGGGGTGTTCCCACCCAGGCCGAGATAGGCCCTAGCATGGAGTTCTACCTTAAACCCCTGATCAGACTCAGAGAAATCACCCTCTTCGATCTGGATGACGCTAAATCGCGGCCCCTCGTGCTGACAGCCGGCTACCGATATCTTTCATCCCCCACTTCGCCTCCGACAAATCGCATCCCTCTCGCGGCGACATCGCACCTTCCGATAAAAGCCCGGCTGCTGCTTAGCGACAGAAACCGTGCGGACCTCGACTGGAGCAGCGGGAACTTCACCTGGCGATATCGCAACATGCTGTCACTCGAGCGGACGCTTGCGATTCGCTCTTATCATCCCATACCCTACGCCAACGCTGAGTTCTACTACGAAAGCCAATACCAGAAGTGGAGTACGACCGAACTCTACGCGGGCTGTCTTTTCACCATGGGAAAACACTTTGAGTTTGATCCCTATTATGAACACCAAAACAATACCGGCAAACACCCCAATAAACAGTTACATGGTTTGGGGTTGAGGTTGAATATCTATCTGTCTAAACGTTAACTTGAGTCTCCAATACTCGCTGGTGCAATGAGGCGAGTTGTAGTGTGCCCGCGAGTTCAAGTTCTCCAACTATGTTGCTATTCCGGCCTGCCGAGCCAGGAGTACTGCCACGCAAGGGAGACACTTTGGTAGTTTCCGCCAAATCGGACGTAGGCTCCATTGCTGTAGCTGAACTTCACCGATTGGGCTTTGCCCATGGGGAGTGAAGCTGTGACACCAATGCGGGAGCTCGTTTGGCGCGTAGCGGAATTCGCCACGCCATTCAAGCTGGTGACGCCGCCAAACCAGAAATTTCCGTCCAGCGAGAACCAAAGCCGCGGCTTCAGATCGTGACTCAGGTGTCCTTCAAAAGAGCCGATAGGCTTTTCGGCTTGCGGCTGCGGAACTGGGGACGAAAAGTACCGGGGATTGGTCGTATAGAACCATGCTCCTGCGTAGGAATCGAGCAACCAGTTGCCCCAACGTTCGGAATAGCCAAAGTCTGGTTTGAAGGCCCAGCGGTTGGTGCCCCAATTCACCAGCTTCGTCGGGTCATATTGACCCGTAGGAGCCACCATCTTCAGGCTGACACCCAGCAATGTCTTTTGCCTCCATTTCCTAAACTCTTGAATTGGCATACTCGGCCCGCCACGGAGGTTCACAGACACCCGAGAAGAAAAATCCAGAAGGCCGGAACGGTAGATCTGTTGCTGGAGGCCGGCTACGTGGCCCTGAAAGTTGCCTACTGCATAAGGTAACGTGGCGTTCAGGTTGGCCGAGCGGCCTAAAAAGCTGAATGCGTGATAGTAGGTAAGGACTGACACACCATATGTTCCTGTTGCACCAGTGATCGGAGCCGCGCCGTCCAAGAGAACACTGCCGTGGTAGAAAGAGTCCGTCATCGTAACCGCATTGGAATGTAGTGGCGTGATGACATATGCGCGGGGAGAGAGGTCTTGAGCCCAAAGCAGCGGCAGTGAAGATGCCGCAACTACCATCGACCACGCGAGTTTGAAGGCTAGCTGCATTTCCTGGATGCGGAAAACGAGTCACCATGTACGCCGCCTGGTTGCCGGCTTCGAAGCTGGAGTGCGAGTTTACATTCGCATCGACTCGGATACAAAGGTGTGCCCCTTCAGCGCTTCGTGAATTGCTGGAATCAGGTCCGTCGAGAGGCGGCACTTTGTGACATAACCGGTGCCCCCGGCGGACAGCGCCGCAGCAAGAAAGTCCTGATCTTCATGAATGGTTAAAAATATAATCTTGGTTCGGCTATTCGAATTCTGGATCCTTCTTGCAACTTGGAGTCCATCTAGAATGGGCATCGAAATATCGGTCACAAAAACATCGGGGTCCAGCTCCAAAACGGCACCAATGGCTTGGCTGCCATTCTCCACTGCCTTGATCACTTCAAACTCTTCGCCGAGCGTCCGGCGAATCTTTGCGATTACCCCCGGATGATCTTCGGCCAGCACCACTCGAATCTTGTCCACAGAGACCCTCTTCGTTGACCGAACTCACGGAAAGACACATTTCAGATTGTTCTCTTCATGTGGATAGTCGACTACTGTCATCTGCGACAGCTAGTAACAGATGTGTGGAAGGGGTCTGCCTCAAGCGGCGGAGATCATTCCATGCCTCATCGCGTACTTGACGAGGTCCGCGTTCGAAGAAATAGTTAACTCCTCCATGATCCGGTACTTATGAAACCGTACGGTGCGGTGGGCAATTTGCAGAATGTAGGCGATCTCTTTCATGGACCGACCCTCCGCAAGCATTTGTAGGACTTCACACTGCCGCCCAGTGAGTTCCTTTGGGCGATTCAGGGCCCTGGGATCCCGGATGAGGCTTTCTTCCATGGCGCGGGCGATCGCGGGAGTTACGTATGATACTCCTTTCACAACGCCATGAATTGCCTGCAGCAACTCGGCGGACGATGACGTTTTGAGGAGATAGGCCAAGGCACCGGCCCTGAACGCTTCAGCGGCAACGTAGGAATCAGAATCCATTGTGAGGAAAATCAGCTTTACATAAGGCATTCTTTTCTTTAACTCTCGCGCGGCATCCAGGCCATTTAATAGGGGCATTCCTATATCCAGGAGCACGACGTCTGGTTTGAGTTCATTCGCTGCTTTCAGCAGGGCACGCCCGTCTTCAACACTTCCTACGACTTCGTAATAAGGCTCCAGTAATTTCGCGACCCCGGCGCAAATTATCGCGTGATCGTCAGCCAGCAAGACACGTATCCGTCCCATTTTGACCTCCATCGCAGCTCCCGCTCCAACGGTATACGCAGCAATTGCCGAAGCTTCATTTTTTGTAACTAGTGGGCACACGGACGAAAACTTTCGTCCCACAATTCACTTTCGACTCGATAGCGAAGGTGCCTTGCACCAGATGGACTCGCTCCTGCATGCTGACGAGCCCCAATCCTCTATCCTGCTTTGCTCCCTCCAGGTCGAACCCCGCGCCTTCGTCACTGACCTCAAGCTGAATCTCGTCTGCCGTGCCTCGCAAGCTCACCGAGAATTGGCTCACCCCACTATGTTTCAGGGCATTGTGCAGCGCTTCTTGTGTGACTCGAAATAGAGATAGGGAAACATCCCGGGGCAAAAAGTTGGGAACGTTCTCATCGGCGAACTCAACGCTCACGTCGTACTGCTCACAGAATTCCCGGCAGAAACTCCTGATAGCGGCTACCATGCCCAGATAGTCCAGCTTCGAGGAGTGAAGCTCGTGCGATAACGCCTGAACATCAGTGGCGATTTCGGAGCAATGTAGCCGGATTTCCTCAATCTTCGGATTCGGCGAGCCACTTGAACCATTCGACCCCCGATTCGCTTGTTCCAATTCCATTGAGAGAAGCGCAAGTCGCTGGCAGATGTCGTCGTGAAGTTCTCTGGCTATCCGGCTGCGTTCTTCTTCCTGAGCTTCAATCAATTGGCCGCCGATTTTTTCGAGCGCTTCCGTTGCCAGTTTCTGGTCTGTAATGTCAACCGCCGAGCCGATAAACCCGGCAAACACGCCGTCCCCGTTGATCCGCGGCGCAGCGACATCCAACATCCATCGATACACTCCATCTCGCCGGCGAAGCCGATATTCTTTGGAAAATTCCGTTTGGCGTTCAAGCGCCAGTGAGTTTAACGCGAGGACATTTTGCAAGTCGTCAGGGTGAATGACTGCCGACCATACATCTCCAAGTCCGGCCTCCAGATCGCGGCCAGTGAAGAGTATCCGTCTGTCATTGAGATAGGTGACCTTGCCTCCCTTGTCGCACATCCAGACCAGGGAAGGTGTCGAATCTGCCATCAGTCGGAAGCGCTTTTCGCTTTCACGCAGACGCAGATCGCTTTTCAGGTGCTGCTTTCGTTGCAACAGCAGTCGAACGATGTACAGCGCCTCAAAGACGATCACTACGAGCCCGGCAACAACATATTTCACGTAGCTCCCCCGGGGCGCTGCCTGCCAATGATTGGAAAGGCTATAGAGAGCGAAGACGGTTTTGGCGGTCGGCATGGCAGCAAGGGAAAGAGGGGCAGACGCAACCATTGCGAGGACGCAAATGATCAAAGGCCGGTGCGCCGCCGGGCGCTTCGTGCCGGAAGAATCGAAGTATTCACCCGCACCTCCGACTACGGCTGCTTTCTCTCGCATAAGCCACTCGATAGCAAACGACCGCCCGGAAGCGGTTTTACAAGCAACTCCAACACTAGCCCGCCGCATGAGGCGGGGGACCTAGCATTATTAGCAGTGAGTTGACCGAAAATATTAAGTGCTGGAGCTTCGGTACGCGAGATTGTTTACCGTGTCATACGCCGTACCCCACCGATGACCGGCAGTGAGAGAGTCGCAGGATACCGCCCCCCACTGTCGTAAGAGGCAGTTACGCCCTTGGCCAATGCACTCTATGCTTTCTGGGTGATGGAGGCTGCAACCGTAGTCAGGCCAACCGCGCGCACGTTGAACTTCAGGAGAATCCGATGGGGATCAGTTTCCGCATTAAGGATCTAGGCACCGGTCTTGACCAAGCCCTGGAAAGCAGATGCCGGGATTGGTCTGACAAGCATCCGGACCGGATCCAGCGTCCTGACGTGATGGCCCACGGAGCAGCCTTCCGGATACACGAAAGGGCGGAGGTAGATCGCATTTTCCATGGAGGTCAAGAGATGAAGAGACAGAAAACAGCTTGGATTCTGGTTCTGGCGTTGCTGGTTTTGATCCCGGCTGCGCGAGCCCAAAGTGATACGCAACCGACGCAAACCGGGAAGCAGGCCAGCACATCGCCAGACTCAGATGCTCAAAATATCCGAGCATACGTCCAGCTACTGCGCTCCGATGTCCGGCAGCAAAAAGCCGAGATCATGGGATCCGTCATGCAGTTAAGCGCCGATGATGCGGCAAAGTTCTGGCCGATCTACGAAAACTACGACGCAAAACTGACCAAACTGAATGACCTGAGGATGGCGAATGTTCAAGAGTATGCGAACACGTACACGCAAATGACAAATCAAAAGGCAGACGAGTTGGTTCGGCAAGCGGTGGCATATCGCAAGCAGCGATCTGAGCTTCTGGCAACAAGCTACGAGCAGATCAAACAGCAATTGGGGGCTATCACGGCAGCGCGCTTCCTTCAGGTTGAAGACCAATTGCTTTTGATTATCGATCTGCAAATCGATTCTTCATTGCCGATTGTTGGAGAAGGCTCGTAGGTTCCAAGAAGAGGAGACAAGAAATGCGAAAAGGAATTATCCGGACCGCAACAATCCTGATGGGGCTGGCAACCGCAATGACCGCGGCAGCGCAGAATACAAGGAAGGTCACAGTTCCGGCCGGGACGCGGATCCTGATACGAACGGTCGATTCCATAGATTCCAGCAAACAAAAGGCCGGGTATCGGTTCACCGCCAGCCTTGAGACAAATCTGCAGGCTGACAATGTAGTGGTGGCCCGAAGAGGCACCACCGTCTATGGCCATCTCGCTTCGGCTTCATCCGCCGGCAGAATGTCAGGCAGTTCCGAACTGGCGCTCGAGCTGACCGACATCGTGATAAACGGCACATCCTATCCACTGCTAACCAGCACATACGAGATCAAAGGAAGCGGAGAAGGCTCTAAGACAGCGAGAAAAGTTGTCGGCGGCGCGGGACTCGGTGCGCTCATCGGCGGAATAGCAGGAGGGGGAAAAGGAGCTGGGATTGGCGCGCTCGCCGGCGCTGCCGGTGGGACCGCCGTGGCCGCTAGCAAAAAGGGGCAACAGCTCTCGATTCCCAGCGAATCTCTGATCGAGTTCCGTCTTGCACAACCGGTGGCACTGCCGGTAGGAAAGTAGCCGCAGTACGGATGATTGCCGATGACGTGCCATTGCAGAAGCGCCGAATGTCCGAGAAATGACGGCACTTCTGTTAGCACCTTGTGGACCCCGGAACTAGCAAAACTAATAGGTTGAATGTGGTATGTGGAACTCGGCATAGCCATGCAAACCATGCAAGACCCCCAGCTTGGCTGTCCTAAGTGACAGTTGGCAAAACTCTCTTCCGGGAGAATGATCCAAGTAAATCTGACCATGGATACGGTAGCAGAGGCCGTCCAGAAGATGTTCAAAAGATATCCTCACCGCTCATTTTTAGCCACGAAGAAGTGATCGGTGGGTCTACAAGGTGGAAACCTGACAGTTGACAACACTCGAAGGAGAGCGACGGTCTGCAGCATTTCTGACCAAGGGGAGGTTGCTATCGCATGTTTTAGTTTGTTGGGGTCTCAGAAATTGGGCGTGGAAGCGAGAACAAGTCCAGGCAGTGTTACGCAACATGACGCGGTGAAACAAAAGGCACGGAAACCATGGACATGTCTCGCATCATCGAGATTGGGGCCTCGGCTATTGACGCAATGGCTGTTGCGCTTATCACAGGAGCGTTCTTCTGGGCGTCCGTCCGCTTTCTCCTGCATACCGGCCGCCACGCCAGCAACCCCTATCAGAGATACAAGCTCTTGTTGGGTCGGGCACTGTCGCTCGGGCTGGAGTTTCTAGTTGCAGCGGATGTGATTCGCACGGTAGTTATCGCACCTACGCTCTCGAACATCGGAATCCTGGGTGCAATTATCTTGGTCCGTACCTTCTTGAGCTGGTCTCTAGTGGTGGAGATGGAAGGCCGTTGGCCGTGGCAGCCGGCGCGCGGTCCAAGCTCCGAAGGAACGGTTTGAGAGGAGAAAGACAGCTATGGAACACATGTTTGCGCGCGTCTGGGAAAACTTGATCTTACGAATTTCCGGTCCGATGAAGTTCCGCCTCGTTATGCAACCCGCCATGGCGATTTTCTTCGCGATCCGCAGTGGATTGAAAGACGCCCGGGATGGCAAGCCGGCCTATTTCTGGGCCCTCTTCAGCGATCCGGGGCAACGCCGGTCGATGCTGAAGAACGGTTGGAAGTCGATAGGGAAAGTCTTCATCCTCGCGATCCTCCTCGACGTGATCTACCAGTTCATTGAGCAGCGGTGGGTCTACCCGGGCGAGGCCGTGCTGGTCGCGATCATTCTAGCGATAGTGCCCTACCTGCTGATCCGAGGGCCTGTCAATCGAATAGCCCGGCGTTCTCGCAAGGCAGTAAAGGAACGGTTGGCCGGAGACTAGACACTTATGCAAACCACCGCCTTAACCGCAAAGTGAGGAGAGTAGCTATGGGCACGGCAGGAAAGACCTTTGAGAGTGGCAACCCGGAGCTGCTTGTCATCCCAATTCGGAGAAAGAAGGTACGACAGTGGCTCTTATGACCGACGATACCTTGTCAGAGTAAACCTCGCCGCGCAGCTCTACGGAAACGCCGTGCATCCCACGGGCGGGTCCTCCCGGGGCGTGCGCGCGCAAATTTCGTTCCTGTTCCCCAAGCTGACCAAGGAGCAGCAGATGCGGATGATGGAGCAGAAGCTGAAACAGATGAAAGCGGAGCAGCCCCAGAAGAAGTGACCTTCTTTTGTGGGGCTGCGGAGCCAGAGCACGGCGATCAACTAGAAGGAGACAACTCATGAGATTCAAAGCGAGAGCAGTACTCTTCGCGGGCATTATTTTTTTTCAGATTGCGCCTGCGATAGCACAACAGAAGCCGCAATGGATTCCAGGGCAGATGGGGCTCAACGCAGGCATCCTTCCGCCGCCTGGCGCTACCTATGCCAATATCAGCGTCGGCTATTACTCCAACGCATTCAATGGCCCGAATGGAAAGGCCATCCCCGTGACAGGCAGCTACAACGTGTGGGCAGTCGAAAATATTGCCTACTACGTGCCTCCCTTTAAAGTTCTAGGTGGGAACATTGGCTTCATGTTGGTAGTTACGCCGGCGACGGGCTCCCTCGACGCCGATCTCGTGATCCCAGCTGCCGGCAACGCGAACCTTAGCAGCGCCGGGGGCGGAGCAGGACTCGCTGATCTGTTCTTTCAGCCATTCACGCTAGGCTGGCACATGAAGCGGCTGGACTTCCTGGTGGCCGACGCCTTGATGTTTCCCACCGGGCGTTACTCCCCTGGGGCCTCAAATAACGTTGGGTCAGGTTATTTGGGCAATCATCTGCAAACAGGGGCGACTGCCTACATCACGAAGAATAAAGCGACGAGCGCGAGCGTGTTCACCGATTGGGAGGCTCACGGATCCAGGGCGGGCACGAATAACACCAGCAAAACGCCGGGTCAAGCCTTCACCATGGAGTGGGGACTTGGGCAAATCCTGCCGCTGAAAAAGAATCTCAGCCAACTAGGGCAGGTTGGCCTCGTCGGCTACGACCAATGGCAAATAACCGCAAACGGCGGCACGGTCCCGATTGGGTCGACCGGTTTGACCGCTCCCGCACGCCTGCTCCCCTATTACTCGGTCTACGCGATCGGTGGACAAGCGACGTACATTCTACCCGCGAAGAGTTTAAGCCTCTATTTCAAGGGTTATCACGAGTACACCGCTTACTCCCACTTTGTAGGAAGCACCTTCGCGTTCGGCGGTGTGTGGACTTTCGGAAAACCGAAGCCGGCCCCTCCCAAGAGTTGAGCATACGGAGCCAAACGACCGAGAGGGGGGACTTATGAGTGGATGCAAACCATGATGTGCCAATTTACCCAGCTCAGTACGCGAAAAACAGACAGTGATGCAAAAGCGATGCTAACCACAATAGGATTCGTCCCGGCGACAACCAGCGCAACAAGTGGCCGGGAGAGTGTTTCACGCTTGCGGGAGCAGCCTCAGGCTGCGATCCGTGTCTTCCGGCTTCGGCCGGCAACCTCAGTGCTCGAACAGAAGTTTTCACGAAAGGAATAAAACCATGGCTACAAAGAAACCAAATATCCTCATCCTCTGGGGCGATGACATCGGCATTTGGAACATCAGCCACTTCAGCAACGGCATGATGGGCTATCGGACGCCGAACATCGATCGCGTCGCCAACGAAGGCGTCTCCTTCACTGACTACTACGGCCAGCAAAGCTGTACCGCTGGGCGCGCCGCTTTCATCTGCGGCCAGAACCCGCTTCGTACCGGCTTGACCAAGGTCGGCATGCCAGGCGCCGACTGTCGGACTTCAACCGGAAGATCCGACCATCGCCGACATGCTGAAATCGGTCGGCTATGTCACTGGCCAGTTTGGCAAGAACCATCTGGGCGATCGAAACGAATACCTGCCGACGGTGCACGGATTCGACGAATTCTTTGGCAATCTCTACCACCTGAACGCCGAAGAAGAACCGGAACTGCCGGATTACCCCAAGGACCCGAAGTTCAAGGCGATGTTTGGGCCCCGCGGCGTCCTGCATTGCAAGGCCATTGACAAGGTCAGTACACTGCCAGACGATCCCCGCTTTGGCCCGCTGGGCAAGCAGACCGTGGAAGATACCGGCCCTCTGACCAAGAAGCGCATGGAAACCATCGACGAGGAGATCACGTCAGCAGCTCTCGGCTGGATGGAGACGGCAGCCAAAGGGGACAAGCCCTTCTTCCTCTGGTACAACTCGACGGCGATGCACTTTAGAACCCACCTCGCCGACAAGAACCGCGGAAAGAGCGGACAGGACGACTACAGCGACCGTATGGTGGTCCACGACGAGCAGATTGGCCAGATGCTGGATAAGCTCGACGAACTGGGCATCGCCGATAACACGATCGTCATGTATTCCACTGACAACGGCCCGGAGAACGATACCTGGCCCGATGGCGCCAATACACCGTTCCGCGCCCAAAAGGACACAAACTATGAAGGCGCCTGGCGCGTTCCTGCGTTCTTCCGGTGGCCGGGCAAAATCAAGGCGGGCTCGGTGCTGAACGGCATCGTATCCCACCAGGACATGCTGCCGACCTTGCTGGCGGCGGCGGGCGTCCCGGACATCAACCAGAAGCTCCTCGACGGCTACAAAGCCGGGGACAAGACGTTCAAGGTGCATATCGACGGGTTTAACCAGTTGCCTTACCTTACAGGGCAAGTGAAGGAGAGTCCAAGAGACTTCTTCTTCTACGTCAGCGATGACGGTGGCGTGATGGCTCTCCGAGTGGGCGACTATAAGTTGACATTTGAAGAGCAGCGCGCAACGACGATGCGAGCCTGGGCAGAGCCATTTGTGAAGCTGCGGCTTCCATATATCACAAGCCTGCGTCGCGATCCGTTCGAGCGCGCTGAGTTCAACTCCAACACCTACCTCGATTGGATGGTCGATCACGTTCCGCAGCTTTACCTCGCTCAGGCAGTCACAGCGGCGCAGATCGATAACTACATCAAATACCCGCCGCGCCAGAAGGCGGCCTCGTTCAACCTAGACACTGTAATGGCGTCGTTGGGTCCAGCTCAGGCCGCATACAAAGCGAAAGAAGCGGCAGCCGAAGCCAAGGGCAGTAAAGCGCCGACCGCAAAGGGGGCACCGCAACCGGTCGGGACCAAGTAACTCACAACTTTTCGAGAAGGGGGGCCGCGAAGACCTCCCTTTCGAAAACAAGACATTAAAGAGTTCGAGAAACGAGATCTCGATCTGGCCCTCCCGGATGTAGCAATTAAGATCGCGTACCCCTGCGATCGCGGGCAATTAAAGCAGTGAGTGAGAGCACACAAGGAGATGCGCAATGAAATTGCGCCCTAAGATTTGTCTTTTGGTGTTTGCAGGGTCTCTGGCTCTGGCGCTAGGTGTGCCTGCGATCGCTCAGCAATCGGCCGATATTGTCTCGCCTGACCAGACGGCGAGCGCTCCCACTCCGCAGAGTGCGCCTGCTGCAGACGATAACTGGCACTTTGCAATCACTCCCTATATATGGTTCGCGGGAATACACGGAACGACAGGTGTGCTCGGTTATGACGCTAACGTTCACGCCGGCTTTAGCGATATTTTCGAGTATCTCAACATCGGCCTGATGGGCGCTGTCGAGGCTCGCAAGGGCCGCATCCTGTTGCCCGTCGATTTTATGTGGATGAAGCTCTCCGACGACAAGGGGCTGCCACTTAGTCCTTTTCCCGGCGTCACCTCGGTCAAGGTAAAGGTGTACCAGTCTCTGCTGACCCCCAAGGTCGGCTACCGGTTGGTGGATCAACAGAAGCTGAAGGCCGACGGTACGTTCGGCATCCGTTACTTTCATCTGGGAGAGAACCTCAGCTTGCAGCCGTCCGGCCTGCTTAGCAATCGCTCGCAGTCAGCAAATTGGGTGGATGTGGTAGCGGGAGGAAGGCTCACCATGCCAGTGTCACCCAAGGCGGCAATCCTGGTCCTGGGCGATGCGGGCGCCGGCGGCGCGAATCTCGACTACGAGGTGGCGGGCGTGCTGAGTTATAGGGTTAAACCCAAGATCATCCTGCAGGGGGGCTGGCGATATCTCGATGTGAATTACCGGCCCAGTTCCCGGTTCAGCTTTGTATATGACATGGCAACTAGCGGAGTCGTTCTGGGCGCTACCTTCAATGTCAAATAGTCCTTGCCATTCGGGGGCAGGACAGCTCCGGCTCACTAACCCATGTCCGGTCTAAGGGGAAGCCACATAACCTCTCCTTTTCGATAAGGTTGATAGATAGATTTCCCGGAAAGCAATCGTCTGGCGGGGATCGTTTGAATGCTGAATTTGCCATGAGCCAACGAGCACAACCACTCTCGCCGTTCCTTGATGTAGCAGAGAAGGTCCAGGACTTCTACGACCGCTATCCGTATCCCCCGCCGGTCGATACTCTGGAAAAGTATCAACGGCGCTGGCAGGACCCACACAGGTGCCGCGCGGATCATCATCTCTTCTGGCCGGATAGACCCTATAGAGAAGACCATTCCATTCTCATTGCCGGCTGCGGAACATCTCAGGCAGCCAAGCATGCCTTACGTTGGCCCAAAGCTCAGGTCACCGGCATCGATCTCAGCGCGACCAGTGTGCGATGCACGGAAGATCTCAAGCGCAAATACAACTTAACCAATCTTCAGGTCCACCAACTCCCCATCGATCGTCTGAGCGATCTGGAGAAGACCTTCGATCAGATTGTCTGCACCGGAGTTCTCCATCATCTTGCGAACCCGGATGCCGGACTCGCAGCTCTGCGCAGCGTGCTCAAACCGGACGGAGCAATGCATCTGATGGTCTATGCGCCCTACGGACGGACCGGTATCTATATGCTGCAGGAGTTCTGCAGACGGATTGGCATCCATGCCACGGATGAGGGAATCCGCGACCTCATCGCTGCCCTCCGGGCGTTGCCGCCCGGTCATCCACTGGAAAACCTGTTGCGCGAGGCCCCGGATTTCCGCCAGGAAGCGGCGCTCGCCGATGCCCTTCTGCACCCGCAGGACCGCGCGTATTCTGTGCCGCAATTATTCGATTTTATTGAGCGGGGAAAACTGACATTTGGTCGCTGGGTAAAACAAGCACCCTACTCCCCTCGCTGTGGTGTGATGGCGCAGATTCCCCAAGCCTCTCGGATGGCGCACCTTTCCTTGGCAGAGCAGTACGCGGGTGTCGAGCTTTTTCGCGGCACGATGGTGCGCCACAGCGTTATTGTTTACCGGGACGATGGATTCGCCCCCTCCCAGCCAATCAGTTTTACAGATGACGCCTGGCTCGGTTTTGTGCCCATTCGAATGTCGGAGACGATCTGCGTTCAGGAGCAGGTGCCTCCCGGGGCCGCAGCCGTTCTGATAAACCAGAATCACACCTACAGGGATCTTTTTATGACAATATGCCCAACAGAAAAGCGCTTGTTTGACGCTATTGACGGGAGCCGTACTATCGGCGACATCGTAAAAACGATACTGCCATCCTCGCAAGAACAATTGCAGCTGGAGGTTGCACGCACCTTCTTTGAACGGCTCTGGTGGCATGACCAGGTGGTGTTCGACAAATCTGACAGGCAAAGTGGGTTGGGCACAATTTCTTCCCACTCATTGGAAATGGGCAAAGTGTGACGTGGGTTTTACTTGTGGACCCTACCACCGTCACTCCATGGCGCTCCGATTGGGTATGGAGTTTGCCGCTCATTATTGTTACGGTGGTCCTCCACGCCTATACCCTTGGAGAGATCAATCAGGCAGTGTCATTTGTCCTGAAAGGAAACCGGAAAACACGTCTCCCCAACATAGCGTCAGTGTTCATTGTTGGCGGCACTGCGCTTTGCGCCACTGTTCTGCAAGGTGTTGAGGCTTCGATTTGGGCCATCGCTTACTGTCTGCTTGGCGCACTACCCGACCGGAAGAGCGCCATGCTGTATTCGCTGGGCGCCATGACGACCTACGGGAGCGGCCACCTCAACTTGGAGTCCCGATGGCAGCTCATGGGATCGCTCGAGGCATTAAATGGGTGGATTCTGTTCGGACTCACCACGGCGTTTCTCTTCACCGTCATCCAGGAAGTCTGGGCCCACCGCAACCTGCCCGTTTAGCACAGTGTCATTGAGAACCGTGCAGAGTTAAGATCGCTCCGCCTGCTTTTCACGTGAGTTCCCTTCTCTACTAAAACGGCCCTTTGTGCAGCAGAACGCCATAAAACGTGATGATTCCAATCAGGATGACAAGAAGCGCTACGCCGAAAGCGATGGACCACACATGGCGCCTCTGGGTCACTCCCATTTCGTTCAAAAAGCTGCGATGTTGCCACGCACCGGCGGCTAATCCCAGAGTGCCCAGCGCGATAAGGCTCAATCCAAGGTTGCGCGGCGTCTGCGGACGCGCGACTTTACCGGCGGCAATATCTTCCGGCAGGTACTGAAAGAACTTGTAAATAGTGAAACCGAATCCGATCATCGAAAGGGCGGTTCGGATCCACGCCATCAGCGTTCTTTCTGATGCCATTATCGAGCGCCGTATGGCCAGGCCGGTTCGCTCCTCGGCAAGAACCGTTCCCCTGTCTTTCGGCGTTTCAACCGGGCTCATAGGACCATTCCTCAAATGTGCGCCAAAACAGTGCGCTGGAATTAGATATCAGACGTCAAGACTCCAGCGGTATTAGAATCAGCACGAACCGCCTGTCTTTTTCAGAAGGCGTTACGCAGGCGCACCCGGGCCTTCACCGGGTGCGTCGAACGGCACGATCGACGGCCAGTGGTCCCGGACAGCAAATACCCGGAAAGTGAACGAAACCAGCACAGCGATCAGCGTGACGGGAAAGAAGTCGTTGCTCGTCTTATAGTAAACCGCGATGAGCGTATAGACCCCGGCCGCGAGCACCGCAGCCGTGATGCCTTGCTGCTGCGGCCTGACCAGTTCGGGCGTGACCCCTGAGAAGAGGTCGATGAAGACGCCGCCGGCAGTGGTGGCGATAACCCCGATAACGATCGCGGCGAATACTCCGAGCCCGTGATTGAGCGCCTTATGCGCGCCCAGAATGGCAAACCAGGGCAGCGTGAAAGACTTGAAGTATGCCAGCGTTCTGGTTCGGAACCACTCCTCCTTCGACTGAAGGAAGCGGTAGATCGCCAGCCCCAGCAGACCCATCACAAGGCACACGATAAGAAAGTTCACGTTGGTAAGCGGAGAGGGAACGTCGTTGAGAAGAATATCGCGACTTACGCCGCCGCCGATACCTCCGAAGAAGGCCATGATGAGCAGCCCCGCAGCAGTGTAGCCGCGGTTGTGCGATGGGTTGCTGGCAAGGAGCACCCCGTAGAGAGCATTGATGCCGGCAGAGAAAAGGTCGACATCCGGAAAGTTTGGCAGCCTCATTTTGGGTTTCTCCTTTAGAACGGCTTACCGCCGCCCGCAAAGCTGCGCTCGCCAGTTAGAGAACTTCCGCTCAGAGTAGGGGGGCGGGTCTGAGGTCACAACTGTCACCTGGGACAGGGGCGGACTGGATACCGCTGATGCCTGACCGCCACATACTGCGACGGAAAGGCGCGCTTATGGATTACCTGAGGGGAGCGCTTATGATTTCAATTCCGGAAGAGGATCCGTCGCGGGCCCCACTCCGATCGCGGGTATAAGAGGGACGGGCGAATCATTCTCACAATCATCGAGAACACTCTGAGGAACGCATCGTCTGAGAAACTTGATTCCCAGGATGACCACCAGGACGTCGTCCATCTGGCCGACAATCGGGATGAAATCCGGGATGAGCTGAATCGGACTGATGACATACAGGAATGCACACCCGGCAACCACCTTCGCATACCATGGCACTTGAGGGTGCACAATAGCCCGTCGGATGATTCGAAACTGTTTAAAAAATCTCTTGATTGAAGCCTTCAGCATTTGGACCGATGGCTGTTGCGCCAGCTCGCGACGATTTTCTAGACACACTTCCCCTTCTGATTTTTTTGCTGTCCGAACGATGCGCCGAAAACCGATGTGGCTCCTCTCATCTTCGATCTTTCACTTATCGAGATCCTAAACCCAGAACCGTAGGCACACACCTGTCGCAGGTGACAGTTCTCACCCGACGGCCATCGGAGTGAAGCTCTCAAGACAAGCATATGCTCATCAGCGCCGTCGCGAAGAAGCTGTGCTCATTTAAGTCGAAAATCCGCACTCAGGCCCTCGATTAGCTCGGAGACTATTGTTTCAGTCGGCGCCTTGAGACAAAGTCCGAAGTACTTGGTGCGAACAATGATGGCGCTGCCGGGTGCAGTGGCGGGAGAAGAACATGCGCATGCAACCTTATTCAAAATTCGTGGTCAACAGCATCGTGCTGGCGACTTTAGTAGCGGTCGGCCATCCCGGTTTTGCCCGGGACAAGTATGAAACGATCGACGCTCAGGCGTTCGGCACGGGAACCCAAATGGGTCAAAACATCGGAGTGACGCTGAACATCTATGAGTTTTCGACTCCGGCGGACAGGCAGATCCTGATGCAGGCCTACCAGCAGGCGCAAAATAAGGGGTTAGTAAATGCTCTGCAGAAAATGAAGGCGGTAGGGCATATCGAGATCACCGGCACGCTTGGGAATGACTGCTCTTACATCAAGATGACGGCGACGCCCACCGGTCGCAAGATCGTCTTTGTCACTAATCGACAGATTCGCATGGCAGAGGCGTGGACGGACAGCAATTCCATGTCCTTCGATCTGACTGTGGGGGTTCTGAATCTGAATGATCAGGATAAGAGCAAGAGCACCGGCCTCCTGTATCCGGCAGCGCAACTTGTGCTCGACAAACAAGGCGAGTTGCAGTTGGACCTGTTACAAAACCCCTGGCGGTTATCCGACCTCTTGGACTGGAAAGGATCGGCAGGCGTCAACTAACAGGCGTACTGCCGTCGGAAAAGTCCCTCTAAGTAACCTTTTCGCTCTACGAGCTAGGTGGGTATTCCTTCACAATGAGGTGTTGCATGAAGATTCAACAAGGTGCCTTCGCTCGTCGTAGCGTCATGTTATGTTTCGCTGTGCTGGTGAGCTACAGTTTCGTGCAGGCGCAAAACAACAAGTATGCTTGCTCGGAACCGAATCCTCAGTCCCAATGCAACGCGAGCAACACATGTGGATCGGCCTCCCTCCCCTGCATTGTAGACGTGAAGCGCGACAATCAGGGCGCTTCAGCGACGCCCGGTATCCCCAACGCGAAGGGCAACAGCACATTCTGCGTGAAGACCGGCACAACAATCGTTTGGAAGAGTACGCAGAAGAATACCGGCTTCGTCGTCGACTTTGGGCCGTCCTCTCCCTTTGGTTCCGATGATGCGATTATGGGCGGCGCCAAACGTCCCGTCTCCGTAACCGCAAGGAAGGCCGGCTGCTTCAAGTATTCCGCAGGCGCATGCATCTCCGGGGAGATCCAGGGAATGTGCGGCTCCGGGACAGCGATGGCCATTATTATCCCAGCAGGCTCTCACTAGACAATAATCGAGCGATCAAACGACTGACCGAGACCGAGTACCCAGAGCTCTAGTGCGTCGCCATCGGCAAGGCGGTCTAGACGATCCTGCACCGCATGAGGCACGAGCAATTCAACGTCTGGATACCGCCGCAGCTGGGCGGCGGAGACGAAAATCTGTAGAGATCAATTCATGCGGAGTGGCGGAGAAGCAAACACATGGCCTTGCAGAACCTTGCGGACAGCCGGGATCAAGTCAATAGAAATCCGGCACTTGAGAACGTATCCGAGAGCCCCTGCCATACCTGCCGCGTTCACGAAAGCATCATCTTCGAGCATGGTAAGGAATATCACCTTAGCTGGCGAACCGAAATTTTTGAGGTAATGGGCAGCTTCAATTCCGTTGAGTACCGGCATAGATATGTCCAGCACGATCAGGTCGGGTTCCAGGTTAAGTGCGGCCTCAATTAACTGTGCCCCGTTCTCGGCGGTACCCACGACCTCACATTCATCTTCCAGCAGTTGAGCGATCCGTTCACGGATTTTGGGGTGATCGTCTGCCAGCAAAACCCGCGGGGATCCCATTGCCATATCAACCCGACAAGCTTGCGCAAGTTGCGACGGCTTTCTGTCTCGACAGCCGGCAAGAGCAGAAAACAGATCTCAAAATCACTTAAACGATTCACAAACCCGTAGTAGCTCCGCGATTTTGGCACTCACTACCCGGCTGCCCGCATGGGCTTGATATCTGACGTGAAAGGCACACTCGCGTGGATCGTGGTACCACGCTGGAGTTGCGATTCGATTGCAAGTGTTCCCTTCAGGAGTTTCACACGCTCCTCCATGCTGACCAGGCCAAGCCCTCGGCTCGCCTTTCCCGCTTCGACGTCAAAGCCCGCGCCGGAGTCGCTGACCGTGAGATGAACCTCATCCGGCGTTCCCCACAATCGCACTTCGAAGTGCCGTGCCCCACTGTGTTTTGCCGAATTGTGCAGAGCTTCTTGCACCACTCGAAAGAAGCAGAGGGAAATGTCTGGCGACAAAGAGGTTGGCAAATCGTGGGTTTTGAAGTCAATCTCCACTTTCTGCTGCTCGCCGAATTCTTCGCAAAAGCCTCTTAGCGCCGCGACAATACCCAGGTATTGCAGTCTCGATGAGTGCAATTCGTGAGACAGGGATTGAATATCCGCCGCTATCTCGGAGGTCTGCTTCTGCAGTTCGCCTATGCGGCTAGGGAGTTCAGACAAATTGGTATGGCTTTGTTGGAGTTGTGCCAGCTCGATGGCCAACAGCGCGAGACGCTGACCGATGTCGTCGTGAAGCTCCCTCGCGATCCGGCTACGTTCCTGCTCCTGTGCCTCAATCAACTTACCGCTCACGCTCGCGAGAGCCGCTTCCGCCAGTTTGCGCTGCGTGATGTCGAAAAACGCGACCACGGCCCCAGCGACATTCTGTCCTCTCCACTGGGGATAGCACCAGTATTCGGCCGGGAAACTGGTCCCATTCGCCCGCCACAGCACCTCGTCGTCCGCGTGGACTCCTGCCCCAGTGCACGTCGCCCGGCAAATTCGACACTCCTCCACGGGGAACAATGCCCCGTCGCCATGAGTCTGATGAACCAGATGATGCATATTCCTGCCGAGGAGCTCGTCTACATGCTCATACCCCAAAGCATGAAGGCAGGCTGCGTTGCAGAACGTGCAGCGGCCTTCGAGATCACTTCCATAAATGGCTTCGGCGGTCGAGTCGAGAATCAGTTGGAGTTTGTCCTCGCTTTCGCGCTGTGCCCGTTCCGCCCGCTTCCGCTCCGTGATGTCTTGAACGGTGCCACGGAGCCCGATGATTTGGCCGCCCGCATCACGCACCGGTTCGCCACGGGCGGTCACGCATTTTGCGGTGGATCCGGGACCAGCTAATCCCCATATCGAGTTCATATGATGTTCCAGTTTGTAGGGCTTCGTTAACAGCCAGCTGAAGCCGGTCCCAGCTTTCAGCGGTGTAAAGCCCGGGGTGCTCCTTGTAGGAGGGCGCTGGCAAGTCGGGATCACGGCCGTGGAGGCGGTAAAGCTCCTCCGACCAGATCACTCTATCAACCCGTGCGTCCCATTGCCAGCTTCCTACTCCAGCCAAACGCTGAGCTTCCCTAAGCTCCTTCTCTTTTTGACGCAATTCCTCCTCTACCCTTTTACGTTGAGTAATATCGCGGACGATGTTGACGCCGTAGGCGCGGTCCAGCTCGACGCGCTTGAGATTGATTTCCACCGGGTAAATAGATCCGTCTTTTCGCCGGTGCAAGCTTTCGAAAATCACAGACCCTGTTTGGTCGAACTCCTTTTGAACTCTCGCCAACATAGATTCATTCAAATTTGGATCGACATCGGAGATTTTGAGAGATAAGAGTTCGTCGCGTGTGTAGCCGAGGTCGTGGCAGCACGTATCATTCACATCGAGGAAGCGCAAGGTTTTCGGGTCAACGACCTCAATCGCGTCGTTGGACTGGTCTATCAGCTTTCGGAACAGGCGTAGCGATTCTTCGGCGTTCCTCCGTTCAGTGATGTCCGCCGTCGATGCCTGGCATCCGCTCTCCATCGCCCTTGGCTCCGCAATAGAATTTACCCGATGCTGTGACCGCGCACTGTCCCGCCAAGCCTGACGACCCAGAATTCCGCCCCTGCGGTATCCGGCTCTGCCTGCAGATTGGCGTCCCCTTTTGGGGGTTGTCCACAAGGGATACCACGAAAGTGGGATACCGGGAAAGTCGTCTATTAGAAACATTGGGCGTTTGAGACGATTCAGAAGAGTTGAAGCAAGTACGGATTCGAGGGGTGGCTCTTTCCATTCTCTCGCTCAAAGTCCGGTCATCTGACTACTATCGCCATGGGCTTCCAAGCAGCGCAAGCGGTCTGAAGTCGATGGAGCGATATCAACATCAGGAGTTGGAGCTGTCGCGCGAGGCAATCATCAGCGCAATCAGCGAAAAACGTTTGATCAGGTTTTTGGACAGGTTTTCGAAAATGAAACCTGCGGAGCAAACGAATCGTAGTTAGCATCCGTTTGACAGGAAAATGTCTAGGATGGTGGACGCGGGTGGAATCGAACCACCAACCTGTCGATTAAGAGTCGAATGCTCTGCCAGTTGAGCTACGCGTCCACTTGGGCGCCGAATCGGCGTTCAAGGATAACACTGGATGGAAGCGCGTCGAAATTTCCCTCAGCGCTGTTTGAAATATAACATAACTGCATTGTTGAATTTGCCCGGAACGCGTGCGGAAATCGCTCAAAAAGTGAACGACAAACCGCCCTCAACCGCTCGGGAAGTCTGCGCGAAATAAAGCACGCTACCGTTGTCGGTTACAAAGGGCCTGTAGCCCTCGGCGAGCAGGTTTCTCACATCCACCAGCGCTTCCATCCCATTCGGCAAAACGTTCCGGCAATGTATCGGCTGCCGCACATAGAAACTAAGATAGGGATCCGGGAGACTCTTATTAAACGGATCGACCGCGGTCAGGGAATTGGCCTGTTGCCATCGATACGAAGCCCGCCACTCTGTTCCGGCATGTTGCAGCTTGCCTCCGAATGCGGCGGAATACATTTCGGTTCGACGAGGCCGCAGGCTCACAAGGCCCTTCTCCACCGTAACGGGAAGCGGAAGAGCGTCCATCTGCAACGCATCACCCGTGCCTCCTGCCAGTGCCAGCCACATATCGTCCCGCATCATCTCTCTTATTTCGGCCACGATACCGGTTCCCGTGTAATCATCCCCGGCAACCTCAATCGCGTTAGTGGAGGAGTCGTAAAGAAGATCGCCGCTCTTCCAATCCGCCGCGCTGATTTCCCCACCGCCATCCACCATCGGGTTATCCACGCGATCGTGGAATACCGTCATGCGCGTCCGGAACTTTCCAGTCGATTGCGACAAAGAGAGTTCCTGGTGCAGCCCATGTTCCATCAGCATCTGCCCATTTCGTTCCGCAATTTCGGGAGACAGCGTGCTCGCGCGATCCATCGATTCCGCCTGCTGCACTCCCGGCGCAGTTGCTACACGATAGGAAACCAGCGCATCGCCGGCGCGCACATGCACTGAAGCGAAGGGATGGTTCGCAAGCTGCGTAGCATCCATGTGGACGATCTCCGTCTCGCCCCCTGCTTCAATTCCGATTGCCGGAGTCAGGTCCACCGTCTCCGCGGTGCGGAAAATCATCGCCTGCATTCCCTGAATGTCGGGTCCGCCCGCAATCTCCGGACGATCCACAAACGCCGCCACCGTGCGCAGCGTCCTGCCCAGCCCAAGCTGCTGCTCGTATCCAACCACGGTATTAAGCGCTGTGTCGTCCGACTGGCTCAGGTCCGCTCGCAGAATCAACTGCCGTGTGTCATCGTTCAACCGCTGCATCTCGAAATCGTGATGGATGCCTCCATCGCCGAAGCCGCTCTCTCCGCCACGGATGGTTACCCTGGCCTTGAGCGCCGCATTCTGTCCTTCGCCTTCTGAAACAACCACCAGCGGGCCGTCCTGCAGCATCCGAAGCAGCGGCTTATTTGCCGACAGCCGAAGCGTCCACTCCCAATCATCGCGTGGCTCGTCTGGCTGGCGAGGCCGCGCCGGAAGCCATCGAAAGGCCTCATAAAGAGTATTCAATGTCAGGTTGACAACCACCTTCGAGTCGGCGCGAACGCGCAGGTCTTCGCGCAGGGTAGGCAAAAACAGAGCGGCGGTCGCCTTCACGCCGTAAACCCCCGGCAGCACCCTCAGCATTGAATAGCGGCCATGATCGTCCGTAAAGGTCTCGGCGATCACCGAGAGGTCGGCGTTCACGAGCTGCACCAGAGCCCCGATCTGGGGAGCGCCTCGGGTATCGCGCACAACGCCGCTCACCGTCCCCTCTGTGGCTGCACAGGCCGGGAGCGCCATCGCTGTAAGGAACAGCGCAAGAACTGGGGCGAATATGGAAAACCTTCGGTTCACTGATCCAATCGTCTATTGCTTCCTGGCCTCTTGCTCCGATCATCCGTCAATCAGAAATCAAATGGATTTCACTGCTCTCCGGCAGCTCACCCAGGACTTGTTTCTACGACACGAACCTATTCAACCGTAAATGGGGCCGATTGGGCAATATCCTGTTTGGAGATACTGTCATCGACCATTACCTTCACAAGGTACTTCCCTGGCAGAAGACTGGCAAGGGGTAAGCTTTTTTCGACCGTAAGCTGGTCTAAGTTCGCCCCCAGCTTCTGTGAGTCTTCTGACGTATCAAGAAGCATTTTGTTCGATGCGGTGTCGATAATCTCGTAAGTAATCTTTGCCGCGTTCTGCTTGCTCTTTTGGTCGATCCCCAGGTTATATACCTGCATCCAGAAGCTTAGACTCTGATTGCGATGGAACGCTGCCGGAGTCGCCGCATTCACCGAGACACGAGGCCGGATATACGTGTTTCCTATAATGAAGCTCCCTGTGCCGATCTGCTTGGACGGAACCCGCTCCATCTTATCCGCCAGAATCAGCGACGAGGCCGAAAGCTGATCGTCGTCATACCGCGGAACATTAATCGCCTGCGCATACACCCCTACATGGTCTGGATTGTTCACGTCCTTCACGGCTACATCGAGGCGGTAGCGTCCAGGCCGCAATGGAAGCGCCTTCCAGTAAAGATCGGAGTTATCCAGCGTCTTGCGGCAGCAGCTCCGACGGCTGTTCAACTTCAACCGTATCCTCAAAAGTCTGCACAACGTGATCCGTAATCGTCGAGACGCGGCCAAAAATATTGACCACTCCCTTCGATACTCCGTCCTTGGTATTGAAGGTGACATCGCGATTCTTAATCTGAATCGTAATCGGCACCAGAATCGTATCATCCGTCACTTTCACAAAATCGGTACGCACATCAAACGGAAACACCGGCCCCGTCAGCAGCTTGTGGTTGGACACGAACGATTCAAGGTCTTTGAACTTGACCGGCGGAGGCGCCTGCAGCTTCGCGTACAGCTCCAGCCGGTCAAATTCCTTGGCCTGCTGCTGCTGCCCGTAGGGGCCGCTTCCCAGCGTCTCCAGTCCGCCTTGCGAACGTTCGGACCGCTTGGCCATGCCCATCTCTTCGTACATCGTTTCTCCCGCGCCCGGCACGTGCTGCAGCGCGTCTTTCTCGCCGCGGTCAATCGTCATGTGGTAATCCCCGCACATGCAGGTATCCACGAACTCAACGTCGATGTTCTGTCCAACGCCCTCCAGATAGCGGTAATGCCACGTTTCAAATGGATAGGTCGAGGTCTGGCCGCCGCCTTCTTCCATCGGGCGATTATAAGAGCCGCCGCTCGGGTGTGATTCGATGTCGTCGGGCGGCCCAAAAGCAATATAGATATGACCCCGGTCCGTCATCCAGCCCGGCTTGCCGGCCGCAAAGTGCTCGTTGGCATAAGCAATGCGGCGATAATGCTCTTCCCGGAAGGTGTTCTCAGGCGAATCGGGATCGGGATTGCGCCGCTGCCAGAATTGTTCGATGAAGGCATCACGCTCCTCATCGTTGCTCAGACTCTTGAAAGCCTTCCTCTCCTGGTCGGTGATAATCCAGCGAACATCAACGTCCAGCCAGGTCTTGTAGGTTCCGTGCAGTTCCTGTTTCAGGTCCTTCTGCTGCTTGAACCTCTCTTTATCCGAAAGCTGGCGGGTCAGCGGATTCTGCGCATCCTGACCAGGCGTGGCCTGCGATCCGCTGTCGGCCTGCGCCGGTTGCTGCGTCTGTTGAGCGTGCGCACTGGGAATACATGCGATCGCTCCAAAAGCAAGCGCAAGAATGATTGTGAAACGACCCGTTTGCATACGCCGTTTTACTGCTCCTCTACAGCCTGACTGATTTTACGGCCTGGAAGACGTAGATTCAAGCAATCTTCGTATCCTCTTGAACCTCGTTATCCAACCTCAACTTCGGCCCATCCCTGATATCATCAGCCTGATTTCCCGATTTCATCGCATTCGCCCCCCAAAGGCAGGTGCATGAGGGAACTATTTGCCTTCGTCCTGCGTAATTCTCGGCGAACATGGCATTGGACTCTGCAAACAGGAAAACAGGCTTGAAAAAAATCATTCTCATCATTGTTGGTGTCTTGGTCGTTGCCGGTATCGTTACCCTGACCGTCGTGCGAGCCCAGTCCGGCTATACCAAGGTCATGACCGATAAAGTCGTGCGCGAGAACCTCGTCTCCACCGTCAGCGGCACAGGACAGATCAAGCCCAAGACCTACGTGAACCTGGGCGCGGAGGCCTTGGGACGAATCACTCATCTGTATGTAAAGGAAGGCGACCGGGTGCACAAAGGTGAGGAAGTCGCCACCATCGAGAACGTGCAGCAGGAGGCAAACGTCCAGGGCCAGAAGGCCGCCATAGCCGCCGCCGACACAGATATCGCCGCCTACATCGCTGCCGAAAAGACCCAGGAAGCCGCCGTCGAGCACGCCAAGGCCGATCTCGAACAAAAGGCCCTCGACTTCAAGCGCGCCCAGGGCCTCTACGCCGCGCAGGTCATGTCCAAGCAGGACTTCGACGCCAAAAAGTCCGCGTACGACACCGATGTCGCCACCCTCGCGCAGAACGTGGCAGCCGTGGCTCAGGCCAAAGCGCAGACGGCCTCCGCGCGCGGTCACATGAACACACAGCAGGCTGACCTGACCGCCAACGTCGATCTGTTCAAGAAAACAATCGCGATCGCTCCGTTTGACGGAATCGTCACCAACTTGCCCGTGCGCGAAGGTGAAACGGTCGTTCCCGGCATTCAGGATACAAACGGCTCAGTCCTCATGACCCTCGCCGATGTCTCGGTCATTACCGCCGAGGTCAAGGTGGACGAAACCGACATCGTCAATGTCGCGCTCGGACAGGAAGCCGACGTATCTGTCGACGCGATTCCCGGCAGGGTCTTCAAGGGCCATGTAACTGAAGTCGGCGATCAGGCGCTGCTGCGCTCCAGCGGTCTCGCAACCAGCCAGTCCACCAGCGGCCAGGAGGAAGCCAAGGACTTCAAGGTAGTCGTCACCCTCGACAAACCGAGCGACGAACTCAAGCCGGGTCTCTCGACGACGGCAAAGATTATTACCGCAACTCGCGACAACACTCTTGTCATCCCGATCCAGGCACTCGTCATGCGCAATCCGAATGCGAAGAAGGGCCAAGCAGCGTCCGCTCCATCCGCCGATCCCTCGATGAATGGAAATGAGGTGCAGGGTGTCTTCGTAGTTCGAGACGAAAAGGGCAAACTGCGAACCCGCTTCGTCCCGGTAACCACCGGCATCACCGGCGTCACCAATATCCAGGTGTTAAGCGGGCTCCAGGCGGGCGATGAAATCGTAACCGGAACCTTCCACGTGCTGCGCGATCTGAAAGACAATGCTCTGGTCAAGCGCGATAACACACCGCCCCAACAACCCAAAGATTCGGATTCGGACTCCTCGTCATCCTCGTAAAATAAAGGCTGGTTGGTGCGGGAATTCGCAGCCCCGCCGTAGAATGCGCACTGAGCGTAAAGAAAGTTCCAGAGGATTCAAGGGATTGACGGAGCACCGGATGACGATTGAGACAACCCACGAAGCCGAAGCAAGAGACGCAACACCGATCCCGCACGGCGACGTCATCGTCGTCGAAGACCTCTGGAAGACGTACAGCATGGGGCAGCAGGAGGTTCACGCGCTTCAGGGAATCTCTCTGCGCATCAAGCACAACGAATATGTAGCCATCATGGGGCCGTCCGGCTCCGGCAAATCCACTCTCATGAACCTCATCGGCTGCCTCGACACACCCACCAAAGGCAGCTATTGGCTCAACGGCCATCTGGTAAGCGATCTCAACGACGACGAGCTTGCTCGCATCCGTAACAAGGAAATCGGTTTCGTCTTCCAGACCTTCAATCTATTGGCACGGGCCACCGCTCTGCATAACGTGGAGTTGCCTCTCATCTACAACGGAACCTCCGCCTCCGAGCGGCTCGAGCGCGCCCAGGCGGTGCTTCGCTCCGTCAATCTCGAAGACCGCATGTATCACAAGCCGAATGAACTCTCCGGCGGGCAGCGCCAGCGCGTCGCCATCGCCCGCGCGCTCATCAATCGCCCGTCGATCATCCTCGCCGACGAGCCCACCGGCAATCTCGACTCGAAGACCGGCGATGAAATCATGGCCCTCTTCGACAATCTGCACTCTCACGGAAACACCATCGTGCTCGTAACCCACGAGCCCGACATTGCCGATTACGCGCATCGCGTCGTACACATCCGTGACGGAAAAATCTTCTCCGACCAGCCGTCTGCAAGGACCTCGAAGCACGGGGCTCAATAACCAGCCAGTCTCGTCCCGCATTGATTCCCGAGCCCACTTTTGCCTCGGCAAAATTCGCCCGAAAAAGCCGTCTCAGGCAACCCCATCCGCTAAAAAGTCATTCTCTCTTTCGAATCCGTATTCTCATGCTTATTCCAGGAGGATGAAAATGACTCTTTTCACGAAGTTCGCTCTCTGCGCCACCGCCGTGCTTTTCGCTCTGCCGGCCGTGTCGCCCGCGCAGGAAACCTCAACAACCACAAACACTCCCTTATCGGTCGCAGGAGTTATGACGATTGATACCGCCGAGGTCGCCTACGTCTCAGGCGACGACGCCGTTCTCCGGCTTCCCGACGGCAGTCTCCGCCTTTTGGAGCTCAAGCCCGGAACAACGCTGACAGTCGACGGTAAACCGACTACTCCCGGCAGCCTCAAACCGGGCACGACACTTGCGCACGTGAAGGTACAGCGCCGCGTCGAGTCCGTCGTGACAACCGTGACCCAGATCAACGGCACTATCATTGCAAAAAACGGACAGTCCGTAACTCTGCGCCTCGATGATGGCACCGCCAAAATCTACTCCGTTCCCTACGGCGCGACGTTCACCGTAAACGGAGCCGAGAGACATTACAGCGACGTGCCCACGGGATCGAAGATCAGTGCGACGGTGGTTAAAAGCGAGGGGCTCTCGACCCAATCCAACAAAGCAGCAATCGTCGGACAGACTCCTCCGCAGTCGGGAACTCTGCTCGTCATCAAATAGCCCGGGCTGATCTGAGAGAGACCGCCTGCTCCCAGACGCGGTCTCTCTTTTCACGCCGCGTGCCATCGGACTCAAGACAAACCTCAGCCAGCCGATATGCTCTCCAGAACATAGGAGAGCCGATTGCAGTCCGCGCATTTAATCGAAGAAACCCCTTCGCCCGTTGCTGTCCATCGCCCTGAATATCCTCCGGACTGGAGCTTCGGAGAGATGACCGGACGCAGCCCTGCTATGCAGCGTCTTTTTTCGCAGATGCGTCACGCCGCTCGTCACCTTCGTATCGCCACGGTGGAGGGCGAAAGCGGCACCGGGAAAATGCTGGCCGCACGCACCCTGCACGCATTCGGATTCGATCCCCGCTCGCCTTTTGTACCCTGCTCAGCCCCGCTGTTATTTCAGCAGGCGCAGCCTGCCATGGCGCTCGTCCCGGCAGAACCTGCCGCAACGCCGGAATTGACGGGTCTTCCCGCTCTGAAAAAGTCTTCGGGTGGAACGCTCGTCCTCACCCGCATCGATGAGCTGACTCCGCCGCATCAGGCCCGGCTCCTTGAACTGCTCCAATGGCTCGACCATCAGCACATCCTGCGCGCGCTCGATTCCACCCCTCGCCAGATTCTCTGCATCTCCGGCCAGCCCTTGCGCAAGCTGGTCTCCGCAGCCGCCTTCCGGGGCGATTTAGCCAACCGGCTCACCGCAATCCGCTTCACTCTGCCGCCACTGCGCGAACGCCGCGAAGATATTTCGCTGCTCGCCGATCTCTTCGTAGAGCAGTTCTCCTCCACGCACGGCAAATCGATGCGCGGGCTCGGCCCTCAGTCGCTACCGCGGCTCTTGCAGCATGCGTGGCCCGGCAATGTTCGCGAATTACAAAACGTCATCTTCGCCGCCGCTCTCGGCTGCCCAGGCCAATGGATTCGCCCCATCGATCTCCCCGCTCTCACTCCCGTGCTTGAGCCCGCGCCCATCGCACCCGTTTCGCCTGTTAGCTCATCGCCGGATGACGACCCGAACCTCGACCGCGCCATCCTGCGCCACATCCATCGCGTTCTCGCCCGTACAGACGGAAACAAGCTCCGCGCCGCAAAAATGCTCGGCATCAGCCGCTCCACGCTCTACCGCCTGCTCGACTCCCCCGGCACCTTCTAGAACCTGCCTGCAGCAAAGTCCCGGGCAATTGGCTGGAAGCAGAAACCTTAGCGGGATTGCGCGCCACAACCGTAACCTTATGACCGCGAGCAATGAGTTCATTAAGGATGCGGCTGCCGATCATGCCGGTAGCGCCATACAGGACCACATTCATTTGCATCCCTCCTTGTACTGACAAATGAGATGAAGAGGAATGCGGCGCGATTCAATGGCCGCCTATTTTCCAGCCTTGCGCGACGGCCAGTCAGGTTGCCGCTTTTCCAGAAACGAGCGCACGCCCTCTTTGAAGTCCTCCGTTGTCCGCGCCTGCACATTGGCCGCTATCGCCGACTCGATCTCCTCATTCAGATGATGATGCGCATGTTGGCTCAACAATCGTTTGGTCGCCTGCATCGCCGCCGGACTGTTGCACAGCAGCTTCTTCGCCAGGCCGCGCGCCTCGCGCATCAAGTCCTGCTCCGCCACCACCCGCGTCACCAGTCCCAGATCAAACGCCTCGGGAGCCTTGATGAGCCTTCCCGTAAGCAGCAGGTCGCGCGCATGTTTGTCGCCGATCTGCCCGCGCAGATAAGCCGAGACAATCGCCGGAACGAATCCGATCTTCACCTCGGTATATCCAAACTTCGCCTCTGGAATCGCCAGCGTGAAGTCGCAAATCGTCGCCAGGCCCATGCCTCCCGCAATAGCCGCGCCGTTCACCGCCGCAATCGTCGGTTTAGGCGTGTCGTAAAGCGTCCGCAGCAGCAGCGCAATGCGCTCCGAGTCAGCGCGATGCTGCTCCGGAGTCTTTGCGCCCAGCGTTTCCAGGTGTTCCAGATCGAGCCCCGCGCAAAATGCCTCACCCGCGCCCGTCAGCAGAATCACCTCGCACGCCGGATCGATTCCCGCAGCCGTCAGCGCGCGCGTAAGCTCGTCGATCATCGCCGGATTCAGCGCATTCCGCTTATCCGGACGGTTCATCGTAATCGTAAGAACTCCGCCGTCCGTATGCGTATGTAAAGTCGAATACTGATTCATCGTGCGCCGCTCCTCAAAACCCGCTGGTACACCGGATCAGATGCCAGCCTACTGCCGCATCGCCCCGAATTTTTCTTCAATCCCTCGGCTCGCGGCAACCAGACTGTCCAGCGGACCCAACACCGGTAACTCCGCACCCAGTCGCGCCAGTTCGGCAACCGCAATCTCCGTAGCCAGATTCCCCACCAGCGCATCCTGAGCAAAAGGACATCCCCCCAGGCCACCTATCGCCATGTCGAATCGCCGAATCCCGCCGGAATAAGCCGCAGCAACCTTGGCCGCCGCATTGTCCGGACGCGCATGAAGATGCGCGCCCAGCTCCACACCTTCCGGCACCGCTGGCCGCACCGCCGCCACCAGCGCAGCAACCTCCTCCGCAGACGCTACTCCCACCGTATCGGCCAGCGAAATCTGCTCGATCCCCATATCGGCAATCAGGTCGCAGGCCGCAATTACCTCGCCCGCCGACCACGCGTCGCCATAAGGATTGCCGAAGGCCATCGAGATATACGCAACCACGCCCAATCCCCCCTTGTAGGCCGCCTCGCCAATCGCCTCCAGCACGTCCAGCGACTCCTCAGGCCTCTGCCGCTGGTTGCGTCGCAAAAACTCCGCCGAAACCGAATAAGGAAACCCCAGCGTACTCACCGCTCCGGTCGCAATCGCGCGCTCGGCTCCCTTTTTGTTCACCACGATGCCGATGATCTCCACATCCTCCGGCGGATCCAGCAACGCCAGCACCCGCTCCGAGTCCGCCATCTGCGGAACCGCCGCCTCCGACACAAATGAGACCGCATCGATATGCCGGAAACCCGCGCCAATCAAGACCCGCAGATAATCCGCCTTCAACTCCGGCGGAACTATCTTCGGCAATCCCTGCCACGCATCGCGCGGACACTCGATCAGCTTCACCGCATTTGTCATCAAAAACTCAGATAAGGATTCTGCAAATATGCCAGAAGATATGCGATCCCGATTCCGGCGGCATGGAGAAAAACCACCACACTCAGCGCCGCCGAAAACCGCCTGGAGCGCCACAGCCACGTCATCAGCAGCCCGTACACCGGGAACTGCAAATACATCAACCACTGCGAAACAGGAATCGACATGTCTAACGGCAATTTCAACACACGGACTCTGCAACATCAGCACGAAAGGATAAAGCAGCCTCAATGCACCCGGCCCCGAGAGTGCCATGATGCTGGCCGCATGAATTGCCAGCGGCGTTACCAGAACCCCAACCAGCACAGGAACAAATGTCAGCCATGAGAAAGTACTCTTGCTTTTCTTAGCCAATGATCTGCGCCGTTTCCTTTTCGCCGAATCAGCTGCAACTGCCATGCAAAGAGCATACCGGATGCACCGGCAACTCTAAGTCTGCAAAATTCCAATATTAAACTTGGCCACATCCGGATTCAGCGCGCACGCCTCCAGCGCCGTCAAAATCGCATCCCGCGTCTTCGCCGGATCGATGATCCCATCCACCCAAAGCCGTGCAGCCGCATACCGGCAATCGGTCTGCTCTTCATACGTCGCCTTGATCGAAGCCAGGAGCTCCTGCTTCTCTTCTTCGCTCAGCTTCTTGCCGCCGCGCTCCAGTTGCTTCACTCGAATCTCCACCAGCGTGTTCGCCGCCGAAGCGCCGCTCATCACTGCATAGCGAGCGGTAGGCCACGCAAAAATAAAGCGCGGATCGTAAGCCTTCCCGCACATCGCATAATTCCCCGCCCCAAACGATCCGCCCACGATCACCGTAATCTTCGGCACCGTCGAGTTCGCAACCGCGGTCACCATCTTCGCGCCCGCGCGGATAATCCCGCTCCACTCCGCATCGCGCCCCACCATAAAGCCGTTCACGTCATGCAGAAAAATCAGCGGAACAAGATTCTGGTTGCAATCCATGATGAAGCGCGCCGCCTTCTCCGCGCTCTCCGAATAGATCACGCCGCCAAACTCCACCCTCTTCTCGCCCGAATGGCTCGTCTGTGGCTGCGACACCTTCTGGTTCGCCACAACCCCCACCGCAAATCCGCCCACGCGAGCATACCCGCACAGCAGCGTCCGCCCATACTCTGGCCTGTACTCGTCAAACTCGCTGCGGTCCACAAAGCGCGCAATCACCTCGCGCATGTCATAAGCGCTCGCCTTCGCCGGATCGGCATCCAGAAGCGCGTACATCCCCTCCGCCGAATACCGCGGAGCGTCCTTCGCCGCATCGTAAGCCGTCCGGTTAAACGGAGCACCCGGCCTCTCGCCCATCTTTGCCACCAGCGACCGCAGCCGCGCGATGCAAAGATGATCGTTCGGTTCCTTATAATCCACCGTGCCCGAAATCTGCGCATGCATCTCCGCGCCGCCCAACTCTTCGGCGGTATATTTCTGACCAATCGCCGCCTGCACCAGCGCCGGACCGGCAAGAAACAGCCCGCTGCCCTCCGTCATCAACACCGTATCCGTCATCACCGGCAGATAAGCTCCGCCCGCCACACACATCCCCATAATCGCCGTAATCTGCGGAATCCCCATCGCCGACATCACCGCATTATTGCGAAAGATCCGCCCAAAATCGTCCTGGTCCGGAAACACATCCTCCTGCAAGGGCAGAAACACCCCCGCCGAATCCACCAGGTACAGCGTGGGAATGCGATTCTCCATCGCAATATGCTGCGCGCGCAGAACTTTCTTCGCCGTCATGGGGAAAAACGCGCCCGCCTTCACCGTCGCGTCGTTCGCAACGATCATGCAGAGCCGCCCCGCAACGCGACCCAATCCGGTAATCGTGCCCGCCGATGGAGCGCCGCCCCACTCCTCATACATCTCGAAAGCAGCAAACAGAGCCAGCTCAAAAAGCTCCGTACCCTCATCCAGCAACAGCCCAACGCGCTCACGCGCCGTCAACCGTTTCTTGTTGTGCTGAGCCTCAATAGCCTTGGCGCCGCCCCCTTCGCGCAGAACGGCCTCCTGCCGGCGAATCTCCCCGAGCAGCGTCGCCATGCCCGCAGCATTGCGCTGCGCCCGCGGATTCTTCCCATCCAGCTTCGACGCCAGTACCGTATTCAATCCAGAACTCTTCGCTTCAGACATAAGGACTCGCCAGCATAGCACGCCGAAGTGTACACTGTGGCCGGTTGACGCAGAGCGCTGCGGTTGGCTTCCTGCTGTCACTTTTGCCAGTTACGCGACTGACTTTGCTCCGAGGATAATACTTGAGCGAACGTACAGTCGGCGTTCTTCTGCTCCTCTGGACGTTCCCTGCCATTGCCATTGCAGTCAGCCTTAGCTGGCATTTTGATGCACGGAACATAGGTCAGAATGAGATTTATGCGCACGATTGAGCGAATTTCACTAGCGATAGGCCTTGTCCTCCTATGTGTTTACCTCGTTATGCGCGTCCAGAATGAACTCTCATCCCGCTTGGCCGTTCTGGCTTTTCAGACGGCACAGGCTTCAACATCGGCGCCGGAAACCACGCCTGACGCGAAGACCGTTTCGGGGGTCGACGTGAGTCTTTGGTCTCAAACGAGAATCGCGGCGTTTAAGCAGAGCTTAGCTCGGCACTTCAATCCGCCTGAAGCGGTACTTCGCATTCCGAAAATCCATCTCGAAGTGCCGGTTTTTGACGGCACCGATGATTTGACGTTGAACCGCGGTGTGGGACGGATTACCACCACTGCCCCTGTAGGCATGCCTGGAAACGTAGGAATCGCGGGCCACAGAGATGGGTTCTTCCGCGAACTGAAGGACATCCGGACTGGAGACATCCTGGAGCTGGTCATGCCAGGCAGAGCAGAAAAATTCGCAGTCGACAAAATGCAGATAGTGGATCCGGACAACGTTAGCGTGCTGCAATCCGGACCCACATCTTCGTTGACTCTTGTTACCTGTTATCCCTTCTACTTCATCGGCAGTGCACCAAAGCGGTATATCGTTCACGCGTCTCTTATCGCCCCTGAGCCGTCAGGCGTCAGACCCGTCAAGCAACTTACTTCTAAAACCCAGCAGTAGCTTCAGGAGAGAACAAAATGAAACAGACTGCATCAGCAACTATCCGCAAGTTGTCTACGGTGTGCGGGGTTTGTTTAGCCCTTGCCGCCACGGGGCACGCACAAGTGCAAACTCAAACCAGTACGACGAGTGGGTCGGCCTCACACCAGGTGAGTGTGGAGCAAGGAACAGTCGTGTCTGTGAATGGCAACGATCTATTCGTGAAAATGGCAGATGGAACGCTCCGCAACTTTCCAAACGTGCCGGAAAGCACCCGGGTCACAGTAGACGGCCAGCAGCTCGGAATTCACGATCTGAAACCAGGCATGAAGCTGCAACGAACCATAACCACAACCACTAGACAGCAGATGGTGACGACCGTACAGACCGTCACAGGAAAAGTTTGGCACGTGACACCACCATTGCGCGTGATTTTGACCCTGGAAGACGGGACAAACCAGTCCTTCGATATCCCTAAAAACCAGAAGTTTAATATCGACGGCCAGATGGTCGATGCGTGGGGATTGAAAAAAGGCATGACGGTTTCGGCAACTAAAATCGTTGAAACTCCGGTCACCTCGGTGAGTCATGCGCACAACCTAACGGGCGAAATGCCTCCGATCCCTCCGGATCAGCCGGTCCTGATCGCCACCGCTCAACCACCACAGCAGGTTGCTCAGGCTCAGCCCGCGCAGGCTGATTCCGCGCCTGCCGCAGAATCAGCCCCGCAACAGCTGCCCAAGACCGGGAGCGAACTTCCATTAGTTGGATTGCTGGGGATCCTTTGCATTGGATTCTCGCTCGGCATCCGGCGGCTGAGTCGG
Organism: uncultured Acidobacteriaceae bacterium; assembly: GCA_963783805.1. Taxonomy (GTDB): domain Bacteria; phylum Acidobacteriota; class Terriglobia; order Terriglobales; family Acidobacteriaceae; genus Silvibacterium. The sequence goes on along the minus strand of CAWAPC010000002.1, from coordinate 215,328 downwards.
CTTTGAAAAGAAAGCAGTAATTTAAAAAGCTCCGCTAAAACCGAGGGCGGCGATCATAAGCCGTCCGCCGGCTTTAGGGAGCCATTAAGGCGCCGCGGATCTTGTTCACATGATCCCGAAGAGAAACGCGCCATATCCTCGTGATTTTAGGTGTCTGTCTTCGGGGAGGGACTGCGCAAGGCCAGATGGATTTTCAGGCAGCGAAGATCATAGTCCCGAGCCACAAAAGGCCGCGCAATCGCGTCCCGCCTGCTACATTTTCGAGATGAGCGCCCCGGCGCCCCAACCCGTATGGAAGACCCTCACCGCCTTCGCGATCATCTACTTCGTCTGGGGATCCACATTCCTCGCCATCCGCATAGGCGTGCGCGAAGCTCCGCCATTTCTGTTCGCTTCCATAAGGTTCCTCATCGCCGGCCTCATCCTCTGCGCATGGATGCTCGCGCGCGGCGAATCTTCGCCGAACCGTCGCCAATGGGCGTCAGCCTTCGCGATTGCCCTGCTCTTGTTTGTCGGCGACTACGGACTTCTCTTCTGGGCCGAGCAGCGCGTACCCTCCGGCCTCGCCGCTGTCATGATGGCCACCATCCCGGCGTTCATGGCCCTCTCAGAAATCATCTTCCTGCGCACCCAGCGCCTCACCATCCGCCTCGCATTCGCGCTGGCCATCGGGCTCGCCGGAGTCGCAGTACTCGTCAGCCGCTCACTCAACCTCGGCGGCACGCCGATCGACCGAGCCGGAGCCATCGCTCTCATCTTCGCTTCGATAAGCTGGTCGGTGGGCTCCATCCTCACACGCAAACTCCCGCTTCCGCCATCCAAAGTCATGAGTTCAGGCGCTCAAATGCTCGCCGGCGGAATCTTGCTAGCGCTCACGGCGTCCATGCTCGGAGAACTTCATCGCTTCAACCCAGCCAGCGTCTCACGCGGAGCATGGCTCTCGCTGCTCTACCTCATCGTCGCCGGCTCAATCATCGCGTTCACCGCGTACGTGTGGCTCATCCATCATGAATCGCCAACGAAAGTCGGAACCTACGCGTACGTCAATCCGGTCGTGGCCGTGCTTCTCGGATACTTCCTCGCAGGCGAACCGCTCAGCGCGCGAACGATCGCCGGAACCCTGCTGGTCCTGGTCAGCGTCGTCGTGATCACAACCTCGCGCGCCCGGATATCAGAAGCAGCCATCGCGGAGAAAAATACGGCTTAAAGCCAAGGCTCAATAACACGCAACCCCACGGTTGCACATTCAGGCTCGCCGCGCTATTATGCAACCCAGAGGTTGCATATGGAGACTAACCGCATCGAAAAACGCGTCGAAATCAATGCCCCCATCTCACGCGTCTGGAAAGCTCTCACCGACCACCGCGAATTTGGAGAATGGTTTCGCGTCAAAATCGACGGCCCCTTCAAATCTGGCGAAGTCTCCCGTGGACACATCACCTGGCCCGGTTACGAGCACCTGAAATGGGAAGCCACCGTTCAGGCCATCGAACCCGAACGCTACTTTGCCTTCACCTGGCACCCCTATTCTGTAGACCCGAATGCCGATTACTCAAAGGAAACGCCCACACTGGTTGAATTCACCTTGGATCCCACCACGACCGGCACCCTTCTCACCGTCACCGAATCCGGCTTCGACGATATCCCGGACCATCGCCGCGCGGAAGCATTCCGCATGAACGACAACGGCTGGGCGCAGCAGATGAAGAACATCGAGACCTATGTCTCCCAGAAAGCGTAGCGCGTCTCTAAGACTTCGCGCTCATGCACCGATCTTCGCGGCTCTGGGCGACGAGATGAGGTTATCGCTGCTCGCGAAACTCGGACGCGGGCAGCGATACTCAATCTCTCAGCTCACCGAAGGCACCCCGCTTACTCGTCAAGCCGTTACCAAGCATCTCCGCATCCTCGAACGGGTAAGAGTCGTGCGCTGCGTGCGCTCCGGACGTGAGTGTCTCTTCGAACTCGATCCGCGGCCCGTGCAGGAAATCCGCGATTCCCTCTCTCTCATCTCCGAGCAGTGGGACCAGGCTCTTTCCGGGCTGAAATCATTGGTCGAAACAGGGCGCGCGGATTAAACATTATTCATTCACCGACCGCCGGCTATTAAGCAACCGCCTCACTAGCCCGCTCCCGCCCACCTTCTGAAAGCCAGAACCCAAGCCCTAAAAACAAAATCCCACCCACCGCAAACTTAACCCCAACCGCCGCGCCCAGAAGGAGACAAAAACGCCTCCAGCATCCCCGCCACAATCAGCAGCGGAACCACTCCCGCCAGCAGTCGAATCGCCTCCCGCGCACCCAGCGCCAGAGAGTCTCGTCGCGATAGCACCCCCGGAAACAGCAGCCCCGCCGCGAGCCGCAACCCCGCCGCGCCCGCAATAACAATGCTCGGCAGCTCCAGCGCGCCATGCGCCGCCATAAAGCTCAGCAGATCCACCGCCATGTGCGCCTGCGCGCACGCCGTCAATACCGTGCCGATACTCACCCCGTTGAAAAACATCGTGTACAGCGTAAGAACGCCCGCAGTAATGCCTCCCGCAAATGCCATAAAACTCACGCTGATGTTATTCGTCAAAATCGCACTCGAAGCCTGCGGCTTCATGCTCACAATCGAGTGCGTCCACATCTCATGCCGTTCAATCGTCGCGACCATCTGCGGACCCAGCAGCAGATGCGCGAACTCAGGCCGAACCAGCGTCAGCAGAGTCCCCAGCGCCAGCTCCGGCAAGAAAAACCACAAACGACGCCAGCACATAGGGAAAAAGCCGCCGGAAAATCCGCGGATAATCCCGAACCATGAACGTGACAATTGACCCGAACCCCGCCCGTCGCCCCGAGTAAATGCGATTATGTGCGCGGCTCAGCAGGCTGTTCAGGTATTCTTCCAGCGTGCCCGAAGCTCTATCCACGCGAACCGCAGAAAGATCGGCGGCAATCTGCCGATACAGCAGGCCGAACTCCCGCAACTCCGCGCCCGGCAGCGCGCGCAGCCCCTGGGCCTCGACCTGACGGGTCAACACATCAAGCCTGTTCCACGATGCCTGCCGTTGCTCAATCCAGCGGTTAGAGATCATAAGCAAAAGTGGTTATAAATCATAAAGAAGATGTCCGAGCTACTCAGTTTCAAGCCACTCAGTCACGACCAGCTTACTATCGACACTCCCGAGCAGGTAGCCATCCGCTTCCCTGTCGCCGGAATCGGCAGCCGCTTCCTCGCCATCTTCGCCGATACCGTGTTCCAGATCGTCGCCTACATTGTCCTCATTCTGGTTTTCGTGCTCATCATCACATCCGCGCCCAAGGCCGCTGGCGGCGATCTTTCCCACACCGGCGAAAAGTGGCTCGTCGCCATCCTCATCCTCATTCACTTCCTCATGTACTGGGGATACTTCACCCTCTTCGAGACCTTCTGGAACGGGCAGACTCCCGGCAAGAAAATCTTCAAGATTCGCGTCATCCAGCAGTCGGGCCGTCAAATCACCTTCTTCGAAGCCATGACCCGCAACCTCATCCGCATCATTGACCTGCTGCCGTCCATCTATCTCGTCGGACTCATCACCATGCTCTGCAACCGCCAGCACCAGCGCCTCGGAGACCTGGCCGCAGGAACCATCGTCATCCACGAGCGCCCCAGCGAAGAGCCCATCTGGGGAGGCAACGGCCCGCGCACCATCACCGCTGGAGCTTTTGAGCGAGTCACGCCCGAACCAGCCTTCCAGCCCCGCGACGAAACCACACTCCCCGCCGACGCCGTAGCCCGCCTCGGCCCCGAAGACCTCAGCGTCATCGACCGCTTCTTCTCCCGCATCCTCGACATGGAACTCGACACCCGCGCCCGCATCGCCCAGCGACTCGCCGCGCAGCTGTGCGAAAAAATGAACTTCCCGGCGCCCGAAGACACAAAACCCGAACGCCTCCTCGAAGCCATAGCACACCAGATGCGAAGCCACGGCCGCTGAATCAGCCACTACCGAGGCTGCCCCATCCTTGACGCGGTGGTTGCGTCGAGGGTGGGATGCGATTCCGTTCGCACCTCAGTAACTATCAAAATGTTCGAATGTTCAAGCCAGCGGATTCTTCGCCCGAAGCTCCGCCACAATCACCGCCGCCGCCTCTCTCGCCTCATCCTCCCGGTCCGGAGGAAACGAGATCGCCCCCACGCGCGCATGTCCGCCTCCGCCATACCGCTCGCAGATCGTAGCCAGGTTCACCATCTTCTCCGGATCGGCCTTCGTCCACGGATTCGATCCCACCGAAACCTTCGTCCGGAATGCTCGACTTCGACAATCCAATCGAGTAAGTCGCCTCCGGATGCAGATAGTAAGGAATGAACTTGTTGTACCCCTCCATCGGCCGGTCGCTGATGTCGAAATATATCGTCCCGTCCTTCGACTCCGACCGTTCCCGGATCAGCGCCATCGCTTCCTCATGCCGCTCCAGCAGCGGAGGCAGCAGCTCTGCCACGAACGGCTCGCACAGCACTTCCGCCAGCGGCATCGACGTCAGCAGCGGAATCAGCCGCGGAATAAACTTCGGGTCCTGCGCCGACTCGATTATCAGCGTAAGCTTCATCGCCGGATCGGCCATCTCCACCGCCGCCTGCGGACTCTCATACAGCGCGCCGTCCACAATATCCGCCCACTTCACCAGCTCGGCAACCGGCGCAGCATCGAAGCCGAATTTCGTCGAGGCAATATGCGCCAGAAAGCTCGTGCATGAGATGTAGTTCGGATCATAAAACCGCCGATTCGCATACCGCCCGTCCGCCAGCCCGCGTTGATAGTCCTGCTGGTCCTCCGGCGTAAGAAAAGCGCTCAGGTGATGATCGAACCACCACGTAATCGCCGGCGAGGCCGAATACTTGAAGTCCACAATCGCGTTCTCATCGCCGGTAAAATCCGCCTCGTTGAACAGCGCGCCGGCGCGATGCACCAGCCCGTGATACTCATAGGTCGCGTCAGCCGAAATGCACTCCCGATGAAAGCGCGCAAAAAGGGAAGCGGAGCAGGCTCCGTCGAAACACTTGTCGTGATAGAAAACGCGAACGTTCAAATGGCTGGCGCTCCAGGTTCAAAAATAAAAGTACGGGAATTGTTTAGGATTGCCGGGACTGCCTATAAAGTCAAGGCGCGGTCCAGCAATCCGCACCGAACCGGGAACTTTCCTCTCGCTCCGCGCGTTATCTGTCAAGTAAGATGTCAGCACTCAACTGGAGGCGCTTTGGACGAGCTCACACCGACACCGGAAATTTCACCAGAACCCGAACTACCAACCCCAACCCGCAACGTGCGCTGGGTCTTCATCGGCAAAAACGGCATCCGCGCCGGATGGGGCATCCTGCTCTTCGTCCTCCTCTTCATTGCTCTCGCGTTTGGGTTTAGCCTTGCGGTCCGACATTTCTACCATCCGCCTCATACGCACAATCCCGCTATGCCGGCGCACGTCGGCATCCTCTTCGAAGGACTCCAGTTGCTTTGCATCGTCATAGCCACAGGAGCCATGGCCCTCATCGAACGCAAATCGCTGTTCGCCTATGGATATCAGGGAACAGCGCGCGCAGTGCGCTTTGTATCGGGGCTGGTTTGGGGCTTCATCGCCATCTCCGCCCTCGTGCTGGTCCTCTGGAAGGCCGGCCTGCTCGGTTTCGACGGCCAGCTCCTGCACGGCGAAACACTCCTCAGATATGCCGCTGAATGGGGCCTCATGTTCTTGGTGGTCGGAATCTGCGAGGAATCGCTCCTGCGTGGATACGTGCAATACACTATGACGCGCGGCGTCGGCTTCTGGTGGGGAGCGATCCTGTTTTCCTTCCTGTTTGGTTTTGCCCACCACGGCAACGCCGGAGAAACTCCCGTCGGTCTCTTTACAGCCGGAGCCGTCGGCCTCGTCTTCTGTCTCAGCATCTGGTATACCGGTTCGCTCTGGTGGGCCGTCGGCTTCCACGCCGCATGGGACTGGGGCGAGTCCTATTTTTATGGAACCTCAGACAGCGGCCTCATCGTGCGAGGTCATCTGTTCGGCGAGCATCCTCTCGGCAAGCTGTGGTGGAGCGGCGGCCCGACCGGCCCCGAAGGCAGTCTGCTGGCGATTCCCTTGCTTCTCCTCATCGCCCTGTTCATGTGGCTATGGTGGAGAAACAGAGTCCAATCGCCCTTCGCAGGCTCCGGATGGCGACCAGCATGGAGCCGCAAGCCCCGAACGATTCAAGCCGAAAGAATAGAAGGTGCAGCCGAAAGCGTCGAAGGCGGGACCATGGAAGCAGCAACCTAGCGAAAAAAGGGATCCGAAAAACAATCTGAACCCCGACCAAAGGGAGAGCCAGAAGGGCGAGCATCAAGGATGGCGCGAAGCGCGTGTGCCCGGACGGCCAGTCCCCTGAGACAATATTCACGAGATGCCTTTAGGAAGAAACGTGGAAGTTGAAGAGTCGCGCCGCACCCATCCTGCGCGTCTTCGTCGCAACAATCATCCTGCTCATCGTCGCAGCGGCAGCCGCGGCCTTCGGCGGAGCCATCTGGCTCAAACACGCCATGCGCGATTCCCTGCCGCAGCTCGACGGCCAGCTTCGCCTTCGCGGACTCACCGCCGCCGTCACCGTCCGCCGCGACCAGCACGGCGTCCCGCACATCCAGGCCGCCACCCTCGACGATCTCTTCGCCGCCCAGGGCTATGTCACCGCGCAGGACCGCCTCTGGCAGATGGACATGACGCGCCGCATGGCCGCCGGCGATATCGCTGAAGTCCTCGGCCCCAACTTCGTCGAGCACGACCGCATGCAGCGCATCCTGCTTATCCGCGAAACCGCCGAGCGCATCGTCGCCAATCTCACCGAAAACGACCGCCGCTTCTTCAACGACTACGCCCGCGGCGTCAACGCCTTCATCGCCACGCATGAAGATCAATCTCCCGGCCGAATTCCGTCTGCTCAGGTACAAGCCCCAGCCCTGGCAGCCCGTCGACTCCGTGCTCATCGTCATGGGCATGGTGCAGATGCTCGATGAGCGCTGGGACTCGAAGCTCGACCGCGAGCGATCGTCGCACGCCTCGGCCCAACTCTCGCCGCTCAGCTTTATCCCGTCGGCTCCTGGCGCGATCACCCGCCCACGCAAACCGTCCCCGACCTCACCAAGCCGCAGCCCTTCATTCCCGACGTGCCGCTCGATGAAACGCAATCGTCGATGCGCGGTCCTTCGGATAAACGATCTGCTCCATCTCCGCCAGTTAGTCGAAGGCGCGCGCACGCGTGCGAAGGCTGCACGCCAGGCTCCAATGAATGGGTCGTCTCCGGCGCGCACACCGCCTCCGGCAAGCCCTCCTGTCGAATGACATGCACCTCGACCACCAGATTCCCGACATCTGGTACGAGACCGACCTCCAGCGCCCGAACTTCCACGCCGCCGGAGTCACCCTCCCCGGCCGCCCTATATCGTCGCCGGACACAACGAGCACATCGCCTGGGGATTCACCGCCCTCTACGGCGACATGCAGGACCTCTACATCGAGCAAACCAACCAGCAGGACGAATACCGGCGCCGACGGCTCCTGGCACCCCATCGAGCGCGAGCACGAAACCATTCACGTGCGCGGCGGCAGCGACGTAGCGTCGACGTCCCGCGCACCGATCACGGCCCCATCATCACCCCGCTGATGCCGCATGAAAATCGCACCATCACCCTGCGCTGGACCGTCTACGATCCCAGTCCACAGCTCTCCCGCCTTCGCGCTCAACACCGCCGCCAACTGGCAGCGAGTTCCGCGCCGCCATGAGCCAGTGGTGGGGCCCGCGCTCAATGTCGTCTATGCCGACGACCAGGGCCACATCGGCTATCAGGCCATCGGCCACATTCCCAATCGCCCGATGGGCATCGCCGATCTGCCCATCGCCGACCAAATCACGAATGGCAGGGCTACATCCCCTTCGATCAGCTGCCCTCCGCCCTCGATCCCGCCAACGGCATCCTCGCCACCGCCAACTCCCGCATCACGCCCGATGGCTATCCCTTCGCCACTCACCCTCGAGTGGGCCGCTCCCTATCGCAACGAGCGCATCTGGAAGTGGCTCGCCGGAAAAGACAAGCTCACCCCCGCCGACATGCTCACGCTCCAGACCGACATCTACTCCGAGCTCGACCAGGAGCTCGCCCAGCGCTTCGCCTACGCCATCGACCACGCCACAACGCCGACCGCCGCCTGCGCGAAGCCGCCGACCTCCTGCGCACCTGGGACGGCGATGTCAGCATCGACTCCCTGCGCCGCCATCGTGGCCGCGGCGACGCCCTCTGGCCCTTGCTGCTCAAACCGAAACTGGGCAACGACTGGCAGCTCTACGAGTGGCCGGAGAGCGCCTTCGCGCGGAAGAGCTCATCACCAATAAGCCTCCGGCTGGCTGCCCCCCGGCTACGCCACCTGGGACGATTTCCTCGCCGCCGCCGTCCAGCAGGGCCTCCGCAACGCGCCCTTGAACCTGAAAAGCTGGCGTTACGGCGACGTGCATCCCATCGACCTCGAACACCCGCTCTACGGCATGCTTCCCTGGTTCAAAAAATGGACCGGAACTGGCCCGCAGCCGAAGTCCGGCGACACCACCACCGTCAAGCAGATAGGGCCGAGCCTTCGGCCCCTCGCAGCGCTTCACCATCGACTGGAGCGACCCCGATCACGCCACCGAAAACATCGTCATGGGCCAGTCCGGCGATCCGTTCAGCCCCTGGTATCGCGACCAGTGGCCCTACTGGTACGACGGCAACACCTTCGCGCTGCCCTTCACCGACCCAGCCATTCAAGCGCACGACCAGCACACCCTGCGCCTCACTGCCATGACTCGCTCTTGCTGCCATGACTCGCGCCTGCTGCCATGACCAGGGCTCGAACAACCGAGGACTGGCAGCGCATCGCGCTCTTCCTCGCCTGCGTCGCTATCGCCATCCTGCCACTCGCCTTGCGCGGAACCTCCTGTGGCCAGGACTTCGACTTCCATCTCGAATCCTGGCTGGAAGCCGCGCGCCAGTGGCATCAGGGCGTTCTCTATCCGCACTGGGCAGCCTCCGCAAATTACGGAGCAGGAGAACCCCGCTTCGTCTTTTATCCGCCGTTCTCGTGGATGCTCGGAGCAATCCTCGGCATCATCCTCCCGTGGACATGGACTCCCATCGCCTTCACCGCCATCTGCCTGCTCGCCATGGGAGCCAGCTTCCACAAAATGGCCCGCGAGTGGATGTCTGCGGACAACGCCGCCATCGCCGCCTGCCTCTACGCCATAAATCCCTACATCTTCTTCGTCATCTACGAGCGTTCCGCCTGCGGAGAACTCCTCGCCGCCGTATTGCTGCCGCTTCTGGTCCTCTACGCGCTCCGCCAAAAACCCTCCGCCCCGCAACTCGCGCTCACCATCGCCGCGCTCTGGCTAACCAACGCCCCCGCCGCAGTCATGGGCAGCTACGCACTCGCCATCATCGCCGCCGTCGCCGCAATCTCCGAGCGTCGCTGGACCCTCATCGCACGCGCCGCATCCGGCATGGCTCTGGGTCTGGGACTCGCAGCCGTCTACCTCATCCCCGCCATCTACGAACAGCGATGGGTCGAGATCGCCCGCGCAATCATGCCCGGAATGCGCATTCAGGACAGCTTCCTCTTCGAACACACCGGCATGCCCTATCACGATCAGGTCCTCCACACCGCATCATGGATCGCCCTGATCTTGCTGATCGCAACCGCAATCGCTGCCGCCCTGGCCTACCGAACACGCAAACCGCAACCCCTGCGCCAGCCGCTCCTCGCGCTCGGAATCGTCATCGCATTCCTGCTCTTCCCCATCAGCAAAATCATCTGGAGCACCACTCCCGAACTGCGCTTCCTGCAATTCCCGTGGCGGTGGCTCCTTGTCCTCGCCGTCATCTTTGCCGCGTTCGCCGGGCTCTCTCTGCGCGAACCAAATCCCAGCCGCCACAACAAAGCATTCCGAGCCGCAGCCGTTCTGCTGCTCGCCGCAATCCTCACCACCGTGGCGTGGAAATATTTCTGGCTCCCCTGCGACGACGAAGACAACGTCCGCGCGCAGATCGCAACCCTCCACCAGCAAGGCTTCGAGGGAACCGACGAATATACTGCAAAACCTGCCGACAATGGAGACATCCAGCAGAATCTCCCGCCCATCCGCGTCGTCTCCGATCCCGAAGGCGACGAAGCCGACAGCTCCATCGAAGAAAATCCCGACTGGCAGCCCGACAGCCCCGAATCGCATCCGGACCTCCAGCCCGCAAAAATCCAAATCCAGCGCTGGCAGGTCGAGCACATGACCGCGACCATCCAATCCCCGCAGCCCGGCTTCGCAATCCTGCGCCTTATGGATTACCCCGCCTGGCGTGTCCACGTGAACGGCAAGTCATTCCCCCCACCACAAAGAGATGACGGACTCATCACGATCCCCATCGCCGCCGGAACCTCCACTATCGACGTGCAATACGCCACCACGCCCGACGCTTGGGCAGGCCGCGCCGTCTCTCTCATCTCCATTGCGCTCTGGCTTGCATTGGCTGCGAAAACTCGCCGCCAACGAGTATTATGAAGCGAATGCAAGCAGAACTTCAAGTAAGAGAAATCCTTCAATCCGGCGTCGAAGCAACTGATCGCGCGCTCGAACGGCTGCTGCCCCGCGGACACTCAAGTGCCCGCACTCCATCCACCGCTGCCATGCGCCACAGCACCTTCGCCGGAGGCAAACGTCTCCGCCCCATCCTCGTCTACGAAGCAGCGCGCATGATCGCTGGCGGCTATCCCTTCGCTGGAGTCGAAGACCTCGGCGCAGCCATCGAGATGCTGCACACCTATTCGCTTATCCACGACGACCTGCCCGCGCTCGACAACGACGATCTCCGTCGCGGCAAACCCACCTGCCATGTCGTCTATCGGGAAGCCATCGCCATCCTCGCCGGAGACGCGCTCCAGACCCTCGCCTACCAGACGCTCGCCGGCCTCCAGTGCCCCGCGCGCGCAACCGTCGAAATCATCCGCCTCATCGCCGAAGCCACCGGAACCGTCGAAGGCATGATCGGCGGCCAGGTCCTCGACCTCGAAGGCGAACACTCCAAACCCACCGCCGAAAGCGTCGACGCCATCCACCGCGCCAAAACCGGAGCGCTCATTCGCGTCAGCCTAGTCGCCGGAGGCCTCTACGCCGGCGCGCACGCCCGAAGACGTCGCAACGCCTCACCGCATTCGGACGCAAAGCCGGCCTCGCCTTCCAGATCATCGACGACGTCCTCGACGTGACCCAGAACTCCGCGCAGCTCGGCAAGACCGCGGGCAAAGACCTCGCCAGCGACAAAGCCACCTGGCCCGCCGTCTTCGGAATCGAAACCTCCCGCAGCGACGCCACCCGGCTCATCACCGAAGCCTTTGCCGAACTCGAACCGTACGGGGCATCCGCGGAAGGCCTGAAAGCGGTAGCTCAGTACCTCGTCGAGCGGACTCATTGATGCCGTTCCCTTCGCACGAATTGACGGAACAAGACGTCCTCACCGCGCTCCGTGACGTCTACGACCCCGAGCTGCCAGTGAACATCGTTGACCTCGGCCTCGTTTACCGGGTCAGCATCGCGCCCGATCCAGACGCGCCCGGCATTGTCCCTCGCCAAAAAGTAGAAATCGACGTAACCATGACCTCGCAGGGCTGCCCCGCTCACGAAGTCATCCTCGAGAAAATAAAAAACCGTCTCGCTGGTCTGCAGCAGATCAGCGAAACGGCAGTCAATCTAACCTGGGATCCGCCCTGGACCCCGCATCGCATAAGCTCCGAAGCCCGCAAACAACTCGGCATCGAATAGCGCTTAAATTCCCCCCAAAAAAAGCGGGCAGGCCTTGCCGCAGCAACGCCAGTCCGTACCACTACCCAATCAATTGCTGACGATGATCGTATGCATCGTCGCTTGCGCACCACCGTATGGGTTACAGGACTGGTTTTGCCCTACCACCCCGTTATAGTGGACCGTGCCTGTATTAACTACCGAATACGGGCCGTAACTTCCTTTGGCATAACTGCCGTTACTTAGAAACCCATCCGAGAAGACCTGTGGATCATCGGTGTCGGCAAAGCACCAGGTAAACCCCTGATCATTTTCACACTTGATTGTCACCGTATCACCCACGCTTGGAGTGAGGTTTGGATTGCCGGGAACGTTCAGATTATGATTCATCGTCCATCTCTCCTTGTTTCCATCATCGTTGCACTGCGTGAACCGGCCTCAAGCAGGGACCGGCATCATAGGGGACCTATTTGAACTTTGCCTTGAACCGAGGATCAGCGGCTAGCGCCTGCAAGTTGGGATCATTGACAATCTCGTCCACGGCATAACCCTTGAGGATCGCCTTCTCAAGATACTGCAGTGCCGAAACCCTGTCGCCCAGGAACTCGTAGGCCTCGCCCACACTTGAGAGGACACTGGGATCATCCGGCGCCAACGCCAGCGAGGTCCGAATCTTCGACAGCGCCTTCTCGCTCTCCTTGTCCTGCGCATACAGTGTTGCAAGCGTGGACTGAGCCATCGCATCCTGTGGCTTCAGCGCCACCACCTTCTCGGCCAGTTGCTCGGCTCGCTGGCGCGCCGCCTTGGCCTTCTCCTCCTCGTTTGCCCCCTCATACGCCAGCATCAGATTGTTCCACACTAGGTAGTTATTTCCGTTGATCTTCAGAGCATCTTCGGTTGCGGATGCGGCATCTGCGTAGCGCCTCTCTTGGAGATATAGCAGCCCCAGATTGCCGTATGCCTGGTAACTCGGATTAAGAGCAATGGATTTTTTCAGGGCTTGCTCTCCCAGTTCCAGAGACTTCGCGCCCCCCTGGTCCAGATACGCCCCCGCTAAGTTGGAATATAGTTCGGCATTGTCCGGTGTAATTTGGAGCGCCTGCTGGTAAGCCGTAATCGCCTGCCGATACTTTCCCTGCCGGTCATAAAATGCGCCTAGGTTGCTATATCCCGCCCAATCGTCGGGCCGCATCGCGGCTGCCTTCTCAAAGGTCACTTCCGCGTCCGCAATACGTCCCGAATTTTCATACGATCGCGCCAGCCCCTCTAATGCTGAGGCATCATGGGGATCCAGTTCCAGCGCATGCTGGAATTCCTGCATGGCGAGGTCATGCTTGCCCTGCGCATCGTGGATCTGCGCCAGCGTCACGTAGACTGCAGGAACGCTGTTGTCCAGCTGCACCGCCTTCTCGCAGTTCGCCTGCGCTTCGTTCAGCCAGTTTATATTCTGCTCTACCTGATACTTCAGTCGGTAAGCCTCGCCCGCCGCCGCATAACCCAGCGCAAAACTCGGATCAGTCCCCGTTGACCGCTGCAGCGCCGCCAGTGCCAGATCCAGGTTCCCCGGCTTGTCGTACCGCTGCATGTACCCCAGCGCCTGGAGATAATCCTGATACGCCGCCGGATCGACTCGTCCGCCCGTATTGCGCAGCATGTCCGCTGTAACCGAAATGTTCATCAGTTGCGCCAGTTTCGCTACCGTCTGGTCTTCCAGCGCCGAGAGGTCTCCCGCCTGGTCCTCGACCTCCACCGACCCGACCTGCCGCATATGGGTCGTGTCGATCAGGTTCGTCGTCAGCCGAATGCCATTTCCATTCCGCTCCATCGTCCCCTTGATCACCAGATTCGCGCCCAGCTCCTTCAGCGCGTCAGAAGGATCGGTGATCTTTTGCCGCCGCACTACGCTGTTCGGCACCACCCACAGGCTCTGGTTTCCCACATCCAGATTCGACAACCGTCCCGCAAGCGAGTCCATGAGCCCGTCGGTAAGCACCGAGTTCTCAGGATTACTCCCGATACTGTCAAAGGGAAGGACAGCAATGTGCCTTTGCTCTGGCGCACCGCCAAAAACGGCCATCACTCTCTGCCGAAGCGCAGGAACAAACGAAACAATGAGAGCGGCCAGCACAACCACCAGTATCGCGCTGAGAATCGGCACCGCAAGCCGTTTGCGATGGGACGGAGCAGGCATCAACGCCGAGCGCGACGCATCTTCGCGGGCACGCCGAGTCATCGAAGTGGCCCTTATAGTCTGTAAAGCAGAAGCGGGCACCTCGTCCGCGCTATTTCCAGAAGTCGAAATCCGGCCGCTCGCCTGGTCAAGAGCCGCGAGAAACTCGGCGCAGGATTCATAGCGGTTGTTGACATCTTTGCTGAGAGCCCGATAAAGAACCGGCTGCAGGGGGGCAGGCAGGGAGTCGATGTTTTGCGGCGCATCATTGAGAATCGCCACGAGGATTGAGTGAGTGCTGTCGCTGCGAAAGGGGTTGCCGCCACTTAGCATCTCAACCAGTACGACGCCCAGCGCCCAGATGTCGCAGCGCTGATCGACCTTGTATCCCAGGGCTTGCTCAGGTGACATGTAAGCGACGGTGCCGGTTATTCCGGTCTGGGATGTGTTCTGCGCATCGGCAACGTGCGCCAGACCAAAATCCACAATCTTGATCAGACCCGACGCGGTCAGCATCACGTTCGACGGCTTAACATCGCGGTGGACGATGCCGCGAGAGTGCGCCTCCGCCAAGCCATGGGCCATCTGCGACGCGATGTCGATGGCATCGTGCACCGGAATCGGTCCGCCCCGGATTCGCTCAGCAAGCGAAGTGCCCTCGTAGAAGGCCATGACGATGAAGGTGCGTTCATCGGCGGTCTCCTCTACGCCATGAATCACTCCTATGTTGGGATGGTCGAGTGACGATGCGGTCCGCGCCTCGCGCAGAAAACGCTCTTTGTCGCGCTGGCTGGCATTCAGATCGGGCGGAAGAAACTTGAGAGCGACATTTCGCTCGAGGCGCATATCAAGCGCGCGATACACCACCCCCATACCGCCGGAACCCGCGACTCCGAGAATGCGGTAGTTGCCAGCGACGAGGTCCCCCTCGGCAATGCTGTTCTTCAACTCAGGCATGGAGCGCTTTCATCGCGTCTTGTGAATTCACCCGCTTTGGCACCAGCGAGATTGTCCGGGGGATGCGCCATTACGGCGCTGGTGCGATACTACGGCTGGACGGGACGGGTTGCAAGCAAAAGAGTTGCACCCACGAAAGCACAACCCTCTCAAGCCCGGATCGCCGAACTGGCTGCGCTCCAAAGCTCGCTTTTTTTGATTGAACTTCCCTTGGACCCCGACCCGGAAAGTCAGGACCGCGAGAGAATGCCCCGCAGCTTCTCGCCTTTGTTCCTCACATCTTCCAAAACATCCTCAGCCCGCAGCAGAAAATCCTGCCCCGAGCGAAGATACTTCGGCGTGTTATCCCAAAGCTCCTTCACAAGCTCTGGCTTCTCCAGGGCCGCAATCCCTGCGCCGGCCACAACCGCAGCCAGCGCGGCTTTGGGGCGCCCGGTAAACAGCAAAATCGCGCTCGCAAGCAGCGAGCCGGCCGCTGCCGCGCGGGTCCAGGGAATTTCGCTCATGGAGTCGGGAAGATGAGCCTCAATCTGCGCGGGAAGTTTCTTAAGGTCCGTGGTCATAAATACAGTCTGCTCCATTAGTCCAGATCGAACTCCCGCAGAGGTTTGCTCTGGTCGGGATTTTCCTTCGCCTTGCGCAACGCCTCGGCAAATTTCTTTTCGAGCAAGTCATCCCGATTCTTCTGCGCATCCACCGATTGGCGAAAGATGCTTTCCTTGCGCTCATCCTGCTCGCGCATCGCCTTCGCCGCTGTCTCGAAATCCTCAAAAGTACGTTTCCGCGGAGCAGGAGTATGCGCAATCACCGCCCGCGTCGCCACGTCGATCTTCATGGTCGACCCGCACTCCGGGCAAGCCACTTCAATGGTCGAATTCTGTTTGCCGCTCATCACCGACTATTCTAATCCCACAATCATCTCACCGGAGTCCAGCATCCGCTGGGTCCGTCCGCCGCTGAAAAACCAATTGACAGGCGGCTCAAGGATTTTGCTTTATCCTGTGAACACACTTCTTTCGGATTGCGGCTTCTTCTTCGGCTCCTCTCCTGCGGTAGAGGAAAACCTGGATCGGGTTGCACTCCGTTTCGGCCACTCGCTGAACAGGCCGGCGACGGAATCGCATCTGGAGTGAAAAAGTCTCCAGGAGCACGCATGGCGCAGGCAGCCGTTGTTTCTCCTGCCAAAAAGCAGGACGACGACAGCGAATTTCACTACGAGCACTGGACGCCGCGATTCAACCCGTGGGTCATCACCTTTACCGTCACGCTGGCGACATTCATGGAGGCGCTCGACTCGAGCATCGCCAATGTCGCCCTTCCGCACATCGCGGGCACGCTCGGCGCCAGCTACGACGAAGCCACCTGGGTCCTCACCTCCTATCTCGTCTCGAACGCCATCGTCCTGCCCATCAGCGGCTGGATCGCCAACCGCATCGGGCGCAAGCGCTTCTACATGAGCTGTGTCGCGCTCTTCACCATCTTTTCCTTTCTCTGCGGGCTCGCCAATTCTCTCTTCCTGCTCGTCGTTTTCCGCGTCATTCAGGGCGCCGCGGGCGGAGGCCTCCAACCCAGTGAGCGCGCCATCCTTGCCGACACCTTCCCGCCGGAAAAACGCAGCATGGCATTCGCGCTCTACGGAATGGCCGTCGTCGTCGCCCCCGCTATTGGCCCCACCATCGGCGGCTGGATCACCGACAATTACACCTGGCGCTGGATATTTTTCCTGAACATCCCCGTAGGCATCATCTCCCTGCTGCTCACCCATCCGCATCGTTGAAGACCCTCCGTACCTCAAAAAATCCGCAAAAGCGTCGGCAGCATCGACGGAATCGGCCTCGGCCTGCTCGCCCTCACCATCGGCGCTCTGCAGATCATGCTCGATAAGGGGCAGGAGAAAGACTGGTTCAGCTCGCGCATCATCGTCACCTGCGCCTTTCTTGCCGGCATCGGTCTCATTGCGTTTATCTATGCGCGAATCGACCACGGAACATCCCATCATCGACCTATCCATGTATCGCAATCGCAATTTCGCCATGACCCAGCTCGTCATGTTGGTCATCGGAGCGGCGCTCTATTCAACCACCGTCATGATCCCGCAGTTTCTGCAGGAAGTCATGGGCTACACCGCCACCGAGGCCGGCATGGTGCTGTCTCTCGGCGGCCTTGTGCTCATAATTTTGCTGCCCATCGTCGGCTTCCTCGGACAAAAATTCGACCCGCGAGCCATGATTACCGTCGGCTTCATCCTCGTCACCTTCGGCATCTGGAGAATCGCCGACCTGAGCCTCAACATCAGCTTCTGGGACGCGGCCAGTTGGCGCGTCATCATGGTGCTCGGCATGCCCTTCCTGTTTGTGCCCATCAGCGTCATGTCCTATGTAGGAGTCCCGCAGGAGAAAAATAACGAAGTCTCCGGCCTCACCGCGCTCGCCCGCAATATCGGAGGTAGCCTCGGAATCTCCTTCATCAGCACCATGCTCGTGCGTCGCGCGCAGGTCCACCAGCAGTTTTTGGCAGCGCATATCTATCCCGGCTCACCGAGCTATAGCGTCATGCAAGGTTCCATGTCAGGCGCGCTGCATTCCCGCGGATTCTCGTCCGCCGGCGCCACAGCCGCCTCCGCCGCGCGCATCTACGGCATGATGATGCAACAGGCAAGCACTCTCGCGTATATCGATACCGTCCACATGCTCGTCATCCTCACCGCAGTGTTAATACCCATCGGGTACCTGATGAAGAAGCCCCGTTACCGCCCCAAGAATGTAGAACCCCTGGAGTGAGCAGGCGTTCGCCGCGAACGACGGTCATCCGCGAACCGACTGGATCAGCAGCAGCACGCCAATACATAACAATCCAAAGTGAACATACTTGAGAAAAACATCTCCCCGCAGCCGATGATTCACGAATCTGCCGAGGAATATTGCAGGAAGCGCGACCGGCAAAGAGATCAGATAGTAATGCGTTACAGCCGGAACCCACAACCCGGCAAACCAGTATCCGGCCATTCCGATAACGCTCGCAGGTAAAAAGTACCCTTGCAGCGTGGCGCGAAAATGCTGGGCCGACCAGCGGCGCATGGCTCCGTAGATAACCAGTGGAGGCCCATTCATTCCATATGCGCCCCCGAGCACCCCCGCGCAAAATCCACAAGTCAGGAGCCACATGCGGCTATCCTTCCGCAATTCCGGCGGTCGTTTGCCAAAAATAGAGTATGCGGAAAATACCATCAGAAAAATCGCCAGCGCAGCCTTCACAGCTTGCTTATGAATGCTCGTCAGCAGTAAAAGGCCCAGAGGAATACCCAACAAAGTAGAACCCACCAGCCACCCCGTGCTGCGCACATGGATCTTCTCCCAGTCCTGCACGACAACCACCGCAGCGATCGTAATCGACATCAGAACCGCAAGCGGAGCGGCAATCGCAAGAGGAATCCGCAGCGCCAGCAAAGGAACGGCAATCAGGGCTTCGCCAAAGCCGAATGCGGAACGAATCAAAGTAGCAAGAAAGATCACCAGCAGAACATGCAGAGTCGTAATATCCATCGATATTGTTTGGAAAGGCCTTTCGCTGGTGTCGAATGCGGGGCTTCTCGCATCGCTATTCCTCGCGATGAATCCATCCCGCCACTAAGCTTTAACCTGCTTCTTTGGATTGTAGATGTACGTTACAAACGAGTAGCCCCAGGGGACGGCTACGATCGGAAGTATGACCCAGAGAAATTCGGAGGTGATGCCTTCGGCTGGGGAGCCTGTCAGTGTGCCTTGGGACCAGAGTGGGTAGGCGACAAGGATTAGCCAGAGGAGTTTGTAGAAAATTTCGAGGAATATCATCGGTAGCATTTTCAAGGGACGAATGATTCCCAGGATTGCCAGGGTGGCGAAGCCGGTCCAGACGCACCAGGCTACGGCGTCGATTGGGTTCCATGGTCCCTGGTGGGTGAGGATGTGCGTCCACGTTTCCCTGCCAAGCACGAAGAACATCAGGATATAGAGCAGGCGCAAGAGGTAGATATTGATCGGGCGGACGCCTTCGTAGCGGTCGGCTCGTTGAAAAAAGGCTTTAGGGCTGAAGGTCATGGAAATTATCCTTTAAGTGAACTTCAAAAAGGAAATGTGGGATATCACGGCGCAAGCGACATTGCCGACATCCCCGTCAGCCGCTGGAATATATGCAGTCCCAGCTTATCCGCAAACGAGCCATTCGGGCCAACTGTCGTATTGCTCAGAACAATCACCGCGAAATTCTTCTCCGGATTGAACATTGCATACGCACTGTATCCGCCCGTCGCGCCGTTGTGCCAGAAATTGCCCGTCCCGTCCTCGTGAAGCCAGTTCAGCGCAATGTGCATGCCCGAACCAACCTCTGCGTGAATCACATGGCACGCCGCAATCGCCGCCGGAAGCGTCTTGCCCTGCGGCGAAGCCGATACGCTCGGCGGCAAACTCTCCGGATGCAGCTGCGCCTCCAGATACGTCAGCATGTCCGCCGCCGTCGATCGAATCCCTCCCGCACCCGCCAGCGCATCCAGGTCCCACGCATGGGCCGCATGATGCTCTCCGTCATGCCCTTCAATAAAGCGCGCCTTCATCTCCGGCGTCAGCGCAATGCCCGTATCGTGCATCCCCAGCGGTCCGGTAATCTGCTCGCTCAACAAATCCGCATAGCTCATGCCCGCGCGGTTCGCCAGCGCCTGCCCCAGCAAACCCACTCCCACATTGCTGTAGCCAAACGGAGCATTCGCCGGCAGCGCAACTCCCTGCTTTCCGATGAACTGCTACAGCAGCTTCGCATCATAGTCGGCGTAAGGATTGTCACGATCCGCCGGATGAAAATTATCCGGCATGCGCGGCAAGCCCGAGTGTTGATCGCTCAGCGCCAGCAGCGTAATCTCCGCACCGCTTGCGGGCTTGGCGACCGTCCCCGGAGGCAGCAGCTCGCGCACCGGCTCATCCAGCTTCACCTTTCCCTGTTCAACCATCTGCGCCAGCAGCAAAGCAGTAAACGTCTTTGTCACCGACCCGATCTCAAACACCGAATCCGGCTTCGCGGTGCCGTAGCTGAACACGCGCTGCACGCCGCGCGACACAACCCCAATCGTCACGCCGCCATCGGTCGCCGGAGCCAGCTCGCCGCTCTTCAACGTCTCGGCAAGATCGCGATCCAACACCCCTTGCAAATCTTCGACCTTCACCGGAGGCATTACTGGATCGAACTTCACCGGCGGAGGCTCAATCTGCTTGCGTTGCCATTCCAGCACCAGCGGCAGCGGAGTTCCCTGCGTCCACGTTCCCGTCAGCGTCTTGCCATCTTCAGAAAGCGTCCCGCTCCACTTGCCATTCACCGCCGGCACATCGAACGACACCACATTCCCATTCATCCGCACATTCCCGCACGGAATCGCGAAGGCCTTCTGGTCGATGCTATCCAGCGTGCAGCTCTTCGCAGCGCCCGCCTTCAGATTTACCTGGATCCACAGCTTCTGCGGCCCGGCGTGAAGCTGCCCCAGCCACGCGCCATCCAGCTTCGGCGCCTGGTCCGGTGCCAGATTCGACTTCGGCGGCTCAATCGCCGTCGCCTGTCTCTGCATCACCAGCGGCAGCGACCCTCCCTGCATCCACGTCCCCCTCAGGGTCTGCCCGTCCGCGGAAAGCGTCCCGCTCCACATCCCCCTGACTGCGGGCACGACAAACGACACCGCATTTCCGTTCACCAACACACTGCTGCATGGACTCCCAAACGACCCCTGATCGATGCTGTCCAGCACGCAACTCTGCGCACCAGGAACTCCCGCCTGCAAATGCACCTGAATCCGCAATGTCTGAGGTCCCGCATGAAGCGTCCCCAGCCAAACACCATCCACCTTAGACGCCGCAGTAGGTTGGTTCCCCTGCTGACCAGCCGCCAGGACCGGAAGACACAGGAGCGCGCATACAGCCACCATTTTCATGGCAGCAAGCATACATCGCAGGCGCTGGCATTCGGGTTAGAAATCGCGAAAATGCGACACCGGGTTTCGCATAAATAGCTGGCTCTGCGGCCCGACAGGAGAAGCTACGACAGCAGACTCGAGATGGCGCCGAAACCGGAGTCCCCGGCGCACTCGGGGTTCGCGTGCTGGGGTCGGAAGGCGCGTGCGCCCGTGCGGCAAGCCCCCTACAAAAACACCACCCGATGTCCCGGACACTCCTGAGCCGCCAACTCCACCAGTTCCGGAACAAGCCCCTCCCCATATCGCGCGAGAAAAACCGCCGCGCCCAGAATTCGCTCCTGAGGATGCTGATCAGGAAACAAATTCAGATACAAAGCATCCACATGCTTGCGAAGGCTCGCCTCCGCTTGTACCTGATAATTCGCCGCCAGCCGCCGCAACCGATCCATCTGGTAGCGCATCTTCGACGCGGCAACCTCCGCCGACTTGCCCAGCGAAGCATCAAGCGACTCCATCCACTGCGTCAGGCTCGCAAGCTCCTCATCCAGAGCATTCCCCGCCGCCGCCAGCTTCCGCTTGCCTTCAACCGGCATTGACCGCGCGCCCAACCGCTGCGCCAACTCCTCCGGCTGCGTCGCAATTAAATCCGGAACCGAAATCTCATGCTGCTCCAGAATCTTCGCCACCGAAGGCTCAACCAGAGTCGCGCTCAAACGAGGCACAACCGGAGTGACCTTACCTGATATCGCCTCATACAGAACTTGCGACTGGGCAAAATAAGTAATCTCCGCCGGACCACCCACATAAGCCGCCGTAGGCAGAATCGCATCCTGAAACACCGGCCGCAGCAGCGCGTTGGGACTCAGCCGCTCCGGCGCGTCCTCCAGAATCCCCAGCAAATCCGCCGTCGAATACTGCTTCTTGCCGGCAATCCAAACCGAATCGTCCTTCCGCTTCAGCGCCAGGCGAACGCCCGTCTCGTCATCGATCAGAAACAGCAGGCTGCTACCAGCCGTAACCAGAACCTGCGCCGCATAGCCTCGCTCTTCCAGCAACTGCGTACGCTCCAGCAGCAACGCCTCCAGTTCCTCGGCCCGCTCAATCGCCGCCCGCAGCACTGGAACGCCCAGCCGATGGAACTCACGTCCTGCGGCGTCAATCAAAATCAATCCTTCGCCGGCAAACACCGACGCCAGCAACCGCCCGAAGGCCTCGGCATAAGTAGCGTCAGGCGTGTAAGCCGCCTCCAGAGCATCCAGAACCGGACCCGGCCCCAATAGCTCCGCCGCCTGCTCCAGTAAAGGACGAATCCCCTCGCCCAGCCTCACCGACCCAACCGGCTTGCCCGCATCGTCGTTCGCATGTTCCAGCCGCAAAGTGTGCAGCGCATGTCGCGAGGGCAAAGTCACATGATCGGCCTCCGCCAGATCATGATCTTCCGTAGCCAGCCAGAAAATCGGAACCGCACCGGCATCCTTCGCCTTGCGAATTGCCGTCGCCGCCTTCAGCAAAGTAAACAGCGGCCCGCCAAACAGAGTCACCTGCTGTCCCGTAACAATCGCCGCCGCACCCGCGCGGAGCTTCTCAACATTCGCCAGAGTCGCCGCACCCGCGCCAAAACTACGATTCTGTGCCTCCAGCAAACCGGCAACAGCCACATTGTCGCGAGTGTCCGGCTTCGCCCAAACCCGCCCATAAGGCGCAGCCGCATAAAAAGGAGCAAGCGGCTCGCCGCTCGCGGCATAGTCCCGAAACAACTGGCTCAGCCGCGGCAAAATCGAAATGGGGTAACACTCCGTATGCACTGCGCGTCTCACTTCCTCTACTCTAACTTGAGCGTCTGCCCGAACCGTGCCCGACCGCCTTCTCCAGCGCCCGGCGATTCTTCACCGGCAGCGCCGCAATCGCATAGCGAGCCCCAATTGCATAGCGAGCCAAAGACCGGTAAACGTCCGCCAGTATCGGATGCGCTTCGAGCGCCTGAAGATGCAGATGAATTGTCTTCGTGTCACCGCGCGCAAACGGCCCGCTGAAACTCCGCGCCGCTCCGCGCGCAAAAACATTCGCAACCGTGGCCTCAACCAACGCCCTCACCCACTCCGCAGCCGTATCCGCGTCCAGACCCGCAAGCTCCGCCGTCTCCATCGCCGCCGTAATCGCCGACACAAGCAGCGGAGAAGCAAATATCCCCGCCGCATGATACAGAGCCTTCGTCTCAGCCTTCACCGCGAACGGAACGCCGCCCAACCGCCGCACCAGCGCCGACAACTCCCGTCGCACTACCGCCTCCCGCGCCTCAATGCCAAACATCACGCCCTCAAGCGGAACCAGAGAACGCGTAGGAAAGCTCATCACCGGATGCACCGCCGCAATCCGCGCTCCGGCCCGCCGCGCAGGCTCCAGAACCGCAGCCGGAAGCGCCCCGCTCGAATGCACCACAATCTGTCCGCGCATATTCCCACGCCGCGCAGCAATCTTCTCCGCAACTCGAGCCACAGCCGCATCCGGAACGCAGATCCAGATCACCCGCGCATCCAACCGCGCCCGCCGCCAGTCCCGCCCAATCGACTCCTGCGGTCCCAGCCCAGCAGTCTCCAGCGCAGCCGCCAGCGATCCGCCCCAGTTCCCCGCCCCAATCACCGCAACGCTCGCACTTCGTGTCTTCGATTCACGTTTCGTCACAAAACGGATGGTACCGTAAAGAGAGGACGGAGAGACCACCGGATGGCCGCAAAAAGCCCCTCGAAGAAGCCCGCAAAAAACATTTCCGCTAAGCCCGAAGCCGTAAAGATCATCAAAGGAAAATTGAAGATCAGGCCCGGCAAAACGGCCAAAGTCGTCTCCAAGACCGTCGCCTATCAAGGTCCGCTCTTCCGCGTCGAAACCGAACGCGTCAACGAGCCCAAGTGTGGCACCGTCACCCGCGACATCGTCCGCCACGGAGGCTCGGTCGTCATCCTCGCCATCGATGACGCGAAGAAGAAAGATCCCCTCGTCGTTCTCGAGCGCCAGTACCGCCACGCCGCCGGACAATTCCTCTACGAAGTCCCCGCCGGCAAAATCGATCCCAATGAAGACCGCCTCACCGCCGCCAAGCGCGAGCTGACAGAAGAGACGGGCTTCCGCGCAAAGAAGTGGACCAAGCTCGCCCGCTACTACGCCAGCCCCGGCTTCCTCGCCGAATGGATGCAGGTCTTCCTCGCCGAAGGCCTCACCCCAGGCGAAACCAGCCCCGACGAAGACGAGCGCCTCGAAGTCATGCTCGTCCCGTTCTCCGAACTCCTCCGCCTCATCGACAAGGGAGAAATCCACGACGGCAAAACCCTCATCGCCGCAACCCTCTATGCCCGCGTGAGAGCCAGATCCAAACGCCGCAGGAAATAGTCGCCGAGCACCGTTCCGTCAGCTTCGCAGCAGAGGTAAGACCCATGGCATTCAAGGATGAACAAGTAACCAGACGAACTTTTCTCGCAGGCGCCGGAGCGTTGGCAGCCAGTTCGCTCATCACGCCCTCCTGGTCGGCCGCCACCACTCCCGCTGCATCCCTTGGTGAATGGCTCGACGACGATTACGGCCTGCCCTGCTACCACTACACCGGCCCCATGCGTTTCCCCGACAGCCCCAAACGAGACGGCGAAGCCATGATCCCCGATGATCCCTATTTCCTACTCGGCAACTACCGCCTCACGTTGTTCACGCATGCCAGCGGACTGTATCAAATCCTCACCGGCGAGCGCGCATGGGGACGCATGAATCAGGGTGACGCCAGATGGAGCGGAGCCAATCAGGCAACCGTCGAATTCCTTGGTCAAAAACATAACCTCATAGGACTCGACGAGCCAGCCGCAGCGGTGGCAACGAAGCGCTTCGGCGTAGGATTCGCGCGCTACGACTACATCCTCGGCCCGGACCTCACCGTCACGCGGCAACTTTCCGTCGCGCCGTCAACAAAAGCAGGAGAAGGCGCCTCCGCCTTTCTAACGCAGGTCCGCCTCCGCAACACCAGCTCCGCGCCCATCACCCTTCGCTACACGGAAACCGTTCGCGCCCAATATCAACAGCTCTTCGCCGTATGGGACGACTTCCAGCACGAAGTCTCCTGGACACCTCAGCCCGTGCAGCAATCTGGCGGTACCGTCCGGGTCAGCTTCACCGCGCACGGCAAACCACTTCTAACTTTCCCGCCGCGCGGACAAATGACACGCTTCGAGCAATTCCCGCCGACCCTCTTCGTCAAAGCCATCAGCGCCAACACCGCCCCCACCAGCGACAACGGCAACATTGGCATCAGCAGCACCCTCACCCTCCAGCCGAACGAAGAACACGAACTCGCCTTCGTAATCGGCTATACGCGTGACGCCGCCACCATCGACCAACTAACCGCAAAACTCAACACCGCCCCCGCCCCACACGACACCCTCGGTTCCGCCTTCGCCGACGCATGGCTTCACAAAATTCCCGCATTTGCCAACGAGCCCGACGCCACTCTCCGCCGCGAGATGCGCTGGAACGCCGCAGCACTCGAAGCAATGACCACCTGGCGCGAATACTACGACGAAACCGTAGTCCCGCAGGGCACAATGTACGACTACATCTGGGGCGAAATGGCCTCCAGCCGCGACCTCGCGCAGCAGGCCCTCCCCTTCTGCCACACCAATCCCGCCATCGCGCGCTCCACGCTGCGTTTCATCATGAAGCGAATGCTCCCCGACGGCGAAATCAAACTCAACGATCAGGGCTACGGATGGGCCGCCAGCGGCGCACAGCAAACCAGTGACCAGCAGCTCTATTTCTTTCTCCTGCTCGCCGAATACCTCTCCGTCACTCACGACGCATCCGTCCTCACCGAGCAGATCGGATATTATCCGCTCGAAAACTCCGGACACGACACCGGCCTCGCCCACGTCCGCCAGGCGTTTCTCTTCCTGCGCGATCGCGTCGGCGTAGGCACTCACGGCATCGTCCGCCGCTGGAACTCCGACTGGAACGACATGTTCGGCTGGTGGCCGAGTCCCATACCCTACAACATCGAGTTCGAGATCGGCGAAAGCCACATGAACTCCGCCATGGCCGTCGTAATTCTCGGCGACCTGGCTACAAACATCGATGCCGCGCACGTCCCTGCCGCATCTGAACTGACCGCCGCCATGCGCGAATACCGCACCGAGCTGCACGAGGCGTTCATCCGCGACCTCGGCGACCGCGCATTTCCACGCCGCGCGTGGATCGATCCCAGAACCCCGCTCGGCGAAGACAACATGTGGCTCGAGCCGCAGGGCTACACGCTGCTCATCCCCGAATTCAGCGCCGATCGCAAGCGCCGCCTCTTCACTGAGCTTCAGCGGCGTCTGCTCGCCGGGGAGGCAATGGGCGCACGTCAGATCGAAAAGCCGACGCCCCAGTCCGAAACCCCCGCAGGCTCACGAGAAAACGGCGGCTTCTGGTACGCGCTCAACGGACCGCTCATCCTCGGAGTAGCCACCTTCGACCGCACCGCCGCCGAAACCCTGCTCCGCCGCATGACCTTCGCCAACTTCGCCCGAACCTACCCCGATTACTGGACAGGACAATGGAGCGCCTCCGACAGTCTCGACTCGTCCCTGCTCAAAACCAGCGGCCTGTCATCGGCCATCCCCTGGTGCGCCCACTCTCACGCGTGGCCGTTGTACTGCTACCTCCGGCTACGATCCGCCGACCAGCACTGAGCGCCAAAAACTAAAAAATTGGACATCCCTCCAAACCCGGAGTAGGGTAGTAACGCTCACGAATGAACGACGCTAACACCCACCAGATCGTTAAAACCCCCTCTCCCATCTGGCAAGTCTTCCCCCTTATCGCCTGCCATTCCTGATCAAAATCCACATCACGCCCCAGGAGGCGAGCATCCATGAAACAACGTTTTGGATCTACGGTTCCCCTGTGTCTTTTAGTCGCAGGACTAGGTTTTGCCGGAACAGCTCCGGCAGTCGCGCAGGATCAAACCAACACAACGCCCCCACCAAAAGTTCTGGAAATCACCACCGAAGTTACCAAGCCGTATGTGGGTGGGGCTCCTCATGAAAAGACCGAGGCCCTGTTTGCACAGGCATCCAGAGATGCTAAGTGGCCTGAACATTATCTGGGGATGACCTCCCTCACCGGCAAGGAACGGGCACTCTTCGTTCAGGGCTACGATTCCTTCGCCGACTGGCAAAAGGATATGAACGCTTCGCACAAGGACGCCGCATATTCAGCAAAGATCGATGATGCGCTAGCCGCCGACTCAGCTTTGCTCGAGTCCGTCTCCACCAGCGCCTTCGTATACCGCGATGACCTCAGCCTGCGGGGCCCGGTCAATGTGGGGCAAATGCGCTATTTCGAGATCACCGTCTTCCATGTCCGCCTCGGACACGAGAAGGACTGGGAGAACCTGTCCAAGATGTACATCGACGCTTATGACAAAGTGGCCGGCGCGCATTGGGCCACATTTGAGAAAATGTATGGCACAGACAGCGGGGGCACATTCATTATCGTCACCCCGATGAAAGCTCTCGGAGAAGCAGATCAGGAGATCGTCGACGACAAGAATTTGCCATCCACAGTCGGTGCCGACCAAATGAAGAAGATGATGGACCTCGGCACAGCGACCATCGAGTCCATCGAATCGAATCTGTTCGCCGTCAATCCGAAAATGAGTTACCCGATGGACAAATGGGCCCAGGCCGACCCCGACTTCTGGAACCCGAAATAACGCGTCAGATCCACCATTGGGTTTCCGCCTGCAACTGCAATTCGCTCCAGTCGAGCGGAAACCCAAAATCACTTCCATCCCGACCCAACATCCCGCACTACGCCCAGGAGGCGAGAATCCATGAAAGCTACTATCGGATCCAAAGTTCCCCTGTGTCTTCTAATCGCAGGCCTCACCCTCAGCGCAGCGCCATCGCTGCTCGCCCAGCATGAAGCGGGCCAGTCGCAAGGCCCAAGCAAATACCTTTATCTGACCAATGTCGACCTCAAAGCCGAACAGAGCAACGCATACCAGAAGCTGGAAAGCGACGAGGTTCAGGCCATGCACGCGGCCAATGCCCCCAGCCACTACCTCGCCATGTGGCCCATCACCGGCAGCGACCATGTGCTGTTTATGCACGGCTTTGACTCCTTCGCCGATCTGCAAAAGAATCATGAAGCAACCATGGGCATGTCCAAACTCATGGACACTCTGAGAACTGACGGTGTTGCCGAGGCCCCACTTATCGCAGACAGGCACACCAGTATCTACTCGTACGAGGAAGACCTCAGCCTCAACGCACCCGTCGATCTCTCAAAAATGCGCTTTATGAGGATCATTCTCTTCCATGTCCGCTCCGGTCAGGATCAGGACTGGCAACATCTCGTGAAACTCTTCGTCAAGGCCTACCAATCCTCCATTCCCGACGCGCACTGGGCCATGTTTCAAAAGATGTACGGTGTCGGCAGCGATAACACCTATATTCTCGTCACCCCCATGGACTCTCTCTCTGTCGTGGACGTAATGAGAGCGGATGGCAAGAAATTCGATACCGCCGTGGGCGCAGACCAGCTTCAAATGCTCCGGAAGGGTTTGAACGCCACCGTCGAATCCTCCGAATCCGACCTCTTTGCGCTCAGCCCGCAGATGAGCTATGTGCCCGACTGCATGGGTCTCGGCTTCCCCCGACTTCTGGGGCAAAAAATAACTGTTTCGAACAACCCCGCATAAAACCGATGCCCATCCTCGCGCTGTCAGAGGATGGGCATTCTCATTTCCGCGAAACTTCCGCGCCTTTTCCCCTTACGCCTGGACGGCCGCCCCTTCCGTATTCACCATCCACGGCACATGAAATTTATCGATGCACATTCCGAACGCAGGAGACCAGAATGTCTTCTGCATCTCCATCTGCACCTGCCCGCCTTCCGACAAACCCTTAAAGATGCGCTCTGCCTCCGCCTTCTCTTTCACCGTTACCGCGACAGAAAATCCTGCCGGTTTCACCGTTCTGCCCTGCGGATGATCCGCTCCCTGCAGTATCCCGCCCGACGTCTGCAGTGTGATGTGCATAATCCTGTCCTTCATTTCCGGAGGCGTCTTGTCCGCCATAGGCGACTCGCCATTCGTCATCATGAACAGGATCTTTCCGCCCAGCACCCGCTCGTACATCTCGAATGCCGCTTTACATTCGCCGCTGAAAGCCAGATACGTATTGATCGTCATCTCTTCTCCTCTTGAATTGATTCGTATGCGTTCTTCACCCAATCGCTCCCGGCTTGCCCGCAATCCTCCGCAATAAACCCGCCTGCCCCGCATGGTACGACTGATGAAAGAACACCGTTGTTAACAGCGAACGCATCGTCTCCCTCGGATTGTTGCTCGGAGAAAACGGGGCCGGCGCATCCAGATCTTCCGTCGTCAGCCCCGCAAGACCCGCATCTATGCGCTTCGTTGCTTCATCCCACGCAGCCATCAACTCCGTCATCTTCCGAGCGACTCGCCACCCTTCAATCCGGGACCCCCGCGCGCATATCGTTCAGTCGCATCTTTCTCCAGCACCGCCGCCTGTCCCAGCGCGGCAGCACCTTGTCGTAAACGTGCAGAAGATGCCCCACCACCCAGTTCAGACAATTCCCTTCGGGCTGAGGCTGAATCAAACTCTCCTCCTGCGAAAAACCATCCACGCAGCGCCGAACCACTCCATGAATCGTCCGCGCAAGCTGCCGATAAACCTGCGTCTCCCCAACCTGTTCCGCTACCGCTGTCTCCATTGGCTTCTCCAATCCCTTCCTCTTTTCTCTCTCCTCAAAATCTCGGTCACGCGATATCAAGCAGCCTCCGGATAACCAAATCCACGATCAACGCGAGTGGCCACGCAAAGCGGTTGCCCGTACGCCCACTCCCGCGACCAACAGGAGCGCCATCACGGCAACGTCGAAATGGCGCCGAAGGCGCGTATGCCCGGACGGCGAGTTCCGGCTACTACCCGCCGGCAATCGCTCCGATAATCAGCAGCGGCTCGCTGCCCGACGCCACCGCCTCCGGCAGCGCCGTATCCACCGGCTCATGCGACCAATCCTCTTCGCATGCAAAGAACCGCAGAAACGCCCGCCGCTCCTTCGTCCCGTGGTCCCGAATCGTCCCCTTCAGCATCGGATACCGCGCCTCCAGAGCATCCAGCACCGTCCGCACCGAAACCGCTCCGGCAACATCCAGCGTCACCTCGCCCGAAACCCCGGCCAGTGTCCGCAAATGCTGCGGCAGCTCCACCCGTATCTCGCTCACGAAAGTGTTCCGGGCCTCCAACGAGCGGTCGTTGCTCGTTGGGGTGCAGCGTCTGAACCTCCACCGAAAGCACCGCCCGGCAAATCCCGCACAATCGGAGCCCAGCTATCGCCCGCATCCGCCGACGCATACACCTGTCCGCCCGTGGTGCCGAAATAAACGCCGCATTTGTCCAGCGAATCCACCGCCATCGCATCCCGCAGCACATTCACATAGCAGTCGCTTCTGCGGAAGCCCCTTCGCCAGCGGCTCCCACTCGTTGCCGCCCGTCTTGCTGCGATAAACCCGCAGCTTCCCCTCCAGCGGAAAGTGCTCCGAATCGCTCTTGATCGGCACCACATAAATCGTCTCCGGCTCATGCGCATGGACATCAATCACAAACCCGAAATCCGTCGGCAGGTTCCCGCTCACCTCGTCCACGAATCGCCCGCGTTGTCGCTCCGCATCACGTCCCAGTGCTTCTGCATGAACAGCACTCCCGGCCGCGACTTGTGCATCGCAATATGGTGAACGCAATGCCCAACCTCCGCATTCGGATCGGGAATGTACTGCGAGTGCAGCCCCTTGTTGATTGGCTTCCACGTCGCCCCGCCATCATCCGTCCTGAAAGCCCCCGCCGCCGAAATCGCGATATACATCCGCCCCGCATCCTTCGGGTCCAGAATCACCGTATGCAGACACATCCCGCCCGCGCCCGGCTGCCAGTGCGGACCCGTCCCGTGCTTCGCGCAGCCCCGCCAGCTCCGTCCAGTTCTGCCCGCCATCCGTCGACTTGAACAGCGCCGCATCCTCCACGCCCGCATACACCGTATCCGCATCCGTCAGCGAAGGCTCCAGGTGCCACACCCGCTTGAACTCCCACGGATGCGGCGTCCCGTCATACCACTGGTGCGTGCCCGGCATCGCCCTCGTAGGCAAACTTGTTCCCCACCGGCTCCCACGTCTTGCCGCCATCGTTCGACCGCTGCATCACCTGCCCAAACCACCCCGCGTCTGCGACGCATAAATTCGCTCCGGATCCACCGGCGATCCCTTCATGTGATAAATCTCCCACCCCGCAAAATGACGGCCCGCTCACCTCCCACTTGTCACGCTTGCCGTCCGAAGTCAGAACAAACGCGCCCTTCCGCGTCCCCACCAGAACCCGTACTTTGCTCATATCTCTAGTCCTTTCCTTGTTCGCCTTTTTCCGCCACCACTCGACTTCACCTCATCCACAAACGGCGGCAGAAACGGAACCGGATCGCGCTCCCGCCATCGCCGCCGCACTTCCTCAACAACCCACTCCCGATTCGCTTCCATCTGCGCCATCACCTCGCAAGGAGCCGCCGTCTCCTCCCACCGCGCCGCCCACACCAGCAACTCCAGCATCACCGGAGCCAGATCAATCCCCTTCTCCGTCAGCCGGTAGTGTACTCGCCGCCCGTCGCTCATCGTCCGGCTCGGTCGAAACAATCCCCCGCCGCCTGCAACCGATCCAGTCGGTCCGCAAGAATATTCGTCGCAATCCCCTCGCCCGACTCCTGAAATTCCTTAAACGTTTTATATCCGCGAACCATCATGTCGCGAATCAGCAGCAGGGACCACCGGTCTCCAAACCGCTCCAGAGACACATTCACCGGACAACCAGACCGCCTCCGCAATGTGCCGTTGTCCGCCATGGCAGCCAAATTACTAAATCAGACTTGCAAATTGCAAGTAATGTTCTCAAGGCGAATGCTTATTCAAAAACTCTCCCGCCCATCACACCGTCGTGCCCTTAGTAATCAAAATTAGCGTAACTATCGATTGACAGCCGTAAGACCCGCTGCCACAATTGAGCGGCATTCTAGGAAAGAAAGCATAGTTGTCCACTCACAGAGGGAGAGGTCATGGCTAGAAGATTTAGTTCTTTTCTGCTCGCAATCATTGCCATTCTGGCAATCGGAACAATTGATTCTCAAGCGCAGTACGTGTTAACTCGTCATGTGCGAGACGTGGTCCGCAACGGCAACGCACAGCTCGTCGGCCAGCTTCCGGCAGGTCAGCTCATGACCCTGAACATTGTTCTGCCCCTACGCGACCAGGCCGGCCTGGAGAACTTCTTGACGGATATCTATGACCCGTCCAGCCCCAGCTTCCACCACTACCTCACGGTGCCGCGAGTTCACCGCACGCTTTGGTCCCACCCAGGCCGACTATGACACCGTAGTCACATTCGCGAAAAAGAACGGACTGACTGTAATTGGTGGCAGCCGCGACGCGATGGACGTGCAGGTCAGTGGCCCTGTTTCCGCCGTCGAATCGGCCTTCCACATAAGCATGCGCACTTACAAGCACCCTACCGAGAACCGTAATTTCTACTCGCCAGACCGCGAGCCCACTACAAACCTGTCCTTACAGCTCTGGCACGTCTCCGGCTTGGACAACTACTCCATCCCGCATCCTCTTTACGAGAGCAAGAGCACCTACGCCGCGAAACACGGCATTGACGCCAGGAATGTAGTCTCGCACGCCACCACCGGCTCCGGCCCTTCGGCTTCATTCCTCGGCAGCGACATGCGCGCCGCCTACTACGGCAGCGGATCGCTCACCGGTGCCGGCCAGAACCTCGGACTCTTCGAATATGAAGGCACCGACCTCGCCGACCTCACCACCTACTTCAAGAACGTAGACCAGACCAACAACGTGCCCATAACCCTGCTCTCTACCGACGGCACCAGCACCTCCTGCGTCTATTCCAGCGGCCGTTGCGATGACACCGAACAGACTCTCGACATGACCCAGGCCATCGGCATGGCTCCCGGCCTGTCAAGCCTCGTCATGTACATCGGATCCCTCGATACCGCCATCATCGGCGCTATGACCACCCACAGCCCGCTGCCCACCACCATCGGCTGCTCATGGGGCTGGACGCCGGCTGATGCCAGCACGCTCGACCCGTACTTCGAAAAAATGGCCGCGCAGGGACAGAACTTCTTCGCCGCGTCCGGAGACAGTTCCACTTGGTCTTCCAGAAACGAAGCCTGGCCGGCCGACGATGCGCACGTCGTCTCAGTCGGCGGCACGGACCTGACAACCGCCAGCGCGGCCGGCCCCTGGGCGTCTGAAACCGCCTGGGTAGACAGCGGCGGCGGCATCTCGCCGGACGGCATCGCCATCCCCTCGTGGCAGCAGCTTTCGGGCGTGATCAACTCCAGCAACAAGGGATCGACAACCCTCCGCAACGGCCCTGACGTTTCCGCCAACGCCAACTTCACCTTCTATACCTGCGCCGACCAGACCACCTGCCTGGCCAACGAGTACGGAGGCACCAGCTTCGCCGCTCCCATGTGGGCCGGCTACATCGCCCTGGTCAACCAGCAGTTGGTCGCCAACGGCGATTCCACCATCGGCTTCATCAACCCCACCATCTACGCGCAGAACGTGACCTCCAGCTACGCCACCGACTTCCACGACATCACCAGCGGCACGTCCGGCAGCTATTCGGCCGTCACCGGCTACGACCTCGTCACCGGATGGGGCAGCCCCAACAGCGGCCTCATCGCAGCGCTCACCGGATCGACCACGCAAACACCCGCATTCACCATCTCCGCTAATCCCGCTTCACTCTCCGTCGCAGCGGGTAGCAACGGATCCTCCACCATCACGACTGCCGTCTCCGGCGGATTCAACGCCGCCGTCGCGCTCACGCTCCTCCGGCGCGCCAACCGGAGTAACCGTCGGCTTCAGCCCGTCGTCCATCGCCGCGCCTGGCTCCGGAACCTCCACGGCAACGTTCACCGTAGCTTCCACCACGGCGGCCGGGACCTACAACATCACCATAACCGGAACCGGCGGCGGTCTCACCCAAAACACCACCGTCTCGTTAACAGTCACCTCTGGAGTCACAGCCAACTTCACCGTCTCCGCCTCGCCAACCTCCATTACGGTAGCCCGCAATTCATCCGGAACCTCAACCATCACCACGACCGTCTCCGGCGGATTTAACTCGGCAGTGACCCTGTCTGCATCCGGACAAGGCAGCGGCCAAACCATCACCTTCAGTCCCAGCACCATAGCGGCGCCGGGATCGGGCACTTCAACCATGACCGTAAAGGTCGGAAGTCGCTCCACCACCGGAAACCACACCATCACCATCACGGCAACCGGTGGAGGCAAGACGCAAAAGGCCACGGTCACCCTGGACGTAATCAAATAGGCATACCGAACCGCTCCTTCCAGCACCACCTCAAAGGCCCGGACAAAACGTCCGGGCCTTTTTATGCGCTCAGCCAGATATCCACCCCTCACTATCGCGAAATGTGATCAATGTGAAGAACCATTGAGGGCCGCGTCTTTCGGGATGCTTTACGAACTTCTTATATCTTCTTTATGCACTTTTTACTTGGAAAAGGCGAGGTTATTAACTGGCGGGATTTACCTGATGAAAACTTACTCAACTCAGTTGCTAGTTATCGCGCTTAACCTCGCAGCCTTAATCCCATTGACTGCTGTTGCCCAGAATCAGCCTCGCTACAGTCGCAGCGAACTGAAGCAGCTCGTTCGCGATGCGCACACTCGGGAACAATACCAGGCATTAGCAACCTATTTCCGGTCGCAAGAGAAAATCTTCAACGACAAGGCAGTCATTGAAAAAACAGAGTGGGACCGCCGCAAGGCGACCGTCACCGGACCGGAGATCAAATCGCGATGCGTCGAATCGGCACGCAATCTCTATCAGTACTACGCCTACGAAGCCGGCGCGATGGCCACCCGTGCCTCTGATTACGAGCAGCGCTCGAAATAACTGCCACAAAGAAAAGATCGTAATCCGGCCATACTTACGAACTCTTTATGAATTTCCAACGCACTTTTTACGCCGAAAAGAGTTTTATGAACCCATGGACGCTCATAAAGGAACCGGTAATAGCAACCGCATTATGATCAAAGCTCTTACGTCGTTTCATTTCGCGCTTCTAGTAGGATTCTTGCTTTTCACATTATGCGCAATGGCCCAGGGCCCTTCGCTTGCCCCGGGAACCTCAGTTCCCGCCACCCTCCCCAATGCGCCGGACACAACCCCATCCCCCACGCAGGCTTCGTCGCAGCCGGAAAAGCGCGGCTTCTTCACACGTCTTGGTCACGCCTACCTCGATGACTGGACAGTGGATTCGAATGGCGCCCCAGCCTCGCCCGCGCCGGAGCGGCGTGGAAACCCAGCTCCGCTCAATTCCCCACCCTTCCCAGGCGCAGACTGGCCAATCGGCGGCACCGTCGCCATCGGCGCACCCGACTACAACACCTACCCGCTCATGCAGGCCATCAACGAGAACAAAACTCGATTCAAGATGTATGGCTGGTTTGATATCGGCGGCAACGCCAGCACTTCTAACAAGGGCAAGTATGCTAACGGCGAGACTGCCTATGATGTAATCCCTAACTCGATCCAGCTTGATCAGGCCGCTCTCTACTTCGAGCGCCTTCCCAACACGGTACAGACCGATCACATTGATTGGGGCTTCCGCTTCACCAACCTCTACGGCCTCGACTATCGCTATACGACCGCGCTCGGCATCTTCAGCCAGCAGTTACTCTCTTACCAAAGTGGACAAACCTACGGCTACGATCCGGTCATGTACTACTTCGATCTCTATCTGCCCAGGATCGGCAAAGGGACAGACGTTCGCATCGGCCGCTACATCTCGCTTCCCGATATCGAAGCGCAGCTCGCGCCCAACAACTACACCTACAGCCACTCCATTCTCTACACCTACGATTGCTACACGCAGAACGGCATCAACGTAACCACCAAGCTGAATAATCACTGGACCCTGCAGGAGGGAGTCTCCGCCGGCTGCGAAAGCGCTCCTTGGATCAGCAACGCCAAGCTCACCGGAAATTTCTGCGCTTCCTATACCTGGACCAACGGCGGCAATAACCTCTACGCCTGCGCCAACTCCCTGAACTCCGGCAAGTACGCCTACAACAATCTCGACGCCTATTACCTCACTTGGTATCACAAGATCAACGCCACCTGGCACACTGACACCGAATCCTGGTACCAGTTCGAGCGCGACGTCCCCAACGAGTGCTATGGATTATCTCCCTGCATAAGTTACGGACCCAACGCCAACATCGGCGCGAATTACGCTGACATCACCGACCCCTCGCCCATCAAGGGAGCCAACGGAGCTCAATGCAATCCCCTGGACAAGCATTGCTTCGCGCCCGAGGCCGCCATCCTCAACTATCTGAATCACGAATTCAATCACCACCACTCGGCACTCATCATCCGCAATGAATTCGTTGAGGATTTTGCCGGCCAGCGCACCGGCAACAAGACCAGCTACTCCGAACACCTCGTCGGATTCAACTTCTGGCTCGGCAGCACCGTAACCTTCCGTCCCGAACTGCGCTACGAGCACTCCTACAATGTGCCTGCCTATGACAGTCCCTACCTCGGCGCCCCAACCAAAAAGAGCCAACTCACACTCGCCGGCGACCTCATCTACCACTTCTAACCAGCAGCCGATGCCCATGTCCCGCTTCCGGGACTTGGGCTCCCGGCTACTGCGCGAAGTCGATGAACAGCGGAACCCAGCCAAGTTTCTCGAAACAATTGCATTTGCCAGAAAGTTGGTTGCTCATCCCCCAAAAAAAGAAAAAGGAAAACCAAACCACCCCAATCTGCGTCTCTACAACAGGCAGGTTGGTAGCACGTCCCCCAACCGAATCTGCTTTCAAGGAAGGGCAAGGCTCGTGGCTCAATACACAGGCAAGGTCAAGTGGTTTAACAATGCAAAGGGTTATGGATTTATCGGACGCGATGAGGGTCCGGACGTCTTTGTGCACTACAGCGCCATCCAGATCGATGGGTACAAAAGTTTGAAAGAAGGCGACGAAGTCGAATTCGACATCATTGAAGGTCAGAAGGGTCCGCAGGCCGACCAGGTAACCCGGCACCACGAAGAAGCCGCTTGACGGCTATCTAGCTCTAGACGTTAGTGCGCTCGTCGAGCAAGAAAAGATGAGCGCCCGCGCAATACAAACCCAGCGCGCCCAACCGGCGGCTGGGTTTTTGCGCCCTGCGCTCCAATCTGTCAAGCCCCACATGAAAGCTATCCAGCCAACGCCAACAAACCAGGCCGCTTAAAATAACCTCAATCTGCATTTGAAATGTCCCAATTCGCTATACCTGAGATAGGACCCTCAACTCGCCCCGAGCCAACCTCAATAATTCAAATGACCTGTTTATTACGAATAAGATAGCTATAAACCTTTTATTTTTAAGAGCATACGAAGTACAAAGTCGTTAACTCATTTAGAATCAATTTAAAACAGGGAGAGGGTCCACCGGGCATTGCAAAAAGCAGGCAAAAAATACAGACAATCAATCGTTTAGAATCTATGATGTACAAAAAAAAGGCCCCGGAGGTACTCTTAAGAGGCGATGGACAACCGGACCATAGCCCAGCTTCTCGATGAAACCGCCGACCTGCTCGAGATCAGCGCCGCCGATCCCTTCCGCATTCGTTCCTACCGCCGCGCCGCCGAAGCCGTCGAATCGAGCACCGTCCAGTTAAGCGAAATCGCGGACGACCCCAAAAAACTTCTCGCGATTCCCGGCATTGGCAAGGGCATGGCCGCCAACATTCGCGACATGCACACCACTGGAACCCTGCCCCTCCGTGAAGAGCTATTACAAAAGTACCGTCCCACAATGCTCGACCTGCTGAAACTGCCAGGAATGGGCCCAAAGTCGGTAGCTCTCATGTGGGAAGCGCTACAAATCGCATCGATTGAAGAACTTGAAGCGGCCATCGTCGCCGGAACCCTAGCCACGCTCCCCCGTTTCGGAGCAAAGCAGGTAGAAAAGCTCCGCAAGGGCATCGAAGACTACAAAAAGAACAGCGGACGCTTCCTCATCGATGTAGCCGAAACCACCGCCGAAAAGCTCATCGCCTACCTGAAAGACTTCCCCGGCCTCGAAACCATTGAACCCGCCGGGTCGCTCCGCCGAGGCCGCGAAACCAACGGAGACCTCGACATCCTCGTGACCGGCCCCGCCTGCTCTGAGGACAAAGTCGCCGCCGCCGTCGAATACACCGCCGCCTATCCGCCCATCGCAGACCTAATCGCCAAGGGCCAGAACAAAGTAAGCTTCCGCCTCCGCAACGGACTCCAGGTAGACGTCCGCCTACTGCCCGAAGCTTCCTATGGAGCCGCCCTCCAGTACTTCACCGGCTCGAAAATGCACAACGTATCCATCCGTCAGCGAGCCCTCAAGCGCGGCTACACGCTGAACGAATACGCTCTCGCCCGAGTCGACGACGGCTCCGTCGTAGCCGGAATCACCGAACACGAAATCTACGAAGCCCTCGGCCTCCAGTGGATTCCGCCCGAACTCCGCGAGAACAACGGCGAAATCGAAGCCGCCGAAGCGCGCGCTCTGCCCTTCCTCATCGAGCAACGCGACATCCGCGGCGACGTGCACATGCACACCAACGCCACCGACGGACGCAACACCATCCGCGAAATGGCCGAAGCCGCCATCGCCCGCGGCTACGAGTACATCGCCATCACCGACCACTCCAAGAACCTCGCCATGACCAACGGCCTCGACGACGAGCGCGCCCTCGCCCACATCCGTCGCATCCGCGAAGTCGAACAGGAGCTTGACGGGCAAATCCGCATCTTCACCGGCATCGAAGTCGATATCCTCAGCGACGGCGCGCTCGATCTCTCCGATGAAGTCCTCGCGCAAATGGACGTGGTCATCGCCAGCGTCCACTCCCTCTTCAACCAGCCGGAAGAGGAGATGACCGCGCGCGTCCTCCGCGCCATTGAGAACCCTTACGTGCGCATCCTCGGCCATCCCACCGGCAGGCTCCTGCTAAGGCGCGAGGCTTTCCAGATCAACCTGCCGCGGTCCTGCGCCGCGCCGCCGAGCTGGGAGTGGCAATGGAGCACAACGCCTACCCCGACCGCCTCGATCTCTGCGACCGCGACCTGAGGCTGGCGAAAGAAGCTCGGCTGCAAGATCGTCATCAACACCGACTCGCATCATACCAAGTCACATGGAAAAGATGCGGTACGGAATTCGCCAGCTTCGACGCGCATGGCTGCGGAAAGAAGATGTGCTGAACACCCTCGGCGCACACCAATTCCTTGCCGCGCTGCGCTCCCAGAGCCATATAGCCAGATCAGCCTGACTGCACCGGAGTAGAATGCGAGCACGCAAAATATGAACGAAGAAAACACATCATACCGGGCGCTCTTCATCGTTATAGCCGCCATAGTGATCGTCGTCACCGTAATCGGCAGCTATGTTTTGATCAACCGCGTTCCGCCTGTCTATTCCGGACAGGTCCTGAGCGTAAACATCTTCCCTATCCACCGCGATCTGAGCCAGAAGGGCACCACCGAAGGAATAGGCGGAGAAAACGAAGTCTACGACCAGATGCTGGTTCTCGCCGATGTTCGCATAACCAACACGGCGAAGATTCCGCTCTTTCTGCACGACATGTGGGCCAACGTGAACCTGCCCGACGAGTCCGACCGCTCAACTGCCGCATCCGCATCAGACTTCGACAAGATATTCATCGCGTACCCGGAACTGCAGCAGTTTAAGAAGAATCCGCTGCCGCGCGACATCACTCTGCAGCCTGGGCAGCAGATTGAAGGAATGATGGTCTTCAATTACCAGATGAACCTCGCGCAGTTCGGAACACGCAGCGGCATGGACATCAGCATTTCGTTCCTTCACCAGGGTCCGCTCGTGATGCATGTAGCGAAATGACGATTCCGCAAACCCGCCCCAAAACTAAACTATGGTTACAAAATAAGCGCCTGGACAGCGACCCAGCGGAAAAACCAGCGGCAATCTGATCCCCGACCAAAGCGAGGACCCCGATGCAAACACCAGGATGGCGCCGGAGACGCGTCCGCGTGGACGGCGAGTCAACTAGCGGATCACGCCCATGTTGTCCGCGGGCCAGTAGACAAACGCGGCTTTGCCGTAAATGAGATTGCGCGCAACCGGACCGAAGTCGCGGCTGTCGCTTGAAATGGAGCGATGGTCGCCCATTACGAAATAGTCTCCCCGCGGAATCACTATCTCCGGAATCGAGCGTCTGTCCCGGAAGCTGCGCGGAACATATGGCTCCTGCGATGCGCTGGCCGTTCACATACACGCGGCCCTCGTCGACGCTCAAAGTATCCCCGGGCAGCGCAATGATGCGCTTGATGTAGCTCTTCGAGGGGTCGAGCGGGTAATGGAACACCACCACGTCTCCGCGCGAGATGTTCTCAAAGTGATACGCGAACTTGTTAATGAACAGGCGGTCCTGGTCGCGAAGTTCCGGCTGCATCGATGTGCCTTCAACGCGCACCGGCTGGTACAGAAAGGTAATAATCAGGAACGACGCCGCGACCGAAATCAGAATGTCCCGCACCCAGAGACGAAGATGGCTCCGTGCGGGGGATTTCTGACCGGGTTCGACCGGGTCTGGGCCGGGATTTACGTCTGAGTCTGGATCAGTATTCTGGTCGATCATCGTGCAAAATTCGCTCTTTCTATTGTATCTGCCGCGCAGATTCGGTGTCTTAAGAAGAGACGGATTGAACTCATCTCTGGTAGCAGGCGGGTTTCGGCTACTATAAGCGCACGGATATGACAGCCCTCGCGTCCTCGATTCCCGATTCCCCACGTGATGGCCGGCAACGCTTCGGTGCAGCGCACGCTGATCGTGGAGCAGGCCATTCGCGATCGCGTCTTTCCCGGCGCGGCTTATGGCATTCTTCTCGACGGCGAGGTCGTCGCGCTCGATGCGGCCGGGCAATTCACCTACGACTCCGCATCGCCGCATGTCACGCCGTCCACGGTCTTCGATCTGGCCAGCCTCACCAAAGTGATCGCGACCACATCCCTCGCCATGCTGCTCTTGGATCGTGGTGTTCTCAACCTTGATGCGTGCCTCGGCGACATCCTGCCCGGATTCGTAATCGGCATGGCGCCCGGCTCGGGCAAGAATCACGTCACACTACGTTCGCTGCTCGCGCACTCATCCGGGTTGCCGGGATATGCCCGCCTCTTCGAGCAGCATTCCTCGCCTGAAGCCATGCTGCGTGCCATGTTGCAGCTGCCGCTCGACGCCCCGCCCGGTGCGCGCGCGGAATACTCCGACATAGGTTTCATCCTGCTCGGCAAGGCTCTCGAAGTTCTCTCGGGAGATCTTTTGTCCCGCTTTTTTCAGCGGGAGATCGTCGCGCCCCTTGGCCTTGAAACTACTCGCTTCTGCGTCCCCCCCAACTGGCGCGGACACATTCCGCCAACCGAAAATGATAAGACCTTCCGGCACCGCGTCATTCAAGGCGAGGTGGAGGACGAGAACTGCTTCGCCCTGGGAGGCATTGCTGGACACGCAGGCCTCTTTGCCAACGCTCTTGATGTGCTGCGCTTCGCAGGTTGCATCCTTGCCGAAGGGCGAACCATGAACGGTAGACAACTCTTCCAGCCGGAGACAGTGCGACTCTTTGCAACCCGGCAGACCGAGCCGGAAGGCACCACGCGTGCCCTCGGCTGGGATACTCCAAGCGCACCATCGTCTTCCGGGAAATTCTTCAGCTCCCAATCCATCGGTCACCTCGGCTACGCCGGAACCTCGCTCTGGATCGACCCCGTCCGCCGCCTCGCCGTTGTCCTGCTCACCAACCGCACCTGGCCCGACCGCGCCAACGATGCGATCCGCAGCGTACGTCCCTCCTTTCACGACGCTATCGCCGCGGGTCTGTAATAGTCCCCAACGAGCTCAGCCACCAAAGGGATATTGCCGTAGGGCCGGCATAAGAAGAATGGCCCGGTACCACCTGGACGGCAAGTCGCATTAAATCGTGGTCAACCCTACCCCAAAGGCGATAGAATGAGGCAGCACACGTTCGGGAAATTGGACTAACTATGGCCACTATGACGCAACCCCAGACCGGCAACAAAACTACAAATCACACGCCGGAAACACCCCATACCAATCTGCACGATCTCATCACGGAAAGCTCCAATGAAGCTTCACAAGGCTTCGACACCAAGTCGGCGCTGGAGATCGCTCGCATCATCAACCATGAGGACTCGAAGGTTGCTGCCGCAGTCAAGAAGGCTCTGCCCGAGATCGCCCAGGTAATCGATTCCGTCGCGCGCAGTCTGCGCGACGGTGGACGCCTTATCTACATTGGCGCCGGATCGAGCGGACGCATCGCCTCGCTCGACGCCTGCGAGTGTCCTCCTTACTTTTCGACCTCGCCGCAGACCATCCAGTACATCATGGCCGGCGGCCCGAAGGCGCTTGCTTCGCCAGTCGAGGTGAACGAAGATTCCGAGGAACTGGGCCAGCGCGACATAGCCCGCCGTCGCCCCAGCCGTAAAGACGTCATCATCGGACTCTCGGCCAGCGGGCGCACGCCCTACGTTGTTGCAGCCATCGCCTACGCTCGCGCGCGCGGCGCCAAGACCGCCTGCATTACCTGCAATCAGAACACCCCGCTGGCGGCAGCGGCAGACATCGCCATTGTGGCCGAGGTCGGCCCTGAGGTCATCTCCGGCTCGACCCGCATGAAGGCGGCGACCGCTCAGAAGATGATCACCAACATGATCACCACCGGCGCAATGACGCGCATGGGATACGTGTACGAAAACCTGATGGTCAACGTTCACATGCAGAACTCGAAGCTGATCGAGCGTGGCATCGGCATCCTGATTCGCGCGTGTGACATCGGACGCGATAAGGCCGTCGAGGTGATCAAGTCTGCCGGACGCAGCGTACCGGTCGCATTGGTAATGCTGAAGGCCCGGGTCGACAAACCGGAGGCCGTACGCCGTTTGGCCCATTCCGACGGAAACGTCCGCTTGGCCATCGAAGACACAACAATGGAGATCTAGTTCTCTTCAAAAACGCAGATGATTTGTTCAAATTCGCTATAATAAAAGTAGATGTGAAAGAGCCCGGCCATCAGAAAATGACCGGGCTTTTTCACGCTTTAAAGCTCGCGCCCCAGCAGGATCGGGCAGGAAGGGCGGGAAATAATCGCATGCGCTCTGCTAGACGGCCTCTGAACCGTAAGTATTTCGATTTAAATATTTTAAATATAAGTAATGTATTTTGTGAAAGTTACGATGTCCGTTCTTTCAAGAAAACTACGTAGAATCAATCAACCACGGCAAATCGCAGATTTTCTTTTTTCGCTCTTCCGCAAGCTCGGCGAGCCACCTTCAAGATGAACCGCCCCATTGCCTGAATGTGAACCACACGCCTTCCACAGGGAGCGCGGCGTTTAAACTGAATTCTTAAGAAGCACACACATTATGGACAAATTCGTAATTCGCGGCGGCAATCCGCTGCTGGGAACCATTCGCATAAGCGGGGCCAAGAACTCAGCGCTCCCCTGCATGGCCGCAGCCATTCTTACTGAGGACGAGGTAATCCTCGAAAACATTCCGCAGGTGCGCGATATCGAGACCGAGCGCAAACTGCTGGCTTCGATGGGCGGCGAGGTCGAACTCGGCTACGGGCGCGCACAACATCGCACCACCATCAGCTGCCGCTCCGTCGATCCCATCGCCCATTACGAGATCGTAAAAACCATGCGCGCCTCCTCGCTGGTGCTCGGCCCCCTTGTAGCCCGCACCGGCCGCGCGCGCGTAGCCATGCCTGGCGGATGCGCGATCGGTGGGCGTCCCATTGACCTGCACATCAAGGGCCTTGAAACGATGGGCGCAACCATCACCTACGAGCACGGATACATCGAGGCCCGCGCGGAGCGGCTGAAGGGCGCACACATCAACTTCGACAAGATTACCGTGACCGGAACCGAAGATCTATTGATGGCCGCAGTACTGGCCGAGGGCGAAACCCTGATGGAGAACTGCGCTCGTGAGCCGGAAGTCACCGATCTCGCCGCGATGCTCACAGCAATGGGAGCAAAGATCGAGGGCGCGGGTACATCCGTCATTCGCGTGCGGGGAGTGGACAAGTTGCATGGCGTGCGCCACCGAATCAATCCCGATCGCATCGAGGCGGGTACATTTCTCATCGCGGGCGCCATCACGGGCGGCGACCTCTGCGTTGCCAATTGCAATCCGGCTCATCTTGGCGCGGTGATCGGGAAGCTCGAAGAGTGTGGAGTGCGTGTCGATGCGGCAGGTAAGGATGCGCTGCGCGTTCGCAGCGAAGGCTCGCTGAAAGGCGTTGACGTTTCTACCGAAGAGTATCCAGGCTTTCCAACCGACATGCAGGCGCAATACATGGCGCTGGCTACACAGGCGGAGGGTACGTCGGTTGTGACCGAAAACATCTTCGAAAACCGCTTCATGCACGTGCAGGAGCTGATCCGGATGGGCGCGAACATCAAGTTGGACGGGCGCTCGGCTACGATTCGTGGAAAGTCTCCGTTGTCCGCCACGGCCGTGATGTGCTCCGACCTGCGCGCCTCGGCCTCGCTGGTGCTGGCAGCGCTCGTGGCAGACGGGGAGTCGATTCTGGATCGCGTGTATCACATGGACCGCGGCTACGAGCACATTGAAGAGAAGTTGCGCGGCGTCGGAGCGCAGATTCGGCGCATGGGGAATGTGTTCAGCGACAAGCGCGAGGCGGTTGCGGCGGTTTAAAGCTGCGTCCTTCCCGCGCAGCGCGCATCTTAACGCTCGGGAGAACCTGATGCCAACCGATGACAAACTTCTACGTGATCAGCTTGTTGAGTTTTTGCGCAAAGGCAACGCCCATGTTGACCTGTTCAGCGCACTGAAAGATTTTCCGGAAGA
Source organism: uncultured Acidobacteriaceae bacterium (assembly GCA_963783805.1). Taxonomy (GTDB): domain Bacteria; phylum Acidobacteriota; class Terriglobia; order Terriglobales; family Acidobacteriaceae; genus Silvibacterium. The sequence goes on along the minus strand of CAWAPC010000002.1, from coordinate 170,425 downwards.
CCTTTACGGCAAAAAACCGGACGGCGCTCCGCATAGCGCGTGGCAGCTTCTGGAGCACATTCGCTTTACGCTGAATGATCTGCTCACCTTCTCAACCGATCCTGACTATGTCGCTCCGAAATGGCCGGACGCTTACTGGCCTGAGCACGCCGCTCCGGAGAATGCCGCCGCATGGAAGACTTCGGTAAAGGCTCTGACTGCTGATCTGGGCGCATTCGAAAAGCTGATTCAGAACCCCGATTCGAACCTCTATGCGCGGATTCCATGGGGCGAAGGGCAGACACTGCTGCGCGAGGCTTTATTGGCGATAGATCACACGAGCTATCACGTTGGGCAGCTCGTAATGGTGCGGAAGCAGCTCCAGGCATGGAAGGATTAGCGGCAATTGAGCCGTGAATAGTTATTTCCAGCTAACGGCCAATTGCCAGCGCAGATTTCGCTGCACCGTTTTTTCGAGAACTCGCGCGTACTCGGACAACTCGTTGATGATCGGCTCAGTTTCACTTCCAAGGGTGGTAGGAGCGTCTTTGAGATAGGCGAGCATCGCGCGGACGGTAACCAGGCCGTCCTCGGGTGAGAACCATTGCGGCGGCGGAAGTGTTTTGGCCCATTCCGGGTCGCCCGCGCCCTCTTCGAGCAGCAGCGCCATGGAGTTCTGGTCAGCGGAGAAGAATTCGAGCATCGGCTTTACGTTGAGGCGCAGGGCCAGCTTTTCCAGCGCGTCTTCATTGCGCGCAAGGGCGTGCCCGTTGACGAAGATGTCAAATCCGGGGTCCTCGCCTTCCACGACGATGTACATGGACGCACTCATTGTCAGTCAGTCTAACTTATCCCTGCTTAGAGTCTGATGCGTCCGGGCAGCTTTGGATAGACCTTGTTATCTGAAGAGTTACCCATGCCGGAGCCGCTTCGGGTCGCAGAGGATTGCGCCCGCGATCAGGGTTGCGCCGGTAGCCATTTCAAGGCTGGACACAGCCCCGGCGAACAGTTCGGGAAGGAGCAGCATGGGAGTAAGAATCCATGCGCTTCCCCAAAGAATGCCAACCAGCGCGAAGCCTGCCAGCGTGCGCCAATTCATGCGACGACTCAAAAGAGAAAGGCTGCGCTTTTGCGCAGCCTTCGATCTCTTACTGGGGTCCGCGGCTTCCGCCGCCGGGCCCGCGGCCCGGACCGCGTCCGCGTCCGCGACGGCGGCGCTGACCACCGCCTCCAGTGCCGGGACGACGTTCGCCGCCGGCGGGCGCGGGCGCGCCTTCGGCGCGGTTGAAGTTGATCTCTTCTCCGTTTTCGTCGACGCCCGCATCTTCGAAGTCGTCTCCGCCTTCGATGGTGATGGTGCTGGCGTTCGAGGAGGGCTGGCGCTCGATGTTTTCGGCGCGTGGCTGGCGGCGGGGACGATCTTCGCCTTCGCCTGACGCGGCTATATCTCCCGCTTGGCCTGGCTCGGGAAGGCCGAGCTTCTGGCGCTGTTCCTTGAGCAGGGCCTTGCGGGAAAGCTTGATGCGATTGCCCTCAACGCCCAGCACCTTGACGAGAACCTGATCGCCTTCGCGGAGTTCGTCCTTGACTTCCTTGACGCGGTGCTCGGCGATCTCGCTGACGTGCAGCAGACCATCGGTTCCGGGGAATATTTCAACGAATGCTCCGAACTCCGCGAGACGGACGACTTTGCCGAGGTAGGTCTTGCCGACTTCGGGCACCGCAGTGAGGTCGTTGATCATGGCGAGGGCTTTTTCAAGGCCCACTGCGTCGCTCGATGCCACGTTCACGCGGCCCGTATCGTCCACGTCGATCTTGACCTGCGTGGCCTCGATAATGCCGCGGATGGTCTTGCCGCCCGGCCCGATGAGATCGCGGATCTTGTCGGTCGGAATCTGGAGAGTGCGAATCTGCGGAGCGTATTTCGATTTCTCCTCGCGGGTTCCACTGAGTGCGGCATCCATGGTGTCGAGCAGGAAGAGGCGTCCGTGACGCGCCTGCTCCATCGCTTCGCGCATGATCTGGCCGGTGATGCCGCCGATCTTGATGTCCATCTGCAGCGCGGTAATGCCCTTGCGGGTTCCGGCTACTTTGAAGTCCATGTCGCCGTAGTGATCTTCGGCTCCGGCGATGTCGGTGAGGATGGCGTAGTTGTCGCCTTCCTTGACGAGGCCCATCGCAATCCCGGCGACGGATCCCTTGAGAGGAATGCCCGCGTCCATAAGAGCGAGACTGGCTCCGCAGACGGTGGCCATTGAAGACGATCCGTTAGATTCGAGGATGTCGGAGACGATGCGCGGCACGTAAGGCGATTCGTCTTCATTAGGAAGAACGGCGCTGATGGCGCGCTCCGCAAGCGCTCCGTGGCCAATTTCGCGGCGGCCTATGCCGGTCATGCGGCCTACTTCGCCGACCGAGAACGGCGGGAAATTGTAGTGCAGCATGAAGCGCTTCTTCTGCTCGCCTTCGTAGGTTTCAAGGCGCTGCGAATCGTCGCCGGTGCCGAGGGTCGCGGTGACCAGCGCCTGGGTCTCGCCGCGCGTGAAGAGCGCCGAGCCGTGAGTGCGGGGCAGCACGCCCACTTCAATAGTGATGGGGCGAATCTTATCGAAGGCGCGGCGATCGGGGCGGATGCGATCCTTAGTAACCTGCTCACGGAAGATGCGCTCGCGAAGGGTTTCATAGTAGTGCGCAAGTTTCTTCTTCGCCGCCGGGGCTTCGTCGCCTTCAGGAAGCTCTTTGGCCAGCTCATCCTTGATCTGCTTGACGAGTAGGTAGCTCTCCGCCTTTGGATGGGTGTGAGTGTCGAGCGCGTCCTTTAGACGGTCGCCGATCTTCGCGTGCAATGCTTCGTAATACGCGGTATCGAACTCAGGCGCTTGGACGATGCGCTTCGGCTTGCCCGCGCGGGATACGAGGTCGTTGATGGCGGCGACGATTTTCTTGATTTCAACGTGGCCGAACTCGATGGCGTCGATAATGACGCTTTCTTCTACTTCCTTGGCGCCGCTCTCGATCATTACGATGCCGTCATGGGTGCCCACAACGGTGATATTGATGCGTGCTATCGCGGCGTTCGGCGTACGTGGGGTTAATGACGAACTGGCCGTCAACCTGGCCTACGCGCACCGCGCCGACCGGGCCGCCAAACGGAATGTCAGACAGCGCAAGCGCGGCGCTTGCAGCGTTGATGCCGATGACATCGGGATCGTTTTCACGGTCCGCCGAAAAAACGAGGGCGATAACCTGCGTCTCATTACGGAAGCCTTCAGGGAAGAGCGGGCGAATGGGGCGGTCAATCTGGCGGCTGGTTAGAATTTCGCGCTCGCTGGGACGGCCTTCACGCTTGATGAAGCCCCCGGGGATGCGGCCGCCTGCGTAAGCGTACTCGCGATAATCAACGGTGAGTGGGAAGAAGTCGATGCCCTCTTTCGGGTCCGGCGATGCCACTGCTGTGGCGAGAACTACGGAGTCACCCTGGGTGACGAGCGCGGCGCCGGAGGCCTGTTTGGCCATGCGTCCTGTTTCAAAGTGCAGTCGCTTGCCACCGGCAAGCTCAACTGTTATGTCCTGTTTCATATAATCCTCGTTTCTGGATATGGGTGGGCGATTGCGCCGTGGCCGCCTCGCGCTGCTTCATCGAGCGCAGTAACAATTTGAGAGGCTGGCGAGATCGCGGGTGGGATGACCGCACCGGAGCGGATGCAAAAAGAGGGCGCTTCGCGCATCACCGCGAGCTGCTCCTCATGCGACAAGTCTCCAGCAGAGAAAACGCGGCTGGCCATTTCAGGCCGTGCGCGTTTCCTGCTCGGTTCGATTTCCGTCGCGTGTGCGTAAGGGACAAAGGAATTGGTCAGGCTACTTGCGTATGCCGAGCTTGCCGATGACTTCGCGATACCGGTCGGAGTCGTTCGTCTTGAGATAGTCAAGCAGGCGGCGGCGCTTGCTTACCAGCATTAACAGGCCGCGGCGCGAAGCATGATCTTTCGCGTGGGTCTTGAAGTGCTCGGTTAGGTCGCCAATGCGCTCGCTGAGGATTGCGATCTGCACTTCAGGACTGCCGGTGTCGGAGTCATGAGTACGGAACCGCGTAATAATGTCGGTTTTTTTTGTAGGTGCCAGCACGAGAGTGCGTTACTCCTGTTTCTTGTTCTCTACACTTCCTAAGTGTCTGCACTAAGAGTAACATGATGGGATTTCGCCAGCAACGGAAATGAGGAGGCGGACGCAATCTCTTTTCGTCCGCAGCTCGCAGCGCAAGTCCGTAATTTATGCAGAGTTTCGTGAACGGGTTGCTTGACCGAATGCTGATTCCTGACGCTTTTCGCTGTACCGCGCAGAATTTCATTCCGCATCGCGGGCAAGTGAAGTACAGACTCCAAATCCACACAAAGTTGGCCAGCATCAGCGCCGGAAAGACCAGCGCGAGCGGAATGGAAGCCCAATCCGCCCTTGCGCATCAGTCCGAAGTTACCCATCCCAAATAGCATGCCAGCCGTCACGATTAAACCCAGTACGATCCATCGCCGTGCCCTCCTTCGACGCCAACTGTCGGGATAGTCCGATTCGATACTCGGACGTTTCAGGCGATCTCCAGGTCGATTTTTTTCGCTGCCGCATCAAGTTTCGCGATGCGGAAGGTGCGAATCTGTCCCGTTTTAAGGGGTTCGCGCTTTGGCGCGCTGGCGGGCGATGCTCCCTTCCAGCGGGCCTGGAGCATGGAAGTGAGCGAGGAAAGGTCGGCCTTCGATTGCGGGGCGCTCACTTCGCTCGCCGGTGCGGCGATGCGGCAACGAGCGACAATTCCCTCGCCCAGCTCGACTCTCGCCTGATCTCCCGACTCGTCAATGAGGCGCCCAGTGACCAGGTCGCCTTCTCCATGTTCGGCGAGAAATTCGTCGAGGCCGGTGGGTACGAGCTTCTTGATGCTGAGGCGGAGCTGGCGTTTTTCGGAGTCGATGGACAGGACCTGCGCCTTTATCTGTTCACCGAGTCTTAATGCTTCGGAGGGGTGATTCAGGCGTTTGTCGGCGCTGATTTCGCTGATGTGGATCATGCCTTCGACGCCTTCTGTGATTTGCAGGAAGGCTCCGAATTTGGTGAAGCTGACGATGGGGCCTTCAACCTGCGAGCCCGGTTGCAGGTCACGCGCAGCCTCAGCCCATGGGTCTCCGAATGCCTGCTTGAGGCCGAGCGAGATGCGGCGCTCGGGAGCGCTGATAGCAAGGATAACGGCCTCTACGGTCTCGCCGGATTTCACTACATCGCTGGCTTTGCGAACTTTTTTGCCCCAGGACATTTCGGATATGTGAATAAGGCCTTCGATACCGGGCTCGAGTTCGACGAAGGCTCCGAAATCGGTGGCTCGCGTAACTGTCCCGGTCACCCGCTGGCCCAGCTTGTACTTTTCCGGAACAACGTCCCAGGGGTGGGGCTGAAGCTGCTTCATTCCGAGCGAAATGCGGCGCTTTTCCGGGTCGATCTTGAGGACTTTGGCTTCGATTTGCTGTCCCACGGTGAGCACGTCGGCAGGGTTATTGATGCGGCTCCAGGAAATTTCTCCTACATGCAGCAGACCATCCACGCCTCCGAGATCGATGAAGGCTCCGTAGTCGGCAAGCGAACGGACGGTTCCGGTCACGAGATCGCCTTCTTTCACTTCGGCGTAGCGGCGATCCTTCGTCGAGCGCTCTTCTTCTTCCATCACCGCGCGCCGATCGACGACCACATCTTCATCGGTCACGTCGAGCTTAATGATGCGGCAGATGATCTCCTGATCGACGAGCTTTTCCATCTCGCCGGCATCGCGCGCTCCACTGCGTGAGCCTGGCATGAAGGCGCGAACTCCGATATCTACACTGAGCCCGCCTTTGATGACTGCGGTGACGCGACCAGGAATGGCAGATTTGTCGGCGAATGCCCTTTCGAGCGAGCTCCAGTCTTTGGGCTGAGCGATTTTAAAGCGCGAGAGCTGGTAATAACCCTCCTCATTGCGCCCTTTGACGGAGACGAGCACACGGTCTCCGGGACGGAGTGGATCCGTCTCTGTCAATGGCAGCACGCCTTCGACCTTGAAGCCTATATCGACAAAGACTTGTTCGGGCGAAACGGCGACGACCGTGCCTTCGATCTGCTTGCCGCTGTCTTCGGACGGGCGGGCGTGGGCCCGTTCATACTCCGAGAAAAGCGTGCCGAAGGATTCGCTCGATTCTTCGGGCTCGTTGAGTTGAGGAGTGGGTTTGGCTTCGGGCGCGTCTGGATTGGACATGAGGATATGAATTTATTTTTGCACACGCCAGACTGAGTGGTCATTTCTACATTTGGCGTTCACTTCCCTGCCTGCTCTTCGACGATTTCGCTGGGCGGTGCAGGAACGATCCCCAACTCAATGTAGATAGGCCGCATATGGGCACGGATGGTTTTGATGCGCGTGGTGAACAAGGCCGCCCCCGCGATACAGCAGCTCCCTGTAAGCATCACAGTGCGCGGCGCGCCGATCCAGTGAGCGAGGCCGCCGGCCAGCAGGCTGCCGAAGGGCGCCATGCCGACGAAGGCCGCCGTGTAGTAGCTCATCACGCGACCACGCTTGTCTTCGGGCACGAGCGTCTGGATGATGGTGTTGCTTGCGGTAAGGCCCTGCATCATTCCGAAGCCCACGACAACCATCAGCGCAAGCGAAACCCAGACGATGTGCGAAAAGCCGAAGAGGAACAATCCGGCCCCAAACGATGCGGCCGCGATGGGCAGCATCTTGAGCAGCCCACGCACCGACTTGCGCACAACCAGCGAGAGCGCCGAAACGAGTGCGCCTACTCCCGCAGCTCCCATGAGAAAGCCAAGGGTATGCGCGCCCCCATGCAGCACTTGCGCCGCGAAGATTGGCATGAGCACAACATAGGGCATTCCCATCAGGCTAACGAGCGCGAAGAGCAGCAGAATAGAGCGGACGGGAATGAAGGTCGAAACGTAGGCCCAACCTTCGCGCAACTGTTCGGCCATGGATGTGGCGGCACGCTTGACCTGCGCAACGTGGACCCGCATCAGCAAGAGCGAAACGATCACGGCGATGTAGCTGACGCCGTCGATGAAGAAGCACCAGCCTTCATTGGTAGCGGCGATGACGATTCCGGCGAGCGATGGTCCGATGAGGCGCGCGAGATTCACCATCGACGAGTTGATGGCAATGGCGTTCGAAAGATCGTTGCGGTCTTCGACCATTTGTACCATGAAGGCCTGGCGTCCGGGCATGTCGAAGGAGTTGATGATGCCCTGAAAGGCGCTCAAAACCAGGATTTCGTGAATGGTGATGCGATGGGTGAGTGTCAATGCGGCGAGCGCCAGTGATTGCAGCATGGCGAGAGCCTGCGTCCATATCAGGACCGTGCGACGGTTGAGCCGGTCTACGAGCACTCCGGCGAAGGGAGCTAACAAAAAAGTAGGAATCTGACCGACGAAGCTGACTGTGCCTAATAGGAGCGCCGATTTGGTGAGCTGGTAGACGAGCCACGCGGTTGCGATGCGCGTCATCCAGGTGCCGATGAGCGAGATGCTCTGGCCTCCGAAGAAGAGCCGAAAATTCGGATGCCGCAGGGCTCGCCAGGCATGTGAGTAATCACGACGCGGCGACTTCGGTTCGGCTTCTGCAATTTCCTGCGGGAGGTCGGTGGCCATCTTCAGTTTCTTGTTTGCGCTTGCGATAATGCTCCAGTTCGCTCGCCAACTCTGCAAAGGGCACGCGGGGTTGGCGGAACAGCCTGGAACTCTCTCTTATTCTCTCCTACCGGCCACTCGCACGGAACGGGCGAAACCGCATAAAGACGCTCACACCTACCGGATCGGAACCGTAAACCGGTTCAAGACGCGACCCCACGGTGTAAGCCGTGACCTGCGCTCCAATGGCCGAGGCCAGATGTGGCACGAGGTCGATGTCGCGATCGTAGCCGAAGGTGTAGGCCTGCACGCGTCCGGCTGGCTCTTCCTCAAATCCCGGCGGCACGGGCTGTTCGTCGAGCAAAAGTTCGGTGGTACGATCCACGTCTTCAAGGCGCGTATACGCATAATTGCGTACGGCGAAGCGTACCAGCGACTCAAAGAGATAACTGTTCTGGATGACGTTGTCGGAACCGGTCCGTGTCCGCCCCCAGATCGCCGATGAAGTCCAGTTCCCTTCTGCGTCGTTGCGGAAGGGACGGTTGTACATGATCGAAGCCGTCATGCGCCGCTGGTCTTCCAGAGGAAACAACTGCTCCGGGCTGTGGAGCAAAGCATAAGAGTATTGCCCGCTCCAGTTCTGCCCCGGTTGCAGTGTAAGGCGTGTGGACCAGGAGTCGATGGCTCCCTGCTGCACCTGCCAGCGATGCTCGTTCGGCTCGCGCCCATGAAACCCGCTGACTTCGATCCGTGCAATACCCTGCGTAAATCCGGCGGTCAGGACATCGCCGGCAATGTGTGTCGAATCCTCCTGATGATGGCCTAGCGTTCCGACCGGATCCTCCAGCGCCGACGCGCGATGCGGATAGGCCGTCGGGCCGATAGCCGGGTCTCCCACCGGCGCTGCATAAAACGAGAGAAGCGTTTCTTTGCTGAGGCGCCAGTCATAAAGCGCGCCCAGCTCCATCACAAAGTCATGCGGATGCTGGCCGTCGGCAATAGGACGCCCGTAGGCCGTTTCTCCCTGCTGGAAAAGCAGCGGATACTGTCGTCCGGTAATGGTTGCCGGTTCCAGGCTGAACATCGCGCGCAGCGTAATCTGGCCGGGACCCAGCGTTCGCTGTGCCATGGGCATAAACCAGTTGGTCGAAAAGAATTTGTCCCTGCCCCGCGGGCTGCTCTGCTGCGTGTCAACTGCAAAAACGTTCGCGTGGAACATCAGCATCCAGTTGCCGCGCATGGTCATGAGCATCGGCGCTGGCGTTGAGTTTGGCTCTGCGCTGGTTCCGGAGGACGCATGATTTTCGATATTTTCGATAAAGCTCGAAGCCTTGCCTGTCATGTTCATAGCTTGCTGCGGCAGTCGCAAACGACGAAGCCGCGAGCAGTGCGAAGAACGCACTCCATTTTCTCCTCACAAATTTCTCCCGTAGCAAAAAAATCCGTGCACGCGACCGACACCTGTCAGCCGCAATATGGGAGGAAACAGGAACAACTCAGATGCGGAGATGGAATTTAGGAGGGGAGGCTGTGAGGGACTGAAGGCGAGTTTCAGGCGCTGATCGAAACAGGGCCGGCTCCCACGGCGTGAATACCGCGGCTCCAGCCACGAGGCCTGCTGGCGGCACCAGATCGGCTGACAGCACGTTTGCCGGACGGAGGCAGATTGCTTTGCCCGCAATGTTCGCGTTGGAGTGGCTGATTGGGTTGAGTATTGGGCAGCAGGAGTATGCGTCAGCGGGATGAACGCACCGCGCTTCGCAGGTTGCGCCCAACAGCGATGCCGCAAGCACGAACGCCAGCAGCGCGCTTGCGGCGGCGGATCGCGCTTTGCGGAGGAGCTTCACAGTTTCATCCTAACTTGATAAAGGCCAACCGTGCAGCGCTGGCGCAATGAGACGCGGTTGAACTTAATGCACCGCGATCTCTGCGTTACCACCGGCCCTGGGGTTGTTCCTCCTCAATAAAAATGCGAATGGAACCATGATTATCGCTGCTCCACAGAGGACATAGAACACATCAACGTAGGCAAGCGTTTGTGACTGCTGGATCATCTTGTTGTAGATTTCTCCCCGCGCCAGAATTCCCGCATTTCCGGGACCGGTTGCGCCGGCAAATGCGCCGGTGAGAGCATTCACCTGGTTCTGGTAATTCGGGTTTGAAGGAACCACATACTGGAGCAATTGATTTTGGTGGAATTGCCCGCGCTCGACCACCAGTGCGTTGGTCAGCGAGATGAGAACGCTGCCGCCGATATTGCGGGCGAAGTTGATGAGGCCCGCGACCTGATTGCTTTTCTCGCGCGGCAGCCCGAAATACGCTGCCGTAGTTACGGAGATAAAGACAAACGGAATGGCCGCAACTTGAACGACACGCAGCCAGGAAGAGGCTCCGAAGCTGAGACCGAGATTCAGCATGGTTGCTGTCAGATAATACGAAAGGGCGAAGCACACAAATCCGAAGGCAATGATATTCCGCGCCGGAAAGCGGCTCACAGCCTGCCCCGCGAGCGGCATTACAAAAATCAGCGCCAGACCGCCTCCGGAGAGCGAAAGCCCTGCCCAGGTCGCCGTGTATCCAAGCTGGCCTTGCAGGAACTGCGGCTGCAACACCGTGGTTGCGTTCAGAAAACCGCCGGTCAGCAGCATAAGGAAGCAGCAGATTGCGAAGTTTTTTCCCTTGAAGAGCTTCAGGTCCATTACCGGATTCTTCGAGTACCATTCCCACGCAATTAGGGCGGTGAAGGAAATCGCAAAGACCACAGCGAAGCCAACGATGAAGTGCGAACCAAACCAGTCTTTTTCCTCACCCTTGTCGAGCGTGATCTGCAGAGCTCCCATGGACAGGACCAGCAGACTCACCCCTATATAGTCCAGGCGGAAGAGGTTCTTGCGGTCCGGGTTGCTCCAAGGAGGATCTTCGACCAGTCGCTGCGTCAGGACCAAGGCAAGAATGCCTACTGGAATGTTGATGTAGAAAATCCAGTGCCAGCTATAGTTGTCGGTGATCCAGCCGCCGAGCGTGGGGCCGATCGAGGGCGCGAGCACGGCGACTAAACCATAAAGCGAGAATGCCAGGCCGCGTTTCGACGGCTCGAAAGAATCAGCCATAATGGCCTGCGCCATTGGCTGCAATCCTCCGCCGCCCGCTCCCTGAAAGACGCGAAAGAGCAGGAGCAGCGGCAGCGTGTTGGCGATTCCGCACAGAAAGGAGCTGATGGTGAAGATGGTGATGCACAGCATGAAGAATTTCTTGCGGCCAATCACACTCGCCGCCCATCCGCCCATCGGCAGCACAACCGCATTGGCGACAAGATACGCGGTCAGAACCCAGGTGCTCTCGTCCTGACTGGCGCCGAGATTCCCGGCGATGTGCGGCAGCGCGACGTTGGCGATAGAGGTGTCGAGCACCTCCATGAACGCGGCCATGGCAACCACTGAAGCGATGATCCAGGGATTGGTTTTTGGCCGCCATTTTTCTTGGGCGATTAGTTTTGGTTCAGCCGCTACCGCGGTTGCCGCCATGCGTCTTTCCCTCTTCCGATTACTGCCTCAATAGGGCGGGCAGCAATCTGCATCCCGCGTGCCTCTTTACAGATATGGAATAGATGCCCAAACTTCAAAAAAGAAGCCTGTTTCTATCGTAGGCGGCGGGATGCCGCCGGGATGAGAAAGATGCTGATTTTGCGATAGAAACGCCTTAAGTCAGATTCTCCTTGAGGAAAGACAGTGAACGCTGCCGCGCGAGCTTCGCCGAGGCTGGATCGTAGGAGGCGCGTGCGTCGCAGTTGAATCCATGACCGGCGTCGTAGAGATAAATTGGAACCTCGGGATGCGCGGTTCGGATTTTCTCGATGACCTCCGCCGGAATATGCTGGTCTTGGCTGCCAAAGTGCAGCATGATGGGGCACCGGGGCTGTTCAGAAGCGTATTGCGCGATCTGTCCGCCGTAGTAGCCTACAGCAGCGTCAATCTTCAGGCGGCAGGCAGACAGCCACGCGATTGAACCACCGAGGCAATATCCGATGACCCCTGTTTTCTTTCCCGTCCGGTTGCGCGCGTAGTCGATGGCAGCGGCGGTGTCTTTAAGCAGATTGTCCATGTTCAATTTTTTGGCGAGAGCCATCGCCTTTTGCATGCCTTCGCCCTCGTACTTCAGCTCGATGCTCCGTTCGATGCGGTCGAAGAGAGCCGGCGCGACGGCGAGAAAACCATCCTTCGCGTATTCGTCTGCAACCGAGCGAATATGGGCGTTCACTCCGAAGACCTCTTGGACAACAACCAATGCGGCAATTGGATCGCCCGCGGGTTTAGCAACATAAGCATCAAGTTCATGACCGTCTTCGGCTTTCAGTGTTACGTGTTCACTCATTATCATTCCTCATCGAACTATTTGGATGCGGGCGGCGAGGGCTTGGTCGCAGCGTCATTTACGGCCCAGTAGTTAGCGCGCGCTACGATGCGGGCGCCGTAGTCCTGAGTCAGCTTGACCTGAAGCGTATGCAGTCCGGGGGTGGGGTCTGTCGGATAAAAACTCAGCATGTAGCGGTTATGCGCGTGCGTTGCAGCCTCGGCGATGCGGTTCTCGAAGCCCTTTTCGCGCGCGAAAGGTTCGTATTCACCACCGCTCATTCCAGCAAGTGTCTTCGGGACATTTCGGCGCATGGCGTTCATTGCCATTTTTAACGCGCCCATCAAGTTGATGTCTTCGCCTCCGCCACTATTCCCTTTGGCCCAATCCATTACTTCGGCCCTCGATGGAGAAAAGGAGACGCTGAAGATCAACGTGTTGCTACTGCCGATGCGCTCGACAAGTTGGGGAATGGTGATGTGGCGGCTGCCGTGGTCGCGGCTTTCGCTGATGAGCAGAAGCACGCGGCGATGATCCGGTGGACGCTGTTCCAGGAGATTTACCGAGAAACCGACCGCATCGAGGATGGCCGCGCCGCCATCGCCTTCAGGCAACTGCTGCAGGTCGCGCTCGATGTAGGATGTGTCCCTTTGGAATCCCTCAAGATAGACCGGCTTCGAGTCGAAAACTACCAAAGCCGCTTCTCCTTGATTTCCTCCGGTGAAGAGCTGGAGCAGAGGGCCGAGGTGGGCGAACTTGTCGAACTCAAGAGTGGCGTCGCGGCTGCGCTGGATACAGATGACGAGCGACACAGGCTCCATATCCATCTCTTCATCGACATGTACGTTCTGCTTTACGCCGTTGTCAAACAAGAGGAAGTCGCTGGGCTTGAGTCGCGTACATCACATGCGCGGACCGATCCTCGACGAGCGTTGGTACAAGCACGACGCTGGTGTTGACACTGATCGTAGGCGGCTCGATCTGACTGGCGGGTATATCCGGCGACACAGGCTGCTGTTGTTGCTGGGGCGTACCGGTCGGCTCGCCTGGAAACGGGTTCTGCGCTGCACAGACAGTAGCCCCGAAGAAACACAGCGCAGAGACAATAAGCCGATGGAAACGCACCGTCTCTACGCCTTCGCCTTGCGCGTGTCGATCGCGTCGCGCAGCGCAAAAAATGCCGGAGTTGGCTGATAGTTGGCATCGAGGGGCAGGCTGCGTTGCGGCTTTCCGTCGGGCCGTGCCCACTTGGCTCCATTCAGCCAGCTGTAGCGGTCGGTGATGCCCCAGGTGAGCAGCGCGGTCACGTTCGGCTCGGCCAGCATCATGGTTGCGTAGTCCTTGTAGATCCTCGCGATGGCTGCGTCGCGCTCCTCAACGGAGCCATCAAGCTTGTGCTCGTTGATATCCATTTCGGTGATGAAGACCTGTATGTTCATGCTGCGCAGCTCACGTACAAAGTCGCGCAGGCCGCTGCCGGGGACTGGGTCGGTTGCGGACAGATGGCTTTGCACACCAACGGCGTCGATGGGAATTCCGCGCGCTTTGAATCGCCGAACCAGCAGCATGACTTGCTCACGTTTGGCGCTGTCGTCAGCCGAGTCCGTCTCGATAGCGTAATCGTTGTAAGTGAGCAAGGCACTGGGGTCGGCCTGGCGGGCGTTGCGATAGGCGAGATCAAGGTAATCGGGACCGATCAGTTCAAGCCACGGAGTCTGCCTCAGCCCGTCGGGGCGTCCGGAGTGAATGTCTACGGCCTCGTTGACGACGTCCCAGGAATGGATCTTTCCTGCGTAGCGTCCAGCGACCGTTTGAATGTGCTGCGTGAGAAACTGGCGTGCGTTGTCTTTGGTCACCGCGCCCGAGAACCACACTGGGATCGACTCATGCCAGCAAAGATTGTGTCCGCGCAACTTCTGTCCGTGCGCCTGGGCAAAGGCCAGCAACTCGTCGGCGGCGCGAAAGTCAAAGCGATCAGGTGCGGGCCGCAGGGCGGCCCACTTCATGGCGTTTTCCGCCACGAGAATATTGGCCTGCTCCGCGACAATTCTGGCATATAGCGGCTCGGAATCGAACTTTTCCGGAACAACGGCACAGCCCGCGAGCAATCTACGTCTCTGGGCGTGAGCACGGAGCGAGAGCGCCCCGTTTATGTCTACTTGACTAGAAGCGGCCGCAGCGCGCGGCTTGCCGCTCGCCGAAACGAGCATCGGCAGTGATGTGGCTGTCGCCGCCTTGCCCGCTATTTTAAGAAAGTCCCGCCGGGTCTGCATCTTATTCCTGGATTTTACTGTCTGCCAGACGTGGCTTTCTTTTCGAGATTGCCTGCCCACTTAAGAAAATGCAGAAGATTCCACTTTTCGTGCCAGGTGAAGCGCACCATGTCGAGCGGCGTGATGCTCTCCGCCTTCATTCCGGAATAGGTTTCGATGCGCCACTTGAGATATTCACTGCGCCAGGGGCGCAGGCGAGATCCGCGCGTGGCGTTCCAGAGAAATCGTGCGGCAGCGATCACTTGAACCCTCAGGGAAAATTATAGAGGGAGCAAGACGCGAAAGTCGTCCGAGTTCATTTGCGGCGCGACAGCATTTCAAGATTCTTTCACGCAGGAGCACTGCGCGCAGGAAAACTCCCAAAGCATAACCGGCGTCCTAGCCCGTAGCGGATGAATCGCGATCCCAAACCACGGACTCCAGGAGACAACTGTGACCTACGCATCGGACGTACTCGTTGAACGCTTGATTGCATGGGGGAGTCGACACGGTATTTGGACTTCCGGGGGATGGAATCAACGGGGGTCTTTGAAGCCCTTCGAAAACAGAAAGAAAAGACTAGGCTCCTTCATGTGCGGCATGAAGAAGCTGCCGCTTTCATAGCGTGCGCCTATGCAAAGTTCACCGGTCGCCTGGGGGTGTGTATCGCCGCGTCTGGGCCGGGAGGAATTCATTTACTGAATGGCCTTTATGACACGAAGATGGATCATTCTCCGGTCCTGGCCATTACCGGGCTGTAGCACAGCGATTTGATCTGAACCTTTACCCAGGAGGATGTCGAACTCGACAAACTTTTCATCGATGTAGCTAATTTCAACGAGCGGGTTATGAGCGGGGTTCACATGGAGAGCATTGCGGATCTCGCGATCCGGACGGCTCTCAGCTCACGAGGGGTCGCTCACATCACGATTCCAGTGGAGGAGATCGCGGAGACGCTGGGGCGCTCCTGTTATCAAAGGCTTCTCGGAAAGGCAACCGTTCCGGACGACAGCCCCCATACAACTGGGGAATCGGTTTGCTCTGAACGGAACCTTCGCAGGATACTCTGGAAGACTGCGACACGTTATTTATGGTGGGAAGTTCATTCCCATACAGGATGGCTTCTTTCGCGGATGGCTTCTTTCAGCGTCCTGAGACGCCGATGGCAACTGTTGTTGGACCCTTATTGGACCCGCGACCTCTGCCCTGTAAACCTCTGCCCTGATCGTGATCCTACCGGCAATCTGTGTTTCACCTCTGCCGCTGTTTGGCGGAAGTTATGGGTTCGGAAATCAAGGCGCTCTCTCCGTCAGACGTGATCACAGTGCGTAACCGATTCGTCGTCCACGACAAACATAGTGCATGCCTACTACTTCATTCATCAGCGGATCGCATCTGCCGCTTCCTTCCGCAGCATTTCGCCTAACTTCGTTCAGTCGACGTCCCGCCGCCCGTGCATGATCTGGGTCGCGCCGGCGATGCCGAACAATTGCGGCAACCGTTACTACAGTCTCTTTAAGCTCCTCCCTGGAGTTGCTGCTTCAAAGAGATTCGCGCATGGCAGCCTTACCTCTGCTTGTTCGTTCAATTGCTGCGGGTACCCACATCGAGCATACGGTTATAGAAATGGGCGCGGAGAGAAGTCGGAGCCCGAAACAGGATTGCCCAGAATCAATCGCAATTGTGCAGGGTTTTGATGTGGAGTACGCACAAGAATATCCGCAATCGGTTATATCTGAAGTCTATCGAGGATCGGTACGGAACCGTAAGTCTAAGAAAAGACTTGGCTCCTCAGGTAGGACTCGAACCTACAACCCTTCGGTTAACAGCCGAATGCTCTGCCATTGAGCTACTGAGGAGTGTGTTGGCGGGGACGATGCTTGTCCTCACTGGTTATATCAAAATGCCGTTCTGCCCGTCAAAATTTCTGCCTCGATTCAATACAGCACAATCGCAACCCGATACGTAGTAAAGCTACCCTGTCTATCGGCGCGCGGACATGCCGCCACCGCTGCGCTGCGATAGCTGCCGCCACGAATCTGTGACGCGACTTGGCTGGGCAATTGATTCAGATCGGGGGTATCAAATCGAACCACCAGTTTTCCCGTCACACCTTTCGGGTATCCGCTGTTGGACGAACACGCTATTGCGGCGGCCTCGCGCGGACCCGACGGCTCGATGTTCTCACTGCGAAGCAACGCATCTATCTTGCTCTCAACCTGTCGGGGCGAGAGCGCCTCAGCAGCGTCGGCGAAATCCTCGACCGCATAAAGATTGCCGCCCCTGCTGACCACTCCAACGCCGAGCGCGTTCATCTGCGGATCAAGAATGTTCGTCCTGTGCGGCGTCGAATGCATCCACTCCGCTTCAATCGCGTCAGGGCTGTAGCCGGTCGCAATATTTTCGGCGATCGCTTGAAAATGCGCCCCCGTCTGCGCCGCCCGCGCGGCAACATTCCCCTCGCCGGCATATTGTGCTGAAGAGAGTTCTCCTGCCGCCATCCGATCCGCATGCGCCTGCGCCGCGGCCGCCAGGGAAGCATCCCAGTGCAGCGGTTGCAGACCGCGAGCCACACGATCGCGATTGGTCAGTTCGAAAATTCGCTGGGCCCGGTCCCCCGGCTCATTCTGCGCATAGGCTCGAATAAACAAACCGAGAGCCACGCCCAGAATCACATATAGACCAGTCCGCAGCATCATTCCATTTCGCATCGCGTCTCCTGCAACACACCCTTTTGAAATCCGGCTCCCGCTACCCCATGTACATGCCGCCGTTTACATCCAGCACATGACCCGTGACGTAAGCGGCTTCGTCCGAGGCAAGAAAGCGCACAGCATTCGCAATATCCTGGTCCGTCCCCGCGCGTCCCAGCGGAATATGCGCCAGCATCGCCCCGCGCTGCTTCTCATCAAGCACCGCCGTCATCGCGGTTTCTATGTATCCCGGAGCGACCGCATTGGCCGTGATGCCGCGCGACGCCAGCTCTCGCGCCAGCGATTTCGTAAACCCGATCAACCCCGCCTTGCTGGCAGCATAATTCGCCTGACCCGCCTGTCCCGTCTCGCCCACCACGCTGCTGATGTTCACAATGCGTCCCCAGCGCGCCTTCAGCATCGGGCTCATCACCGCCTGCGTCAGCAGAAACGTCCCCGTCAGGTTGGTTGTGATCACATCGTCCCAGTCCGCGCGCTTCATCCGCAGCAGCAGCGTATCCTTTGTGATGCCTGCATTGTTCACCAGAATCTCGATGCTGCCGAAGTGTGCAATCACAGCCTTTGCTCCGGCCTTGATCGACTCTTCGCTGGCGATGTCGATGGCAAATACCTCTGCCGTGCCTCCGCCGGCCTTGATCTCGGCCGCGACCTCGGCAAGTTTGGCTTCATTGCGGGCCGCAAGAGCCACGCGGGCTCCGGCCTTTGCAAGCGTAATCGCGCATGCCCGGCCAATGCCCTGCGATGCGCCCGTAATAAGTGCGGTTCTTCCTTCAAGAGAAGACATAAGCGAAATTATAAAAGGCCGAGCGCCGTAACCTCTTCGCAGGCTTCTAATTCCTCGCCGCGGCACCCTTTCGCCAGCGCGCCGGAAGCGGAATGCGTGGAGCAACGGCATAGTTAAGCTGAATCAGAAATATAAAGCCGATGCTCCAGTATGTGCCGATCACGCAGAGCAGCGCGCCCAGCGCGTAGAGCCCCTGCGCAAACACTACTCGGCGACGTATCGCGCGGCGAATCTCCAGCGGCACATTGTCTTTCAGCAGATGATTGCGCGTCGCGTAACGCCAGCTTATGTAAAGCAGTAGCCCTGCAAGAAAAATATTGAACCAGTACACCAGCAGCGCCGTCCGATACGCAATGAACTCGGCCAGCAGTTGCGTCGAAAACGGCATGAACGTAATGCTGGCCAGAAACGCCAGATGAATCCAGGCAATGTCCCGGTTGCCGCGCGCAAAGTGGTTGAGCTGCGTCTGCTGGCCATTCCAGAAGATGCCCAGCGTCAGAAAGCTCATAAGATACATCAACAGACCCGGCGCCAGGGCCGCCAGCGCGCTCGCAAGTCCATGTTCCGAGTGGATCGCAGCCCCTACGGGAACATGGAGATCAAGCACCAGCAACGTCATGGCAAACGCAAAAAGACCGTCGCTCAACGCAGCCAGGCGCTCCAGATTCTGGTTAGCAATTTTGTTGTAGAGAGTGACCATAGGTTCAGTGTTGAGCGATCAGGGCAAACGGTACAAACTAGTATGCTCACTCGTCGACAGGGAGAAAAGCCGGCACGCAGAAAAATTCGAGCCGGGACGCTTCACACTGGTCGCGGATCGCGAATCGCGAATCGCTGGCTCTTAACCATCTCCGCATTCAACTCCGCGCCCAGCAAGATCGCCAGCGCCGTCAGATAAAACCACAGCATCAGCCCCATAAATGCTCCCATCGATCCATAACTGGCGTTGTAGTTTGACAAATAATCTAAATAAAAGCTGAGCCCCGAGGAGCTCAGAAACCACAGCGCAATCGCCAGCACTGCTCCCGGCAAGGTCGAGACAAAGCTGTGCCGCGCATTCGGCCCCAGATAGTAGATGATCTCAAGTCCAGCGACAAACGAAAAGAAGGTGATCGCAAGTCGAATCACCGGCCAAAGATGCTCCACTCCCGGCGGCAAAAGAAATGTTTCCCGCAGAAGGTGTCCGAACTTCGGCCCCAAAATGTACGCCAGCAGGGAAACCGACACCAGCGCGCCGCTGGTCAGCGTCAAAACCAGCGCACGCAGGCGGTCTTTCCACCACGGCTGCGTCGTCGTCACTTCATACGCAATATCCAGCGATTCGATGAGTGCGGAAAACCCTCCCGACGCGGTCCATAGGTAGCCCGCGACACCGAATGACAGCAACTTTGTACGGCTGGGGCTGAGAATGTCGATCACAATTTTCTCCACAAAGCTCATCGCATAAGGAGGCACCATCACCGCCATAATGTTCAACATTTGCTGGAATAGATTCGGTATCGGCAGAAACTTCAGCAGCGACGAACAAAGAATCAGCAGAGGCACCACCGACAGCATGAAGTAGAAGGCCAGCGCCGCCGCAACCGTAAACGCGCGCGTCCGGTTCATCTCGTCATAGACAATTACGACGAGACGCAGCGATTCTCGCCAGACATGCGCCGCTCTCTCCCCGAGACTCCCCGGCTCCGTCGTCATTGAGTTGCCGTCCTCTCTTTGCGCCAAACATTCGTGAAGAAAATCTCTCCCGGAAATCAATTGGTTTCAAATGGACTAGGATGTAACTTCAATCCCTCGCGCCGGATTGAACAGCCCCTGATTTTGATCGAACAGTAAAATGGATGAACCACCTCAGGTAACTCCCCGGAATACGATCACCCCTCCCTCAAGGATCGCCTTATCATGAATCACATGAAGCGTCTCGCCGTATTTTGCTGTCTCGCGCTGGCCGTTCCCAGGCTTTTGGCCGCATCACAGCCCACGCCCGTTTCCTTTCACCAGCGGAAACGAGACGGTCCAGGGTCTTCTTTATTCGCCATCCACCCCCGGACAACACCCGGCGCTGATTGTCATCCATGAATGGTGGGGACTCAACGATTGGATCAAACAGCAGGCATCCGATTTTGCCGCCCAGGGCTACGTTACCCTCGCCGTCGATCTTTACCGCGGCAAGGTAGCCACCGACCCTGAGACGGCCCACGAGCTCATGCGCGGCCTCCCGCAGGATCGCGGTGTCCGCGACCTCGTCTCCGCGGCAAATTATCTGAAGGGATTGAAAAATGTCGACGCCAACCGCATTGGAGCCGTCGGCTGGTGCATGGGAGGCGGATTCGCGGCCCAGTTCGCCGTAGGCGATCCTGATCTCCGCGCCGTAGCCATCAATTACGGCTCGCTACCCACTGACCCGGCCGCGCTCAAGCAGATTCACGCCGCGATACTCGGCAACTTCGGAGCTCTCGACCAGGGAATTACCCCGGAGGATGTTCACGCCTTCGCCGCAGCCATGCAGTCGATCGGCAAGCCGGTCGATGTAAAAATCTATCCCGATGCCGGCCACGCCTTCGAGAACCCCAATAATAGAGGTGGCTACCGACCCGCTGACGCAAACGACGCCGCTCAGCGGATGCGGGTCTTCTTCCACGACCATCTCCAAAGATAAATTAACCCCGAAAGGCCACCGCCCGGATGCACCACCTAGAGTCAACTTGGAAATGAGGTTTCGTAAAATAGTTCTTGCGTCGCCCGATAACCGCATGGTAACTATGCAATCAACACTTCACCCCCCAATCCGTCTGAACCAATCCACAAGAGGACGGCGCAAGTAGAGTGGAAAGGCGGCTCAATGAAAATTGGTGTCACGATCCGGGGCTACCGTCTCCAAAAGGGTATGTCTCAGGGGGACATCGAAAAACGCACTGGCCTGTTGCGATGCTATTTATCCAGGGTTGAGAACGGGCACACCGTGCCATCTCTCGATACCCTGAGCAAAATCGCCCACGCCCTCGACATCCCTCTCTCCCAGTTCTTTGCTGAAGATTCTCTAAGCCAGGATCTGGAAACGCACCGGCTCAACGATGAGGAGCTACGCTTTCTCACCCAGATTCGGCGCTACTCAACTAACCTGAACGAAAGTGATCGCAAGCTTCTCCTCGCGATGGTGAAAAAATTCGCCACCACCGCAACGCGGTAGAAAAAAATCTAACTTAGCCTTTTGTGTTTGGATTTCATACATTTTTTAGAAACTAAGAAGGGCCGCTCCAACAAGCGGCCCTTCTTAGTCGTATAAGCTCATTAGTGTCTATAAAGTATCTATGAACAGTTTATCTTGTGGATGAAAGGCGGGAGACCCCCCAAAGAATCTATGATGTGGACTACATCATCAGAAAACCTCGTCTAGCGCCAGAACGAGCGAACCCCGAACGCCAACAGGACCAGTACAAACGCCGCCCCCCAAACGCCCCACAGCCGCCGCCGTTCAAACAACGCCTTCGGCGCGCCGATCTTCGGAACCAGAGGGACTCCCAGCGCCAACCCGCTCAAAAACCCGCCCAGGTGGGCCATATTGTCGATCCGAATCGGGCTTGGACCGATGGCCGTATAAAGTCCGATGCCCAGGTTCAACAGAGCAAAATAAATCACGCTTCGCCGCAGTTTTTTCAGCTCAAACTTAGGCAGCGGCAACAGCGGAGATTTGAGCAGGACAATCAGCACTCCGGCCAACCCAAAGACTGCGCCCGAAGCGCCCGCCCCAACGATCCTGTCCGGACCATGCGCAGCCACGCTGAGAAGGTTCCCGGCAAATCCCGTAAGCAGGTAAGCGGCGAACACGCCAAACGGCCCCATCAGCGGCTCTGCCAGCAGACCCAGGTTCCACAGGCACCACATGTTGGTGGCAATGTGAATAATCCCCACATGCACGAACATCGCGGTTATCAGCCGCCACCACTCGCCATGCTGCAATACTAAAGCCCCGTTGTTCGCGCCCCAGTGCAGCAATTGATCGGTCGTAGGATCCCAGAAGGAGACGCCCCGCAGCACCATCGCAAGATATACAGCGCAGTTGATGCCGACGACAACATAGGTGGCCGGAGCAAAGGCCCAGCTCGGGCGGCTTCGGCGCTGCCTGGGTTGCGGCGGAACATACCCCTGATCCGGAGGAGGGTACCAGCCGCTCGCATTTCCACCCGGCGGCAAAATCTCCGGCTCAACCGATCCCGAGCGGACGGTCGAGTGGTGTGCCAAATTCTGCTGGAGGATATCGTCCATAGACTTCTCTATCCTAACCGTTGTTTGCCTCGAAGCTGAGATGCATTTTTCATTGCGCCTCGGAATATAATTTACCTGACCCCCTAACCCAATTTTTCCCAATCCGAATTTCCCAACCTTCAGGAGCAGTCTTTTGAGCGGCTACAAAAAGGTGCGGCGCGCACTTCTCAGTGTTACGGACAAAACCGGACTCATCCCCTTCGCCCAGCAGCTCGCCGCCCACAGTGTGGAACTGGTTTCCACCGGAGGCACGGCGCGCACTCTCCGCGACGCCGGGCTCTCTGTCCTCGACATCTCTGATCTCACCGGCTTTCCTGAGATGTTAGACGGCCGCGTAAAGACGCTGCATCCCAAGGTTCACGGCGGTATCCTGCACATTCGCGAGAAGGAGGAACATCGCGCCGCCGTTAAGCAGCATGACATCCAGCCGATCGACATGGTGGTCGTCAACCTTTACGCCTTCGAGAAGATTGCCGCAAAACCCGGCGCAACCTTCGCTGAAGTCATAGAAAACATCGACATCGGCGGGCCCTCCATGGTCCGCTCCGCCGCCAAGAATTTCGAGGACGTAGCCATCGTCACCGCCGCCGCCGACTATCCCATTCTCGGCGAAGAGTTAGCCGCAAATGCGGGCAGCCTCTCGCGCGAAACTCGATGGAGCCTCGCGCAGAAGGCATTCGCCCTATCCGCAGCCTACGACACCGCCATCGCCAACGCGCTCGAAAGCATCATTTCGCCCGAACCAGCTGAAGCTCCAGTCCAGTTCGCCGATCCCTCCAAGGCCGACTTTCCCAGCACGCTCCGCATCGCGTATCCCCTCGCAGCCTCGCTCCGCTATGGAGAAAATCCCCACCAGCGGGCTGCGCTCTACGCCGACGGCTCCGCAACCGGCATCGCCGGAGCCACGCAGCTGCAAGGTAAGGAACTGAGCTTCAATAACCTGGTCGACCTTGACGCCTGTTGGGATCTAGCGCAGGAGTTCGACACCCCCGGCGTGGCCATTATTAAGCACACCAACCCCTGCGGGGCAGCCACCGGCGCAACCATCCTCGAGGCCTATCAAAAGGCGCTCGCCGCCGATCCCGTCTCCGCCTTCGGAAGCGTCATCGGCATCAATCGCGAGGTGGACGGTGCAGCCGCCGAAGAGATAGCCCACCTCTTCGTCGAAGCCATCGCCGCGCCCAGTTTCACATCCCAAGCCCGCGCCCGCTTCGCTGCCAAAAAGAACCTTCGTCTCGTTGAAGTGCGACCCGCTCGAACCACCCAGGTAATTAAGCAGGTATCAGGCGGACTGCTCCTGCAGGATGCCGACAACGGCCACATCACCGCCGCAGAATTGAAGATCGTCACTGCACGCAAGCCAACGGACGAAGAGCTCGCCGCCCTCCTGTTCGCCTGGCGTGTCTGCAAGCATGTGAAATCCAATGCCATCGTCTACGCCCGCGACGGCCAAACCATCGGAATAGGCGCAGGCCAGATGAGCCGCGTCGACGCAGCGAAGTTTGGCGCCATGAAAGCAATTTTGCCACTGCCCGGCTGTGTCGCGGCCTCCGACGCCTTTTTCCCATTTCCCGACGGCCTTGAAACCGTCGCCGCGGCCGGAGCAACTGCTGTCATTCAACCAGGGGGCTCCGTCAAGGACGCGGACGTCATCGCCGCCGCCGACCGTCTCGGAATCGCAATGGTGTTGACCGGCATGAGGCACTTCCGGCACTGACCGAATCTGCCCATCCAGGCCAGAAACGGATCGAAGATTGCATCCGAAGCCGGGGTACAATCGTCTTAGTTGGAAAGGATTGCCTCGGCTTCCCGCGAGTCGGTCTAACCAGTCTGAAAGAAGTCGAGCCGGATCCAGACCAGAGCCGGGCACAGGGGTTCTCCACATTTATGAGCAGCAAGTTTTCTCCGAAAACGCATAGCGGCAATACCGCCCCTGTCCGCGCCACTTATCCCGGCTATCTAGCTGCTCTCGCGCTCGCTGTTTGCGCTGCTGCCGCGCCCGCGGCGATAGCTCAGGATGCGCACCCTGCCGCACCAGATACAGCCAACACGCAGAACACTGACGCGCAAAACGCAAACCGCGCCCAAGCCTACTACCACTACATGCTCGCGCACGAATATGAAGAGATGGCTACCACCTACGGCCGCTCCGAGTATGCCACCCGCTCCGTCGAAGAGTACAAGCTGGCGCTCAACGCCGACCCAACCTCGACGTTCCTCAATAACGGCCTGGCGGAGCTCTATTACCGCACTGGGCGCGTCAAGGATGCGATCCTCGCGGCGCAGGCGCAGATCGACAAAGATCCCAACAATCTCGAAGCTCATAAATTGCTCGGAAACATCTATCTCCGCTCGCTGGGCGATAACCAGCAAAGCGGACCTTCCAGCGATATGTTGAAGCTGGCGATTGGAGAATACGAGAAGATCGTTTCGCTGGAACCAAACAACGTCGAAGATCATCTGCTGCTCGGTCAGCTTTACTCCTTCGCGCACGACTCGCAGAAGGCCGAAGAGCAGTTTGCGACGGCACAGAAGATCGATCCCGGATCGGAAGAGACGGCTCTGAACCTGGCGCGGCTCTACACCGGGCAAGGCGATGCAAAACGCGCCATCAAGGTACTGAGCGAGCTGCCCGAGCAAGACCAGACAGCCAAAACCGAGTACGTTCTGGGCGCAAGCTACGACCAGGAAAAGGATTTGAAGAACGCCATCGCGGCCTACACCAGGTCCTTGGCTCTGGAGCCTGAAAATCTCGACGTGGAACGAGCTCTGGCTAAGGCCCTGTTGAGTGATAACCAGCTTAGCGCCGCCCAGGACGCCTACAAAGATATAGCCGCCGGAGACCCCAGCGATCCGGAAGCCTACCTGCGCCTTTCCGAGATCGAACGCCGCCAGGGTGACTACGAAGAGGCGCTCGTCACTCTGAAGAAAGCCAAGGCTCTTGTCTCGGATTCTCTTGAGATCAGCTTCAACGAAGGGCTGGTCGACGACGCGCTCGGCCACTACGACGATGCCGCGCAAATCTTCGAGAAAATGGTGGCGGACTCCGAACACACCAGCGGCCAGTACTCCGATCAGGAGAAAAACAACCGTTCGCTCTTCCTGGAGCGGCTGGCCATCATCTATCGTGAACAGAGCAAAACCGATCAGGCAATCGCTACTTATCAGAAGATGGCGGAACTCGGCGGCGAATACGAGGAACATGCCTACGAGTCGGAGGTAGACGCCTACCGCGACGTGCATGAGTACGACAAGGCAACGCAGGTGGCGCGCGATGCCGCCGCCAAACACCCGAAAAATCGCAGCCTTCAACTGATGCTTGCTGACCAGCTTATTGACAGCGGCCACGCCGACGAAGGCATAGACCTGGCCAAGTCGCAGCTCAATAAAACCTCGTCCGATCTCGAGGTTTACCGGGCGCTGACCACGATCTATACTCGCCTGCGCCGTTGGAAGGATGCCTCTGAGGCTCTCGGCCATGTCAACCAGCTCTCCACCAGTAAGGACGACCTGTTGTACGCCGCGTTCCTCGAGGGCACGCTCTACGACCGCCAGAAATTGTACGACCAGGCCGAAGCGTCCTTTCGTAGAGCCCTTGTCATCGACCCGCAGAACAGCATGACGCTGAACTACCTCGGCTACATGCTCGCCGACCATGACGAAAAGCTCGATGAAGCTCTGTCCATGATCCAGAAAGCGGTCGAACTCGACCCGCAGAACTATGCCTACCTCGATTCGCTGGGATGGGCCTACTTCAAGCTCGGCAAGTACAACCTGGCCGAAGCCGATCTGCGCAAGGCCATCGAGCGCGACTCCACTGATCCAACCGTCCACGACCACCTGGGCGAGGTTTACGAAAAGACCGGACGCCTCAAACTCGCCGCTGCCCAGTGGGAGGAATCGTTGCAGGAATATGCACGCACCGCTCAGGCTGACACCGATCCCGGCGACATGGGCAAGGTGCAGAAGAAGCTGGACAGCGCAAGAATCCGGCTGGCAAAAGAGGCCGCCAGCCTCCAGCCCGCAAAGAATTGATGCGCCTGCCGCCAGCATGTGCCGTTCCCGATGCCGGAACCCTCACCGCGAGGAAATATCCGGAGCAGTCTCATCCATACCGTTTGCCGTTTGAGAGAGACAGAGCGCGCATCCTTCACGCGCGTGCCTTCCGCAGGCTGGCCGGCAAAACTCAGGTCTTCACTGACCGCTACTCCGACCACTTTCGCAGCCGTCTCACGCACACTATGGAGGTCGCGCAGATCGCGCGCACAATCGCCCGGACGCTGGGGCTGAATGAAGAACTCACCGAGGCCCTGGCCCTCGTACATGACATCGGCCATCCGCCCTTCGGCCACGCAGGCGAACGGGCGCTGGACGAGGCGCTCCAGGAGCACGGGCTTCGCTTCGATCACAACCTCCACGCACTGCGTATCGTCGAGCACTTTGAGAGCCGCTACGCGGAATTTCGCGGACTGAATCTCACCCTCGGTGTCCGCGAAGGCATCATCAAACATTCCCGCGACTACTCCGCCGCGGACCATCCAGAGTTGGTTGAGTACTTCCTCGATCAACAACCGCCGCTCGAAGCTCAGTTAATCGATCTCGCCGACGAAATTGCATACCTTACCGCCGATTTCGACGATGGGTTCGAGGCGCGGATTCTGAACTTGCCCGAGGCCCGCGCAGACGTTCGCATCTTCGACCAGTTCTACGCCCCGATGCGGACGAAGTATCCGGACACGAATGAAAAGCTCGTCTTCAATGAGGGTTTGAAGCGCATGTTGAACGCGCTCGTAGGCGATCTTATCGCCGAAACAATCCGCCGCGTGGAACAGGCAAAAGCAACGACGCTCGAAGCCGTGCGCCACGCACCCGAAAGGCTCGTGGCCTTTTCTCCCGCAATGGAAGAACTGCGGTTGGAGGCGAAGCGCTTTCTCTACGCCCATCTCTACAACGCTCCGGAGCTCCAGCGCGATCACGAGGAAGCCGAGACGGTTATCCGCACCCTCTTCCGCGCCTGGGTCACCGATCCGACCCTGCTGCCCGCCGCGCATCTCTCACAGATCGCTGCCGAGGGCGCACCCCAAGTGGTTGCCGACTACATTGCCGGAATGACTGACCAGTACATTGTCGCCCGCTACCTTGCGAAAACGGTCCGAAGCGCATAAGCCGCAACAGCCGCGCTTTCCACGGCGCCGCGTTTGCTCTTCCCGTCGAACGTTCGTACCATAGAAGACGACGTCCGATCTTGCGTTCTTCGCCGATTTCCTTGCCTGCCGAACGCAACTGCAACCTAGCCTGGACGAACATACCTGGAAGGCATTACGTTGAGCTCAACAGAAACACTCGAAACAACGCCGCACTCAGATGATCGCGTTCCCGAAGGCCAAGAACACGCCCACAACCATGAGCATCATCAGCATGGCCCCGCGCTGAACCCCGAACTTACCCGCGAAGTCGGCGTCGAGGTGCCCGCCGAGGAAGTCGCGCGCGCCTTCAAGAAAGTTATCAAGCGCTATCAGAAGCAGGCCCGCATTCCCGGTTTTCGCGCTGGCAAAGTTCCTGAGTCGTTGATCCGCGCCCGCTTCGCCGACGGCATACGTCAGGACGTGGTCGAGTCGGTGCTTCCAAAGCATTTCCGGACCGCCATCGAGCAGCAGAATCTCCATCCGATCTCGCAACCGCAGGTGATCGATCTAAAGCTCGAAGACGGCCAGCCTCTGACCTTCAAGGCCGCATTTGAGGTGCTGCCGGAGTTTTCCGTCGAGGGCTACCAGCAAGTTCAGGTTGCAAAACCCGATACTGCTCTCACCGAAGAGGAGTTCAACGCCGAGTTGGATCGGGTGCGCGACTCCCGGTCCACCATGGAGCCGGTCACCGAAGATCGCGCTCTCACCGATGGAGACTGGGCCCAAATCAATTTCAGGGGCAACTTCAAGGGCGAGATTCAGAGTGAAGTGCAGGGCGACGAAGCCGCCGCACAGCCTATTACAGGCGACGATGTAATGATCGAAGTTGGCGGCCAGAATACCCTCGCATCCTTCAACGATGCCCTTCGCGGAGCCAGGCCGGGCCAGGAGTTAAAGTTCGAAGTGGCTTATCCCGCCGATTTTGGCGAAAAGAGAATGGCCGGTAAAACCGTAGCCTACGAAGTGGAAATAAAGTCGATCAAAAAGAGGATTCAGCCCGAGCTGAATGATGAGTTCGCCAGGGAACTAGGCGACTATCAAGGCATCGAGGACTTCAAAACCAAGCTGCGCGAACACCTCGTCGCCGATAAAGATCGCCGTCTTAAATCTGAGACGCAGAATAAGCTCACCGACGCCCTCGTCGCGCACTATCAATTCCCTGTTCCTGAATCCCTGGTTCAAAATCAGATCGACGCGCGGCTCGACCGCGGTCTTCGGGCGCTCGCCTCGCAGGGCATGCGGACGGAAGACATGCGCAAGCTCGATTTCGCCCATCTGCGCGAGGCGCAACGCGACTCTGCGATTGCGGAAGTGAGGGCAACGCTGATTCTCGACAAAATCGCCACAGCCGAAAACATTGAAGTATCGGATGAAGAGTTGGAGCGCGAACTTCAGATCATTTCGCTGCAAACGCGCGAGCCGCTCGATGCGCTGCGCCGCGTTTGACGAATGACGGCGCGCTGGCTAGAATTCGTGAACAACTACGCAGAGAGAAAACCGGAGCTTTGCTCTACGAACGCCTCGCTTGAGGGGAAATTCCTGGCCGGGGAGGGACGCGATCCTCGTCGGCTGCAATTCACAGCATCGCGGAAGGACTGAGTAACCAGGCATGGCTCTAGTACCCATGGTCATCGAGCAGACGAGTCGCGGCGAACGCGCCTACGACATCTATTCCCGTTTGCTGCGCGACAATATTATCTTTCTAGGTACCCCGATCGATGACCAGATCGCAAATCTGATCATTGCGCAAATGCTCTTTCTCTCAGGAGAAGACCCGGAAAAAGACCTCCAGCTCTACATTAATTCGCCCGGCGGCTCGATCACCGCGGGCTTGGCCATTTATGACACGATGCAGTTCATCAAAAACGACGTGGTGACTTATTGCATCGGCCAGGCGGCCAGTATGGGCGCGTTTCTCTTGATGTCCGGCACGACCGGCAAGCGTTTTGCGCTTGCCTAACTCGCGCATTCTCATCCACCAGCCGTCCATGGGCGGCCTCTCCGGACAGGCAACGGATATCGATATTCACGCGCGCGAAATCCTCCGCATTCGGGAAATTACCAACAACCTCATGTCCAAACACACTGGCCAGTCTCTGGAACGGATTGAGCGCGACGTAGAACGCGATTTCATTATGAATGCCCCGCAAGCCAAAGAGTATGGGATCATTGATGAGATCATTGACCGGCCCCGCACCTAGGCAACGCGAAGGAGCATCAGCAGCATGAAAACGCGCACGGGATCGGACGACACCTTACGCTGCTCGTTCTGCCATAAGTCGCAGGACGCGGTCGCCAAACTTATCTCCTCGCCCAGCGATTACCCGCGCGCCTATATCTGTGACGAGTGCGTGGCCGTCTGCAATTCCATTCTGGAAGACGACCGCAGCGAGACTCCGCAGGGAGCGGCCCCCGCGCATCTACCCAAACCGCAAGAGGTCAAGGCCTTTTTGGACGAGTACGTCATCGGCCAGGACCAGACGAAGAAGAAGCTCGCCGTCGCCGTGTACAACCACTACAAACGCATCCAGATGAACCGGACGCGCGGCAACGACGTTGAGCTGTCAAAATCCAACATCCTGCTCGTAGGACCAACCGGCAGCGGCAAAACGCTGCTGGCGCACACTCTGGCCAAGATGCTCGATGTGCCGTTCGCCATCGTCGATGCGACCACTCTCACGGAAGCCGGGTACGTAGGTGAGGATGTGGAAAACATCATCTTGAAACTTTTGCAGGCAGCGGACGGTGATGTCGCCCGTGCGCAGACCGGCATCATCTACATCGACGAAATCGACAAGATCGGCCGCAAAGACGAAAACCCCTCCATCACGCGTGACGTGTCAGGTGAGGGCGTGCAGCAGGCGCTGCTCAAGATTCTCGAAGGCACGGTGGCAAATGTTCCGCCGCAAGGTGGCCGCAAGCATCCGCATCAGGAATTCACGGCTGTCGATACCACCAACATCCTCTTTATCTGCGGCGGAGCCTTCGTTGGCCTGGAGCGCGTCATTGGGCGCCGTGTTGGCAAGAAGGCTCTGGGCTTCAAAGCCATTGCGGACAAAGACCAGCAGGAGGCGATCATTCGCTCACAGCGTGACTCTGAGCTGTTGCGCCAGGCCGAGCCTCAGGACCTGATTAAATTCGGGCTTATCCCCGAATTTGTAGGCCGCCTGCCTGTTATCGGTATTCTCGATGAGTTGGATGAAGCGGCGCTGATTGAAATTCTCACCAAACCGCGCAACGCCATTATGAAGCAGTATCAGCGGCTGTTTGAGTACGAGGGGGTTAAAATTACTTTCAACGATGAGGCGACTCGCTCTGTCGCCCTGGAGGCCCTGTCGCGCAAGGTCGGCGCGCGCGGGCTCCGCATGATTCTCGAAGAGCTCATGCTCGACCTGATGTATCACTTGCCAAGCAACAAGAAAATAAAGGAACTCGAAATCAACGCAGAGATGGTTAAGAACCGCGATCTCTCGGTCTCGTTGCTTGAAAAGGCGTGTTAAGTCGGCATTCGTTTACAATCAAAAAAAGCGAGCCATACGCTCGCTTTTTCTTTTTGATTGTATAGAGCGCTATCGCGCTCGAAAAGCGAAGATTTGCCCGCTTTGAGACGAATTGCGTTAAAGTTCATCTAACAGATATCCGCGAAAGGACAAAGGGGACGAAGTGACCCAATCCAAAGAGAGCCGCGACCAGAACGATCTTCGCAAACTACCCATGATGCCCATTCGGGACATGGTCATCTTTCCGCACATGATGACGCCGTTCGTTGTCGGGCGCGAATCGAGCGTACGCGCTTTGGAAGAGGCGCTCAACGGCGACCGCAAGATCTTTCTCGCCACGCAGCATGATGCGCGTGTGGACGAGCCGCGCGCGGATGAGATTTACACCGTGGGCACCATCGGCAACATCGTGCAGAGCGTTAAGATGCCCGACGGCAATATCAAGGTTCTGGTGGAAGGTATGGAGCGGGCAAGCGCCGTCGAGATGAGCGATGCAGACGGCTTTTTTGTCGCTACCGTCCGCACCTCGCCTGCTCCACTCGAGGCCTCTACGCAGACCGATCAGCTGATCCAGCGTGTTATGTCTCTGTTCGAGCAGTACGTCAAGCTCCAGCAGTCGCTGAACTACGAAACTCTCGTAGCTGCCGTACGCACCGACGAACCCGGCAAGCTCGCCGACACCATTGCTGCCAATCTGCAACTCGAAATTCCGGACAAACAGAAGATCCTTGATGTCTTCGATCCAGCCCAGCGACTGACCGTCATCGCCGAGGTGCTGACCGTCGAAATTGAAAAGCTCAATATGGATCGCAGCATCCAGTCGCGCGTAAAACGCCAGATGGAGCGCGCGCAGAAAGAGTATTACCTCAACGAAAAGATCAAGGCGATCCAGAAAGAGCTCGGCAAAGGCGAAAAAAGCGAATTCGATGATCTGAAAAAGAAGATCGAAACCGCCGGGATGCCGAAAGATGTCTTCGATAAAGCCATCCAGGAACTCAAGAAGCTCGAAGCGATGCCGCCCATGTCCGCGGAGTCCACCGTATCGCGCAACTATCTTGACTGGCTGCTGGCTGTGCCATGGAAGAAGCGCTCCCGCGAAACACGCAACATCGATCACGCGGAAAAAGTTTTGAATGCCGACCATTACGGGCTCGAAAAGATCAAGGAGCGCATCCTGGAGTTCCTCGCTGTACGGCAGCTCGTTAAAAACCCAAAGGGCTCCATCCTCTGCTTTGTCGGACCTCCAGGTGTGGGCAAAACTTCGCTGGGAATGTCCATCGCCAAAGCCACAGGAAGAAAATTCGTTCGCCTGTCGCTGGGTGGGGTACGCGACGAGGCCGAGATTCGCGGCCACCGACGCACCTACATCGGAGCCCTGCCCGGACAGATCATCCAATCGATGAAGAAGGCTGGGACAAAAAACCCCGTCTTCATGCTCGATGAAGTTGATAAAATGGCCAGCGATTTCCGTGGTGACCCGGCCTCGGCGTTGCTCGAAGTTCTCGACCCCGAGCAGAACACCAGCTTCCAGGACCATTATCTCGACGTTGAATACGACCTCTCGCAGGTGCTTTTTGTCGCAACGGCAAATGTGCTCCACACCATTCCCGGCGCACTGCAGGACCGCATGGAGGTGCTTCGCCTGCACGGATACACGGAAGTTGAAAAACTCGAAATCGCCAAGCAATATCTCGTCAAAAAGCAGCGCAAAAATACAGGCCTCACCGAAAAAAACCTGTCCTTCTCCGACGACGCGCTCACGGAAATCATTCGCGGTTACACCCGCGAAGCAGGCGTCCGCAATCTCGAGCGCGAAATTGGAAATGTATGCCGCAAGGTCGCGCGTCGCGTCGTTAAAAGCGGGCCGAAGCACAAGGAAAGCGTCACTGCCGCCAACATTGCCGATTTCCTGGGTGTGCCAAAGTTCCGCGACTCGGCTGTACATGAAAAGAGTGAGGTCGGCCTGGTCAACGGCCTCGCGTGGACCGAGGTCGGCGGCAGCATTCTGCAGACTGAAGTGCAGATTCTCGATGGCAAGGGCAAGCTCACCACCACGGGCCAACTCGGCGACGTTATGACGGAATCGGCTCAAGCCGCGCTGTCTTACATCCGCAGCCGTGCGCATCACCTCGGCCTGCCACGCGATTTCTACCGCAGCCTCGACATTCACATCCACGTGCCTGAAGGTGCCATTCCAAAGGATGGCCCGTCAGCCGGAATCACGCTGGCAACGGCGCTTGCCAGCGCACTCACAAAGATTCCCGTACGCCGCGATATTGCTATGACCGGCGAGATCACTTTGCGCGGAAAGGTTCTGCCCATTGGCGGCCTGAAAGAAAAGCTTCTCGCCGCGCATCGCGCGGGAATCTTCGAAGCCATCCTGCCCGGAGATAACCAGAAAGACATGGCCGACCTTCCGGAAAATCTCAAGAAAGCTATGAAGCTGAATTTTGTGGAGTCAATGGACGAAGTTCTCAAGCTGGCGCTCGAAGCTCCCCTTCCCGAATTGAAGGAGGAAGCCCCCGAGGTCCTTGCCGCACTTCCTCAGCCAGCATCGACCGAGCAGCGTCCGCACCAATAAAGGTAGAGAGACAGGCGCTGGAAACGGCTAAATCGCGTTCAGCGCCTGCTCGAGATCGCCCACCAGATCTTCCACATCTTCAATCCCAACTGAAATACGCACCATACCATCCGTAATTCCGATCTTCGCGCGCGCCTCTTCGCCAATCGCGGCATGCGTCATCGTTGCCGGATGCGAAATCAGCGTCTCCACACCACCAAGCGATTCGCCCAGCGTACAGATCTTCACTCGCCTCAGCATCGCATTGGCATTCTCAAGCGAGCCCGTCTCAAACGTGATCAGCGCGCCAAATCCCGACATCTGCCGCTTTGCCAGTTCGTATTGCGGATGCGAAGCCAGCCCCGGATAAAACACCTTGCCGACCTTTTTATGTCCGGCCAGAAACTCGGCAATCTTTCGTCCGCTCGTCGTCATGCTGCTTCATGCGCACAGCCAGCGTCTTCACTCCGCGCAGAATCATCCAGCACTCAAAAGGCGAAAGAATTCCGCCGGTGCACTTCTGGACAAAGGCGAAGTTCTCCTTATGCTCCGGCTTCGTTCCCACCAGTACGCCGCCAAGGCCGTCGCTGTGGCCGTTCAGAAACTTCGTCGTCGAGTGCATCACGATATCGGCGCCCAGTTCAATCGGGCGCTGAAAGTACGGCGACATGAACGTGTTGTCCACGGCAAGCTCAACTCCGCGTTCACGGCAAATATCAGCGACTGCGCGAATGTCCGTGAGCGTCATCAGCGGATTCGTCGGCGTCTCAATGTGAACAAGTTTCGTGGTGGGCCGAATCGCCTGCCTCACATTTTCCGGATCGGACGTATCGACATAACTGAATTCAATCCCATAGCGCGAGATAATCTGGTTGAACAGCCGCGGGGTACCGCCATAGACATTCGCTCCGCAAATGACATGATCACCCGAGCGGAACATCGTGACCATGGCCGTGATCGCCGCCATGCCGCTGGCGAAAACATGCGCGCTCGTGCCGCCTTCGAGCGACGCCAGGTTCGCCTCCAGCGCATCCCGCGTCGGATTCGAGACGCGCGAATACTCATACCCCTTATGCTTGCCAATCTCTTCCTGCGCATAAGTTGAGGTGAGATAGAGCGGCACATTTACCGCGCCCGTCAAAGGGTCAGACTGTTGTCCGTCATGAATCGCGCGAGTAGCAAAACCTAGCTTGTGTTCTGTCATCTTCATTTGATCCTGTTTTTGCGACTCTCAGAAAACAAAAGGCTAGCCTTCAAGAATGTGCTTCGACAGATATCGCTCCGCCGAGTCTGGAATGATGGTCGCCACGCGCTTCCCCGCGCCAATCCGCTCGGCAATCGCAAGCGCCGCGTGAACAATTGCGCCCGCGCTTGACCCGCCCAGCAAACCCTCTTTCCGCAGCCAGTCGGCGCACCATGGTGAATGCCTCGTCGTCGTTTACCTTCACAATTTCGTCGGCCACATCGCGATCAAAAGTCTTGGGAACGAACGACACGCCAATGCCTTCAACCTTATGCGGTCCCGGTTCCCCGCCCTGCAAAATCGACCCCTGCGTTTCCACCGCGACCGTCAGCACTTCGGGATTCTGTTCCTTCAGGAATCGCGCGCAACTCCGGTAAATGTTCCGCCGGTGCCCACCCCCGCTACAAACGCGTCCACGCGCCCCTCCATCTGCTCCCAAATCTCCACCGCTGTGGTGTCGTGGTGAAATTGCGGATTGGCCTGATTATCGAACTGCAGCGCGGCAAAAACATTCGGATCCTCCTTGGCCATCGCAAGCGCACGGCGAATCGCTCCGCTCATGCCTTCTTCTTCAGGAGTGCGCACCACCGTCGCTCCAAAACCGCGCATCAGAATACACTTCTCCTCCGCGTACCCTTCGGGCACAAAAAGCGTGACGCTAGTAGCCACGATTCACGCCCACCAGCGCCAGGCCTACGCCCGTGTTGCCGGCGGTCGCTTCAACAATTGTTGAGCCGGGCTTGAGCTTCCCCTGTCGCTCGGCGTCCAGAATCATACCCAGCGCGGCGCGATCTTTCACGCTGCCTCCCGGATTCAGGAACTCCAGCTTGGCATAAACCGCAGCCCACTCCGGCCGGGCGACTCGACGCAACCGCAACATGGGCGTATTGCCCATCAGTTCGGTTATATCTTCAGCGACTCGAAGAGTCGCGCTCATTGGCGGTACAACACTTGATCCATTCATAGCAAAACAAATTAGTGTAGCAGGCCGAAGCCATCACACGTCGCAATTCGCGCAGGAAAAGCGGCCGTTAATTTGCTGGGCTTTATCTCCGTGCCTGCTGTACTCGAACCCGCACTTCAGATCTATCTCCTCACTCGCGACGAAGACAAGTACCACTTTGTCTGAGTGAGAGACCTCTCTCAACAGCCGCTTATTCCTAGTTGCCGGTCTTCCCTTGCGCCAATTGCCTCGGATAATAGCCGCTCTTTGTTCGCACAACGAGTTTCCCGTGGCCGCTGGCGTGAGCCTCCACTTTCACCGTCCTGTAACCGGGCTCCGTCATCGGTTTGGTCGAGTGATAGCCGATGGTGTACTGGCTGCGAATGTCCTGCGCGACCTCGGCAGCGATGGAATCCACATCGGCAAGTGACTTCGGGAAAAATGCGAGCCCTCCCGTCTCATCCGACAGCAACTGCAGCGCCCTCTTGGCGCGATGGGATTCGCGTGAATCCGCCTCGGTGCCGAAGAGCAGACCGATGGAATATACAACCGGACCCTCCAGATCCTGCACCCGGTGAATTGTCTGCTCCAGCGTCAGGCCCGACGCGTTGTCCTCTCCGTCCGTGATGACCAACAGAACTTGTTTAGGCCTCTTTGCGTTCTTCGCAAGCTGATCCGCCGATGCGTCCACCGCGTCGTAAAGTGCCGTGCCGCCCCGGGAGTCGATGTGGGAAAGTCCTTCGCGCAATTTGCTTATGTTCGACGTGAAATCCTGATCGATATATGCCTCGTCGGAAAAATTGACTACGAAAGTTTCATCTTCCGGATTCGAAGCCTGAACCAGATCCAGCGCGGCCTCGTTCACAGCCGCCCGCTTGTCCCGCATAGATCCGGAATTATCGATCAGAATCCCCATCGATACGGGCACATCCTGGTGCTGAAACGAGGCGACGGTCTGAGGAACGCCATCCTCCATGACCTTGAAATCGTCCTTTTTAAGGTCGTTGATCAGATGCCGCCCTTCATCGAAGACCGAAACATTCAACACCACTTCATCCACATTCCGCGTAAGCGTGAATCCGCCATTCGCTCCGCGCTCAAGCGGCACCCCGCGCGATGACGATCCTGGATGGCCTGGGCTTACGGGCTCATTGTCTTCGGCATCGGGAGAAACAACTGGATCGCGATCCACATTGAGCGCGGGCTGTTGTTCGGGTCTCTGCGCCGCAGGAGCTTGTTGTTGAGGCTGATTCGCGGACCTGCTTCCGCTGGCATTCTGTGCGCAAACAGAGAATGGGACGGTCAGACGCAAGAAAAATCAATA
Source organism: uncultured Acidobacteriaceae bacterium (assembly GCA_963783805.1). Classification (GTDB taxonomy): domain Bacteria; phylum Acidobacteriota; class Terriglobia; order Terriglobales; family Acidobacteriaceae; genus Silvibacterium. The sequence goes on along the minus strand of CAWAPC010000002.1, from coordinate 133,677 downwards.
GGGCAAAGCGATTACTGCAAAGGCGCATAGTATCCGTTACGAGCGTGAATCGGTGAGCGGTGGCAGCCCCGGGGGAGGCACCAGCTTTACCTTTACTTTACGCCATTTGCCGTCGTGTTTCTCGTTCGTCGGTGCTTTAGCCAAGTACGTATTCGTTGCGAAGTTCGGCGCTGATCTTGGTCGCGATGTCCCCCATCTCCGAAATATCGTCCACTCGAAACAGCCTGCCCCCCGTCTCCTCGCTGATGTCGTTGAGCAGAATCGGTCCCTTGCGCTCTTCCGTCGTCGCCGCTTATGGGTCGAAGATTCCGATGGAATAAATCTGAACGCCGGACTCCCGCACCACTGAACGCACTTCGCCTTCAGTGTAGCGGCTGCGGTTGTCTCCGCCATCAGACACAACGAGCATCGCCTTACGCGGATATCTCGCCTGCTTCATCTTATCCAGGCCATAATAGATGGCATCAAGCAGCGCTGTCCGATGGGCCGCCCTCACAGTCTCCAGCCGCTCTTCAATTTCCTCGATGGACGACGTGAAATCCTCGATCAGTTCCGGGCGGTCGTTGAAGCCGATGATAAAAAACTCGTCTTGCGGATTAGAAGTCTTCATGAACTCCATAATCGAATCGCGGGCGCGCATGATCTTGTTGGCCATGCTTCCACTCATGTCGAAGATCACACCGATTGAGACAGGCGCGTCCTCCGCAGAGAAGCCTTGATCTCCTCTGGGCGGTTGTCTTCAAAAATGAAGAAGTTCTCCTTCTCCAGGCCGGTCACCAGCCGATCCATCGGATCGGTCACGGTAAGCGGAATCAGCACCAGGTTTACATTCACCCGAATGCGTTCCCCCGGCCGCGCCTTAAGTCCGGCCGCGCCTTCAGTCGCGGGCGGCTCGCTGCGGCAGGTGGCGCTGGCGGAGGCGGCTGACATGCACCTTGTTCAGCGGGTCGTCCTGAGCGCTCGCGCGGGCGGCGCCCACCAGGCCAGAAGCGACAAGAAAACCGTCGCGGCGCCAGTGGTAAACACGCACAAAATAGTCCTCGACTCTTGGGGAAGCAGGGTTGCCGACATGGAACAAAAACCTGAGTACGTGAGCCTCAGGCTGAATCGCTCTTGTGCAGCGGCATCCTAGCACGCTGCCGTAGCTTTTGCCCTCCATTTTCGCGCCTTCTTCGTCAACGCGAGCCGTAACCTGGTTCCATTGAGGAATCCTGATTTACAATCGGGCAGGATTCCTGGCACAGAATAGCAGCCGGTGCCACGGCGTCCGCTCGAGTACGATCTCACAAAATGGCACGGATTTATCCATTTCGCGCGCTTCGCTACAACCCTTCCATCGTCCGCATCGACGACGTAGTAACCCAGCCTTACGACAAAATCACGCCTGCCATGCAGCAGGCCTACTATCAGCGCAGCCCTTTTAATCTGGTGCGCATCATCCTCGGCCTGCCCTGAACTCTTTGACGGAGACGGGTGCCAGGATGTTTATACGCCGCGCCGCACGGGATTTCGCCGATTGGCGCCGGAGATGGCGTTCTTACCCAGGAGAACGAACCCTGTCGTCTTCGCCTATTCCCAGACTTTCGCCGTCCCCGGTTCCGCACCCGGTGTACAGACGGTCTGCGAGCGCCGCGGTTTCATCGCCCTCGGCGAGCTTTACGACTACGCCGCAAAGGTCGTCTTTCGCCACGAGCAAACTCTGTCCAAGCCAAAAAGCGACCGCCTCAACCTGCTTCGCGCCACTCGCGCCAACTTCGGACAGATTTTCATGCTCTACTCCGATCCCGGCCTTAGCGCCGAACGACTCCTCTTCGACTCCAGCTTCGCGCCCGACATCGAAGTCACCGACGAGTACGAGGTCGCTCCATCGTGTGTGGCGAGTAAGCGACCCCCAACCATCAATCTGCTTACCACTGCGCTTGAAGACAAGAAACTCATCATCGCCGACGGCCACCATAGATATGAGACGGCCCTCCAATACGCCCGTGAGCACTCACCGCGCGAAACCGCGGCACAGACTGAGCGGAATCCTGGGTCAGCGCCCCAGCCGCCTTTTCCCGAAGCAGCCGCCATGATGACGTTTGTCAACATGGACCGTGACGGATTGGTCATTCTGCCCACCCACCGCGTCGTTCATGGCCTCAAGGACTTTGCCGCGACCGAATTCACAGAAAGCGTGCGGCGGTATTTTGAAGTTCAACCGCTAGCCGTTGACGATCCGGAAGGACTCACCGCCCGGCTGAAGGCAACCGAAGACAAAACCGCTTTCATCGCAATCACCTCCACCGGAAAATATCTCCTCACGGCAAAACCTGAAGCAACGAACGAGGCGCTGAAAGACATCCCCGGACGCCAGCGCACTCTGGACACCGTACAGCTCCATATTCTCATCCTCGAAAAAGTCCTGGGCATCACGCCTGAGGCCATAAGCCAACAGACGAACGTCCGATATCTGCGCGATGCCGCCGAAGCTGCGGCACAGGTCATGGAGAATGACGCCAACATAGCATTCCTGATGAAGCCGGTAACTCTGGACGAATTGCGCGAAGTCGCGTTTGCCGGAGAAGTGATGCCGCAAAAGTCCACTGATTTCTTCCCCAAACTACTCAGCGGACTCACGATCTATGCGCTGGATTAAATATTGGGCTGGCCTCTGCCTCGGGTTGCCCATGCTTCTCTCCGGACAGGCCGCGCAAGCTCCCGCGGCCGCAAATGCACCTTCCCTGCCGCCTGTTCCCGCAGCCCCGCTTTCCGCTACTGCGCCCCCGCACGCAGCCCCGCGCTTCCTGGTCCTGATTGATGCCGCGCATGGCGGAAACGATACAGGGGCGCACCTAACCCCGACCCAGCTTGAAAAAGACGTCACGCTCGATCTTTCCAATCGACTGCGCTCCATGCTCTCGGCGCGCGGCATAGGAGTCGCGACCACTCGCGACTCAGACGCAACACTGCCCGCGGTCAATCGCGCGGAGATCGCCAATCGCACGCCGTTTGCAGCCTGCATCCTCATCCACGCAACAGCGACAGGTAGCGGAGTGCATCTTTACACGTCCTCGCTCGCGGCTGCGCCCCTTGTAGAGTTCATGCCCTGGCAGACCACGCAGTCCGCTTATGTAACGCAAAGTCTCAAGCTGTCGTCGGATGTCGATTCCGCCCTCGCTCACGCTGAGATTCCCGTCACGCTGGGTCGCACGTCTCTACAGCCCATGGATAGCTTCGCCTGTCCCGCAGTTGCGGTGGAGATTGCGCCTCTGCAAGGTGCCGCGTCTACCCGGGCTCACCCTGTCTCAGACGAGACCTACCAGCGCACGATCCTCGACGCGCTCACCGCCTCCATTGACGAGTGGCGCAATGACTGGAGACAGCAACCGTGATCTCCCGCGCGCAGCGCATTCTCTTTGCGGTCATGCTCATCGCTGTCGTCACCATGTCGGCGATTCTCATCCGTTTGCACGAGCGCGCCCAGGACCGCCTGCACACCGTACTCGAATCGGCTCCGCTGATCGAAGACGCCGAATCAGCTCCACAGTCCATCACCCTCGTGATTCCCAACGACCTCGACGGGTCACTTCAGGACGTGGAGCGCAGGGTCGCCCTACCCGTGGACGACAGCGCAAAAGCACGCGTCCTGCTGGAAACGCTGCTCGAAGGCTTTCACGATCCACATTCCACCCACCACATCGCTGCGCTTATCAACACCGACAGCGAGGCAGCCGCAGTCAGTTCAGGCGTAAACGCAGACCTCGACGACGTATTTCTAATGCCCGTTCCTGAAGCCGCCACTTCTCCAAATTCTGGCAGCATCAAAAACACCAACGCGAATCCAGGAACCCTCGCCGTCGTAGACTTCAGCGCAGCCTTCGCCGCCTCGCATCCCTCCGGCATCGAGCCGGAAACGCTGACCCTGCTGTCCATTCTCGGAACGCTTCACGCCAACATCCCCGCCATCACCCAGGTCCACTTCCTTATCGATGGCCATCCAGCTGAAACCCTTGCGGGACACGCCGACCTCACCCGAACCTACCTCACCACCGACACGACCACCGGAAGCCAGCAACCATGAACATCGGCGTCTTCGATTCCGGTTTCGGTGGCCTCACCGTTTTTCGCGCGCTGCTCGACCGCCTGCCCGCCGCCAACTACATTTATCTCGGAGACACGGCGCGCCTCCCCTACGGAGCCAAATCGCAGTCCACCGTCGCGCGCTACGCGGTCTCGAGCGCTAACTTCCTCGTAGATCAGGGAGCCGAATATCTAGTCATCGCCTGCAACACCGCCTCGGCTCTCGCGCTAGACGCCATCCGTGAATCCGTGCCTGTGCCGGTCTTGGGAGTCATCGAAACCGGAGCCAACGCCGCTAAGGCGTCCACAAAAACCGGCGATGTGCTGGTCATCGCAACCGCCGCCACCGTCGAAAGCCACGCCTACTCTGCGGCCTGCCGCGAACGAGGACTGCGCGCCCATGAGATGGCCTGTCCGCTGCTGGTTCCGCTGGTTGAAGAGGGCTGGATCGATCACCCGGTGACCGAAGAAGTCCTGAAAATTTATCTTGCAGACCTAATGGAAGAATCACGGCAAGCCGGCCTGAGCCCGGACACGTTAGTCCTCGGCTGCACGCACTACCCGCTTCTACGAACCAACATCGAGCGCAAACTGCCCGCAACATTAAGAGTTATCGACTCCGCCGAAGCCACGGCAGGGCAGGTTGCCAGCGCGCTCACAATTGCCGAGTCATCTGGCGGTCCGGCCCCGCAACGCCGCTTCTACGCCACAGACTCTGTGAACAAATTCCGAAACCTGGGCACGCGCTTCCTCGGCCAGCCTATAGAACACGTTCAGCTCATCGACCTGGGCGGCTGAGCGGTTCCTCGAATTCTGATGGCGTGGTTTCTTGGCGCGGATCGCATCCGTCTGGGCGGCCAGTCCGGCCGCCGTCAGACCCAGGCGCTGAAGAGCCGCCCACCCGCCCCGCGCAATTGAAGCTCGTCCTCGCGACCGCTAAAGTACCGCGCATTGATCTCCACCGAGCCAATATTTTCCAAGCTACTAAAGGCGGAAAACTCCGCCGCAATCTCAACAGGAGTAAAGAAAAGTTGAAACGGCTCACCCACCATCCGCACTCTCGAAGCAAGCGAATCGTGCGCGAGCCGTTCCAGCGGAGGAAGAGCCGCGCGCGGCAGCCCATAGTCAAGCGTCACGCCGCTCCCCTTAGGATGCGACGCAATGAAATTGACCGTTCCGCGAAATGTCTGCAGCGTAAGATACGGAACCACGCCCAGCCACGCGAAAAAAGCCGGAGCGCGATGGTCAAACGCTGATTCCTCAAGCCGATCCGGCAACGATTGCCGCTCAAAATCGACCGCGACATACGTTAAATTTTCCGGAACCACAATACGGTTCTTCCTAAGCAAGTCACGCTTCCACTGCTGCGTAGCCGGATGGTCCACCTCAAACACGCGCAATTCCGGCCATGGATTTCTGTAGGCGAATGTGTCCAAACCCGCGCCCAGCAAAACGTACTGCCTTATGCCAGCGGCAACGCCCCGGCGAAGACTGTCTTCGGCGTAGCGGCTGCGTGCCACCATGAAAGCCCGCAGAGCTATAGAAAAAGGCCTGTCGGTTCGCACAGGAGTGCGCCGCAAATCCTCCGCATAAGCCTCTCCTAGAATCGGAACGGCAATTGGATCCTCAAAGACCACCGGCGTGTCATAAATCTGGTGCGCCGCGCGCCGCAAGGCCACGCGCAGAGCCGTCCGCGATGGAATCGCCTCTTCCATAAACCACCTGGAATAGTTTAGCTTCCGAGACTGCTATCCTTATCTTTTTGGAGGAACCAGGATTCATGCTCAACCTTGAAGGTCGCGTCGCCGTTGTCTTCGGACTTGCCAACAAACGAAGCATCGCTTGGGGCATTGCCCAGAAGCTGCGTCAGGCCGGAGCAGAGCTCGCCATCAGCTATCAGAACGAGCGGATGAAGGCCGAAGCACAGGACCTAATCTCTGATCTGCCTGGCGCGGAAGCCTTCCAGTGCGATGTCTCGAACGATGCTGAAATCGATCAGGTATTCGCGCAGCTCAAAGTGCGCTACGGCAAACTTCATGTTCTGGTTCATTCCATTGGGTTCGCACCTCCCGAGGAACTCAAGAACGACTTCCTCCGGACCACGCGCGACGGATTCCGCATCGCCCACGACGTCAGCGTCTATTCGCTCATTGCTCTCAGCCGCGCAGCCGCCCCGCTCATGACCGAAGGAGGCAGCATAATTACCCTCACTTACTATGGCGCCGAAAAGGTCGTGCCGCACTACAACGTGATGGGAGTCGCTAAGGCGGCACTCGAAGCCACCGTCCGTTATCTCGCCGCCGATCTCGGCAGGCAGAACATCCGCGTCAATGCCATCTCCGCCGGACCCATCAAGACCCTCGCCGCGCGCGGCATCGGAGGCCTCTCAGACATGCTCAAAGCCCACGCCGACCGTGCCCCGCTGCATCGCAACACCGAGCAGGCCGAGGTAGGCAGCACCGCCGTCTATCTCGCCTCTGACTTAGCCAGCGGAGTCACCGGCGAAGTCATCTACGTCGACTCAGGCTACAACATCATGGGCTTTTGACCAGATGGGCCGCGAGGGTGCCACTTCACCCTCCGCGCGAAGCGATCACGCCTAAACGATTAGTTCCACAGCAGCACGTCGATGTAAGTCCCCCGGCCGAAGACCAACACGACCAAAGACCAAAGGCAGTGGCCCGCAAAGGAGTTGCCGGGGCGGAAGTCCCTATTCATTCCGGAGGGCCTTCATCGGCTCCACATTGGCGGCGCGGCGCGCAGGCAAAGCCGCCGCGAGCACCGCTACCGTGGCAATCAGAAGCGTGGCCAGCAAAAACACCGCCGGGTCTGTGTCGGAGACGCCAAACAGCAGCGTCTTCAGAACCCGGGTAGCCAACATCGCCAGCGGAACCGTGATGCCGATGCTTATTCCTGCCAGCAGAAGCACGTCCTTAAGGACCAGTCTTACTATGCCCATGCGACCGGATCCTAGCGCCATCCGCACGCCGATCTCCCGCGTCCGCTGCGCCGTTGCATACGCCAGCATGCCATAAAGACCAATCCCCGCCAGCAGCGTAGCCAGCACGCCAAAGCTTACGGCCAGCAGCGCAATCATTCGATCATCATTGATGTTCTGATCGATTTGCTCGTCCATGGTACTCAGGTTTTCCAGCACGAGCTTTGAGTCGATCCGGCTCACGTCGCCCCGGATCATCGACATCGTCGTCTGCGGCGCGCCCCACGTCCGGATGTAGTAGTACATCCCGCTCGGGTTCGGGTCCTGCGCCGCAGCGCGGTACATCGCAATCTTCACGTTCCCGCGAACATTGCGGTGGATGTAGTTCCGCGCCACGCCCACGATCTGAATGTTGTACTTTATTTTGTTTCCAGCGCCAGAAGCCATCATCCGGCCAATTGCATTTTGCGGGCTGCCGAAAAAGCGCACAGCCAGCGCCTCATTCACCACTGCCACCTGTGGATGGCTTGCGTCGTCGGTTTCCGCCAATGGGCGCCCGGCAATCAACGGAATCTTCAACGTGGCCAAATATCCCGGCGTAATGCGGGCTCCCTCCGCATCCATATCCTCATCCTCGCGCGGCGTGTAGCCCTGTATGCTGATATTTCCGCTCTCGCCATCATCGGCCAGTTCCGGATCATCGGTTGCGCCGACGCTCACCACGCCGGGCAATCCCGAAAGACTATCCAGCACCCGCTTGTGCAGAGGGCCAACTGCATTTTCGCTATATCCCGCCAGATTCGGCTCCAGCCCGAACGTAATCAGGTGATCTGTTGCAAACCCTACATTCACATTTCGAAGGTTCTGCAGGGTGCGAACAAATAACCCCGAGCCAACCAGCAAGAGCAGGCTCAATCCAATTTGCAACGCGACCGTGAGCCTGCGAAGGGTGAAGCCTCCGCCCACGCTCGCCGCACCCTGGTCCTTCATCGCGCTCACCAGGTCGGGCTTCCAGAACTGCAGTGCGGGAGCCAGCGCAAACAGCAGGCTCACTCCAATCGCCACGGCAAAATTGAACGCAAGCACACGCCCATCCAGGCTTGTCAAAAACGGAGGCTGGCCGTCGCCGCTGGTTAACCGGCTCACCAGAAACCGAATCACCGCCGGAGCCAGCGCCAGGCCCGCCGCGCCGCCCAGCACGCCGAGCAGCAATCCCTCGGTCAGCAGTTGCCGCAGCACCTGCCCGCGCTTGGCGCCCAGGGCATATCGCATCGAGAACTCCCGTATCCGCCCGGCCGACCGTACCAGTACCAGGCTCGCCACGTTCACGGCGGCCATCAGCACAACCAGTACCACCATCCCCATCACCACCAACAGCGGCATCCGCAAATCGTCGCGCGAATACGAGAATCCGCGCGATCCGTCCAATACCTGCAACTGGCTGCGCGTCACAAATCCATCGCGAAAGCGCGGCGAGTTGTTGCCCATCAGCGGCAGTTCCGCCGTGCGCAGGTCGCGCCATAGCGGAGCCATCGCCACCTGCGCCTGCGCCCGCGTCTCGCGCTGCTTTAACCGCCCCATAATGTTCAGCCACCGCGAAGGATGGTCGTACAGCTGATCCCACGCCGGAGTAACCACCGCTTTCATCGTCATCGGAACAAAAATGTCCGCCGGAGATCCCCAGATAGCGCTGTCGAAGCCCGGCGCGGCCACACCCACAATCTCGAAGGGATGTCCATTCACCGCCAGCGTCTGGCCAACCACATGCGGATCGGAACCGAGATGATTTTTCCAGTAATAGAAATTGAGAACGGCCACCGCGCTGCCGTTCTTCGTCACATCATCCGATTGCACCAGCAACCGCCCGACGGCCGGCCTCACGCCCAGCACGTCAAAATAGTTGCCACTCACGAGCTCCGCATTCACCAGCGATGAATGCCCCCGCCACATTACTCCGGCCTGCGTCTGCACCATCGCAATCAGTCCGTCAAAGACCGTATTCCGGTCACGCAGATCCTTGTACATGGGATAGGAGAAATAAGCCGCCACCGTGCCGCCATTTATTGATGTGCGACCGTTCCACGCCGTCCCCGTGTTCTCCAGCAATACCAGCTGCTGCGCATCGCGGACCGGGAGAGCCCGCAGTAGAGCCTGATCGAGCAAGGAGAAGATAGCGGTATTCGCACCTATACCCAAAGCCAGCGTCAAAATCGCCGCCAGCGCAAATCCCGGAGACTTCCGCAACTGCCGCACCGCGAATTTCAAGTCTTCGAACATACTCGTCACTCCAAAAGCTGCAAATTCTGCGCTAAACGCCAATGTTCGAACTCAGTCCTCGACAGACAGCCTTATTCGCTCCGCAAAGTCAATGCCGGATCGATCCTGCTGATCCGCAGCACCGGTAACAGGCTGGCAACCAGCGCAATCAGAGCCAGCAGCGCAGGAGCCGCAAGCAAAGTCATCGGATCATAGACGCCCACCCCATAAAGTTCGCTCTTCAAAACGCGCAGCACTACAAGCGAAAGACCCAGCCCGGCAACAAGACCCGCTCCAGTTGCAATCAAGCCCGACGATCCGATCTCCATCATCGCCCTCTCGATTGAAGAGCCAAGCGCCATGCGAATCCCTATCTCCCGGGTCCGCTGTACCACCACATTTGATACCAGCCCATAAATGCCCACCGCCGATAACAGCAGCGCGAGTCCCGCAAGCGCGCCCAGCAGCAGCACTTCGATGCGCTGCATCTCCAACTCCTGTTCCATCAGCTCGTCCATCGAGTGAAAACCGGATACGGGCAGATTGGGATCGGCTTCCGCCATCGCCCGCTCCATTGCTTCGCTCAACCCTGCAACCGGTCCACGCGTGCGCACAATCCACGACGGCTGGAGCCACAGATGCACCATCGGCAGCGCCTCGGCGGGAAATTGCGCAGCAGGCAGATAAAATACCGGCTCCGTGCCGAGCGGGGCTGTCCAGTGGATTCCCTGAACCTTGGTTACATCACCAATGACGCCGACAATAGTCATTGCGGGGCCGGTCTGCTTCGGGCCGTTCATCAGGCTGAAATGACGGCCTACGGCATTGGCCTCGCCAAAAAATTTACGCGCAAACGATTCGTTCACAACCGCTACCGGTTGGCTCGTTGCCGTATCCGTATCGCTCACACTCCGCCCTGCCAAGAGAGGCATTCGCAGAGTCGCAAAGTATCCAGGGGTAATGTAGGCCGTGCTGACTTCATCGATATCGCTTGCATTTTTCCCATCCATCATGCGCACCGGCAGATTCAGACCGCGCTGGTAGGGTACGCTCAGTCCCACCGCCGCATCTTCAACACCCGGAATGCGCTTCATGGCGGCAACACTTCGGCTCAACAGCGATTCGAAACCCTGCGTCTCTTTGTATCGCGCATCGTCGAGCGATGCGGTGGCGGTCATCACATTGCGTGCGTCAAATCCCGGCGGCAGCGTCTCCAGATGCGCCAGCGTGCGCACCAGCAGTCCCGACGCCGCGACCAGCACTACAGTCAACGCCACTTCAGCGCCGATCAGCACGCCGCGAACACGCCGCGATCCTCCTGCAACGGAATTGCTGTCGGCGGCAATCGCAGTTCGCAGATCAATCCGTCGCGCGGTCAAAGCTGGCAGCGCCCCGAAGAGGAGACTCGTTAGCAGCGTGGCCGCTACCGTAAACGCCAGCACGCGGCCATCAACGGCAAACCCGCCCAGCGGGATCATCGACGCCGGCAAAAACTGGGACAGGCCCGCAAGGATCGCGTGGGCCAGCATCAGACCCGCACCTGCGCCGAGACCAGCAAGCGTCAAGTTTTCTATCCAAACCTGCCGCAGCACATCAAATCTCGAAGCGCCCAACGCAAGCCGCGTCGCAAACTCCCGCGCGCGGCGCGAAATTCTCACCAGCGCCAGTCCGGCAAGATTAGCGCACGCGATCAGCAGTATGAACCCAACAGCAAGCATAAGGATCAACAGCTTCGGCTTCACGTCGCTGCCCAGGTACTCCTGCAACGGCTGCGCGTAGAGCCAGGTTTTCTACCCCGGAGAAAAGTTGCCACCCGGCGGCCGGTGAAGATGGCTCAACTGAGTTTGAGCCTGCTGCCACGTCGCGCGTGGTCTGAGCCGCATCAGAATGCCGCAGTCATATCCGTTGCACGCTCCGCCTTCCCCAGGTTGCAGAGAATCCCATAGTTCGGCACTGTTCGGCGTGACCGCATTCTGCGGCAGCACACCCACGATCGTGTAAGCTTCGCCTTTTACGTCAACCGCTCGTCCCAGCACATTGCGATCGCCGTGGAAAAGCGATTCCCAGAGCCCATAGCTAAGAACGACCGCCTTCGGACCCCCGACGCGGCTCTCCTCGTCATCAAATTCACGCCCCAGGTAAGGCCGTATTCCCAGCACCTCGAAATAGTGCGCCGAAACCGCCGTCGCCTGAACAAACCGCACCGCGCCGCCCGTATCTGCGCCGGCCTTCAGGTTCACGCCGTTCTGCCCGAGGTCAGTTTGACCCTCCCAGGCCGCTGCGATTACTGCGGGGACATTTTGAGACACCAGCCGCCAGTCGGACGTACCGTGGCTGTCGTCCTCCTCGGTGAAAAAATGCCCGCTGCGGCCGGTGCCTTCCGCATGGGTCATCAGGGCCGCGATTCGCTGCGGCTCAAAATAAGGCAACCGGCGCAGCATAAAACCATCCACCATGCTGAACACTGCCGCATTCACGCCGATCCCCAGCGCCAGCGTGATCACCACCGCCAGTGTGAAACCCGGAGACTTCCGCAACTGCCTCAAGGAAAATTTCATGTCGCTCAACATGCCGTTTCTCTCCAGGTTCAGGATTATTGACCGTCTTCAAAGGCTTTGCGATCCGCCCTATTCATTTCTGAGCGCCTCCATGGGGTCGATGCTTGCGGCCCGTCGCGCCGGAATCCATGCCGCCGCGACCGCCAATACCATCATCAGTACTGGCACGCTCAGAAAGGTTAAAGGATCAAGGGGGCTGACACCAAAAAGAAAGCTGTGCAGGAGCCGAGTCGATATGGCTGCCCCAATTAGTCCCAATGCGGATCCTCCAGCGGCGAGCGCCACGCTTCGCAGGACGATCTCGCGCACGACATTCAACCGCCTCGCCCCGAGCGCCAGCCGGATGGCGATCTCCCGCGTCCTCCAACTGACGATGTAGGCGATGAGGCTGTATACACCCACCGCGCCGATCACTACCGCAAGCACTCCAAAACTCAGCAGCAGAACCGTCAGAGAACTCGATGCAGAATCAGACGCCGCAACTACTTCGTCCAAAGTGCGTACGCGCGTGACCGGGACCTGAGTATCTACCTGCGTTACAGTCTGCCGTAACGCATCGGCGGCCTGTTGCGTGCTCGCTTGGGTGCGCAACAACACGTACATCACTGGCTGCTCATTCGTGCGGCTCATTGGCGCATAGATCTCATCGCTAAATCCGCTCGACAGGCTCCCCTCGTGCGTGTCGCTGACCACGCCGACTACAACGGGAGCAGTCGTCGCACTCCACACTCCGGGGCTCGCTTCCTCGTGTACGTTCTCGATATGCCTGCCCAGCGGATCCTGGCGCGGCCACAGCCGGTCTGCCATGCGCTGGTTGATGACGACTGCGCGGCTTGCGCCGGAGGCATCCTGCTCGTCGAGAAGGCGCCCGCGTACCAGCTTCATACCCAAGGTCGCAAAGTATCCTGGAGTGACCGTACGCCGCGTTCCGAGAAATGCCTCCTGCCGCGGATCTCTCGGATGCCCCTCCGCGTCATACACAAAACTGCCATCCTGGCCGTTCAGCGGCAGCGTGTCGGTGAGGGCCACACCTTTCGTTCCTGCAATGCCATGTAGGCGATCCAGAAGCGTGTCAAAGAAGGCCTGGCAACGCCCCGTTTCGTTGCATGCAGTCGCATCAAGGGAGACTTCTGCTGTCACGATGCGGTCTGTCTCAAAGCCCGGGTTCACGCGGGACAGGCTGTACAGGCTGTGAAGCATGAGGCCGGCGCCTGTGATCACTACAACGGTGAGACCAATCTGCCCCATTACCAGCAGCATCGCGGTACGAAAGTGCGAAGCGTTGCCTGCGGCGCCGCGGCCGCCCGACTTCAAGCTGTTTTGCAAATTCGGCGAGGCCATGCGCACCGCTGGAACGAGCCCGAAGAGTAGGCCCGTAAAGACGGAGACTCCAGCCGCAAACAGAAATGCGTGCCAGTGCATCCCGAGGTTGTTCAATCTCGGCGTATCGGCAGGCAGCAGTTTGGTCATCAGCTGCAGGCTGAAAGACGCAGCCATCAAACCTACTGCTCCAGCCAGCGCGCCAATCAACACGCTCTCGGAGAGCAGTTGGCGAACCAAACGCGAGCCGGATGCGCCCAACGCGCCGCGAATCGCGATCTCGCGCTCGCGGCCAGCAGCGCGTGCGAGCATGAGGTTGGCTACATTTGCGCAGGCGATCAGCAGCACCAGTCCCACCGCGCCGAAGAGCAGCAGCAGACGCGCCCGCATGTTGCCCACAATCGAATCCAGCAGCGGAACCACCGCCGCTTGCGACACCCAGCTATCGGGCATCCGCCACGGAAATACAGTCAGCAGCAACTTTTGCATGCGGCGCAGCTCGGCCTGCGCCTGCGCAGATGTTACGCCATACTCCAATCGGCCAAAAGCGCGCAGATCAAAGTTCCACCACGCATCGGTTGCATCGCCACCTTTGAAGGTGATGGGCGTAACGAATTCTGTGTCGGCGTATGGAAAGTGCACTCCCGCCGGCATAACGCCGATAATCTGACGGGAAACACCATCGATGCGGATCGACTGCCCGATCATCGCGGGGTTTGCATCGAAATGCTCCTTCCAGTATCCGTAGCCCAGCACGACAACCGGATCATGTCCGGCCTGTGCATCCTCGGCAGAGAAAAACCGCCCAACGGCAGGATGAAGACCAAGGGTGCTCAGCGCGTTTGTCATTACCTCCGCGCCGAAGACGCGGTTGGGCGAGTTCGCGTCGCCGATATTCGATTCGGCATCGGCGCCAAATCCGCTGATCGATGAGAATGCCTTCGAGTGCTCGTCAAGCGCGCGGATCCATCCCTTGGGAAAGAAGCTGGCATCGTTTCCAGGCGTGCTGTAGCCAATGATGCTCATCAGCCGGTTCTGCTGTGGAAAAGGCAGCGGTTGCAACAGGATTGAATCCACTAGCGAAAAAATCGCCGTATTGACGCCGATCCCCAGCGCCAGCGTTAAAACCGCCGTCACAGCAAATGCCGGAGACCTCCGCAACTGCCGGATTGCAAATCGAAGATCATTCAGCACAGGCCAACTCCTTCAAGAGAAATCCCAACTTAGTGTTTCTGCAAGCGGTTGTCCATTCCCAAGGGACGCTAACGCGCTCATTTTGCAGGGGTGCACCCTTCCTCATGGCTGTACCGGTGTCCATTCCTCAAATTTCTTGTCCGGAATCGAACACCAGACCTCCCGAAAACCGAACTACGAGCAAAATGGTCGCAATTGCGTTATCATGGTTTAAAGGCAGTGGAATTCATACGTTGAGCGCACTGAGCGAATTGAGCGTAGGCACCGCAGCGGTCGTTGAGTCGCTCGACCTGCCTGACGAGATTGGACACCAGCTTATGCACATGGGCTTCGCACCAGAAGCGCGCGTAGTAGTTATACGCCGCGCACCCGCAGGCGATCCAACCGTCTACTCCATCGACGGTTTCGAGATTGCTTTGCGCAGCGAAACCGCCCGGTACATTCGCGTCCGTCCCCAGCAGGAGAGCTCCCAATGAGCGATTGCTGCCCCACCGATACAGGCGTTGCGCTCCTCGAATCGCCTCCGGAGCATCGCACAGCGGGCAAAATCCGCACCGTCGCCCTCGTCGGCCCACCCAACTCCGGCAAATCCACGCTTTTCAATCGCCTCACCGGCATGCGCCAGAAGGTCGCCAACTATCCCGGCGTCACCGTCGAGCAGCACTTCGGCAAACTCAGCGGCATCGGCCGCAGCGACCTCGCCCTCATCGACCTGCCCGGCATCTACAGCCTCGATTCCTACTCCGAAGACGCCCGCGTCGCCGTCGACGTGCTCAACGGAGCCATGCCCGGCACGCCCGCGCCCGACGCCGTCCTGCTCGTGCTCGACTCCCTGCACCTGAGCCGCCAGTTCATGCTGGCCGCGCCCGTCCTCTCGCTCGGCCTGCCCACCCTCGTGCTGCTCAACATGAGCGATCTCATGGAAACGCGCGGCGGCGAGGTCGACACTCTCGCGCTCGCACAGGAACTCGGCGTCCCCGTCGCCATCATCAGCGCAACACGCGGAACCGGCCTCGACGCCATCCGCCACTTCCTCGACCGCAAAAGCGAGGCCACCGCAAGCCCACCCCTCCGACCCGGCTTGAGCTGCCCGTAGTCGGCAACGCCCGCTCCTATCGCCAGTGGGCCACCGGCATCAGCACGCGCACCAAATACAAGGCGCCGTTCTCCTCCGATGTGGACCCGCAAGCTCGACGAGATTCTTCTGCATCGCATCTGGGGACCGCTGCTCTTCCTCGCTCGTCGTCATCGCCGTCTTTCAGGTCGTCTTCACCATCGGCCAGCCGCTCAGCGACGGCTTCGGAGCCATCCTCAACGCCTCCGGCGACAAGATCGGGACCTTCCTCGGCCATGGCTGGGTCGAATCTCTGCTCATCGACGGCATCTGGAAGGGCGTAGCCTCCGTCCTCGTCTTCCTGCCGCAGATCCTGCTGCTCTTTCTCTTCATCGGAGTGCTCGAAGACTCCGGCTACCTGGCCCGCGCCGCGCTCATCGCCGACCGCGTCATGCGCTCCATCGGACTCAACGGCAAGGCCTTCATTCCGCTGCTCTCCGCCTACGCCTGCGCCGTCCCCGCCATCATGGCCACGCGCACCATCGAGAACAAGCGCGACCGCTTCGCCACCATCCTGGTCGCGCCGTTCATGACCTGCTCCGCGCGCCTGCCTATCTACATCTTGATGATCGCGGCCTTCATCCCCAACCGCCGCATTCTCGGCGACTTCTTCGGAATGCGCGCCGCCGTCATGCTCTCGCTCTATCTGCTCGGCTTCCTCGCCGCCTTCGGCACCGCATGGCTGCTCAAGTCATCCATCCTCAAGACCGCCTCCGCGCCGTTCATTCTGGAGCTGCCGCAGTACCGCTGCCCACCGTGCGCTCGCTCAGCCTGCGCCTGCATCGATCGCGGCAAAGTCTTCCTCAAGCAGGCCGGAACCATCATCCTCTGCGTCACCATCGTCCTCTGGGTTCTCAGCCATGTCCCGTTCCACTCGCAACCTGCCGGCAAAGCGTCATCGGACATATCGGCAGCTGGATCGAGCCGCGTCATCCGTCCGCTCGGCTTCAACTGGAAGATCGGCATCGGCCTGCTAAGCTCCATCGTCGCGCGCGAGGTCATCGTAGGCACGCTCGGCACGCTCTACGGAGCCGACCCCGCCACGCAGTCCCTGAGCCTGCAGGCCGCTCTGCGCCACGACCTCACGCTCGGCGGAGCCATGGCTCTGGTCGTCTTCTTCGCCTTCGCCATGCAGTGCACCTCCACGCTCGCCATCGTGCGCCGCGAAACCAATAGCTGGAAGTGGCCGGCCCTGCAATTCGCCTATATGAGCGCGCTGGCCTACGTCGCAGCATTTGCAACAAATCAGATCATTACGCATCTCTTCTAAAGCGTGAAAGCTCCCTCAAGATAACCATGAAATTGACCATTGGGATATTAACGCTCTTAGCGACTTACTGTGCTCAGCCCGCAGCTACTCAGAAAGTTGACGATACCGTTGGGCTCCTGCGGCGCAATCAGGAAAGTCAACAAACACAAGCGGGTGCTCCTCAGAAAGCTGAGGTCACCGTCAGGCTTTTGTCAGCTCATTCAGGCAAGCCTTTCAAGAATAGGCATTTGGAAATATTTGGAACCGACAGCCGCCACGGATTAGTCGCGGAGAACATTATTTTTGATATACATGCACAAACCGGGGCAGACGGTGTTGCCCACTTTCAATTGAATACTCCATTCCCCTACTCGATTCCTTTTTTACAGTGCCCAGGCAGGCCTTTGCATGCCTTCTAGCTCGCTTTCGCCCCAAGGGGTCGAAGAGACTGGCATTGTCGTTCCAAACACCTGTACTGGGAAACATCAGAAGTACGACTGGCAAGTCGTGACCGCGCATCCTGGAGAGATCACAATCTTCGCAATCGACCCACGCAGCCCGTGGTAATCGCCGAGATTCCTTTAGAATAGTGAGACGGGCACTCATCAGAGCATCTGTCTCGCGTCTCCCAGACGTTCGCGCAGAACACTGTAGCCACAAAATCGATACGGAACCGAAAATGATTTCAGTCAGCAATGTAAGCATGCGCTACGGCGCAAAAATTCTCTTTGAAGACGTCACCGTAACTTTCATCGCGGGCCGCCGCTTCGGACTCACCGGCCCCAACGGGTCCGGCAAATCGACCTTCATGAAGGTCCTCACCGGCGAACTCGACGCGCAGAAGGGCAACGTCGTCCGCCCCAAGAAAATCGGCGTTCTCAGCCAGGACCAGTTCGCCTTCGACGCCTACCGCGTCATCGACACCGTCATCATGGGCAACAAGCCGCTCTGGGCCGCGCTCGAAGAGCGCGACGCCATCTACTCCAAAGCCGAACTCACCGACGACGACGGCATGCGCCTCGGCGAACTCGAAGGCATCGTCGGCGAAGAGGACGGCTACACCGCCGAGAGCGATGCCGCCATCCTGCTCCAGGGCCTCGACATTCCCGACGAGCTCCACGAACGCAAAATGAGCGAACTCCAGGGCGGCCAGAAGGTCCGCGTGCTGCTCGCGCAGGCTCTGTTCGGCAAGCCCCAGGCGCTGCTGCTCGACGAGCCTACGAACCACCTCGATCTCGACTCCATCCACTGGCTGCAGGACTTCCTCATCCGCTTCGAAGGCACGCTCATCACCATCTCGCACGATCGCCATTTCCTGAACAGCGTCTGCACCCACATCGCCGACATCGATTACCAGACGATCATCACCTACACCGGCGGCTACGACGACATGGTCGTCGCCAAAACGCAGATCCGCTCCCGCCTCGAATCGCAGAACGAGCAGCGCGAGAAAAAGATCTCGCAGCTCAACGAGTTCATCGCCCGCTTTGCCGCCGGAACCCGCTCCAGCCAGGTCACCAGCCGCAAAAAGGAAGTCGAGCGCCTGCAGACCACCGAGCTGGCCCGCTCCAACATCCAGCGCCCCTACATCCGCTTCGACCAGCTCCGCCCCTCCGGCAAAACTGCACTCGAATTTGAAGGCCTCAGCAAGAGCTACGGCGACCAGAACGTCATCTCCGGCTTCGGAGCCAACGTCATGCGCGGCGAAAAGATCGCGCTTATGGGCCGCAACGGACTGGGCAAGACCACGCTGCTCAAGTCGCTGCTCTCGACCTCGCCCGATCTGGCCGAAAAAGATTTCACCCTCGATGCAGGCAGCATCAAGTGGGGACACGAAGCCCAGATCGGCTACTTCCCGCAGGACCATACCGGAGTTATCGAGCACGGCCTCAACGTCTCCGACTGGCTGCACCAGTTCGACCCCAAGGCCACCAAAGAAGAAATCCGCGGCATCCTCGGCCAGATGCTCTTCCGCGGCGAAGAAGGATTAAAGCCGACCTCCGCGCTCTCCGGCGGAGAAGCTGCGCGCCTGCTCTTCTGCAAGCTCATGCTGCAGAAGCCCAACATCCTCATCTTCGACGAGCCAACCAACCACCTCGATCTCGAATCCATCAACGCGCTCAACATCGCGCTCCAGAAATACGAAGGAACGGTATTGCTGGTCACTCACGATTACGACCTCATCGACGAAGTAGCCACGCGCATCTGGCACTTCGAGCACAGCGCAATCGAAGACTTCAAGGGCCCATACGAGGAATACATGACCGCAACTGCGTCCGCGCGTTGAGCAGGAGAACCAATTTGGCTCTCCTGCTCAACGCCCAATCCGTAACCAAATCCTTCGGCGCGACCAACCTCTTCCGCGAAGTCTCCTTCACCGTCAATGAAGGAGACCGCATCGGCCTCATCGGCCCCAACGGCAGCGGCAAATCCACGCTGCTCAAAATGCTCGCAGGAGAAATCGACTCCGACTCCGGCGAAATCACGCCGCGCAAAAACCTGCGCATGGCCTACGTGGAACAGGATTCCCAATTCCCCGCCGCAGCAACCATCCGCACCATCGTCGAATCCGCGCTCAAGCGCACGCGCGTACCCGAGTCTGAGTGGGAGCAGCGCCTGCGCGCAACCCTTGGCATCGCGGGTTTCGATCGATTTTGAAGCTGAAGCCGCCACCTTCTCCGGAGGCTGGAAGAAGCGCCTCGCCATCGCCGAAGCGCTCGTCCAGCATCCCGATCTGCTCCTGCTCGACGAGCCGACCAATCACCTCGACCTCTCTGGAATCGAATGGCTCGAAGGCCTGCTCGAATCGGAATCCTTCGCCGCCGTCGTCATCAGCCACGACCGCTACTTCCTCGAAAACACCACCACGAAAATGGCCGAGCTCAACCGCGCTTACCCCTCCGGAATGCTTCGCACCGACGGCAACTACAGCCAGTTCCTAGAAGCGAAGGAAGAATTCCTCCACGCGCAATCCCGCCATCAGGACGCGCTCGAAAACCGCGTCCGGATCGAAAAAGAGTGGCTACGTCGCGGCCCCAAAGCGCGAGCCACCAAGGCCAAGGCCCGCATCGACAACGCCAATCGGCTCATCTCCGAACTCGCAGACATAAATGCGCGCACTCGCACCGCCAGCGCAAATTTCGACTTCTCCGCAACAGGCCGCCAAACCAAACGCCTCGTCGAACTCGAAGACCTCACATATTCAATCGAAGGCAAACCGCTTTTCGAGAATCTCAACTTCCATCTCGCAGCGGGAATGCGCGTAGGTCTCGTAGGCCCGAACGGAAGCGGAAAAACCACCCTCCTGCGTCTGCTTACCGGTGAACTCGAACCCACCTCGGGAAACATCAAGCGCGCCAACCAGCTGCGCGTCACCTACTTCGAGCAGAACCGCCAGCTCGATGGCAGCCAGACCCTCCGCCGCGCGCTCGCGCCCGACAGCGATGCCATCGTCTATCAGGACCGCGTCATTCACGTCGCATCCTGGGCCGCGCGCTTCCTCTTCACCGGCGAGCAACTTAACCAGCCCGTGTCACGCCTCTCCGGAGGCGAGCGAGCCCGCGTCCTCATCGCGCAACTCATGCTGCAACCCGCCGACGTGCTTCTGCTCGACGAGCCCACCAACGACCTCGACATCCCCACGCTCGAAATCCTCGAAGAGACGCTGCTCGAATATCCCGGCTCGCTCGTCCTCGTCACCCACGACCGCTACATGCTCGACCGCATCGCCAACATCGTCATAGGACTCGACGGCGAAGGCAACGCGGCCACTTTCGCCGATTATGCGCAGTGGGAAGCGTGGCTCGAAGAACGCGAGCAATCCAAAAAACAGACACGCACACCCGAACAAATCATCGCAACTGCCCCACAGTCATCGACGAAGAAAAGGCTCTCCTACCTTGAAGCCCGAGAATGGGCCACCCTCGAAGACCGCATCGCCGAAGCTGAGGATGCTCTGAACAAGGCCCGCGCCGCAGTCGAAGACCCCGCCGTAGCTACAAACGCCACTCGCCTCCAGGCCGCGCTGGCCGAAGCAGAGACAACGCAGCAGACTGTTGACGCGCTCTTCGCCCGATGGGCCGAGCTCGAAACGAAACAGGCGCAATAATCGTCCCTCGTCCAGGTGGAATTATTTATTCCACTTTGGATCTAGGCCGAAGCAGCACACTGAACACGAACAAGAGAAAGGACAGTCCAAATGCTATCGGTAGGCCGTGCCTATTCCATCGAAAATCAACGACGCCGCGTAGCGGAGGGATGAACCATCCGACATAACCAGCGAGAACACCTACGGCTCCGAGTAAGCTGTTTGTGAGAACCCGTGTCGGCCGGCGTTTTGTCACAAGTGCAGTTAATGCTCCGCTGATAACGCCTATCCACACTCCCACGAGAATGAGCAAGGTTCCGATGACGACCAACGGAATGATGACAACCCTCGCCGGAAGCATGCGCTTATTTTAGCCGCCTCGCCGACTTGACACGTATAGACATGCATACAAAACTTGCTGGGGACAATTATTCTCGTCTGAAGGAACCTGAAAAATGCTGAGACGGTTTTCGCTTGCCTTGCTTGCCGATATTTTATTTGCTGGTGCATCCACTCTGAGCGCGATGGCTCAAACCTCCACAGGCTTCATCAACACACTCATGCCGGAACCCGCACATCTCGCCGTGCAGACCGGCAGCCTGCCTCTTACTACGTCCTTCACCGCAGCCACCAGCGGCTTTCACGATGAGCGCCTCGACAGTGCCATCTCTCGCACTCTCACTCAACTCGAAAACCATACCGGCCTTCAGATCGCCACAGCGCCTGCCTCATCAGGAGCCGCGATCCTGACCATCTCCGTAGACGGCCCCGGCGAAGCCATCCAGTCCCTCGATGAAAACGAATCCTACACGCTCGACGTAACCTCAACCGGAGCGCATCTCAAGGCCGCGACCGATGTAGGCGCAATGCACGGCCTCCAAACCTTTCTGCAACTCGTGCAGAACGACGACTCCGGCTATTTTCTGCCCGCAGTATCCATTCAGGACACGCCGCGCTTCCGCTGGCGCGGCCTGATGATCGATTGCAGCCGCCACTTCGAGCCCATCGACGTCATCAAGCGCACGCTTGACGGAATGGCCGCCGTCAAACTCAACGTCTTCCATTGGCATCTATCCGACGACCAGGGCTTCCGCATGGAGAGCAAGGTCTTCCCCAAGCTGACCGAGATGGGCTCCGACGGCCAGTTCTACACACAGGATCAGGCGCGCGAGATCGTCGCCTACGCCCGCGCCCGCGGCATCCGGGTCGTGCCCGAGTTCGACATCCCCGGCCACGCGCAGTCCTGGTACGTCGGTTATCCCGATCTCGCCAGCGCGCCCGGCCCCTACGCCATCGAACACACTTACGGGATCTTCGACCCCGTGATGGACCCCACGCGCAAAAGCACCTATCAGTTCCTCGACAAATTCGTCGCTGAGATGGCCGAAATCTTCCCCGACCCCTACATGCACATCGGTGGCGACGAGAACAACGGAGTGCAGTGGAAGAACAACCCGCGCATTCAGGAGTTCATGAAGAAACATAATCTGCAAGGCACGGCGGGCCTGCAGACCTACTTCAACCAGCAACTCCTGCCTATCCTCAAGAAACACGGCAAGATCATGGTCGGATGGGACGAGATCTTCGCGCCCGGCCTCTCGAAAGACGCCGTCATCGAATCATGGCGCGGGTTTGATTCGCTCGCCGCCAGTGCCAAACAAGGGTACGACGGCATCCTCGCCGCTGGATACTACCTTGATCACATCCAGTCTGCAGGCCAGCACTACTTAGTTGACCCGCTCCCCGCCGGCAGCGACCTCACGCCGGATCAGCAGGCGCGCATTCTCGGCGGCGAAGCGGCCCAATGGGGTGAGCACGTCTCGCCGCGCAGCATCGACTCGCGCATCTGGCCGCGCACTGCCGCCATCGCTGAGCGCCTCTGGTCTCCCCAAAGCGTCAATAACGTGGACGATATGTACCGCCGCTTATGGGTCGAGAACGCTGCGTCTCGAAGCCGTCGGCCTGACGCAACTCTCCGCCGAAGATGTCGGCCTGCGGCAGCTCGCGGGCACCACGGCAATCGAACCGCTACGGATTCTCGCCAGCGTCCTGCAACCTGTCGGCTTTGACCAACGGTACGAAATGCAGCACACGACGCAGTTGACTCCGATGGACCACCTTATAGACGCAGTCCGTCCCGACCCGCCTTCGCTGCACGGAATGCAGGTTCTTGTGCGCGACTATCTCGCCAAAAGCGACCCGCAGGCTGGACAAAAGCTAAATGCCATCTTCGAGCGCTGGATCGCCGCCGGCCCTCAGGCCGAAATGCTTATGGCCGCATCGCCGCTCCTCAAAGACGCCGAGCCGCGAGCGC
This sequence comes from uncultured Acidobacteriaceae bacterium, assembly GCA_963783805.1. Lineage (GTDB taxonomy): Bacteria > Acidobacteriota > Terriglobia > Terriglobales > Acidobacteriaceae > Silvibacterium. The sequence continues at coordinate 110,585 of CAWAPC010000002.1, read as the reverse complement.
AGCAGCTTGTAGATTTAGGAACCACCGGCCAGCAGGCATTGTCTTACCTCGAGAAACACGAGGCCGCCCCGGCGGGATGGGCACAGACAAAGCTTGAGCTGATCGACCAGGCTCAGAAGCCCGCAGGACTTGTGCGCTTCACCGTGCTTGACCCGCTGCGCGACCTGGTAAAAGCGGTACAACAGTAGCCGCAGGAAGGCCGTCCGCCAGCAGCGAAAACCGATGGCAGGACGGCCTTTGACTCACGAAAGCAATCTTGCTACCGTCGTTCCGCCTGTTGGCTCGGCAGTGCTCGCTCCGCTTTCGGAACAGTAATAACCGTGTCAGGTATGCGAATGACCTTATAGACGATCGCCGCAACAACCGCCCCAATCAGCGGCGCGACAATAAACAGCCAGAGTTGCTGCACCGCCCATCCGCCAACAAACACCGCAGGACCAATACTTCGCGCCGGATTCACCGAAGTATTCGTAATCGGAATACCGACCAGATGAATCATGGTAAGCACCAGGCCAATTGCGATTCCCGCAAATCCAACCGGCGCTTTGATGTCCGTCGATCCAAGCACCACGATCACGAGAAACGCGGTCAAAACCACCTCAGCAACAAACCCTGCCGCCATCGAATAATGGTCAGGTGAGTGCAGCCCATAGCCATCGGCTCCCAGGCCAGCCACATGAGGGTTGTATCCGTCCGGCAGTCCGTTTGCGATAAAAAGAATGACGGCAGCCGCCAGAATGGCGCCGATAATCTGCGCAATCACATAGGCAGCCGCGTCCTTAACGCCAATTTTCTTGGCGAGCAATATACCCAGCGTGACAGCCGGATTGATGTGACACCCAGAGATGGGTCCGATGGTATAAACCATCACCAGAAGCGAGAGGCCAAAGGCCAAGGCCACGCCTTGAAAGCCTATATGACCGCCGGCCAGCACCGCACTCCCTACTCCGCCGAACACCAATACAAAGGTACCCACTAATTCCGCAGCATATTTTTTCATCGCAAACCTGCCTTCTTAGAAGGAAACTTCACAGCGAGGCAAATATACGCCGCTTTTGTGAGATGAGCATCAACTTTTACGCTGAAATTACGGAGATTACTGCGTTTACGCTCATGCGATGCAAAAAAGCACCTATTTCACCGCAGATTCGGCATATTGATTCCGGTACCAGTCGACCGTGCGCCGCAGCCCTTCTTCAAACCCAATCGCAGGCTCATATCCGAAGGCCTCACGCGCCGCGGAGATATCCGCAAGCGAATCGCGCACGTCACCCGTGCGCGATGGACCGTACACAGGCTGCTCTCGAAAATCCAGCAGCCCACCCAGCACACGAAAAGTCTCGTTCAACGTATGCCGCTCACCGCAAGCTACGTTAAATACCCGCCCTGCAACCTTCTCCGCCGCGGCAGACATAGCAAGAAAATTTGCGAAAACCACATTGTCGATATACGTAAAATCGCGTCCCTGCTCGCCATCGCCATGAATGGTCGGACGTTCGCCGCGCATCATCTGAAGCGTAAACTTCGCCATCACCCCGCTGTAAGGCGAATCGGGAACCTGCCGCGGCCCGAAGATATTGAAGTAGCGCAGGCACACGGTCTCCAATCCATATACCTGCCAATAGCTCTTCATATAAAACTCGCCTGCCAACTTCTGCACCGGATAGGGCGCAATCGGCATGGGAACCATTGTCTCGCGGCGCGGAAAGCCCGGCTGGTTTCCATAGGCCGATGAAGACGCTGAATAGACAATCCTTTTAACGTCAGCTGCGCGCGCGCCTTCGAGCAGATTAAAAGTCCCGTCGATATTAGCCGTGTGGCTCGTGCGCGGATCCTTCACCGATCGCGGAACAGAAGGCAGCGCCGCCGTGTGAAAGATAAAATCTACACCGCTGCAAGCATTCAGAACCGCGTCCGCATTGCGCAGATCGCATTCTAGAAATTCCATCCGGTCGCGAAAACCAACCAGATTCTCTCGCCTGCCTGTCTCGAAATTATCCAGACCGCGCACGCTTTCTCCCCGCCGTACAAGAGCCTCGGCAATTGACGATCCAATAAATCCGGCGCAGCCGGTAACAAGGTAGACTGACATTCCTTCTGTATAGTACCCGCTCGCCGCGTGCGGCAGGAACGTCTTCTCAGGCATACTTGAAATTGCATGAGCACTCTTTTTCCCTTTCGTCTGGCGCCGTATTTCCGAACGCGCATCTGGGGGTTTCACGACCTCGCCCCCTGGTACGACTACAAGACCGAAGGCGAGCCCATCGGTGAAGTCTGGCTCACCGGAGAAATGTGCACGGCCGCAACTGGCCAGCTCGCCGGGCAGTCGCTCAAAGACATCACCGCGCAGCACGGCCACGATCTTCTTGGCAACACTTACGGAGACGGCCAGTTCCCACTGCTCATCAAATTGCTTTTCCCAAAAGAAAAATTAAGCGTGCAGGTGCATCCCGACGACGCCATGGCGCAGAAATATGGCGAGCCGCGCGGCAAAACCGAGTGCTGGTATGCGCTCGACGCTGAACCCGGCGCGCACGTCGCGCTCGGCATCCGGCCCGGAGTCACACCCGAACAGATTCGCGTCGGAATCGAGTCGGCAAAACTCGAAGACTTGCTTGAAATGGTGCCCGTCCAAAAGAACGACATGCTCTTCGTCGATGCCGGAACCGTTCACGCCATGGGCCCCGGCGTCGTGATTCTCGAAACGCAGCAGACCAGCGACCTCACCTATCGCATGTACGACTACGGCCGCCCCCGCGAGCTGCATCTCGACAAATCCTTCGAGGCCATGCGACTCAAGACTCGCGCCGGCAAAATTCCTCCGCAAACAGTGAACAGCCACGCCGTCCTCATCAACGAAAAATATTTCGAGATCGAGCGCTGGCCGCTCGATCCGGCAAAAGACGCGGCGGGCATAAGCGCACAAACCGGCGGAGTGCAAATTTTGTTTGTAGCCGAAGGAAGAATTCGCATCTCAGCCGATGAAGGAGATTCTTTCACCGTCAACCGGTGCGAACTGGCCGTCATTCCAGCCGCCAGCCGCAACGTTCGGGTGAATGCGGAATCAGCGGCCACAGTCATCCGAATTCAACCCCGCGTAGCGTAGAGCTCGGAAAAAGAGGACGACCGTTTTGAAAATTGATTTCAGGCCTATCATCCTCGCCGGTGGCAGTGGAACCCGGTTCTGGCCGCGCAGCCGCAAGGCCAGAGCCAAACAGATACTGGCGCTCGACGGCGAACGAACCATGATCCAGCGCACCGTTGACCGACTCGCGCCGCTGGCGCAATCGCAGGATTTCTGGGTCATCACCAACGATCTTCTTTCGGGCGCCATCTGCGGACAACTCGATTGCGTTCCAGAAAATCAGATCGTCTGCGAGCCGGCCGCGCGAAACACAGCGCCAGCGGCAGGCCTCGCGGCCTTTCTCATCGAACGCATTCGCGCCCGATGCGGTGCTCGGCATGTTCCCAGCGGACCACACCATCGCCAACGAGCCGATGTTTCTCGCTGTGATCGAGCAGGCCATCGCCATCGCCGCCGCGGGCGAAAACATGGTCGTGCTCGGCGTAAAGCCCACACGCGCCGAAACCGGCTACGGCTACATTGAAACAGGCGAAGCCGCCACAAACGGATCCGTCCGCGTCCGCCGCTTTACCGAGAAGCCAAATCGTGAACGCGCCGAGGAATTCGTCGCCGCCGGCAACTACCACTGGAACAGCGGCATTTTTATCTGGTCTGCGCGCACGCTCGCAAACGCGGTGCGTGAACACCTGCCGGAAACAGCCCCGCATCTCCAAGCCATCGCCGCCGCCTACGGAACGCCCGACTTCACGCGCGTCTTCGCCGAACTCTATCCAAAGTGCGAAAACATCAGCGTCGATTACGCCATCCTCGAGCCGCGCTCGGCAAAAGGCGAGCACAAGTCGAGCCTCTATTGCCTGCCCGCCGATTTCGGATGGAACGATCTCGGCTCATGGGCCGCACTATATGAGCACCAGCTCGCATCGAACAATGGCACAGACGCTCACAGGAACGTAACTGAGAGCGCGGGCAGCCTGGCAGTTGACTCCGACGGCAATTATGTCTACAGCCCAAAGAAATTTGTATCGCTGCGTGGGCGTCCACGATCTCGTAGTGGTCGAAACCGAAGACGCCATCCTCATCACCACGCGCGACCGCTCGCAAGACGTGGGCAAAGTCGTCAAAGAGCTGTCCGCCGCTGGGCGAAAAGACCTCGTTTAGCTCCAGTCCAAGATAGAAAGAAACCGAATGGGAAACAACACTCCAATCAAATTTGGAACCGATGGCTGGCGCGGCCTCATCGCCGACGACTTCACCTTCGAGAACGTCCGCAAGGCCGCCGCCGCCATCGCCGGCTACCTTCACAACACAAGCGAGCCGCAGGAATCGCCCGTAAAAGGCGTCTGCATCGGCTATGACACGCGCTTCGGCTCCGACCGCTTCGCGCGCGCGGTAGCCGAAGTCCTCGCCGCCTCCGGAATCCCAGTCAAGCTCGCCAACCGGCATCACGCCCACGCCCGCCCTGTCCTATGGCGTCCGCGAACAAGGCGCCGCGGGCGGCAGTCATGATCACCTCCAGCCACAATCCCTTCCAGTGGAACGGCGTGAAGTACAAAGCCTTCTACGGAGGCTCCGGGAAACCCTCCATCATCGCCGCCATCGAAACCTATCTCGACAAGCCGTTGCTCAAAACCGCAAAGCCCGCGCCAATCGCCGAAGTCGATTTCCTGCCTCCGTATCTTGAAGCCATCCGCCGCTTCGCCGACCTCGACCTCATCGCAAAATCCGGCTTCAAATTCGCCATCGACTGCATGTACGGAGCCGGCAGCGGCATCCTCGCCGGAATCTTTCAGAGCATCGGCGTCGATTACGTCGAGATTCGCGCCGAGCACGATCCGCTCTTTCCCGGCATCAATCCCGAGCCCATCGAGCCGCACATCCGCGCCCTGCAGGACGCAGTCGTCGCGCATCATTGCCACGCCGGCTTCGCAACCGACGGCGACGCCGACCGCATCGGAGCCGCCGACGAGCACGGCAACTTCGTCGACCCGCACAAAATCTACGCCGTCCTGCTCGAGTGGCTGCTCACCCGCAAAAAATGGCCCGGCGACGTCACCCGCGCCTTCAACACCACCAACATGCTCGACCGCATCTGCGCCCGCTACGGACGCAACCCTCCACGAGCACGGCATCGGCTTCAAATATGTCTGCGACCTCATGCTCGAGAACGAACATCCTCATTGGCGGCGAAGAATCCGGAGGCATCGGCATCGCAGCGCCACCTCCCCGAACGCGACGGCCTGCTCAATGCCCTGCTGCTCGCCAACGTCATGGCCGAAGAAGGCAAGACCCTGGGCCAGCTAGTCCAGCAGCTTCAGGAGCAATACGGCGAGCACCAGTACGGACGCATCGACCTCCACATCCACGACGCTCTGAAGAACGCCGCCATCGCCCGCGCAAAGGCCGGAGTGAAAGACTTCGCCGGAATGCCCGTCGAGCACGTCGAAACCCTCGACGGTATCAAAGTTCTTCCTCGACAACCCCGAAGCAAAGACCAAGCCCAACGCAGCAAAAACCTGGCTGCTGCTCCGCGCCTCAGGCACCGAGCCCCTGCTCCGCATCTACTCCGAGTCCTGCTCCAAAGGAATCCGTAACAAAGCTGCTCGAAGCCGCGCGCCAGTTCGCCCTCACAAGCCTCGATTAACCCAGAGCCAACCCCTTCATGGGAAAATCGAAGGTGGCAAAGGAGATTTATGAGCACACAATCCAAGACCACTCCATTGACAAAACTTCCCGCATGGAAGGCCCTGCAGGAGCATTACAAAGTTATCGGTTCACAAACTCTCCGCGAGCTCTTCGCCAACGACCCCAACCGCGGCACACGCCTACACCGCCGAAGCCGAAGGCATCTTCCTCGACTACTCCAAGCACCGCATCACCGACGAAACTCTGAAGCTCCTGCTCCAACTCGCCGAAGAGTGCGGCCTCAAGGCAGCGCATCGAAGCCATGTTCCGCGGCGACAAGATCAACATCACAGAAAATCGCGCCGTGCTGCACGTCGCACTGCGCGCGCCCAAAGGCGCGATCGATCAAAGTCGACGGCAAAAACGTCGTCCCCGAAGTGCATGAGGTTCTCGACCGCATGGCCGCCTTCTCCGAGCGCATCCGCAGCGGCGAATGGAAGGGCCACACCGGCAAGCCCATCAACAACGTCATCAACATCGGCATCGGCGGCTCCGACCTCGGCCCCGTCATGGCCTACGAAGCGCTCAGCACTACAGCCAGCGCGATATGACCTTCCGCTTCGTCTCCAACGTCGACGGCACCGACTTCGCCGAAGCCATCGCGCGACCTCGACGCCGAAGAAACCCTCTTCATCGTCTCCTCGAAAACCTTCACCACGCTCGAAACCATGACCAACGCGCACACCGCGCGTGAGTGGGCGCTCGACAGGCTCGGCGATGACAAGCCGCCGTCGCCAAACACTTCGTCGCCGTCTCCACCAACGCCGAAGAAGTCGCCAAGTTCGGCATCGACACCGCCAACATGTTCGGCTTCTGGGACTGGGTCGGCGGCCGCTACTCCATGGACTCGGCCATCGGCCTCTCCACCATGCTCGCCATCGGCCCGGACAACTTCCGCGCCATGCTCGCCGGCTTCCACGCAGATGGACGAGCACTTCCGCACCACGCCCTTCGAGAAGAATCTTCCCGTGCTCATGGGCCTGCTCACCGTCTGGTACACCGACTTCTTCGACGCGCAGACCGTAGCCGTCCTGCCCTACGAGCAGTACCTCAAGCGCTTCCCCGCCTACCTCCAGCAGCTCACCATGGAGAGCAACGGCAAGCACGTCACGCTCGCCGGCAAGCGCGTCGAACTACGAAACCGGCCCCATCTTCTGGGGCGAGCCCGGCACCAACGGCCAGCACTCCTTCTACCAGCTCATCCACCAGGGCACGCGCCTCATCCCCTGCGACTTCATCGGCTTTTTCAAGAACGCTCAACCCGCTCGGCAACCATCACGACATGCTCATGGCCAACGTCTTCGCGCAGGCCGAAGCGCTGGCCTTCGGCAAGACCGCCGAAGCAGGTCAAGGCCGAGGGCACGCCGGACTGGCTCGTCCCGCACCGCGTCTTCGAGGGCAACCGCCCCTCGAACACCATCCTCGCCGAACGACCTCACCCCGGAGATCCTCGGCAAGCTGGTCGCCCTCTACGAGCACAGCGTCTTCACCCAGGGCGCCATCTGGCACATCGACTCCTTCGATCAGTGGGGCGTCGAGCTCGGCAAAGTGCTCGCGCAGAAGATCATCGGCGAGCTCGAAGGCAAGGAATCGGAGCCGGAAAGCACGACAGCTCCACCAACGCCCTGATTTCACGCTATAAGAAACAGAGTGGCTAAGAAACAGGGCTAAATGAGCCTTAGAGATTCCGAGCTAAATGGCTTTTAAAATACGGCTTTGGGGCGCATCGCCGCCCCAAAACTTTTTGCTGTCAACTGGGTTTTTAAAGGTAACTCTCAAGGCTCAACTTGCGTCCATTCAAGCAAGAGAGCGCAGAGAAGGCAAACACGCGCAGGAGTCTCAATACTATGCTCATCCATTGTGGCAATAGAACGAAGCTTTTTCAGGACGGCCGCCATTGGGCTGCTCGCCGGATGCGCTTGGCTGACTACCGCCAACGCTGCCTTGGCGCAGGATCAAAATCAGAGTGTCTCCCAGCAAAGCCAGCGCACGGACGCTGCGATCCAATCAGACGTAACGGCCGCGTTTGGGCAGGACTCCACCCTTCGGGGCCAGCAAATCTCCGCAACTTCGGCAAAGGGAGTCGTCACTCTCACCGGAACGGTGCAAACCGACGCCCAGAGACAGCAGGCTGAGACCGATGCCGCCAATGTCTCCGGCGTCAGCGGCATCTTGAACCACCTCAAAGTAAGCAGCCCCGGCACAACCGCTGCCCAGGCAGGTCTCGCCGCCCAGGCGGAAGCCAATCAAGTGAGCCCGCAGCCGCAGGACCAGAGCCAAAGCGACCAGACCTCATATCAGAATCAACAACAGGATCAGAATTCGGTCCCGCCTCCGCCGCCTGACGAGAGCCAGAGCCAGCAAGCGCCGCCGCCCGCCTATCCGCCCTCGTATCAGGGACCCCGTCCGGCCTATCAACCCGGCTACGCTCCCCAGCAGAGCTATTCTCAGCCTCCGCTACCCTATTACCCCACTCCAAGTGGGCCGGTCACCGTCCCTCCGGGAACGCTCCTGCGCGTGCGTCTCAGTGAGCCGCTCGACACAGCGCGTCTGAAGAACGGAGCGGCCTTCCAGGCCACAACTGCCATCGACATCTATCAGGCTGGCGTCCTGGCCATTCCGCGCGGCGCAGTGCTTACTGGACAGGTTGTTGAAGCTAAAGATGGCGGTGCATTGGGCGGTTCAGCAATACTGAGGTTGCAGCTTACCAACGTAAATCTAGCCGGCAAAGTCTTTCCAGTTACCACCGACGTGTGGTCCAGCAAGGGCCCAAATAAGGCCGGATACACCGCCAGTAACACCGCCGGCGGAGCCGTTCTGGGTGCCCTCATCGGCGGAATCATCGGTCGCGGAGCGGGCGCAGCCATCGGTGCCGGTGTAGGAGCCGCTGGCGGGCTTGCCGTCTCTGGGGCCACCAATGGCCCACGCTTGTATCTGCCCACTGAAACGCAGGTGGACTTCCATCTCACGAATCCTGTAACCGTCCAGCCCGTCTCCTGGCAGGAAGCGCAGCGGCTGGCATCGAGCGCACCCGCGCAACCCACGCTGGTTCGACGTCCACGGCCAGTCTACGCCGTTCCGGGACCATACTACGCCCCCTATCCCTACGCGTACCCATATCCTTATTGATTGAGAACGCCAGACCGGAAACTCAGCGGTTAATTTGACAAAAGCCCACGCTGCAAAACCATCGACGTGGGCTTTCTTGTGCGAGAATTTCATCCAGGAATTCAGAAGATACTCTGCCAGCTACCCATTCACAGTCATGCAGTTATCATCAAAAGATGGACTCCTCCGCTCCGGAGCACAAAAAAGGGTTCACCCGGCGCAGTTTTCTCAAAACCGCCGCGGCCGCGGTCGTTGGTCTTCCTCTTTACGCCGCGGAGATTTCCCGTCACGAAATCAGCATCGAGCGCAATACCATCCATCTTGACCGCCTGCCTGAACAGTTTCGTGGCCTCCGAATCGTGCAAATCTCCGACTTTCACTACGCCGAGTACACTGAGCCGTCTTTCCTCCGGCTGGTTGTGCATGAGGTCAACCGTCTCAAGCCCGATATCGTGGTCTTCAATGGAGATTTCGTCACGGACGGTCTCTTTTCCCAGGAAAACACGAGAGGCTTCGCCTACAGTTGTGCGGAAATTCTCAGCCATGTCGAGTGCCCTCTGCGCTATGCCGTGCTCGGTAATCATGACTCAACCTTCGCCGAGCCGGCCGTTATCGACGCACTCGCCATTCACAGATTGAGCCTGCTGAACAATCAGTTCACTCCGCTGGAGCGCGAGGGACATCGCCTCTGGCTTGCAGGCGCAGGCGATGCGACCTTCCACAAGATGGACCTGGACAAGGCGATTCCACCCGCCTCGCTCACCGATGAGGAACCCGTCATCCTAATGGTCCACGAGCCCGACGTGCTGCCGCAGGTCGCGCGCAGAAATGTGGACTTGATGCTTTCCGGCCACACTCACGGCGGCCAGGTGCGGTTCCCGTTCGTGCCGCCATTTCATCTGCCCCCTTTGGGGAGACGCTATGTCGAGGGACTCTTCCACCTTGGCCCCACGCAGTTATATGTAAATCGTGGAATCGGCACGGTAGACCTGCCGTTTCGCTTCAATTGCCCTCCTGAAATAACAGAACTCACGCTGGATTAAACCCTAAATCCTGAACGTTGAACCCTGATTTATACTGAGAATGGTTCCTGCGAAATCAGGAAAATCTTCTCGCGCAGCCTCAGGCCGTTGTCCGGGTGCTTTCTGCGAGCGCTTTTACAGTAAAGGTCGCTACCCATCCATGATTCGTTTCCTGCAAAAAGACAACAAGGTCATCAAAACCATCTTCTGGGTCATCATCTCCGTGGCCTGCATTACCATGGTCATCACGCTCGTTCCGGGAATTTTCAACGACCAGACGGCTTCCGGTGACACCTACGCCACCATCGGGCACGGCGGATTTCTGGGTCGCTTCCTGCCCGCGTCGGACTCCATTTCAACAACCGATGTGCAGACTCTCGCTCAGCGCATGTTGCAGCGGCAGCAGTTGCCCGACTTCATATTGCCCATGATGATGCAGCGCGTCGGCCAGGGTCTCATCCAGCAGCACATCGAGTTGATGGAAGCCAAACGGCTCGGCATCACCGCCACTGACGATGACGTGCGGCGCTTCCTCCACACCGGCCAGTGGGGCATGGTCCTCTTCCCCGACGGAAAATTCATCGGCGACGCACAGTATGCCGAGTTCGTTTCCGAACAGTTCCAGATGACGCGCGAGAAGTTCGAGAACGAAGTCAAGAAAGAGATCATCGAAAGCCGCCTGCGTGCGCTCGTCACCGGCGGCGTCACCGTCTCCGACGGCGAGGTCCGTTCCGGCTACGTCGATCAGGCGACCAAGATCAAATTCGACTACGCCGTGATCGACTCCGATACCCTCCGCAACCAGATCAATCCCAGCGATACGGAGCTCCAGGCTTTCTTCAAGCAGAACGCCGCAAAGTATGCCACCGCCGTTCCGGAAGCGCGCAAGATTCAGTACATCGCCTTCACCGCTACCAATCTGCCCCAGGCTCCGGCGCCGGTAACCGATGCCGAAGTCCAGCAGTATTATCAGCAGCATCTCAAGGACTATCAGGTGGATGAACAGGTGAAGGTGCGGCACATCCTCATCGCCGTCAGCTCGCAGGATCCGAAAGCCGACGCCGCGGCCAAGTCCAAAGCGCAGAGCATCCTAGATCAGCTCCATCACGGCGCCGATTTTGCCAAGCTGGCGAAAGAGAACTCCGACGATCCGGGCAGCAAGGCGCAGGGCGGCGAGCTCGGTTGGATCAAACACGGCGTAACCGTTCCCGAATTTGATCAGATGGCCTTTGCCCTTCAGCCCGGACAGACCTCCGGCCTGGTCCGCACCAAGTTCGGCTATCACATCATCCAGACCGAAGAAAAGCAGTCAGCCCACACCCGCCCGCTCGATGAAGTGAAACCGGAAATCACGGCGACGCTGACCCGGCAGAATGAATCGCAGCAGGAACAGGCCTTCGCGCAGCAGTTGGCTACCGAAGCCGCAAAGACCGGCCTCGCAGCCACCGCCGCCGCCCACCATCTCCAGGTCGCCACCACCGACTTCCTCTCGCAGTCGTCCGTAGTCCCAGGCCTCGCCGACGGCACCAAGCTTCTCTCCGACGCCTTCAGCGCCAGACAAGGAGCGGCGCCGCAAATTACAACCACCGGCGACGGTTTCGCTGTCTACCAGGTGGAGGGCATCCAGCCAGCGCACGCGCCCGACTTCGCCACCTTCAAGTCGCATATCCTCGATGACTATCGCGACCAGCAGCTTCCTCAGTTGCTCGCCACCAAGACCAATGAGCTTGCCGACCGCGCGCGCACCGAGAATGATCTCTCCAAGGCAGCGAAGGAGCTCGGCGCGACCATGAAGTCCAGCGATCTCGTGGGACGCGACGCTCAGGTTCCGGACATCGGCGCCCTCGCTACCGTGGCGCCGCAGCTCTTCAACCTGAATCCGGGCCAGTTGAGCACTCCGATCAACACCGGCCACACTGGCGTTGTAGCGAAGATCACGGACAAGCAACTGCCCTCAACCGAAGACGTCGCCAAAAACTTTGACGCCACTCGTGACGCCGTTCTCGACCAGCGCCGCGACGACATGTTTGAGGTCTTTGTCTCCAACCTGCAAAACATCTACGAAAAAGATGGCCGAATCCGCCTCAACCGCAAAGCGCAGCAAGGCCCGCTCGGCGGAGGCTCCCCCAGCTAAAGCCTTTCTCGCAAAAAGCAACCGCGGCCCGCTGTTTCCGAATCTTTCGAGAAGCGGGCCTTTCCACTTCGAAGTCTGCCTGGAAAATCACCTATGCCTTTTGATCGCGCTTCGGGATTGTTGCTGCACATTACGTCTCTGCCCTCCTATGGAGGCATTGGCGACCTCGGCCGCGCTGCCTACGCCTTCGCGGATTTTCTTGCAGCCGGAAAGCAGCGCCTGTGGCAGGTTCTGCCCCTCAGCCCCACCGGATACGGCAACTCGCCCTACGCCGCGCTCTCAGCCTTCGCCGGCAATCCCCTGCTCATTTCGCTTGAGCATCTCTCCGATCGCGGCTGGATCGCAGGCGAACGCATCGCAAACCTCCCCGGGCGCTCCGGCAACGTCGACTTCGATGCCGTTGTTCATGCGAAAATTCCGTTGCTCGAAGAAGCCGCCCGCAATTTTCTTCACAAGCATGACGACGCAGAGTGGTCCCGCTACGAGGCCTACTCCCGCACCAACTGGACATGGCTCGAAGCCTATGCACTCTACAGTGTCCTCAGGAAAAAATTCAACGGAGCTGCGTGGAGCGTATGGCCAAAGATCTGGCGCATCGCGATCCGCACGCGCTCGACAGAATCCGCCATGATCTGGCCGAAGAAATCGCCGTGCAGCAGATTCTCCAATTCGCCTTCGACGAGCAATGGAGCGCGCTGCGCGCCTACTGCGCCGAGCGTGGAATCAAACTCATCGGCGACGTCGCCATCTTCGTCAACTACGACAGTGCGGACGTCTGGACCAATCCCAATCTCTTTGAACTCGACGACAACCTCGCCCCTGTTCGGGTAGCCGGCGTCCCTCCCGACTACTTCTCGTCGACCGGCCAGCGGTGGGGCAATCCCCTCTACAAGTGGGATACTCTCAGGCAGAACGGCTTCGCCTGGTGGATCGACCGCATGAGCCGCGCACGCTATCCTCTACGACATCATCCGCCTCGACCACTTCCGCGGATTCGAAGCCTACTGGGCCATCCCCGCTGCGAACCAAACCGCCGAGCACGGCGAGTGGATCAAAGCGCCCGGAGCCGAGCTTTTCCAAAGCATAGGTCGACGCGCTCGGCGAGCTGCCCTTCATCGCCGAAGACCTCGGCGTCATCACTCCCGAAGTCGATGCGCTGCGCAACCAATTCGAGCTACCCGGAATGTGCATCCTCCAATTCGGATTCGGCAGTCGCGACGCTCACAACTATCTGCCGCACCAGTACGTCAAAAATTCCGTCGTCTACACCGGCACCCACGACAACAACACCACGCAGGGCTGGTGGGACGAAGAAGCCACCAGAGCCGAGAAGGCCGCCGTCAAAGCCTACCTCGGAGCCTCGCGCAAAGATGTGGTCTGGGCCATGATCCGGGCCGTCGAAACATCCGTAGCCGACATCTGCATCGTTCCCGTGCAGGATCTGCTGGCGCTGCCCGGAGACGCGCGCATGAATATGCCTTCCCGCGCCGCCGGAAACTGGACCTGGCGCTGCCCGGAAAATGCGCTCACCGGAGAAATTCGCCGCAAAACTCGCCGCTCTTGCGCAAGCCACCGACCGCGACCTGCAAGTAGCCCAGTAGACTTGGCGTCGCGACTAACGGACGCTCCGCAACATCGCAACCGGAAACGCGGCAAAGAGCCGCGACAGAAGAATTCTTCCATTCTCCGGCACAACAACCTCTTCGCCCGTAAACACGTTTACGAATCGTCTTGCCCGCGCAATTCTCGACAATCAGTTCACCGCGGCCCCACGCCTTGCCCAAAGGCAGCTCCGCCCGATGACGCATCAGCGTGCAGGCAAATCGCGGAACCGCAATCAGGACAGCCTCATCCTGATGCCTCCGCAAAAATGCAATCACATGCTGGGCATAGCCCTTACCGGCAGCCAGCGGCAGATATTCACCTCGCCGGAATACTTCCGGCATCTCCGCCCGTGTCGCCAGCGCGCGATGCGTCGTCCAAAGCTTGATGTGACCATCGGCCAGAGCGCCCACCGCATCGCGGCACACCGCCGCCGCCCCGTCAACATCAGTCTGGCGCAGCATCGCAGCCAGCGCCTCCGCACGCAACGCATAGTTTACGGGACGCCGGTTGTCAGGATCGACGAGGCTCAAGTCCCACATCTCGCTTCCCTGATAAAAATCCGGCACGCCCGGCGAAGCAATCTTCAGCACCACCTGCGCCAGCGAATTCACCGCGCCGAAAACTTTGAGCGCAGGCAGCAGCAATTGGAGCGCAGCAACAAATCGCCGCTCTTTGCCGTCCTCGTTCGGCATAAGAACCCCGGCAACAAAAGCATGCACCGCCGCAACATATTTTTCGTTCGGACTCACCCAGCTCAGATTGACCTTGGCCTCGCTCAGCGCCTTGGTCATGTATTGCTGCAGCCGCTCTACAAACTCCTTCCGGTCTTCAATCGACTCCATCTTCCACGGCCACGCCCCGGCAATCGTCTGATAGATCAAGTACTCCTCATTCGCATCCGGAGCCACGCGGCCATCGTCAAGCGTCTGTTTGAAGCGCGCATTCAACGCGCTGCGCCCGCCTGATGAACGACGGCCACAGCATCTTCATCTCTGAAATCACATTCAGCCGGTTGCGTACATCTTCGCTGCGCTTCGTATCATGCGTCGAGGTAGCCAGCATCGCATCCGGAGAATTCTCCAGCCTCTCCAGATTGCTCGCATGGAACGTCTCAACCGAAATGCCAAATGACTGCATTGAGCTGCCCACCTCATTCGAAGAGATGAACCGGTTGTAGGTGTAGAAGGCCGTGTCTTCCACGCCCTTGGCCATCACCGGCCCGGTTAGCTGCTGAAACTTCAGCGCAAAGTAGAGCTCCCGTTGCATTCACTTCATTCCCGCTGCGTTCATGCAGCAGCAGCGTATTCTCAAGGAAATCGAATGCCGATGCGTCCACGTCCGGGCTTCGGTACTTTGCGCGCGCAATCGCATGATGAATAACCGCGCGGTCGCGCTGGGTATAGTGGCCGCGGTCGTCGATATAGGTGCGGTACACCGGAAAGCACGCAATCGTCTCACGAATCGCCAAGTCCAGCAGATTATCCGTAAAGTCCCGCGCTCTTCGGTCCGCAGCCCCCAGCTGGCTCAGCAGATTCGTCAGCACATATGTCTCGCTCGAAAGCGCATTCTGCATCACCTGCAGCTTTGCGCGATAGATCATCTCTTCCGGGTCTGATGTTCGACCAATCACCGACGTGTACAGATCGTTAAAGCGCTTTCTGTTTTCCTGCTGAATAAAAACCTGGTTCGCAAAGTGGACAAAGTCGTATCCCGACGTGCCCCGTACTGGCCACTCACGCGGCAGCGCCTCCCGCGGCTCCAGAATCTTCTCCACCACCACATACAGCGGTCCTCGCACTCCGCTCCAGTCATAGCCATGCACAGCTGCGCGAATCTCGCTTTCAATCCCGCTCGGAGCCAGCGCGCCGCTCGCCATTGCGCCCCTGCATTGGCTCGCGATATACAGCAGTTGCAGGCGAATCAAATATTGCCGCGGATTGAACATCCCGTCGCAGTGATCTACCCGCAGCCCAGTTACCTGCTTCTCCGCAAGCATTCTGCGAATCAAACAGTGCGTAGCCGCAAATACCTCCGGATTTTCCATCCGCAGCCCTACCAGATCGTTCACATCGAAGAATCGCCGGTAGTTGATCTCCTCCCCCGATACGCGCCAGAACGCCAGCGATAAGCCTGCGCCTCCAGGACCTCATGCAGTCGGTCGAAGCTGCGCGCGTCTCCCGCCGTTCCGTTCACTCTCTCAAGCGCCGCGGCAATTGCCACCTCATTGCGCGGCTGCCTCAGCGCCTCACGAATGCGCGGCTTGATCTCTTCTAGCTGACCTCGCCGCTGCGTTGCCAGCCCGCTGTCCGCCGTGTCGTTGGGCGGAACATGCGACAGCTCGCGCAGCAAATCGCGAAAGACCTCCGGCAGCTCCGCCATCTGATCCTCAGAAAAAATCATCGGAAGAGAGCGCGGAGAAAGCGGCATCGAGTGATCGTAATACCGGACCCTTGCAACGCCATCCTCAAGCGCAATCTGAATGTGTTTGCTCTCCAGCTCTTCGCCATACTGATTGCCAAGAATCGGAAGCAGCAGCTTGCCTTGCATATCCGCCTTCAGCGGATCCCAGTCAATGTCGAAGAATTCCGCGTACTTCGACGCACGCCCATTCTCCAGCACATCCTGCCACCAGACAGAATCATTCCCCACTCCCATGTGATTAGGGACAATATCAAGCAGCAGGCCCATCCTGTTGTCCTTCAGTGCCTGTGCAAAACGCGCAAACCCAGCCTCGCCGCCCAGTTCAGGATTCACCCGGTCATGCCGTGTCACGTCGTAACCGTGCCTCGAACCCGGACGTGCTTCAAACACGGGAGACACGTAGTAATCGCCAATGCCCAGCCCTCGCAGATAAGGCAGAACGGCCTCAGCATCGGCAAAGCCAAACCCGGCATGGAGTTGCAAGCGGTATGTCGAGCGGGGCGCACGCGCCTCCGCATGAAGCATCCGGTCAATGCACTCTTGAAGGGGCTCTTGATCCAAAAGAGGAACACTTGCGGGAGACACAATCTCTTCGATGCCGGGGAGCCGGAAACCGTTGACCGCGATGCGCGCTTTACTTGCGCCTCCGCGTCGAGGAAAATAAGAAAAGATTCAGAGAACCGAGGGATTAAAAAGTATGCCGCTCTCCGGCGAAGCCATCCGCATGATGAATTATGTTGACGATGTATCCACCACTCTGCGCCGCATTATGTCGCTCGTGCCCACGCTCACCCCCGAAGAGCGCCAGCGCGTAAGCGAATACCTGAACCGCGCGAACCCCAACGTAGAGACTGTGACCAAAGCGCTCAAGGGGAGCTGATAAGCCGGTCCACGGCTGCAACAGCTACAACGCCCCGCGCGCCTTCACCTCAAGATACTGATTAATCGCGTCCGCCTTTACGCTACCCGGAGTCGTCTCCACCACAAGCACGCCCTGTGCGCGGAGCCGCGCCAGCAATGCGTGTCTTCGTTCCAGAATCTCCATTGCTGCCGTCGCCACAAACATCTGACCCACATTATCCGGCTGCTGCGTGGCCATCGCGTCGAGTTCCGGGTGCCCCAGCACAACCAGGAGAACCAGGTGCCGCCGCGCAAGATCGAGCACCGCATCCACCACCTCGGGTCGGCGCGCGCTGTCAGCCAGCTCCGTAATCCACAGAATGAGCCCGCGTCTGCGCTGCAAGTGCTTCAGCCGCGCAGCGGCGCTCAAGTGATTTGCCTCCCCGGCTTCAGCCCGTGCCTGCGACAGCGCATCCACAAACTGGCGCAGATGACCCGTTCCCGATGCAGGCAAAAGTTGCTGCTGAATCTTCTGTCCGTACACCAGCAGTCCCGCCTTATCTCCAGCCTGCATCACCGCTTGCGCCAGCGCGACCGCTGCGCCCGAAGATTGATCAAGCTGCGTGATCGTAAGCAGAAAATCTTCGTCTGAACCCGCGGATGCGCGGACGGCATGCGCCTGGACGGCAAGCCCTGCGCCAAAACCGGGGTCCTTGGCATGCGTGGTCTTCGCATGGTGGGGCGGGAAGGCGCGTGTCGCTGGACGCGCAGTCCCCTGGGCGGCAAGTCCGCGTCGCAACTCAAACGCCGTGCGCGAAAGCCGTCCCGCGTCCAGCACAATCCACACCTGCTGGCTGCGTTCCGTCGTAAATTCGCGAGTAATCAGCTTGCCGCGCCGCGCCGTCGCTGGCCATGCAATGTTGCGAACTTCGTCGCCCGGCTGGTATTCGCGCAGGCTTTCAAACTCTCGCCCCAATCCGCGCAGCCGCAACCGGCGCTTTTGCAGCGCAATCTGGCGAATTCGTAACAGATACAGTTGCGTATCCTCCGGCGAACGCTCCATCGGCGGATAAACCCGAATCTCCTGCCCAAGGTCAGCCGAAGCCCAGCGCTCCGCCAGCTTCAGGGCCCCACGATAGCGCAGAAAAACCTTGCCCAGCTCAAAATCGCCGCGCATATTCGGAACGCAGTGCATCGCGAGCCGCACCGCATCCCGAGGAAATGCGCGCACCTCACCCGTAAGCGGCATAGAAGCCAGCGCCGGATGCAGCGCATCGGCAATCTTCACTTGAAGAATCTGATTGGACTCCTGCGTAACCTCAATCTCAACCTCGGTCGTCTCGCCCAGCACCGCGGAACTCACAAAGCGTTCCAACGTGATCGCCGACGACGCGGGAAGCAGCGCCGCATCGAACACTGTGAGCAGAACCACCAGCGCGTCCCACGCCACCAGCGCCCAAATCCAGTGCGGATGGAAAAATCCCGGCCCCGTCAGCAGGCATCCCTCCGCCAGCAGCAGCAGAGCGCGCGGCGTCAGCGCGTAGCCAAAGCCTCGCGCCTCAGCGCGGGCCTTCACCGGCGAGGGAATGAGCGTCTGAATCATTTCGGCAGTGGAGTCGCAGCCAGCACATCGCGAATCACGCGATCGGGATCAAAACCCTCAAGCTCCACTTCAGGCTTCAGAATCAGCCGGTGACGCAGGCACGGCAGCGCAGCCTCTTTGACATCGTCCGGAATCAGATAATCCCGGCCCTCTTTGACCGCGTAACCCTTCGCGACGATCAGGAGTCCGGCGGCTGCTCGTGGACTCGCACCCAGAGAGATCGCCGGCCACTCGCGCGTGCGCCGCACCACTCCCAGCAGGTAATCGAAGATCGCCGGTTCAACCCGCACACGGCGAACCTGGTCCCGCGCCCCCGCGAGTTCCGCCAAGCCCACTGGCCAAATCGGAGTCTGTTCCAGGCGCGCGGCCTCCAGCGTCGCGTGATGCCGCTCGAGCACCACGCGCTCTTCATCGGCCGAAGGATAACCCACATGAATCTTCAATAGAAAGCGGTCAAGCTGCGCCTCGGGCAGTGGATACGTTCCCTCGAACTCCAGCGGATTCTGCGTAGCGAAGACCGTGAAGTAGTCATCCAGAACATGCCGCTCGCCGTCCATCGTCACTTGCCGCTCTTCCATGCTCTCCAGCAGTGCGGCCTGTGTGCGCGGAGGCATTCTGTTAATCTCATCGGCCAGCAGGAACTGGGTAAACACCGGCCCCCGATGAAACGCGAATTCGTTCGTCTTCAATGAGAAGACACTGGTTCCCAGAATGTCCGCCGGCATCATGTCTGGAGTACCCTGCACTCGCCTGAAGTCCAGCGACAGAAAGCGCGCCAGCGTCTTCACCGTGAGCGTCTTGGCCACTCCCGGCACGCCTTCAATGAGAGCGTGTCCGCCGCAAAGCAGCGTCAACAGCGCCTGATCGATCAATTCCAGTTGGCCGGAAATAACCTTGCCCAGTTCAGCGCGGCCTCGCGCAAAAAGTGACGCGGCAGCCCCCGTTTCAGCAGTTGTTTGTATCTCCTCAGTCACGCTTCTCTCCGTTCAATCGTGCTGAATGTGAGTCTGTCATGAGGGCTGTTAAGTTGGCGATATGCTGGTTGATACGCCGCACCGCCTCCAACGCGCCCTTCGCGCTCAGGTGATTGAATTCCGCATCACGTGCGGCCTTCAAATCGGCGGCAAACTCCGGTGTCTTATAGCAAAATCGCGCCCTCACGGCTGCTGCAATAACGTCGGGCGCCCCCCGCAGCGTCTCCTGCGGAATGCCGCCCTCGCGGCGCAGAAAATCCATCAGTCGCCGCTCCGCCACGCCTGTGGCAACATCGGCCGCGCCCGCTTTCGCGTAAAGCGCGCCCATTGATTCAGCAAACTCCAGCGGTGAAGTGCGCGGAGATCTCGCCAGCGCGCGCAGCGGTCCATTGCGTCGCCCAAAGCTTAATACCAGCAGCAGCGCAACTGCGGCAAGCTGCCAGCACAGAGCTTTCACCGGTGTCCCGCTCGTCGTGTCCCACAGGCCCTCACGCGCTCCGTGAATATATTCATCGAACAGAACCGTGCGCCCGGGCGCTCCAACGCTGGCCAACAGCAGCCGCAGGTCTGCATCGTTCCTCAGCCCGCGATTGCTCAAAGGCGCCGCCGAACTCCACCACACAACCTCGCCATCTCCTACCGGATAATGCACCACCACCGCATCCTCGCCGCACGCCTGGTCCACGCGCGCATCGCTCGCCTTCCAGCGAACCGGGACCGACATCGCAATCTGTCCCGCGCGTCCGAGGGGACTCAGCGATTGCGGCGTTGTATAACAGAGCGCAGTGTAGATGTGACCCGGCGCCCCAATATGCGACTCGGGCAGCATCAGCGCGCTCAATGCGCCCGTCGCAACCACGCGACCGCCTCGAGTCAGAAACGCCGCAATGCCCGGCTTTTCCTTACTGACATCAGGTAGCTCCGTCCCTGCAAGAACCAGAGTCGTATGCGCGGCATCCGTTTCACTCAGATTTGCCGCCGGCTTATCCCATCGCGCCGTTGCATAGCCAAGCTGCCCCAGCAGTAGATACGCCGCCTTCGCTCCCTGTGAACCACTATTCCATGTGCTCGGAACCGGATCGGTATCCTCGCGCGCAGGCGCAAAAAATGCGCTCACAACAATCACCGCGAGAACGCCAAGGCAAACCCATAGAATCAGCCGCGTGTCGCCGCTCAGTCGCCTTTTCACGCCGCCCTCAATCCTTCGTGCAATTCAAGGGCGCGCTGGTAGTCATGCTGCGCGGCCTCGTTCAATCCGTACCAGATACGCTCGAAGCCCTGCGTCTGCTGTCGCAAAAGCGTCCAGCGGGTCGATCCCGTTTCCAGCAACCGCACATATTCGCGCGGCGTCCGCGAACGATTAGGACTCCACAATCGCCGGCCCTCCAGAACTGCAATGCTCGCCCAGTAAAGGCAATGCACCGCCTCGCGCCAGTCGCCGTGCGCCGCCTGCTCCTCGGCCAGAGCGCGCCAGTTGCGTGCCGCCTCTTCCCACGGCTCAAGTTGACGCGCCGCTTCCACGCGCACCGCCAGTCGCTGCCGCTGAAATGCGCGCATCGCCCACAGAGTCAGCCCGACCAATGCGATCCCGATCAGTCCCCACTCCATCACCGGGCCAATCCATGGCGAGCGCTTCCCAAACTTCGCGACATTATTGAACAAACTATCCAGCCACAGAGCAAACCGCGCCAGCATCCGCTCCCAGATCGAATCTTCTTGCACCGTCGCGAATTCCGGATGCCCAAGAATGTCATCCGCGTGTCTGCGCGCCACACCAAAATCAGTCTGCTTCGAATTCTCTCCGGAAACCTCGCGGATAGCCTCGTCAAGCCGCACACACGCCGATTGCAATTCATTGCCGCGATTCTTATCCCCGGCATTCTTCGCGGACTTCAGTGCATCGCGCAGCCAATCATAGTTCGCCTCAAATGAATCGGCGTTCGCGCCTACGCCCAGGCCATGCAAATTCACCTGCTCATCTTTCCCCACTGCGGACGCGTTGCAAGCCAAAGCCTGGGCCTCGCAGTTCTGAACGAGAACGCGCAATTTTTCAAGGTGCACGCGGTATTCATCGAGGGACGTGTGCTCCAGCGCGATCGCCTGAAGCGGCGCAAGCAGCATCAGTATCGGGGCGAGAGCGGAAACGAAGAGCGAACTTCGGCGCATGGGAAATGTTCAGACAGGTTCGACGGGATTTTCCGGCATTCGCGAAGGCAACTGCGGGCCTCCGGTTGCCCCAGGAGCAAGCTTCTTCATCATCCACTCAATATCGAAGCCTTCGCGGCGTACACGTTCGTCAAAGTAGAACAGGCAGATGGCAATTGCACTCACCGGCCCGATCAGCGTTCCCGCCACAAAGGTCACCGCCAGGCTGATCGCCTGAGTCACAAACGCCTGCGCGCCCCGCGCGCGAACTGCCAGGATCAGCAGCGGCGACTGTATCACTCCAGCCACTATATAAAGAGCAATCAAAAGCAGAAGCAGCAAAAAGATTCGTA
Source organism: uncultured Acidobacteriaceae bacterium (assembly GCA_963783805.1). GTDB lineage: Bacteria > Acidobacteriota > Terriglobia > Terriglobales > Acidobacteriaceae > Silvibacterium. The sequence goes on along the minus strand of CAWAPC010000002.1, from coordinate 88,613 downwards.
TCTTGCGGCTCGCCAGAAGCTGCGCGCTTCTCCGCACTGCGGCGCGAACGCCGAGCGACTCGACCACCGCCGCTGGAACCGATAGCGAAATCCGGATATACGCCCACAGGCCATAAATCGTCGAGAAAAAGGCCAGCGAAAAAAGAAGAATCGTCAGCCAGACAAAACCACCGCCGTGGCGTTTGGCCATAATCGGAACCAGCACAGCCGCCACAATCAAAATAGTTGGCAGCCACAGCGAAGCCCACACCTGCCGCAGCACAATCAGTGTGTAGCGAAACCAGTTCCTGAAACCGACCCCATACGCAGCCTTGATCGAAGCACTCTCGCCCAGATAAACCGCGGAAACCGCCCAGGTGGTCGCGGCCTGGGTAATGCCATTAAGTACGAGGGAAATCAGCACCGACGCCAGCGAAAGTATGCCTGTAAAAACCTGGACACGGTAAAGCGCCGCGCCCGCGTGGAGATGCGTATCCTGATGCGCCGCATACAGCAGCCGCATCGCACTCGTGACCACGCCTACCCCCGCCGGAAGCAGGGCCAGTCCGGCAAACAGTGCAAACCGCGAACGATAAAGGTGAAAGGTCCGATCCAGCACTTCGCCCGTCGAAAGGGGTCGAAGGTCGAAATGCGGTTGCAGTCTGGCAGCAGACGCCTGCAACTCATCCGCGTCACCGTAGAGATTGCCGCTGGACATAAAAGAACATGCTCCGCTTAAATGCTGGTCGATGGTAGCACAGCCCGCCGTCACAATTCCCTCAAAAAAACCCGCGCCAACCGAATCAAGTAAGATTAAAGAATTGCCTTCCACGCAACATGTGCTGTTAAGAACGAGCTGGATCCTCCCGCATTCTTTCTTGGAATCCAACTCGTCAACCGAATTTGTGTCTATGAATTCCAGACCAGAGACTTTCAGACCAGAAATGCGTCTGTACATGCATGGCATAGAGTCAATAGGTTCTTAGGATTGAGGTAGCTGATTGGCTCGTAACTGGTATTTGGCAGGCGTATTCCTGGCGTCAACCTTCGCCGTCAACATGGGAACCGCGCAGCCCTACGCCGCATGGAATGACTTGCCGGACAACCCGGCGGCGCAACAGGCCTCTGCTCCTTCGACGCAGCAACAGACTGCGGCCACGCCTGCCGCGCAGCCCGCGACTTCGTCCCAATCCTCGGAGGATCAGCTTCATGCAGAAGAGAAGCAGCGCATCATGGGCGTCATGGCCACGTTCAATATGACAAACAATAGAGATGCCCTGCCGCTCTCGGCCGGGCAGAAGTTCCAGCTCTTCTTCAAAGGTATTACCGACCCATGGACCATTGGCTTAACCGCCTTCAGCGCCGGAGTCGGTCAGGCGGAAGACAGCCCTCCCGAATGGGGAGGCGGCATCGAGGGATACTCGAAGCGCCTCGGCGCCGGATACGCCGACGCCTTCGACGGAAACCTCTGGGGCAACGCCATCCTCACCAGCTGGTGGCATGAAGATCCGCGCTACTATCGCCAAGGAACAGGCAGCTTCACCAGTCGCAGTTTGTGGGCTGCGGGGAGCTCCTTCTGGTGCAGGCGCGACAACGGAACATGGGGACCGAACTACGCCAACGTCATCGGCAACCTCATCGGAGGCACCATCGCCAACGTGTATTACCCCCCTTCGCAGCGCGGCGTTGCACCCACGCTCGAACACTCCGCCACCGTGACTTACTACGGCATTCTCGGGGCCGAGGTCGTCGAGTTCTGGCCTGATATCGCGCACCACTACTCCAAGAAGCATAGAGAAAAGTTGGCCCGCCAGGCGGCGCAGCAAGACGCGGCACAGGCGGCCGCGCCCAGCAAGCCGTAATCGCGCCGCCATCCCGCTCTCAAAATTCGGCGCTTCAGTTAAACTGATCCCGTTTGTTCGCGAGGTAAATCAGTTTGAACCGCTGCCATCTGTCGCTCTGCCTTCTTGTAGCATGTTCTATAGCGGCAGCCGCGCAGTCCAGCGTGGCACTCGCACCGACGCCGCCCATGGGTTGGAACAGCTGGGACGCCTACGGCCCCACCATCACCGAAGCCCAGTTCAAAGCCAACGTCAACTGGCTGCACCAGCATCTCGAGCCCTATGGTTGGCAATACGTCGTCGTTGATGAGGGATGGTATCTCGCGAACCCTGACAGCTCCGCCAATCCTGGTTACACTCTCTCCGCCGACGGACGCTACCTGCCCGCCGGCAACCGCTTCCCCTCCGCAGGTGTCCAGCAGAGCTTCAAACCGCTGGCCGACTACGTCCATTCCCTCGGCCTCAAGTTCGGCATCCACATCATCCGCGGAATTCCCCGCGGAGCCGTCGAGAAGAATCTCCCCATCGCTGGCTCGACCTTTCACGCTGCCGACGCCGCCAACCGCTCTGACGTATGCCGCTGGAACTCCGACAACTATGGCCTAAAAAACAACGCCGCCGCTCAGGCCTACTACGACTCCATCGCCCGTCTCTACGCAAGCTGGGGCGTCGACTTTCTCAAAGTAGACTGCATCTCCTCGCCGTACAAAGCCGATGAAATCCGCATGGTGAGCACCGCTCTCAAAAAGACTGGTCGACCCATCGTCCTGAGCCTTTCTCCCGGCCCGACCCCGCTCGAAGACGCCGCTAATGTCCGCCAATACGCGCAGCAATGGCGCATCTCCGACGACTTCTGGGATCTCTGGTCCGCCCCGCAGGACAAAAATGGGTTCCCGGCAACAATCAAAACTCAGTTCCAGATTCTCGCCAAATGGTCACCGTGGGCCGACCCGGGCCACTGGCCCGATGCCGACATGCTGCCCATCGGTTACCTCGGCCCGCATCCCGGCTGGGGTTCGCCGCGCCGGTCGCGCTTCACGCACGACGAAGCCCGCACCCTCATTACGCTATGGTCCATCGCTCACTCGCCACTCATCCTCGGCGCAAACCTCATACGCCTGGACGCCGCAACCGAAGCGCTGCTCACGAATCCCGAAGTTCTCGCCGTAGATCAGCGCTCGACAGAAAACCACCCCATTGAAACCTCCGAAAACAGCGCCATCGCAATCTGGACCGCACGCGAAGGGTCCGATGTCATCCTGGCCATCTTCAATCGAAGCGACGCGCCCGCCACCATCGCCTCCCAGCCCTGGAATAAACTCGGAAACCAATTCGGCCTCGATAAAACCCGCTACCGGGTCCGCGATCTATGGCAAAGAAAATACCTCGGCGCACAGTCCTCGCTGTCCATAACGCTTCCGCCGCACGGCTCGGCGCTGCTCAGCCTCAGGTGATAAAGGCGCCTCACCGAACCGAAATGGGAAAGGTGCGCTCTCCAGCGCGGCAGATTTCTGCGGCTCACAACACGCGCGCTTCAATCTGGTCAGATCCGCGTGCATCTCCTTGTTCGCCGCTAAAGTCAGCAACACAGCTTGCGGGATAAAATCCACGCCGCTGTCCTCAGGTCGCCGGATTCATAACATATGCATTGACAGATAGCCGATCCGCATAAATTCGCAGCAAAATTCTCCTTACCTCGGCTAAAATCATCTCATCATCAATATGTCCGGTCGAAAGCAGATTAGGGCATTGCTGGCAATCGAAAACGAAATGGCCGCCAATGCTCTCCGTGGATACCTCCGCGGGCGTGGTGACGTCGCTGAACTCAATTGCGGCATTGACCTGCGTTCCACCATCCGATCCGGCCATCCTGACCTCATCTTCTTCGAATTGGATGAAAACGAAGCTCCGCTTGCAAACCTGCGCCAGTTCTTTCCCGAGCTTCCCGTCGTGGTCGTCTCTCCTCCTAGCCCTGCGCTCGCTTTCGCAGTAGCAAAGCTCGGAGCACGCGAGTTGCTCACTCTGCCGCTCGTCGAGCAGGTTCTGGCCGCCAGGCTCCCCCAGCTCCTTGACGCGCTTCCCGGCGATGACACCGCCATAACAGGCGAAGCAACTGTCCCACTGCCCGCTCCAGAGCCGGCTCCAGGACTTCCACAGCTCTTCAACGCCTCGCCACACATGATCGAGGTGCGTGAGACCATCGAAAAGGTCGCCACCACCAGCGCTACCGTACTCATTCGTGGAGAGAGCGGCGTCGGCAAAGAAATTGCCGCTCGCCTCGTCTTTTCCCGCTCCCACCGCAGCCGGAACCCTTTCGTGAAGGTCAACTGCGCCGCCATTCCCCACGACCTGCTCGAAAGCGAGCTCTTCGGCTACGAAGCCGGAGCTTTCACCGGCGCCCAGCGCTCCAAGCCCGGCAAGTTCGAGCTAGCAAATGGAGGAACTCTTTTTCTCGACGAAATCGGGGAGATGCATCCCGCCCTTCAGGCCAAGCTCCTCCACGTTCTTCAGGATGGAGAGTTTGCCCGTCTAGGCTCAAAACGCGATACCGCCGTCGACGTGCGCGTGATCTGCGCCACCAACAAATCCCTCGAAGAGCGGGTCACCGCCGGCCTCTTCCGCGAAGACCTCTTCTATCGCATCAACGTCGTCACCGTGCATATCCCACCCCTGCGCGAACGCCGCAATGAGATTCCCATACTTATTCACCACTTCATCGAGAAGTATGCCGCGCTCTATGCCCGAACCGTTGATCCCTTCGACCCCGCCGCGATGCAGGCGCTTATGCAATACGCGTGGCCCGGCAATATCCGCGAGCTTGAAAATATTTGCAAGCGTTACGTAATCGTCGGCAATGCAACCCAGATCGTGAGGGAGATTTCCCTTCGCATCGCGGAGGCGTCCGCACAAGCCGCGGGGGCGTCCTCTTCTGCGCCAGACATCCAACCCCAGACGAGTCTGAGGCCTTCCTTGCTCGAAATCGGCCACAAAGCCGCATGGCAGGCCGAGCGTCGAGCGATTCTCGAGATGCTCGTCGAAACCCAGTGGAATCGGCGGGAAGCCGCCCGCCGTCTCCGTGTCAGCTACAAAGCTTTACTGAATAAGATCAATCGACTTGACGAAGACGGACCTGCCACAAGTAGGCATCCGTAAGCTACAAAGTGGTATCGAAATACCAACCAGCCTGAACAGGCGTCGTGCGTGCTTCAAAGGAATCGCGGCTATAACTTCGAGGAAGTTACTGCTACGGGTGATGTGGGCAGCTTCCATATCCGAAGCGTATTGATCCGTGAATACGAGCGGTGATTGAGCGACCAACCGACATTCGGAACGGCCACCGAAAAAACCAGGACTGCGCCTGGCGCTGGCTGCTCGTATGAGCTGTAATATTTTGCACCCTGCGCTTGCGCCCACTCCACGGTCTTTCCGGGATGGTCTTTTGAGTATCGAATCAAGCCCGGTCGCGTGATTCCGCCCATGTCAATCAGTGGATGTTGGGAATCGAAGGCCATCTCCCCGATCGAATAAATGGCGAGAGCGTCTGTTGGAGGCAAGTCGTTATGAACAAAGGCTGCCATTTCCGCTATTTTCTGATCTTCAATTCCTTTGTTACGAACAAACGGCCACGTCGCTACGGCGCTCACCATCACTGCCGCGAGGAGTGCCCCTGCAAGGCTTACCCGATATGCCAGCCGGGGAAGGCGCTGGTAATTGAACACCAGCATCGCAAGCATCAACTCAGGGGCCGTCACAAAGATGTAGCGCGTTTGCACGTAGGTGTGATCCACAATGTAGAAAACTGTGGCAACCAGGGACCAGAGCACGAAAATCCAGGTTGCTGCAGGCAGAATTCCCAAAAGGGTTCTTTCACCGGAATCTTTTTTAATCGCTGACGGTCGGACCGCCGCGAATATTGCCAGCCCGGCAATTTCCGCAAGAATCAGAGGAAATCCAAGACCGTACACATTAAGCAGGCGCTTGACCACGGATTGGCCCGGACCTGCGCGTTTGGCTGCATTGGTGTTGGGAACGATATGTCCGAAGGCATGGAGAGCATACGCCGACCATGCTGCGAGCGGAGCCGCAACAAGGATCAATCCCAGCAGGAGGGCCAGCAACTTCGTCCCTGAAAGAGTGTCTCCCGGAAGTCGCAGCCACTGCCAAAGCAGCAGCAGACACACTAACCCCGTGAATACCAGCATTTCGGGTCTCAGAACGGGCGCCATGCCCGCCAGAAAGCATCCTGCGAAAAAGCTCCCCCAGGTCGGAGTTCTCTCACCGCCACCAGCGCTCCCCAAAAGGCCAGCCCCGTTGCCGTCAGAGCTTCCATGCCGGAGAAGCCCCAGTAGCAGAAGTATGGATTCGTGACCAGGAGCAGCACCATCGCGGCTGCAAATGTTTTGTTGTTGTCCAGGTTTTTTGTCCGGTTCTTGGCGAAAAAATATGTTCCCGCCAGGGCAAATATCGCCCCCAGCGCCGTCAGAATCTTTCCCGCCACGAGCCAGTTCGGGATCACAGCATGCATTCCGGCCAGTAATAGCACCCACAGCGGAGAGGTATCTCCGTTGACGAGCAAGCCATTGAAAGAATATCCGTGGCCTTCGACGATATTGCGCGCAAATTCCAGGTGAATATAGGCATCGTCTTCCCAGTAGTGCCAGGCGTGTACGAACCAGCAAACACACCAAAGTGTCGCGATTACCAAAATCCAACTGGCGATAACAGAATCCGATGCGTTCCGTTGAGGAGTCGCTCGCGGTACAGTTGTGCTTTGTGAAAACATTGCTGTCCTTGAGGTAGTTAGACGCGATGCAGTTCCGCTGTCGACTAAATCGAATCTGTGAGAATAAAGTCTTGGCCGCTGTCGGGATGAAATCTTAGAGTACCAGAGCCCCAATATGCCCAAAGATGGACCTCAACTCAGGCCCTCTCTTAAGAGAATCTCACCGGATTGTGGAAAACAAGGCATCCCCTTGGAGTAGGGATTGCATCTGAATCATCATTCGTAGAGGCAACTACAGGCTGAACAACCCACCTTTGTTGTGAATCTCACTGGTTCGTCCGTCTGCCCCTTTGCAGACATTCTTCAAGATCGACTCTTTGACTCCCTTCCTCCCTAAAATGCCTCTTGAGCGGGTCCGCTGGAAAGCGGACCCACTTGCTCTCCTCCCGCATAGAATTTCTCTCCCGACCATGTCTTAAAATGGCTTATGCCCTTTCTCCTGAATCTCCGGCCACCGTCGAGGGCGCCATCCAGGACATCGACCAGCTTCTGGCCGCCGTCGGCCTCAGTCATGGCAGTCGCAAGCTCATGGCCGCCGGATTCGAGCGTCAGACAAAGCACCCCCGGAAGCTTCCAGCCGCGCAGCGTCGTACCGAACTCCGGTCAAAGAACCGAATGGAGATAGTTCGTCCCCCGCTCTTCGCTGAAATCGATTGGCTTATCAGCGGCTTTAGCACGCGCACCGGAGGGAAAACCAGCGCCTACAACCCCGGCCAGCAAGCAGGCGAACTGAACCTCGGCTTCACCCCCGCCGACTCCAGACAAAACGTCCTCGAAAACCGCAGGCGTTTCCTCAAGGAAGCCACCAGTAACCCAGCTTTCCCGACCATCACCCTCCGCCAGATTCACTCTTCGCTGATCCGACGCGTCACCGCTAAGGATGCAGACGTCGAAGCCCGCTGGAAGGCCGACGGCATGATGACGACAAACCCGGCTTGCTGCTGGCCATTCAGACCGCCGACTGTATCCCCGTCCTCATTGCCGACCGCAAAAAGCGAGCCGTAGCCGCCTTCCACGCCGGCTGGCGGGGAACCCTGAAGCGTATCGTCGAAAACGGAGTAGGCCGCATGAGGCTTGAATTTGGTAGTAAGCCAAAGGATCTGGTCGCGGCCATCGGTCCCGGCATCGGCCAGTGCTGCTATGCGGTCGGCGAAGAGGTGCGAAGCGAATTCATTTCGCAGTTCGCTTATGCCGAAGAATTATTCTGCGATGTCTATGACTCCGACCCGATCAAGGAAAAATATCCGCTGCTGTTTCTTACCGCGCGTGCGCCGGGCCACAGCAACACCGGCCCCAGCCTGCATCTCGATCTTGCTGAAGCCAATCGGCGTCAGTTGCTCGACGCAGGCCTGAAGGCCGAAGCAATCTCCGTGCTGGGCGACTGCACCAGTTGCCGCACCGATCGCTATTTTTCATACCGGGCCAGCCACGGTTTCACCGGCAGAATGCTATCCGTCATCGGAATCCGCTGATAAAGAAATCTTCCCGACCAACGGGAGACGGCGGAATCATCGCGTAGAACATCCGAATGCGCATGTGCCTAGGACGACGAGTCCTAGTTTCGCCCGGATTCACAAGATCGCGCAGTTCTTTGCTGGGCTTGAAGTAAGGAACGCGTTTTGCCGGAACATCGACCTTCGCGCCGGTCTTCGGATTGCGTCCGATACGGGGTTTGCGTTGACGGATCCGGAAACTCCCGAATCCGCGAATCTCGATCTTGTCGCCGGCCTTCAGCGCCCCGATCACTGCGTCGAAGATGGTATCGACAATCACTTCTCCATCGCGCCGGGTAAGATCGCCGATTTGCGTGACTTCCTCAACCAGTTCTGCTTTTGTCATAGTGAACGTGCTCCAGACCAGAGGCTGTTATGAATTCTAGGGTAACCCCTTTTTACAATAGTAGATGCGTGAATTTCATGCATGTCAAGCCCGAAAACCAAAAAACGTCGTCTCGAAACCTTTTCTGGCCCTGTAGTTAACGATATGATACGGGCAGACTCTCCCTTGCAGGCTTGCGCGCCCAGTGACAATCGACTATAGCATCGTAATCCCCGCCTATAACGAAAAGGCGCGTATCGGAGCCACACTCGCCGAAGTAGTCCGTTGCGTGGAAGAATGGCTGGAACGCTGAAGTCATCGTCGTCGACGATGGCTCGACCGACGAGACTGTGGACTATCGTGAAAGCGGTTGCCGCGCGGCACCCCATGGTCCATCTTCTGTCCAACGGAACCAACCGGGGCAAAGGATACAGCGTGCGCAACGGCATGTTGCGCGCAACGGCGGCATTGTCATGTTCACCGACGCCGATCTCTCCGCCCCCATGCAGGAAGCCCATCGCCTCTTCACTGCGATTCAGAAGGCGCGGACGTCGCCATTGGCTCACGCTGGCTGGAGCGCGGACGCCAGACGATCCAGCAGCCGCTCTATCGCCAGTTTTTTGGCCGCTGCTTCAATTTCGTTACCCGCATGATCATGCGTCTGCCCTTTGCCGACACGCAGTGCGGATTCAAGGCCTTCAACCGCGGGCCGCGCAAACCGTCTTCCAACTCCAGCGTATCGAGCGATGGGGATTCGACCCGGAAATCCTATTCATCGCCCTGAAGCACGGCTATGTCGTACGCGAAGTCCCGGTCACCTGGGGCCATGATGAGCGTTCCCGGATCAGCTATCTCAAAGACGGCCTGCAGATGCTCGACGAATTAATCTTCATCCGCTGGAACGCCCTCACGGGAGCTTATAGAAAGTCCGTCGACAAATGTATCCCGCAAGTACCTTAGACAAATGAAAAGAGCGCCCGCAAAGGACGCTCTTTTCATTTTGAAGGGTAGACTCTCAGGAAGCAATCCGACGGCTTACTTGCTGAGACGTCTGCCCCATACGCAGGACGGGCTTGACCACTATCCGGACACCGTCGCCTGTCTTCTCCAGAAGCATCGTCTGCGAGCACACTCCGCACAACCAGTAGTGCTCCATGCGATGCCTCGACTCCGCGCCATCGCTCGCCTCCACGTCGAAGACAAAAATTCGGCCCTCGCGCAGGTAATGGAGCGGTTTCGCGCATTTTGGATTTGCGCAATTATTCACCATTGATTTCTCCAGCCCAGGCGCAGCGTATCACGTCTTTGTTGCTTTTTAAGTAAGATGCGTGCGCCCCCATCCTGAGTTTCTTTATTTCTCCTTGGAGTTTGTTACCCTTAGAATGCCCGCAACAGGAGTCGCTATGCGAGAATAGGCAGTTCGGCTTGAAACAGAATCCATGTCCATTCTTCGCTCCGCCTTCATCGCTCTCTCTCGCAACCAGCCGCTACGTCGTTTCTCCGAGCAATCCACGCTCGGCCGCCGCATGTCCTCCCGCTTCGTTGCCGGCATGGAGGTCGAAGACGTCCTCCGCGCCGCCCAGTCCCTGCAGAATCAGGGCATAGCCTCCACCCTGGACAGCCTCGGCGAAAACGTCAGCACGCCCGGGCAGGCGCGGCATTCAGCGGAAATTTACCACCGCCTCCTCGACGCAATATCTGAACGAAAGCTCAAGGCCAACGTAAGCGTCAAGCTCACGCAGATGGGTATGGACCTCGGTCATGACCTCGCGGGCGAAATCGTCTCCGAGCTGGTCGATCACGCCGTCGCTGTCGATAGCTTCGTGCGCATCGATATGGAGGGGAGCGAATACACCCAGGCCACCATCGATCTGGTTGAGGCGCTGCACGCCAAACCCGCCAACCGCGGCCACGTCGGCATTGTCATTCAGGCCTATCTCCATCGCAGCGCCGCCGATATCGCCGCCCTGACGGGCCACGGCATCCGCATTCGTCTTTGCAAAGGCGCCTACAAAGAGCCGCCCAGCGTAGCGTGGCCCGAAAAATCCGAGGTCGACGCAAATTTCGTACGCCTCACCCAGATTCTGCTCGCCGGCAACATCTATCACGGCATCGCCACACACGACGAAGCCATGATCGCAGCCGCCAAACGCTTCGTGCAGGAACGCCACGTTAACAAAAGCAGCTTCGAGTTCCAGATGCTCTTCGGTGTGCGCCGCGATTTGCAGAAGGCCCTCGTTGCCGAAGGCTACAACGTTCGCGTGTATGTCCCGTTCGGCTCAGAGTGGTATCCCTACTTCATGCGCCGCCTGGCCGAACGCCCCGCCAACGTGCTCTTCCTCGCGAAAAACATGCTCAAACGATGATCAAACGAAAATCTGGACGATCCTGGGCCTTGAGCAACAATGGCGAAAGGCCAGTCCCTGGTGATTCCTTCACTCGACCACAGAGTCAAAAAACCGCCGTAGCAATCGCCCCACCATCTGCGGCTGCTCCCACGGAGCGAAATGCCCGGCGTCGCGCAGCTCCGTGTACTCGGCCCCATATCCGCCGTTACGAATCGTCTCCGCCAGGAGCTTCATGTCCCCCGGAGTAGAAACTGGGTCTTCGCCGCCAGCCAGCACAAACGCCGGTACGCGAATGCCGTGCGCCGTCTCCACCGAGTCGGGTCGAGCCGCCAGCCCTTGCTGCACAGCGATCACCGCCGCCGGACTCAACGTCAGTATCATCTCCCGCACTTCGGCCACGCGCTCCGGATGCCGCCTGTGAGCCGTCGGCCCGATAAGCTTTTCCAGCGTGGTTCCAATAAAATCGACCGTCCCGCGCTCGCGAATCCTAGCTATCAATTCCTCCCGCTGCGACCGCCCGATGTCGGTATCGGCCTGCGGCCTTGCACAGCAGAAGGCGAGCGCCAGAACCCGGGCCGGAACCTTCCTCCAAAGCTCATACAGCGTATACCCGCCAATCGAGCAGCCCGCAAACAGTGCCTGCTGAATCCCAAGTTCATCCAGTAGCCGCACAACATCCGCGCCAATCTGCTCGATTGTGATCGGGCCACCCCCGGCCTCCGACTGCCCATGTCCCCGCAGATCGGGCACGATGACCCGGTATTTCGCGGCAAGAGATTCCGCCACTCCAAGCCAGAAACGATGATCGCAGGGCGTAGGATGCAACAGCACAACCGCCGGCCCCTCCCCCTGCACCGCATAGAAAAGACAAACGCCGTCCGAAGTGTATTGCACGAGTCGAGTGTAAAGGATTTTTGCTGCGAAGTTCCCGCTCGCGCCTACTGCTCCCGCAGCGTACTGCCGGGATCCACATTGGCCGCGCGCATCGCAGGAACCGCGCACGCCGCCAGTGAAATGAACAGGAATAGCGCAGTCACGAGGGGATAAGTCGGCCAATCCAGAGTATGGACTCCATCAGGCCAAGCGCGGTTTCCGTCACAACCAGCGCGCTATGCAGGCGGTGCTGTCCGCGCGCGCTGGTGACGCTGCGCATCCCCTCTCGGAGAGCCAGCGATGGTTCAAGCAGAAAAAAATCAGGCCGAGCATCGACAAGAATCTGTCGGATGATTTCACGTGCAGCCTCGGCAACACAAAACGGGAGAGCCATCCGGCTCTCCCGTTCGGTAAACTGCTGCAATTAGACTGGCTGAACGTTCTCCGCCTGCAGGCCCTTGGGTCCCTTTACGACGTTGAACTGTACGCGCTGCGCTTCCTGAAGGCTGCGGAAGCCGTTGGCGTTGATCGCCGAAAAATGAACGAAGATGTCCTCGTTGTTGCTGTCGCGGGTGATAAAACCGAAGCCCTTAGCGTCGTTGAACCACTTAACAATGCCTTGTTCCATGATGGGTATTCCTTTGGTGTTGATATTCGCTTGAAAATTTTCGAGGAAGGTGGAGCGGCAGGCAGTGCTAGGAGCATTACGTGCGGTATTAGACCCACTCGTGTACGAGCGTGACTTAAGTATACCTCAGTTCAGGCTGGGCTCTTTCATATGAACAGAATTTAATCAGCCATATAAAAACCGTCTATGACCGGAACTGCTGCACCATCAGCATCACCGAAAGAATGCTGACAATGATCGCCGTCAACCACGCTATGGCGTTGAACCAGTGCGAGTTCGTATGCTCCCCCATCAGATCCTTGCGGTTGATCAGCAGCAGCATGAAGATCAATCACAACCGGCAGCAGCACCCCGTTGAGCACCTGCGATCAGATGCCCACTTCACCAGCGGAAAGTTCGGAATCAGCACCACGGCCGCGCCGCCCGCGATCAGCAGCGTATAGAGCCAGTAGAAGAACGGCGCCTCTTTGAAGCTCTTGTCCACGCCCGACTCCAAAGCCCAGCCCTCGCAAACCGTATAAGCCGTCGAGAGCGGCAGAATCGACGCCGCAAAGAACGAAGCATTGAACAGCCCGCCGCGAACAACAGAAAGCATAGTCCCCGGCCAGCGGCTTCATCGCCTGCGCCGCATCCGCCGCCTCCTGAATGATCCGCATTCCATGCGACATACAGCGTCGCCGCGCAGGCGACGATGATGAACCACGCCACCACATCGGTAAAAATCGACCCAACGATCACGTCCAGCCGCGAAGCCGCGTATTCTTCGACGCGTGACCCCCTTCTCCACGATCGACGACTGCAGATAGAACTGCATCCACGGCGCAATCGTCGTGCCGATCACGCCCGATCATCATGAAGATGTAATTCTTATCGTGCCACACAGACGCGCGGCGGCAGCTTGACCGTCGCCACCAGCGCCTGTGCCAGCTCGGCTGCGAAAGCACGCCCGCGACGATGTAGGCAATGTAGAAAACCGACGCCGCCAGAAAGACCTTTTCGACGCTCTTGTAGTCGCCCTTGACCACCAGCAGCCACACCAGCGCCGCGCAGATCGGCACGCGAAATGTACTTGCTGACATGGAACAGCTGCAGGCTGCCGGCAATGCCGCTGAACTCCGCCATCACGTTGCCGAAGTTCACCACCACCAGCAGAAACATCATGATAAACGTCATGCGCAGCCCGAACTCTTCGCGGATCAGATCGCTCAGGCCCTTGCCGGTGACCACGCCCATGCGCGCGCACATCTCCTGCACCACGATCAACGCCAGCGTGATCGGGATCATCGTCCACAGCAGCGTGTAGCCGATACTGCGCCCCGGCCTGCGAGTAGGTGAGGATCCCGCCCGAATCGTTATCCACATTGGCGGTAATAAAGCCCGGCCCCAGCACGGCGAGGAACAGCAGTATCCGCGGTCTTCGCCAGCTTCGTTCGGCCAAGCATTGCGCTTGAGGATCGAATTCCTGACCGCATCATGCCAGACGGCTGGGCCTGCACTGCATGAGGCATATCCAACAGGACGTCCCAGCGGGTCATCTGCCCTCGTCGCAAAAATGCGATCACATGATCGGCCTCAACCACGCCCACCAGCTTTCCCTGCGTCATCCAACACCGGCAGCGCGCGCAGGTTGTACTTGTCGAATAGCTCCGCCACCTGCTGTTCATGCGCATCCGCTGGGCAGGAAATAAACCGCGCTTCGGCCAGACGCATCCAGCCGCGTCTCCGCCTTCGCCAGCACCAGCCGCGCCAGCGGAACCACTCCCTGCAGCACTTCTTTCTCGTCGATCAGATAAATTTCCGTCATCGTTTCGATATCGCCCGTCGAACTCGCGCAGCGCGCGCACCGCGTCCGCCACCGTAGCCGTCTTCGCCACCGCGACATACTCCGTGGTCATGCGCCCGGCAGCGGAGTTTTCGCGGAATTCCAGCAGATCTTCCACCTCCTGCCGCTCTTCCGGATCCATCTCCTCCAGAATCGCTTCCGACCGCGATTCGGCAGTTCGGCCAGCAAATCGGCCGCCGCCGACGGGTCCATCTCTTCCACAATGCCCGCCGCCGTCTCGGAGTCCAGCGACTCCATCATCGACTTCTGCAGCCTCGGCTCGACCTCCTCCAGAGCCTCGGCCGCGACCTCCTCATCCAGCGTCGTCAGAATCGCTTCGCGCTCCGCCGGAGCCAGGTCTTCCAGAATGTCCGCAATGTCCGACGGATGCAGTTGCGCCAGCCGCTCGTGTTCGATCTTCAGCTTCACCCGCCGCGCCGGATCCACCTCGATCATGTCCACGAACTCCCACGGAATCACCCGCGCCGGAAACCTTCTCACCACCGCGTCCAGAGCGCCCGCCGGCAGCGCTCCCTGCAGCATCCGCCGCACCGCGCCGCGCAAGTCCCACTTCCACTTCGCGCACGCGCAGGTCTTCGATGTCGTCCTGCTTGAACCACTGCAGGTCCACATCGTTCACGCGGACCACTTTTCGTCCGTGGACGTCGATAATCTGCCGGTCCAGCAGATCCTGCCGCAGAAAGATATAGTCCTCGCCGCCGTGCAGCGGCTGCAACTCGGCTTCGCCGCGCAGCTCCAGCGTGCCGCTGGGAGTCGGCCGCAAGCCGGTCGCCGGAACCAGTTCCTGAGCCTTTGCGCGTCTTCAGTACCAGCCCTGCAACCTTCCCCGCATCCGCTCCAGTGCCCACCGCCAGGTCTTTCACGCGCCCGCGCAGCTGCCCCTGGACATCGGTCACAGGCGTGCCCAGCATCGTAGTCAGCGTCGGCGAAATGGCTTACAGATCGCGCATCCTGAGTCTGCGTTCCCCGCTGAAGTCTATCCTAAAAAGGCCCTCATTCGACGTTGCCGGCCCACCCACGCTTGACATTGTTTTCTCCAGCAAGCAAACTGCGTCGTACAGGCTTAAACGTTTTCGCAACATTGTAAGATTTAAACACGTCATGCCGCAGCGCGAGGAAGAGCATTTGGCCGGACAACAGGCAAGCCGCATCACCTATACGCTCGAGTCCTCGCTGGACAGCGTGAATAAGGTGGAACAGACCGCCGAGCAGATGGCCAAAAAGGCTGGCATCGACGAAGATGAATTGTTCAAAATCACCATGGCCGTCCGCGAAGCTGCCGTCAACGCCGTGCTGCACGGCAACTCCTACGATCCGGACAAGCGCATCACCGCTTCTTTTGAAAATACCGGCGACTCGCTCGTCATCCGCATCGCCGACCAGGGCAAAGGGCTCGATCCCGCAACGCTTCCCGACCCTCTGGCCCCGGAAAATCTTCTGCGCGGCTCCGGCCGCGGTATCTTCCTCATTCGCTCGTTCATGGATGAGGTACACTTCAAGCAATTGCATCCCGGAACCGAGCTCACGCTTATAAAACATCTGGGGACCGCTCAAACAGGTAGCTAAGGAGGAACTTCAGTGAGCATGAAAGTAACCACCCGTCAGGTAGACGGCGTAACTATTCTGGATCTCAGCGGACGCATTACTCTTGGTGAGGGCAGTGTGCAGTTGCGCGACGCCGTCCGCGATTTGTTGTCCAAAGGATCGAAGCACATTCTGCTGAATCTTGCCGACGTAAACTACATCGACAGCTCCGGCATCGGCGAGCTGGTAAGCGCCTACACCACCGTCCGCAACCAGGGCGGCGAACTCAAGCTGCTGAACCTCACCAAAAAGGTTCACGACCTGCTTCAGATCACCAAGCTCTACACCGTCTTTGACGTCAAGGACGACGAGGCCAGCGCCATCGCCTCTTACACTCGCAGCTAATAAATTCCGCTGTAAAAAAAGGCTGCCCATTCGGGCAGCCTTTTTGCTTTCTTAGGTGAAAATAATCGAAACCAGAGTGCGTCCCGACGACTGGGTCGCACGATCAACCGGAGTGGCCACCGGAGACAGCTTCAGGATGGCGCAAAACCGGGCCCCGGGCACGTGTGGTTTTCGCGTGCTGGGGGCGGGAAGCGCAATATCGCTGGACACGCAGTTCTTAGAACTTCACCGTAGGCGCGTTTTGCGAAGCCGCACTGGCCTCAAAGTAAGCATTGTTCGGCTGAAACCCTGCCATCCCGGCCCAAATGTTGTTCGGGAACTGCCGGATAAAGGTGTTGTAGTCGCTGCAGCGACTCGTTATACCGACGCCGCTCTACAGCAATGCGGTTCTCCGTACCCTCCAGTTGATCCTGAAGGGCAAGGAAATTCTGGTTTGCCTTCAAATCCGGATATGCCTCGGACAACGCCAGCAACCGCCCGATGGCCGAATCCAGCTGGCCGTTCGCCTGAATCTCAGCCTTGGGATCATGCGCGTTCAGCAGACCAGCCCGGGCATTCGCGATATCGGCAAACACCGTCTCTTCGTGCGTCGCATAGCCTTTCACCGTCGCCACCAGGTTCGGAATCAGATCGGCGCGCCGCTGCAACTGCGTCTGCACGTTCGACCACTGTGTCTGGACGGCAACCTGTTTGGCCACCATCTCGTTTCTGGCGCTCACATAGCTGCCAAAAATCATCACCAGAGCGAGAACCAGAACCACTACAACACCAACAGAAATCCACAACCCACGACGCATCATCGTTCGCAATCTCCCTTAACGTAGCTAAATCTTACCAACTGCCGCCGGCCCCGCCGCCGCCGGTGCTTCCGCCGCCAAAACCGCCAAAACCGTCGCCGCCTCCACCGCCATCACCGCCGCCGAAACCGCCGCCTCCACCGCCGCCGCGCCATCCACCGCCAAAAAACATCCCTAGCAGGAAGCCGATCAGACCCGATCCGCCGAAGCGCGCCAGAAAAAGAATGATGAGCAGGACAACGATTCCGAAAAAGATCATCTGCCCCAGCCCGATATGCACCTGTTGCGGCGCAGATTGCTGGCCCTGCAACGGAGTCAGCCTAACCCCCGCGTCCGCCGCAATGATCTGCGAAATCTGCCCCACCGCCAGCGTCATCGCACCGTCAAAATCGTTATTCCGCAGCATGGGAACCATGGCGCGGCCAATCTCGCCCACCCTGGCGTCCGGCAGAATTCCCTCCAGCCCATACCCCGTCGAAATGAATCGCTTGCGGTCGTTCACCGCCACCAGAATCAGTACACCCCGATCCTGATCCGCACCACCCTTTGCGCCCAGCCCCCACGCCTGATAAAGCTGAACCGCATAGTCCTCCACCGGATCATCATCCAGTGTCTTGACCGTTACCACCGCAATCTGCGCGTGCGCCTCGTGGTCCACCTGTCCGCAAACCAGACCCAGTTGCTGAATCGTCCCCGGCGACAGTACATGAGCAAAGTCGCTGACATAGTCGGCAGGCTTGGGCAGGCTCTTGACCGGCTGGCACACCGCCGCAACTGAGAACACACAAAGCAGCAGCGCCAGCCATCCGCGCCGGATTGATATTTGAGGCATCGCCGTAATTCTACAGAAAAGACAAAGCCGCACGTCTCCCCCTCTTTCTGCGTTTGACACTTTCTCTACGTTTTTTTGACAACACACGATTCCATCGCAGGAGTATGCTGGTACCCCAGAAGCCGAAAGAGGCACGTCATGGCGCACTTTGAACGGATTCGCGATGTAATCTCGGGACCATTTAGTCCTGAAATCATGCAGCAGCGCACAGCCACAGGCTGGCAGCTTGTCTCCATCGAATGGCGGCGCGAGTTGCCGGGCGACGCCCCACTGTCCGACGGCGCATATGACGAAGAAATCCCCTACGGCCTGCGCATCTCCGACGACTGCACGCGTCTTGAGGTCGACCCGCGCGAACATCAGGCTCTTGTCCTGATGATGGAACTGCTCGTGCAGGACTTCCCGCTTTCCAACGTCGTCAGCGACCTGAATGAAAAAGGCTTCCGTACCCGCGCAGGCAAGCCGTGGAGCCGAATCTCCGTCTTCAATATGCTCCCGCGCCTCATCCAGGTCGGTCCAAGGCTCTTCTCGACCGAAGAATGGGAAACGCGAAGGCAAAAGTTCGCGCGCCTGGTATAGCCGCAGCCTCCCCTCCAGATTTGACCTGTGATTTTCCTGTGCTACTCTTTTCGACCTCAACGAGAGGCAGTGCAGCGGCGTATCCGCGCCCAGCGGATGGCCACCGTATGACGCGGTTTGCTGCTCCGGGGATGCGTTTATTGACGCCACTGGTTTAATCTAAAACGAGCTTTCAAGAGCCTCAATGACCACCCACAGTTTGGAAAATCAGGCGCGGCAGCGCAGATTATCGGTGGTCGGTAGATGAACTCGGCTAACCAGGAGGTCCGGAAGCAATCCGATACCGTTAAGGAAGATATGTATGCGCTTTTCGCCCCGCGACTGTCGCAGGACCTTTTTCGACGATTACTTTATCCTTCGAAAGTTACTCGGCCGCCGGCGAAACGAAAATGCGGCAGTTTATCCTAACGTGGCGGGCTTTGCCTTCGACTGCATTACGTCCGAGATAATAGTGTTCGGTCGATTCGAAAGGGTGCTGCTCGACATCGTGTTCTCGCGCCTCGATCGCTTCTCCAGCGTATTCAGGGAGACAACGGTCGTAGATGTGGGTGCCAACATTGGCAATCACTCGCTCTACTTCGCACAGCGCTTTGGTCAGGTGTATGCGATCGAGGCGTCTCCGAAGACCTTTGAGCTGCTGTCCTTCAACGTCAGGCACTCGGGATATTCCAACATCACGCCGATACAGAGGGCGCTGGGCGAAAGCAGCGGCAAGCTAATGTTCGCGGAGCACCTCAACGAGGCAGGACGGTCTGGCGTCGTTGATCCGACGAGCAAAATGTCCGGTGCGCTGCGCGAACAAGCGGAAGACATATACGAGGTCGAGGTGGAGACCGGCGATTCGGTGCTCTCTCATCGCAGTATGCTCCCGGTTTCGCTCATCAAAATTGATGTGGAAGGTTTCGAGCGTTCCGTAATCAAGGGCCTGAAATCAACAATCGAACAGTTCCATCCGATGATTCTGATCGAACAGCTTGCCAGTGAAGTTCAGACTGGCACAACGGAAACTGTTGAGCTCCTGCGGCAGTTCGGATATGACGAGTTTTATTCTCCGGAGAGCCGCAACAAGCTGAGAAATCGCCGCGTGCGGCTTCTCTCCAAATTATTGTGGGGCGACACCATAGACCTAATGCCGATCGACTCCTTTTCTCCAAAGCACTATCCGATGGTCCTATGCTGCGCCAGCAGCAGCGCTTTCAGCCTCAAAGGGATCGCGTGATCCACGGGGGGCCGCCCAAACTAGTCCCCGAGACCAGCGTACCGGCCACCCGAACCGGATCTCGGCACGCGTGATTCTCGCGTGCCGCTCCGGGCAGCAGAGGGCCTGAGCGGGGAGCCCCCTAGCCCTTTAAATTGTGGGACTTCGCAATCTGCTCGATCATTTGGAGATGCCCATCGATCACCTGGCCACCCACCTGCGCAGCTTGCTTCACGGTCGGATTTTGAGTATTTCCAGCCTCTTGCCTGAAATCGGCGGCGTCGCTCTTTTGATCCTTGACCATGGCCGCGATATAGGCGTCATCGAACTGCGCGCCCGATAGCGTCTCCAGCTTCGCCACCAGTTGTTGGTCCTTCTTTGAGAGACCCTTGGGTGCTTTCACACTGATCTGCTGGCCCACAAGCTTCATCTGGTTTCCCATTTGCGTGTGGTCATCCACCATCTTCTGCCCGAATTGCCTTACGTCGGCGCCTGAGCCCTTCTCCGCCGCCAGTTTGCCCAGCCCGATCTGGGCCATGCCGCCTTCCAGCGCCTTGCTGACAAAGGCTTTGTCCAACGTCGACCCCTCGGCAGTGTTCTCCTGCAGCTGCATTTGGTCTGGAGTGCTCATATTCGGGTTGCTATTTGTCGGTGCCGTCGGATTCGAAGG
Organism: uncultured Acidobacteriaceae bacterium; assembly: GCA_963783805.1. Classification (GTDB taxonomy): domain Bacteria; phylum Acidobacteriota; class Terriglobia; order Terriglobales; family Acidobacteriaceae; genus Silvibacterium. The sequence continues at coordinate 68,495 of CAWAPC010000002.1, read as the reverse complement.
CGAAGCCGATCCCATCGGCTGTTGCTGCGCAAACGCCACAGCGCCGCTCAACAGCGCCACTCCGGAAAACATCAAAATTCTTTGCGAAATCTGCATTTTTTGCGAAATCCGCTTTGAAATCATCGGGATAACTATCCTTTGATCGGTTGAAGTGGGCAACCTTTCTGTTCCGCCTACCCTTAAGGTGGATTGTCTAAGGTGGATTGTCACTTTACCCCCGAAGTTGCCTCAATGCCAGCCTCAGGAAATGAAATCGCAGGCCAAAACTGGGCAACCACTTCCGCCTCGCGGCACCGCTTACCGCATCCCCAGAACGGGCAGATTCCAATGCCGCCACACGCTGATCATTCGCAGCAGAAAACAGATCACAATCCCAGCCACGGCCACCGCTGCCTTGGGCAGTCTCAGGCTTCGGCCTGCGACCACCACCGCCGCTCCCGCCAGCGCCGCCGTCGCGTACACATCAGCCCGCAGAACAGTGGGGACCTGCGCCAGCAACACATCGCGAATCGTTCCGCCGCCCACCCCCGTAACACCGCCCATCAGGATCGCAATAAAAGGATGAATCCCAAACTCCAGCGCCTTTTCCGCTCCGGCAATCGCAAACAGGCTCAATCCCGCCGCGTCCAAAACCAGCATTAACGACGCGGGAATATGCTTTACCGGCGACTCGAACAGAAACACGGCGCCAGCTCCCGCGAAAGCAATCGCCCCATAACGCCAGTCGCGAATCGAATTCGGCGGAATTGCCCCGATCAGCACATCGCGAATCGTGCCGCCGCCCAGCGCCGTGACAAACGCCAGAACCATCGCACCCAGCAGGTCCAGATGCCCCTTAGCCGCAGCCATCGCACCTTCCACGGCAAAAACCAGAGTCCCGGCAAAATCAACCGCCAGCAGCAAAGCGCCGGGCCTCAAGCGATACTGCGGCGTTGGAACCATCCTCCATCTCCTCCGCGGAGCGTACAGCAGCCCGCCAGAATTGTAGCGTCTCAAATGCGCAGCTTGAGTTTCTTGAGGTGTCAACGTTAGTCACCAAAAAACCGATTCCCGGGAAATCATGGCGCTTACGAGTACCGGAAATTGCCTGGCTAGCTGAAATCGTCTTCTGATAAAGGGGCGCCTTCTTGCTGTTCATTGCCGTACAAGTTAGCTACACGTTGTTCAAGCAACTCCATGGAGGCCCCGGTCTCTTCGAGCATCTCTGCGGCATGGCATGAGCCATCAGACATGAGAGCCAGCAATAAGTGCTCGGTCCGGACAAACGCACACTTGTGAGTTTCAGCAAGCGCGACAGCATTGAACAGCGCACGTTGCGCGTCATCGGTCATGGGCATATCCGCCGAGTTAGGCAGCTTCTTGCCGGGGGCGTGGAAAATGGTAGCCCGCTCCCTCGCCCAGACCAAGCCAATTGAAGCACCGGCGAGCTGAAGGGCCATAGGGTCTAAACGCACTATTCCCATCAGAAGGTGCTCAGTATCGATGGCTTTCGCGCCGAGCTGTCCCGCCTCTACCCGCGCCAACATGACCGACCGCCCAGCGGCCATGGAATAGCACTCAAGCATAAATGCACTCACTTCATAAGCTTAGTCGCTCACGGATGCTCATCGCATTACGTGACGATGGATTGCAGATACCCATACTCCCACATTTTTCGCCTACCTGCTGCTGTCTTCACCAGCTAGGCCCTGATGGCGAATGCTATTGCGCGAAGCACGCGCCGCTGGACGCGCAGTCCCTTTATCCTGAATGCATGCCCACGAACACCGAGCCGGCTCCGCCCATCGCGCCAATTCATCCTGTGGAAACGACAATCCACTCCCACACCCTCGCCGACGACTACGCCTGGCTGCGCGAGCGCGAGAACCCCGAAGTCACCGCCTACCTCGAAGCCGAGAACGCCTACACCGACGATGTCACCGCGTCTGACGAGTCTCTTCGCAAGACCCTCTACGACGAAATGGTCAGCCATATCAAGGAGACGGACGTCTCCGTCCCGTTTCGCGAAGGCAATTTCTGGTACTACTCGCGCACCGAGCAGGGATCGCAATATCCCATCTACTGCCGCAAGCCCGGAACGACCGAAGCCCCCGACGAATCCGCGCCAGAAGAAATCATCCTCGACGTCAACGAACTTGCCAAAGACCAGCCCTACATGACCGTGCAGGCGCTCACCGTCTCCGACGATGGGACCCTGCTGGCATATTCCATCGACAACACCGGCTTCCGCCAGTACACCCTTCAGGTCAAGGATCTCCGCACCGGCCAGCTGTTGCCCGAAAGAGTCGAACGCACCGGATCAGTCACCTGGGCCGCCGACAATCGCACCCTCTTCTACACCATCGAAGACGAAATCCAAAAGCGCCATTACCGCTTCTACCGGCACGCGCTTGGGGCGCCACACTCCGAAGACGCGCTCCTCTACGAAGAAACCGACGAGCGCTTCAATATAGGAGCAGGCCGCACTCGCGACGGCCAGTACCTGATCCTCGAATGCGCAAGCCACACCACCACCGAGGAGCGTTTTCTCCGCGCCGACACACCCGCTGGCGAGTGGCAACTCATCGAGCCGCGCCGCGACAACATCGAATACTACGCCGGCCACCGCAACGGACTTCTCTACATCCGCGTCAACGACACCGGACGCAACTTCCGCCTCGTCACCGCGCCCATAGCCGCATCCTCAAGCGCCAATTGGAAAGAAATCCTTCCCCATCGCGCCGACGTCATGCTCGAAGACGTCGACTTCTTTGCCACGTTCTACGTAGCTTGTGAGCGCCGCGACGGACTCCAGCACCTGCGCGTAGTCCCCTTCACCGGCCAAGGCGCCGAATCGGGCGAGTCGAGTGAAATCGCATTCCCCGAACCCGTCTACAGCGCGCACCCGCACACCAACCGCATCTTCGACACCAACGAAATACCGCTACGGCTATCAATCGCTCGTAACGCCCGGCTCCATCTTCGAGTACGACGTAACCACCGACGAATCCACACTGCTCAAACAGCTCGAAGTCCCCGGCAACTTCGACAAATCGCTCTACACCTCCGAGCGCCTCTTCGCCAAAGCCGAAGACGGAGTAGAGGTCCCCATCTCGCTCGTCTACCGCAAAGACAAATTCCAGCGCGGCAAGAACCCGCTCTTCGTCTACGGATACGGCTCCTATGGATACTCGCTACCCATCGCCTTCAACAGCAATCGCCTAAGCTTGCTCGACCGTGGCTTCGTCCTCGCCTACGCCCACGTCCGCGGCGGAGGAGACATGGGCAAGCCCTGGCACGACGCTGGACGCCTCATGCACAAACGCAACACCTTCACCGACTTCATCGCTGTAACCCACCACCTGCTCAACGAAGGCTATGGAGACCCAACCCGAGTCGCCATCGAAGGCGGCAGCGCCGGAGGACTGCTCATGGGCGCCGTCGCCAACCTCGAACCCGGCCTCTTCCGCGCAGTCGTCTCGCATGTTCCGTTCGTAGACGTCATCAACACCATGCTCGACGCCTCGCTTCCCCTCACCGTCCCCGAATACGAAGAGTGGGGCGACCCCAACCAGCCCGAAGCCTTCAACTACATGCTCAGCTACTCGCCCTACGACAATTTAGAGGCAAAGTCCTACCCGGCCATGTTAGTAAAAACCTCGCTCTACGACAGCCAGGTCATGTACTGGGAACCGGCCAAGTACGTAGCCAAACTACGCCGCCTAAAGACCGACCAAAACCCGCTCCTCCTCCACACCAACATGACCGCAGGCCACGGAGGAGCCTCAGGCCGCTACGACTATCTAAAAGAAATCGCCTTCGACTACGCCTTCCTCATCCGGCAACTCGAAGTCGGGGAATGATTCTCCCGGCAATCAGAGCACGGTAAAAATTCCGGGCAAAAATTCAGTAGGAAAATTTGAATCCAAATTATATGTATATGCATATAATTCATTATGAGCGGAGCCATTACTCTCCCGTGCTTATGCGCCAACGTCCGCCGCGCATCCCGCGTCTGTCAGCCAGATCTATGACGAAGCGATGCGCCCGCTCGGATTGCGCATGACGCAGTTCGCCATCCTGCAGGCGCTCTCGCTAACCGGCGAAAAGCTGCAAGGGGATCTCGCCGAGCTTCTCGCCCTCGACAGCACAACCCTCACCCGCTCTGTAGGGATTCTGCGCAAGCGCGGCTTGATCAAGGCCCGAAAAGGACACGACCGGCGTGAACGCTGGTTGAGCCTGTCCAGGTCCGGGAGGCAGAACTCTCTCGCATTCAACCAGCCTGGAGAGCGGTCCAGGAACAGGTGCGCTCAACACTCGGCGGAAAACGCTGGCGCCACCTGGTTCGGTTATCCACCGAAGTTGCTAACCTGCCGGTCGCACTGGCAAAAGGAATCCATCATGACTAGCTCAAATTTCAACGGACTTGAGAAATAGCTTGCTGGGATTGCTGTCTCTCTGGTTTCTCGGAGTCCTCTTTGCCGGATATAGCCGGGTCTTTGACTCCGGATTGGCCCACCTCGCAAGAGGCTCGCTTCTTTTGGGACTCTTCGCGGCAACACCCATCCTCGTCTTCGCCATCTGGTTTCAGTCTTCGCGCCATTTTCGCGACTATGTTCTTTCACTGAATCCCGTCGTGCTCACCGCCGTGCAGACGTGGCGAAGCGGCGGAATCATATTTATTATTCTGATGGCGATAGGGCTTTCTTCCTCCGCTCTTCGCCTTGCCAGCCGGGCTCGGCGATTTCGCGATCGGCGTAACAGCTCCGTTCGTTGCATTCGCCCTGTCCAGAAAAGCGTTGCCTTTCGGAGCCTTTGTCGCATGGCAATATGCGGGCATCGCGGATCTTGTCGTGGCGGTAACAACCGGCGTCTTGTCCTCGCCTTCAAAAATCGGCATACTCGCCCACGGAGCCACCACCCGCATCATGGGTTTGCTGCCCATGAGCCTCATACCCACCTTCGCCGTGCCGCTTCTGCTCATCCTGCATATCATCTGCATCGCACAGACGCGGCAAGCCCGGCAGGAGCATGCTTCGTTAGGCGGAAACCCTGCTCTGATCCCTGGTTAGATTAAGTGTCGCTTTCATCAGCGCGGAGGCCACGTCTCGTCCCTGAGACGTGGCCTCTGCAATTCCCTCTGCATTCTCCGGGTTCTCTGTGGCGAAAAGATCAGCAGGAGTCCACAGAAATGCCGCTCCCACGACTCTCGGGACTGACAATGCGAAGCAAATGGCATGGACGGCCAGCTCTCCGAATCCCCTGCAGCACCACCCAGCTAAAAACCGCCAGCGAACCATCCGTAACCAAACTAGCCAGCGCCGCACCCTGCCACGACCATCGCGGAATCATCCACGCACACAATCCGAGATTCAAAACAGCAGCCCCTAATCTGCGTAGCCGTGCGATACCACTGCGAGGCCGAAGCCGTAATCGTGGTCCCCGAGGCATAGTCGGCAACACACACTTTCTATTGCTGGTAGCGCGGCAGTGGTGGCGCGAATCTGCGCGCGCCGATCCGGATACCCTCATGTCCCAGTCCAACTCCTCCACCCAACAATAATCAGGAGCCGGCCATGCCCAGCATCACAAGGCCCAACATTGAAGACCTCCGCGTCAAACTTTTCGCCGACGGAGCCGACCTAGCCAGCATCCTGACCATATGCAAAAATCCCTGGATCCAGGGCTTCACCACCAATCCAACGCTGATGCGCAAGGCCGGCATCCTCGATTATGAAGCCTTCGCGCGCAACCTGCTATGCCTCGTTCCCGACCGCCCCGTCTCCCTTGAAGTCTTCGCCGACGACGAAGAAAGCATGGAAGCTCAGGCCCGCGCCATCGCCTCCTGGGGGCCGAACGTCAACGTAAAAATCCCCGTCACCAACCAGCAAGGCGTCTTTATGGGCCCACTCATTCGGCGTCTCTCCCGCGCCGGAGTCACCGTCAACGTCACCGCCATCCTCACGATCCACCAGGTCGAGCGCGTCGCCGCCGCGCTGGATCCCGCAACCCCGGCCATCGTCTCCGTCTTCGCCGGGCGCATCGCCGACACCGGCATCGACCCGGTTCCCGTCATGAAGCAGGCGCACCAGCTTCTCCGCACCCGTCCCCGCGCTGAATTGTTATGGGCCAGCCCCCGCGAGCTGCTCAACATCTTTCAGGCCGATAACGCCGGATGCCACATCATCACCATCCCGCCCGAAATCCTCAACAAGCTCAGCCTCGTCGGCAAAGACCTGGCTAACTACTCGCTCGAAACAGTAAGCATGTTCCATCGCGACGCTAACGCCGCCGCCTACCGCATCCAAACCAGCGCACCTGCCTGAGCCAAAGAACCACTCTGTTTTCCGTATCCTCTGTCTGCAATGAAAAAATCGGTGGTAGGAGTCCACAATTCTTCCACGCGTGGCGCATACACCTGGACGCTAAGCGCGACGACCAACGGAAGTGGCCAGGCGAAGCAAAGTGCCTGTACGGCCAGTCCTAGTGTTGAAGCGTGTAATCGCCTTTCGCAGGCTTAACCGAAACCTGTTTCGGAGTCGGAAGCTGCGTGCTGTCCCATCCGCCACCCAGTGCCTGAATTAGCTCAATCGAAGCCGTCATCTCCTCCACATGCAACGTCGCCAGCAATTGCTGATTGCTCAGCAACGTCGTCTGCGCCGTCACCACATCGATATAAGGATCGACCCCAATCTTATATCGCTCCATCTCCAGATCGAGAGATGTTTGTGCCGCTTCCGTTGCTTCCTGCTGCTTCAGGATCTGCTGCGAAAGAATCCGCGTCGCCGCCAGATAATCCTCCACCTGCTGGAAAGCCGTCAGCACTGTCTGCCTGTACGTGGCCACATCGCCGTTGTAAATAGCCGTGTACTGCTGCAGCTGCGCGCGATACAGCCCGCCGTTAAAAAGCGTCTGCGAAAGCGACGGCCCGATTGACCAGAAGCGGCTCGGCCAGTCGAACCAGTGCTCGAAGCTCGAAGCCTGAAATCCACCCGAAGCCGAAAGCGTCAGGTCAGGGTAAAACGCCCCGTATCCAATGCCGATCGTCGCATTCGCCTCGGACACCGTCCGCTCTGCCCCGGCAATATCGGGCCTGCGCTCCAGCAGTTGCGACGGCACTCCCGTCGGAACCGGCGGCGGGGTGGTCAGCACCGGCCTCACCGCCAGCGAAAACTCCGTAGCCGGTTTTCCGATCAGCATCGCGATGGCGTGCTCGAACTGCGCGCGTGATACTCCAAGGTTCAGCGCTCCGGACTCCGCACTCCTCAGCGCAGTCTTCGCCTCCACCACTGAAATATAATCGCCCACACCCGTGTCATACTGCGCCTGCGTGTAACCCAGCGACTTCTGGTCCGCCGCCACCGTATCGTTCAGAATCTTCTGCAGCGCGTCCTGTCCGCGCAGCTCAAAAAAATACTCCGCCAGGCTCGCCTGCTCCGCAAGCTGTTCGTTCGCTAGGTCCGCCGCGCTCACCTGCGCGCCGTATTCGGCCTCGCGCACCTCATTGCGAATCTTCCCGAACAGGTCCGGCTGCCACGAAATATCGACTGGAAAAGACCATTCCGTGTTCTCGTGGCCTGCGTTCGCGGTTGACGAAAGACCAAGGTTCGACGACGACCTGGAGCGGTTCCATGAAGGGCTCGTCGTCACCGTCGGCCAGTATTGCGCTCGCGCCTGGCGGATCAGCGCCCGCGCCGCCATGTAGTTCTCGAAAAATTCCTTGATGTTCTCGTTATTGATGTTCAGTTGGTCTTCCAGCGAATTCAATTCAGGATCGTGGTAAATCTCCCACCATTTCCCGCGCAGCATTGCATCCTGCGGAGACGCAACTTTCCATCCCGGCGCATTCTGGAAATTCACCGTCGACTCCTTATAGCTGGGAGCTGTCGCTGCTGGCGCGCTCGGCGCCCGATATTTCGGCCCCGGCAGGCAGCCAACCAGCAAGGCACACAGACCGGCGCAAACCGCCGCCCGCGCACCCGCTGCTCGTTTGTCTTTCATCTTTCTTATAGCCTGCTTCCATTCAAAATTCATATCGCGGACTCGCCCAGGTCGGGATTAAACGTATCGTGTTCCTTGCCCATCACCCACAGCCGCGCGCGGTCCAGATACAGATAAACCACCGGCGTCGTGTACAGCGTCAGCATCTGGCTCATAATCAATCCGCCCACAATTGTGATGCCCAGCGGACGCCGCAGCTCCGACCCGGTGCCCGGTTCCGAAGGCCAGCGGCAGCGCGCCGAACAGCGCCGACATCGTCGTCATCAAAATCGGGCGGAAGCGCAGCATGCACGCCTCGAAGATCGCGTCGCGGGTGCTCTTCCCCTGCTCCCGCTCCGCCATCAGCGCAAAGTCGATCATCATGATCGCATTCTTCTTCACGATGCCGATCAGCAGAATGATGCCGATAATCGAAATCACGTTGAGGTCCACTCTTGAACAGCATCAGCGCCAGCACCGCGCCGACGCTGGCCGAGGGCAGCGTGGACAGAATCGTCAGCGGATGCACCAGGCTCTCGTACAGAATCCCCAGCACGATGTAAACCGCCAGCAGCGCCGTCATGACCAGGTATTTTTCCGAGGCCAGCGAATCCTGGTACGCCTGCAGCGTGCCGGCAAAAAATCCGTGGATCGTCGAAGGCGTGCCCAGCCGGTTCTGCATGTCCGCAACTTCCTTCGTCGCCTGGCTCAACGACATGCCCGGCGCCAGGTTGAACGAAACCGTCACCGATGGAAAGAGCCCGGTGTGATTTATGTCCAGCGGCGTGGTCGTAGACGTCGCTGTCGTCATCGCCGACAGCGGAATCGGCCCATTGCCCGTCTGCAGATAGATGTTCTGCAATCCCGTCGGGCGACTGCCAGTACTGCGGAGCCACCTCAAGCACCACGTAATACTGGTTCAGTTGCGTATAGATGATCGAAACCTCCGACTGCCCGAACGCCGAGTAGAGCGCCGAGTCCAGCGACTGCGGCGTCACTCCCAGCCGCGCCGCCGTCGTCCGGTCGTAGGTCAGATATTCGCTCAGGCCGCCGTTCTGCTGGTCGGTATTCACGTCCTGCAATCCCGGCAGCTTCTTCATCTGCGCCAGCAGAATCGGACCCCATTGGAACAGATCGGTCACGTTGTCCGCCTGCATCGTGTACTGGTAGAGCGCATTGCTGCCTCTGCCGCCAATGCGCAGATCCTGCGCCGCCTGCAGAAAAGCCGACGCCACCGGCAGCCGGTTCAGCTTCGGCCGCAGCCGGTTGATGATCTCCGCAGCGCCGATCTTGCGCTCTTCCAGCGGCTTCAGCGCCACATACATGAACCCGCCGTTGCCCGAGCCCACGTAGCCAACCACATTCGCCACCGCCGGGTCGGCCTTCACCACGTCCTACCAGTTTCTGAATCGAATTGTTCATCACCGCGAACGACGCGTCCTGCGGCCCCTGCACGCCGCCCACCAGCGCGCCCGTATCCTGCTGCGGGAAAAATCCCTTGGGAATTTTGATGATAAGCACCACGTTCAGCGCGATCACCATAATCAGCGTCACCAGCGTCAGCCCTGGATTCTCCAGCACCCACTCCAGGCTGCGCCGGTATCCGTTCAGCATGCCGTCAAAGACCCTCTCGCTGATCCGGTACAGCCGTCCATGCTTTTCCGTGTTCATGCGCTTTCAGCAGGTGTGCGCACATCATCGGAGTGGTGGTGATCGAAATCACCATCGACACCAGAATCGCCGTCGAAAGCGTAATCGCAAACTCGCGAAACAGCCTGCCCACAATGCCGCCCATCAGCAGAATCGGAATGAACACCGCCACCAGCGACATGCTGATCGAGAACACCGTAAAGCTGATCTCTTCTGCGCCCTTCAGCGCCGCCGCCATCGGCGTCATGCCTGCTTCCAGATGGCGCGTGATGTTCTCCATCACCACAATCGCGTCGTCCACCACGAATCCGGTAGAGATGGTCAGCGCCATCAGCGACAGGTTGTCCAGGCTGAAGCCCAGCAGGTACATCACCGCAAACGTGCCGATCAGCGACACCGGAACGGCAACCGTCGGAATCAGCGTCGAGCGCGGGCTGCGCAGGAAACAGAAAAACCACCAGAATCACCAGCACGATCGGCGATGATCAGCGTCCGCTCGACATTGTCCACCGAGGCGCGGATCGTCGTGGTGCGATCCATCACCACCGTCATCTCCATCGCCTTGTGGAATCGTCGCCTTCAGAAAAGGAAGCTGGCTGCGGATGCGGTCGACGGTCTGGATGATGTTGGCGCCCGGCTGGCGAAAGATGATCAGCACGATCGACGGCTTGCCGTTCAGGTAGCCCGCGTTGCGAACATGTCCTGCGTCGACATCGATCGACATCTGGCCACGTCGCGAGAGCCGCACCGCCGCGCCATTGTTGTATCCGATAATCAGCGGAGCATAATCGGCCGCATGGGAGATCTGGTCGTTGGCCATAATGTCCGCGGTCGTGCTGCCGTTCGCCAGAAAGCCCGCGCGCCTGGTCCGCGTTCTGCGTGCTCAGCACCGACTGAATATTCGACATCGTCAGCCCGTAGCTGTTCAGCTGCGTCGGATTTACTTCCACGCGCACCGAAGGCAGCGCGCCGCCGCCGACATCCACCTGCCCCACGCCCGGCGATCTGCGACAGCTTCTGCTCCATCACCGTCGAGGCCTCGTCGTACATGCGTTGGCTCGGCTGTAATCATCCGAAGTGAGCCCGATAATCATGATCGGCGAGTCCGCCGGATTCACCTTGCGATAGCGTCGGATTGCCCGGCAGATTGGCGGGCAGATAAGTGCGCGCCGCATTGATGGCCGCCTCCACGTCGCGCGCCGCGCCGTCGATGTTGCGGCTCAGATCGAACTGCAGAGTCATCGCGGTGCTGCCCAGCGAACTCGACGACGTCATCTCCGTCACGCCGGCGATGTGGCTGAACTGCCGCTCCAGCGGCGTCGCGACCGACGACGCCATGATCTCCGGACTGGCGCCCGGCAGGCCCGCCTGCACCGAGATGGTCGGGAAATCCACCTGCGGCAGCGGCGAAACCGGCAGCACATTGAACGCGATCGCGCCGGCCAGCGCGACCGCCGCCGTCAGCAGCGTCGTCGCCACCGGACGCTTGATGAAGGGCGCGGAGATGTTCATGCCTGCTCCGTGCCGGTGCCGGCTGACGATCGTTGCCCGTCGGCTTTCTTGCCCGACACGCGCTGCGCCACGCGTCGAAGAAGATGTAAATCACCGGCGTGGTGTAGAGGGTCAGGATCTGGCTCAGCAGCAATCCGCCCACCATCGCAATGCCCAGCGGCCGCCGCAGCTCCGAGCCGATGCCCGATCCCAGCGCCAGCGGAATGCCGCGCCAGCAGCGCCGCCATCGTCGTCATCATGATCGGCCGGAAGCGCAGCAGGCACGCCTCGTAAATCGCGTCCGTCGAATTCATCCCGCGCTCGCGCTCCGCCTCCAGCGCGAAGTCCACCATCATGATGCCGTTCTTCTTCACAATGCCGATCAGCAGGATGATGCCGATGATCGCCACCACGCTCAGGTCCTGCTTGAAAATCATCAGCGCCAGCAGCGCGCCCACGCCCGCCGAAGGCAGCGTGGAAAGAATCGTGATGGGATGAATGAAGCTTTCGTACAGCACGCCCAGCACGATGTAGACCGTGACCAGCGCGGCCAGAATCAGCAGCGCCTTCGTTCGAGAGCGAGTTCTTGAACGCAGCCGCCGTGCCCTGGAATCCGTCTGCACGCTGGCCGGCATGTCTCAGGTCCTTCTGCGCCTTGTCGATCGCCGTGATCGCGCTCGCCCAGCGCGGCATTCGGCGCCAGGTTGAACGAGACCGTCACCGCCGGAAACTGGCCCTGGTGATTGATCGAAAGCGCCTCGGTCGTCGTTTCGAAATGGGTGAATGCGCTCAGCGGCACGGCGTCCGACGGCGGTCGAACTGGTCGCCGTGTTCGCAGTTCGACGTGCAGTGCTGCGTCGGCGCCACGCCGATGCTCGGCGGCAGTCGCAGGCGTGTCAGCACGCCGAAGAGGCGTGTATGCCACCGCAGCTCGTCGTCGCATTCGAGCCCGCCGACGAAGATCCCGAGGACGCGAACGAAGACGAAGCGCCCGGCCCGCCCGCCCCGCGCGACGCGCTCGTCTGGATGTACAGTCTTGCAGCTGGTCCGGGTCCTTCTGAAACTGCGGCATCGCCTCCAGAATCACGTGATACTGGTTCAGCTGCGTGTACATCGTGCTGATCTGCCGCTGCCCGAACGCGTCGTAAAGCGTGTTGTCGATCGTGACGGCGCAATGCCCAGCCGCGAGGCCGTCACGCGGTCGATCATCAGCGACACCGCCAGGCCGCCGGTCTGCTGATCGGTCGCCACATCGGCAAGCTCCGGCAGCTTCTTCAGCTTCGCCACAAGCTTGTCCGTCCACTCGTTCAGCTCGTTCGGGTCCGGATCTTCCAGCGTGTACTGGTATTGCGTGCGGCTCACGCGGTCGTCCACCGTGATGTTCTGCACCGGCTGCATGTAGAGCTTGAATGCCGTCGACCTTCTTCAGGCTTTTGCTGCAGCCTGCGAATCACATCCGACGCGCTGATCTTCCGCTCGTTCAAGCGGCTTCAGGTTGATCGAGAATCGTCCGCTGTTCAGCGTCGTATTCGTGCCGTCCGCGCCGATGAACGACGAAAGGCTCTCGACCGCCGGATCGGCCAGGATCACTTTCGCCAGCTCCTGCTGCTTCTGCTTCATCGCCGCAAACGAAATCGACTGCGGCGCCTGCGAAATGCCCTGAATCACGCCCGTATCCTGCGTCGGGAAAGAATCCCTTGGGAATGACGATGTAAAGAAAGACCGTCAGCACCAGCGTGGCCACGCGCCACCAGCAGCGTAATCGTCTGGAAGCGCAGCACAAACTTCAGCGTGCGTCCATAAAACGCGATCATCCTCTCGAAGACGCGCTCTGAAGCCTTGAAGAAGCGCCCCTGCTGTGCCTTCGGGATGTGTGCCGCAGGATCCGCGAGCACATCATCGGCGTCAGCGTCAGCGAAACCACCGCGGAGAGCACGATCGTCACCGCCAGCGTCACCGCGAACTCGCGGAACAGCCGTCCCATCACGTCGCCCATGAACAGCAGCGGAATCAGCACCGCAATCAGCGAAACCGTCAGACGAAATAATCGTGAACCCGATCTGCTCCGCGCCCTTCATCGCCGCCTGCATCGGCGTGTCTCCCGCCTCCAGATAGCGGGAAATGTTCTCGATCATCACGATCGCGTCATCCACCACAAAGCCCGTCGAAATCGTCAGCGCCATCAGCGAAAGATTGTCCAGGCTGTAGCCCAGCGCATACATCACGCCAAACGTGCCCACCAGCGAAAGCGGCACCGCCACGCTGGGAATGATGGTCGCGTACAGATTGCGCAGAAACAGGAAGATGACCATCACCACCAGCGCAATGGTCAGCATCAGCTCAAACTCCACGTCGTCGACTGAAGCCTGGATCGCTGTGGTGAGATCGGTCAGCGGCGTTACCTTGATGCTGCCGGCAGGTTGGCCTCAAGCTGCGGCAGCAATTGCCTTGATGCTCTTCACCACGTTGATCGTGTTCGCGCCCGGCTGCCGCTGAATGTTCAGGATCACCGCCGGCGTCTGGTTCATCCACGCCGCCTGCGTGCTGTTTTCCATGCCGTCGACCACGTTCGCCACGTTTTTCAGCATCACCGGCGCGCCGTTGCGGTACGCAACCACCACATTCTCGATAATCGTCGCTCGTCTCCAACTGATCGTTGGCATTGATCTGGTAATCCTGGTGCGGCCCGTCGAAGTTGCCCTTGGCCGAGTTCACGCTCGGTCTCGGCCAGCGCCGTGCGCACGTCCTCCAGGTTCAACCCATACGAGGCCAGCGCCGTCGGATTCGCCTGGATGCGCACCGCCGGCTTCTGTCCGCCGCTGATGCTCACCAGTCCCACGCCGCTCAACTGCGAAATCTTCGGCGCCAGCCGCGTGTCCACCAGGTCCTCCACCTGCGACAGCGGCATGGTCTTCGACGTAATCGCCAGCGTCAGCACCGGAGCATCCGCCGGATTCGTCTTGCTGTAAACCGGCGGCGCGGCAGCTCCGACGGCAGATAGCTCTGCGCCGGCATTGATCGCCGACTGCACCTCTTCCTCGGCGATGTCGATATTCAGGCCAGGTCGAACTGCAGCACGATCACCGACGTGCCGCCTGAGCTGGTCGAGGTCATCTGGCTCAGTCCCTGCATCTGGCCGAACTGCCGCTCCAGCGGAGCCGTCACCGTCGTCGCCATCACATTCGGGCTTGCGCCCGGATAAAACGTCAGCACCTGGATCGTCGGATAATCGACCTCCGGCAAAGCCGAAACCGGCAGTTGCGTAAACGCAACGATGCCCACCAGCAGAATTGCGGCCATCAGCAGTGAGGTTGCAACCGGCCGCAGAATAAATGGGCGGGACGGACTCACGGGGTATTGCTCTCGCTTGCGCCGGACGGTACCGGAGCCGTCTTCGAAAGATTGACTGTTGAGCCGTTGCCAGCTTTCAAAGCTGCTCGTCGCCACCATGTCTCCCGGATTGATCCCGGTGACGGCGGTGAGCCCTTCATTTGCAGTTCCCGGCTTCACATCCTGGATCTTCGCAATCTTCTCGTTGGGTTTCTTGCCGTTCTCGATCAGGTAAACAAACGCTTCATCGCCGTTGTGCTGAATTGCGCCCGTCGGAATCAACGTCATGTTGTGCTCTGTTTCCACCAGCAGCCTCGTGTTCACAAACTGGTTCGGGAAGAGCGTGTCCTGCTTGTTGTCGAACATTGCGCGCAGCTTCAGCGTGCCCGTCGTCGTGTCAATCTGGTTGTCGAGCGCCGTCAGTTTGCCTGTGCCAATCTTGCTCTCCTGCGTGCGGTCCCACGCCTCCACCGAAAGCGTGTTGCCATGCCGCATCTGCGCCAGCACCTGCTCAAGATTGTCCTGGGACAGCGTAAAAATCACTGTGATCGGCTCGATCTGCGTCACCACCGCCAGCGGAGTGCTGCCGCTCGACTGCACCAGATTCCCCGGATCGACCAGCCGCAGACCAACCCGGCCCGTAAACGGAGCGACAATGTGGCATACGCAAGCTGAACCTTGTCGAAATCCAGCGTGCCCTGGTCCGACTTCACCAGTCCCTCGTCCTGCAGCACCGTCTTTTCCTGGTCATCCAGTATCTGTTTCGCGATTGCGTTCTTCGCCCACGCCGCCTGGTAGCGCGTCAGGTCCATCTGCGCCTGCGCCAGCACATTGGTATCGCGCTCGAGATTACCGGTCGCCGTGTCCACATTGGCCTGGAACTGCCGCGGATCGATATCCACCAGCGGCTCGCCCTTCCGCACCATTTGCCCTTCGCGGTAATGCACCGCCGTAATCACGCCTGCAACCTGGTTGTAGATGGTCGCGGTATATACCGGCGTAACCGTTCCAATCGCGTTCAGATAAACTCCGATGTCCCCCTGCTTCGCCGTGGCCACAGTCAGAGTGACCGGACCGCTAAAGGCACGGCGTCCTCCCGCCGCGGCAGGCTTTGCGCTGCCGCTCTTCCGCAGGATGAAATAAAAGATCGCCGCAAAAATAAGCAGCAGAATCACGATCCACAGCCACTGGCGATGCTTCTTTTTCTCCGGAGGCGCCGGAGAAGTCGTGGTGGCTGTCAATTGATGATCGGGAGGAGTAGGAGGCGTTGGCGGTTTTTGTTCCATCGTGTCTTCTTGCACCGATCCCGCGAACCTGCTGTGCAGGCTGCGTGGACTTTATGAATTCTTGATCTGACTGGCGGTTGCTTGCAGGACGCCGGTTGTTTTTATCAACTGAATCAATCCGTAACCGGCGCAAGGGCCGCAATTTTGGCTGTGACTCTTCTCCGAGATATTTCTATGGACGATTCAGGGGCCCGGATTGTTGCAGAAAGGGTGATTCAGGAAAAATCCACCCGCCGCAAACAAACAGACTTCAATCTTAATATGCCTTCGACAGGTCAAGGAACGGCGTCGCTATCCGAGCAATTCCACCACCGCGGCATGGCCTCGCTCCCGGGCATAGTCCCCCGGCTTTTTCCCTTGATCGCACGCCGCATCACGGCGCGCTCCGTTCTCGAGCAGCAACGCCACCACATCCAGCTTTCCCGCCGCAGCCGCCTGGTGCAGCGGAGTAAACCCTCCCGCCTGCGTCGCGTTCACGTCCGCGCCCGCCTCCAGGAGCAAAAGGATCGTCTCAACGGAATCCCCCAGCGCAATCGCCGCATGCAGCGCCTGGTTCCGCTGCGGATTACGCGAGATTTGATGCGCATGAGCGCCATGCTCCAACAGCAGCCGCACCGCGTCCGGAGAGGCAAACCCTGCCGCCAAATGCAGCGGAGCCCACCCGTCCGGCGACATCGCCCGCGCCTGCAACGCATCTGCCGCCAGAATCGCATGCAGACGCCCGCAATCCCCCAGCGCCGCTGCCTCGAACACGTCCAGTTCCCCGGCCAGCGGACGCAAACTACCCGTAATCTCCGCCTGCCGCGTATAAATTGACCACATCAATACTGAAACGCCCTGCGCATCCCGCGACCGCGCCGCCGCGGGAATCTCCGTCACCAGTGCGGCAATCTCCGCCGCCTGCCCTCTCCGAATCATGTTCAGCAAATGCTGGCTCATGGCCTCAGTATAGTGTCCCTTTGCAATAAAAATGGCGGCCACAAAAGGGCCGCCGTTCACAGAATTTTAATGACGGAAAATCAGCCTAAACCGCAATCGGCATCAACAACGGATCGATCGCAGGCATCACCTTGATCTCCGGCATCTTCACCTGCACATAATTGCCGTTCGCGACCTCCGTAAACACCAGGTTCGTCGTGTCTTCCACCCGCGTCGAGCTGATATGCAGCTTACGCACCGCGTTCATCGCCACAGTGGAGAGCAAAAAACGGTTCGAAATCTGAATCCCTGCCGAATAAACCAGTTCTGAGCGCATCTTGTCCTCGTTTCGTGTGAAGCGTTTCAAAGGCCAGACTCAAACAACGAGGAGGACCGAAAAAGGGCGGGGAGCCCCGGAGCGCCCGTATAATTCGCAAAGCGCCGCTCCTACCAGCATACGCGGAAAAGCTCATCTCCACCGATAAATCGGCAATTGAAGCGCTTTTCGGTAACCCATGACGCTCCCTGCGTTAGCCGTCGCCCTCCGGTAGGTTAGTAAACCAGCTTGAGAGAAAACTGAATCTGCCGCGAGGTCCCCGCTGTTTTGCTGATGATGCCGAAGCCCGAGCCTTTGATGGTATTGGAGGGAAGGCCCATGTTGACGATGTTGAAGAGATTAAAAAACTCGGCGCGGAACTGGAGAGCCGCCCTTTCCATTCCGCTCGCGCGATGGCCGACGGGCGTGCTCTTGAGGAGCGCGTAGTCGAAATCGTAGTACGCGGGACCAAAAAACGTGTTGCGCCCCAGCGTGCCGAAGACACCCACATTGGGGCCGGTGCCGCCCGGAATTCCGATGGGAATTGAGAAGAAAGAACTGTTCGCGGTTCCTCGTCCAAAGTAGTCTTCGCGTGGCCGAGATGAGCTGTGGGCCGTCGATAAATGCGGCGTTGCAATCTGATCGGGCCGATCTGTGCCGTCCGTCCCCGCGCCTGTCTGCTGGATTCCTGAATACACCGTGAACGGAGAACCGCTGGTGATCGTGGAGATACTGAGCAGCTCCCACCCCGCGGTAATCGTCTTGCTTACCGGAGAGAGAAAACTCACGTCCTGGAGGTGCAGATCCTGTCCGGCGCTCAAGGTAAAGGCATGTGCGACATCAAAGTTGGACGGCCCTTTTTCCAAATGAGTATTGAACGGATTCTGGGGCATGGGCAGCGCCACCGCTCCGGTGGAGCCGGTGCCTCCGGACACTGCGCTTGTGTCGTCGAGAGCCTTGGACCAGGTATATCCCGCCTGGATGCCTGGGCCGCCGTGCCCGACTATGCCGGAGAGCGAGGTTTGCAAGGCGTTATATGAGGAGTGCGATGTATCCGTAATCACCGACTCGAACCCAAAGCCTCCGGTGACCGCCCCTGAGTCATCGAAATTCGTGTAGGGCGCAAAGCCCGGCCCCGCGCCCGGAAAGCCGTTCGGAAAGGAAGTGCGAGGCAGCCGAAAGGCCGCGGTGCCAACATATGCCGCGTCCGCGGTAAGGCCGCCAATCTGCCGCTCCAGGCCGAGCGTCCAGGTTTGAAGAAAGCCGTTGCCGAAGCGCCGGTCGATGCCGCTGAGATTGAGCAGCGATAACTGATGACCGGGTGCAAGAGCCGCCAAATCGTTCTGGTAGCGATTGACGTCCATCACTGTATTCGCGGGAACCTTTTTTGTATCGCCGCTGGCAAAAATGTTCTGTCCTGACGGCGTATACGTAAGTGGCAGTTCAGACGGAGTGATCTGGAACCCGTAGGGAACCTCCGCATTTTGGGCCGCGTTGACACGCGGATACACGACGAACGGCGTCGAGCCTGTAAGGAAATTGTCCTGCCAGATATTGGGCGGTATCACCGTGATGGCTCCGCCAACATGGACATGCACCTGGCTCGGAGCGAGCCAGTCAAGCTGAACGCGCGGACCCCAGCCGTTCCACCCGGACCGGTAGCCGGGCTGCGGATTGATGACGTACTGCTGATCGATTCCCGATGGAGGATTTATCTGGAGAAAGCCGGACGTGCGGTGCGCGCGTTCCGTGATCGGCGAATAGTACTCATACCGTAATCCATAATCGAGCGCAAAGCGGTCGGAGATCTTCCAGGTGTCCTGGACGTAAAAATTGAAATCATTCCGATTGATCGCGGCAGGACCGATGTGCGCTCCGTTCGAAAAGTAAGGCGGCGCAACGGCCACCGTGTAGCTGTACGGATAGCCGGTCAACAGGCTGCTGAGCGTATCCGGCAGAGGATCGCCCGGCTCGATATCGTGCGTGCCGCTCTCTGAAGGAATGAAAATAGGCGAGTAGACCGTGCCGCCGCCAAAGTCATATTCGCCATTCGGGCTGATGCCGAAGTAAGTGGTGTCGCGATTCAGCCGGGCCTCTGCCCCGAACATAAGAGCGTGATGGCCCCTCGTCCAGCTAAAGTTTTGCTGGCCCTGAAAAAGATTGCCGTATGCGGACATCACCGATCCCGCGGCGGTATTAAACCCCTCAAAGAGGCCATCGACAAACTTCAGCGCCGGATCGGTGTGGTTCGGTGTAGGAAACGACGGCGTTGTGCGCGTGACGCTCAGCGACGACATCCACTGGAAATGCGGCGACGCCGTGCGGGTATATGTGAAGACCACGTTGCGCTGCCGGTCCACATACTGCACTCCAAAGCTCGGATCGATGGTGGTCTGATCGGGATTGGTCGTCGGACCAGTGAGATTGTCGTAATTGAAGCGGGCGAGGAACTGACCTTTTTCGCCGAGTTTCTGATCGAGGCGAATTGAAAACTGATCGGCGTTCGTGACCACTTTGGAGGGAACCGCATACGTGCGCGGCCCATAGGCTCCGGTTGGATTGTTGGGAACCGGATAGCGCGCCAGCACATCGGCAATCTGCGGATTGACGGGAACGGTCAGCGTATCCGTGCTGCCATCGGGATAGGTCACCGTGTCGGACCCGGCGCGTTCAGCCAGAGTGGGCATGGGGAGAACCTGCGTAGTCCCGAGAACCTGCCGGAAGCCCTGGTACTGGCCGAAGTAAAAGGTCTTCCCGCGTCCGTCATACAGATGAGGCAGGACGACTGGGCCGCCATTCGTGAATCCAAACTCATTGCGATGGAAGGGCGGGATACGCCCTGGTTCAGCAATGGAGGGATAGTCGAAATAGTTGCGCGCATCGAAGGCCGAGTTGCGGACGAACTCGAAAAACGATCCGTGGAAGCCGCTTTTGCCGGAGCGTGTGATGATGTCGGTGAATCCGGCTGCGCCCCTTCCGATCTCCGCCGGCATCCATCCGGAGCTGGATTGGATCCCCTGAATGGCATCGACGTTGAAATTGCTGAATGCCGCGCCCCCCATCTCCGGATCAGAGACATCGGCACCGTCCATGGCAAAAACCGCCTCGACTCCGCGCTGGCCATTGATCGCGAACTGCTCGGTAAAGTTGGTCGCGCCGTTCACATCCGTCATGGTTCCTGCGGCCAGCAACAGAAGCGTGCTGAAGTCGCGGCCATTGAGAGGCAGTTCGCTGACGGCCTGGCTGGAGAGTTTTTCGCCGCCGCTCGTAGCCTTCGCAGCCGTAGCTTGAGCGATGGGAGTGGCGGTGATCGCAATGGCGTTCTGCTGCGTAACCGTAAGCACCACGGCCGGACCCGGAATCTCAATCGATAACGCAGCCGTGGCCTCTTTATCCGGCGAGCTTACAGTGAGCGCGTACTGCCCCGGCGCGAGATTCAGAAAGCTGAAACTTCCATCCGGCCCCGTCATAGTCGTGCGGACATCCTCTTGCCCGGAAAGCTTGACCGTCCCTCCGGCAATCGGCTGGCCGGAGGCATTACGCACTACACCCCCCCATCCGGAAACCGCCGGAGGCGCCGTTTGCTGCGCCCACTGGGGCAGAGCCAGGAAGAAACACTGAAGCAGGCCCAAAATCACGACCCTCAAGGCAAAGTTGCGATTGCCTCTCTGCTGCTCACAAATACCGCGGCTGCGGGCTGCGTAATTGTTCATCGGATATATGTTCCCATTGGAAAGCACTCACTATAACATGAGCGAAACACTCTAGTAAAACGTTTGACTCAATGCATTGAGATCACGACCGCGGCAGTCCAACTGTGATACTTGCCGTCATCGCAGCAGGCAGAATTATCAGTGAGAAATCAAAGTGCTCCGTTGAGTTGTGCAAAGGAAAGATGCAGGCTGACTGGGAAATGTGAATTGCAAACCGCTGCTCTTACCGGCATGCGCGGAAAAGCTCATTTCCACCCAAAATTCGACAACGGGCAGTCTGGTCCGATAGCACCTGGTCTTACTGTGCCACTCGCCAGGGAGATGCCGTCTCCCAAGTCTTCAGCTGATTCTTCGCCCATTCCGTCGATTTGTCGGCATGGCATGAAGTACATGGATTCGGAATGCCGGACTGCTCAGTCTCGCCCGGCGTTATAAACCGGAACGTGTGCGCGCTCACATAGTTGTCTTTTATTGTCTGCTCGATTTTAGGCATGTGGCACGCAATGCACTGGCTGCCCGCGCTTCCCTCGGCATGATGCGTATGCTGGCTCACACTCCCCGTCAGCCCAGCCGGGTTCTCCTTCGTGTGGCAGGAGAGACAGAGCGCATTTCCAGCCAGCCTCACGAGCGACACATTTTGATTGCCGTGAACCTCGTGGCAATCGGAACACCGGATCTGCCGGTGATACATGTTGCTTTGTACGAAGTCGTTCCCCTGCATTCTGTTCTTATGCGCCGTTTCGTCGGGAAATTGATAAAAATTTGTCGTTCCCGGTTTTAGCTCCTCCAGCCTCCAATAGTCGGCGAGCCTTTGGCCCGGGATGAAGCCTACAGGCCAGTCGTAGTATCTTCCCGCGATTGGATTGCTCAATGGCCGTCCCTGACTGTGGCATTGAATGCAGATGTCATTCGCGCGCACGAAATCGAGCGTCGCCGGGTTCACTATGTTCTGGCGTGTCGGGTGCTCCACATGCAGGCTTCCCGGCCCGTGACACTTTTCGCAACCGACATTCCACTCCGTCACCTGCTTTGTTTGCACGTTGTAATTGACCGAGTGGCATCCGTCACAAGTCGGCCCAGTAGGCCGGTCGAAGTTGCTCGGCCCATAGAACGGCTCCCACCAGTCTGCCCCCGCTTCGACGTGATAAGGCAGCCATTTTTTCTTCTTCACATCCCACTGCGCCGTAAGTGGATAGTAGTCGTCGCCTCGCTTCGTGAAGTAACGCTGCTTATAACGGCTGCCGTAGACGAACGCTACATCACCGAGGCCGAAAGTGCGGACCGGATCAGGTTTGTTGAAGTCCGGAATGACCGCCTCGGGGTGCAACTTCGGGTCGCGGACGACGTTCGCCATCCGGGTTCCCCTCCAGTGGTTATAGATATCGGCGTGACAATTTTTGCAGCTCTCCGATCCGACGAAATGAGCTTGAGACTCCTGGGCGAAACCTGGAATGGATAGATAAAGCAGAATCGTGAGCAAGACCGCCCACTTGCTAATGGACTGTCGGTGTCCGCACGTGCTCCTCGTATCCATACGCAAAGTTTGTATACTCCACCTCCTCTTTAGGCGTCCTGTTTAGACGTCTTTAGACGTCCTGAAGATTCCCAGTCCCTGGAATTTCGGGATCTGCCGTCGAATCTCCCCCAAAGCGAGGTTCTCAGTAGACGCAAAACAACCGACTGCCACCAAAAATTCGGCGCCGTCTGATCACCGCACAAAACGAGCCGTCCGTCGCAAACCGCTCCCCGCTCGAAACCGCCCCCGAAGCCGCCGGAGATATATCCCAAGATTGACAGCGCACACCGTCACGCCGATGCTGCCTACGAGCCACCACGGCATATTGGGATAGATGATCTTGTCCAGATAGTGCAGCAGAAAACTTCCGTGATACGCCTGCATCCCCGCCCGAGCCTCAAAATACTGCTCCGCCAGCGTCAACGGACAAGGCCACGGACCGACCTCCGCCACGATTCCCTAGATCAGACACAAAATATGCAGCGTGCTCCATACCGGACGCCCTCGCGTAAAAAACGCGCCAAAGATCACCGCCAGAATCCAAAGCAGATGAACCGAAAGAATCGCGATGGCCAGAAACTTCATGCCGCCGCCCGAGTCTTCACCGCTGTCCCGCCCCGAATCATGTGCAGCACATCCGCGCTCATCGCCACCCCTTTGCAGCCAACGGCTATTGGCTCTCTCGATCCAGCAAATCTTCCAGCGTAGCCTTATACTTCGCGTCGCGCTTATCCGCGCGCGGCTTCTCTTCGATCACACGTTCCGGCTTCGGCTGGCCTACACGCTCGCGCGCATTCGCTTTCACCGCCTTCACCGCCGAGAACGTCTTCTTCTTCGTCCGTTTTTTCGTCATCCCTTCCCGTCCGCCCCCACTATCCATACAATCTTAAAAAGGATAGATAGAACCACTGTAAGACGCAGACACGATCAGGGGGAACAGCAGATGGAAGAACGGGATTTTTTCGACGAGCGGCCCGAGCAGCGGAACCACACCCTTACCTGCCCCCACTGCGGCCAATCCGGTGAATACCAGCTAGGCTGGCTCGTTCGCCGCAAAAAAGCCGGGGTCCCCCGCAACGCCGACGAGCGCGACCGTGCCCGCTTCGCCAAAGCCCAATCCTACATGGTCCGCACAGACGACATGGTCGCCTGCAAAAACATCCGCTGCCGCAAACGCTTCGAGGTAGCAGGCATACAGTCCGTATCCTTCTTGCAATCCGCCTGAACCAATACCGCAATACCATGGGTGTCCTACATCTCGCTCCTGAGACGTGGGAAGAATAAGCCCGAACCGACCGCGCTTCGAGTAGCAACGCAAAACTCCTACTGCTGGGCGTCGAAAAAACAACCATACCGGAGAGCGGTCTTTGCTGGATAGGGTGGAAGCGGCCACCGAAGGCGTTGTCTCAAGGCTCCGAATAGTACCCCGAGCGAGTCCGCGCAATCAGGCCTGGTTTTGCGACCCGAACGTCGATCGAATGGTACTCGTCGTTCTCGCCGGGCGCAGGATCGAAGGACAGCTCATAGTACGCATGAATGTCCGTCATGCATTTCTGCAGCAGCGCAGCCACGTCGTTGCTGGAGTTGACTGCAAGACCGCCCGTCTGAGTGGCAAGCACCTGCAGGGATAGGTCCGCAAGGTCCACTTGGCTGGGTTTGCGAATACCCTTCACGAAATCCTTGTAATAGAAAAGACGTTCACTGGCAGCATCCGCAGCGCCCAGCGGGTCGACGCTGTAAAGGGTGATGCGCGACTGTCGCAGCTCGGTCGATAGGCTGACGATGGTCTTGAAAATCCTTCGCTGCTCGTTCATCCCTAGATCGATGTGGGGACCGGTCAGCAGAGGCCAGCCCGGCGAAATCCAGAGCACGATCTTGCGTCCCGGCCGCGTCGCCTCCCGCGCCGCCAGCAGGCGAAGCGCCTGAATGGAAATCTGGACCCGCTCGTCCGCACCGTAAAAGCCGGAGGAACGCCGAAGGTCGCGCAATCCAATAGCAAATTGGTCGAGGGCCGCACTCACCGAATTGCCGTCTTGCGAAAAGTTGTTCTGCATCTGCGTGCCCGTGTCTGTAACGATGGCCATCGCGGTGGGATACGCCAGATGCCCCCCATTCGCGCGCAGAAACTTGTCAATCTGTCCGCGCTCGAAGGCAATAGTCTGATAACCGGTGTTGACGGCATCGACCACCACAATGACCTCAACCGGAGCCGAATCGCCTCCAAGCGCCTGGAACGAAGTAATTACTTGCGGAGCCTTGTTATCCAAAACCGTAAAGTCCTGCCGCCGAAGCTCGGCAACAGGCGCGCCGTCCTTCGGTGTAACGACCACATCAAGGTAAATCCTGGTAGCCGGGTCAGGCTGAACCGCAGGAGCGCTCTGCTGCGCGGACCCGGCAGCAGCGCACAGCAGCAGCGGAAGGAGCATTCCAAAACGTGGACCGATCGACATTGATTCCCCCACCGGCATCAAAAGCATGAGCCATACACTGCAGCGTAGACGCTGCAGCCATCTCAAAAG
This sequence comes from uncultured Acidobacteriaceae bacterium, assembly GCA_963783805.1. GTDB lineage: Bacteria > Acidobacteriota > Terriglobia > Terriglobales > Acidobacteriaceae > Silvibacterium. The sequence continues at coordinate 43,797 of CAWAPC010000002.1, read as the reverse complement.
ACTCCCGTCCAGCGCGGCCACCTCATCAAGTCCTTCGTCATCCCAAAGATAGAAATGGCGCGGAAATCTCCCGGGGAGACGTCCGCGCCCTGCCGCGCTTACCGGCAATTATTGGATGTTGAGGTTCACGTCGGGAAGTACCGGCGTTCCTTCCAGCCGAACTCCATCCAGCTTGCTCGGATTCAGGCCCAGAGCGCTCAGGATCGTCGGCGCAACCTGCATCGTGCCGACGCCGGAGTAAACCGTGTGCGGCTTGAACGCCGGGTTGGAGAGCAGCAGGATGACGTTGGTATCGTCATGAGAAAAGCCCCCATGCTCAGACAGTTTGGCGGTGCTCCCGGTATACGTGACGCCGACGTTCGGAGTCACGATGATGTCGGGCGTGCGCGGATCACCGTTTGGGGGCAGGCCCGGGATGTTGTAGTTCAAAGCAAGCGTCGGACCGTAGTAAATCTGCCCGATGCCCGCCTTGGCGGCATTCGCTTCAAGAGTCGAAACAGCAGCGGCCGTGTTGGCCGAGTTCGCCAGCCACAAAAGTGAGACATCGTCCTCGGTGGCCCCGATGCCGGTAGGGTTCAGAGGCGACTCTGAAAAAGGCAGCAGGTTGGCGATCAGTGTTGCAGGCGTTTCGCCGTTGTCCCCGCTATGTCCTGGAATCGGAAAGTAGCGGTTGGGATCGATCGGCGACTGTCCGTGCTTTGCTGTAATAACGATCAGGGTCGACTCGTAAAGGCCGCGGTCCTTCAACTCCTGGACCATCTCTCCGATTGCGTCGTCAACAAATTCAATCTCGCTCAACAGCGAAGCAGTCGGCGTACCGGCTGCATCCACATAGCCGCCGGTCCCAGCGCTGGGTTCGATAAGCTTCTGTCCAACGCTCACCGCCTGGAAGTTCATTCCGAAAATGGTTGGAACGCGGGCGGCCGTGCCGTCATGCGTCTTGCCTTCGATCTCTTTCAGAATGGCATTCACTTTGAGCGTGTCGTAGCACTGGATATTCTGAAAACTGTTCGTCCACGCACTCGTATTGGAGCTGTCAGGAATCGTTGCGCAGCTGATGCCGGAAGGGGTCGTAACGCCTGGCAGTGGCACAACCGCCGAGTTAATTTCCGGAGCGTAGTAATCATCCAGCGAGTTGCCGCCCGGGCCGGCAACAGAAGAGTAGGAAGGATGTTTATCCGACCAGGCAGTGTAACCCCCGGCCGCATGGATAACTCCAAAGATCGTGTTGGTCCGAACGAAATTCCACGGATAGATCGGCGCACAGCCGGCCTTGGGATCGCGGTCAAGGCGGCCTTTGTCGATAGAGGCAATTCCGCCATCGGTAAGGCCGGCCCCCGGAGCTCCGCCATTCAGTTTGGTCTGATCGATGTCGATCCCCTCGTCGAATTCGGTCGTCGAGCCGGTGGCCGTGGTGTTCGCCGTGCATTTGCCTGCGGCGACGCCATTGCCTGTAGTCACGGCGGGCGGATCGAGAGAACGGTCATACGAGACGTCGTAGTAAACGCCCATCGTCCGCGGCGTAGCGCCGGTAACGATCGTCATTAGGCCCGGAAAGGAATCCGAGGGCTTCGAGGTGCTGGCAGCCACATAGTTGACCCCAGTGGAACCAAGCGCGGCCAGCGCCGGACAGTATGGCTCACCATTGTTGCCACCCGTAATGCCGTGCGCGCAATTCACAAAATCAACGGCATGCATTCCATCCACGCTGATCAGCATCACATGGCGGATCTGGCCGCGATCCAAGTCGTGATCGCTATCTTCGGCGACGGCGCTGATCCCCAAAATTGTGGCCAGCAGTGTAAGAGACAAAAAGATTCGTTTCATACTTACCTCCTGATAAGCGACCGTATCAAGGGGTGACGAAGGCACAGGTTGCGCGCAGGTAAAATTTGCGTCAAAAACAAATGAGAAGGAAACCTTAAGATGCCCTCTCATGGAATAAGCGGACAGCTTCACCGAGTCCGCACGCGCCCACGCAGGAAATAGCGGCCGCGAAGCAGGTATCGGATATTCGTAAACGGCCCCCACCCGTGCTGCGCGGCTGGATTTTCAGGCGGCAAAGAACTGTAAAGGATACAGTGTGCGTCGACCCTCGAATCACCCGACAGAACCATTCCGCGCCGCATTCAGCCACGCCTCCATCTGCTCGTGTGACACCAACCCCGCCTGCTGCTGCACCAGTTTGCCCTTCGCAAAAACTGCAAAGTTGGGAATGCCGCGCACGTCATACCGCGCCGCAAGCTGCGGATACTGCTCCGTGTCCACCTTCAGCACAATCGCTTTGCCTGCCATGTCCGCCGCTGTCCGCGCCACATGCGGAGCCGCCATTTTGCACGGCCCGCACCACTCTGCCCAGAAATCCACCAGCACAGGTACGCGCGCCGTCTGCACCACATCGTCAAAAAGCGCAGCGTCCGCCGCAATCGGCTCATTTACCGGCGCAAGCGGCTGTTTGCACGCTCCGCAACGCCCCGTATCGGCAAGATGAGAAGCTGGAACCCGATTTTTGGCACCGCAATGCTGACAGGCTCGAATCATTGGCATAAAAAGCTCCCAAAACTGCGGAAAGACTACCGCGCAAACCGCACAACTAGATTAGATGTGCCCCTGCTGCGCAAGAATCGTGTAGATCCGGAATATTCAGCATGCGACTGTCCTGCATTAATGCTGAAGGCATTTCCCGGACCGGCAAGGACCATCCGCCGCGTAGGCGCCGCCAGAGGCATTTGTACCCGCACGCCGCCGGAGGCGCCTTTAAGCTATACTGACCCGTTCCCTATGAAGATTCTTGTCTGCATCAAGCAGGTTCCGCAAAAGGACGCGCCGCTCAAGCTCAGCGAAGATGGCAAGTGGATTCGCGAAGACGTGTCCTACGAGGTCAACGAGCCCGACGCCTACGCCCTCGAGGAGGCTCTCCGCCAAAAGACCCAGCATCAGGGAGAGGTCGTCGTCCTCACCGCCGGTCCCGCGCGAGCCTCGCAGGTTCTGCGCGAGGCCCTCGCCAAGGGAGCCGACCGCGCCATTCATCTCGAAGACGACAAATTCACGCGCCTCGACTCCGCCAACACCGCGCGAGCCATCGCCGCTGCTGTCCGTGAAGAAAACTTCGACCTCATCGTCACCGGCCTCCAGTCCGACGACTACGGCTGCGCGCAGACCGGAGTCCTCCTCGCCGAAATCCTCGGCATCCCGCACGCAACCATCATCATCGGCATCGAGAAGACCACCGACGGCCTGCATCTCAAGCGCGAACTCGAAGCCGGACACTACCAGTACATTGACATGAAGCTTCCCGCCGTGCTCACCATTCAGAGCGGCATCAACAAGCTTCGCTACGCAACGCTCATCGGCATCAAGCAGGCCAAGACCAAGCCCGTCCGCAAAGTCGAGTGGGCCGAGGTCGAGCCAAAACTAAGCAAGAACCAGCAACAGATCGAGCGCCTTTACGTTCCCGAGAAACAGAAAAAGACCGAAATGATCCAGGGCTCGCCCGCAGAGTCGGCAAAGAAGCTCGTCGAATATCTCAAAAATGAGGCGCGCGTGATTTAATGGATAACCGGGACGGTTTTCCCGCCCGCAAAGTTCTCAAAATCCCGAAGGAGAAGTTCGCACCATGGCCAATCTCAACATCCCCGCCGAAGAGCGCAACCTCACGCCCGACCAGGTTGAGAAGCTGGACAACCGCCGCCGCTGGGGACTCACCTGCCAGGTGCTTGCCGGTCAGTTCCTGTTCTTCGCCGTGCTGCTTACCGTCTGGTCAGGACAGGACGCGACCTATTCGCCCGGCTGGGTGCATCCCATGCTCTACTACAACATCCTCACCGCCGTCCTCGCCGTCGTCTTCTTCCTCTACGGAAGCCAGCTCAAGCGCGGCTCATTGGATTTTGTCGACTAACGATTGCAGCACGAACCCGTAACTATCCACTTCACCGGCAGGGCTTCGGCCCTGCCTGATCTTTGGAAACAACAATGGCAGAAACCATCCTCGTAGTCGCCGAGCAGCGCGAAGGCAAACTCAACCGCGTCTCGTATGAAACCATCGCCGCCGCCCAGCAAATCGCAAAGCAAACCAGTTGGCAGATAGAAGTCGTCCTACCGGGCAATAACCTCGCAACCCTCGCAAGTGAATTAGCGCAGAAAGCCGTCGCCAAAGTCTACGCGCTCGAAAGTGCCTCGCTCGCCGCCTACACATCGGACGCCTACGTCGAAACCCTAAAACATTTCATCGCGGGAAAGCAGCCGAGGCTCGTGCTCTTCCCGCACACCTATCAGGTACGCGATTTCGCCCCTCGCCTCGCGCTCGCTCTCGACCGCACCCTCATCTCCGACAACATCGGCTACAAGTACGAAAACGGAAAGCTCCTCTTCACCCGCCAGATGTTCCAGGGCAAATTCGCCGCCGACGTCTCGTTTCAAGGCGAAGCCCCATGGCTTGCCACTCTGCAAATCGGAGCCTTCAGGGCCGATCAGGCCGAGCCGGGTCAAGCCGCCGTCGAAACCGTGGCCGCAAAAGAAATTGCAGCAAGAGTCACGCCGCACGAAGTCTTTCAGGAAGCAAAGCAGGCCGTCGATCTCTCCCAGGCCGAAGTAATCGTAGCCATAGGCCGAGGCATAAAGGAGCAGAAGAACCTCACTCTCGCCGAAGACCTCGCCAAAGTCTTGGGAGGAGAAGTAGCCGCCTCGCGTCCCATCTGCGACAACGGCTGGCTCCCCCTCGAACGCCAGATAGGAAGCTCCGGCCAGACCGTAGCCCCCAAGCTCTACTTCGCATTAGGAATCAGCGGAGCCATCCAGCACATAGTAGGCATGAAGGGATCGAAGACCATAGTAGCCATCAACAAAGACCCCGAAGCCCCCATCTTCGAAATCGCCGACGTAGGAATAGTAGGCAACCTCTTCGACATAGTCCCCGCAGTAACCGAAGAAATCAAAAAAGCCAAAGCAGGAGCCTAGTAAAAGCTTCCGTCTCCAAAGACGTGGACAAATGCAAGCTGGAACGATGCCGAAGGGCCAAAATGGAAACCTCCCCTCATGCAACATCTGGAGGTGTAATCAGTGCTCAAATCCATCGCCGTCGTAATCGGCAGCTACCTGCTCTCGATCGTTCTTGTCCTCGCAACAGATCCATTGCTCTCCCGCCTGTTCCCGGGCGATTTCGCCAAAGGCCATATCCCATCCAACCCCGCTCTCATCGCGAGCACGGCGTTTTTCGTCGTCATCTCGATATTTTGTGCGTGGCTCTGCGCCCGCTTTGCTCCGCGCCGCGCCGCGCGGCATGTGCTCTGGTTCTTTATCATCGGGGAATTGATGGGCATCGGCGCGATTATTCCCAACTGGAGCAAGGGCTGGCCGCACTGGTACTGGTTGTCCTGGCTGCTCACCTGGCCGGTGAGTTGCTGGATCGGCCTGTTGCTTACCGGGCGCCGGGCTGATTCGCCTCACGCCTGAGTTCGAACGCTTATCAATGAACTAATCCCCTGAAACTAAATCCAGCAAACGGTCTATATAGCTCAGACATGGACGATCCGACCAACTACAGTCAAGAAGTAGGGGTAGGTCCAAAACCGCCCCGACGAGAGTTAGGAGATTCAATGAACGGATTTAAGTTTTTGGCAATAGCCGCTGTTGCTGGACTTTGCTTTACAGCAACCCCTTCCAAAACACAGGCCCAGGTAAGCGTCACCATCGTAGCAGCCCCCGCATGTCCCTATGGTTACTATGACTACGCTCCATATAACTGCTCACCTTCTGGCTACTATGGCCCGGAATGGTTTAGCGGCGGCGTATTCATCGGCGCTGGCCAGTGGTATCACGGCCCTGCCAAATTCAACGGCAACGTAAATAACCGCTACGACCCGCAGCACGGCTACAAGGGACCTATGCCAAAAAAGGGCGAGAAAGCCCAGGCATCGCACGCAACTCCCGCTAACTTCAAGGGCAATGAAACACACGATGGGCACGGCAACGTAAGCCAGAAAAAGAGCTAAAAGAGTCAGCGCGAACACTCCATCTTCCGGGCCCCCACGCCCGGATTTTTGGAATCAGCCCGACCGCAGTTCCCTCACGCCGCTGTATCCTCCTTAAAAAAAGGAAATTCCAGTAAGCCTCTCAGCAACAAGGCGCAGGTTGACCCGACCCGCTGAACGGAGTAACCCCGAATGGCTAAGGCTCGTTCCCACCTCAACTAGTCTTTCGAGCGCCGATCCGTTGCCTTTGAGCGTCGCTCGACGGGATTCGCGCGCCGGTCCGGGTTATTTGACCGCCGATCCCGCGGGTTTGCGCGGCGGTCTCCCGAACCTAGGCGCCGTTCCGACGGACGCGCCACGTCCGGAAGCACAATGACAGAATTCGGGAAAGCACCGACTCCCTCGATCGCCTGCGTTGAATCTGCGGCAGAGGGCTCCGTGCCCGGAGTCAGTAATTTATTCAGAACTGGGATGTTCACGCGTTGCGTTTCCACGAAGTCCACGCCCTGAGCCGTCAGCGTGAAATCTGAGTTGTCCGCCCGGGTGATATATCCCTTCTTTCGTAGATACCAGGTTGTGAAATCCAGATAATCGCGCGGAAACCCCATGCGCAATTCAATCTCGGCAAGCGAAACTTCCGGGGCGTTTGGGTTTGCGCGGCGCTTGAAATATAACACCGCCAGAACCGCCAGACGCCGGTTCATCTCGCCCTCCATCTGATCCATAAAATCAATCGAACTGGATAAGGGGGCCCTCTGGGGCAGTTCCTTTTCGCGCACCTTATCGTACTGGGCGCGCCGCGATGAGTTCGACAGGACGTCATAGGCTGTCGTCAACATGGAAAACATTTCAACATTGCCGGACTCCGGGTTGTCCGGATGAAACCGGGCCGCGAGAAATCGATAAACGCGATGGATCGTCTCTTCCTCCGCATTGGGGCTGATCTGGAGAAATTCGTAATAGTCGATCCTTTTCATCGCAATCTGCATGTCCTTTTTTAGGTGGGAGACGGTCGATTGTACCATATGTACCGGGAAAAAAGACCCAGTCTGCCTAATTGACCCAGTCTGCCTAATTAAGGTTCTCCGGGCTTCCGGACTTCCCCGCGCCGATTGCCCATGGACCCTGAACCGCCGCGAAAGTTGTATAGTCTGGCCCGTCGCCGACCAATTCTACCGCTGGCGCATAGGACGCATCGCCGACCCCTTTGGCCACTACTGGGAAATCGGCAAACCTCTCGATTAGCGCCAGTGCGTTGCAGCTGACCGGGACATAGCTGGCCGGTGTAGTAAGCTGGTGAGCAATCAACGCCCCGATGAATACGCTCACTACCCCAGCCATGGAAGACCGCGAGTCCTCGCGCAAAAAAGATATCGCCGCGCCCCGCTCGCAGCCTTCCCTCTCCGATCAGATCGCCCAGGCATTCGTCCTTGCGATAGCGCTCGCCGTCCCCGCGCTGATGTGCATGCACATGGCGATCGTCGGCGATGCGGATATCTGGTGGCATCTGCGCACCGGCCAATGGATACTTCAGCACCACAGCGTCCCTCACATCGACCCCTTCACCCGCTTCGGCGCAGGCAGGCCGTGGACAGCCTATAGCTGGCTCTATGAATTAATCGTCCTCAAATGCTTTCAGCAATTCGGCATCGCGGGCATTCTCGCCTACTCCACCGGAATGGTTCTGGCGATCACAGTTGCTGTCTATCACCTCATCAAGCGCCTTCAGCCGGATTTTTCCGGTGCAGTCCTGCTCACCTTCGCGGCCTGTTATAGCCTCATGCATCTCTACACGCCGCGCTCCTGGCTCTTCAGCATCCTGTTTTTCGTGCTGGAACTCGACATTCTCATGCACGCCCGAAGGACAGGCCCAGAAACCGGAATGCTGCGCGAGCTGCTCTGGCTGCCGCCGCTCTTCGCGCTCTGGGCCAACGTGCATATTCAATTTTTTGACGGGCTGCTGGTCATGGGCCTCGCGCTGGGTGAAGCCATCCTCGCCCGCTGGTTCACGTCGGCCCGCACCCGGCTGGCGCCAGCATGGATAGGCGGAATCTTTCTCGCCTGTATTCTCGCCACACTCATCAATCCCTACGGTTGGCACATATACGAAATCGGATTCCGCGCAGCCGCTCAGCCCGGCATCAAGTTCTACATCCAGGATATGCAGGCGATTCCCTTCCGCGCGTTGCCCGATTACTGCATGCTCTTCCTCGCCCTCGCAGCAGCCGCTGCGCTCGGATGGCGCCGCCGCTTTCCCGTGTTTGAAACCGCATTGCTGGCCTTCGCCGCCGTCGTCTCCTTCCGTTCTGGACGAGACATGTGGGTCATGGCTATAGTCGCCGCCGCCGTTCTCGCCCAGGCACTTGAAAGTAACGAGAAAGGCCGGCGCCCTATCGCACCATTTGCAGTGCCGCTCGTCGCTGTCGTCATCGGCCTGCTGCTGTTCCTCGGCACCATCGTCTTGCACACTGACAACCCGCACTTGCGCGCGATCCTCGCTCAAACCATGCCCGTCCGCGCGGTCGAAGTCGCGAAGGACGAAGGCTTCACCGGACCGCTCTACAACAACTTCGACTGGGGAGGATACCTGATCTGGGGTCTTCGCATGCCGGTCAGCGTAGATGGCCGCGCCGACTTCAATGGCGATCAGCGCATCGAGCGGTCAATGGCCACATGGAGTGGTGGCCCCAACTGGGCCTCCGATCCTGACCTCACTTCCGCGAAGCTGGTGATTGGACCGGCGAGCGCTCCGCTGACCCAGATCCTCCAGTTGGACCCACGTTTTGTGCTTGTGTTCGAAGACAAAGTCGCCGCAGTCTTCATCGCCCGCAACCCGTCGGAAAAAACGGAACCGCCGATCACACCACAATGAGAAATTCCTGAAAGCGAAATCTCCGCCTCGGCTCCGTTATCCTCAACATTTAATTCCTCGCAAACGCGAACCCTGATCGCTCCGTTAGGTTGCCTGAAATTCCCCAAAAATCCAACCGAGGTGGAAAACTGTTCGCTCCTGATCGTCCTCTTTCGCTTCGCCCCAGCGACTCTCTGCATCTCAAGTATCCGTAGTGCTCGAAGTCAGAATCGTCCGAGTCGTAAAGCAAAGAACGCGGAGCATGTAGACAACCGCCCCGCTAAAACCCAAGGAGAACCTATGAACAGATTGAAATATCTTGCGATTGCTGCTGTTGCTGGCATGTGCTTAACAGTAACCGCCCCCAAATCCCAGGCACAGGTCAGCGTCAACATTGGAGTCGCGCCTGTATGCCCCTACGGCTACTTCGACTACGCCCCCTATGACTGTGCTCCCTACGGCTACTACGGGCCGAATTGGTTTATCAATGGCGTCTTCATCGGCGCTGGTCCTTGGTATCGCGGCCGCAGCGACTTTTACGGCCATGTGAATAACCATTTCGATCCGCATCATGGCTACAAAGGTCCATTGCCACACCGCGGCGAAAGAGCCGAACCCTCAAGGCCCGCTGGTCACGTAGAACACTTCCAGGGAAATGAAATGCGCGATGGACGCGGCCACACACAGGGCGGTCACGGCGGCCATTAAAAACAATCCTTCTAATTAATCCGACATCCGGGCCCCTCACGCCCGGATGTCTGGCATTTCAGATCAAATACGGCTCGCATCGATTGACTCACGCCTCGATTTTGAGATGGGGGCTTTGCGCGAAGCGCGTATCGCAGGAAACGGTGAACGCAAGCCCCACGACCAATTGGAGCGGCCCCGCGAAGCAGTACTCCTCGACGGCCTAGTCCCACTGGACGCGTAGTCCTGTAGAATGACCAGTCCACTATGAGCATTCACTTCCGCCACTCCCTCCCCGGCATTGACCGTCCCCAAATGGAAGCCGACGTAGTCATCATCGGCGGAGGCCCAGCCGGAATGGCCTGCGCCCTGCGCCTCTCCCAGCTCATCGACCAGCACAACGAGTCACACCCCGAAGCTCCGCTCACCAAAGAAAATATCTACGTCCTCGAGAAGGCCCGCGAAATCGGCCAGCACTGCCTCTCCGGAGCGCTCCTCGATCCGCGCTCCATGCGCGAACTCCTCCCCGGATTCGAATGCGAAGCCCCGCTCGACGCCGAAGTCACCAAAGAATCTGTCTATTTCCTCAGCAAAAACAAAGCTCGCAAATTCCCCATCGTCCCGCCCCCACTGCGCGACCACGGAAACTACGTCATCTCTCTCAACAAATTCGTAAAGTGGCTCGGCCAGAAAGTAGAAGACGCCGGAATCACCGTCTTCACTGGCTTCGCAGGCTCCGAACTCCTCATGGACGGCGATCGCGTCGAGGGCGTACGCACCGACGACAAAGGAGTCGGCAAAGACGGTGAGCCCAAGGCCAACTTCGAGCCCGGCTACGACCTCCGCGCCAAAATCACCATCCTCGCCGAAGGCCCGCGCGGCAACTGCGCCAAGCAGCTCATCGACACCCTCGGCCTCGAAGACCCCAACCACGCACAAACCTACGGCCTCGGCATAAAAGAGCTGTGGGAGCTTCCCCCGGGCCGCGTCGCCAAAGGCGAAGTCCTCTACACTATGGGCTACCCGCTCACCACCAAAGAGTACGGCGGGGCTTGGATCTATGGCATTACCGATACACTCGCATCAGTAGGCTACGTCACCGGACTCGACTACGAAGACCCGCGCACCGACCCGCACCACGTCTTCCAGTCCTTCAAGCTACATCCCTTCGCGCGCCGTCTCCTCGAAGGAGGCAAGATGGTTCGCTACGGAGCCAAGACCCTCCCCTACGGAGGCTGGCTAACCACGCCCCGCATCTACGGCAACGGCTGGCTCCTCCTCGGCGACTCCGCCAGCTTTCTCAACGCGCAGCGCCTCAAAGGCATTCACCTCGCCATCAAAAGCGGAGTGTTAGCCGCCGAAACCGCCTTCAACGCCCTCGTCACCGGGGACACCTCCGCCTCTGCACTCAGCCAATACAAAACCGCAGTCGACGCCAGTTGGATCAAGGACGAGCTCTACCCCGTCCGCAACTTCCATCAGGCCTTCGAGCACGGACTCTACGACGGACTCATCCGCGCCGGCCTGCAAACACTCATGCACGGATCCAACCTCGGTCCCGACTCAGAAAACCACGCCGGATACCTCCGCATGAAACATCAGGACGCCCTGAGCATCCACAGCGGCGGCCGCGAACCGATGCTCTTCAACGCCAAAGGCGATGGCGAACTCACCTTCGACCGACTCACCGACGTTTACCACTCCGGAACGCGCCACGACGATGACCAGCCCACGCATCTCGTAGTCCGCGATCTGAACATCTGCGCCACGCGGTGTGCAAAAGAGTTCGGAAACCCCTGCCAATACTTCTGCCCAGCCGCCGTCTACGAAATGGTCGAGACCTCAGACAGCATAGACAAACAACTACAAATCAACTTCGCCAACTGCGTCCACTGCAAAACCTGCGACATAATGGACCCCTACCAGATTATCGACTGGGTACCACCAGAAGGCGGAGGAGGCCCCAACTACGACGGCATGTGATCACTGCGGGAGGACAGCATGACGAGTGAGCAGGAAGAGCTGAAGTTCGAGGCTGCCCGGCGGGCTCTCAATTTGGTTCGACCGGGTATGACCCTCGGGCTTGGATCGGGATCGACAGCCTCGCTGTGGGTCCGGCTGCTTGGCGAGCAGGTTCGTGACCATGGCTTGAAAGTCCGCGCCATCGCCAGCTCTCCTGACAGCGAATCTCTTGGCCGCAGCTATGGCATCCCGTTTGTCACGTTCGAGGAGTGCCCTCAACTAGACCTGACCGTGGACGGCGCGGACGAGATCGCGCCCGGACTGGCACTTATTAAAGGAGGAGGAGGGAAGCTCCTTCGCGAGAAAATCGTCGCCAGCGCCTCGAAGCGCTTCGTCATCGTGGCAGATCAGTCCAAAGTCGTCGAGATGCTTGGTGCCGCTCCCCTGCCCGTCGAAGTGATTCAGATGGCCGCCCCATTGGTCAGCCGCGAGCTTCGCAAGCTTGGATTTCCCGAGGTCACAATCCGCACGAATGTTGACGGTTCCCAATACATTACTGATGAAGGCAATCTCTTATTGGAGTGTTCGGGCATGAGAATGGAAGGCCCGGAGAAGATTGCGGAGCAGCTAGACTCCATCATTGGTGTCGTAGAGCATGGACTTTTTCTGAACATGGCCGACCTGGCTCTCGTCGCGGGCCAGGCCGGAGTCATCGAGCTCATGCGATGAGGTCGCGCGAGCCTCATCTTTGACGCGCTTTTTTCGACAAAAGTGGAAAAGATCGAATCTCAACACAACACCGATACCATTCTGAGCGAAGCTACCGTAATGAGGCGAAGTCGAAAGCTTGCCCTAAGCGCGCAGCCGAAGGGTCAACTCGCGCGGAGCGAAGTCGCGGGACATGCACTTTGCTAACCCTGCGAAATCGCGCGCGAAGCAATCGCCCCGAGGCCCCAACTACGACCGCATGTGACGCACAGCACAACACGCATCTGCAGATTATGGCTTTTTGGCGAGTTGCTTCTCCGATTCTGCAACCAGCTTTCGGAATGCCTCGACCGCCGGAACATCCGGAGCATCAAGCGCGCCCTTCGCGGTATAGCGCCACACGGCTGGAGCATCGAGCGGATCGGGGCCACCGCGATAAACAGTGAACATGTCTTCTGTTGAACCCACATCCATCTGCGGGTGAGCACCTGAAGGGCCAGGTCCCGCGTTCAGTGGAGATTCACTCTCCGAACCACCGCATCGTGGGTCAGACGCATCGCAGGGCGGCGCATTCCCCGCCCGTCCACCAATCTGTGTCGTCGAACCGGTCGACTGCCCGATCACCGGAGGGGTTTCGTTTACCGGCGTGCCGCCGATCGTAGGTTGCGCCACTTTGCCGTTGCCTTTGCGAATGACAATGATCAGCTCAGCGGTCGAGCCTCCCGGGAGCGGCTTCAGCCGTCCCCATTTCACAAGAGCGGTTTCCACGTTTTCCCGGGCGATGCGGTCGGCGTTCGGATCTTGTATGTCAACTCCAGTGTCTGGATCGACCATGACCAGAACCGTTTGCGCCTGAAGAACATCAAACGGAAGCAAGGCCTTCTTCTTGTCTTTGCAATTCGCAAACAGACAGCAACCAAGCATCACCGAAACAACAAAACCTCTGCGATAGAGCATGAGCATCCTCCGAGCGCGTACAAGTTTACTCCCTCAAATACATAGACGGACATGCCGGTGTCTATGGGTGAAGTCTACAAAGCGCGAGCGGCGGCCCCGGCTACGACGGCATGTGACTCTGCCACCATAATTTCATCACATTCGCTGAAACCAACCGCCTCGCGCACCACATAGCTGAGCGGTGTGCCAGATGACCCGGACTCACTGATCACCGCTGGTCTCGCAAACATATTTACCGCCGGGCGAAAGTCCCCTTTTCCTGCTTAAACCTATAAGAATCTGACGTTCCCGCTCGACTGTCAGTTTTGACAGTTGTGTCCACGCGGCTCACAGCGTAGCGTGACTCTGGGCCAAAACCCGATGGTTAACGCCCGCACGGTTAACAACGCTGAACATTCGAAGATCAGTCACGTTCGAAAACTCTCACGTTAGAAAACCCCCCAAAGGAGCAAACCATGTCAATTAAAACTCCGAAAGAAGTGTTTCTAACCCTCTTAAGCGATGTGCGGCAGAACACAGAACGCGGCACGAAGTTCTACCAGGAAGTCAGCCAAATGGCGCAAGACCCGGAGATCAAGGAGGCGCTGGAGGCGCGGGCTTTCATTGCCGCAAGTTCCCTGGGAAAACTGGATCAATGCTTCAAGATCCTCGGTGAACAGCCCGTGAAGCTTAGTGGCCGCCTTCACGATGCTCTCGTGGAGGATTTCCGTGAAAAGCTAGGCGAGATCCAGTCTCCCGTGGCAAGGCGTCTCTTCGTACTCGCAAAGATCATCCAGGTCACTCACTGGCGCATCGCCGAATATGTTGCCCTCGTCGCGGCGGCAGACTTATCAGGAAACTATGGGGTCGGCGTCCTCCTGGAAAGTTGCCTGGCTGACAAACTGGCTTTTGTGGAACGCACGCGGCGGCTGATCCGCAAGATGGCCGAGGCCAAAATAGCCGAACGTGTGGCAGCTTAAATCCACGTGTCCTGTCACATCAACCACAATCAAGGAGCCCGGCCTTGCGCCGGGCTCCTTACTACTTTCCCTCTTCGCGGACTCTCAATGAATCGCAGGAGTCGCCGCCCGCCGAACTAGAACAGGGATTGAAATTACAAGAGGATGCGGGCCAGTAAGTCCGGCCCCAAACCATAACAATGGCGAGATAACTGGACTTAACCCCCGATTCCCCTAATCCCTCATCTATAATTTCTCTCACTCCATGCACCTCATAGCCGGAACAAAACTGGGACCCTACGAGATCGTCGCCTTGATCGGCGCGGGCGGCATGGGCGAAGTCTACAAAGCGCGCGACACCCGCCTCGGACGCGAAGTCGCAGTCAAAATTCTCCCTGCTTCCATCGCCGCCGACCCCGACCGTCTTCGCCGCTTCGAGCAGGAGGCGCGAGCCGTCGCAGCTCTCAGCCATCCCAACATCCTCGGCGTTCACGACATCGGCCAGCATAACGGCATGCACTTCCTCGTCACCGAGCTACTCGAGGGCGAAAGCCTCCGCGAACTCCTCGAGCGCGGCATCCCTTCCCACCGCAAATCCGTCAACTACTCCATCCAGATCGCCAACGGCCTCGCCGCCGCCCACTGCAAAGACATCGCCCATCGCGACCTCAAGCCCGACAACATCTTCATCACCCGCGACGGCCAGGTTAAGATCCTCGACTTCGGCCTCGCGAAGACCGTAGCCCGAACGGAACGTTCCGCTCCGCTCACCGACGAGACCATCCGCGTGGCCGGACCAGCCACCGACGCCGGAACCGTCATGGGCACAGCCGGATACATGTCGCCAGAGCAGGTCCGCGGGGCCGCCGTCGACTGCCGCACCGACATCTTCAGCTTCGGCGCCGTCTTCTACGAGATGCTTACCGGCGCGCGCGCCTTCAAACGCGACACCACCGCCGAGACCATGACCGCCATCCTCAATGAAGATCCGCCCGAGTTAATTGAATCCGGACGCCAGATCCCTCCCGCGCTCGATCGCACCGTCCGCCACTGCCTCGAAAAATCTCCCGACCAGCGCTTCCAGTCCGCCCGCGATCTCGCCTTCGATCTCGAATCCGCCTCCGACCTCACGCCCTCCGCAGGTCAACCTGCCGCAAAAGCCGTTCCCCATCGCCAATGGCCCTACGCAGTTGCAATAGCCGCCTTGGTGCTCGCAGCCGCCGCAGCAGGCTGGCTAATCTCTGCCCGACGCCCCGCCACTGGCTCTCAGTTTCATCAGCTCACCTTTCGCCGCGGAAATCTCACCGATGCCCGCTTTATGCCCGACGGCGAAAACGTCCTTTACACGGCGGCTTGGGAAAACTCAGCGCCTGAAATCTACACTGTCGCCGCAAACTCTAGCTCAGGTCATCCCATCGGCATCACCAACGCGCGTCTCCTCGCCGTCTCTAAGCAGGGCGAAATCGCCGTCGCCCTTAACCCTAAAGCGCCTCCGTTCAGTTATCTCGATCTCGGAACCCTCGCGCGCGTCATCAACGGCAGTGGCGCTCCCAAGCCCGAAATCGAAAACATTCAGGCCGCCGACTACACTCCCGAGGGTTCCGCGCTCGCTATCGTGCGCTATGTCCCCGAAAAACCAGCCTGCCAGGTCGAATATCCCATCGGAAAAGTACTCTACAGCGATCAGGCCATCACAAACCTTCGCTTTTCGCCCAACGGACGCTATCTCGCCTTTATTACTCACAACGATCCCACTGACGATCGCGGCGAGGCCGTCATCCTTCGCGTCACCGGCGAGAAAGTCGCCTCCGGCCCTCTCGACAGCAGTGCGGAGGGCCTGGCATGGACACCCTCCGGAGACGAAGTCTGGTTCACTTCTCCGCTCGAGACCGGCAAGATCCATGCCCTCTCGCTCTCCGGAAAAACCCGTGAGGTTCTTTCAGTGCCCGGTCGCCTTTTCCTTCGAGACATCGGCCCTGACGGCCAGCTTCTCGCCGAGCAAGGCATCGTCCGCCATGGAATAGTCACCTCCACAGACGATTCGCAGCGCGACCTTTCCTGGCTCGATTACGGCGAGCTCCGCGACCTCAGCAACGACGGCAAAATGATCCTCTTCGAGGAAGAGGGTCAGGAATCGAAAGACTACACCGTGTACGTACGCAACACCGACGGTTCGACTGCCATTCCCATCGGCAATGGCTACGGCCTCGCCCTCTCGCCCGACAAAAACTGGGCGCTCACCCAGAAGCTCACTGAACCGACCAACCAGATTTGGCTTTCGCCCGTCGGCCCCGGCGAACCTCGCCGCCTCTCTCCTCCCGGCCTCATTCCGGTAGTCATCGCCGGCGGCTTCTTCCCCGACGGCAAGCATGTCATCTACATCGCCCAGCAGGCCGGACACTCCCCACGCGTCTGGCTGCAGGACGTCAACGGTGGCAATCCGCGTCCCATCACGCCCGAAAACATCGTCGGTTGGCAGGTTTCACCGGACGGCAAGTGGCTCCTTGCTGCGACAATCGAAAACGACACAGGGACGCTGCTGGCACCTATCGACGGCGGACCGATGATCCCCATCGTTGGTCTTAAGCGTGGCGACACTCCTCTTGGATGGACCAGCGACAATCGGCTTTATGTCACAACCCCTGCCAAGCCCGGCAGCGTGAACATGCATGTCGAAAAGCTGGATCCCCACACCGGTACTCGGTCTTCCGCGCGAGACATCCCAATGCCCCCGATCGGCGGACTTGAGACAGAAAATCTAATCCTCACACCCGACGGAAACAGCTACGCCTACCACTACCACATCACTCTCTCCGACCTTTACACAGTAAACGGAGTCCGCTGACATCCAAGCGAGACTTGGCGCACTACATCGCCTTCAAATAAAGATGTATCCTCAGTCTGAATTCCGGAAAGCGGGGCCGGACACCGATGACGAAAACGGTAGTGGCCTTATCCTCGGCGATCGAAGCAATCACCGGACTGGCCTTGCTCGCCGTTCCGGCACCCGTCGGCAGCGTGCTTCTGGGCGTCGGTCTTTCCAACAGCGGAGTCGCCGTAGCCCGCGTCGCCGGGCTGGGGTTGCTCTCTCTCGGACTCGCGGCGTGGCCTGTGAAAGGTCGCCTTACCTCACAAGCCATTCGCGCCCTGTTCACCTACAACCTGCTCGGCGCAATCTATTTTTGCTTTCTCAAAGTAAGCGGAACCTTCGCCACCAATGTGCTGTGGCTGGCCTTTGCTCTCCATGGTCTGCTGGCTGTTCTACTCGCGCGCCCGGCATTCAGAGGGCCGCTGCGAGAACAGTCCAGCATTTGAAGTGATACCACCCGATCCCCACTCCTCTGCCCGCGCTACTATGAACAAGGCATTTTCCGTACTCTCAGGAAAGGCACCTCTCTATGGCTAAGACTCCCCGTTGGTTCTTGCGCCCCGCAGTAGCTCTTTTTTCAGCACTCCTCCTCGCTGCCGCGCATGCGCAAGCCACCCCGCAATATCCGAACTACCCCAGCGAGACGCCTCAAAACTTCAACCCGCCAACCTACGGAATGGACTTCGAGCGCCGCGACGCAATGATCGCGATGCGCGACGGCGTCCGCCTCCACACCGTCATCCTCGTGCCCAAAGGAGCCAAACACGCCGGCATCCTGCTCACCCGCACACCCTACAGCGCCACCGCGCTCACCAGCAACGCGCCCAGCCAGCACCTCGGCACAGCCCTTTGGGGATACGACAACGCGACCGAAACCATCGTCCAGGGCGGATACATCCGCGTCGTGCAGGACATTCGCGGCAAGTATGGCAGCGAGGGCGACTATGTCATGAACCGCCCCATCCACGGCCCGCTCAACCCCACGCCCGTCGATGAATCAACCGACACCTACGACACCATCGACTGGCTCGTAAAGAACATTCCCGAGTCGAACGGCAAAGTAGGCGTGCTCGGCATCTCCTACGACGGATTCCTCTCCCTCATGCCGCTAGTCCATCCGCACCCTGCCCTCAAGTGCGTCGTCCCCATGAACCCCATGGTCGACGGCTGGCGCGGTGACGACTGGTTCCACAACGGAGCCTTCCGCGAGCAGGGCATGCCCTACATCTACGAGCAGACCGCCACCCGCGACAACAGCGACCTCTGGCTCACCAGCAATTACGACGACTACGACACGTACATGAACGCCGTCTCCGCCGGAGAACTCGGCAAGCAGCGCAACATGGATCAAATCGGCTTCTGGAACAAGATCATCGCGCATCCCGCATACGACAGCTTCTGGAGCGATCAGGCCGTCGACCGCGTTCTCGCCGCGCAGCCCTTCACCGTGCCCACAATGATCGTGGCCAGCCTCTGGGATCAGGAAGACATCTACGGAGCCATCGCCGTCTACAAGGCGCTGCAGCCGAAAGATACCGACCATGATCTCTATCTCGTCCTCGGCCCCTGGCACCACGGGCAGGAGATCGAGAACGCATCGTCCCTCGGCGCAATCAACTTCAACAGCGACACTGGCCTCTACTTCCGCGAGCACCTCCTCGCGCCCTTCCTGGCCCACTATTTACAGGACAACGCGCCCCCACTCAACCTCACGCCCGTAACCGCTTTTGAAACCGGAACCGATCACTGGGAGCACCTCGAAACCTGGCCCTCCGGCTGCCCTTCCGAAATCAAAGACGGCTGCGCCCCAAAGCCCACACCACTCTATCTGCAATCCAACGGAGAGCTCGCCTTCACCGCCCCCAGCCACGAACTCCTTCGACGAATACATCTCCGATCCCGCCAAGCCCGTTCCCTTCCGCGCGCGGCCCAATCAGCCCATCGGCTACACGCCTAATCTCTCCTGGGTGCGCTGGCTCGTCGACGATCAGCGCGAGTTCTCCGGACGCACCGATGTCCTCACCTATAAAACCGACGTCCTCACCGCGCCCGTAAAAATCAGCGGCGAGCCCATCGTCCACCTCATCGCCTCAACCTCCGGAACCGACAGCGATTGGGTCGTCAAGCTCATCGACGTCTACCCTGACGAAGTCGCCGGACAGCCCGAACTCGGCGGCTATCAGCTCGCCATCGCCATGGATATCTTCCGCGGGCGCTATCGCGAAAGCCTCTCCCAGCCCCAGGCCATCACACCTGACACTCCGCTGCTCTACAAATTCGCACTGCCCACAGCAAACCACGTCTTCCTGCCCGGACACCGCATCATGGTGCAGGTGCAGTCCAGCTGGTTCCCTCTCTACGACCGCAACCCGCAAACCTATGTGCCCAACATCTTCTTCGCCCAACCCTCCGACTACAAAAAAGCCACGGAGCGCATCTACCACTCACCTGATCAAGCCAGCTTCATTGAGCTTCCCCTCGTAACCGCGGAACCCTGATCGCGCGAAGCCTAAAATAATGCGGGCGATAAAATAGAACCAGCAAGGAGAACGACCATGGCACTAATGAAAACTTCAAATCCCGCCTTGAATTCTAAAATCTTCCAGGGCCAGCCGGTAGCCCTCGACGAAGCCATGACCCTTAACGGCACCGTGAACAAAACCGGAATCCTTCTGCTCTGTGCTGCCGCCACAGCCGCCTTCGCGTGGCACACATTCATGCAGACCCACTCCGCTGCCGCCGTCCTCCCGCTGCTCTGGACCGGCCTCATCGGCGGCTTCATCTTCGCTCTCGCCACTATCTTCAAAAGGACATGGGCTCCCTTCACCGCTCCCGTCTACGCCCTGCTCGAAGGCCTCGCCCTCGGCAGCATCTCCGCCGTCTTTGAGGTGCGCTACCCCGGAATCGCCATGGAGTCCGTCGCCCTCACCTTCGGAACCATGTTCGTCCTGCTGCTCGCCTACCGCTCCCATCTCATTCCCGTCACGCAAAAGCTCCGCCTCGGCATCGTCGCCGCCACCGGAGCCATCGCCATCTTCTACATCGCCGAAATCGTCCTCGGCTTCTTCGGATTCCACTTCGGCGCGATCAACGGCTCCGGAGCCATCGGCATAGGTTTTAGCGTAGTCATCGTCATCGTGGCCGCCCTCAACCTCATCCTCGACTTCGATTTCATCGAGACCGGAGTCCAGGCCCGCGCCCCCAAATATATGGAGTGGTACGGAGCGTTCGGCCTAATGGTCACGCTCGTCTGGCTATACCTCGAGATCCTCAGGCTGCTCTCAAAGGTCCGTGGCCGCGACTGAACCCACGAATACGCAAGATACATCCGGTGCAAACCGGCGTGGTGCGCCATGCGAAAATGCCGAGGAACACTTACGCCCCACCCGTGGCGCTTTTCCGGCATAAATTGTCACAATATCGAAAGATGCGCGCCTTCACAAAGCATACGATCATGTTGCCGGTCATTAGATGACCGCCAGTTCCGAAAGGAAAAATCATGCTATCTGAAGGCGATGTGATGGGTTTTATCCCAACCAAAGATGCGGCACCGGCACGTGCCTTCTACGAAGGTGTTCTGGGTTTGCGATTCATAAGCGACGACCAGTTCGCGCTGGTTGTAGAGTCTCGCCAAACCGTAATCCGAATCACTAAGATCATCGAATTCACGCCCGCCCCGTTCACCATTCTCGGCTGGCGCGTGCAAAACATCGAAGAGGAAGTAAAAACTCTCGCTGCCAGAGGAGTCTCGTTCCAGCGCTACCCCGGCCTGACCCAGAATGATCTTGCTATCTGGGCATCGCCCGGCGGCGCACGGATAGCATGGTTCCGCGATCCGGATGGAAACGTGCTCTCGCTCTCGCAACATTAAACCGTCGGACGCGGGTACCCCAGCGATAGAAAACTAAACAGAGGTTCGAGGATCATCCAAACCCTCCCGGGAATAAACATGTCATCCGGTCTTTGCCGAAACCTTGAAGTACAGCGTGGGCGTGGTGCCAAGCGCCTTTCGAAAGACTGCAATGAATGCGCTCGGCGTGCTGTATCCCGCTTCCAGCGCGGCATGCGTGACCTTGGCACCCGCGCCGAGCAGGCGCATCGCTTCCATCAGGCGAAGCTGCTGCCGCCATTTGCCAAACGTCATTCCCGTTTCATCCTTGAAAATCCTCTCTACGGTTCTCCTGCTGGCGCCGCTCGCTCTGCATAGTCGCGCCAGAGGTTGACGATTGCCCGGTTCGGAAACTAGCGCCTCGGCGACACGCAGCGCTCTTTCGTCAGACAGATTCGGAAGTTGCAGAGGAACCATGCGAATAACTTTGAGCTGGTCGAGTATCACTTCGATCAAGTGCCGCTGCCACTCAACCCTTTGTCTCAGAGCACCCACCGTGCAGGCATGGAGAATCAGCTCGTTCAGCAGCGGCGGCACGTTCACCACGCAGCAATCCCGCGGCAACGAACGCGCGAGCCGCGGTTTCAGGTAGAGCGTCCTCATCGCTACCGTGCCTGACATCGTAATTGTGTGCGGAATCGCCTCCGGTATCCAGACCGCGCGGTGAGTCGGAACAACCCAGGTCCCATTGGCCGTCCGCACGGTCATCACACCGCGGCTGGCATATACCAACTGGTCCCGATCGTGAAAATGCAGCGGAATCACATCTCCTGCAGGATAGTCGTACGTAAGCGTGACAATCCGAGAGCCGCTTTTAGCCAGGCGGTCAAGAATCGCAACTTGTCGTTTTATCGACATTCATTGTCACAATATCGAAAGTGCGTAGGCAGCGCAATCGCTAATCTGGGTTCATCAGCAGCCCGCCGTGAAAGGAAAATGCGTGAACCGTCTGCATCGTTGGCTGTGCCGTTCCGCTCACTGGAGAAAAGTCCTCGAAGAAAGAGTGCCCTGGGTGATCTCCTGTGCCAGTCTGGGACCGGGCGTGCTGGAAACCGGCCCCGGACCGGGCCTTACGACCGATCTCCTGCGCTCAAAGGTGCAACACCTCACAGCAATCGAAACCGATCCCAGACTCGCAGCGTCGTTGCGCTCGCGAATGCTCGGCACCAATGTCGAAGTCATAACCGGCGATGCCACCGCCATGCCCTTCCCGGACGAAAAATTCTCAGCATGCGTTTCTTTCACCATGCTGCACCACGTGCCGTCCCACGACCTGCAGGACAAATTACTCCGCGAAGTCAGGCGCGTCCTGCAGCCCGGAGGAGTATTCGTAGGCAGCGACAGCGTGCAAAGCGTCTTCATGCGAGTCATTCACATCGGAGACACGTTTGTCCCCGTCAACCCCGACGCGTTCGCTGCGCGCCTTCAGTCCGCGGGCTTTGAGGTCTTGGAACTGGAGAAAGCTCGGGGCGCATTCCGGTTTCACGCACGGCGGCCGCTCGCCTGATAACACTCCAGGGCTTTGCGTCGAACGAGTCAGTCTCAAATGTATCGGTTCAGTCTTAGGAGGAATCACCCATGAAGCAGAACACACTGAAAAGATCGAAATATCTCAGGACTTTTTTCCTCGCAACACTCGCAGCAGGATGGCTCACTCTGCTGCCCGGAGCCTTTGCCGCGGTTGAACGGCAGCCCTGCGCCACCAACCCGCAGAGCCGGCAGCTCGATTTCTGGCTCGGCGACTGGACGATCGGCGCCCCCGGTTCGTCGGGAAACGCCACCAGCAAGGTCTATCTCGCGCTCGACAAATGCATGGTGGTTGAAAGCTGGGATGGAGGCCGCGGCCACAAAGGAGAAAATATGTTTGCCTACAGTTCGGACGACAGGAGCTGGCACGGCATGTTCGCCGACAACGAGGGTCGGGTACACGTCTTCGTAGATGCCAAGGTTGTGTCTGGCTCCGCCGAATTTTCAGGATCCAGCCGCGGCCCCGATGGACAAACGGTTCTCAATCGCGTCAGAATCGTCCGTACCGGTCCGGACAAAGTAGAACAGTTGTGGGAGAAGTCCACCAATAGCGGCGCCACTTGGTCGACAGAATTTCGCGGGGAATACTCGCGAAGAAAACCATGAAGATAGGAATGAAGATGCGTCAACGACTTCATTGCCTCACAGGCTGCGCGCTGATGCTCGTGATCGGCAGCGTATATAGCGCCAGTGCGCAGTCTCATTCATCTCCTCCGCAAGTCACGCTGACGTCCGGCATCCTCGAAGGCCTCAACGTGCCCGCGGCGAGAAATGAATTCGCGTTCCTTGGCGTACCCTATGCTGCTTCGCCAGTCGGCAATCTGCGATGGAAGCCTCCGGAGCCGCACGCGGCATGGTCCGGCACGCGGAAGGCGAAGCAATTCGGCGCGGCATGTCCCCAGCTCCCCGCAGGATGGCTGCCGTATCCCGTCTGGAACGAAGACTGCCTCTTCCTGAATATCTGGACCACGTCGCTCTCCGAAAATGCCGCGCTGCCCGTCATTGTCTTCTTTCACGGAGGCTCCAATCAGGTCGGGTATAGCCAGCTCACTCCACTCGGCCCTGCGCTTTCGCGCATGGGAGTCGTGGTCGTAACCGCGAATTACCGGCTCGGTCCGCTCGGATTTCTCTCCCATCCGGCCCTTACCGCAGAATCCCCACACCACTCCTCGGGAAACTACGGTCTTCTCGATCAAATCCAGGCGCTCCACTGGGTGCGCGAGAACATCGCGCACTTCGGCGGTGATCCCGCGCGTGTCACCGTCATGGGCCAATCCTCCGGAGCCGTCGACATCTGCCTGCTCATGGCATCCCC
This sequence comes from uncultured Acidobacteriaceae bacterium, assembly GCA_963783805.1. Taxonomy (GTDB): domain Bacteria; phylum Acidobacteriota; class Terriglobia; order Terriglobales; family Acidobacteriaceae; genus Silvibacterium. Next base: position 20,125 of record CAWAPC010000002.1, on the reverse strand, counting down.
GCTTGCTCGTAGCCTGTTTCATCAAGCCATCATGGAGAGCGGAGATTGCCAGGGCACGCTGAACAAGGACATTCGAACCCCCATCCCCTATAACGGAATCTCCGGCACCGGCGAGGAAGACGGAGAGCGGCTCGCCGTCGATTTGGGAGTCGCCGAAGGGTCCCGGCGCGCTGCAAAAACTCCGCAGCATTTCCGCCGATGACCATCCTCAAAGCCTGGAGCCATGATCAGCAGATCCAATTCGACGCCATCGTCGATGGCTGGGTCGTTCCGGAGCAGCCCGCGAGACATTTTCGCCGAAGGACAGACAGCTCCACATTCCTGTGCTCACGGGCAGCAACGCAAACGAGGCCACAGTATTTGGCCCCGGTCCGTCAACCCTCGTCGATTACTGGAAACTTCTGCGAAGCGATACCGGCAAGTTTGCCAAACAGGAATTCCAGGCGTGGCCCGCATCATCGGACAACGAAGTCCCCGCGCAGTACCTGAAATTGCAGAGTGACTCCTTTGCTTACGGAGCCTGGTCGATGGCCCGCTCCGTCACACGCGCCGGAGAACCAGCCTAGTTGTATCTCTTCACGTGGACAGAGACCGGCGCACGAGCGCGGCTGGGCGCACATCACGGCGAGGAACTCGCGTTTCTTGGTCATTCGTTCCCGCCCAAATGGGGATCCAGCCCCGGCGATGAAGCCTTCGGCGAAGTAATGCGAGCCTATTGGACAAACTTCGCGAAAACCGGCAATCCGAACCAGCCGGGTCTCCCGCAGTGGCCCGTCTACAATCCGCGCTCGAACCAGGTCCTGGAGCTTGGCCGCAACATTCGGCTCACCTCCATCGACCCAAGGCTCGCGGTACTGGAAGAAATCATGAAGGCTTTGCGCACGCAGCCCTAGCAGTGATCAGCGATTTCCGCGCATCCCATCCCGCCAGATCGCGGACAGTCCCGATTCGGAGTTTCGATTCGTGAAAGGCTCATCCTGAAACATTAGAGGCTAATCCCTGAATTGGCAGCCGTTCGCATCGATCCGCGCTATTCTGGAGACCCAGCACGCAGATCGCAACGTGCAGACGGAAGTGGGATGCTTGTCCGGGGCCAGTAACAGCAAAGGCCTGTCTTAGAGCCGACGATTCGCGGCGGAGGTGCCACATGGCAGTCGGTCTTATTGCGTGGGGAAGGTTTTCGGATGCCTCGGGGAACAAAATCACGGTGCCGGCGCCATCAACCGATCCCGGGAAACCCTGGCTTTGGGATCTGCTGCGAAGCGAGGCGGCCGCGATTGGCTCGACCTTCGACTTCGTTCAGTTGCCTCCCTGGTCGCTGGCGCAAGGTGGGGCTGGATCAGGGTGTGACGGATATGGCGTGTTCCAGCGCAGAAATCTCAACGGAACGCGTTATGGCTCTCTCGAGAGCCTCATGGCTGCCATCGCCGCGCTGAATGCGCACGGCTGTCAAACTTACGGCGATCTTGTGCTGCATCAGATGAGCGGGGAGAACGGCGGCCCCGGCGTCTTTCGCTATCCAGGCGCCGACGGCAAGACGATGAACGGACGAGGTCAAACCACTCCCGGCTGGTTCCGCGGCGGCATGAAACAGAATGACCCTATACCACCGTTTTGCAAAGAAGATGACGTGCCGGTACCGGCGGACGATTATCCGTTTGGCCGTGAGCTCAGCTACCAAAACTGCAATCCCGCGCATGTTACAGAGACGGACGCAAAGGACTATCTTGTTTGGGCACGGGCCCGCACCGGGGCAATAGGATTCCGCTTTGACGACACGAAGGGAACGCATGCCCCATCGGTCCGTCGCATCATGGATGCGCTGCCGGACATCCCGTTCTACAGCGAATACTTCGATGGGAATCCGGCCAACCTTAATTGGTGGGCGACGAGCCCTCCTATGAGCGGACGATCGGCGGTCGAGGATTTTATGTTGCACTGGCGTATTCAGGCGGCGTGCAACGGATTTGACGCGACGCAGTTCGATGACGGAGGCGCAGGATACTGGCAGTGGAATTCAGGGCTGTCTGTAGGATTCGTTGACAATCCCGACACGGATACAAGTCCGGGACAGCAGGTTGTTTTCAACAAAGGCCTGGCCTATGCGTATATGCTGTCGCTCCCTCTGCGTCTGGCATTGGTGTATGGGAAGGATTATTTCTCGGGTGAGTTATGGCCAGGTTCATACGGCCTCCAGCCTCTGATCGACAATCTCTGCTGGATCAATCGGATGTTCGCATGGGGTGATTATCAGGTGCGCTGGGTCGACCGGGACGTCCATGTAGCTTCACGCGACGGCAACGGCGGGTTTCTGGGCTGGAGCGGCGGACTGTTAACGGCGCTGAATTTCAACGTGCTCACGCCGCGCATCATAACCTGCTCGACACCTTTCGGCCCCAACCGTCGGCTCCATGATTACACAGGTCATCATTCGGATATCTGGACAGATGGAAATGGGAATGCAACCTTTACCATCCCATCGAACGCCTATTCAGGCGGTCAATCCTATCTCTGTTTTGCGCCTGGCGGCGTCGACGGCCCTTACCCTCGACATACGCGCGCGACCACGCAGACCTATTACGGAGCCATCGACCTGGACGTGATGCCCGCTCGAAATGGACCGCAGAAGTTACCCGAGCGCTTGTACTGCGCGAAGGGCACGAAGGTGTCGCTGGAGCTTTCTGCAAGTCTACCGCCCAATGCCGCCTTGTCGGCCGCGGTAAGCACCGCGAGTGGCGCTGTCATTGCGGAACACCGGATTGGTGCGGAGCCGAGGCATTCGACTGGTGAAGTACCGGCCACAGGCTGGCAGACTGTGTCGTTGGAGGGTTCCGGATTGCCGGACGCCGGAATCGAGTTTCACCTGGCCGCGACCTACACTGGTGCACTAGCCTGACTCTGCATAACGGAGGATCACATGAAACTCTTTCATCTGGGCCTGCTCGCCTGCGTACCTCTTCTTGCGATTACCGAGAATTGCATGGCCCAATCAACCATGGTGCCGTGGCTTACCCGCTCCGCGAATAACTCAAGAAGCGGTTGGAATCCAGCATGAGACTCAACTGACCCAAGCGTCAGTCGGGTCAAAGGGAATCGTCCGCGCGACCATTATTCCGGTGATCGGCGACGCGCGGGGTATGGAAGCGCAGCCGCTTATCTTGCCGAATGTGAAGACCTCGCACGGGAACTCGCGATGTGATGGTGCTTCCGTCGATGGCTGATGTAGTGCGTGGAGTCGACTGCCCATGACGGATCCGGCATCTGGCAAGTAACCTTGGGATGCCGGTCACTGGCTCTCGCGAGCTATCGACATGCAAGGCGTCAATGATCATTGGGGCTGCCTCTCAACTGGAGTGATCGATGCGGAAACCCAGCGCCTCTACCAGGTCTGCTGGGTTTCGCCCGACAAAACCGGAAACCCGCAAACGGCCGTTATTTCATGTTCGTGCTTAACGTCGCCGATGGAAGTCAGGTGGTTCCGCCGGTGCTGATCCAGGGAAAGAGCGGGACGCAAGACTTCAACTCGGCAATGCGCAAACAGCGATCCTCGTCTGGTGGAAACGAACGTCGGCGGAGTGAAGACGGTATTCGGCTGCTCGGGTACCATCTACGAAACCGGAAGCGGGTCGCCTCGGGCTTTTGCTTTGCCTTCGATGTCGCGAGCAACAAGGTGAGTGCGATGCTGGCGACTGACCGCTGGCGAAGGCGCTGGAGTATGGATGGGCGGACAAGGCGCAGCGGCAGACGCCCAAGGCAATCTGTACGTCATCACTGGGAATGGGGACTTTGACGGTGTGAGTCAGTGGGGCGAATCGTTTTTGAAACTGAAGTACACGCCTGCTGCGGGACAAGTGCCCGCCAGTTTGAAGGTGATCGACCATTGGACACCGTGGACTGACCTCGCGAGAACCGGGCGGAGCGCGACTCGCCGACCAGAAAGCTGGCCGGAATGAGTGCTCCCTCGGAGGCCTTGAGGCCGGTCAATGCCGGGATGGAGACGGGCATGCCGCTGAAGAATGCGAAACTGATGCCGATGATCAATGACCAAGGCATCCCAGTTCTGCTCGTTTTTCCGAACTGATGGCGTCATGGCGCTTGGTCAGACGAAGACTGGGGATCGGCCGGTCCGGCATGCATTTTCTCGATCGGCGTTTGCATCGCGGCCGGGAAAGACGGAATCGCTTATCCGGTCAAAACGTCGAGCTCCTGGCGGGACGTCCCTGCACGACCTCGCGAACCCCAAAACAACTGCGCCAAACTCGCGGCGCCCCCTGTTTGGCTGACGATGAGTCCGGGCCCGGTTGATCCTTGTCCTAAGGATCCCACGTACGCTGAACTTCTTCCCGTGGGGCGACACGGCACACCTTCACATGACGCCCGTACAGTTCTTTGATCCTGTGCTGCACTCCTGGACGATTTTCGCCTGGGGTGAGAATTCGCAACTGCACAAGTGGTCCGTCAGCCCGACGGGCAAGTTATCCTACATCGCGGAAAGTAACGAATACGCGAGCGCAGACGTGCGCGGAAATCCGCCGGGAGGAATGCCCGGAGGATTTTGTTCCGGCTCGAGCAACGGATCAGATCCTAACTCGGCGATCCTCGCCTGCACGATCCCGTATGGTAATGCAAACGCCGGGGTAGTGAACGGCCGGTTGCTCGTTTACGATCCTGTGCACCTCGCTGCGGATGGATCGCTAAAGGTTCTGTGGGACTCGCAACGATTTGGCGTCCAGTTTCTGTTCAACAAATTTGATCCTCCGGTAATCGATGGAGGACAAATATATGTTCCCAATTACAACGGTGGAGTCGACCTCTATCGTCTAACGCAATAACAGCGAAGCCTCAACGGCTTCGCCGCACCCCCCTCAAAGGAACCGCGAACAGGTCCGGAATATTATTAGCGATCACCGCCTAGTTCCCGAAGCCGTTAAAAAGATCAAGCAGGGAGATCCGCCCGGCTTTTTTATTGCTCACGGCGTTCAGCAAAACGCGTTCGAAAATCGTCTGAATACCTAGCGAGGTGAAAGCCGATGGAGAGCCTCCTGCAAGACGTTCGTTATGGACTCAGATCCCTTCTAAAGTCACGCCGATTCACGCTTGCTGCGGTGCTCACGCTCGCACTCGGTATTGGGGCTAATGCCGCCATGTTCAGCGTGATTCATTCGGTGCTGTTAAAGCCCTGGCCCTTTAAGGATCCCGCACGTGTGCTGGCCGTATCTCAGCGCCAGTCGAACGGGAACGGGAATCTATTCTCGACTCAGGACTTTCTGGATTGGAAGCAGCAGGGCGGGCTATTGGCAAAGATGGGCGCTCAGGTCCTTTGGGAGTTCAACCTGAGCAGTGCCCAGGACCAGCCTGAGCGCATCGCCGGTGGCCGGGTTTCGTATGACATGCTACCAGTGCTGGGTGTGCAACCGATGCTCGGCCGGCTGTTTTCTTCGCAGGACGATGTCGCAGGGTCCGGCAACTTCGTTATTCTGAGCTACGCTTTATGGAAGAACCGGTATAAAGCAAATCCCAATATCACCGGCGCAGCCATTCAACTCGACGGAGCGCCCTATATAGTCGTGGGCGTAATGCCCGCGGGGTTCAATGGGTCTGACGGCAAGGAGTTGCTGTGGACGCCGCTGCAATTGAGCCGGAACAGCGGAATCGACGTCGTCAACCGTTCACTGGCTGGGAGGTTTTGTTCGCCTGCCTCATGGAGTGAGCCTGAAACAGGCACAGGCGGAGCTTGATGCCATTGCGGCTCGCCTGCACCGCGAAGGTGCGGCCAGCGATTTGGGCTTTGGCGTTTATCTCCAGACACTCAATGACGCGTTCACAAGCAATGTGCGCCCCGCGTTGCTGATGCTGATGTGTTGTGTCGGTTTTGTGCTGCTGATTGCCTGCTCCAATGTGGCTAATTTGTTACTGGCCGGGGAACCGCGCGGCGTCGTGAAATGGCACTCCGGACTGCACTGGGCGCGCGCTCCAAAGATGTCCTATATCTAATTCTGAGCCAGGGGGCCACGCTGGCTCTTGCCGGTGGCCGCAGGAGTGCTTGCCTCGCTCTTGCTGAGACGTATCTTGGCGAGTTTTCTATACGGACTGAGCGCAACCGATCCGTTGATCTTCGCCATCGTTCCATTGTTGATCGTGTTGATAATCCTGTTGGCCTGCTATCTGCCAGCCCATCGAGCCGCCAGAGTAGATCCAATGGTTGCCCTTCGCTATGAGTAGCCCAGCGTCTCTACAACGGAAGTCCGGCCGTTGGTCGAAAGACCACGGAATCCTGCGGCCCAGGGGTTCGCACCTACCGCCCGAAATAAGGCTGAATCACATGCGGCTGGAAAGGCTCTACCGAAAGCAGATTCCCCAGAACCGTCCGCTCTTGCGGACTGAACTGCGCGCCGTAGCTCGAGTTGAGCATCCGCTGCCGCTCTTCGGGAGGCATCCCGCGAAGCTGCTGGAACGCATGGCGCATCATCGCCTGGCGGCCTGGAGGCATCCGGCTCAGAGCCTGCGAAGCTCCGCGCACCTCCTGCTGGCGCTCTGGAGACAGCCGCTCGAACATCTCATTCCGGTCCAGCATCCGCTGCTGCTGCTCGGAGGCCGCTGATTGAAGGAGTGCAGCCGGTTAATCAGCCGCTGCTGCTGCCCAGGCGGCAAATTCCGGAACCCCGGTTCGCGACGCAGCGCGTCCGCCTGCTGCTGCGGAGGAAGTCCGCGATGAGCCTGCCACCATGCGGGAAGATGCTGTTGACCCGGGCGGCACCCTCACCCGGAGCAGGACCCGGTCCGCGACGCGGCGCAGCTTGACGCGGTCCAACCTCACGCGGACTGGGCGCGTGCTGCTCATGGACTGGGATCCGCGGAAAGCGCCCCTCGGGCCGGACGCATGAGCGCCGGCCCAGCAGGTGGCCGAGAAACAAAGCAGCAAGGCAAACCAACCAGCGCACGTCAGCCGCCAGGCGGGGCCGGTCGAAATTTTCCCTGCGCGCATCTTCATGCTCTGCGTCTTCCAAGGCCGGAACCTGCCCGGTAATCTTCAAAATAAGGTGTTACATTTCACAAATTTACAGGAAATATTTCACCGGAAACATTAAAGCTAATTGCTCCCCTGGGGTCGCCGAGTTATCATCCGGCTCATCCAGCGAATTCATCTGTTGAAACACCTGCGCGTTCTCATCCAAAGACTGCAAATCCTTCACCGTGGCCGAGGCCGCCACTGGAGCCGTCGAGTGGCCCAAGCCCTCAAAACCAGCGTAAGTTCCGCCGCCAATCAACAGCAGCAATGCCAAAGCTCCCGCAGCCAGCGGACGCAAATGCAAGTTCGAACCAAACACCAGCCGCGCGCGCATCCGCTCAAGAAATCCCGCCGGCGGAGCCTCGCGCTCCGCGCGCATCCGCGCCGCCATGCGGGCATCAAAAAACGGCGAAGGCTCCGTACCCTCCCAGCCGTCCAGCGCCAGCATGGTCGCTTCAAGAGACGCCAGTTCCTTGCTGCAATCTGCGCACTCGTCTACATGGGCGCGCACCGCAGCCGGAACCCGCTCGCGATCCAGAAGCAGATCAGGCAGCAGATTCTTGAACTCGGTTTCAAATTTCCGGCAGCTCATAAAATTCCCCTCTTTCATCAATCACTTAAACAAAATCCTTCAAGCGTTCCCGCAACGTCTGGTAGGCCCTGAAAAGCAGCGACTTCGTAGCCGACTCGCTCAACTTCAGCACCTCGCCAATCTGCTTGTAATCCATGTCCTGATACTTGTGCATCAGCACGGCAGTCCGCTGCCGCTCCGGCAACGCCATCACATGCTTGCGAATCGCCGCATCCGCTCATCCCGAACCAGCTCTCCTCAACCGAAGCCGTCACATCCGCCACATCGGGAGTCGTTCCCGTCTCCGGATCGGGCTGGTCGAGATAGACGTTCTGCGCCGTCCGCTCATACTTCGTATCCCGCGCATGGTTCACGCCCAGGTTCGTCGCGATCCGGTAGAGCCACGTCGTGAACTTGGCCTCCGCCCGGTAGGTCTGCCGCGAGCGGTAAACCCGCAGAAAAACCTCCTGCGCCAGCTCCTCCGCCACCGCCTGGTTATGCACCATGCGGAACATGAAGTTGATGATCGGCTTATGATACTTCTGGATCAGGATGTCGTATCCGGCGTCATCGCCGTCCCGCACGCGGAGCATGATCTCCGCATCCGTCATGGCGCTCCAGTCACCCGCCGTCCTGCGGCTGGCGGTCCCGGGCTGCGAAGCAGCGGAAAGTGGCCGGTCAAGGGCAATGGTAGCCATATCTTCCTCAACCCCGTTTTCCTCATCTGGTTGCGGTTCCAGCAGATCGTTTTCGTCGCTGGATTCCCCCTCGATGCGTTGAGAACGACGCGCGCGAGTCGGGGGACGAAGTCTGGTTCACGATAGGCCATTGAGCAGGTAGAAAGATTGTATCCGGGAAGATCCAGCGTCCACAAGCCGGAAGACCGCCGACTGGCAGCCCCGGAACAAGAATGATACTCTGAAAAAGTTCCCGCCCCGGGGCGCATAACTCAGCGGTAGAGTGCCACCTTCACACGGTGGAAGTCGTAGGTTCGAATCCTGCTGCGCCCACCATAGAACACTTAATATCAATCACCTGTAAAGCCGACTGCTACCTTTTTTCCGTTTTCAAGGGTGCTGAGTATTTTGCCCGAGTCCCATCGGGAACAGCATTTCCACCACCTCGACGAGCGCATTGGCACACGGTTCGTTGTTACATTCAGGCTGTGGAGGAGTTCACCCGATACTTTCGGCGTTCTGCGGATCAGCTTGGGCCGGATCACATCCGTGAGTACCAGGTACATCTGTTCCGCGACTGCAAGCTCTCTCCACACACCATTGAGGGGCAGACCGCAGCGCTGCGGTTCCTGTTTGTCAAGACGCTCGGCCGGGCCTACATGCCCGATCAGATCCCGTTTCCGAAGTGTCACAAGCGCCTGCCCACCGTACTGAGCCGGCAAGAGGCAGCGAGGCTGATCGATGCATCCGGCAGCCTCATGCATCGCGAGATAATCATGACGCTCTACGCTACAGGAGTGCGCCGAGCTGAGCTGTGCCGCTTGAAGGTCTCAGATATAGGGTCCTATCGTTTACCGGGACTAATCCGGTCATCTGATGCGGCACGATTGCTCCAGTCCTCAGGAGCGAGATTGAAGCTGTTTTGAAGTGGGAGACGGCGGAAATACTCGAAGGACCGTGCGAGGTGGGGCAAGATACGGACAGTTGCCGTTCCGATGGCCGCATCTTCCCAGAGTCCGATTGTAGGGTTGAAGAACCGTGCGTAGGCTGTCTGCGGCTGATTTGCATCGAACGCACAGATATAGCAACCTTCTGCCCCCTGCCGCTTTCAAAACGCCAAGGAGTTCTTTCGCCGCCGGGTTAGTTTTGTCTACGGTCACGGGATTTACAATCCGCACCAACGGATGAGCGGCACCGGTATACGCCGGGCGCGGTGTTGGCTGAGACAGGATTTCGCGTGGATCGAGCCCGAGCGCCTTCGCCAGCGGATCTACATTGCCTAGCGGGTTTAGCAGGCGCAAAGGGGCCTGCTGCATACGACCGTGAAGCCGGACGCCGATTTTCTCAAGTTCAATAGGTAGAACATCGGTACCGATCTCCTGGTAGAACATCTGCGGCGTTGTCAAAGGGCCAAGATTTCCATGCTCGCCCAGACGCGCTCCGAGGGCGTTGTGCCCGGCGCCGAAGATCTCCGCACCGCTTGCAGTAAACGGCCGCGACTTTCGATCCGCACGCGTGCTCTCAAGGATGAACGTGGTCTCGCCTGATTGAACTCGCCGGCAAGCCGCATCTGCTCTTCGCTCAGTTCATCAGCGGCTTGAACCACAGCGAGCGGGTTGCCCGTCAAGGGCTCGTCGGCGAAGACATCGATCAATCTGGCAATCAGTTTGGGCATCGGGATTCTCCAAGTTGAGTGGTCAGGTCCATTGCAGCGGTTACAGATTTCTCCAGCGGCTTCCGGGTGAAGATGAAGGGCTCCGCTGTAACGATGCGTTTTCTTGACTGCATCCGGGCTGCAAACGGACGACTCGTTTTGATAGCAGACGACATACAGTTTGCTGAGAATCCGCATTAGAGAACCCTGTTTGCGGGATCAGGCCAGCACTTCATCCTGATACCCCAGAGCCAGTCTCTGGGCGTGTTGTCGCCTACTCGTCTCTTTGCTCATTGTTCGCTCAAGACTGACGGCCTGAATCGGGGTTATGTCCGAGTAGGCGGTCCCTCGCCCGGAACCTATTCTAATGTGCTCCTTAATTCGCAGCATTGAGGCGATTTGGAGACCTCCATTTCTCGACAAGGTGGAGGAATCCGAAGATAACAGCGATGTCATCAACTACGATAGGCAATATTCCGACGGTGGGGATCCACCGAGAAGTCCAAGGCACAAGTAAAACGAGCGGGACATGTACGACAACGATGCACACCCCAATCCATACTGTTGTATTGGTCGATACCTTCGTCCAATAGACTCCTCGTCGCGCTTCTGCCAATCTCACCATAAACCGTCACTCGCTCTGACATCCAAACGACTACCAAATGGACGGCACAAATGGACCGAAAGAGACGACGCGAGTGACCGCGCCTGTCGCCTCGAATACACTTGGTGTGAACGTTTTACCCCGGGAAAGGCTATGGTCGGCGAGCGGCCTAAGCTCTTCGGCGAGGCGCTCGGCTTTGACTCGATCACGTCGACTTTAATCTTCGGCGAGTACGACGCGGTGCTGGTAGACGGGGCAATGATGACGGTGGCTGAGGCCGAGGCTCTCGCAAATTGGGTTGCTCTGTACAAGCTAAGATCTCGGGAAACAGATTCGATTTCAGAGAGGAGAACAAAATGACAACAAAAGGAAAAGTCTTGGTGCTAGTCTCGAGCGGTCACGGCTTGCCATTGAAAGATGGCAAGGTTTATGCCGGCGCTGGCTACTATCTCAACGAGCTGACGGTTCCGGTTCGCGCCCTGATGAAGGAAGGCTACGAAATCACTTTCGCCAACCCCAAAGGCAACACGCCGCAAATGGATGTCCATTCAGCTGTCGCCGATTTCTTCGGCGGGGACGAGGCTAGGCTTCAGGACTATCTAAAATTCCGCGACAGCCTGACTGGGCTCAAAAATCCAACTCGCATCTCGGATGTCATCGCATCGGGCCTGGATCAATATGACGCTGTTTTCGTCCCCGGCGGCCATGGCCCGATGATGGATCTTCTCGATGATCCCGACGCTGGCACCGTGATGAGACACTTTCATAAAACATCCAAGCCTACGGCGGTGCTCTGCCATGGCCCGATTTCACTTCTCTCGGCTCTTCCGAATTCGACGGAGGTGGTCGCAGCGCTGGCGGCGGGCGATGCCGCTGGAGCGCGGGCAAAGGCTGAAGGATGGATTTATTCTGGATATAAGATGACCATCTTTTCGACGGCGGAAGAGCAGCAGCGGGAGCCGCTTGAGATTGGTGGTAAGGTTCTCTTCTACCCGGACTTCGCCTTGCGTACGGCGGGCGGTGACGTAAGTGTGGTCGCTCCATGGAAGAGCTACGTCCTTCAAGATCGCGAGTTGATCTCAGGTCAGAACCCGTTCTCTGATGAAGCGCTTCTGAAACTTCTTCTACCGGCACTCGACGGGAAGAAGAATTGAGTCGGTAAGAGGGGGCTGGCCCATCCTCCGTTGGATCGAGTCTTCGCTACTAACGAGTGAGGCTGCCCCACCCATCGTGCTTTTCGATGGGTGGGATGCACGGACCTGAACCTCACTTTCGAAAGCGCTCTACCATGCTACCCAAAGACAGCATGAGTATCTATCCGAAAGGTGCAATGGTTGAGCCAATGGATGACAAAGAATTGCTTTCCGAGCCGGTCTCCGATGCTATCGTCCAATTGTTTCGCCTCCGTACTTTTGTTGTGATGGCCTCACCGCAATCGGTGCCTGGCTTCGCCTTGGCCGCTGGTTTTTTCGGCGCAAGGAAAGGAATCTTCGATGAACTACCCCACCACTTATCGCACCCTGCAGGTCGACGGCCTGTCGATTTTCTACCGAGAGGCTGGACCTAAAAATGCCCCAGCGCTTCTCCTGCTGCATGGACTTCCTTCTTCGTCGCGGATGTTTGAGCCGCTCTTCGCAAGGCTCTGCGATCGCTATCACCTGATAGCGCCTGATTACCCCGGTTTCGGACACAGTGACTGGCCGGACCCGAAGAAATTCGCATACACCTTCGACAATTACGCCGAGATCATGAACCACTTCACCGAGGCACTCGGCCTCTCGCGCTACACGCTCTACATGCAGGATTACGGTGGCCCGGTGGGCTTTCGCATGATCCTGGCGCAACCGCAGCGCGTGGAAGCTCTCATTGTTCAAGACGCGGTCGCGCACAACGAGGGCCTGGGCGTGAATTGGAAGACGCGGCGAGCCTTTTGGGCTGATCGCGCGACCAATGAAAGTGCGCTGCGCGCGAATTTGCTCTCGCTGTCTGCGACACGCACTCGTCACATCGGCAACGATCCGAACGTGGAACGCTACGACCCCGATCTCTGGACGGATGAATTCTATTTTCTCAATCGGCCCGGCCAGGCTGAGATTCAGAGCGATTTGTTCTATGACTATCGAACCAATGTAGACGCCTACCCGAAGTGGCAAGCGTGGATGCGCGAGAAGCAACCGCGGCTCCTGGTGATATGGGGCAAATATGAGCTTTCGTTCGACCCGAGCGAGCCGGAACGCTATCGCACAGACATGCCGAATGCTGAGGTTCACATCGTCGACGGAGGCCATTTCGCATTAGACACGGCGGCAGATCAGATCGCCGAGTTCGTGCAAGGATTTATCGGCTCTCCACGCGAGGCGGACGTATGGCCAAGGTGAGGCGCCTCAAGAGCCACGGTGGAACCGCCCTGGACTCTGCCTCCCGTAATCGCGCCACCTGTCGACGGTACGTCCGCCAGTGCATCCCCCTGGGCTTGAATACAGGTTAATCGATGATGCCCGATCCGCCTAGTTTCTCGTGAATGCTTTGTGCCTTGCTCAGAGCGCGGAAGTGCGAAGCTTCCCGTGACTCATACGCGAGATCTAGACAGCGTCTGCAAGCGAATACCGAGGCACCATACAGGATCGCCGCACGGCGGCGGCACAGTGGACGATGGAACCATGCGCGATTGCCTCCCAAGTAGCAGGCATCCATTCCACCACAACCGGGTATTGCTTGGGTTGCCATTCGCCGAGTCCTGTTCAGGGCGCTGAGACTAGCCTCGTCTGCCTCCTGTAGGCCCTCGGACAATCTCTCCGGCTTTCGGATCGAACGGCGGAGAGCCTGAGACGTAAATAGTGTCGCGTGTTTAGTCACCGTCGAAGCGGACGCCGTGTACTTATCGAGGTAGGTCGCCAGTGGCTCGACCCGAATGATTTCTCGTTTCATAGATTTCCTCCGTTTTGTAGACACGGTTTCGAGCAACCTAGAGCCGCGAAGATTCGATGGTAGGGGTAAAGCGAGACCCTGGAACAGCTGTCTGCGTGAGGTCATCGGCTGGCCTCCACCGAATTGTAGAGTCTTCTCGCATCAGCGGTTGATGTGGGTTATGGCTGCGGGAATCCAAACATCAACCACGACTGATTGGCTACCCAATGCGGGTACAGCTCCGTCATCTGATCGAACAGCTCCTGGTCGGATGTCGCGGTTTTCTGCAATCGATCGAAGTCCTGCAGGTAACGCTTGGTGTCCTGGATCGTCGAGGGAGAGTCGGGCGCGCCAGGCTTCTTGTGACCGGCAACAACAATCGCCGGGTGCAGCGCCGCTAGCCGGTCTAGCGCCGCGATCCAATTCCGCCGGCTCTCGGGGGTGGTGTCGCCGACGTACATGCGGCATTGGTTGTATACAACGTCGCCAGCGACGATCAGGCCGATCGATGGAACGTGTAGAGACGTCGAATCGGGACAATCGGTACGGCCCTGCTCGATGATGCGCAATTCGTGGCCCTCGAGAGTGAAGGCGTCGCCCTCATAGGGCTCAGGTGAGACCAACTTCGTCGGCACTTGCCTAGGAAACAATTGGCGGGCGAATTGGCTCAGCGGAGGAACAAACGACGACTGCATGGCCTCCACCGTCTTCGGCGTTGCTATCGCCCGAGCGCCTGGGAAACGGTCGAGGAGAACGCTCAGACCGTAGAAGTGGTCGAAATGGCCGTGCGTTATATAGATAGATGGTCTGCAGGTTGCGATTGTGCAAAGCAACCCAATCCGCGAGAGCTTCCGCCTCAGCCACTGTCCCCATTGCGTCCACCAGCACAGCGTCGTACTCGCCGAAGATCAGAGTCGAGGTGATAGGGTCAAAGGCGAGCGCTTCGCCGAAGGGCTTTGGCCGCTCGCCGACCATAGTCTTTCCCGGGGCCGTAAAAACGGCCACACTCAGCGGCTTCGACGCGACAGGCGCGGTCACACGCGTGGTCTCTTTCGGTCCATTTGTGGCGGCCATCTGGTGCTCCTTTCGATGTCAGATCGAGTGACTGTTCAAAGCAAAATTGGCAGAAGCGCGATGACGAATCCGTTGGACGAACGTATCGATCAAGACCAAAGTACTGGCTCGACACTGCAGCCCGGAAGGCCTCAAGAGAACATCCGCAACCGTTTAAATCCGAATTCCATCCGGGCCGAGCGTCAGCCGTACTTGAGCTCGGTGCTCTGTCCGACCTCGATAATATATCCGTCAGGATCGCGGATGTAGCAGCGCGTCTCGCCGTACTTGGGGATCGGCTCCGTGATGAACTCCGCTCCTCGACGTTTCCATAATTCATAGCACGCTTGAATATCCGCAACGCGGAAATTCATAAAGCTGTTGATGTGATTCGGGTCGGGGACGCTGAGCGTTACCGTCGGCTTATCCGGGGTCGGCCCGCCTCCAACGTTGAGAATCATCCAGATATTCGCAAGCTGAAGGTACGCAGGCGCGTTGCCGTCACCCAGGCTCAGAATGCGAGCGCCGAAGACCTTTTCGTAGTAGCGAGCCGATCGCTCGATGTCGGCCACGGTGAGAAAATGTGCGACGCTGATCCCCTCGCGCGGGGGCATCTCATAGCTCTTCTGTTCGACTTGTACCGCGTTCATTGATGGCTCCTTTCGATACGGTGCTCCTTACAAATACAAATACGGTGTCCCGGCTCCCGCTTCCATTCACAAAAAGGTCGATCGACGCCGGCTAGTGCAGCAGCGATTCCCAGTTGGCCGGCACTTTTCCTGCCGGGCCAGGAACGGGCTGATTTTCCGGATGTGAATGCGGCGGATGCAACTCCGCACCTTTGATCATCCCCTGCTTCTCGTAATCGTAGAACCAGTCCTCACCTGGCTCAAAGCTGGTTATGATCGGATGCCCTGTCGCCGCCGCCGCATGCTTTGATGCATGCTGACTCGGAGAACTGTCACAGCATCCGATGTGCCCACACTCGGCACACCGACGGAGATGAAGCCACCAACCTTTCGGTGACGCCAGGCATTCCACACACCCATCGCCACTCGGCTTCGAAGCGGGGTTGATTCCGCGCAGACCCTTTTTCACTTCCGGTTTTCCTTTCGTATCCTCTGTTCGCGAATAATGTCAAGCCACCAGCAAAATCTTCCCGACACCGCCCTTTTCTGCCGCTGCCTGAGCCTTGGCCGCTTCACTGAGCGGCAGTTTCTGGCTGGTCGGGATTACTAGCTTGCCATCTCGTACCGCTTCGGCCATGATCTCGAGCGTTTTCATGTCGAATTTCGAGAAGACCGGCACCACCTTTACAGATGGGTACTTCGCGGCGTTCTGCGGTGCTCCGAGAACCGAAGCAAACACTCCTCCCGGTTTGACCTTGGCGATCAGCTTCTCGGAGGTTCTTCCGCCGACCGTATCCGCAACCGCGTCGAGCAGCGGAAGATTCGCAATCGCGGTGTCGTCGTCGGTTGCGACTACCTGATCCGCGCCAACAGTCTTCATCTCATCCATCTGCCTCTTCAACACCCCCGCGATTACAGTCGCTCCGCGTTGCTTCGCAGTGAATACCGCCGAACGCCCGACACCTCCAGCAGCACCTACGACCATAACCGTCTCGCCCGCTTTGATTCCCGTGGCTGAAAGGAGCTGGTTGCCGGTGATCGTCACCAGCGGCAGCGCCGCCGCCTGGATCAAATCGAGCCCCTTGGGAACTTTCGCCAGAACAGCAGCTTTCACAACGCAAAGTTCGGCGTAAGTATTGTCTGCCATGGCGAACACCTGGTCGCCGACGGAGAAGCCCTCCACCCCCGGCCCAATCTTGACCACGGTTCCCGCCATATCGACTCCTATGAGGCCCGGGAAGTGGATGGGATAAAAATCCTTCGTTAAACCAGCACGCCGCTTGTAGTCGATCGGATTCACGCTCGCGGCGGCGACCCGCACCAGCACTTCGCCCCGACCGGGAACCGGGTCAGGGTACTCCTCGAACTTGAGTACTTCAGGACCGCCGTATTCGTGGACAACAATTGCTTTCATGATTCATCTCCAAGTTGCACAAACGAGTATTAATGAACAGTTCGATAAAGAAAACCACATTAGTCGCGCAGTGGCATTTCGACTGCCTGCTCGCGCCAACCAAGGCCCAAATTCATTTCTTCTTCGAGAGCCTTTGGAAAGAGGGCACACGTCTCGATCACCCGCTGTGAGTTCGAAGGCCCATTCCCACGTTAGCACTATTTGCAATTAAGCCAGAAGTGGAGTAAAGAATCTGTTGGACGATCGTATCGGCCGGCACTTCCGCGTTTCTCGTCGAGGATGAGTTGATGCGGCTCGGAGCCACGTTTGAGAAACGCGCCGACTGGCAGCCGCTTTCAGTCGTTGATGGCCGTCTGATCACAGGACAGAATCCAGCGTCCTCGACCGTCGCAGCTCAGAATCTTATGAACTTACTCGCCGTTGCGGAGAAAGCCGCTTAGGTTCCTGCCTCGATCGACGTCGGCATCGGCTCGTCCTCGCTGTCTGTTATGCCGACCAAGGTGATCCAAGATCGTCTTGGCCGGTATAGTCGCGCGAGCGCAGATCAGATCCGCAAGTAGGTGCAAGGATTCGTCGGTTCTTCAAGCGAGCGGTTCGCGGCGCGGCGGGCGGGATGAAGCCGCTTTGAGAGCCGATAGTCTAGCTGTGTATTGGGTTCGAACGCCTGAGAGAAAGGTTACTTATGTCGGGCAGGAAAACAGCAATCATAACCGGAGCATCGGGGGGTATTGGCGCGGGTTTAGTCGAAGGGT
This sequence comes from uncultured Acidobacteriaceae bacterium, assembly GCA_963783805.1. Lineage (GTDB taxonomy): Bacteria > Acidobacteriota > Terriglobia > Terriglobales > Acidobacteriaceae > Silvibacterium. The sequence continues at coordinate 2,855 of CAWAPC010000002.1, read as the reverse complement.
TTCTGGAAGAAGGTTATAACGTCGTCGCAACCTCCCGTGACGCCAATCGAAAGTTGACTGGCTCAGGCAGCTTGGTTCTTCTCGATGGCGATATCGGCAAGCAGCAAACGGCTGCCCAGACGGTCGAAGCAGCAATCAACACCTTCGGAACCATCGATGTTTTGGTGAATAACGCTGGCATCTTCTTGACCAAGCCTTTCATTGACTTCACAACCGAGGACTTCGACGCCCTTGTCTCCACCAATCTACTCGGATTCTTCTACATCACTCAGCGCACTGTGAAAGAGATGCTTAAACAGAAATCGGGGTGCGTTGTGAGCATCACCGCGGCGCTTGCCGATCGGCCGATCGCCGGCGAGAATGGCTCGATTTCGATGATTACGAAGGGTGGGTTGAATTCAGCGACACAGAACCTCGCAATCGAATATGCAAAAGATGGCATTCGCTTTAATGCTGTAGCCCCGGGCGTTGTGGATACACCGATGCACCAGAATGATCCCAACGACTCGACGTCGCAGCCGGTTATGAAAAAGGCGACTGTAAAGGATATTGTCGATGCCGTTCTTTACCTGGCACAGGCAGGTCATGTGAGCGGAGAGATACTCCACGTGGATGGTGCCGCTCCGGCTCGACGCTGGTAGCCGCAAGACAATTCAATATCGTTCCGGCCGCGTGCCTACAAGTCATTTGCGAGGTGGTGCAAGCGGACACTAGGCCAAAGACGAATGTCGGCTCAAATTCAACGATGAAGTTCTGCAAGCCGACAAGATCTATATCAATGTTGGCGGGCGGCCCCGCATTCCCGACATGCCGGAGATTCATGACGTCCCATTTCTCACCAACTCATCGATGATGGACATCGATTTCTTGCCCGAGCATTTCATCATCGTCGGCGGAAGTTATGTTGGGCTGGAGTTCGCTCGGATCTATCGCCGCTTCGGGAGCGAAGTCACGATTGTGGAAATGGGACCGCGCCTGATTGGACGGGAGGACGAAGACGTTTCCCAAGCTGTGCGCGAAATTCTGGAGGCTGAGAGCCTGTCAAAACCGTTCAGGAGCTTTTACCATTGTTCCTCTTGCTGTTCCTGTAGGGAATAACCGTAGATATCCCCGTGCCCATATCGCAGCTTTTGGCCCCGAAGGGTCATGAAATTGATCTTGTGAGCCGCTGCATTTTGCAGGATCAGCGCAAACGCATCATCCGGAATTGCCAGAAAAGCCACTATAGAGAGGTTTAGCTTTGAAAAACCCCCAACCGACTTCGGCGGCGATTCCTCGTACCGCCGCAGATTTTCTCCGATAGTTTTCTTATCGAGGTGCTCTTGCCGGACGAGCCGAGCCTGAAATTTCTTCTTTCTTAACTTTGCGGGCTCAAGGAATACCCCGCTCAAAACTAGATCTCGATTTTCGCTATAAGGCTCTTCGTACAAGTACGATATCCCGTTATCTGGGTGCAAGGGATTAAAGGAGGGATTGAGCCTTCTTGCATCGTCGTCGGTTTTCAAGTCGATCCATTCGAACGGGAAACCGCTACGCTTCAAAAAATCTCGTAGTTCATAGGCTTCGGGCGAGTTTGGGAGTCCGAAGAGGGTTGCGCGACTTTGCTTCATAAGAAGAAGTCCTCGAATCGAGACTCCCGTGGCTGTACCCGTTCATTGGCCAGAAACCATTTCAGTCTTGAAGACATAGGCACGGAGCAAAGTATCCTGAAGCGGTCTTCCGTATCTTCTTGGTCCCTCACAATCGAGAAGATTCTCTTCTTCGCTGCAGCAGCATGCCGTCTGCAAAGTTCGATGAAGGCTTGCTGATCGCCGTACCTAACGCTTCACCGCCTGCGCCGAATACCACAAGACTGCCGGGTTCACACGTTCGGGATAAATCGCAAGCATCTCGTTATAGAGTTCGAGCGCAGTCTTGGTCTGGGAAGCAATCCTGTCGAAATCGCGAATGTATTTTCGTGTCGCCTCGATGTTATTTGGCGTATCGGGCGCACCTGGCTTTTTATGTCCCGCAATAACAGCTACCGGCTTGAGCGATTCGATCGTATCGAGTGCCGCGATCCATTCCTTGCGGCCTTCAGCGTCGGATTCGCCTAAATGAAGATGGACGTCGTTGTAGAGCGCATCGCCGCAAACGGCCAGCCCGATCGAAGGGGCGTGGAGACATGTCGTGCTGTCCGTATCGGTATGCCCGAGAGGAACACTGACCAGTTGTTCTCCTTCCAGTTCGAGAACGTTGCCCTTGAGTTCGTCCGCGATCACGAGTGTTGAATCGATCTGTCCGGGAAACCGTGGTTTCCAATACGACTCAACCACAGGAACAGACGCCTGCTTTCGCATGACGTCGATGACCTCTCGCGTTGCGACGAACCGCGCGTTTGGAAATCTTTTCTGAATCGTGTTTACGCCAAAGAAATGATCGCCGTGGCCGTGGGTCGCGTAGATCGCCGTCAAATTCTTGCCACTCCCCACGAGCCAGTCGGCGAGTTTCTGGTTTTGATCGATTGTGATTGAGGTGTCCACCAACACCGCATCGCGCTTGCCCGAAATAAGCGTTGAAGAAATAGGCGACCATCTCATTTCGCTCGCGCCAGGCGGAAGGTCGTCCGTGACGACCGGAATCTGGGCACTGACAAAAACATCCCACTGCAATCGATTGGTCATCACTCCTCCTCAATTTTCCGGTTCTGTTTCGGCGGCGCAACGATGTTGGCTCAACCCGCCGCTACCGACAAAAGGGTCTCCACTTTCTTGTCGAGATCTCTCGCGACCGCGAGGGCGTCGGAACTACCATAAGAAGCCAGCAGGCTGGCCATCCTGTCATATGAAATGTGGACGCCGTCAGAGCGTTCGTCA
>CAWAPC010000001.1:0-69938 GCA_963783805.1 uncultured Acidobacteriaceae bacterium | reverse complement strand
AAGGTGATCTGGATGTGTCAACAACGGCTTCTTCGGAAGACTCTGCCTGCGAGCCATGCCCACCTCCGTTCGAGCAACAGCCTCAATATAATCGGCCAGGAAAGGCGCGTCTACGTTCCTCCAAAGCAAAGTAGTTCAACTCCGAGGGGCGCTCTCAACGAATGCATTATCGCCGAAGCGCTCACGGACGCTGGCAAGTAATCTTCAACTCCGACACGGTCTGGAGCGAGACCGGTTCGCCCGCTTGGATCAATACAACGCGGGCCTGGCTCAGGACAGCTTGTCGAAGAAGAGATAAATGGCGGCAATCCGGCCGTCCCGGGCGATGATGAAATCCGTTCCGGCGTATGCTGGCGCATCGTCAGGGCGGCCTGATACCCATGGGACCCGCCCGCCATTGCCCAATTCCTCGGGCTCGGCAATTAGCTGATAGGTGAAGTCGGGATGAGTCGCCCTGAGGACTCCTGCGATGCGATCGATCTCATCGCGGCCACGGTAGACACCCTTGCTGGGATCATAGAAAACGACATCTTCGGTGTAGATCTCGTCGATCGCTGCGCGTCTGCGCTCCGGGTCGCCTTCACCAAAGACGTCCTGAAGGTTCCGTTTCAGCAAGGTCGAAATGCTGTACGCCATATTTGTCTCCTCCTTTGAAGCGATTTGGCCATACGAGCACCGCCCCCCTAGTGGCGAGCACCTTGGACTTTCGAGAACGAATTAATAGCCGATGGTGAAGCGCTCGCGGCGGTGGTTGACATCTCAATGACGGTGTAAAAGCTCCGCTGTCACCCTTTGTCCAGTCTTCCCGGTTGCTCCGATAACCGCTATGTTCATGTCCGTTCTCCTTTGTGGGCTGTGTCGATTCGCTCTTCGCAACATCTAGCCGATGCGGTATTGACCACCGTCAACGACGATCGCCTGCCCGGTAATAAAGGCCGCATCGTCGCTTGTCAGGAAAAGTACTGCACCCGTGACATCCCTTGGTTCTCCCAAGCCGCTTGATCGCCTGCTGTTCCCAGGTGCCGCGCTTTTGCTCTTCCGATTGAGGCGCAATTGCCTCGGTGTTGGTAAGTCCGGGCAACACCGCATTGGCGGTGATGCCGTCGTTTGCGACATCGTTTGCCAAGCCTCTCATGAAGCCAATGATTCCCATTTTTGTAGCGATATAGTGACTCATGCCGGGTATGGCCAGTCCGACCATGTTCGAAGATATGCCGACGAAGCGACCCCACTTCTTCTTTCTCATCGCGGGCAGGAAAAATTTTGCACTCAGGAAGTGTGAGTCGAGATTGGTAGCCATTGTTTTCCGCCAAGTTGCAAGGTCGAGTTCATCGATCGAGCGATTTGGGAAATAGCCTGCGTTGTTCACGACGATGTCCACTCCGCCCAGGTCGAGGCTCGTGGCGAGCGCTGAACGCCAGTCCTCTTCTTGTGTCACATTGAGTTGAAGCGCCCTTGCTGTGGGACCGCTCTTCCTTGCAGTGTCGTCTGGCGGAGTGAGGTCGGTCGCAATCACCTGTGCACCTCTTTCCGCGAGTGCCAACGCGATTGCTTGACCAATACCTTGGCCAGCTCCGGTGACCAGGGCCACTCGCCCTTCATGTGTTCTTAGCGGCGCTTTCATAGGCTCCTCCCTCCAAACGCTCGGTCAACAATGTTGCAAACCTGTCTGCCTCTGTTTAGCGTTGAATGTGCGAACGCGCTGCTGTATGGCGCGAATATGTGTGACGGGACACCAGCACTGATTCCGCCAACGTCTTGATGGCAATCTTTCTTTCGTTCTGAGCGAACTCGCTTCGTCTTATGCCGGGTCAATTGCGCCTCGCGCCTGCAGTCGAGGTTGGACGAACGCAGCAAACGCCTGCCGCACATCCACGAAGATCAGGGCCCATAGTACGGCAACGATGAGCGCCAGCGGAAGCCCGCTTGGGGCCATCAACGCGTGAAAGCAAAGAATGTTCACGATCACCGGCGCCAGGATGGCCAGTGCCAGGGGCACGAAGCGATTCACTAAGAGAAGCACCCCTCCGACCACCTGAAGCCCGAAGATCAGCGGCAGGTAATGTGAAACGTACAGAGCACCCATGAATTGTCCCGCTACTCCATTCGGAGGCGGCAGCGGAATGAAGTGCAGGAAGCCATTCAGACCGAAAACGAGGAAGATCACACCCGCCAGGTAGCGGGCGACTCCGGAAGCGGTTTTCATAACAGGTTCTCCTCTTGAGTCTTTCACATTGACGTCAATTATATTGACATCAATACAACTGATGACCTATTCTGATGAAGGGTTCAGCTTTTTATGGCCCAAAGCATTCGGAACCCGGATCACGTCTGGCTGGTCATGATCAAGGCGATGCGCGCCCTTACCCGCTATGGTGTGGCGGCTATTGAAGATACCGGGCTCGGCGAATCAGATTTCCGCGTGCTGGAAGTCCTGCTGCATAAGGGGCCGTTGCCCGTCAATACGATTGGCCCAATCGTCGATCTGACTCCGGGTTCGATCAGCGTCGCCGTGGATCGTCTCGTTGAGAAAGGCTTGGTCAGCCGGGTCGAAAGTACCGAGGACAGGCGAGTCCGGATCGTCGCTCTCACCCCGCGCGGCAAGGAACTGATCGTCCCGGCCTTTCGCAAGCATTCCGGCCAGATGAGGAGGGTATTCTCTGAACTGAACGCTGAGGAACTTCGTGGTCTGGAAGCCGCGCTCAAGAAAATCGGCAAGCGCGCCGCCGCGCTGATGGATCAGAGTTGAACAGCACGGTGGAGTTGTTGCCGATGTGTGCGCCCAATGGATGGCGCTAAATGCTCTGCTCCCGGAGCCAGGCCGGAACTTGGATCAGCAGATAGTCAATCAGGCTTCGTACCGATGGCAGCATTCCCCGCGGTGTCGGGTAAACCAGGTGGAGAATATTCTTCGCCCCAGACCAATTCGGTAACACTCTCTCTACTAGTCCCTCTTTTAAGGGCGCAGAAACCACTTGTTCCGGCAGCAATGCGATGCCAATGCCGTGTATCGCAGCTTGAAGTCTTGTGCGCAGATCGCTGGTCACCAGCCTCGGCTTCAACTCGATCTGTTGCGCCCGCATGTCAGTATCCGTCAGATTCCAGCGCGCCCCACCCTCGAACACATCGTCGGTGCTGGCGACCGTATCGAACTTCGGCAGGTCGGCCGGACTCTCTGGACGGCCGTATTGGTCGAGGAAGGCGGGACTCACCACCAGCACCCGTTGGGAATGACCAAGAGTCTTCGCAACCAGCCCCGCCACGTCCTCGATCACAGGTTTTGCCCGAATCGCAATATCAAATCGTTCCTCAATCACGTTTACGGTCCGGTCGGTCGCCTCGACGAAGACGAGAACCTTTGGATTCGCCTTCATATAGCCGGGGAGTGCATGTGCCAGACACCTTTGCGCCAGGAGTACCGGGCTGCTCAGCCGAACGAGCCCCGCAGGCTCCCGGCGCAATTCCGCCACGCTGTCATAGGCCTCCTGCGCTTCTTCGACGGTCGCCACACATCGCTCAAAGAAGCGCTGTCCAGCTTCCGTCAGAGCCAGAGCCCGAGTGGTGCGCTGGAGTAAGCGAACTCCGAGCCGTTTCTCCAGTGCCGCGATCCGGCGACTGAGGCGCGTTTTCTCAACTCCAATGGTGCGCGCGGCGGCCGAGAACCCGCCATATCGGACGACTGAGGCAAAAAAGTAAATGTCATTTAGATCTTCCATCGCGATTGTTGCTTACATGCATCAATCTATCGCATTGGGCCATCTAGTGAGGGGACTGTGGCTCTGCTATCGTCAATCGGTGACGACAACCCATTGCAACTTCAACTATCAAAGGAGCACTTTCATGACGAACCAGATCCGCCCCTATGAGCCCCTGACTTCCCAGAACGCGGCGCTCGTCCTCGTCGATCATCAGGTAGGCCTCATGACGGGCGTCCGCGACTATTCGACCGGTGAACTGAAACACAACGTAGTGGCCCTCGCCAAAGCAGCGAAAGCGCTGAAGCTGCCGATCGTCGTCACCACGACGGCGCGCGACAGCATGTGGGGTCCGACGTTCCCTGAGCTCGTGGAAGCACTGCCGGGAGTCGAGATTATCGACCGTTCCTCGGTCAATGCTTTCGACGACGCGCGTGTAGCTCGCGCCATCGAGGCCACCAATCGCAAAAAGCTGATTTTCGCCGGCATCTCGCTCGAAGTCTGTGCGGCGTTTCCGGCGATGACCGCCGTGGCCAAAGGGCTCGACGCCTACGTGGCAGTCGACGCCTCAGGAACCTTCAGCGAGACCAAGCGGCAGGCTGGGCTTCTGCGTATGCTGCAGGCGGGTGTGATTGTCTCGGACTACGCGACCTTGATGGTGGAGATTCTCAAGGACAATGCGCGGCCGGAGGCCGGCGATGTCTATGGGGCCATGGACATGGGCTGGGCCAAGCTCGTCGGCCAAGTCGCACAGGCCTACGGGAAATAATCGACTCAGCGAGTGGCCCGCGACTCCCATGCCGATACAATGGGAATCACGCGGCCTTCTTTGTCTTTTTCCAAGTGGCCCAGCGCTTCCGTTGTGCGGCCGCAATGCGCGCCCGTGCATCGGCGCTCATGACTCGTTTTTTCGCAGCTTTGCCCCCACGTACGGTGGGAGAACCGTCATGACCCGAGAGCAGGGCGCGAACTTGCTGGAGACGGGAAATCTCGGAATCGACCGACGAGAGAAGCTCAGAAGCCTCGAAGTCGAATTCAAAGTCATGCAGGAACTGATGCGACATTCCTCGCTGCGCTCTACGCTCGACGTGTACACGCAGGCGGTCGGCCCAGCGAAGCGCGCCGCGCAGGCCGCGGTGCTCTCGCTTTTCTTCGCGCCGCCGGATTTGCATGAAATTGCGACGTTATTGGGCTGGCGTAGCCGGAAACAATCCCGGACCTGAGGGTGCAAAGAGGACACCAAAATGTGGCTCTTTGCGCCCTCGAAGTTCTGGCGAAACTGAGTGTAAGCTTTTGATTTGATTTGGCGTCCCCGACGGGATTTGAACCCGTGTTATCGCCGTGAAAGGGCGGTGTCCTGGGCCGGGCTAGACGACGGGGACGCTGGGCCGGCGCGGAAACGAGACACACGCCTGACAGGAAGGGCCACTCTGAATCTATCAACTGCAAGCACCGGTGTCAAAAACGCCGTCCGATTCGTATCATGTGCTCGATTCGAGCTCCGGGTCCGAGCATTCTCTATTCTTATCCGAACGGGAACCGAATTGTTTCGCTTTTCGTATTCCGAGGGATGCGGAGATTTTCGAATTGCCCTCCGAATCGGAAGACGGCACGAAAATTTCTCGCCTTGCGAGCGAAGATTCGTGAATTAAAAGGCGTCTCGCGCCGTGAGTTGAATCCATATCGCAAACAGTTGCAGTCGCAAGGACGGCGGATTGCTTCCGATCAAGGTTATCCCCTGCAATTTTGAATGCCGGCGATGACCGGAGTGAACCCTTGAGGATTTCCCTTTGAAGAGACCATTACGCATTTGCCTCTTATTCCTTCCGCTTCTGATTTGTATGGGGCTTACCGCCGTAAAAAGCGGCTGCCTGCGGCAGCGCCGCGCCTTTCAGGCGCTGCCCGTACAGACGCATGACCGTTTCATCAACGCCTGTTCCGCGCTCGGACGAGTATGTTGCGACGATCAAGTCCCGGCGCTCGGCCACCCTCAATCCACAGGTGGACGGCAACCTGACGGCAGATCCTGGTTCACTCCGGCGATCGTGTGAAGGCCGGCCAGACTTTGATGCAGATCGATCCGGCCAAGCAGGAAGCGACCGTCCAGTCGCAGGCCGCGACCGAGAAGCAAAAGCTTGCGGTCTACAAATATAACCAGACTGAAGTCGAACGGCAGCGGAAGCTCTTTGCAGCCGGCGTGACCAGCCGCGACGCGCTGGACCAGGCGGAGCAGGCGTATGCCAACTCCAAGGCCGACTACGAATCGGCTGGTCGCCTCGCGTGTGACGCAGGAAAAGCAGCTTGGCTACTACAAAATTCGCGCGCCGTTCGATGGCATCGTCGGCGATATTCCGGTCCACGTCGGCGATTACGTTTCCGGAACAACCGTGCTTGACGACGGTCGACGAGAATCGCGATCTCGAGGCCTACATTTATATTCCGACGGAGCGCGCCTGCGGAGAGTGCGCATGGGACTGGGAGTGGAGATTCTCGATAACAGCGGGCAGCTGATCGAGCACACGGCGATCGATTTCATTTCGCCCCAGGTCGACAATCAGTTGCAGGGCATTCTGGTGAAGGCGCCGGTTCACTCGAGCAAGCCGTGCTGCGCGCCGCGCAGCTGGTGAAAGCGCGCGTGATCTGGAGCACCGCGCCCACGCCGGTGATTCCCGTGCTTGCGGTTACGCGTCTCGGGCGGACAGACGTTCGTCTATGTCGCGCAGGACAGGGCGGCAAATACTTTGCGCACCAGGTTGCCGTACAGCTTGGCGATACCATCGGCAACAATTATGCGGTGCTCGGCGGATTGCAGGACGGCGACAAAGTCATCGTCTCCGGCACGCAGTTCCTGGTGGATGGGATGCCGGTGCAGCCGCTGGGATAGACTGCGCTGCGATACTCGGCATCAAGCCATTCACGCATCAGCGATCTGCATGACAACAGACAGGCAGGGTCTCTCTTGGTTGATTTTTTTATTCACCGGCCGGTGTTCGCGACCGTCTGCGCGCTGCTGATTATTCTGGCGGGCGCAGTTGTGATTCCGACGTTGCCGATTTCGCTCTATCCGCAGCTGGCGCCGCCGCAGGTTACGGTCACCAGCAACTATGTAGGCGCCAACGCGCAGGTCGTTGAGTCGGCCGTGACCATTCCGCTTGAAGAACAGATCAACGGCGTTGAGGGCATGCGCTACATCGATTCGACCAGCTCGAACGACGGCACCAGCACCATCACCACCACCTTCCGACCGACTATGACCTGAATATCGCCGCAGTCGATGTGCAGAATCGCGTTGCGTCCGCGCAGGGTCGCCTGCCGCAGGCGGTGAACAACACCGGCATCACCATCACCAAGGCGAACTCGAACTTCGTTTTTGCAGCGGCGTTCATCTCGCCGGACAAGCAGCTACTCCGATCTCTTCATCAGCAACTACATCGACGTGTATGTGAAGGACGCGCTCAAGCGCATTCCCGGCGTGGGCGACGTGATCATCTTTGGCGAGCGCAAATATGCCATGCGCATCTGGCTGGACCCGGCGAGGCTGGCGGCCCGCAGCCTCACCGCCGCGGACGTGACCAATGCTCTCGCCGGAGCAGAACGTCGAGATTCCCGCCGGCCAGGTGGGCCAGCCTCCCTCCGATCCGAAGCAGACGTATCAGATTCCCGTGCGCGTGGTCGGACGTCTCACCGATCCGGCGCAGTTCGACAATATCATTATTAAGAACACTTCCTCCGGTATTGTTCAGCTCAAAGATGTTGGCCACGCGGAGCTGGGCGCGGAAACCTACTCGACCGATCTGCGCTACAACGGCCAGGACGCCGTCGGCATCGGCGTTCAGCAGTTGAGCAATGCCAACGCGCTGCAGGTGGACCGCGACGCCAAAGCCGCGCTCGATCAGCTGGCCAAGTCGTTTCCGCCGGATCTTCAATATGTCATTCCCGTTCGATACCACCACGGTCGTCGGCGACTCGATTCGCGAAGTCGTTGGAGACGCTGGGCGAAGCCATCATTATCGTCATCGTCGTCATCTTCCTCTTCCTGCTCGACTGGCGCGCGACGATCATTCCCGCCATCACGATTCCGGTATCGCTGGTCGGCACGTTCGCGTTCATTAAGATCTTCGGCTTCTCCATCAATTCGCTCACCATGTTCGGCATCACGCTGGCCACGGGCCTGGTGGTCGACGACGCCATCGTGGTTATCGAAAATGTGCAGCGGCATATCAGCGCGGAGCACTCCGATCCGCATACGGCCACCTCCGTTGCCATGTCCGAGGTGACAAGCGCGGTCATCGCCACTTCGCTGGTGCTGATTTCCGTCTTTGTGCCGGTTTCGTTCTTTCCCGGAACGACGGGCATTCTCTATCGGCAATTCGCGCTGACGATCGCTTTTGCGATCGCCATCTCGGCATTCAATGCGCTCACGCTTTCACCGGCGCTGGCGGCGCTATTCCTGCGGGGAGAGAAGGTAAAGCACGGGCTCGTTTGGCCTGATCGACCGCGCCATTCAGAAAGACCACGCAGATCTATGGCAGAGTTACGCATCACGTGTTGCGGGTGCGCTATCTCGTGCTGCTGCGTCTTCGTTGCCGGACTGGCCTCGACGGTGTATCTCTACACGCATGTGCCCACGGCATTTGTGCCGTCTGAAGATCAGAACTACCTGATTTGCATCGTGCAGGCGCCACCGGGCGCTTCGCTGAGTTACACCAGCAACGTTGCCGATAAGGCCGTCAAACTCATCAGGCAGAACAAAGATGTCTATGGAACATTCGCCGTGATGGGCTTCAGCCTCAGCGGCGGCAGCTCCTCGAACTACGGCCTCATCTTTGTTCCGCTGAAGGCCGTCGAGCTTCGCACGAAAGAAGGGGAAGGGCCATTCCGCGGCGGATATTCTGGCACGATCTTTCGCCCAAGCTCTTCGGTGTTCCCGGAGGTCTGGTGGTCGCTGTTTGAGCCGCCGGCCATTCAGGGCATCGGCTCCTTTGGAGGCTTCCAGTTTGAGTTGCAGGATCTGGGCCGCAATACGCTGGCCGATCTCGACCGCGTGGCTCACCAGATTGTCGGCGCGAGCCGGCAGGACAAGAATCTGACCGAACCTCTACACCAGCTATACCTCGAACGATCCGCAGCTGCTGGTCGCGATCGATCGCGAAAAAGCAAAGGCGATGGCGTTTCGCTCAGCCAGATCAGCTCGACGCTTGAGCGTCTTCATGGGATCGCAGTATGTGAATGACTTCGACTTCAACAACCGCTCGTATCGAGTTTATGTGCAGGCGGATCAGTCTTCGCGCATGACGCCCAGCGATCTGCGGAAGTTCTATGTGCGCTCCGACTCGGGACAGATGGTCTCGCTCGACAATCTGGTGACGCATCGAGCAGTCTTCGGGGCCGCAGGTGATCTCGCACCACAACCTCTTCCGTTCGGCTGAGATCGATGGGTCCGCCGCTCCCGGCTACAGCTCCAGCGAAGGCCTGAACGGCGATGGAGGACCTGGCGAAGAAGATACATGATCCAGGGCATGGACTATTCCTGGACCGGGCTGTCGCTCGAAGAGATCGAATCGAGCGGCAAAGCCATTCTCATCTTCGGCCTGGGAATTCTGGTTGTTTACCTCACGCTTTCCGCGCAATATGAGAGCTTCGCGCTGCCCTTCATCATTCTTCTGGCCGTGCCGATGGCGGTTCTGGGCGCGTTGGGCGCTGTTTCCCTGCGCGGCATGGCCAATGACGTCTACTGCCAGATTGGCCTGGTCATGCTGATCGGCCTTTCCGCCAAGAACTCCATTCTGATCGTCGAATTCGCCGAGCAGATTCGCGAGCGCGGCAAGTCGATCGTCGACGCGGCGATTGAAGCTGCTGAGCTTGCGCCTGCGACCCATCCTTATGACCTCGTTCGCCTTCATCCTGGGCGTGATGCCGCTCTATTTCGCCACCGGCGCGGGCGCGCTGGGCCGGCGGTCGGTGGGCACCACAATCGTCGGCGGCATGTTGGTTTCGACTGTGCTGAATCTTGTTCTTTATCCCCGCGCTCTACGTGATTCTGCAAACCCTTCTCAGCCGGTTTTCGATGAAAAAAAAGACACCTGGCGGGGAAGTTGCGACGGCCCACTCGTGAGCAAAAGCTTCACCTCAGAAGAAACCCTAACGGTCTCTCCTGAGGTGAAGCCGCAAAGCCCTATGCTGGCTCCTCGAGTTTCGTTTGTGCTGGCTTCTTTCGTGATGCTCGCTTTTTCGTGCGGGTTGATCCGGATTTCGTTCCCGCCAATCCCTTCAGAAATGCTTCTCCTTGCGGGATCGGCGTTTGCGGCGCGGCCTTGGCCTTTTGGATTGCCAGATTCGCAACTGCCTCTACAACCCACTCAAAGTTTTCCGGACCGACGGAGTGCAGATCGGCGTCGGGCGCGGGATTCATGAAGTCGATTGCGTAAGGAACGCCGTCTTCCACGGCAAACTCCACAGTATTGAAGTCATACCCGAGCGCCGCGCACAAAGTTTTCGCGTCGGCTTCCACGCGTTTCAGCAGCTTCCTGTCGTACTTTGGAGGATCGAGAAGGTACCGCTCGTGGTGCGGCTGGCGGGGATCATAAGGTACGATGCGAACCTTTTCCCGTCCCACCACGAAACAGCGAAAGTATTCCGAAAACTTCACGGCCCGCTGCAGGACCATGCACAGATCGCGGCTCTGATCATAGGCATGGAAGAATTCCTCGCGGCTGTGCACGTGATGTACGTCGCGCCACCCTCCTCCATCGATCGGTTTGAGAAAGGCGGGGAAGCCGATGTAGTCGAAGGCCGCGTCCCAGTTGAGCGGATACTCCAGATTTCGCATCGAGCGCTCGGTCGTTCCATGCGGCAGATTCTTGTGCGGCAGGATCACAGTGGGCGGAACGGCAACGCCAAGCTTTGCGGCAAGCGAGTAGTTGAAGAATTTATCGTCAGCCGACCACCAGAAAGGGTTGTTGATAATGGCCGATCCCCAAAGCGCGGCATGCTTGAGAAAGGCTCGGTAGAACGGGACATCGTGCGAAATGCGGTCCACGATCACGGCGTAGGCGGGCGGTTTGTCGAAAAAAACACTGCCGGTGTGGACGAATTCAGCGGTGATGCCCTCAACATTTTTGGAGTTGATTCGTTCAACCAACGCTCCGGGGAAAGTATTTTCCAGGCCGAACAGAATGCCAATTTTCTTCAAGTAACTGATTCCTTTACTGCGTGGGATGACGTGCGCAGGGCCATCTGGCGCGTAGCTGACGACGCCCTAAACTCACCTTAGCCGAAGCTCCAGGCCGATGCAAAAACTACGTTCCCATGGCAACTGTCGCACTGGCATCGGCAAAAATGCGCTCACGCAGAGCAGCGGGAGACACTACCCGTGCCCTTGCTCCAAACCCAAGAGCGACGAAGCGAGCCTGCTCCTCGCTTTCGAACATGACGCGGAACTTCAGCCAGCCTTGAGGGACCTCTTGGCTACCTTCAACAGGTGAGGCCTCGCACCATTCGATGATCAAACGCGCCGCTCCCGGATCAAGGAGCAAAATGGCCTCGTATCGCCGGCGCTGCCGCTCCAACTGCGCGGTCGATTCTTTCCAGAAAGCGGCAAGATCGAAATGAGCCGGGCGCTCACATGGAATCGCCAGCCGCGTGAGAGCCTTCATGCGCGAAACACGATAGGTACGCAACCCGTCCGGGGAGCGCGCTACCAGATACCAGCTCGCGCCCTTGGCCACCAGCCCCAGCGGATCGACAGTCCTCGGCCCGCTCTGACCATCGGCGCGAGTGTAATCGAACGAGATTCTGCAATCCCGGGCGACCGCATCCTGAACATCGGCAAGGAGAGAGAGATCCTCGGTGGAGGGACGCCAGCCGGTCGCGTCCACATAAAGGCGCTCGCGAATTGCAGCCGCCCTAGCGCGCATGGGGCCGGAGAGCGCGGCTAGAAGCTTTCCAAACGCTCTCTCGGCGGCAGCAGCAAGCCGTGGATTGCCCAGCGCGCGGGGCTGCGTCATCAGCAAAGCATTCAACTCCGCCGCGTCCAAACCGGGAACCTGCGTGCGCCAGCCCTTCTCAAGCTGCCAGCCTCCCTGGGCGCCGCGAAGGGCGGAAATGGGAACTCCGGCGGCGCTTAGGGATTCCATATCTCGGTGGACGGTTCGCTGCGAAATCTCCAGCCGCTCGGAAAGCTCGCGGCCAGTCAGGCGGCCATGCGCCTGCAGAAGGAGGAGCGCAGAGAGGAGACGATCCGATTTCACGCCGAATACTTTCCCGTGATTCGCATTTTTTATGTTCCTCAATTAATTATGACAGCGGGTGTCATATATCTGCTCTTAGGCTTGGAATCGAGGCGAAATCGCCGATTAGAAAGGGGGCAAACGTGGAATTGAAGGAACTTTTTCTGGCGCAATTGGATCGCGAAGCAGAGGTGACGCGGAAAGCCGTAGAGCGGGTACCCGAGGGCCGTAACGATTGGAGGCCGCACGAGAAATCCATGGAACTGGGGCGTCTGGCGGCAGTCGTTGCGACCATGCCCGGGTGGCCGGTTTTGATGATCGAGCGGGACGAGCTGAATTTGGATGATCCTGCAAGCGAGGAGTTCAGGACGAAGGCGGTCGCGACAAGATCGGAATTGCTCAAGTCATTGGATGAGAGCGTCTCAAAGGCGCGCAAGGCATTGGAAAAGACAACGGAAGAGCACCTGTTGAAACCCTGGCGCTTGGTGATGGGAGGCCGAGTGTTGAGCGAGCAGCCCCGGCATGTGATGATTACCGATACCTTCAGCCATCTGGCGCACCATCGCGGACAGCTGACCGTTTATCTGAGATTGAACGGTGCAAGCGTTCCGGCGATTTACGGTCCGTCTGCGGACGAGCAACACTAAAGCCCAAGCGGGCGGAAGATTGAAGCATTTTCCGCCCGTGCGTTTCGCTGATGCGCCTTGTGGAACAACCGAAACCAGAAATTCGTAGCTAGAATTATCAGGAGTGAGAATTGATGCTCAAGTTTCTACTTTGGTGTTTGCTTTTCGTCTTCTGCTGGCCGCTTGCGCTATTGGCGATCGTGCTTTATCCCTTCGTCTGGTTGATTCTGCTGCCGTTCCGGCTGTTGGGCATTGCCGTGGAAGGCGCGCTGGAACTGGTTGCCGCATTGATTTTCCTGCCCGCGCGACTGATCCGCGCGATTTAGGAATGGTGTCCAGGCGCGCGCCACCGACCCACTACGCAAAAACCGCGGGCCGGGGATTCCGTTTTCGGCGCCTGCTAACATTGACCGGACACCGTCCAGCATTTTTCCTGCTACTGTAACTGGCAGCGGAGATGACGTAGCGAACTCTCTGCTCGAAGGAGGGAGTGCGGTTGCAGGTTTCAGAGCAGACGGCGCCGAAGAGACGGTCTTTCTCTACCAGGTTGCGTCTGCATCCCCGGTTTCACAGCAGCTTTCTGCCGGACGACCGGGATGTGACGGTCTATTTGCCTCCGGATTATGACGAAAATGTCGAACGTGAGTATCCGGTCCTATATATGCAGGACGGGCAGAACCTGTTTGAGTTGGAAACTGCCTTTAAAGGGGCGCGCACCTGGCGATTCGCGGAGTCTGCGGATGCGGCGATTCTGGCTGGAGAAGTCGAGCCGCTGATTGTGGTGGGCATCGGGAATGCCGGAGAGCGGCGGTTGGCCGAATACACTCCCACGTCTGACTGGAAGCTGAGCGGCGGTCAAGCCGATAAGTACGGGCGGCTGTTGACTGAGGAGCTTTTGCCCTTCATTGCCGCCAGGTACCGGGTCCGGCCGGGGGCTGCGAATACCGGATTGGGCGGGTCGTCCCTCGGGGGGCTGGTCACTCTTTATCTGGGCCTGCAGTTTGAGGAGGTTTTCGGCAAACTGGCCGTTCTCTCGCCTTCGGTATGGTGGAATCATCGGGCGATTCTCAGCCTGGTAACCGAAGCAAACCCAAAGCTGTGTGGGAGATCCCGCATATGGCTCGATGTGGGTGATGCCGAAGGGCAGCGAGTGGTGGCGGACGCGGACATGCTGGCCCGTCGACTGAAAGCAAAGGGCTGGCGGCCGAGCATCGATCTAAGTTATGAACGGATAGCGGGTGGCACGCACGACGAGGCATCCTGGGCGCAACGTGTACGGCCGATGCTTCGGTTTCTCTATCCCGCCTAGAAGATAGATTCTTTGGGCGAGCGGCTTTTCGGCTATACTTAAGTGAGCTATTTTGAAAGGATTTCCTCTGTGTTAATGATCCGTCTCGCGCGTTTTGGCGCGCGCAAACAGCCTTATTACCGCGTTGTGGTGATTGAGAAGGATCGCGCCCGCAATGGCCGTTCCATTGAGGTAGTGGGCACCTACAATCCGCGCACCAACCCGGCTTCGGTTGACCTGAAGCGGGAGCGGATCGATTACTGGACCGGCAAAGGAGCGCAGCTCTCCGACCGGGTAGCCAAACTGGTGGCGAAGCAGCCTGAACCGGCAGCAGCTTAAGCTAATCAGATATTGAGTTGTAGACATTCTTGTTGCCTGGCCGTAGCCTTCGACCGGTTATTTTGCTTATTCATCTTGCGACATAAGTTGAGGATCCCTCTGTCTTCCAGACAGAGTTACTGATATTATGGCGCGAGCCCGAGAGCGAAATACCCACGTCCTCGAGGGGGGTTAAGGCAATGACGCACGAAGAACGGCCAGACGACATGCAGGAACTGGTGACCGAAATCGCCCGCGCCCTGGTCGACGAGCCGAATGCTGTTTCCGTTGAAGCAGTGCAACGCGCTGAGAACACTGTTTTCCGTCTCCGCGTTGCGCCCACTGATGTTGGCAAAGTAATCGGCAAGCAGGGCCGCACGGCGCGGTCCATGCGAACCATTCTGGGCGCGGTGAGCATGAAGCATCATCACCGCTACACGCTGGATATTCTGGAAGAGGAAAAACACGGGCCTCCGGATGTGCAGCCTGATATCTGAGTCATGGCGTCCGAAAAGCTGACAAGCGAACCCTGGACGATTCTTGCCAGGCTCGTTCGTCCGCAGGGACGTGACGGCGAGGTTTTGTCTGACATCCTGACCGATTTTCCTGAACGCTTCGCAGAGCGCAAGCGGCTCTTTCTGGTTTCTTCGGAAACCAACCGAGAATCTGCGCGCGAAATGTCTTTAGAAAATCATTGGCTGCACAAGGGTCGCATCGTGCTGAAGTTTGCCGGGATCGATTCCATCAATGATGCAGACACACTTCGCGGATTGCTGGTAGCAATTCCGTCGAGCGAACGGGCTGCGCTTACCGACGGCTCGGTATACATCGATGATCTAATTGGCTGCGAGATCATCGACGTCAATCGCACTTCCAGGGTGGTGGGTGTGGTTGCGAACGTCGATCGCGAAGCGTCCCTCCTGGTCGTGACAACCTTAGACGGTGCTGAAGCGCTGATTCCCTTTGCGAAGGCCTATCTGGTTACGATGGATATTGCCGGGAAACAAATTGAGATGAGGCTGCCGGAGGGTCTGCTCGAAATCAACGCTCCGGTTACGGACGAAGAGCGGCGCGCGCTGGACGCCTCTCGCAGCGGCGAGTGAAGGTCAATGCGATTCGACATCGTTACCATCTTTCCTGAATTCTTCGGCGGCATCTTCGAGCATGGCGTGGTCAAGCGCGCAATTGCAAATGGGCTGATCGATGTCGGCGTGCATGATCTGCGCGAGTTTACCCACGATCGGCACCGCACGGTCGACGACCGCCCCTTCGGCGGCGGCGAAGGCATGGTCCTTAAGCCGGAACCGCTGATGGAGGCCGTCGAATCGCTAGGCGTTGCGCCGAAAACTACCCGCGATGTTGCACGCGAATCTGTGATCCTGCTCTCCGCGCAGGGAGCGAGATTTACGCAGAGCGTTGCGCGTGAATTGTCCGCGTTGGAGCGGGTGGTGCTGATCTGCGGACGATATGAGGGCGTCGACGAGCGCGTGAACGAGCTGGCTTGCGACCGCGAGCTTTCGATCGGTGATTATGTTCTCTCCGGAGGGGAGCTGGGAGCGGCGGTGATCGTTGATGCGACGATGCGGCTGCTGCCGGGTGTGCTCGGGAATGAGGATTCCAGCGCGTATGAAAGTTTTGGGCAGCGGGATGAGCATTTCGCGCAGGATGCCGACAAGCCGCCTCGTTCGACTCACGGCGCAGGAGGCCTGCTGGATTATCCGCATTACACTCGTCCGGCCGAGTTTCGCGGGCTGGCCGTACCGGAGGTGCTGTCGGGAGGCGATCATGCGGCAATTCGCCGCTGGCGGCGCGAGCGTGCGCTGGAGAAAACCTTGCGGAATCGACCGGATCTGCTGGAGGGAGCCGAGCTTTCGCATGAAGATCGGGTGGTCCTGAAGATGATGAAATCTCTGCAATGAGCGCGACTTAAGCCCCTATTTCCGTGTAAACTAGAGGTCTGAATCAATTGTCAGGAAAGTATTATGTCTATTCATCCAGTAATGCAGCGGCTTGCCGAGAAACTGAATCGCACCGACCTTCCCGCTTTTGGCGCGGGCGACACGGTGCGCGTGCAGGTCAAGATCAAGGAAGGCGATAAAGAGCGCCTCCAGGCCTTTGAGGGTATTGTGATTGCGCGCAAGAACGGCGCGCAGGGCAGTTTTACAGTACGCAAAATGAGCTTTGGGCACGGCGTTGAGCGCATCTTCCCTTTTAACTCCACCGTTGTCGACAAGGTGGAGAAAATTCGGTCGGCCAAGGTTCGCCGCTCCCGTCTCTTCTACCTTCGCGGACTTCGCGGCAAGGCTGCACGCCTCAAGGAAGTCGAGCGCACCTAAACAGTCTTCGATAAACGCCCCGGCTCGGCAGCATCTTTCCATAGCCGGGGCGTTTGTGTGTCTGCGTTACACTGCTCTTAATGCCCCGCGCCGCTCAGATTTCTGGCCAGTTTCTCTCGAGCCTCCTGAAGTACGGGATCTTGCAGAAGACGTTTCTGCCGCCACGCTCAAGATGCGGATGCTACGCACGCTTGTCTGCGGAAACAAGTATGAAAAAGCCGCCCGCGCGCAGGGAGCGACATGCATTGCGGGAGTGGATGAAGTAGGCCGCGGCGCACTCTTCGGCCCGGTTGTCGCTGCCGCTGTCATTCTTCCGCCCGATACGCGCATTCGCGGACTGCGCGACTCAAAACAACTTCTGCGCGAAGACCGTGAGAGGCTGGCAGTCGTGGTAGAACGCAAGGCGATGGCGATTGCCATTGAAGAAATCGATTCCGAAATCATCGATCGCGTGAATATTTATCAGGCCACACGGCTGGCCATGACTGCGGCGGTGAAAAAGCTCGAAATTTCTCCTGATCACCTCCTTATCGACGCTATGCGGCTGGATCTGGACTGCGTGCAGACCAGCATCATTTATGGCGATTCGCTGTCGATCTCAATTGCCGCAGCCTCGGTGGTCGCCAAGGTTTATCGCGACCAGCGGATGCGCGAACTCCACGTTCTTTATCCGCAATATGGGTTGGCCTCTCATAAGGGTTACAGCACGCCCGAACATCTGGCTGCGCTGGAAAAGCACGGCCCGTGCCCACTGCACCGCAAAACCTTTCGTCCTGTAGCGCAGGTTTCGCTGCCGTGGGATAATCCATTTCCCTGCTGAGGCTATCGCTTGCCCCTTCGCCTGCTTTGCATTACCGCACATCCTGATGACGAGAGCGGAGGCTTCGGCGGCGCGCTGCTCATGGCCCACCGCGATGGCGTTGAAACCAGCCTGCTGTGCCTGACCGATGGCCAGGCGGCGCACTATCGCGGAGGGGTGGAAGACAACGCCGAGCTTGGCCGACAGCGGCGCGAGGAACTGGCCGCAGCCTGCGAGTTGCTGGGCGTCACTCGCCACGAGGTGCTGCACTATCCCGATGGCGATCTGCTGCATCAGGATTTCTACAAACTAACGGGCGACATCGTCGCGCGCATCCGTATCTTGCGTCCACAAGTCATCCTCACCTTCGGTGGTGACGGCAGCGTCAATTTGCACCGTGACCACACCATCGTGTCGGCAGCCGCAACGACCGCTTTTCACTGGTCCGGCCGTGCAAAGCTTTTTGCCGAACTGGGTATCGCCCCTTACACGCCTCAGAAGCTGTATTACTCAAGCACGCCCTTCGTCACGGTGCGTGACCATCCGGAGCTATCCGAATCGCCGACGGTTCCCTATTCCTTGACGCTCACCCTGGGTAAGCTTGCGAGGCACAAAATGGAGGCCTTTGCGAAGCACCGCTCACAGGCAGGAGTGCTGGAGCGTGTGAAGGGCATTTCCGACAAGCACCTCGCGACCGAGCGATATCTGCTGGCCGCCGCAAAAGGACGAATCAGCGTAACGGACGATGCGGGACTGTTCGCAGGGGTAATTTCGGACTAAGCGATCACAACTGCCGGCCTACGCGCCGGTACCGCGCAAAACCACTTCGGCGGTTCGGAACAGAATCTTCAGGTCGAGCCAGAAGCTCCAGTTCTCCACATACGCCGTATCGAGCGCAATGTACTTCTCGAACGAGGCATCCTGACGCGCCTGCACTTGCCAGAGCCCAGTCAGGCCGGGCAGCACTTCAAGCCGGCGCAGGTGCTCGAGCTTGTACTTTTCCACCTCGCTCGCAATCGGAGGGCGCGGTCCCACCAGGCTCATCTCACCACGCAGCACGTTGAAGAACTGCGGCAGTTCATCCAGGCTGTACTTGCGAAGAAATTAGCCGAGACGGGTTACGCGCGGGTCATTTGTCACTTTAAACAGAACTTCGTCGCGCTCGTTCAGCGGATCCAAGTCCTTCTTGAGCTGATCGGCATTCCTGACCATGGTGCGAAACTTGAAGCAGGAAAAGACGTGGCCGCGTTTGCCAATTCGCTCCGATACATAAAAGACCGGACCGCTGCTCTCCAGGCGGATTGCGATCGCAATCGCCATCATCATAGGAGAAACCGCAACCAGCGCCAGCAGTGAAAGGACAAAATCCGCTGTCCGCTTCAAGGCAAGGGAGATAGTGCGAGGCGTGCTGCGATGCAGCGAGACCACCGGGAACGCGCCGAGGTATTCGATGCCCGCATTCATTGATAGATCGTTGTAATACCCCGAGATGGAGCGGATATCGATTCTGAGTTCGCGAGCCCTTTCGAGCAACTGGACGATCGTGCCTACCGGGCAAGTCTCGGTGATGACAACTTCGTCGATAAAATATTTACGCGCAATTTGCTCTATTTCATCCAGTCCGCCCAGCACTGCGAGTTCCCAGACCTTCACGGAAGGTGCGCAGCCGGGCGCAAGAATATAACCCCGTAGCGTATAGCCCAGCCGCGACTCCCTGGTAATTTGCCTGCCCAACGCATAGCTCAGATGGTTGGTTCCAAGAATGACGACATGACGTGTCGACAGTCCGCGCTCGTACTGCCGGTAACGTCTTAGTCTGGCTACCGCCCTGCGGATGCCCAGTGAGACGATTGCGCTAAATGTAAAAAGCAGCACCAGGATACGAGAGACAGCAAGATTTTGAGTCATGTACAACGCGCCGCACAGCAGCATCCCGGCGTTCAGGCATGCCTGGGTTGTCATACGAAGCTCATGGACACCGCCGGCCTTGAAAATCTGACTATAAAGGCCGTAGCGACGCGCAACCAATACGTAAACCAGCACAAACCAAGCGAGGTAAAACATGCCCAGTGGCGCGGTGCTAATGCCATGACGGATGCCCCAGAAGCGAGTCAATTTGTCCAGAAAGATCGCGCGGAGAACGAACGCAGCGATGAATGCAACGAGAATGGAAATCACATCGTTGAATACGAGTGGCAATGGCGCAAGCGCAGACGCTCGAAAAAAACCACGGGGCCGCGGCGGCGGAAAAGCTTGCAGAGATGGAATATTCCCTGTAGGAGTTCCCTTTTCCGGAATGTATTCTGAAGTAGCCAATTTCCCTCAATACCGGCAGCTTAAAAGGAAACAGTCTGAAAGAGAACACAAGAACAGCAAGAGAGAGCAGAGGCGCTAACGTGTAATCAAATAATATAGTTGGGAGCTCGGTTACCTCGTGGAGGTCTCAAAAGCAGTAAAGCACTGGGTGAGGCGTGGGATCTATCGTTTGAGGTCTTCTCCTGTATTACATGACTGAAGTTCTATAGTAACCAAAAAGCAGAGGAACGAGTGGAAGAATTTTTCAAGAATTAAACGACTGCCTCCCTATGTCTTTAATATCACCGGCGATCTGAAGGCTGCTGCGCGCCGCCGGGGCGAAGATATCATTGACTTCGGCATGGGCAACCCTGATGGAGCGACCCCGCAGCACATCGTCGACAAGATGATCGAGGCTGCCCGGAAGCCGGACACTCACCGCTATTCGCTTTCCAGAGGCATTCCCCGCCTGCGCCGGGCCATTGCGAACTGGTATGAGCGCCGCTATGGCGCGGACATCGATCCCGACATCCGAGGCCATCGTTACCATTGGCTCCAAAGAGGGTATCGCCCACCTGTGCCTGGCCATGCTCGACCAGGGCGACGTGGTGCTGGTGCCGAATCCCAGCTATCCCATCCATATTTACGGACCGGTTATCGCAGGAGCCAACATCCGCAGCGTGGCCATCCACGACACGGACAGCTTTCTCGCCGAGCTGGAGCAGACCATTCCGCTCATGTATCCAAAACCGAAGATGCTGATTCTGAATTTTCCGGCGAATCCGACCGCCCAATGCGTTGATCTCGCCTTCTTTCGAGCGCGTGGTCGATCTCTGCCGCCAGCACAGCATCTGGCTGGTGCATGACCTGGCCTACGCCGATATCGTCTTCGACGGCTTTCGCGCTCCGTCAATTCTCGAAGTCCCTGGCGCCAAGGACATCGCTGTTGAGTTCTTCACTCTCTCCAAGAGCTACAACATGCCGGGATGGCGCGTAGGTTTTATGGTAGGCAATAAGACGCTGGTCTCCGCGCTTGCGCGCCTCAAAAGCTACTTTGACTACGGAACCTTCACGCCGATCCAGGTAGCGTCAATCCTCGCTCTGGAAGGCCCGCAGGAATGCGTTTCAGAGATATGCGAGAACTACCGCAGCCGCCGCGACGTGCCTGGTGCAGGGGCTGAACAAGCTGGGATGGGAAGTGGCCCTGCCGAAAGCGACAATGTTCGTGTGGGCGCCGATTCCCGAACCATACAAGCATTTAGGTTCGCTGGAGTTTTCGACTCTCGCTGCTCAAAGAGGCCAAAGTCGCGGTAAGCCCCGGCATAGGCTTCGGCGAGTACGGAGACAGCCATGTTCGCTTTTCACTGATCGAGAACGAAGAACGCACCCGGCAAGCCCTTCGCGGCATCCGGCATATGTTTCAGAAAGACGGTGTGCTTCTGCAGACCAGCGCTCACTGAAGTTGCGGCGATGTGGCCTTCGCGATCAGTCTTGTCGTACTGAAGCCCTCGACTATGGGGATGATCTTCACGCGGCCTCCCCACGAGCGAACTTCTCTTGCTCCGACGACCGTCGATTCGTCATAGTCGCCTCCCTTTACAATCACATCCGGCCGCAGCGCCTCGACCACCGCAAGCGGCGTAGGCTCGTTGAAGATCACCACCGCATCGACGGCCGACAACGCAGCCAGTATCCTGGCCCGTTCATTTTCTCCGACAATTGGCCGGCTCGGCCCTTTCAGCCTTCTTACAGAATCATCGCTGTTGATCGCAACTACCAGGCGGTCCCCTTCCCGTCGCGCATCTTCAAGCAGGATGATGTGGCCGATATGCAGCAGATCGAAACAGCCATTCGTGAAGACGATCTTTTCCGCTGACGAACGCCATGCCGATACCCGAGCCTTGAGTCCGTCAAGAGGCAGCACTTTTTCTCCCGCATGCAGCTCTATTTCCGGCATCAGACTGGTAAGCAGCTCATCGCGATTCACCGGCACGGTCCCCACCTTGCCCACTACAATCCCCGCTGCCACGTTGGCCAAAGCCACTGCGGTATCCGTATCGAGACCGCAGGCACGCGCCACAGCAAGTGTGGCGGTCACTGTATCGCCCGCGCCGGAAATGTCGAAAGCTTGTTTGGCTGTCGCCGGAAATACCGTCTGGGAATCAGCGCGAAGCACGGCGATTCCCTTCTCGCTGAGCGTCACTGTCAGGTATTCCAGCCCCAGCACGGACACCAATTCTTGCCCAGCGGCAAGAATACCCTTCAGGTCCTTCGCGGCGACTCCTGTTGCGACCGAAAGCTCCTGCAGATTTGGACAGATCGTTGTGGCTCCGCGATAGCGTGCAAAATCCCGCTGCTTGGGATCGATCAGGACTGCTATACCTACACTGCGTGCACTCTGAATCAGGCGCTGACAGACCTTTTCCGGAAGCATGCCCTTCGCATAATCGGAGAGCACCAGAACATGGGCCGACGGAAGGGCAGCTTCTACCTTCCCGATCAGTTCCTCATAAGCAATATCGGAATAGCTTTCGGTCTCCTCCGTGTCCAGCCGCAGCATCTGCTGGTTGCCGCCTAAAATTCTTAGCTTCGATGTAGTGGGATGGCTGGCAACAACCACGAGGTCTGAATCGACACCGGCCTTGGCCAGACAAGCCTTCAGACATTCCCCGTCGGCATCGTCCCCGCAGAATCCAAAAAGCACCGCCTTCGCGCCAAGACCCGCCACATTCATCGCCACATTCGCGGCGCCACCGGGCTGTTCGCTGCGATGGATCGACCGCACCACCGGCACCGGAGCTTCTGGAGAAACACGCTCCACGTCGCCCCAGATATAGCGGTCGAGCATGATGTCGCCGACCACGAGAACGCGGACCTCAAGCCAGTCCCGTTCAATCAGTTGAATCACTCGGTGTAAATCGGGAATCATCGGGCGACACTTTCACGATGCGGATCGCGAGTTCCACAAACGCTGGCATCCACCCAGTCGCAAAGCATGTGACCACAAAGGATATGGCCCTCCTGAATGCGCGCCGTGTTCTTCGATGGAACGCGCAAAGTCACATCAGCTATTGTTCCTGCCACCCCGCCATCTGCGCCGGTGAATGCTACGGTGAAGGCGCCCAGCGCATGTGCAGCCTCTAGAGCAACGCAGACGTTCCTGCTCTTGCCGGAAGTCGAGATCCCCACCAGGATGTCTCCCTCCACGCAATGCGCCTCCACCTGTCGGCGAAAGACCTCTTCATAGCCATAATCGTTGGCTACGGAGGTCAGAATCGATGTGTCCGTAGTCAGCGCAATCGATGGCAGTCCGCGCCGCTCGCGGCGAAAGCGTCCTACAAATTCCGCCGCCATATGCTGCGAATCGGCCGCACTCCCTCCGTTCCCACACCACAGAATCTTCCTGCCCGCCAGAATTGCGCGCGCCATCTCGGCCGCAATCCGTTCAAGAACCGGACGCTGCTCACAGAGCGCCTCGATGACTGCCTGATGTTCAGCAAAGGTTTTTATGAAAAGTTCTTCAGGTCCGGTCGGAGATGTCATATTTGCTCTGGGAGCGTATCTGCTCTAAAACAGGAAGTATCTCTTCGCTATCATACAATGGCTGACAATCGTTCCATGGGTCGCGCAAGCAAAGCCTTCACCGGCATCGAGTACGTGTTTCTTGATCGCGATGGAGTCATCAATCGCAAACCTCCGGAAGGCCATTACATCAGCAGATGGGGCGACTTCCACCCACTCTCCGGCGCTGAACAAGCCATCGCGGCCCTCAATACATCTGGACGAACCATCATCGTGATTACCAACCAGCGAGGTGTTGCGCTAGGGCTCTACACCGAAGACGATGTGCGATCCCTGCACCTCGAACTCCAGCGCCAGCTCTCGAATCACTCAGCGCACATCGACGCCTTCTACTATTGTCCCCACGACAAGAACCAATGCAACTGCCGAAAGCCCTCGACCGGTTTGTTCAAGCAGGCCTTTCGCGATTTTCCGCAGGCGTCGCGTGCCAACAGCATCGTCATCGGCGACTCCATCTCGGACATTCAGGCGGCACGTAGTCTTTCCTTGCCCAGTATCTTCATCACTGGTGACCCGAATCACCGGAAAGCCGGCGCAGAAAAGGCCGCCTCGCTGGCCAACGCCGTAGCCGAATCCCTGGCCCAGGCCGTTGAATGTTATCTTCTTTGAGCCCTGCAGAATGCTTCAACGCCCTGGCCCGCTTGTCATAGAGTTCAGGGGCTTACGCGAATGTTTCCCGTATTCCGTCTTCCAACCGGGTGAACTCAAGGTCGCATCCCAACGCTCTCAGGCTTGTTAAATCGGCTTCGGTGAAGTGCTGGTAGCGCGCATTCAGATCCGCCGGAAACGGTATGTATTCAATTTTCGCTTTGCCGTGCACCTGCATAAGCGCATGGGCGACTTCCTTGAAGGTTCGGGCTTGGCCCGAGCCGGCATTGGCAACTCCCCGATACACTTTCTTTGCGCTGCCCGGCTTGGGCGCATAGGTTCCAGTCTGCGCGAAAAATAAGTTAAGCCGTACAAGATCGTGCACAAAGATAAAGTCTCGGCGTTGCTCACCGTTTCCATATCCACCCGAGCCCTCAAACAACCGTATCGCGCCGTTCTCTCGAATCTGTTTCGTAAAGTGATGGATCACGGAAGCCATGCGGCCCTTATGATCTTCGCGCGGACCGTACGCGTTGAAGTAGCGAAGTCCGACCACGGTCCCCGGAATCCGCTCGTGCGCCAGTTCGTTCCGCACGTGATGATCGAAAGCAAGCTTCGAGAAGCCGTATATATTCAGCGGCCTCTCGTTTTCCAGAGTTGGCGTGAAGTGGCCTGGACCACCCAGTCCATAAACCGCCGCCGTCGATGCATACACCAGCGGAGATCCCTGGTCGACGGCATAACGTAGAACCGCCTTTGAATAACTGAAGTTGTTATCCATCATGTACTGGCCGTCATCCACCAGCGTGTTCGAGCACGCGCCCTGATGAAAAATCGCTTCCACGCGGGGAATGCCCAGCGCCTTCTCTTCGAGCGCGCGGCGAAACTCGCGCTTGTCCATGTAATCGACAAAACGCGCACCATGCAGATTGAAAAGCTTTCGCGAATCCGAGAAGTTATCCACGATCAGAATGTCGCTGATGCCTTGCCTGTTCAACTCGTGAATCAAGTTGCTGCCGATAAATCCTGCCCCGCCCGTAACAATATACATATCTAAATCGGCTGAGACGCCTGTCCCTTTCTCCCATAGCTCAATGCCTCCAGAGCCGCTGCCAGCATCTCGTCAACGGTGATGGAAGTCAGGCATTTCTTCTTTTGCTCGATACAGGTTTCGATGTTGCATCCCATGCAATCCACCCGATGGTAAACCACGCGATTTCCGCGCCCGGCCGGGTACCAGATCCCCGGCATAGTCCGCGCCGCAAATGCGATGGCGCACGGAACTCCCGCCGCCGCCGCCAGGTGCATTGGGCCGCTATCCGGCCCCAGAAACAGAACCGCGTTCCGGAGCGCTGCCGCCGTCTCCCGAGGCGTCAGTTTCCCGCACAGGTTCATAATCGGTCCCCGCCATCCACCCGCCGCATAGTCGCTTACCTGTGAGTCTTCTTTTGCGCCCACCAGCGCCAACGCGTGATCCGGCAGGGCAGCGCTCAGCCTTGTAAGCAGTCGCCGCCAGTTCTCATCGCCCCAGTCCTTCGCCTGCATCTTTGTTCCTGGCCCGCATACCAACAGCCGTTTGCCAGCAGCTGGAGCCAGCGCCGCTTCTGCGGCCCTCTTCTCCGGCTCGGTAAGACGCAAATCCCAGTTCCGCAAATCGTCAGTATCGCACTCACCCAGCTCGCGTATTGCCCTCACCAGCCGTGTCGATTCACGCTCCCATATATCGAGCTCCGACGAATAAAGATGTTCAGCCCGGTCCCCCAAAGGGAGACCGACTATCCGTGGAATACCACACGCCTTGAAGAACAGGGCGTCTCGTTTGATAGCGCCGCCTCCGCGCGCCCCGGCCAGATAGATCAGCACCTGGGGACGAAACCTGCGAATCTCCCGCCACACCCTCGCCAATTGGCGTACGTTGCGCGTGCCCACCGGATAATTAATATATCCATGGACCAGCCCAGATTTGCCCAGCACGGCCGATGAGGCCGGAGCCTTCGCATGCACGGGCGAATTGGTCAGCATCAGGCGCCTGGCGTCTGGAAACGTTCGAGCCACCAGATGTAACGCAGGCAAAGCCGCAACCGTATCGCCAAGGCTGCCTAAACGATAAATCAACACCCGGGTTATTCCGCTGAGCTCTGTCATCGCAGGCCAGACCGGTTCCGGAGCGGTTGAAGCATAGGCAGAACATTGGCATAGCGGGCCATGCTCTTCTGACGATCAGGTTTAAAGTTGGCAACCAGCAGAACTCTCATCGAATCATCAGGAAAGCAGAAATACGCTGGGTTCTGTGACATCACCGACAGAATTCGCTGCCACCGAAAGCGCTTCCTTCACAAAAGTAACCTACTCGTAACCTGAAGACAAATATCTACGATACGCTGCTCAAAAGAAAAGCCGAGGGGCCTGTGCGGAGCCCTCGGCGATTCAGTTTGGCAGCACTACTTTCAGAAGAGGATGTGAATACCCATCGTAATCACTCGAGGACCGCCGATGGTGCCTGTGACAGAGCCAAAGTTGGCGCCGTTGTTCGGGCATCCTCCGGGGATCGTGGCTGATAGCGCACGACAGCGTTCCGGTGGGCAGAGTCGTGGGAATCGTCGTCGATTTGCCCGATCCGTTGTGGTACGGCAATTGATCCAGGTTTGTTAATGCGGACTGCTGGTCGGCCTGGGACTGGGGCTGGTCACAATCTGGCCGTAGTTGACGAAGTAGTATTGGCCCGGCGAGCAATTGTTGCCCTTCGGCAATCGCAGTAGTTGGAGCAGGCGGAGTTCTGGCGGATCTGCGTCTGGTTCTGCGGCACATCCAGGCTGGTTGTGTTGGTTATGTTGAAGATATTGAACGCATACTGCAGGCTGAACTTTTTCTCTACCAGGAAATTCTTGCGGAGGGAAAGATCCAGCCGCTTCTGGCAGCCTGGCGGAAGATTTGCGCTGCCCGGGAGCAAAGTCGGTCTCGTAGATGTCCTGAGGATCGGTGCCGGTTGAGATCGGAACGCCCTTCTGGCCCGGCTGCGAGGTAATGGATGTCGATCTGGGTAGGGATCGATGGCCGGAATGTAGCTGCCGCCGGTCCCGCGGAATGCGCCCGTGTTCCCGGTCAACGCACTCTTGGGATTGCTTGGGATCTTTGATCGGCAGCACCGGGTTCATCAGCGTCGGGAAGTCGCCGAAGTAGATGCTGCCGACCGCGCCGTAGAACTCATACAGCGAATACGGCTCGCCGCTCTGCAGGATGCCAATTCCACTCAGATGCCCAGTCGTTGGTGAAATAGGCAAGCGCTGAATTTGGCCGGGCAACGTTGGGAGCCAGCACCTGGAAATTGGCGCTGAAGACATTGGTGCGGTCGAAGTCGGCACGGCGCATACGAATCGCTGCAGGTTGTTGGGGTTGTCGCCGGTGAAGAACATGCCGATGTCGCTCTGCTCGTCGTAGGTGTGGCTGAAGGTATAGCTGGCGCCGACCTGGAAGTTATGCGAAAGGCGCTTCTCAAGGTGCGTTTCGAGGGCGTCGTATGCGGAGACGCCGACCGTCTTGAAGAGCGCGGCGTTGGGGCTGTAACCGACATAAGGAGCGCGGAAGTCGGTGTTGCCGCCGTCGGCGGTGTTCCAGGGCTCGCCGGCGATGCTGTTGTAATCGTAGCCAGTCGAACGAGTTCTGGTTGAGCACCTGGAAGCCGTAGCTGTCGGTCTCGCCCCAGATCGGGTTGGTCGCGGTCGCAATTCCCGGCTCGTTGAACGGAATCGGGATCACGGCATGGCGGCCGCGGTTGCCGGTGTAGCCGATCGTGATGGCCAGATCGGTTGGTCGGCTGCCACTGCACGTTGAAGGTGTAGTTGATGGTGTAAGGCAACACGTTGTTCTTGTCGTAGGCGCCGAAGTTCAATGTCGGCGTGCAATCGGTGTAGCTTCCTGGTTATCGATTGCGCCGCAGTTCTTGCCGAATGTGCGCTGTTCGCCGGTCATGATGTTCAGTTGCATTCTGCAGAGCCGTCTGTGATGACGGCAGGGTTGGAGCTGGGCGCGATACATGTCCCATTCGGTGGCGGTGTGAGCGCCGTTCCCAGGGGATTTGCAAGCGTCATTGCCGTTTGCCGACTACATAGCGTGGCCAGCGGAGCGGACTCGGTTACGCCAAATGGGCCGCCGTTGCCGCTGCCCGCCGGCTGCGAAAGGTAGCTGAAGAGTTCGCCGCGGTCGTAATACATGCCCGCGCCGCCGCGCACGACAACGTTCCGTGGCTCCGTTTCGGCGACCAGGCAAAGCCGACGCGCGGCGAGATGCCCCACTGGCGACCGGTCAGTGTCGAGTCGCTCACCCCGGGAGTCGGGTTGAATTTGTTGTTGGCCGCCACCACAAAGCCGGCGTTGTTGACGGTGAAGCCGCTGGTGGTATTGCCGGTAACGCTGTAGGCATTCGGATCGAAGTTGAACATGTTGCCGTATTTTTCCGTCAGGCCGCCGTGGTAGTCGTAGCGAACGCCGGCGGTGATGCTCAGGTTCGGCAGCACCTGCCACTTGTCCTGGACGTAGGTATCAATCTCGTTGGTGCGGTAGTAGCGGTCCGCATTGTTTCTGCCGTCTCGCATCGATCGTTTCCGAGCACGTTGGAACTACCGTGCTTCGTCTTCGAGAAAGTCTGGAAGTCTTCGGTGTCCACCTGGGCGATGCCGTCGCGGTTGTTGGCGATGTTCAACTGGGTGTAGCTGTAGCCGCCGCCGGCACGATGGTGTGCTTGCCCAGCGCGAAAATCACGTTGGTCGAGGGATTGAGGCGGTTCTGATAGTAGCCCATGTTGGCGAACGAGCTGTACGGCCCAACCTTGACGCCTGGCGATACGGTGCGTGTCGGTGGCGAACTCCTTCAGAAGCAGACCAGGCAAACCAGGGGCGTAGATCCGGGATATCCGGCGCCGATTCCGAAGGTCGGATCGCCGCTCGGACTGTTCACGGTTCTGCGTGTATAGTAGCTGTAGGATCCCATGCGGACGAAGCCCAGGCGCTGCTCCCAGTTGAGCTTTGAGCCGATCAGAGGTAGTGTTGTCGATCGACGCCGACCTGCGAGCCATTGTTCTGCGTCTGTAGGAAAGCCGCCAACCTGCGCAGATGCCGTACGGGCTTCGTCACAGGGTCAGTCTGGTAGTAGTACTTCACGGACAGGTGGTCGGCGCTGCTCACGTTGTAGTCGACCGCAGCGGTCGCCTGCTCGCCGAGTCAGGACCGAAGTTCCAATCAGAGTCACGTTGGGAACACCATATTGATAGGGCGCGGCTCGCCTGAGCCGACGGAATCAGTACTGCCCGTTGGGCAGCTTGGCGTTCAACAGGCGCCATGGCAATGGGGCCGATGGTGCCGGTAAATGGCGTCCCTGGCCCAGATATTCCGACTGCAGCTCGTCAGGCCCGGTAACCGAGCGGTCGTCGGTGAGCCCGCTGGGCACGTTGAACTGCGACAGGCCGGTGGACTGGTCCGAATCGTAAAGGTGCTGGTATGCGACGAAGAAGAAGAGCTTGTTCTTCATGATCGGGCCACCCAGCGTTCCACCGGTCGTCCAGCGGTGCAGCGGTGGATTGGCCAGGGACTGCGGAAATGCGCCCGACGCCTTCGGTTGCCAGTTGATATTGCTGATTGAAGAAGAAAGGCGCGGCGTTCATCGAGTTATTGGCGAAGGTTCCGTAAACCTGGCCATGCCAGTCATTGCTGCCGGTCGCGGTGTTGACGTCGATCTGCGCGCCGCTGGTTGCGCCCTGCTGCGCGTCGTACATCGAGGTATTGACGCGAATCTCGGTGATAAACTCAGGCGGCGGAGAAGGCAGGCTGTTGCCGTTGGAGCCGTAGACTGAGGTTCCCGTCTGCGACGCGCCGCCGATATGCGCCGGCACCCGCAGGCAGAGTCGCCCGACGTGCTGCCGCCGCCAATGTTGAAGTTGTACCGCTGCGAGGTATCGCCGCTGGAGCTCTTACCGTTGAAAAGATTGGTCGACATCGACGCCGTTCACCTGAAAGGTATTTGACGTGTCGCGCTGGCCGTTGGCCCAGATCGGCTGGTTGCCCAGTCCGGCATTGGTATCGAGGCCGCTCAACAGTTCGGCGTTCACGCCCGGCGCCAGCACGGCGAGCTGCGTAAAGCTGCCGGTGGCCAGCGGCGTAAGCGCAATCTGCTCCTTGTCCATTGTGTAGCCGTTGGTGGTGTCGGTCGCATTCAACAGCGGATTCGCGGTCACGGTCACGGAAGTGGATACGTGGCCGACCTTCAGAGAGACGTTGACCGTCGTGGCGCTCGCCTCCTGCATGGTAATGGCGGGCAGTTCCGTGGTATCAAAGCCGTCGTGGCTCACCTTTACGCTGTAGGTGCCGATGGGAAGATTAAATATCTGGAAAAATCCATTCTGCTGCGAGGTGGTGCTCCGCTCCAGGCTGGTCTGCGCGCTGCGTACGGTTACCGTGGCGCCCGGAATCGCAGCCCCCGACGAATCCAGGACCGTCCCGTTCAATGCACCGAGAGTTTGCTGCGCCAGAACCGGAACAGCAGCAGTGAAGGTGAAAAGAAGGGCGACGGTAGCAAGAATACAACTGCGCAACCGCGAATACGGATAGGGTATGAGGAATTCATGAAGCAGCCTCTCAAAAAAAAACTGGTTCGGTGCCGGCAGTACGCCGGAATATCTGAGAATTCAAGGATGCTCTGCGTGAACTCAAGAATATGAAATTGACTGAACGTACAAAGTTAATGCAGAATGAATTCTTTTGGTATAGATAATTTAGGAATTTTATGCGCGGCATTGAAAGCTTGAATGGCAAATGCCCGATTGTGTGAAAAACCAGGCGCTTGGGTGGAAAATCAGGCCAGAAACGGACATTTGTCCGGCCCCGACAGAAAGCTCGAACCCTCACCAATGCTCGGGCGTGTGAATTTCAGGCCACGTTTTCCGCAACCGAACGAATTAAGGGGCAAAAAAAATAAGCCAGCAAGGCTGGCTTATTTGGGCACGGATGTCTGAGAATCGCGGCGCCTGAACTTCTTCTGGCGTCCGAAGCGATAGACAACCCCGGCGTTGAAGCCGAGGTTGTTCTGGGTATCGCTGCCATATCGGCTCATCAAGTACATCGGCGTCAGCCTCAAGGCGAGGCCGGGCTCAGGTTGTAGTCCACGACGCACCCACAGTCAAATTCAGCGCGTTTCCGTCGGGATAAAGGCCGATGAGTGTGGCTGGCAATCCGCCAGTTCCTGTTCCAAAGTTGCCGTGGCCGAGGCCTGCAAGCGCAAACGCCACTCCAGGCCCAGTGCTGGCCTTCAAAGAAGCGGAATTGCGGACCCGCCATAAAGGTGTACTGGCTGATGCTGGGCGAAAAGACCTGGTATTGATTCACATTCGTGTACGTAGTTCCGTAATAGCCGCGAAAATCGGCGGTGACGCCCAGCTTTCCCGCAAGATAGTCCGTAATGCCCACGTTCCAGCGCGCTCTCACTGTTTTTCTGCAGCGTCGAGCCGGGACGGAAGCGGAGATAGCCGCCTCCAAAATAGGTCTCGTACTTGTGGGAGTAGGTGTCTTGAATGATCTGCTGGACGCGGAGCCGCCGGCGCGCTCTCACGCGCTGCTGTGCCTCGCGCAATACCTCGGCGCGCTGCGCAGGAGCCTGCGTCTGCGTCTGGGTCGTCAGACTGGGACTGGGAATCCGTTTGCTGCTGCTGGAGATGATGCGTCCTGCGCCCGCATGGTTGCGGACGCTAAAAGAATGGCCAAAGCCAAAACCGGATACGCCAGGTATCCTTTACGCTTTCCAAATTGCATGAATCGTGAAGCCTCCACTGCCTGTTTCTGCCGGGGGTTGAAATAAATAACAAAAATTCACCTGCAATATGTATTAAAGCACTTGCAAAGCATTCCCGCGCCCTGCTCTCCTCAGATTAGTGCGCCGGACCGCTTCCGATTTATGCTGTTTGGACTTGGACAGAGGGACAATGAAATCATTTCTGCTCGGCTTAATTCTGGGTCTTCTGGTTCTTCCCATTGCCGTTTTCATCTATTTCCACGTGGGCCATCCGCCGGTGGCGGTTGCTGACCAGCCCTTTTCCTTAGAACGGCAGATCGTGAAGGTGCCGTTGGATGCCCGCATTCGACAGCGAGATGCCGCAAAGCGCTCCTATTGAGCCGAGCGACACGAACCTTGAGGCCGGAGCACATATCTATCGCCAGCAGTGCGCCGCCTGCCACGGCCTGTATGGACGGCCTTCGACGTTTGCAGCGCATATGTATCCTGCGCTCCGCAGCTCTGGGCTCCCCATCAGGAATGGCGTGGTGGGCGTGAGCGATGACCCTCCGGGCGAAACGTACTGGAAGGTTTCAAACGGCATTCGCCTGACCGGCATGCCCGCTTTCGAGCAAAGTGCTGAACCAGACCCAGATCTGGCAGGTCACGCTGCTGCTGGCACGCGCCGATCAGCCGCTGCCCGCAAGCGCTCTCGATTTACTGAAACAGCCTCTGGACCTGGATCCGGTCGCGCTCGCTCCGCCGCAAGACTCCGGGCCGCCACAAAAGATCACCGACCTGAAACTCGATGCGATGCCTTCACCTCTGCCCTCAGACGAATCGCCGGACGGAAAGTAGGAACGCCGCCTGATGCCCACGCTCTCCGTGGCGATGATCGCCCGCAACGAGGAGAAGAATCTGCCTCGAACGCTCGAAAGCGTTCGCTGGGCGGACGAGATCGTTATCGTCGATTCAGGCTCGGTGGACCGCACCCCGGAGATCGCCCGCGAGTTCGGAGCGCATCACTCCTTCAATCGCGACTTTCGCGGACATCCGGAGCAAAAATCCATCGCCATCGCGAAATGCACCAGTGACTGGATTCTGCTGCTGGATGCTGACGAGGTCGTCAGCCCGGAGCTGGCTGATGAGATTCGGCGGACGATTGCGAATCCCGAGTTCGACGCCTATTGGGTTCCCCGCCTGAACCTTTTTATGGACCGCTGGATTCGGCACGGAGGGTTTTATCCCGACCACAAGCTGCGGCTTTGGCGACGCGGCAGCGCCCGGATGGAAACCAACGTCGGGCCGCACGGCACTCCCCAGTTCGACGGGCCAAAAGGAACGCTCAAGCATGATCTGACCCATTACGCCTATCCGAATTTTGAGCTGTACCTCAGCCACATGAACGACTACAGCTCAGAGAACGTTGCGGTGCTGGTGGAGCGGGGAAGGCCAGCTCGGCCGCCGGGTTTGTACGGCTGGCGCTGGTGAACCCGGTGGCGACGTTCATCAAGAATTACTTCCTCCGGCTCGGCTTCCTCGATGGAATTCCGGGACTGATGTACCACCTTAATCACTCGGTCTATGTTCACTGGAAATATGTGAAGGCGTGGGAGGGCCGCAGAAGGCTCCCAAATGAGTAAATTTTGCTGATTCGCGTATTCGATCGAAGTGCATGGATTAGGTAGGGCGGGAGTGGTGAGCTCGCTGGGATTCGAACCCAGGACCCACGCCTTAAAAGGGCGTTGCTCTACCTACTGAGCTACGAGCTCTCACCTTTTCAAAGTTATCACAGCAACACAGCTCTCCAAACGTGAGACCGCAGCTTCTTTGTATCTGGACACAACGGCAGAGGCGTGTTTCCGAGAATTCAGATTTTTCTCAGTGCTCCCAAAAAAGTTGTTGCCCTTTGTTCCGTGAGCGCAGTAATAATATGTGCGACCCTCCCGGTATATCTTCTTTGATTCTTTCCGATGGGAATCTCTGTATCTGTTGAGGTCCTGCCTTGTCCGCTCTTCTCCGCCGTTTTCTCGTCCTGTCTCTGGTTCTGGCTCCTTTATCCGCATTTGGATTCTCCGACTGGCAGCAGCCGAACGCCGAAGAATTGAGTATGACGTCTTACCCGGCCGCGCCGGACGCGCCCGCAGTTTATCTGTTTCGTGAAGAGACGGTGAACGACGAACATACACATCCACACGCTGTATGCGCGCATCAAGATTCTGAGCGAAAAGGGCAAGGAGATGTTCGGCGACATCGAGATTCCCTACCAGGCAGGCAGTTACAACATCAGAGGCATCACCGGCCGCACGATTCATAGTGACGGAACCGTGATTCCCTTCACCGGCAAGCCCTATGACAAGCTGCTGGTAAAAGAAGGCAAGGAGCGCGTGATGGCCAAGGTATTCAGCATGCCCGATGTGCAGGTGGGCAGCATTGTCGAATACCGCTGGATTCTTGGCTACGACGACGGCATACGTCGTTCTCCGAGCTGGCAGATCCAGCAGCGGGTGCCGATGCTGAAGGCGTCACTACCACTTTGTTCCGAGCTCTGCTCTCAACGGCGGCTCAATGCAGATCACAACGAACGAGCACGGCCACGAGAATACGGCGAGTCTGCTTCTTTATACCTATATACTGCCGCCGGGAGTGAACGTGCGACAAGGTCAGGATGGCTATGACCTGACGGTCGAGAATATCCCGGAGATACCCCACGAAGATTACCTGCCGCCATTTCGGGAGTCTCAGTATCGCCTGGTTTTTTACTACTCGCCGTTCCGGACGAGCGCCGAATACTGGAAGACCGAAGGCAAATACTGGTCGAAAGACTTTGACCGGTTTGCAAATCCCTCCGGCAAAGATTCGTGACGCGGTCAACGGCATCATCGCTCCGGGAGACAACGACGAGCAGAAGGCCAAGAAGATCTACGCCGCCGTGATGAAGCTCGAAAACACCAGCTTTACCCGCGAACATTCCTCTGAGGAAAACAAAGCGGAGGGGCTGAAAGTGAAAAACGCCGAAGACATCTGGGCGCAGCAGCGCGGCAACGATGACGAGATCACGCGGCTATTTGTGGCGATGGTCCGGGCGGCGGGGCTGAAGGCCGACGGAGCGGCAGTCGTCAACCGCGACGACAACGTATTCCTGCAAAGCTTTCTGAGCTGGAACCAACTGGATGATGAGCTGGCGATCGTTTCGATCGGCGGCAAAGAAGTCTATTTGGATCCGGGACAGCGTTACTGCGAATTCGGCCAGCTGCACTGGAAACACACATTTGCAGGCGGCGTGCGGCAGAAAGATAACGGAACTGCAGCTGTTCACGACGCCGGGCCCGACTTACAAAGACAACAGCGTGGATCGCGTGGCGCTGCTTACGCTCGACCTCGGGCGGGCAGGTGGATGGACTTATCCACGAGACGATGACCGGCTCCGAGGCTCTGCGCTGGCGCCAGGCCGCGCTGCTCGGGGATGAAACTGCAGCGAAGAAAGAGTTCGAAGAAGATCTGCAGCGGTCCATGCCTCCGGGTGTTCAAGTGAAGACGAACCACTTTGTCGGACTTACTGATATCTCTACTCCGCTTATGGCGATCGTAAACGTGAGTGGAACACTGGGCACTCAAACCGGCAAACGCGTCTTTATGCCAGCGGTGTTTTTCGAAGGTGGCAATGCGCCTCTGTTTGCGAAAACGCAGCGGGACGACCCCGTGGACCTGCATTATCCTTACATGGTTCATGACGATTTTCGGTTAACGCTGCCGCCCAATATGACGATAGCGAACCTGCCGCCGGGCGGGGACGTGCCGTTCATACCCTTTGGCGATTATCTGGTCAAATTCGTCTCTCAGGGTAATGTCGTCGCTTACGGGCGGCTGTTCCGTCTGGGTAATGCCTTCTACAAAGCCTCAGAGTACCCTGCGCTGCGCGACTTTTATCAGAAGATGAGCGCTAAGGATCAGCAGCAGGTGGTCTTGCAGCTATCGCCTATACCGGCCGCCACTACTACCGCAACCGCCGCCGGAAAGGGTCAATGAGAACGGACCGGCGCGCCCTCGTCGTTCTCTTCCTTGCGACTGCCTGCGTTGCGGCGCACGCTTCGACGCCTGAGCTTCCCGATTGGGTAACCGAGGCAGCTGCGACGCAGATCCAGACGCCGCCGGACGCGCATCCGAAAGCCGCCGTGCTCCTCGAAGACAAGCTGCTAACGGTGGACCAGGATGGCCAGACGATTGAGCGCTATCGGCAGGTCATAAAAATTCTTCGCCCACAGGGGCGTGACTACGCCCATCCGATTGCGCGATTCAACAAAGATCACAAGCTACTGTCGTTCCATGTGTGGAGTATAGGACCGGATGGGCATCAGTACACCGTTAAGGACAAGCAAATTGTAGAGTTGGGCACGCAGGAGTGGGGCATTCTGTACGATGACGCCCGCTATAAGACGGCCGATGTTCCGGGTTCCGACCCGGGCGGCATTGTCGCCTACGAATACACCGTGCAGGCCCCGATTTATTCAGGAGAGGAATCGTGGGAGTTCCAGAATTCGGTTCCTACTGCGAAGTCGATCTTTGAAGTGGACTTGCCGGCGGGATGGCAGCACCGCGCGCTCTGGCGTAAATATGCCAGCGTGGAACCAGTCGAGGTTGCGCCCAATCATCTCCGCTGGGAGCTCACAAATATTCCCGGCATCGATCTGGAATCGGTTCCGATGGCTCCGGCGGAAGGCTCGATTGCCGGCCGCATGGAGGTATATTTTTCGGCGAGTGCTCTGCCCGAGGGTGAGCAGCTTTGGACGCGCATCGGGGAGTGGTATTCACCGCTAGCCGCTCCGCAGACCGAAGGCCCTGCCGACATTGCGAACGCCAGCCGCGAATTGACCAGCGCAAATGCTGACTTCATGGAGCGCATCCAGAAGGTTGCAACCTTCCTGCAGCAGCAGATTCGTTACGTAGGTATCGAAATCGGCATCGGCGGATACATTCCGCATTCGGCGGAGGAGATTTATCGCAGCCGCTACGGAGACTGCAAGGACAAGGCGACGCTGCTGATCTCAATGCTGGATGCTGTGGGCGTACGCGCGACGTGGGTGATGGTCGATACGGAGCGCGGCGTTGTCGATCCCAAGGTTCCGTCATTGTTCGGAAATCACATGATCGCGGCAATTGAAATACCGAAGGGCTATGAAAACCCCGCGCTCAGAGCGGTGGTGACGGCAAAGACGGGCAAGCGTTACCTGATCTTTGACCCGACCAATCAATATGTGCCGATCGGCCTGCTGCCAACCTATCTACAAGGTGGCTATGGCTTGCTGATGGCGGGAGCGGACAGTGAAGCGATTGCATTGCCGGTGCTTCAACCCGACAGCGATACAGTAAACCGCACGGCCACGTTCGCCCTGGCCGCAGACGGATCACTTACGGGAAGCGTCACCGTAAAGCGGCTGGGCGCATCTTCTTACGAGCTGCGCTACTACTCCACGATGAGCAGCGAGAAAGAGAAGCGCGAAAGGCTCGAAGAATCGCTGCGGAGCGATTTTTCCTCCTTCCAGGTCGGATCGGAGGACATCCAGAACACGCGCGACCTCGATAAGCAATTTACCCTGCACTATGACGTTACCGCCTCCTCCTATGCGAAAAATGTGGGCGACCTGCTGCTGGTCCGGCCCCGCGTGATCAGCACGGATGCATTGGCTCTTATGGATGAGCCACGCAAATATCCGATTGAGTTCTCCTCGATAGGAGACTGGCGCGATAGCTTCGATGTGAAGATTCCTCCCGGCTACACGGTCGACGACCTGCCCGACCCGGTCAATGTGGATACGGCCTTCGCCAGCTATCACAGCGATGTAAAAGCCGATGGCAACATGCTGCATTACTCCCGCGAATATGTGGTGAAAAAGCTCGAACTCGACGCGGGTGAGTATCCGGAACTGCGTAAATTCGAGAGCGAAATCTACACAGACGAAAACCGGAGCGCAGTTTTGAAGAAAGCGAACTAAGTTTCGCTTTCTCTCAGCTTCCTGTGGTCGAAATCCGCATCCCAACTTCCAAGACTTCGCCAGGTGTCCCCTGCGAGAGGCATATTCTGCCCAAACCCACTAAGATTGAGGAGGAGACGTTTCCTTTTGGCAGTGAAAATTAGATTCGCCCCGCGCACGCAGAGCAAGCCGTATTCCCGTCGTCAGATACTGATGATTGCCGGGGCGGCGATCGCCGCGTGTTTCCTGGTCTGCGCATGTGTTTTCAGCTTCTATTACATCAAGTACCAGCACATCGTGAATGAACGGCTGGAGAAGCCTCTGTTTGAGAACACGGCGAAGATCTACGCCGCTCCGCAGGAACTTCGACCCGGACAAAAGTTCACTGCCAGCTTTATCGGGCAGGAGCTTCGCAACGCCGGGTATTCCATCGCAGGCAATGGTAGCGCCGCGCCCATCGGAAGTTTCTCCGAGGGCCCGGATAGCATTACCATCCATCCGGGGCCGCAGTCCTATCATGCGCCCGATGGTGCAACCATTACCTTCGACCGCGGGACGATCAGCCAGATCACCGGCGACAATGGCCAGCAACTTGAGGCTTACGAACTGGAGCCAATGCTGATCACCGACCTGTCGGACCAGAATCGCGCCAAGCGGCGGTTGGTTACCTATAACGAAATTCCACACGATGTGGTGGCTGCTGTTACCTCAATTGAGGATCGGCGATATTTCCAACATGGCGGCGTGGATTATTACTCGATGGTCGGCTGGGCGTGGCATGACCTGCGCGGAGACCGGCGATATGCCGGTGGAGCCTCCACGCTCACGATGCAGTTGGCGAAGGAATTTTTCCTGACGCCGGAAAGAACATTTCACCGCAAGTTTCTTCAAATCGTCATCACATTTCAGCTTGAGCATCGTTTTTCCAAGCAGAAAATCTTTGAGATGTACGCGAATGAAGTTCCGCTGGGGCAGCGAGGCAGCTTTTCCATCAATGGATTCGGCGAGGCAGCGCAGGCCTACTTTGGCGAAGATGTGCGCCAGCTCACACTTGCCTCAGGCTGCGATGCTGGCCGGCCTGATCCAAAGCCCCAGCCGCCTGAATCCGTACCGGCATCCTCAGCGCGCCATCGCGCGCCGCAACATCGTGCTGGATGCAATGGTAGAAACCGGGGACATTACCAAGGATCAAGCCGAAACTGCGAAGGCCACTCCGCTGAACCTGGTTGCGGGAGCGGTGGACGCTGGAGAAGCTCCTTATTTTGTCGATCTGGTGCGCGAGCAGCTTGCTTCCCGCTTGGGCGGGGACGATTACAACACGGAAGGACTGCGAATCTACACGTCGCTCGATCCCGATCTGCAGCGAGCAGCGAGTGAAGCCGTTGCCGAAGGCATGAAGGGCGTCGATGCGATGGTGCTGGCGCGGCATGAGCGGCTGGCCCGCATCGCCGAAAAGCGCGGCGAGCCCGCCCCGCCGCTGGTCTATCCGCAGGTCGCGCTGATCGCGCTCAATCCGCACACCGGCCAGGTGCTTGCTCTCATCGGCGGACGCAACTACGGCGAGAGCCAGTTCGATCACGCCGTCTCGCATCGGCCCACCGCCTCAACGTTCAAGCCATTCGTCTATGCGGCGGCCTTTAATTCGGCGCTTGCCGGCACCCCGCTCACCAACTCCGACGGCACGAGCGCCATCTTCTCGCCCGTCACCATGCTCAATGACGAGCAGACTACCTTCACCATGCCGAACGGCACGCAGTACACGCCGCGCGACTTTGAAGGCAAGTACTACGGCGAAGTCACGGCGCGATTCGCGCTGATGAAGTCGCTGAACAACGCCACCATCTCGCTCGCCGAGATGGTAGGCCTCAATAATGTCGCCTCACTGGCGCGCGATGCAGGCATCATCTCCGCGCGCGCTACCCCAGCCATGGCCATCGGCGCATACGACGCAAC
Organism: uncultured Acidobacteriaceae bacterium; assembly: GCA_963783805.1. Classification (GTDB taxonomy): domain Bacteria; phylum Acidobacteriota; class Terriglobia; order Terriglobales; family Acidobacteriaceae; genus Silvibacterium. Next base: position 30,504 of record CAWAPC010000001.1, on the reverse strand, counting down.
GCCGCTCGAAATGGCCGGAGCCTACACGGTCTTTGCCAACGATGGTGTGAAGATCGATCCGTGGATGCTGGCCTCTGTGCGCAGCTCGAACGGCGACGTGATGAACGATTACACGCCGGAGTCCAAGCCCTTGCTCGATCCGCGCGTGGCCTATCTGACCACCGGCCTGATGGAAGCCGTCATCAACCACGGAACCGCCGAGGGAGTGCGCAGCCAGTTCGGATTCACCGCGCCTGCCGCCGGCAAAACCGGCACCGAGCACGATTCCTGGTTCATCGGATACACCAGCAACCTGCTCTGCGTGGTCTGGGTGGGCAACGACGATTACAGCGACCTCAAGATCGAGGGCGCATTCGGCGCCACGCCCATCTGGGCCAACTTCATGAAGCGCGCCACCGCCCTGCCGCAGTATTCTGACACGAAGGATTTTGTCCCTCCTGCTGGCGTATCTGAAGTCAGCCTCGACAAAGCAACTAACCTGCTCGCCGACGCCTCCTGCCCCGACGATTACTCAGCCGCGTTTCTCGACGGCACCCAGCCGACCGAAACCTGCGACCATTCCAATGGAGACCAGCGAAATCTGTTCCAGAAGATCTTCGGGCTTGGACAGAAGCCCGCAACCACTCCATCTACACCCACATTGCCTGCGGCCAAGTTGCCGACACAACCACAGCCCCGCGAAACGGCCTAAATCCAGCGCCAACGCAGAACACCGCCGCGCAACCTGAGCCTCAGGAGAAAAAGAAGCGTGGCTTCTTCAGCCGCCTCTTCGGAAGAAAGAACAAAGACAATACTCAGCAGGATTCGCAGCCACCACCCCAGGAGCCGCAATGATCGTGCTTTAGCCGGGCGTTTGTGCATTTGCGGGTTGGCATTGCGGACACCAATAGGTAGAGCGCGCTCCCGCGCCTTGTTTACGCATGAGAATGATTGCGCCGCAGCGACGGCATTCCTTTCCCTTTCGCCGATAGACCCATAACCGCGCTGCGGGATCGTTGGCACGCGTCGTACGGCGCGGTCCGGTGTAGGTGACGATGCCGCCCGGAGATTTTTCCCTCACGTTTGCCTGCATCAGCCGGTGCGATGCGTCGAGAAGCATGTCAACTTCCGGGTCAGACAACGAGGCAACGGTGCGGAACGGATTGATGCCGCACACGAAGCATATCTCCGATTTGAAAACGTTCCCGATACCGGCCAGACCGCTGGTTGAGCAGCACATTGCCGATCTCCTCATGAGCCTCTGCGCGGAGTCTTGCCCTCGCTTCCTCTTGCCGAAAACTACTGCCTGCCAAATCCGCACCGAGACGCGGAATCGCCGGATGACGGGCGAGAGAGCGGTGGGTATGGAACTGCGCGACCGGAACATCGAACGCAACTGCTTCGTACTTTTCCGTCCGAATTACGATGCGCATGTGTGCGCGGCTCTTGTGCCATCGTTCGCCGGGGCGATAGATGTGCCAGCTCCCACTCATGAGCATGTGAGTGACGAGAATGAGGTCGCCGGAGAAATACATCAGCAGCCATTTGCCGCGCGACTCTACTTTTTCTATCGTGCGTCCGGTGACAGGAATATTGTCATGAATGCTGGCCAACGGGGCATAGACAGTTTCAAAGCCGATCACGGTCGATCCCGCAAGCGCCGTTCCAGCGTGCGGGCCGAGCGGAAAATCGTATCTCCTTCAGGCACCTACTCGACCTCGGCAGTGGCCGCGGGAATTGCAGCGAGGAGCGGGCTCTGCGGATATTGAAGCCCATCGGCGCCGGTAAAAAGCCGGCATCTAGAAGAAAGCGCGCCAGCCAATGCTCATGCACCGGCTGGCCGTTGATGGTTGCGATCAGCAACCCTCCGCGAGAGCGGGCCTCCTCTTCTCGCATGGCTGATTGCGCCGTGTTGGCGAGAAAGGCCGCCAGATCGCGCGCGGCGTTGCTGCGGTCCGGCTCCTCGGCGGGCAGGAAGATCTGAAGGTTAGGATTGTTTCGACGCATATAGGCAAGCAGCTCGCCGCTGCGCAGGATCACCGACGCACCAACGCTGCGCGTAAGCGAACGCGGGCCAGGCTCGGCGGAATCGTCCGCAATCTGCGGCCAGCGCAGCACCGAGCCGTAGAGATTCGCCGTGTCCGTGGCTGCAAGTGGAACCATCTCCGCTTTTTCCGGCTGCGCATTCGCGCGCAGGGAGCGGAGCATGTCCACTGCTGCAGGCAGCGCAAATTGCGCGGCTCCGAGTCCCGCAACAAAATAACCGCGCCGGATGCGGCCGCTCTCTTCAAGTGCTTTGAGAACGTCGTAGACTGCGCTGAATCCCCCGGGGACGTTCTCCTGCGCGACGGTTTCGCGGGTGAGAATGCCGTAACGATTCAGCAGCTGCAAAGCAAGCGCATGGCTCCATTCGGTTTGCTGCGCCGGCGTGCTGCGGTCAGGCTGCGCGAGCAGCGTCCATCGGCCCTGTGCGCTGGGCGGCGTGGTGCGGCGCGAACGAAAAGCCGGTAGATTGTGCTGGCGTTTCGCCGGACGCGACAGACGTCGGCTTGGCAACATAGGCGCGGAGCGCGTGGAACGTGTCATTCGTGACGAGGCCGCGCCAGACAAGGCTCCAAAGCGCATCGATGATCTCGCCGGGATAGCCGCCTCCGAGCGCATCATGCAGCTGCGCGAAAAACATCGCGCCCCCGCGCGTGAGTTGGTCGATAATCTGCTGCTCCTTTTCACTTCGGGCGGATTTCTTCGCGGGGGCTCGCGCGGCGGCAGAAGCCCGGAAATTTTATCGGAGAGATAAAGCCCGATGCGGCCGTCGTGCTCGCCCAGCGGATCGAAGCCGCACCAGACGACCTCGCCCGCCGCGATCAGAGTGTCGAGGTCGCCGGGCGAATACTTTGTCAGGCGCGCGGGCAGTATTGTCGATTCAAGCAGCGATGCGGGCAGCGGCGCACCCTGAAGATTCTCAACCGTGTCGAGCAGCGCATCCAGCCCGCGCCGTTGCTGCAGCACGCCCTGCCAGTGAGTCGTGAAGCGCGCCAGCAGGTGCTGTTCGACCGGCTCGATTTCTTTACGAAGACGGGCGAGCGATTTGCGGCGAATCTGCCGCAGCACTTCCACGTCGCACCACTCGCGATGCAGGCCGGTGGGACGAAAGCCGCCTTCGACAATGCGCCCGTCGAGCACCAGCGTTCTAAGCACCGCTTCGACCTGCCGCGTGTCCAGGCCAAAGCGCTGCGCAGCTTCATCCATCGTGAATGGGCCGTGCGTACGTGCGTACCGGCGCAGCGAGTTCCAACACGGGCGCCGCAACCGGCTCGAGCAACGACGCAGCAATGCCGGGCGGCAGCGGAATACCGAGCGCATCGCGATATCGGGCCGCATCTTCGACTGCGATGACGCGCTTTTCGCCGGCAATTTTGATTTCGAGCAGCCGCCGCGCGCGCAGCAGCCGTTCGAGCGATGGCATGCAGATCGGGCGTCGCGAGACGGCGCTCGATCTCCGCGCGAGAAAGATCGCCCAAGCGCAGCAGCAGATCATGGATGCCGTCGGCCTTGCGGATGCGCTGCGTTTCGCCGAGGGCCTGCAACTGCTCTTCGACTTCGGCAATGGCATCGGCGTCAAGCAACTCGCGCAGGTCGGCATCGCCGAGCAGTTCCTGAAGCTGGTCCTGATCGATGGAGAGCGCCTGCGCGCGGCGCTCGGCCAGCGGCGCGTCTCCGTCGTAAATGTAGTTGGCGACGTAGCTGAAAAGCAGCGAGGAAGCGAAGGGGGAGGGCGTGCGCGAATCGGCGACGTGCACGCGCACCTGGCGCTTTTCAACGGCGCGCAGCACTTCGAGGAATGCGGGAATGTCGAAGACGTCGCGCACGCACTCGCGATAGGCCTCAAGCAGCATGGGAAACGACGGATAGCGCGACGCCACCGACAGCAGATCGTAGGCTCGCTTGCGCTGCTGCCACAGCGGGGCGCGGCCCTGCGCGCGGCTTCGCGGAAGCAGCAGCGCCCGCGCCGCGCGACTCGCGAAACTTCGCGGCGAAGAGCGCGGTCGCACCCAATTGGCGCAGCACCAGATCGGTCGCCTCTTTCGGATCGAGGATCAACAAATCAGGATCGGGCGCGCTATCGGTGTCGGGAAAGCGCAGAACAAAACCGTCGTCGGCCCACATGGTCTCCACATCGGGCCCTCCGGCGGCGCGAATCTTTCCGGTGACCGCCATCGCCCAGGGAGCATGCACGCGGCTGCCGAATGGGGTAAGCACGCAGACGCGCCAGTCGCCCAGCTCATCGCGCACGCGCTCGATAACGATGGTGCGATCGTCGGGGACCGCCGTTGTGGCCACCTCCTGATCGGCAAGGAAGCGAATGAGATTTTCCGCCGCCTGCGCATCGAGATCGTGGTCGCGCACCAGGCGGCTGATCGCGGCGTTGCGCGGAAGCTCGCGCAGCTCGCGAATGAGCGCGCCGATGCGGCGTCCAAATTCGAGCGGGCGCCCGGCAAGATCGCCATGCCAGAAGGGCATTTTGCCTGGCTCGCCGGGCGCGGGCGAAACAAGCACGCGGTCGTGCGTAATCTCGTCGATGCGCCAGGTGGAGGCTCCGAGGACGAATGTGTCGCCGGTGCGGCTTTCAAAGACCATCTCTTCGTCGAGCTCGCCTACGCGAACAGGCTTGTCTGCTCCGGAGAGAAAAACGCCGTAGAGGCCGCGGTCGGGAATGGTTCCAGCGTTGAGGATCGCGAGGCTTTTCGCGCCCTCGCGCGGCGTGAGGAGATTGTGAACGCGATCCCAGGTGATGCGCGGCCTTAGCTCCGCAAACTCGTCGGAGGGATAGCGCCCGGCGAGGAGATCGAGTACGCCTTCGAAGGCGGTGCGGCTCAACGACGCGAAAGGCGCGGCGCTCCGGATGATCGCAAAGAGCTCTTCCACTGTGATCTCCGGCTGTGGCGGCGGCTCGCCTTTTTTGCGCGGGACCGCGACCGAGGGCGGTTGTGCTACGGTGGCCACAATCTGCTGCGCCAACACGTCGAGCGGATTGCGAAGATAGCGCGTGGACTCGACCAGTCCTTCATGCATGGCGCGGGTTACCGCAGCGCAGGCGATGAGATCGGCTCGATACTTTGGAAAAATAATGCCCTCGCTGGCGACTCCCACGTGATGTCCGGCGCGGCCAATGCGCTGCATTCCGCTGGCAACGGAGGGCGGCGCTTCTATCTGAATGACAAGGTCAATGGCGCCCATGTCTATGCCGAGCTCCAGCGAAGACGTGGCGACGAGCGCGCGGATGTTTCCCGCTTTAAGCTGCTCTTCGATCTCGGACCGTTGCGCGGCGGCCAGCGAGCCGTGATGCGCGCGCGCGAGTGTTCCGGGAATCTGCTGTTGCTGCGCCAGATCGTTGAGCGCACCAGCAAGGCGCTCGGCGGTTCGGCGATTGTTGACGAAGATGAGCGTGGACTGCCGCGTCAGCACAATTTCAAGCAGACGGGGATGAATGGCGCTCCAGATGGAGGTGCGCTTTGGGCCTTGCGACGCTGGTCCGCTGGGCAGCTCTTCGATTTGCCCGATGCGCGCCATGTCTTCGACCGGAACTTCCACTTTCAGGTCGAGCCGCTTGGGTTCGCTGGCGTTCACGATTGTGACAGGCCGGAATTTCTGTTCCGCTTCCTCGTCGGTGGTCCATTCGTGCTCGAATTCAGCGAGTTCGCTGGACTTTTTCTCCCGCTTTGCGGATTTCGTCGGCTCTACGCCAGCGAGGAAATGCGCGACTTCTTCTAGTGGGCGCTGCGTAGCCGAGAGACCAATGCGCTGGATCGGCGTCTGGACGATCGCTTCGAGGCGTTCGAGGCTCAGGGCAAGATGCGCTCCGCGCTTGGTGGGCACGAGCGCGTGAATCTCATCCACTATGACGGTTTCGACGGTCCGTAGCGCGTTCGCTGATTCGGAGGTGAGCAGCAGATAGAGCGATTCCGGGCGTGGTTATGAGGATTTCCGCCGGATGACGGCGGAAGCGCGCACGATCGCGCTGCGGGGTGTCTCCGGTGCGAATGCTGATCTCCGGAGTGTGAAACGCGATGCCTTGCTGGCGTGCCATATTAGAGATTCCGGCAAGGGGCGCGCGCAGATTGCGCTCGACGTCTACGGCAAGAGCCTTCAGCGGACTGATGTAGATGATACGGCAGCCTTCCGTTTCCGGATGCGGGCGGAGCATGAGCCTGTCGAGGCACCAGAGAAATGCAGTGAGGGTTTTTCCGGTCCCGGTGGGGGCAAGGATGAGAGTGCTTTCTCCGCGAGCAATGACCGGCCAGCCCTGACGTTGTGGCGCGGTTGGCCGGTCGAAGACCGCCCGAAACCAGGCGGCTGTGACGGGATGAAAGAGCGCAAGTGCGGCGTCATTCTGCGCGGCCTCGCTCTCTGCCAAAACTCGTGCTTTCTTTTTCGGTTTCATCCTCTGGAAGAGTGCCTCATCCGCTCGAAGAGCAGGATATCGCGCTCAGGGTCTAAGATGCCTTTGCCTCGCAGACGGGCATCTGTTTTGGATTTCAGTGTGATTCTTGCGCAAGCGGTGTGTAGAAGCAGGTGTTGCATGCGAGCACCGGCTGAAAATGACCTGGCAGGGCAGCCTGTTCGCTTGATCCGAGCATCAGGAAACCGTCCGGCTCGATATTTCTGCTGGCTGCCGCGCAGTTTCCATTCAGGCGCAAGGCCGGTGACCCACTCGACGAAGACGTGGTCGAGAATCGGGACGCGCACCTCGAGCGAATTCAACATGCTCATGCGGTCGACCTTCGCGAGGATGTCATCGACCATATAGGTTTTCGTATCGACGTAGAGGATCTGGCTGACCGGATCTTTCGCCGGCGCGGCGGTAAAGCGGCGCCGCAGAACATTGCCCGGATCGTCGCTGCGGGCGAGGATGGCGCGGAAATCGTCGGAGAGCAGCGGCGTATCGCGCTCGAATGCCGGGAGGAACGAGAGGCCATCCACGTAGCGTTCCTGCCATGAAAGCGAAATGTTGTAGCTGAGTTTGCGGCCCTGCATGCTGTTCGGCAAGCGCGGAAACACCTGGTCGCGGTAGAGTTTGCGGGCCCAGCCCGGAATCTTCTCGAAGATCTGGCGATCGGCATGTATACGATAGCGATCGTATCCGGCAAAGATCTCGTCGCCGCCATCGCCGGAAAGTGCAACGGTCACGTGCCGGCGCGCCATCTGCGAAACGTAATACGTGGGCAGCATGGAGGAGTCGCCGAAGGGCTCTTCAAGCGATGAGGTCAGGTGTTCAACGGTCTGGACGACATCGGGCTCGAGGATCAGCTCGTGGTGATCGGTCCCGAATTTTTTGGCAACGATGCGCGCATAGTCGGACTCGTTGAAATCGTCGTTCTTGAAGCCAATGGAAAAAGTCTTGACCGGGCCGGAGCTGGCGCGGGCCATGAGCGCGACGATAATCGAGGAGTCGGTGCCGCCGCTCAGAAATGCGCCGAGGGGTACGTCAGAGATCAGCCGGATCTTCGTCGCTTCAAAGAGGCGGTGCTCCAGTTCTTCCAGGCATTCTTCTTCGCTTTTCGGTGAGTGCGTGTTGTATTCCGGGAGGCCCCAGTAACGGCGGATGCGGATCTTGCCGTTCTCGAATTCCAGTAAATGTCCGGACGGAAGCTTGTGAATGCCGGTAAAGGCCGTGAGCGGCTCGGGCACATAGCCGTAGTTGAGATATTCAAGCAGGGCTTGCGAGTTGACCGCAGCCAGTTCCGGAACGACGGCCAAAATGCTTTTAATTTCAGATCCGAAATAGAGGTTGCCGTTGTGCAGCGCATAGTGCAACGGCTTCTTGCCCAGGCGATCGCGGGCGATGGACCAGCTTGCGCTTTGTCTTGTCGTAAATGGCAAGCCCGAACATGCCGCGCAGCTTCGTAACGCAGTCGGCGCCCATCTCCTCGTAGAGATGGATGATGACCTCGGTGTCGGTCTTGGTATAGAAGCGATGGCCGCGGCTTTCGAGTTCCGGACGAAGTTCTGGGAAGTTGTAAACTTCGCCGTTGTAAACGATCCAGGCACTCCTGCTTCGTTGAAGACCGGCTGATGCCCTCCGGAAAGATCGATGATGGAGAGGCGGCGCATGCCGAGGCCTGCGCCATCGGCAACGTAGATGCCCTCGTCATCCGGGCCACGGTACACAATCTGGTTGTTCATGTGGCGCACGAGAGCTTCCGTGATGTTGCTCTCCCGCGTCGCGCTCACAACTCCTGCGATCCCACACATAGATCTTTCCTTTGTCCTCTGTCTTAGCCTTTGTGCAAGGCCGGCCGGGCAGGTTTTCGCCCCCGGACTGCGATGGCGAAATCCCCGATTCGCATATCTTCCATTCCCATCGCTTCGTACCAGCGGAAGACCTGCTCATAGGTGTGCTTGGACTGATACTTCGGCGAGTACCAATCGAAGGTATCGAGCATTCTGGCTTCCGGATTCTTTTGGCGATTCACAGGAAAAACGTGATGCACCAGACCTGCCGCTGGACGGCCTACGACCGGCACTTTCTTCAAGACCTGTTGCGTGTTGTAGAAGACCGGCACGGCGACTTTCAAAATACGATGCAGCGTTTCCGGCTTCATTTGACTGCGTGTAGCGGCGCCAGAAATCGCTGAAGCGGTACCACTTGTTGTATCCGCTGTAGAGCCACACGGCCAGGATGCCGCCCGGCTTCAGATACTTGCCGAGCGCCTTGACGGCCGCTTCACAGTCCGGCGTGTGATGCAGCACGCCGACGCTGTAAATGATGTCGAAACTTTCCGGAGCAAACGGCAGCGCAAAAACTCCGCCTGGAACGCGACGAACTCGCGCTCCGCCAGGTTCTTTGCGGCCACTTCCGCGGCCGCGCTCAAGTCGATGCCGACCACGCGCGCTCCCCAGCTGGTGGCTACTTCGGCGAAGCGGCCCATGCCGCAGCCTACGTCGAGCACGAGCTTGCCCTTGAGTTCCTCGGGCCGGAGAGCGGTCTTCCTGCGGAAGTTGTGCGTCGGACTCGCGAACCTCATCGTGGTCGAGCTGCGTTTCTGATAGCGATGCCACTGGAAACCGAAACTCGCGGCGTAGTGCTGCGCGTCGACGAAACGCGCGATGCCGTTTACGTTCGGATATGCGCGCTTGCACGCAGGGCACACGTAACCTCCGCTTTGTCGCTGTCGAGCGTTGAGCCGCAACTGAGACAACGCAGAATTGCCTGCAAATCAGCGGACAGGGGCGACTGCATCTGTTCTTCCGTGATCGGCATAAGCCTCCAGGAAATGGCGCGGCTTCTTCGGCGGCGGAGCTGACCGGACCGGCTCCTTGATCGCGATCTTGTTCTTTGATCGTCTGCAACAGCGTTGCGTAAAAGCGACCGCAAAATAGGGGAAGTACTGGTATGTCTCGGGCGCGAACAGCGCTCCCACAACGAAGCCGACCAGCGAACTGGTAAGCGCTCCTACAAATAAAGATGATGTCGGGATCGAGATCTGTCCTCTTGCGCAAGACTCTTCAGGTTCTGAAACGCTCGCCGGAAAAACATCAGATAAATAATGAGCACGGGAATGCCGCCTTCGGCGCCGACCTGCAGGTAGGTCATGTGCACGTCGCGCCAGATTCAGCGAGTACGTCGGGAAGTTCTGCACGCCAATGCCGAAGACGGGATAATTCTCCATGGCATCGAGCGCCCGCCACATCAGGAACATGCGGTCCTGGTACGATCCGTATGCGGACCTCTCGGTCGTACTGTCGCCCGAGAAGGCCTCGAACCGATCGTAGAGTTTGCCGCCGACCGTAACCATGATGAGCACGCCCAGAAAGCCGGTCGCGGCAGCAGGTACATGCGCTTGCCCTTGATGGCGAAAATAGTAGAGAGTCACCGCTGCCCGAGATGCACCAGGTCGATAAAACCGGCGCGGGAAGCGGTCATGAAAATCGTGACCAGCATGATCAGCATTCCGCCAAGCCATGCCACTTTCGCACCACGGTGTTCTTCGCCGTGACCATGAATGCCAGGGCGAAGGGCAGCGACAGCACGATTGCGAATGCCAGATCGTTCGGGTTGGAATAGATGCCGCCGAGCACGCCCTCCAGCCGGTCCACCCCGTGGCCCTTGATCAGCGCGGCGACGCAAGCCACGACCACCGAAATGGCTTGAATGAAGATAATCGGCGCAGGCGATCGAAAGTGGTGATGAGCAGAAATACCAATGCCCAGGCAACGAAAATCTTCGAAAAATCGAGCGTCTTGGAAACAGCGCCGCCCTTCCAGACCGGCGAGAGAAATCCGCCACAGCAACAGGAGCCAATCATGGTGAGCAGCAGTCGAGCTTCTGTCGGAACGTCTTTGAAAGTACGCTTGGTGCGCCCAATGCTCTTGAACAGCCCCCAGATGGCAAGAATCGCGGTGATCTTGGCGAGCGGCAGATACACCGAGGCCAGGAATCCAGTCTCCGGGCCGCGCGCAATAGACGACGAAAAAAACGCTCAGCCAGAAAAACGAAGATCTGGTCGCCGACTCTGAGTAGGGAAGCTCAGCCTGCGTCCTTTGACACGACGTCCTGTTCTCGCTGTCGCCACAAATTCCTCTTTTTCTGTGCTTCCCTTTGCCTGCTTCTTCTGTTTTCTGTTGTCTGCCCTGACTATTCCTATCGAATTCTTCTTTGATCTTTCTAGTTGACTATGCCGAGCGCACCGACACCGCGACGCGGATCCACGCCCGGTTCCCCATCGTGCGCGCTTCACTTGATGAGGTGGAAGCTCAGCAGCAGCCAGTTTGACATTTCTTTCTCGCCACTGACCTGAGCACTTCGCTGAAGCGCTGACCGATCGCCGGCCAGTCGTAGCGCGCCGCCGTCTCGGCTGCCGCCCTTCATAGCGGCGCCGCAGGTCGCGATCGCGCAACAGCATGATCACTGCCTGCGAAAATGCGCGGGCATCGTCGGCCAGAATAATGTCGCGGCCGTGATGCACATCCAGTCCTTCCGCGCCCACCGTCGTCGAAACCACCGCTTTTCCCGCCGCCATGGCTTCGTAAATTTTCAGGCGCGTCCCGCCGCCGATCCGCAACGGCACGATGACCACCGCCGCTTGGCGCAAATGCTCAACCACAGAAGGCACGCTCCCCGTAACTTCGATCGAGTCCGACGCCCATTTTTGGACGCGGCGGCACCGGATTGCGCCCGACGATGCGGAATCGCGCCCCCGGCACTTCCGCCTTGATCGCCGGCCAGACTTCGCTGCAAAAATATTCCACGGCGTCGACATTCGGCTCCCAATCCATGGCGCCGACAAATGTGACGCAGTCGGCGCGCGGTTCAGGCTGCGCTGGGTAATCGTTGCGTCAGGATCAGGCGCGGGTATATTGCGCGAGATCGACTCCAGTGGGAACGACGGTGACGCGATCGGCGTCCACCCACTGCGTCATGAGCGAGCGATCGTTTTCCGAAACCGCAATCACGTGCTGAAATTTGCGCACCGCTTCCGTTCGTAGCGAGAGCATCTTCGGAATTCCATGCGGTACATCATCTTTTTGATCGGGTTGCGCCGTCTCCGCATGGCGCCGCCAGATCTCGCTCTCCACATTGTGCTGGAAGAGCACGCTCGGAATATTCAAACGCTCGGGAAAATTCACCGCCGCATCGAGAAAATCACACACCGCCACGTCGAAGCGCTCTTCGCGAAACCAGGTCTGCAACTGCTCGCGAACGCCATCGTTCGCAAACCGGCTCACCGCATAAGGCGCGGACGCGCCGAGATGCGCCAGATAATCGAGGCCGCGCGCCACTCTCGAAGCTCGCTTTTTCCCGTGCACATGCGACGGCCCCGGTAACTGCGCTGCAACTCCTGCTCGTATCCGCATCCGGCTTGCCCGCATAGTAGGAATAGAAGATCAGCTCATGCTGCGAGGACAGTTAGCGCAGCATGTGATACGAGCGAATATTGCCGCCGTTCGACCGGCAGAAGCTTGTCGGCTTTGACCCAGAGAATTCTCATGGCTGCGCGCCGGCGGCCTACCGGATCCATACCGCCTTTCGCCGGTAACAAAGTTGACGAATGCGACCACTGCCGCGGTATTCAGCACGACGAAAGTAAGCGCCGGATCCGCCATGCGCGCGAAAGGTCCACTCTTCATCCCGCCAAGCGCGACCACTCAGCGCATAAAACGCCAGCTGCGCCAAGAGCGCAACGCGATAAAAAGGCGCAGTCAGAAAGAACGACGCCACCAGCGCGCCACCAGTGCAAAAGGCACCACCAGCCGCAGCAACTTGTGGCTTACGAATTCAAATCGAATCGGATTCTCACCAAGAGCCAGGGCGCAATCTGCAGCAGCTGATAATTGCCGCTCAATGTTCGGACTTTTCGCGCGAACTCACGGCCCGTGCCCAGGTCCGGCAGGTCCCAGGCCCGGGCCCGCGAATCGAAAATCACCCGGGACCCCTGCCGCACCACCTGCATCGGCAATAAACATCGTCGAGAATCGTTCCCTCCGGCAGCCGGATCGAGCAGCTCCGGCGCACGCAATAGATCGCGCCTGTGGCGCCGGCCACCGAGCCCGAAGCCGATTCCAGCTCGCGAATCTTCTTTTCGATCCGCCAGTACAACCCCATGCCTTTTCCCGTCTCGCCGCTCGCCGGATCACCCAACATCAGTTCGCCGCTCGCGCACCCAACTTCGGGATCGGCAAAATTCTCGATCAGCAGACGCAACGCCGCCGGCTCAATCTTCTGCCGCGCGTCGGTGAATACGAGCATTCTCCTCGCGCCATTGCGACCGCGTCGTTGAGTCCCGCCGCTTTCCCCCGCGATTCCGGTTCATCACGTTCGACGCGCGCGTCGCTCTCGGAACTCGGCCAGCAGCGATCACCGTTCCGTCACTCGAACCATCCGACATCACCACGACTTCGCAGCTGCTCCGCCGGATAATCCAGCGCCAGCAGGTTGCGCAGCTTGCGCTTCGATCACCGCCTCTTCATTCCGTACCACCATGACAACGGAGACGAACGGCGTGTCCGCGGCCCGCATCACCGGGCGCGGAAACCAGCGGCTGCGCAACCACAACCATCCCGCGTAGCCGAAGTAGGTATAGGCGATCACCGCCGCCGCTCGCCCAGAAGACCCATTTCATCTCATTGTGCGCCCCGGCCCAGCAATACGATCTTGATGGTCTGGAACATGATCAGGAGATCCAGTCCGATCGAAGCGTTCTTGATGTAGAACAGGTCGTACTGCATTTCTCGCGCGCATCCTCGATCGTGCTTCCGTATTTGTATCGTACCTGCGCCCAACCCGTGATCCCCGGCCGCACCATGTGGCGCACGCCGTAGATATGGGATTTCTTTCGCTAAGCCATTCCACGAATTCAGGACGTTCGGGCCTGCGGGCCGACAAAGGCCATGTCGCCCTTGAGCACGCACCACAACTGCGGAATTTCATCGAGACGGGAGGAGCGGAGAAACTTTCCGACACGGGTAATGCGCGGATCATTGTCGGCCGCCCACTGCGGTCCGGTGGCGGCCTCGGCGTCCTGGCGCATGGTGCGGAATTTGATCACCTTGAAGAGGCGTCCGCCCTTGCCCACGCGCGTCTGGGTATAGAACACGGGCCCCGCGGAATCGAGCCGGATGGCCAGCATGACGAACGGAAGCAAAGGCAGCGCCAGGACCAGACCGACCAGCGAGATGTACCGGAAAGACAAGCCCCGCCGCATCAGCACGCAAAAAGCCGTTACGGCGAAATCCTTCGGCAAACATCAGCCAGCTGGGATAAAGATTTTCGACTTCGATTTTGCCTGAAATCTTTTCCAGCCAGGAAGTTGCTTCCTCGATCTTGACGCCCATGCATACGGCAGTTCGAGCAGTTCCTGCATGGGGATGGTGCCGCGGCGGTCGGGCATGGCAACGATGACGCGATGGACTTTTTGCTTTTTGAACGACTTCCATCAGGTGCGCGGCGACCGCTGTCGCTGGTCACCGCACCTTCCATCTTGCCCGTCCAACCGGCAATCTCGACGCCGAGTTCGGATTCTGGCGCAGGCCCTGCACGAGTCGCTGGGCGCGCTCCCGTCCCAAGACATACACGCGTTCGACCAGAATGGGCAACTGACGAGCCAGCGTAAAGCCGAGGCGCCAGCCGAACAAGGGCGAGGGTCAGGATGACCAGGCCGACCGCCGAGGAACCGCTCTGGCCGAGCAGGAATCACGGGACCCCAACATAATCGGGTGATTGCCACGCGGCCAGAAGAAGGCCAGCAACGCCGGGCACCAGCAGCAAGCGGAAATAGAGCTCACCTTTGGTGTTGAAGCGGGCGGTATCGTAGAGGTCGAACCAATGCGAACACAGCAGCACCACCACTGTGACTACAAGAATCTTGAAGTATCCGCCTTCGTAGTTGAGCACCATGATAGCTGTCTTCGCGCAGCACGCAACTACAGCCGCCAAGCAGGAACGAGGTCCGAGACTATCAGAGCCTCTCCCATCAGCAGGACCAGCGTTCGAATCGGGTAATAGACATTGAAGAGCCGGATCAACTCGGCCTCGGTTCATTCGTCTCATCAGGCTGGGCTGTTCACAGCCTCGCCATAGTAATACTTCGATTGTGCACGCTTGGTCCGGATGAGATTCCATTCAGCACGACTCCGAGCAGCAGCTTGTCGGGAAATTCTTCGCGGGCACGCCGGGCCAGATCGGAAGGCGTCACAGTGGAGCGCACGACCATCAGAACGCCGTCGCAGGCGTCGGCGACCAGCGTGGCATCGGAGACGGGAATCACGGGCGACGTATCGACGATGATCCAGTCGAACAAGGGTCCACGCGCTGCAGGAACATTTCAGACGGCCGTTGGCGAGCAGTTCGGCGGCACTGGAGCGATCCGGCCGGCGGGCATGAAGAACAGGTTTTCCATCGGACCCGCGCTGCAGGGCGGCGAACTCGTCGCACTCGCCCAGCAAGTATTCGGACAATCCCGGCGACGGAGCGGCGCCGAAGATGGCGGTGCATGCCCGGGATTGCGCAGATCAGCATCGATCATCAGGACGCGGCGGCCCTGCTGCCGCACCATGCACCTGGCCAAGGTTGGCTGGTCACGAAAGACTTGCCCTTCCTTCGGAAGCGCACTGGTCACCAGCAGACGCTTCAGCGGCATCTTCTCCCGGATCTGATAGAGCCGCGAGCGCAGCGTGCGGAACTCTTCCGCGCCGGGCCGGCTCTCGTCTGCCCCGAAAAAGAGCATGGTCAGGGGATCCGGAGTCCACTGGCTCTGCGGACAACGGGCGAGCAGCGATTCATAGTTCAGCCGCGGACATGGCCGGCCTGGCAGCGGTTCCAGCGGACTGCATCCCGGCATGTTTTCGGCATGCGCAGGGCGTGCGTAAGTCGGGGCATTTAATTCGGGATTGGGGTTTCGGGTTGGTCGAAATGGCTCGAACTGGGCTCGACGTGCGTCCCCGCGGAGGTTGCTCTTTCCTGCTCGGCGCGTTTTAAAGCGTCATGGATTCGGCTCATAGTTTCCTTTCCTTGGGGAGATCCTGTTGTTCTTCCGACTGGCGAAATCGGTCGGCCAGACTTGCCAGAGTGCGCAAGGCGTCGACCAGATCGAATTTTTCGGAGGGCGGCACGGGCGCGGTCATGGCGGCTGCCGCGTTGCCGTCGGTCAAATCGAAATCGCGGGCGACCGAATCGACGACTTCGACCGCGACCGTCTTTTTCTGGTCGACAAAGGCGCTGACCAGGCAATGCTCGCAGAGCAAATTAACGACGCGAGGGATGCCCAGCGAATAACGGAAAATGGCAACCAGTCGCGTCGGAGTCAAAAATGGGCTCTCCGTTCGATCCCGCGATGCGCAGACGCTGGTGATATAAGACTTGGTTTCCTCCAGGTTGAGAGGATGGGTCTTGGCGCGCAGCGTCAGGCGCTGCCGCAATTGCCGCAACTGCGGCTGCTTCAGGCTGCTGTTCGAGTTCCGGCTGCCCGACCAGGACGATCTGCAAAAGCTTCTCGGTGAAGGTTTCGAGGTTGGTGAGCATGCGGATCTCTTCCAGCACTTCGTCGGAGAGGTTCTGGGCCTCGTCCACGATCAGCACCGCCGTTTCGCCGGCACGATAGCGATCGAGCAGCCAGTTATAGAGACGCTGCAGTATCTGGCTCTTCGACGGCGTTCGCAGGGGATGCCGAAATCCGCCATCATGAAATCGAGGAACTGGGGCACGTCCATGCGGGAGTTGAAAATGAAGGCGGTCGCCACTTGTTGCAGCCGCAGCCACTCCATCAATTTGTTGATCAGCGTCGTCTTGCCCGTTCCCACCTCGCCCGTGAGCAACACAAAGCCCTTGCGGCTTTGAATGCCGTAGGTAAGACAGGCCAACGCCTCTTCGGTGTGCCGCGTCAGGAACAGGTAGCGCGGGTCCGGATTGACGTTGAACGGGTTGGCGCGCAGTCCAAAAAAATCCTTGTACATAGTTTTACTCTGTCTTACTCTGGGTCTTACGCTGGACTCTTCCTAAGCTAGACCTCTACCCGTTCGTGATCTTTCGGCGCCGGTTCACTCCGTCCCCAGAAGCGGCGGCGGGCGCTGCCATTGCCACTGCCGTTGGCGGCCAACTCGTCTTCGTCCCCACCCAGCCAGGGTACCGAAATCAGGAGGGGCAGATCCATGACGGCGGCAGCATCTCTTTCGGTGCGAATCGACTTGTCGCCAAACTCCAGAACCACGGCGATGAGGAAACCGAACGCCAGGCCAACGCCCAGACCGCCGGCCGCAAGAACCGGGCGCACCGGGAAAGTGGGGGCATCGGGCAGGTTGGCGGTGGCCGCTATGTGCATCTGCTCACCCTCCTGAGCGCTCTCCATTCCGAGTCCGAGTCCGGCGGAGCTTTTCTTGGCCAGCAGGTCCTTGTAAAAGGCCTGAGCGGTATCGTTGTCGCGGGTAAGCTCCTTATATTGCTCCTCGATGGTCGGACTCATCGCGGTGCGGCTCTGGTAGACGCCAATTGCGCTTTGCAGCTTCTTCTGGTCGAGGGTGGCCTGCTCGATCACACCCTGATACTGATGAATCTGCAGACGAAGCTGGCGAAGCTCAGGCGGTTCGGAGCTGGCGTTGGCCTTGTCGCTGCTGTCGGCCGCGGTGGCCGCAGCGGCCGACGCCGCGTTCACTTCTTTCAGCTTCTTTTCGACCTCGGCAATGTCGGCCTTGGTCTTGATCACGTCGGGATAATCGTCGGTATAGCGTGCCTGCAGTTGCAGTAATTGCCCCTGCAGCTGTGTCAATTCCTGTTGCAGGGTCTGCGGATTGGTACTGGACAGCGAACTCTTCCACGCGGCCAACTGCTGCGCCAGCATGCTTTCGGTGTAGGTCTTGTCTTGCTGGGCGCGGCTCAGGGTCTGGGTGGTGGCATCGAGTTGCGAGTTCAGCGACATCAGCATGCGCATGTTGTTGTCGACGTCGGTCGGCAATTGACCCATATAGTGTTTCTTGAAGTCGGCAAGCTTGGCATCCTGCTCGTCAACCGTGCGCTTAGCGTCTTCCAGCTGGCGGGTAAGAAATTCTGTGGTGCTCCTGGCAACCTCGGAACGGGAGATCAGGTTCTGGTCGACGATCAGCGAGGTCAAGGCATTGCAGATTTTCTGGGCGCGGACGCCATCGCTGTCGGTGTAAATGACATTGAAGCCGGGCACCGGCTCGTTGCTGGCAGAAGGGCTTCTTCTTGGCGGTGGGAGAACTTGACACGGCCGAGCTCATCGAGGTAATCACCGGCTCGACCGCCATATTCTGCTGGATCTGGTTGATGAGTTTGCCTTCCTCCTCGGGCTTAACCAGGTTAAGGCTTTGGATCACCGGGCGCAGCAGGCTCGGACTCAGAACCTTCTGGCTGAGCGCCTGCACGCGCTGCGCAAAATCGGTGGTGATGACCGGCATGACGTAGTTGTCCGGCACCTTCTGTCCCTCCACCAGGACAGTCGACGTTGAGCTGTATTTGGGCGGGAGGACATACGAAACCAGGAAGCCCGTCAGAGGCGCGACCAGAGCCGGGATCAAAATGACCTTCAACCTCCGGCGCAGCATTGCCAGATAATCGTCCATCGTCAGTTCGCGATTTCCACTCATAGCTGTTCACCAATCCGGCCGCGTGACGCAGGCCAAAAAATTATTCGATACGAGTTGCCTTCGGATGCCATTCCAAACCGACACTGCCGGCTTGCCGCTCATTAATCCTGCCGACGCCGGTGCCCGGTGCCAAGTCCGGCGGACTGCTGAAAGCCGACCTCGCCGAAGCGATACGCGGCAATGAACTCATAAGAACGTCCCAGGTGTTTGCGGAAAATTGTGGAAACATAAAAATCGTTGTAGCTGCTCGCAGCCGCCCCCAAATCCGCTGCATTCTGGAGTTTCGAGTTATGGGAGTAGCCCATATCGCCAAAGAACTCCCAGGTGCGCCCCAGCGGGCGGTTATATCCGAGTCGCGCCGACTGGACATCGGCGCCGGCATAAAAGCCCGAACCTGGCGAAGTGAATTTCTCGTAGGATGCAATCAGGAACGCATGACCGATCTTGTAGCGCAACTGGGCCCGTGCGCTCAGCGACAGATGGGAGACATAACCGCCTTGTTCCAGTTCGATGTACTGCGGCCCGGCTCCGACAACGAAGCTCAATCTTCCAGTGATGGTATGGCTCCAGCGCACATTGACGATGTTGGCATAAATCTGGCCGCCGGTAACCTGCGGAAATTGAATCAGCTGAAAAGCGTAGACCAGGCCGATCTGGTCGCGACGGGCTAATAAATGGCTGTAGCCGCCTTCAATAGTCAGCTGGTCGCTGTTGATCAGAAGACCCGTGGGGTCGAAGAAGTGAGCGTCGCTGAATCCACCGGCCACGGTGAGCGCGGCCACCGGGCTGATGGCCTGAACTGCGTCCAGAATCGCCGTGTTCGTAAGCCGGGGAGTGTCTCCGACCGAACCGAACAGGCCGCTGCCGAAGGGGTGGGCGCCGGGTATACCTCCTCCCGCCATTCCGGTTCCGGTGCCATTGGCGATACCGAACCCTGGGACGCCGCCAAAGGTGCCGATTTCGGAAGGAACCGTCGGGCAGATAACTGAACGAGTCCCGCACCGTCGCCTGGCCGGTTCGCCAGCGCGTGACGAATTGCGACGCCAACCGCTTGCAATTGCTTCACGTCATAAGGAGTGCTGTAGAACGCTCCGCCGCCGAGGTACTCGAGAAAGAGATCGCTCTTCGGCCAGAACTGCTGCATGTCGAAAGCGCCGAGAAGCGGGTGATCGATTCCAAACCGTGGTCACCGAGCTGGTTGCCGCCGTTCGTGTCCGCCGACTCGCTCACCTGCAGCGCGGGAGAAATGAAGCTGCGGCTGGAACCGCGCAGATCGAGCGCAGGTTCGTCCAGGCCAGTCACCGGAGGGTTCTCTGGATTCAGCACCGGCGCAGTCTGGCCGAAAGCGGGAGCCGGAGTAGTATCCGGCGGAGATGGCGCGCCATTCTGAGCAGCCAAGCCGATGCTCGTGCCGAAAACCAGCAGGGTCAACCGGATTATTCGTATTTTCCACATGCTCTTCACCAGCAGAATCCCTTAAAGGGACTTGGTTCCGTTACGGTACGACAATCGTATCCCCCGCCTGCAATTCATAATTTTGTGCGAGATCGCCCTTGACCAGCTTGCGATAATTCACCGGAAGCTTCCGTTGTTTGCCGTTCTCGATGCGCAGGACATAAATGCCCTTGGTCTTGGCAAACTGATTGATCCCGGCGCTGGATAAGGCCTGCAGAACGGTCATGTTGGGTAACATCGGCGTGGCTCCGGCGCGCGATACCTCGCCGACCAGGTAAATCCGCTTGCTGTTGATCGAAGTCACCACCACGGTGACGCGCGGGTCGGCAATAAATTTTTTCAGCTTCTCTGTGACCGAAGCAGCCAGCTGCTCGGGCGTGAGGCCCGCGGCCTGGACATCGTTGAGCAAAGGAAGAGATATCTTGCCATCGGGCCGCACCGGCAATGTGGCGGTAAGATCGACTTCCTTCCACACCGCAATATGCAGCACATCCTCGGCGCCGATGACATAATCCGGCCCGGATGGGATGTTAGGAGCGGCCGCATTCGTGGTCTTGTCGGAAGCGGCCATATCGGAAGCCGGACTGGCGGCGGGACTCACAGCGGCCGACGGGGCGGGAGCATCTTGCGCCGATGCACCAGCCATATTCGACACGGGACTCCCGTGGGATACGATGCCGGTCGTCAAAACCATTGCCGCAACCGCCGCTTTCCATATCGATCTCATATCTTCTCCTCTATAACGCCAATTCAAAAGTTCCAATCGCCCTCACGCTCCATACTCCTCGCACCCGATCTGCTTCAGTTTATACAGAAGCGCTTTGTAGCTGATTTGCAGCTCTTGCGCCGCCCGGCGCCGGTTCCACCGGGTACGAGTCAGGACTTGAAGGATGATTTCCTTTTCAGCTTCGCGGGAGGCGGCTCGCGCCGCGTCTTTCAGAGAAATCTTCTCTCCGTTGCCACCACGATCTGCACGCCGCAAAAGGAGCCGTAATCCCCCCCATGGCGAGCGCTTCATCCCCCAGCGCAACAATCGCCCGGGCGGCATCTTTCAGTTCGCGAATGTTTCCCGGCCAGCTATATTCCAGGAAAAAGTTTTGCGTCCCGGAACTGAGCACTGGCACGGCACGGCAGAAATCGTGGGCCGCCGCCGAGAGAAACCAGTCCCGCAGAACGGGAATATCTTCTCTCCGCTGCCGTAAAGGAGGCAGCCGCAAACAGACTCCGCTGATTCCATAATAAAGCGTCATCGCGGAACTTGCCGGCCTTGACCTCGGGCTCGAGTTCGCGCGACGTTCCACAGATAAAGCGAGGCACACGGCGCTGCGCGTCGCGGTTGCCGCTTAAAGCAACTTGACGGATCAGTTCCCTCTGGGCTGCCGCCGTAAGGTCTCCCACTTCCTGAAGGTAGATGGTTCCACCTTGACCGTCGCGGGCCGTCAGAATTTGTTCGCTGGCCTCACCGCCCTGATAAACCTGAAACATCTCCTCAACCCGCCGGGAAAGAACGTGAATGCGCGCCGCCGCCGCCGCCTTGCCAGTCCCGTGCTCGGCCACCACCAGGACAGGCAGGTCATTTTGCGACAGTTCGCGGATCACAGCTTCGACAGTGCGCATGCCGGCGCTGACGCTCTCCAGCCAGACGCGAGCGCCGCCGTTCTGCGATGTTCCAGCAGTGACCAGAATTTCGGTGTTGTCCAGGTTCATTCTATTTTCTATTCCGCTTCACGATTCCGCGGCCAAGACAGCGGGGGCTGACGTCTTGGACAAAGGGCTTGCATACTCCAGAGCACACTCGCTGCCAATCCGGGCAAAATTGTCGCGAGCCGTTCGAACAATACATGCCCGATGTTTCAATGACTTGCGATTGTTGCCTTCTACGGCGGCTTGTATAACGCTATTGCCTAAACGTTACCACATTGCGGACAAATGGGAAAAGAATTGCCCACATCTTCGGTAATATGTGGGGATTACTTTCCACTTGGCTTTTGGGAGATCTGGTCATATCTCTCTGCAAGCACTCACCAAATTGGTGCCCTCTCAGGGATGAACGCGACGGACTTAGGTCACAGGGGTAAGGGAAATGATTTTTCCGTTTCTTGCAGCACGCTCGCGCTCCCGTTTCGTGCCGAGTTCCGGCCACAGCTCGAAGAACATCTGCCCGTAACCTGAAATGCCGAACTGGAATGCTGGTCCCAACCGGTTTCACTTGGCGCGAAGGCTGACTTTCGCATATTCTGAAATGTAAGCGCGCCACTTATGAGTGACTCAGCTGAAATAGTTCCGCGCCTCCCGGCCGGGGAAGCTCGCTTGTCGTCCGCCATTCCCCATTGGCAGGGCGTGGCAATGCTGCTGCTGATCGCCTGGCTTTACGCTCCGATTCTCGCCCGCTTGGTTCTGCAGTGGGTCAGTTCGGCCCGCGATCCGAATTTCGAGCACGGCATTTTTGTCCCCCTCTTTGTTTTGTTTGTCCTGTGGCAGGACGCAAGCGATTGAAAGCAATTGCACCTGCGCCATCCTGGGCTGGTCTTCCCCTGGTGGCGCTGGGACTGCTTATGCTGGCTCTGGGAGTCCTGGGCGCGGAATTGTTTTTCTCGAGGGTGTCGCTGCTAATTCTGCTGGCCGGCTTGATCATTCTTTTTCAGGGATGGACGTTCTTTCGCGCGGGTCCTGTTCCCCTGGGCCTTTCTGATTCTGATGATCCCGATCCCGAACCTGATTTTGCAGCAGTTCACTTTTCCCTTGCAGTTGCTCGCCTCAAAGCTCGCCACCGGACTGTTGGAACTGGTCGGAGTTCCAGTGTTGCGCGAAGGGAATGTGATAGTGCTGGCATCCATGCCCCTCGATGTCGCGGAAGCATGCAGCGGAATCCGCTCTCTTCTGACCCTGATAACCCTGGCGATCATCTATGGCTACCTTATGGAGACTCGGATATGGCTGCGCGTAGTGCTGGTATGTTCCGCAGTACCCATTGCAGTCGCCGCCAATGCCTTTCGTATTTTTGGCACCGGGCTGCTGGTGCAGTATTGGGCCCCGGATAAAGCGGAAGGATTCTTCCATACCTTTTCAGGATGGCTGATTTTCGTGGTGGCATTGGCCCTGCTGTTCGCATTGCACCGAGTGATCTCATTCATCTGGACAGACGGCCGGGAGGCAAAGTCCGTATGAATACTGGATCGCTTCGTTTCGGAATTGCGGCGGTACTCATGCTGGTGACGGCGCTCGTGCTCCAGGCCCATTCGCGCGGCGAGTTCTTTCCACCGCGCCCCGCTTTGAGTTCCCTGCCCTCGCAGATTGATGGCTGGACGGGGCCGACGAGACACTCGACCAGCAGACCCTCGATATCCTCGGGCCGGGCGAGTTTCTGCTGCGTGACTATCAAAACGCGAGTCAATCCCAGCCTTATATCAATCTCTACATCGCGTATTTTCCGACGCAACGTGCCGGCGATACCATCCATTCTCCCAACCACTGCCTGCCGGGCGCGGGATGGATCCCGACTTCTCGGAAGGTGGTGCAGCTCACGCGTCCGGACGGCTCCGCTTTCCCCGTCAACCGCTATGTGATTTCCAGATCGTTGGGACAGGCAATTGGCCCTATACTGGTTTCAGGCGCATGGCCGCGCCGTGGCCAGCGAATACTGGGCCAAGTACTATCTGGTGTCCGATTCGGTTCGCATGAATCGCAGCGACGGCGCGCTCGTGCGCCTGATGACCCCTATGCTCGACGGCGAGTCCGCCGATGCCGCCCAGTCGCGCGTGATGAAACTCGGTTCGCAGTTCCTTCCGCTGCTCGACAACTATATCCCGCGTTAAATTGATAAAGCGACGGGCGTCCTCGCCCGTCCACCTCTAACCTAAGCCGGTGCCCCGCTCGTGCTTTTTCGATTCATCACAATCAGCCAGTGATCGCCATCATAGACATCCCACTCACCATACCCGAAAATTGGATCCGATTGCCCAAAACAGAAGTGTGCCGTCTCCAGAGACGAACTTGGGAGCGCTCCTTGATAACATCAGTGAAGATTACCCAAAGTAAGCTAAGTCGTTATTCTTGAATATTTTACAGGTAAGTCGTTATTCCTTAACACTTTAGCGCAAATCCGGGGGGGGGGAGGGGGGGTACTTTGCAGCCTTGCGAGTTCATCTCCATCCATATACAGAAACGTACGTACACTACGCATGAACTCGAATCTCCTCAGACTTCCACCCGCGAGCCGCCGCAAAGGCCTGTGGCAGAAAGCGCACCAGGTCGGTCGCCACCAGCGAATTCTCGCCGACGCAGTCACGTGCGAGATCTCCGGCCAGTCCATGAAGATAAACCGCCAGAGCGGTTGCTTCGATCGCGTGCTGAGGATGTTGTGCGATCAGGCCAGCGACCATTCCCGTCAGGACATCTCCCGTCCCTCCGGTAGCCATGCCCGGATTGCCGGTCGGATTGACCCAGACCGTTCCATCGGGCGCCGCGATCAGCGTTCGATGTCCCTTGAGCACGACAATCAGCTCATGTTCGCGGGCAAAATTTCGCGCGACTTCCAGACGGTTCGCCTGAATTTCGGCAATCGTCAAGCCGGTCAAACGTGCCATTTCTCCCGGATGCGGAGTGATAACGACAGTTCGTCCGCGGCCGTTCAGCGTACCGGCCACTCCCTCGAAGGCGTTCAGTGCGTCGGCATCGACAACCATCGGCGTATTGTCAGCAGTGCGCTTCACGATCTCGCGCACAAATTCGGCAGTTTCCGAATTGCGCGAGATGCCCGGACCGATGGCGAGTGTCTTGCGTTCCAGCAACGCATCGAGATCTGCCCCAATCGCTCGCGACGAAATTGTGCCATGTCTAGTTTCTGCCAAGGGCTCGGTCATCAGTTCCGGATGAAAGGCTGCAACGGTTGCGAATACGGATTTGGGCGCGGCTACTGTAGAGAGACCCGCCACCGCGCGCAGCGCCGAAAATCCCGCCATCGCCGCCGCGCCTGCCTTGCCGAGCGATCCGCCGATGACCAGCACGTGTCCGTAGCTGCCCTTGTTGGCGTCCCGCGCCCGGGGCGCGAGCAGCGCAGCAAAATCAGAAGGAGTACTCAGGTTAAGTCTGAGTTTCGAGATGACTGCTTCTGGAGGTGAACCGATAGGTGCAATCACAGTCGGACCGCCAGTCATCGCCGCAAAAACGTGCGCCGGACGCGGAGCGGTGAAGGTCACGACGGCATCGGCGCGTGCCTGAACACTGAGATGGACGGTGGCCGCATGGCATCGGCATCGGCGCCGGAGGGTATATCGACGGCAACAATCGCAGCCGAAGCAGCATTCATTTTGCCGATGCCTGCCGCATAGAGCGGGCTTACCGGCGGACGAAAACCTGTGCCGAGGATTGCATCCACGATCACATCCGCATCGAAAACCGCCGCCGCATCGGGCAAATCGAGCCCGCCAGCCTCGCGTACGATCAAGGCCGCAATCTTCAGCGAGTGAGGGTTCCCCAGCATCTTCTGAAACATGGCGGCTGCATCCCCGTGAAGCTCGTCGGGATCCGACAACAGCAGAACGCGCACAGCGCGCCCCGCTTCGACCAGATTTCGCGCCGCGACGAATCCATCGCCGCCATTATTGCCTTTGCCGCAAAGAACGCCGACGCGTTCCGCTTGCGGGTATTCGGAGAGGACAAAACGGGCGACCGCCGCGCCGGCATTCTCCATCAAGGTGATGGACGGTACGCCAAAACGCTCCGAGGTGGCGCGATCAATCTCACGCATTTCCGCCGCGCTCACGATTCTCATGGGATCATGTCTCGCACGCCGGGTCATGATTTCTTGTGGAAAGTCCGAGTATAGACCGCTCGACGTCATGAGTGAAATGGCGCTTTACGAGAGCCCAGTGGTTCGACACCAAAGTAAGCCCGCCCATGAATTATGTTGTGACTGGGAACCAACCACGGTACAGTAAGTCTCGGTACAGTAAATCCGGGTATAGTAAAAACAGTACCGTAAATCTAATGTTTGCGCCTCACGCCAACCTCAGCGACGAAGTGAATCGGAGTATTGTCCAGTCCGAAATCGAGGGAGGCGTCTTCCTGGAAGGCCTGCCGCCTGACACCGTGCTCCAGATTCAGACACAGCACCACTTCTACACGGCACAACTTCTTGGCGAGGGTTCGGCGATGATCTCAGGACATCCGCAATACTGTCCCGAACCTGTCCAGGTCATCATCGCAGGCTCGACCTGGGGCGGTTCCATGATTAAGATGCGCTACATCGGACGCGGCATGCACCTGGAGTTTCATCACCCTGCATACAGCCGGCCGATTGTTACCTCTGCTATTAGGGAGATCCGCGAGCGAGTGAAGTCTGCCAGGGATCGCCGCACCGGCGTAAGTCATGGTGCTCAACATAATGCCCGCGGACTTGGCCTCCCATCCAGGTGAGATTGCAGGACTCCTCCGTGAATTTAGAGGCGCTTAGGGGGACGCTTCTTCTTCGTCCCCGCATTCTTTTCCATCCTAAGCTTCCATGCCGCGCGCAGGGCACCGGTCAGCACGTCCTCGCTCGCTTGCGCCAGCCGAATGTGCGTCGCTCCCATCCTTCCCCATCCGCCATGAATAGGCAGAAAAACTTTCGGCAACTCCTCAACAAATTCCGCCTGCAACTCCGGGGTGAGCATCAAATTGCCGTAGCCCTGGTCTTCGGAGGCAAGCGTGGCGAAGATCCTGCCTCCCACGCGGAAGTCGGGCGCCCCCATGTGCGAGCTCTCCTCTGTCCCTTCGAAGCTCAAAGCAATTCTGCGGAAATCTGCCGCTTTCATGGACAACCACTCCGATTCATCATTGAGGATATCGCGCCGCGTGGATCAACTTTCAGGACCAAGTCTAAAAAAAGGGCATCAGGTCATTGCCGCTGCCCTTGCGAGTTTCGCATCTCTCTGGCTCAGTGCTCGCACCTGTGAGATAAGGTCCGCAACTTCAAAGGGCTTGGCCAGCGACGGCACGCCGTGTTCCTGAAGGAAATTTCGAGTCTCGGCATCGGTCACGGTGGAAAACGTCAGCAGCAGCCCCTTTTCCAGCCCGGGACAGTTTGCGCGATCCAGTCGTACATTTCCTTCGCGCTGAATCCGCCCGGCATCCGCCCTTCATTACGATCACGTCGAAGGAATTGTCACCGAGGCGCTGCGCGAGTCTTCCACGCTCATTGAGGTGGTGACTTCGGCGCCTGCCCCGACCAGCACGTCGCGTTCAAATTCCAGCACCGCTTCTTCGTCTTCCACCAACAGCACGCGCTCCGAGCAATCGACTCTCGCCGCGCGGCGTCACCGGCTCCGGGAACGCAGGGTTTCTCACTCGCCAGCAAACGGACTTCAATCGTCGCTCCGCCCTCTCGCCGGTTGCGCGCTACGATTTCTCCGCCATGTTCCTTGACGATCCCGTAGCAGATGCTCAGGCCAAGTCCAGTTCCTTTGCCGATGATTTCGTGGTGTAGAAGGGATCGAAAATCCGGCTCGGGATCCTTGATTCCCGGACCGCTGTCATCGAACTCCACGCACACGTAAGCATCTTTTCTGAACACGCGCACTTTCAGCAGCGCCGTCCGCTGCCTTCTACCATGGCATCGAGCGCGTTGTTGATGATGTTCAGGAAGACCTGCTCCAACTGATGCGGATCGGCGACTACCGAGGGCAGATCCTCGGGAATTTCGCGTTCGAGCGAGAACGTTGTTGACCTTCAAATCGTATTCGCGCAGGGTGAGTGTCTCTTCCAGCACCCTGCGCAAATCCACTTCCTGTTTCTGCGGCTTGTGCTGGCGGGCAAAGGAAAGCAGATTCTGCACCACCCGGTGCGTTCGCTGGGCCTGCTTGAACAGCTTGGACACATAGTCCGCGGAGCGCTGGTCAAGCCGGCGCCCTCGAGCAGTTGCGCATAGCCGAGAATTGCGGTCAGCGGATTGTTCAGTTCATGCGCCACGCCGGAAATCAGTTGGCCGATGGCCGACATCTTCTCGCTTTGCAGCAGTTGCTCCTGCGTTTGCCGCAAATCTTCATAGGCGCGGCACGTCTCCTCGTAGAGCTGGACCTTTTCGATCGTGGTCGCCAGTTGACGGCTGATGGCGACCAGCAGATTCTCGTCGTTGCTCGAATAGTGCCGGTCTTCCTTGCTGGCAATGCCCATGATGCCGATGGGCTTGTCCTTGCTCCAGAGCACAACCCAGATCCAGTAAGGCAGCCGGTCGGCGCAAACAAACTCCACCACCGCCGGCGGCAGGTGCGGCAGAAAGTCCTGCGTCACCACTTCCGCTCGCGAGCGCATTACCAGTTCGCCCATGCCTTCCGGAAATACCACTTCCGACATGCGCACACGCGCCTCGCTTCGTGGACCCCAACCCGCTCGCCGCCGGTATGTTCCTTCTGGTTCCGCAGCCAGATACACCGAGCCGGTCTCCGCTCCAAACAGCGAAACCACCTGGCGCAGCGTCAGGTTCAGAATTTCATCCAGATCGAACGATTGGGTTGCGATGACGGCCATGGCATTGAGCGCGTTCAACTCGCGATTGCGCCGGCGCATCTCGTCTTCCGACCGCTTTTTCTCGGTAATGTCGAGAACGAAGCCCTGATAGCGTTCAATATGTCCAGCCGAATCGCGGGTCGCAAAGCAGCTCTGGGCCACGGCCGTCAGCTGCGTGCCATCCTTGCGCCGAACTGTCATTTCAAAGTTGCGCACGTAGTTGTGCGCCTCGATTTCCTTGCGAAAAGCCTCGCGCTCCTCGGTGAACCGCGTGCAGCACGCTGCCCATGTCGAGCGCCATCAACTCGTCGCGGCTGCCGTAGCCGAGCATGGTCACAAAGGCGTCATTGCAATCGAGCAAATCGCCATCTGGCGTCGCTACGAATACGCCTTCCTGCGCCTGTTCGAACAGCATGCGGTACTTTTCTTCCGCCACCTGGCGCTCGGTCGTGTCGTGCACGACGTGGATTGTGCCCTTTTGTTGCCCTCCCTGCTCGGCATATGACGAGGTAGAAACCACCGATTGTCCGCCGAAACACGGATCCAGTCCTTCGGTCAGCCCCGAGCCGCGTTCGCAATATGGGCATCCGCTCCAGGCGCGCTTTTGGGAAGAACGCTCTTCACAGAGATGACCGAGATACTCGGCTGGAGCGCTTTCCAGGCGCTGCAGCAAGGCCTGATTGGTCTTGAGAATGCGGAAGTCGGCATCGTGCGCCAGAATCAGATCCTGGATGGAATCGAAGGTGTTCACCCACTGCCGTTGCGAGCGCAGCACTTGCTCGAGCAATCTCAGATTTTCCATCGCGATGCCCAGCGTCTGCGCGGCCGTTTCCAGAAACTCGAGTTCTTCACGGGTGTGGTTCCGGCTGCCGCGCAGCCGAGCGACACCATGCCAATCGACCGACTTCTTGCCCTAGAACCGGCAGCAGCACGACTTGATGAATGCCGTGTTCTCCAGTTGTCTCCGCTTCGACTCCGTTATCTGCCGAAGCTTCGACTACGGCCGCCCGATTTTCGTGGAGGACGCGGGCCTGTATTTCATCGATGCCAGCTTGCCCCATGAGCCCGCAGAATCTCCGGCGACAGCCCCGCGTGCTGCGTCGGCACGAGATGGTCGCCTTCCATCAAATGGAACCACGCTGCCTTCGCGCCCCGACGCCGCTCAGCTTCTCAAGCGCGGTCTGCATCATGGGGGCGTGATTCTGGCCGCGCGCAATCGTGACTGCCAACTCGTTCAGCACCGCTAGCCGCCGCGTGCGAATACGCGAGTCATCCAGCACCACCAGCAGCATGCTCGAACCAAACAGGACTTCCGCTAACAGGTAGCCTTCACTCGGAATTGGCTGGTGAAGCGGAAGCCAGTGCAGATTCAAAGTGAGCAATCCGGCGCCAAACAGGAATGGCCCCAGCCCGATACGCCCGAACCTGTACCGCATGAATTCGACGACTGCCCCGGCCGCAAGCAGGCGGCATGCAATTTCCAACAGCCTGGCCCCAACGACGTCGAATCTGGAAAATAGAGCGGTTGCATGGCGGCGCAACCATCACCACCCAGGAAACGCGGCCAAGGCCGTCAGCGCTCGCCGCGCCTGCACTGAGATAAGCGCCGCCGCCGCGAACAATCCCATCGCCAGCACAAAATCGGCCTGCGCAAATGCCGACATTGCCTTCGACGCGGCGTGGAACTCACCGGTACCCGCTACCCAAAGAAATGCGCCATAGGCGATCCAGCCTGCTGCCCAGGCCAGCAGATATCGTTCCCGAAATGCCCGGAAGAAAAGCAGACTGACGACGACCACGATCAGCGCAGCGTTTCCCGCGCCGTCAACCAGGGGACGGCTCAACATGCCAACCGAATGCCCGCAAATATATCGCGGCAGAATGCATAGATAGACGCACGAACACCTAAGCTCTTTAAATATCACGCTGGCTGCTCCGATCGTTAGCCGATTTCCGTCTCCATTTGGTTACTTTCGGAATGTGGAGTCGTAGCCTAAAATGAGCGATACATTTACTTAGCTCCATGCCTAATGACCGCATTCTCGTAGTGGACGACGAGGAAACAATCCGCGAGATTGTTTCCTCCATGCTTAAGGGAGCCAATTTTCAGACCCGCCAGGCCGCCAGTGGCGTCGAAGCCCTGGCCATTCTCGAATCGGGTGACGAATTCGATCTCGTGCTCTCAGACCTGATGATGGCCGAGATGGATGGGATTGCTCTTTTGGAGCGTGCCAAGGAACGTTATCCCGACATGCCATTCGTCATGGTCACCGCCGTCAACGACATTCGAGGTCGCGCTGCAGGCCTTGCGCAATGGCGCGTACGACTATCTGCTCAAGCCTTTCGAGCGCGAGCAACTGCTGGCCACGGTCCGCCGCGCGCTGGAAAATCGCCGCCTCAAGCGCGAAAACGACGCCTATCGCACCAACCTTGAAGCGCTGGTTGCGGCCCGTACCCAGCAATGGAAAACCGCGCTCTCCAGCCTGGAGA